>CAVQRQ010000001.1:0-157688 GCA_963715265.1 uncultured Acidobacteriota bacterium
GCCCTCGCCTCCACAACCGACACGTCTCCGATCGAGGCCTGACATGGACACGCAGACCCACACACTCGTCGCTCCGACCACCTTCCGCGTCCCGGCGCGGCACGTCATCGGTGGTCGTGTCGCGCGGCTCCTCCACTCACGCCACGCGAGGCGCCTCGCCTTCTTCGCCGCGCTGCTGGTCGGCTGGGAGGCGTTCTCGCGGTTCGGTCCCTGGCCCGACTACCTGATGCCGGGCCCCGTGGCCGTCGGCAGGGCCATCGCCGCGGGTGTCGGCAGCGGGCTGTTCCTGCAGGGCGCCATCGCGAGCCTGCTGCGGCTGCTCCTCGGCTACGGCATCTCGCTCGTCGGAGGCGTCGTGCTCGGCGCGCTGCTGGTGCGCTACGCGCTGCTGCGCGACACGATCGGCGCGCTCATCGTCGGGCTGCAGGCCCTGCCGAGCGTGTGCTGGCTGCCGCTGGCCATCCTCTGGTTCGGCCTCAACGATCGGGCGATCGTGTTCGTCGTCGTGATGGGGTCGCTGTTCTCGATCGTGCTGGGCGTGCGCGACGGCATCGGCAACACCTCGCCGATCTTCGTCAAGGCGGCGCGCAACCTCGGGTCCACGGGCGTCCGCCTCTACACCGACGTCGTGCTGCCAGCGGCGTTCCCGACGATGCTGGCGGGTCTCAAGCAGGGCTGGGCCTTCGCGTGGCGATCGCTGATGGCGGCCGAACTCCTCTACTTCTCGCTGTCGCTGGGCAACCTGCTGCAGACGGGACGCGACCTCAACGACGCCGCGAAGGTGATGGCCGTGATGACGGTCATCGTCCTGATCGGCGTGGCGTTCAACCAGCTGCTCTTCGCCCCCCTCGAGCGCCGCGTCGCGCAGCGGTGGGGCTTCGGCACGAATGGAGCCTGAACCCATGGCGACCCCACACGACACGACGGCCCTCGCGGCCCTGCTCGACAGCCTGGACCTCCCCGCGAGGCTCCGTCTCCTCGCGGAGCAGTTCCCCGGGCGCGTCGCGTTCTCGACATCCCTCGGCCAGGAGGACCAGGTCATCACGGATGCGATCTGGCGTGATGACCTGCCCATCCGCGTGTTCACGCTCGACACAGGGCGTCTGTTCGAGCAGACCCACGCGCTGATCGACGCCACGTGCGCCAGGTACGGCAAGACGATGGAGGTGTTCTTCCCCGATACGGCGGAGGTCGAGGCGCTCGTCGGCACGAAGGGGCACTTCAGCTTCCGCGAGTCGGTCGAGGAGCGCAAGGCGTGCTGCCACCTGCGCAAGGTGCGGCCCCTCGCGCGCGCGCTGCGCGACGTGGACGTCTGGATCACCGGGCTGCGCCGGGAGCAGTCGCCCAACCGCCAGGCGATGCGCATCCTGGAGTGGGACGAGGGCTACGGCCTCCTCAAGTGCAACCCGCTGATCGACTGGTCCACGGCGGAGATGCTCGCCTGCCTCGAGCGGCACGGCGTGCCCGACAACCCGCTGCACCGCGAGGGGTTCGTCAGCATCGGCTGCGCGCCCTGCACCAGGGCCATCGCGCCGGGCGAAGACCCGCGCGCCGGCCGCTGGTGGTGGGAGACCTCGAAGAAGGAATGCGGGCTGCACAGGTGAGCGCGCCTCGCGGGAGACAGGCATGAGCAAGCTGAACGTCGAGCAGGTGAAGGCCGGGAGCCGCGGACTGCGGGGGCCCCTGGCGGCCGACCTGGAGAGCGCCGACGCCTTCCTGAGCGAGGCGGGCAAGGTCCTGATCAAGTTCCACGGGTCCTACGAGCAGACCGACAGGGACAGGCGCGGCGCGGCCGCGAAGGCATACCAGTTCATGGTGCGCAGCAAGCTGCCCGGCGGGCGGCTGACAGCCGCGCAGTACCTGGCCCACGACGACATCGCGACCCGCTACGGCAACGGGACGCTGCGCATCACGACCCGGCAGGGCATCCAGTTCCACGGCGTGGTGAAGGGCCACCTGCGCGACACGATCCGCGACATCAACCTCGCGCTCGTGACGACGTTCGGCGCCTGCGGTGACGTCGTCCGCAACGTGATGTGCTGCCCCGCCCCGAGCGACGACCCGCAGCGGGCCGCCGTCCAGCGCATCACCGATCAACTGAGCGCGGAGACGCTGCCGAAGACCAGGGCCTATCACCAGATCTGGGTCGACGGCGAGGCGATCGTGGACGAGGAGGAGGACCCGCTCTACGGCGCCACGTACCTGCCGCGCAAGTTCAAGGTGGCTGTCGCCTTCGCCGGTGACAACTGCATGGACATCTTCACGAACGACGCGGGCCTCATCGCGCTGTTCGACGAGGACGGCGCGCTCGCCGGGTTCAACGTCGTCGCAGGTGGCGGCATGGGCGTGACCCACAACAAGGAGGCCACGTTCGCGCGGTTGGCCGACGTCGTCGGCTTCGTGGCGCCCGCGCACGCCGTGGACGTGATCAAGGCCATCGTCACGGTGCACCGTGACTTCGGCGACAGAACCAATCGGAAGCACGCCCGACTGAAGTACGTGCTGCACGAGTGGGGGCTGGAGAGGTTCCGGGACGAGCTGCAGGCACGCGTGCCCTTTGCCATCGCGCCGCCGCGGCCGATGCCGGCCTTTCACGTCCACGACCACCTCGGATGGACGCCGCAGGGGCCCGATACGTGGGGCCTGGGACTGCCAGTGGACAGCGGACGCATCGGCGACGCCGGCCAGCAGCGACTCCGCACCGGCCTGCGAACCCTCGTCGAGCGCTACCAGACCGACGTGCAGCTCACGGCGCAGCAGAACATCCTGCTGTCTGGCATCCGGACGGTAGACCGCGCGGCTGTCGAAGCGTCGCTGGACGACTTCGGCATCGCCACGGTCGGCCGCATCAGCGCCGTGCGGCGCAACAGCCTCGCCTGCCCGGCCCTGCCCACGTGCGGCCTGGCGATCAGCGAGGCGGAGCGCGTGCTGCCGCGCGTGCTCGCCGACATCGAGGGCGCGCTCGAGGCGGTCGGCCTGCCGGCCCAGCCGATCGTCTTCCGGATGACGGGATGCCCCAACGGTTGCGCGCGGCCCTACGTCGCGGAGGTCGCCCTGGTGGGCCGTTCGCTGGACAAGTACCTGCTCTACCTCGGCGGCGATGCCGCGGGCACGCGCCTGGCACGGCCCTTCCTGGACCTCGTGCCGCTCGGGTCGGTGGCCGCGACGCTCAGGCCGCTGTTCGCGAGGTACAGGGACGACAGGCGGGCCGGCGAGGGCTTCGGGGACTTCTGCGATCGCGTCGGGTTCGAGGCGTTGAAGGCCGTCCTCGCCGACGCATCCACGGGAGTCGTGGCCGAGACGGTCGCGTAATCGATGTTCTACCCGATCTATCTGGACCTGCACGGGCGTCCCTGTCTCGTGGTCGGCGGTGGCCCGATCGCGACGGGCAAGGTACGCGGTCTCGTCGCGGCAGGCGCGCGCGTGACGGTCGTGGCCCCCGAGGCCGGCAGCGACATCACGGAGTGGGGTGCCGCGCAGACGGTGACGTGGCACCGCCGCGCATTCGTACCGGCCGATCTGGACGGGCAGTTCCTCGTCTACGCGGCCACCGACGACCGCGAGGTCAACGCGCACATCTATCGGCTCGCGAACGAGGCCAACCGTGTCGCCAACGCCGTGGACGACCTCGACCACTGCAACTTCATCGCGCCTGCCGTCGCCAGGCAGGGCGCCGTGCAGGTGGCCGTGTCGACAGCCGGGCGGAGTCCGGCGCTGGCCAAGCAGATCCGCGACCGGGTGCGGGACGAGGTGCTCTCGCCGGAGACGGCGGCGCTCGCGGACTTCCTCGGGCGCTGGCGGCCGGACGTGAAGTGCCACATCGACACGTACGAGCGGCGGCAGGCCCTGTGGGAGGGCGTGCTGGAAGGCTGCGTGCCCGCACTGCTCGTCGACGGCGACGAGGCACGCGCCGACGCGGCAATGCGCGAGTACCTGCGCCGCGCGGCAGCGCCACGGGACGCGCACGCGCGCTGCGTCGTGCGCGCCAATCGACCCGGCACGTGCCGGGCCTGCAAGGGAGTCTGATCGTGAATGAAGGCAAGGTCGTACTCGTGGGAGCAGGGCCAGGCGCCCCGGACCTCCTCACCATCCGTGGGGTCGAGGCGCTGCGTGGCGCCGACGTCGTGCTCTACGACCGGCTGACGCATCCCGCGCTGCTGGACCATGCGCCCGCGCACGCCGAGCGCATCTATTGCGGCCGCGCGCCCGGCGCCCCCGGCGACAACCGCCAGGAGAGCATCCACGACCTGATGGTGCGGCACGCCCGCGCCGGTCGAGTCGTCGTGCGGCTGAAGGGCGGCGACCCCTTCGTGTTCGGACGCGGCGGCGAGGAGATGCTCGCCCTGGCCGAGGCGGGGGTGGCATTCGAGGTCGTTCCCGGTGTGACCTCCTCGATCGGCGTGCCGGGAGTCGCGGGGATCCCGGTCACCCATCGCGGCGTGGCCGCGGCGTTTGCCGTCTTCGCGGCGCACGAGGCCGACGACGCGCCGGAGCCGACGGTGGACTGGCACGTCGCCGCCCGCATCCCGACGGCTGTCTTCCTGATGGGCGTGGAGCGCCTGCCTGCCATCGTGGCGAAGCTGACGGCCCACGGGCGACGCGTGGACACGCCCATCGCCGTGATCGAGCGCGGCACGTTCGAGGAGCAGCGTGTCACCGTCGGCACGCTCGGCACGATCCTCGCCCGCACCAGGGACGTCCGCCCGCCGGCGACGATCGTCGTCGGCGACGTGGTGTCGGTCCGCGAATCCGTGCTGGCGCTCCAGTCCGGCGCGCCTGCGTGGCCGGTGGCCGCGGCGCTCGCGCCACGGGCCGTCGCGGCGACACCCGCTCGCTCCGTGCATCGCCGCCGCGCCTGACGGCAGGGCCGGCGCTCCGACCCGCATCCCGTTTGCTCAGGTAGACTGCGGCTGGACGTCGGTGGCGGCAGGGCACGGCGCCGGCGCGTGCAGACACCGGAGGAACTTGCAGATGGCGGTGCGGATCGGGATCGTCGGGGCAGGCTTGTGGGGCGGCAACCACGCCGTCGCGTTGAAGGATCACCCGGGGTGCGCCATCGCCGTAATCTGCGACAGCGACGCCGAGCGCGCGCAGCGGCTCGCCGAGCAGTGCGGCTGCGCATGGACCACGAGCCTGGACGAGGTCGCGTCCAGTGACGTGGATGCCGTGACGGTGGCCACGCCCGACCACCTCCACGCGGCGCCAGTGCTGGCCATGCTCGCCGCCGGCAAGCACGTGCTCGTCGAGAAGCCGCTCGCCACCAGCGTGGACGAGGCCCGCGCGATGGTGGAGGCCGCCAATCGCGCCGGCCGCTCGCTGATGGTGGACTTCCACGCGCGCTGGCATCCCCTCTACATGGGCGCGAAGGCGTACGTCGAGCGCGGCGACCTCGGGGCGCCCGTGATGGCCTACGCCAGGCTGAGTGACACCATCCACGTCCCCACGTCGATGCTCGCGTGGGGCGGCCAGTCGGGACCCGAGTGGTTCCTCTTCCCCCACACGATGGACCTGATCCGGTGGCTGTTCCAGCGCGAGCCCGTCGAGGTCTACGCCAAGGGCACGCGCGGCGTCCTCGAAGGCCGCGGCATCGCGTGCTGGGACACGATCCAGGCCATCGTCGAGTTCGAAGGCGGCGCGATCTGCACGTTCGAGACGTCGTGGATCGTCCCCGACAGCTTCACCAACGTCGTCGACAACCGCATCACCGTCTACGGCGACCGCGGTGGACTCGAGGTGAAGAACGAGCCGTCCCTGTGGGCGTTCACCGACAGGTTCCACACGCCGTTCTCCTCGACGGCCGTGACGCGGTACGGCAAGGCCTGGGGCTACCAGTACGAGCCGATCCGCTACTTCGCCGACTGCGTCGCCAGCGGCGTCACGCCGGAGTGCACGGGACGCGACGGGCTGGTGGTGACGGCGATGATCGCCGCCGCGCTGCGGTCCCTGGAGACGAAGCGGCCGATCAGGATGTCCGATGTCCTTCCCCGGAGCTGACACGCGCGTGCGCCGAACGGACGAACCCGCCCTCCCCCGCCTCGCGCGTCTCGCGCTCGTGGCCCTGGCCGCGGTGACAGTGGTGCTCGCGGCAACCGAGGCCTGGCCGCGGGCCGCCGACCGGGAACCGGCCGCGGGAGCGCCTCCAGCGTCGGGAGGTGCGCGGGCCGTCCAGGCGGACACGGAGGTCTGGACGTTCGACAGGCTCGACAGCATCGGCGGCCACCCCACGACGGTGCTGGGAAGCCCGCGCCTGATCGACGCACCGGTGGGCAAGGCCATCGAGTTCGACGGCGTGGACGATGCGCTGCTGGTGGGCGCGCACCCGCTGGCGGGCGCCGCGACGTTCACGTGGGAGGCGATCTTCCGGCCCGACGGCGGCGCGCGGGCGCAGCGCTGGTTCCACCTGCAGGAGGACGGCTCGCCGAACCGGATGCTGTTCGAGATCCGTGTGGCGGGGGCCCAGTGGTTCCTCGACGCCTTTGCCTACAGCAACGGCAACGAGAAGGCCCTCATCAACAGGGAGGCGCTGCATCCCGTCGGCAACTGGTTCCACGTCGCGGCCGTGTACGACGGCACGACGTACAGCAACTACGTCGACGGCGTGCAGCAACTGGCCTTCCCGATCGTCCTGGCGCCACAGAAGGCGGGACGTTCGTCGGTGGGCGTGCGCGTCACCCTCGTGGACTGGTTCAAGGGCGCGGTCCACTCGTCACGCTTCACCCGCCGCGCGCTCACCCCCGCCGAGTTCACGGGAGTACCGCGCCGGTAGTGCGGGCCCCCGCGTGGGATACTGCCGCGCATGCGTCAGCCACTGGTCCTGGCAACGGCACTCGTCGCCCTCCTCGCGTCCACGCGGCCCGCGCACGCGCAGGATCTCGACATCGTCAACGCCACGGTGATCGACGGTACGGGCGCCGGACCGCGTGCGGGGACGTACGTGCGCATCCGCGGCGGGCGGATCACGTCGGTGGGCGAGGACCCGCCTACCGCCGCGCCGGGCGTTCGCCGCATCGACCTGGCAGGGCGCACGGTGATTCCGGGGCTCATCGACGCCCACGCGCACATTGCGACGCCCGACGCGGCCCGTCGCGCGCTCGAGTCCGGCGTCACGACGGCGCGCGTGCTCGGCGACACCTTCCTGCAGGCCCTCGGCACGCGTGACCTGATACGGGGCGGCCACGTGCCGGGCCCCGAGTTGCTCGTATCGAGCAGCATCATCAGACCGTCGCCGGGCATGGCGTTCTACCAGGCGTATCCGCAGTTCGGGCGCTTCGCGTCGGGTGGGCTTCGGGGCGCCGACGCGATCGCCGACGTGGTGCGCGCGCAGATCGCGCGCGGGGTCGACGTGATCAAGGTGGGCGCCAGCGAGCGCGCCGGCCTGGCGTCGACGGACCCGCGGCGGTCCGAGCTCTCCGAGGAAGAGATGCGCGCGGCCGTCGACGCGGCGCGCGCGGCCGGCCGTCACGTGGCCGCCCACGCACACGGGACGCCCGGCGTCCGTGCCGCGGTGCGGGCGGGCGTCCGGAGCATCGAGCACGGGACCTACGTGGACGACGAGACGCTCGCGGAGATGCAGCGGCGCCGGACGTGCTTCGTGCCGACGCTCGCCGTGATGAGCCCGCTCGGCGATCCCCGCGGCACGAGCGCCGACGACGTGGCGCTGCAAGTGCGGACGTACCACATGATGGGGCCGCTGCGCGCCGCCGTGCGCAAGGCCAGGGGCCTGGGCATTCCCATTGCGGCGGCCACCGACGGCAGCTACGCCGACGGCGACGACACCGGGCGCATCCGGGTCGCGCACGACATGGAACTGCTGGTGCAGCACGGCGGCCTCACGCCACTCGAGGCGATCACCGCGGCCACGGCTACGGGCGCCCACGTCCTCGACGTCGCCTCGCGGACCGGGACAATCGCGCCAGGACTCGAGGCGGATCTGATGGTGCTCGACCGGAATCCGCTGGACGACATGACGGTGCTGTTCGAGCCGCTTGTCGTCATCAGCGACGGCCGGGTCGTCGTCGATCGGATGTATTGAGGACCCGGCCGGCCTCCGTCGCGCCAGGCGTGTCGGAGGCCGGGGGCGCCGCGCCCTACCGGGAGCGGCCCTCGCGCTCGTATTGCGCCAGCAGGTCCTGCAACCGCTTCACCACCTCCGGGTGCGCGGCCTGCAGGTTGGTCGCCTCCTTCGGGTCGGCGTCGAGGTCGTACAGCTGCACGGCGGGGCGCCCGTCCGGTGGCGCGTTGATGTCAGAGGCCCGACCGTCGCCCCGCGCGAGCAGCAGCTTCCACTTGCCCTGCCTGATCGCGAACGCGCCGGCATCGCTCTGCATCACGATGGCCTCGTGCAGCGGCGCCCTGGTGTCGGGATCGCGCAGCACGGAGAGAAAGCTCACCGAGTCCTCCGCGACGCCGGCCGACAGTGGCGCGCCCACAGCCTCGGCGAGCGTGCGCAGCACGTCCGAGATCACGATGGTGCGCCGGGTCACGCCGCCCGGCTTCACCACGCCCGGCCAGCGCACGACGAACGGCACGCGCGTCCCGCCCTCGTACAGCGTGTGCTTCGAGCCACGCCACCCGCCTGCCGCATCGTGTCCGAGCTTCAGCAGGTCGGCGATGCCGCCCGCGGGCGCAGGGCCGTTGTCGCTCGCGAAGATCACCAGGGTCCGATCGGCCTGGCCCGCCCGCGCCACTGCATCGAGGATGGTGCCGACCGCGGCATCGGTCTGCGCGACGAAGTCGCCGTACGGCCCCAGTGGCGTGCGCCCCACGAATGCGCCCGTCGGCAGCATCGGCGTGTGGGGCGCCGCAAACGGCACGTAGAGGAAGAACGGACGAGCCGCCTTTGCCTGCGTCTCGATCACGCGCACGGCGCGCCTCGTCACCTCGTCGATCACCGTCTCCGGGCGGAACGATGCGCCCGCGGCGCCGGGGCGATGGAACCCGGGCTGGCCCTGCGGGATGCCCGCCAGCCTCACTGTGGGCGGCTCCACCACGCGGTCGCCCTCGAGATACACGTAGTCGCGCATGTCGAGCGACGCCGCGATCCCGAAGAACTCGTCGAAGCCGACGTCGAGCGGTCCCCCCGTGAACGGCCGCGTGTAGTCGATCCACTCGGTCGGCCCCTGGGTCGTCGTGCGATCGACCGTCGCACCCGGCTTCGCGGCCCAGTGCACACCGAGGTGCCACTTGCCGACGACGGCCGTGTGGTAGCCGCGCGCGCGCAGCATGGAGGCGATGGTCGTGCGTCCGGGCTCGATGAGGGCGTCGCCGTTCCCCCACAGCACGCCCTTCTTCAGCGTCGTTCGCCACGAGTACCGCCCCGTCAGCAAGGCGTACCGCGTGGGCGTGCACACGGAGGAACTGGTGTGCGCGTCGGTGAAGCGCAGCCCCTCTCGAGCGAGCTGGTCGATGTGCGGCGTCGGGATCCGGCTCGCCGGGTTGAACGCGCCGACGTCGCCGTACCCCTGGTCGTCGGTGAGGATGACGACGATGTTGGGTGGTGGGGTGGTCTGGGTGGCAGCAGGGGCCGTGGCGTGCAGGGACGCAATCGCGACGGCGACCATGGCGGTCAGGAATGCAGACAGTCCGAGGCGCGCGCACAGAGGGCGCACTGTGGCGTGCAAGGGGAAGTGCAGGAAGGTCATGTCCGTCGCGCCTACAGCTTCCAGCCCTGACGATACTCGCGCGTCAGGAACTGGTTCGCGCTGGCATCGTTGGTGACGCGCATCTGCGCGGCGTCGTACTGGATCTTCGTTCGCGCCCGCAGCGAGACGAGGCCGAGCAGCATGATCTCGTGCAGGTGCGCCGCGTACGAGAACGGACTGGAGAGGGTGTCCTGGCCCTTGATCGCACGGATCCAGTTCATCTCGTGCCCTTGATGGGGCACGCGCGCGAGCCGTTCCTTCGGAGCGCCCGTCGCGTTGTGCAGGGTCGCGGGGAGCAGCCGTGGCGGCATGCCTTCGTTACAGAGCAGCTTGCCCTTCGTGCCGATGTAGAGGATCCCGCCTGACGCGACGAGCCGCGCGTCGCCCGTAAGTTCGTCTGGTGTCGGCGGCATGAATCCGCCGTCGTACCACGTCATCCGCACGGCCGGCCGACGCCCCTTGGCGGGGAAGTCGTAGTGCGTCATCGTCGCCAGCGGGAACGTGACGTCGTTGAACGGCGTGGATGTCGTCTCGACGGCGGTGGGCAGGTCGAGGTCGAGGGCCCACACGGGGAAGTCGATCAGGTGTGCGCCCATGTCGCCGAGAGCGCCCTGCCCCCAGTCCACCCAGCCGCGCCAGTTGAACGGGTGGTAGAGAGGGCTGTACTCGACCGCGGGCGCGACGCCGAGGAACAGGTCCCAGGAGAGCGTGGACGGCGGCGCCACGGGCGCGCCGAGCGCGCTGGCGCCGGCCTGCATCAGGGACTGCTGGCTGATGCGCCCCGCACGGGCGTCTGCCGACGCCCCGGCGGGTCGCGGGATGCCCTGCGGCCAGATCGGGCGGTTGGTCCACACGTGCACCTGGGTGACGTCGCCGATGACGCCCGCGGTGATGTAGTCCACGCCGCGGCGGTTCTCGTCGGCCGAATGCCGCTGGTTGCCGCACTGGGCCTGCACCTTCGTCTCGGCGGCGCGCCGGGCGAGGTGCCTCGCCTCCGAGACGCACCAGGCCATGGGCTTCTGGACGTAGACGTGCTTGCCGAGGTCCATCGCCGCCGACGCGATGACGGCGTGCATGTGATCGGGCGTGGCGATGATGACCGCGTCGATGTCCTTCTGCTGCTCCAGCATCACGCGGTAGTCGGCGTACCTGCGGATGCGCGAGGCCGATGCCACGAACTTCTGGAGGTTGGCGGCAGCGTCCTCGGCAGGGACGCGCGCGTTGGCGTCCAGTTGCGCCTTCGTCGTGCCCCAGTCCTTCCAGGTGTCCCAGCCCTTGACCGCCGGACGGTTCCCGGCGCGCGGTCCACCGCCGGCTGCCCCGGCGCCACCGCCCGCCTCCTGCGTCCAGCGCGCGAGGCGGGCGTCGAGCATGGCGGTGTCGACGTCGCACAGCGCCACGACGTTCTGGCTCATCACGGCCCGCGTGTTGTTGGCGCCCATGCCGGCCACGCCAACGACGGCGACGTTGACCGCGTCGCTCGGCGCCTGCAGGCCCCTGCCCAGCACGTGGCGCGGCACGATGGACACGGCGGCGGCCGTGCCCACCGAGCCGGCGAGGAACTGTCGGCGCGACACGCCGTGAGACCGGTGGTGTCGTCGTTGCGATCGTGCGTGCTCATGTCATGTGTCTCGGGGGAACGGGCGACCTACGTGCCGGCCAGGATCAGTTGGAGGCGGCGATGGCGTTCCTCGAACGGGATGTCGCCATTGCTCTCGATGGTCATCCAGCCGTTGTAGCCGATGGATTCGAGGGCCTGGCGCAGCACGGGCCACCGCACGCTGCCCTCACGGATGTTGACCGAGCGACCGCGGCCGTCGGGGTCGGCCGGATCGAGCAGGTAGTCCTTGACGTGGATCTTCGCAATCAGGTCGCCGAGCGTGAGGATCCACTGCTCCGGCGGCGCGAAGCGCACGTGGTTCCCGATGTCGTAGTAGGCCTTGACCCAGGGGCTCCGGAACGAGGCGACGAAGTGCCTGAAGATCTCGGGCTGGACCCACAGGTTGTTGCTCACGTTCTCGAGCGCGATCACCACGCCGGTCTTCTCCGCTGTCGGGATGAGGCGCGTGACCCACTCGCGCGACGCGTCGGTCGCGTGGTTGTGGGCCTTGATGTAGTCGGCGTATGGCGCATTGTCGCCGTACACGACCTTGCTGATGTGACCCGTCGCCTGGTCGAATGCGATCTGGAACTCCCAGGGCCGCGGCATCCGGATGGGCGGCCCCTGAGCGATGGCGCCGGTTCGTCGTCCTCCGCCGCCGATGCGGCAGGGCACGAGCAGCACCGTCTCGGCGCCGAAGGCCTGCGCCGTCCGCAGCGCGGCCTCGCTCTCGGCAAACGTCCGGTCCACCTCGCCGCGGTCGGGGCTGTTGAACTCGGCCCACCCGTAGAGCACCGAGTGCACGCGCAGCCCGAGTTTCTCGGCGACTTCCCGCATCCTGGCAGCCTGCGCGGGAGCCATCACCCGCCCCTCGACGCCATCGAACCCGGCGTCCCTGATGCGCCTGAGGTCGTCTTCCGTGGGGTCGGCGATGAGCGCCGTGCGCGGCTTCGTCCTGAAGTCGAGCGACGAGACGGGCGGCGTCGGTTCCTGGCGGCGCGGGCCAGGCGGCGCGGGCGTCTGCGCCGAGACGAGCCCGGGAGCGAGTGTCAGGCCGCCGGCCAGGCCGGCAGACGACGAGAGGAAGTGGCGGCGGTTCATTGATGCCTCCAGTCGTGGCGTGGCTCGTAGCCGAGTTCACGCCGCGCCTTGTCGATCGACAGGAGCGTCGCGTTCGGGCCCGTCAGGGTCCGGCGCGGCACGTCGGGAAAGTACGCGGCGAGCAGCGCGTCGTTGGACCGCGTCACGACGGTGTTCGCGTTGGCGATGATGTAGACGTGCGCGCCAGGCTGGCCCTTCTGGATGGCCAGGCGCACCGCCTGCGCGCCGTCGCGCGCGTCGATGTAGCCCCACAGGTTCCACTTGCGGCTGGCCGGGTCGCCATCGAAGGTGGGAAACATCGCGTAGTCCTGCGGCTCCATCACGTTCGAGAAGCGCATCCCGATCATGGACAGCGTGGGATCCCAGCGGCACATCTGTCCCGCAACCGTCTCGGTCAGCAGTTTGGCCAGGGAGTAGGCGCTGTTGGGACGGGGTGGCGCCTCCTCGTCCACGGGCACGTAGGCGGGCGGCTCGTCGAATGGCAACCCCAGCACGGTCTCGCTGCTGGCGTACACGACGCGCTTCACGCCCAGGCGGCGGCAGGCCTCGAACACGTTGTAGTCGCTGACCGTGTTGTTGCGGAACGTCTCCGCGTTGGGCTTGAGCCTCGGCGCCGGAACGGCCGCCAGGTGCACGACCGCGTGGGGCACCACGAGGTCGGCGCGCTCGCCGGCACCCACGGGAGGGTGAGACGAAATCGCGTCGAGCACCTGCCCGTAGTCGGCGAGATCGGCACGGATGTGCGCGCACCCGTCCTCCAGGGGCGGCGCGAGATCGACGTTGATCACGTCGTAGCCATGGTCGAGGAGGTCGCGCACCACGGCGCGTCCCAGCTTGCCGCTGCCCCCCGTCACCACCACCCGCTGACGAGTCATGATGGGCCCATCATATCCATCCGCGGCCTCGGGCGCGCGCCGGAGCGGGAGTAGGATTGGGCATGCCCTCGCGTGCCCAGGCCACGGCGCTCGCCGTGGCGTCCTGTGCGGTCGTCTCCGCCCTCGTCGCCACCCTCGTCGGCAACCCGGTCGGTGCCAGGCAGATCGAGGGGCGGCACGCCGCGGCAGACGCGCGCGTCCCGCTGCGAGGCATCTACGGCGGTGTGCCCCAGGAGATCCTCGACTCGGGCCGATCCCTGCGCGAGTTCGGCATCGATGCCGTGTGGCTCGGCTCGGGCAGCATCACCGCCGCCAGGCTGGCGCTGCTGCGGGCGCAGGGCGTCCAGGTCTACGCCGAGTTCAACACGCTGCACGTCGCCGACTACATCAAGGCCCACCCCGACGCCGCGCCGATCGGGGCCGACGGCGCCGTGAGCCCTCCACCCAACGGCTGGCAGGGCATCTGCCCCACGCACGACGGCTACCGCGCCCAGCGCATGGAGGCCTTCCGCACGCTGCTCACGACGTTTGCCATCGACGGCGTATGGCTGGACTATCACCATGCCCACGCGAGCTGGGAGCAGGCCGAGCCGGAGATGCCCGACACGTGCTTCTGTGCGCGCTGCCTCGAGCGCTTCCAGAGGGCCACGGGCATCACCCTGCCAGCCATCCCCACACGTGAGCGCGCCGCGCTCCTGCTCTCGACGCACAGGGACGCCTGGGTGCGCTGGCGACTCGGCGTGTTCACGGATTGGGTGCGCGAGTTCGACGCAATCCGCGACGCGGTACGCCCCACGGCCCTGCTCGGGACCTTTCACAACCCCTGGAGCGACGACGACCTCGGAGGCGCGCGCATTCAGAAGCTCGCGATCGACCTGCGGGCACAGGCCGCCTACATCGACGTGTTCAGCCCGATGCCGTACCACGCGCGCTTCGGGCACGCCGGCGACCCCGCGTGGATCTCGCGGCAGGTCCGGTGGCTCGGCCAGCACCTGGGCATCGAGGGCACGCCCGGCGAACGCCGTCGCATCTGGCCCATCGTGCAGATTTCGGACTGGGGGGAACCCGTCCCGCTGTCGCAGGTGGAGACCGTGTTGACCGAGGGTGCGCGCCGGCCGGCAACGGGCGTCATGGTGTTCGCCTGGGGCGGCCTGCGCTCGAGTCCGGAGAAGATCGAGGCCATCGGCAGGACGTTCCGTGCGATGGCCACGTCGCCTGGCGTTGCCGTCGACATGCAGGGGCCACGCCGGCCATGACCAGCGGACTTTCGACGCGCCTCAAGGACGTCGGCCCTCTCGTCGAGCGCGAACTGGCCCGCACGGGCGGGCTGCTGCGACTCGCGCCCTGCTGGGTGCCGCGCACGTTCGTCGAGCCGGGACGACGCCTGAAGCTGCACCCCGACGACCTCTACGCGTTCGGACTCGACCGCGGCGGCATCGACGAGCGCTGGTTCGCGTCCACCATCGAGGCGGCCAACGCCAACAGGCGGCCGGACGAGGGCCTGTCGTACGCGGTCATCGGTGCCGAGCGCGTGACGCTGCGCGACGCCGTGGCCGAGTGCGGCGCCTCGCTCGTCGGCGCGCGCATCTGGGAGCAGTATCGGCGCTGGCCCGTCTTCGCGAAGTTCTTCGACAACCGCGGCCCCATCCCCCACCACATGCACCAGGACGCGGCGCAGGCTGCGCTGGTGGGCCGCGAAGCGAAACCCGAGGCGTACTACTTCCCGCCGCAGGTGAACCCGCACGGCAACGACTTCCCGTTCACCTTCTTCGGTCTGGCGCCGGGCACCACGAGGGCCGACGTGCGTCGCTGCCTCGAACGCTGGCACCAGGGCGACAACGGCATCCTGGACCTCGCGCAGGCGGTGCGGCTCGAAGCAGGCACGGGCTGGCTGGTGCCGCCTCGCATGCTGCACGCGCCAGGCTCCCTCTGCACGTACGAGCCACAGTGGGCCTCCGACGTGCTCGCGATGTACCAGTCGCTCGTCGATGGCACGCCGATCCCCTGGGGCCTGCTCGTCCAGGACGTCCCGCCCGCGCATCACGCGGATCTCGACTATCTGGTCGAGCAGCTGGACTGGGATGCCAACCTCGATCCGTCGTTCAGGGAGACGCACCGGCTTCGACCGCGCGAGGCCGCGTCCGGCGACGGATTCGTCGATCGATGGGTGGTCTACGGCCGCATCTCCGGCGTCGAGTTGTTCTCGGCACGGGAGCTGACCGTGGAACCCGGCGGCACGTGCACGATTCGCGATGCCGGCGCGTGGGGCCTCGTCTGCGTGCAGGGAACCGGCACGGTGAACGGCGAGCCGCTGTCGAGTCCGACGCTGATCCGGTTCGGCGGCCTCACCGACGACGAGTGGTTCTGCAGCGAGGCGGGCGCGCGCCAGGGCGTGACGTTCACGAACACCTCGCGCACCGAGCCGATGGTGACCCTGCGCTACTTCGGCCCCGGCATCTGGGGCGATGCGCTGCCGTCATCGACAACGGGGTGAGACCCTACCCGTATCGTCCCTCGACGTAATCGGCCGTCCGGCTGTCCTGCGGGGTGAGGAAGAGCTGCTCCGTGCGGGTGTGCTCCACCACCTCGCCGAGCAGCATGAAGACGCACTCGTCGCTCACGCGCCGCGCCTGCGACATGTTGTGCGTGACGAGCAGGATTGTGAAGCGCTGCTTCAGGACGAACATCAGCTCCTCGACGGCGCGCGTGCCTTCGGTGTCGAGTGCCGAGCACGGCTCGTCCATCAGGATCACCGTGGGCTTGAGCGGCAGGAGCCGGGCGATGCAGAGCTTCTGCTGCTGTTCGAGCTGCAGCGCCGTGGCGCGGGTGTGCAGGCGATCCTTGAGGTCGTTCCACAGGTCGACCTCGCGCAGCGCCGTCTCCACCGCCTCGTCCAGCGTCGCCCGGGCCAGTCGCCCCTGCCCCGCGTGCACGCGCAGGCCGAACACGACGTTCTCGTACACGGAGATCGGCAGCGGATTCGGCCGCTGGAACACCATGCCCACGGCCTTGCGCAGTTCGATCAGCGACACCGCGGGGTCGTAGATGTTCTGCCCGAGGATCTCGATCCGGCCCGTGGTGCGGACGTTGCCGTAGCGCTCGTTCACCCTGTTGAAGCAGCGCAGCAAAGTGGTCTTGCCGCAGCCCGACGGGCCGATCAGCGACGTGATCAGCTGCGGCCGGATCTGCAGCGACACGTCGCGCAGCGCGTGGAACTCGCCGTACCAGAGGTTCAGCCCCCGCGTCTCGATGCCGTAGGTCGCCGGCGTTCCGGTCATCCGAAGATCCCGCTCACGTAGTCCTTCGTCCGGCTGTCGGCAGGCGCATCGGAGAACACCTGCGCCGTCGGGCCGAGTTCGACGATGTCGCCGTTGAGCAGGAACATCGTCCGATCCGCGAGGCGGCGCGCCTGCTGCGTGAGGTTGGTCACGAGCACGATCGTCATCTCCGCCTTGAGGCGTTTCAGCACATCCTCGATCCGCATGGTCGTGACGGGGTCGATGGCGATGGAGAACTCGTCGAGGCACAGGATGCTGGGGCTGTGCGAGAGGGCGCGCGCAATCGTCAGGCGCTGCTGCTGGCCACCCGAGAGCTTGGTGCCCAGGCTCCCGAGCCGGTCCTTCACCTCGTCCCACAGGGCCGCCTGCGTCAGGCAGCGCTCGACGAGGTCGTCCAGGGCGGCACGCGACGTCAGCCCGGCGGCGCGCGGGGCAAACGCCACGTTGTCGTAGATGGAGAGCGGCAGCCCGACGGGCAGGGGCGCGACCATGCCAATCGTCCGGCGGAGCGCGTGTACGTCGCGCGTCGTCCGGGTGTCCTGCCCGTTCACCTCCACCACGCCGTCCATCGCGGCGCCCGGCGTGAACTCCAGCGTCCGGTTCAGGCAGCGCAGCATCGACGTCTTGCCTGACTGCGCCGGGCCCGATGACCCCGAGGATTTCGCCACGCTGCACGTCGAACGAGATGCCGTGGACCACCTCCGCCGCACCGTAGCGGACGCGGAGGTCCCGCACCGTGATGACAGGCGACGAGTCCACGGCGGCCTCTACCACTTCTTCCGGTTCCTCAGGTACACGCGCAGCACGATGGCCGTGGCGTTCACGAGCATCACGGCGCCCACCAGCACCGTCGCCGTGGCGAACTGCAGTGACTCCGGCGCGCCGTTGATCTGCGTGGCGAGGTTGTAGAGGTGCGTGGCCAGGGCCATGGCGCTCTCGGTGAGCCGGTACGGGAAGAGGTCGCCGCGATCGACGGCCTTGTACATCACCGCGCCCGTGAACAGAATCGGCGCGGTCTCGCCGGCGGCCCGCGAGACCTGGAGGATGACGCCCGTGAGGATGCCGCTGATCGCGTTGGGCAGCACGATCGCGCGGATGGTCTGCCAGCGGGTGGCGCCGACGTTCCAGCAGGCCTCGCGGAAGGACCGCGGCACGGCCGCCAGCGCCTCCATCGTGCTCGCGATGATCACCGGCAACGTCATCACGGCCAGCGTGAGCGACGCCGCGAGGATCGACTGCCCGAGGCCAGCGGCCAGCACGAACGCGCCCAGGCCGAAGAGCGCGTGGACGATGCTCGGCACGCCGGCCAGGTTGATCACGGCGACGTGGATGATCCGGGTGACCCACGTGTCGCGCGCGTACTCGTTGAGGTACACGGCCGCCAGCACGCCCACGGGCGCGGCCACCGCCAGCGAGACGCCCACCAGATACAGCGTGCCGACCAGCGCGGGCCAGATGCCGCCCTTGGTCTGCATGTCGCGCGGCGGTTCCAGCAGGAACGCCAGCGAGAGCGACGGCCAGCCCTGCACGACGAGGTAGGCGAGGATCGCGAACACGGGCAGCACGATCGCGACGGTGATGGCCGCCAGCGCCGCGTGGGCGATGCGCTCGTGTCGGCGCCTGCGGAGGACGTCGGGGCCGGCTTCGAACATGGCTACCGGCGCCGCACGCCGCGCACCACGAGATCGGCGGCGAGGTTGACGAGGAACGTGATGAAGAACAGCAGGACGCCAATCGCGAACAGCACGCGGTAGTGCTCCGAGCCCTTGCTGACCTCGCCCATCTCCGAGGCGATGTTGGCCGTCAGCGTGCGGACGGGCTCCAGCACGCCCGTCGGAATCTGCACGGCGTGCCCGGTGGCCATGAGCACGGCCATCGTCTCCCCGACGGCGCGCCCGACGCCCAGCAGCACGGCGGCCAGGAGCCCGTTGCGCGCCGCGGGCAGCAGCACGCGGTAGACCAGTTGCCAGCGCGTGGCGCCCAGCGCGATGCCGGCTTCGCGGTAGGAGTCGGGCACCGCCTTGAGCGCGTCCTCGCCGATGGACACGATGATCGGCAGGCTCATCAGCGCCAGCAGCAGACCGGCGTTGAGCACGTTGAGCCCGACGGCCGCGTCGAACAGCCGGATCAGCAGGTCGTTGACGACGGTGAGGCCGATGAACCCCCAGACCACGGAGGGAATCGCTGCGAGCAGCTCGATGACGATCTTCAGCGTCTCGCGCAGCCGCGGACCGCAGAACTCCGACAGGTAGACGGCGCCGCCGATGCCGAACGGCACGGCGATGGCCATCGCGAGCGCCGTCACCGAGAGGGTGCCCACGATCATGGCGAGCACGCCGTAGCGGATGTCGGTCACCGAGGTCGGGTACCACTCCACGCTGAACAGGAACTCCCGGAGGCTGAAGGTCGGGCTCGCCAGCACGGGCAGGGCCTCGCGGAAGACGAAGAAGAAGATCCCCGCGACGAGGACCACGGCGCTCACGCCACAGACGACGATGAGCCCCTCGATCGCGCGCTCGACGGCGAGAGCGACCCACGACCGGCCAGGCGTGGTCACCGTTGCTCCTCGCCCGCCCGGAGCGGCACGTAGCCGACGGCCGAGACGATGCGCTGCCCGGCCGGCGAGTGGATCCAGTCGAGGTACCGCTTCGTGTCGCCCCCGGGCTCGCCGGCCGTGTACATGTACAGCGGACGCGCGATCGGGTAGCTCCGATCGAGCGTGGCCTCGGGCGTGGGCGGCACGGGGGCACCGCCGTCCTTCGACAGGGCCAGCATCCTCACGCCGTCGCGCGCGTAGCCCATGCCGCTGTACCCGATCGCGCACGGCGTGTGGGCGACCAGTTCCACGACTTCCTTCGATCCGTTCAGCTCCAGCGTGCCGAGCTTGAAGTCGTGTTTGGCGAGCGCGACCTCCCGGAAGAAGTCGTACGTGCCCGAACTGGACTGCCGGCTGATCCGGATGATGGTGTCGCGCGGGCACCTGGGGTGTTGCACGCCGAGGTCCGACCAGCGCCTGACCGTCCCTCCCTCGGCAAACAGCTCACGCAGCTGCTGCAGCGTCATCGACTGGACCGGGTTCGACTCGTGGACGAACACCGCGAGGGCGTCGTAGCCCGTGACGTGCTGCACGGCCTCCGTGCCGCGGGAGGCACGCACGGCGTCGCGTTCGGCCGGCTTCATGGGCCGGCTGCTGTTGGCAATCTCCACGGTGCCGTCGATCAGGGCGGCAATGCCCACGCCGGATCCGCCGCCCGCGACCTCGACCGACACGTCCGGCGCGACCGTGGCGTACTCCTCCGCCCAGGCCTGCGCGACGTTGATCATCGTGTCGGATCCGCGATTGAGCAGCACGGATCGCCCCGACGCCGAGCCGCCCTGGCACGCGGCGCCCGTCAGCACGCACGCGAGCAGCGCCGTTGGTGCGATCAGGGCGTTGGCGCCAGGAACACGCATGCCGTCAGTCCTGACGGACGATGGCCTCGACCAGGTCCTGCAGGTGGCTCCGGATCGAGGAGAACGCCTCTTCGTAGGCCTGGCGGTTGTCCTCGAGCGTGCCGGGGAGCGCCGAGGGGTCCTCCACGTGCCAGTCGAAGACCACCGTCGGCGTGCGACGGAAGCGCAGCGAGCAGTAGACGTCGGTGTCGAAGGAGACGACCGCGTGGTAGACCTCGAGGTTCGGGATCTGGTCCAGCGACTTCGGCCGGTGGGCGATGATGTCGAGGTCCTTCTGCGCCAGGAACTCCGGCAGCCGAGGATCGATTGGACTGGGGTCCAGGCCGGCGCTGCTGAAGATGAGCCGCGGATGCGCCATGGTGGTGGCAATGGCTTCGGCCATCTGGCTGCGGCAGTGGTTGTGCTGGTCCACGAACAGGATGCGGAAGGCTTCCGGCGACTTGTGCTTGGCGAAATCGCCCGTGCACATGTACAGCGTCTCCGCGCACATGTTGCGAATCTCGTCGGCCACACGCTCGAGGCGACGACTCACGGTCGTCAGCAGCGCGTAGACTTCCAGCCCGAATTCACCGGCGGTCTGCCGCGTCATCAGATCCTGATCGATGCGCTGGCGCATCTTGTCGATGGCCCGTTCGGCGTGCATCGTCTCGCGCGCGAGCTCGGCATCGCCCTCGATGAACGCCCGGATGGCGTCGGTCAGCATCGCGAGCGCCGCCTCCCCCATCTCGCCGAACGGCTCGGCCGCGATGTGCGGGTGCGACTCCAGCAGCTTGAGCACCCGACGGGCCACGCCCTCGGCGTGGTCGCCGATGCGCTCGAGCTCGGTGCTGATTTTCAGGGCCGCGTACGCGAAGCGCAGGTGGCCGGCCGCCGGCTGCTGGCGTACGAGAAACTCCAGGGCGAGACGGTCGAGCTGCTGCTCGAGGTCGTCGATGCGCTGGTCACGGAGGATGACGAGGTAGGCCGACTGCCGCTGCCCGTGCACGAGGGCGTCCACCGCGCCTCGCAGCGCCCGCGAGCACTGGTCCGCCATCTCCCTGACCGCCTGGCGGATCAGGTTCATGTCGTGTTGCAAGCTCGCTTCGAGCTGGCTCGGCATCGTCATCTCGACCGGATTGAAGTACGTCGATGTAACAGCGGTGCGACGGACGCGCGCACCGAGAGGCGCCCCGCTACCCGATTTCGGCCGCGAGTGCGGCCACCAGCCGCTGCACGTTCTCGCTCGTGGCGCCGGCGCCCATCAGGCCGACCCGCCAGATCCGGCCGGCCAGCGGTCCGAGACCAGCGCCAATCTCGATGCCGTGCGTGTCGCGCAGCGCGATGCGCACCTTCGCCTCGTCGGTCACACGCTCGGGAATGCGGACGGTATTGAGCGTCCACAGCCGTTCGCCCTCGGGCGGCAGCAGCGTCAGCCCGAGTTCGCCGATGGCCGCGACGAACTCTGCGTGGACGCGGGCGTGTCGCGCCGACCGTGCCTCCATCGTCTCTTCCTCGATGACCCGCAGCGCTTCGTGCAGCGCGTAGACCAGGGGCGTCGAGATGGTGTGGTGGTAGCCGCGCTTGATCCAGTAGCCCTCGAGCAGGGGCAGATCGAGGTAGAAGCTCCGGCTCCCGGCGGCCGCGCGTGCCGCCGCGTTGAAGGCAATCGGCGCGAAGCCCGCGGGGGCGCCGAGCCCCTTCTGGCTGCAGCTGTAGACGACGTCCAGACCCCAGCCGTCGACGTCCACCGTGTGGGCCCCGAGGGAGGTGACCGCGTCCACGATGACCTTCGCGCCCTGCTCGTGCGCGAGAGCGGCGACGTCCTGCACCGACTGGAGCACGCCCGTGGAGGTCTCCGCGTGGACGACGGTGACGACCTTGACGGCCGCGTGCTCCAGCGCGACGCGCACCTGTTCGGGGTCGATCGCTCGCCCCCACTCCCCCGTCAGCCTGGTGACGTCGGCCCCGTACCGCTCGCACACCTGCGCGAGCCGGTCGCCGAAGTACCCCGTGACGATGCTCAGCACGCGGTCGCCTGGGGAGACCATGTTGGCCACGGCGGCCTCGAGACCGGAGGTCCCGGTGCCCGACACCGCGATCGCGATTCCGTCGTCGCCGACGTTGAACAGCGCGTGCAGGCGACGGCGCACGTCGTCGAGCAGCGCGACCAGGTCGGGGTCGAGGTGGCTGCGCTGGGGCGCTGTCATCGCCTCCAGAACGCGTGGCAGGACGGGGCTCGGTCCCGGACCGAGCAGCAGGCGCGGAGTCGTCGGCAGCATGCTCACGGCCCGGATTCTATCCCGGGAGGTAGGGCTGCGTGTCCCACCCGGGGAGGTAGGGCCGGGTGTCCCACCCGGGGAGGTAGGGCCGGGTGTCCCACCCGGCCGCACTCGATAGCGGCGCGGTCGAGGTAGGGCGCGGTCTCCGACCGCGCCGCTGTTGACGGCGTCGGCAGACCGCGCCCTACCATCACCACACGAGGCGCGTGAACGGCCAGACGTACGCCTGCAGCATCACGAGCCCGCCGACGAGCGAGGCGAGCACCAGGCTGTGCCAGAAGACGTACCGCAGGATGTCGCCCTCGTGCCCGTACCAGCGAGTCGCGGTGCTGGCGACCACGATGCTCTGGGCGTCGATCATCTTGCCCATCACGCCACCCGAGCTGTTGGAGGCAGCCATCAGGACGGGATCGAGTCCCAGCTGCTCGGCGGTGATGCGCTGCAGGCTGCCGAACAGGACGTTGGACGAGGTGTCGGACCCCGTCAGCGCCACCCCCAGCCAGCCGAGCATCGTGCCGAAGAAAGGATAGAGCACGCCCGTGCCCGCAAACGCCAGGCCGAGCGTGGCGTCCAGACCGGAGTAGCGCGTGGTGAACCCTATCGCCATCATGAGCGCGATCGTCACGAGCGACCGACGGACGAGGCGCAGCGTGCTCCAGTAGGTGCGGGCGAGTTCGCCGAGCGAGCAGCCCATCACCAGCCCCGCGAGGATGGCGGCGATGAAGATGCTGGTGCCCGTGGCCGAGAGCCACGACACGGCGAACACCGCCGGCTCCCTGGCGGCTTCCGCCACCACGGGCGGCACCCGCTCGATCAGGTTGTGCAGCGACGGCACCGGCACGCGGACGGTCGTCGCGGCGTCGATCGCGGCCTTCACGGGCGGCAGGCCCCACACGAACACGAGGACGCTGAGGATGGTCCAGGGCACCCAGGCCCTGATCACCTCGGCACGTGAGGGCGTCGGGGCGCCGTCGTCGGTGCGCGAGCCCAGTCGGCCCCCGGGCTCCCAGCCGTCGGTCGGATGCCACACCCGGAGGAACAGGACGAGCGTCCCCATCGACGCGATCGCGGCGACGACGTCGACGAGCCAGGGTCCGTGGAGGTTGGACACCAGGCCCTGGAGCACGGCAAACGGCACGCCTGCCGCGAGAATCGCCGGCCAGATGCCGATCATCCCGCGCCACCCCGCGAACGCGGCGATCAGCCAGAACGGGACGATCACCGAGAAGAGGGGCAGCTGCCGGCCGACCATGCCGCTGAGCGAGAGCAGGTCGAGACCGCTGACGGCCGCGAGCGCGATGATGGGCGTGCCGAGCGCGCCAAACGCGACGGGCGCGGTGTTGGCGATGAGCGACAGTCCCGAGGCGGCCAGTGGCGCGAACCCGAGGCCGATGAGCAGCGCGCCGGTCACGGCGACGGGCGTGCCGAAGCCCGCCGCGCCCTCGAAGAACGCGCCGAACGCGAACGCGACCAGCAGCAACTGGAGTCGTGCGTCAGTCGTGACGTGCGTGATGCTCTGGCGCAGCGTGGCGAAGAGCCCGCGCTGCTCGGTCAACTGGTAGAGGAAGATGACGTTGAGGACGATCCAGCCGATGGGCAGCAACCCGTACGCGGCGCCGTACGCAGCGCTGGCCAGCGCCATCGGCACGGGCATGCCGAACAGCGCGATCGCCACGGCGAGCGAGGTGACGAGCCCGACCAGCGCCGCCACGTGCGCGTGCAGCTTGAGCAGCGCCAGTGAGCCGAGCAGCGCCACGACGGGCAGGGCGGCAAGCAGGGTGGACAGCCAGGGCTGCCCGAACGGGTCGTAGATCTGGCTCCACATCGAAAGCCCACCGGTAGGGCCGGCTGTCCCTCTGCCCGCCGTAGCCACGTGGCGAAGGGGGGAGCCGGCCGTGAACTGCGCAGAACGGATGCGCTGCGCAGTATAGACTGCTCCCCATGCACCGCGAGGACCTGCTGCCGGCGCTCGGCCGCCTGATCCCGTCCGACCGGCTGCTCACCCGCCCCGGGCGCGCTCGCCCCCTACGAGTCAGATGGACTGACGTCCTACAGGGGCCGCCCGCGCGCCGTGGTCCTCGCCGAAACCGCCGACGAGGTCATCGAGACCGTCCGGCTGTGCCACCACGCCGCGTGTCCCGTTCGTGGCGCGCGGCAGCGGCACCAGCCTGTCGGGCGGCTCGCTGCCGGTCGAGGACGGCATCGTCATCGCCCTCAACCGGCTGAACCGCATCCTCCGGCTCGATCCCGAGGCGACGCGTCGCCGTGGTCGAGCCGGGCGTGGTCAACCTCGCAGGTGATCGACGCGGCCGCGCCGCACGGGCTCTACTACGCGCCCGACCCGTCGAGCCAGTCGGTCTGCACGATCGGCGGCAACGTCGCCTTCAACTCCGGCGGCGCGCACTGCCTCAAGTACGGCATGACGGCCAACCACGTGCTCGGGCTGCGGGCCGTGCTGGCCGACGGCGAGGTCGTCGAGCTGGGCGGCGACAGCCTCGAGAGACGTCGGCCCGGACCTGACCGGGCTTGTTCGTCGGGTCGCGAGGGGCTGTTCGGCGTCGCGCTCGAGATCACCCTGCGCCTGCTGCCGCGCCCGGCCGTCTATCACACCGTGCTGGCCGGCTACGACACGCCTGCAGGCGGCCGGCGACGCCGTCGCCGCGCGTGATCGCGTCGGGTCTGCTGCCCGGGCGCGATGGAGATCATGGACCGCCTGGCGATGGAGGCGGCCGAGGCCGCCGTGCACGCCGGGTACCCGACCGCGGCCGCGGCGGTGCTGATCGTCGAACTCGAGGGCGAGGACGCGCAGGTGGCGGCCGAGTTCGACCGGCTGATGCGCGATCATCGACGGCCTCGGGAGCCACGCACATCGCACGTGGCTGCCGACGCCGACGAGCGGGCGCGCATCTGGAAGGGCCGCAAGAGCGCGTTCTCGGCCGTGGGCCGCCTCAGCCCCGACTTCATCGTGCAGGACGGCGTGGTGCCCCGCGCGCGGCTCGGCGAGGCGCTCGGCGGCCATCGAGCGCGTTGTCGCGCGCGCACGGCATCCGCGTCGCCAACGTGTTCCACGCCGGCGACGGCAACCTCCATCCGCTGATCCTCTTCGACGGACGCGAGCCCGGCGCCCTCGAGCGGGCCGAGGCCCTGGCCGGCGGAGATCCTCCGGCTGTGCATCCGCCTGGGCGGCTCGATCACCGGCGAGCACGGCGTCGGGGCTGGAGAAGCGCGCCTTCCTCGGCGAGATGTACGGCGAGGTGGACATGGCCTGCATGCGGCGTCTGCAGGCCGCCATCGATCCGCACGGCATCGCCAACCCGGGCAAGAAGCTCGCCCCTGCCGTCGCGATCGGCGCCTCGCACGGACTGCACCCGCTCGAACGCGCCGGGGTGATTTCGCGCGCATGACGACCGTCAGCCCGACGTCTATTTCGGAACTCGCCGCGGTCGTCCCGTCACGGCCCCGGTGGCAGGTGCGAGCGGGCGGCACCAAGGCCGCGCTGTCGTCGGCTCGCCCAGGCGTGCCCGTGCTCGATCTGTCGGCGCCTTTCCGGCATCGTCGCGTACCACCCGAGGAGTGCACGTTCACGGCGCTGGCGGGCACGCGCGTCGCCGAGATCGAGCGTGCGCTCGCCGCGCACGGCCAGTACCTGCCGTTCGATCCACCGCTGACGGCCGCGGGGGCGACGATCGGCGGCACGGTCGCCGCAGGCATCAGCGGGTCGGGCCGCTACCGGTTCGGTGGCGTTCGCGACTTCCTGCTCGGCGCCTGCATCGTCGATGGCGAGGGGCGCGTGCTGCAGGCCGGCGGCAAGGTCGTGAAGAACGCGGCCGGCTTCCTCCTGCACCAAGCGATGGTCGGCAGCGTGGGACGTTGGGCGTGCTCGCGGATCTGACCTTCAAGGTCTTCCCCGCTGCCGAGGCGCACGCGACGGTGCGCGTCGAGGCAGGCGAACTCGATGCCGCGCTGACGGTGATGGCGGCCGTGCAGCGTGAGCGCTTCGACCTCGAGGCCATCGACATCACGCCGCCGGGTACGGTGTGGCTCCGGCTGGGCGGCTTCGCGGAGGCGCTCGAGACCCGCGTGGACGCGCTGCGGCGGGTCGCGGGCACGCGCGCGAGCGTCCTCACCGGTGAAGAGGACGCCTCCGTGTGGCGGGACACGCGCGAGTTCGGCTGGGTCGGCCACGGGGCCGCGCTGATCCGCGTGCCCATCACGCTGCCCCGCCTCCGCGCGTTCGACGAGGCCCTGGCCGGCAGCACGGCGGAGCGGCGCTACAGCGTGGCCGGCAATCTCGCCTGGGTGTCCTGGCCTGGACCTGTCGAGCCGCTCGACGCCATCCTGAGCCATCACGGTCTCGCCGGCCAGGTGCTGACCGGCCCGCCTGGACCTCCGTTCATCGGCGCTGTCGCGGCGAATGTCTTCGAGGAGCGGTTGCGCATCGTCCTGGATCCGAGTGCCGGTTCTCGAGGGGTTCCTGAACGTGCAACACCACATCCCACTCGACCCGTCCAACCCGCACCGCGACGCCATGGCGCACGCCGTGGAGACGTGCGTGCACTGCGGCTTCTGCCTGGCGGCGTGTCCGACCTACGCGGTGCTCGGCGAGGAGATGGACTCGCCGCGCGGGCGCATCGTGCTGATGAAGCAGGCGCTCGAGGGCGACCTGTCGGTGGCCGACGCGCAGGCCGCACGTCGACCGGTGCCTCGGCTGCCTCGGCTGCGTGACGGCGTGCCCGTCCGGCGTGGCGTACGGCGAGTTGCTCACGCCGTTCCGGTCGGGCACGCAAACGGGCGCGCGATCCGTGATCGATCGCCTGCAGCGGCAGGTGCTGCTCGACACGCTGGAGTCGCCCGCGCTGTTTCGCGTGTCGGCGCGTCTCGGCCGGTTCGCCCGGGGTTTCGACCGATTCCTCCCTGCGCGCCTGAGACCGATGGTGGCCCTCCTGCCCGAGGCGCTGCCGCCCGCCGTCGAGTTGCCCGCGCGTGTCGAGGCGCGTGGACAGCGGCGCGCGCGTGTCGCGCTGCTCGCGGGCTGCGTGCAGCAGGTGCTCGATCCGGAGATCTCGCTCGCCACGCTGCGGGTGCTGTCGGCAACGGCGTGGAGGTCGTGGTGCCGCCCCACCAGGGGTGCTGCGGCGCGCTCGCGCTGCACAGCGGTGAGGCCGATCGCGCCTACGACCGCGCCACCGCGTTGATCCGCGCCTTCCCCGCCGACGTCGACGCCATCGTCACCAACGCCGCCGGCTGCGGCTCCGCGATGAAGGAGTACGGCCACGCGTTCCGGGGCCGGGCGAGGAGGCGGCCCTTCAGGCATTCTCGACGCGGGTGCAGGACGTCAGCGAGTTCCTGCACGCGCTCGGCCTCGTCCAGCCGCCGCCGCTGCCTGCGCCGCTGACGGTGGCGTACCACGACGCCTGCCACCTCGCGCACGCACAGGGGGTGCGCAGCGCACCCCGCGCGCTGCTCGGGGCGGTGCCCAACGTGCGTGTCGTCGAGGTCCCCGACGGCGACATCTGCTGTGGGTCTGCCGGGCTGTACAACGTCGAGCATCCCGACGTGGCGAACGAACTCGGCGAGCGCAAGGCGCAGGCGGTGCTGGCCACCGGCGCGGACGTCGTCGCCGCCGGCAACATCGGCTGCCTCGTGCAGATTGCCACGCACGTCGCGCGCGGGGGACGCGCGCTGCCCGTGCGCCACACGATGCAGATCCTCGACAGCGCGTACGCGCAACGTCACGGAACTCCGTAGCCGCGGGACTTGTCCCGCGGGTAGCAGCATTCCGTAGCCGCGGGACTTGTCCCGCGGGCACCAGCATTCCGTAGCCGCGGGACTTGTCCCGCGGACAGCAGCGCCGGACAAGTCCGGCGCCTACACGATTGGTGAGTGGGCAGCAGCGCCACCGTAGCCGCGGGACTTGTCCCGCGGGCACCAGCGCCGGACAAGTCCGGCGCGGGCGCAGGCGGGCAGGGCGCCGGACAAGTCCGGCGCCTACACGATTGGTGAGTGGGCAGCAGCGCTCCGTAGCCGCGGGACTTGTCCCGCGGGCACGCAGCGCCGGACAAGTCCGGCGCCTACACGATGAGCACCAGCGCCGGACAAGTCCGGCGCCTACACGATGAGCGGACAGCAGCGCCGGGACAAATCCGGCGCCTACGCGATTCACGAGAGTCCGGCGCCTGCGCGATTCCTGAGAGCCCCGCGGCTGCGTACACTGGAAGCCCATGACACGACACCTGCGGTTGCTCCTGGGGGGCGCGCTGCTCTCCATCGTCGTTCTCCAGGCCGGACCCGCCGGTGCGCAGGGCGCTCAACCGGACTGGGCGCGGCTCGAGAACGAGACGATGCGCCACTTCCAGGCCATCCTCCGGCTCGACACGAGCAACCCGCCAGGCAACGAGAGCCTCGTCGTGGACTACCTCGAGTCGGTGCTCAAGCAGGAAGGCATCGAGACGAAGCGGTTCGCCAACGACCCGGCCCGGCCCAACCTCGTCGCGCGGCTGCGTGGCACCGGCAGGAAGCGGCCGCTGCTCATCATGGGACACACCGACGTCGTCAAGGTCGACCCGGCGAAGTGGACGCACCCGCCGTTCTCGGCCACGCGTGACGGTGGGTACGTCTACGGCCGCGGCACCCTGGACGACAAGGACAACGTCGTCGCCGCGCTCATGGTGATGCTGCAACTGAAGCGGCTGAACGTGCCGCTCGACCGCGACGTGATCTTCCTGGCCGAGGCCGGCGAGGAAGCGAGCACGCAGGTCGGCATCAAGTTCCTCGTCGACAACCACTGGCCGGAGATCGACGCGGAGTACTGCTTCGCCGAGGGCGGCGGTGTCACGCGGACGGACGGGCAGGTCCGCTTCGCGACCGTGCTGTCGTCCGAGAAGATTCCGTACGGGGTGACGCTCACGGCGCGCGGTCCGGCCGGACACGGGTCGGCGCCCCTGCGGAGCAATGCGGTGGTCCATCTGTCGAGGGCCATCGCGCGCATCGACGCCTGGCAGTCGCCGATGCGACTCAATGCGACCACGCGGTCGTACTTCGAGCGCCTGGCCACCATCAGCGCCCCCGAGGATGCCGCGCGGTATCGCGCGCTGCTCGACCCCGCACAGGCCGCGTCGGTGCAGGAGCACCTCGCCCTCAACGAACCGCGTCACCACTCGATGCTGCGCACCTCAATCTCGCCCAACGTCGTCAGCGGCGGCTACCAGGTCAACGTCATCCCATCGGAAGCGACGGCGACCCTCGACGTCCGGGCGCTGCCCGACGAGGACATCGATCGGTTCGTGGACGAGATCCGGAAGGTGGTGGACGACCCGGCCGTGGAGGTCTCACGCAGCAACAGGAATACGCGGCCGGGCGCGCCCCCGTCGCGGATCGACTCCGAGGCGTTTGCCGCCGTCGAGGCTGCCGTGAAGACACATTACGGTCCGATCACCACGCTGCCGGCCATGACGACGGGCGCGACCGACATGGCGTTCCTGCGCGCGAAGGGCATGCAGTGCTACGGCGTCGGCCCGCTGACCGACAGCGAGGACGGCCCGAAGGGATTCGGCGCCCACAGCGACCAGGAGCGCATCCTGGAGTCGTCGCTGCAGACGTTCGTCAAGTTCCACTGGGACATCGTCGTGACGGTCGCCGGCGCGCGCTGACAGGCCGGGGAGACCTGCTCGACCGAAAGGGAGAGACTCGACGTCGCCGGCGCGTGACCTGCCCGCCGGTTCGTAGGCGGGCAGGGAGGGACGCACGGGCACGACGGCCAGGCCGTCTACCGCGTCTGTCGTCGTCGCCGCACCACGGCTCCCAGGGCGGCGGCGCCGAGAAAGACGATGGTGGCTGGCTCCGGGACAGGGGCGCTGTCATCACGGACCACGAGGGTGGCGATCGGGACCCGAGTGTCGACGGCCAGGCTGCTCCTCACCAGTCCAGAGGTGGACTGGAACGTGCCCGTCTGCGTCGGCGTGCGGTTGAAGACGAAGAAGTCCGCCGGGTAGTCCACGGTGAGCAGCACCTCGGCGCCGCCGGACTGGAGCAACCGCAGCCCGAACAGCGTGGCCGCCGGGTCAACGTCCAGTCCCACGACGGAGTTCGCGGCGTCGATCGGCGTCCCCGACGTCGCGGTGACGACCCGTGGGTCCGTCAGAGAAAAAGCGTCGAGCACCCCCTCCGGCACGAAACCGGGGTAGCTGAGGACGATGCGCACCGGCCCGACGGCGCCGTTGGCGGCAAGACTGAAGTCGTAGAGCACGGCGGCGCTGGCAGACGTACTGCCGACGGCGGTCAGGCCCAGGCACAGGGCGAGCCCCGTGGCGGCGCGGCGCAGGTGCGCCCATGGTGGGGAGATGTGCATTGTGGGTGGTGTCCTTTCACAGCTGAGCTGAGCAAATAGGCTGCCAGTCGACGAGTCACGGCCGCTGGGCGCTGAATGGCACACGGGCGAACACAAGTCCACCCTGGTGCCGACTTTTGACCAACGGATGAGCGACGGACATTGCGGCCGGCTGGGACAGGTGCCGCGGTGCGGCGCCGTTCTGCGCGACCTCCGGTTCGGGCCCGCAGCCGTGAAATGGACACCACCCGGGCCTGGCCACCCCGCTTCGCGCGCCCGTACATGGCGCCCGACGGCACTGACGGCAAGGAGACACGTCGGCCTGCGCGGCTCCGGCTGACGGCGGGCGTACTCTGGAGGCAGTCGGCCTGCCCCGGGCCGTGAATCGCCAGGGCCGCCCGACCAGGAATGGAGGATGACCAATGACCACCGTGGGCAAGGTGGTGCTCGGCATGATGGGCCGGTTGCGACCCGCACCGGCCACCGGTAACAGCGCAACGACCATCGCGCTGCCGGCCGTCGACCCGCGTGGGGGCATGCCCCTCATGGAGGCGCTCGCGGCCCGTCGGTCGGCGCGCGAGTTCGCACCCGAGGCGCTACCCCTCCCCCTGCTGTCTGGCCTGTTGTGGGCCGCCTTCGGCATCAACCGTCCCGATGGCGGACGTACGGCGCCGACCGCGCTGAACGCGCAGGAGGTCGACGTGTACGTCGCGCTGCCGTCAGGCGCCTACCGGTACGAGGCGGCGACACACGCCCTCCTGCTTGTGGCGGCGACCGACGTGCGGCGGGTGACCGGCTATCAGGATTTCGTGGACGAGGCGCCGCTGGACCTGGTGTACGTGGCCGACCACACTCGGCAGCGACTGGTACCGGTCGGGCAGCGCGGGTCGTATGCCTCGGCTGCCGCCGGAGCCATCGCCCAGAACGTCTACCTGTACGCGGCCGCACACGGCCTGGCGACCGTCATCCGCGCCTGGATCGATCGCGAGGCGATCGCCGAGGCGTTGGGGCTGACACACGATCAGCAGGTGCTGCTCTCACAGACCGTGGGGTATCCGAAGACCTGACCGGCTTCACCTGACGGGTGGCGTGACAGCTGGCGCCGGCGTATCGGACCGGTGACCTCCGACCGGACGGTCCTTCCCATCTCGAGACGATGGGACGCATTGGCAAGGTTGCAACGAGTGCTAGGACCGCGACGGCGTGCGTGCGGCCAGCGGCCGCACGAACAGCGTGAGCACCGCCCCCACGGCCAGCAACCCGGCCAGCACCTGCAGCGGCGTGTCGTAGATGTTGACGCGATCGGCGCCCGGCGGCAGGGCCGCGCGCGCCCGGTTGGAGAGCTCCGTGATGATGACGGGCCCGGCGATGGCGGCGGCCGACCACGCCGTCAACACGGCTCCATGGATGGCGCCGACGTTCCGGGGGCCGAAGATGTCGGCCAGGAACGCCGGAATCGTGGCGAAGCCACCGCCGTACATCGTGAAGACGACGAACAGGCTCACCTGGAAGAGCCACCACTCGCGCCGGGCCGCCAGGCCGGGGATGAGCAGGAACAGCGCCAGCTGCGCCACGAAGAAGATGGTGTAGGTGTTCCGCCGGCCGATGTAGTCGGAGCCCGAGGCCCACACGAAGCGGCCACCGGCGTTGAAGATGCTGATGAGCGACACGATCGCGCCCGCTTCGAGCGGCGTCCGGCCGAACATGTCCTGCATCATCGGCGAGGCCTGCGCGAGGATGCCGATGCCGGCCGTGACGTTGATGAACAGGATGCCCCACAGCAGGTAGAACTGCGGCGTGCGGAGCGCGGCGTCCCTGGTGACGCTGGTCGCGGCGATCATCGGATTGGTTCGGGCGGGCGGTGTCCAGCCTGGCGGCTGCCAGCCCGGCGGCGGCGATTCCATCAGGCGCGATCCGGCGAGCATCACCGCGAGGTAGACGACGCCGAGCAGCATGATCGTGGGCGCGACGCCGAGCAGCGCCATGAAGTAGACGTTGAGGTACCCGGCCACGAACGCGCCGCCGCCGAAACCCATGATGGCCATGCCCGTCGCCATGCCACGGCGATCGGGAAACCACCTCACCAGGGTGCTGACCGGCGAGATGTAGCCGATGCCGCAGCCGATGCCGCCGATGATGCCCAGGCCGAGGAACACGAGCAGCGACTGCCGGAGAGCCAGTCCGAGGCCGCCGAGCACGAGCCCCGTGCCGAAGAACGCCGCCGCCGTGGCCGCGGCCACGCGAGGGCCGCGCCGCTCCACCCACGGGCCGCCGAAGGCCGCGCTCAGGCCGAGCAGCGCGAGCGCCGTCGTGAACGTCGTGTAAGGCGGGCTGAACCACCAGGGCGCATCGGGAAAGAGGGCCTGGATCGGCCTGTTGAACGTGCTCCAGGCGTAGACCGAGCCGATGCAGACGTGCACGAGCACGGCGCCAATCGGGATACGCCAGCGGTTCGGGGTCGCGGCCATGCGCGGCGTACGGTAGTCCGTTCGGCCTCAAACGTCAAAGACGCGCGTCGTTGTTGCGGAGGGGGTGGTACCCGGATATGCTCCGCGGGCTTCCGCGTGATGACGGGCGTGGACGCAGGGGCACTGGACCCCGGCGCGGGGCCTTGTGCGCGCGCGTGCCGATTCCGAGGACACATGAACGACACACGCGCTGCGCGATTCCTCAGCTGGGTGGAGCGGGCGGGCAACCGCCTGCCCGATCCCGCCATGCACTTCCTCATCGCGCTGCTCGCCACGTGGGCGCTGTCGGCGCTGCTGTCGGGCCGGGACTTCGGAGTCGTCGACCCGCGCACCGGGCAGCCGCTCGAGATCGTCAACCAGCTCTCGGGGCCGTCGCTCACCGCGTTCATGTCGAACATGGTGCAGGCCTACGTCTCGTTTCCGCCGCTCGGCATCGTGCTCGTCATGGTCCTCGGCGTCGGGGTGGCGGAGCATTCGGGACTGGTGGGCGCGGCCCTCCGGCAGCTCATGGTGGTGACCCCCCGGAGGCTGCTCACCCCGCTGGCGGCCTTCGCGGGCATCCTCGGCCACGCGATGGGCGACGCCGGGTTGATCGTGCTCGCGCCGCTCGCCGGGGCGATGTTCTACGCCAACGGGCGCCACCCGCTGGCGGGCATCGTCACGGTGTTCGCCACCGACGGGTTCTTCGTGGCCAACTTCGTGCCGACGCCCCTCGAGCCGCTCCTGGCCGGCTTCACGCAATCGGCGGCGCAGATCATCGACCCGGCGCGCACGATCAACCCGCTCTCGAACATGTGGTTCTCCATCGCGGCGGGCGTGATCGGCATTCCCGTCACCTGGTGGATCACCGACCGCGTGCTCGAGCCGATGCTCGTGGCCACGCCGGTCGACGGCGACCCGGAGCAGCTGCCCAGGGTCGAACCCGTCACGCGGACGACCACCACGGCGCTCGTCGCCGCCGGCGCCGCGGGCCTGGCGCTGATCGCCCTGCTGGTGGCGGCCATGCTGCCGGCGGCGTCGCCCCTGCGCGCGCCCGACGGCACGCTCTCGGGCAAGGGTGCGCCGCTGATGAACGCGATCATCCCGATCATGTTCCTGCTCACCGCGGTGCCGGGCGTGGTCTACGGCTACGTATCTGGCAGCATCAGGAGCCACCGCGACGTGATCGCCGCCATGAAGACGGCCATGTCGACCATGGCCTACTACCTGGTGATGGTGTTCTTCGCGGCCATCTTCCTCTATGCCTTCGGCAAGTCGAACCTCGGCGCGCTCCTCGCGCTGAAGGGCGGCACCTGGCTCAAGGAACTCGGCATGCCCGCCCTCATCACGCTCGGGGGCGCCATCGTGCTCACCACGGGCCTGAACATGCTGATGGCGTCGGCGTCGGCGAAGTGGGCGATGCTCGGCCCCATCCTCGTGCCGATGCTCATGACGGCCGGCATCGCGCCCGAGGTGACGCAGGTGGCGTTCCGCGTGGGCGACTCGCCCACCAACATCACGTCGCCGCTCAACCCGTATTTCCCGCTCATCGTGGCGTTCTGCGCGCGCTACGTGCGCGGCACGGGCATCGGCACGGTGATCTCGCTCACGCTGCCCTACGCGGTGGTCTACACGGCGCTGCTGGTGGTGGCGCTCGTCGTCTTCTGGACCGTCGGCATCCCGCTGGGCGTGCAGAGCGCGTATCTGTATCCGTAGGATCGGCACGCGCCGTGCATCCAGTCGTTCATTGCGGTTGCGTGAGGCGGTTGTACTTCCGCATGATCGCCTGCAGCCGGGCGTGTGGAACCGCAAAGACACGAAATCCATCAGCCCCTGTCATGGTCTCTGCGGCGACCAGCGTGTTGGTGATGGCTTCTTCCGTTGCCTGGACGGTGGCTTCGAAGAGCGGCGTCAACTGCGCATTCCCCAGCATCTGGACGTTTGCCACACCCACGGTATCTGCCGAAGCGTTCGCGGTCGAAAAGGCGACGAAGATGTCGCCGGATCCGTTCGAGGCCGTGCCACCCATCCGCCCGATACCAAGTGCGGCCCGCTTCGCCAGTCGCTGGAGTTGATGAGGCAGCAGCGGGGCGTCGGTGGCAACCACGACAATGATCGAGCCGTCGCCGGGCGGCCCGGCTGTCGACGGTTCGGCTGCAGCCTCGCCTGCCGGGGCTCGCTTCATGTCACCACGGCTCTCGAGACAGCGTTCACTCGATGGCCTCTCCGCAGCCCCTGGCGTCGGCACGAAGCACGGAAGGAGGTCACCGATCTCGGCGCCGATCGGCACGCCTGCCACCCGCAGCTGGGCCCGGGAGCCGTAGTTGCACTGAACCAGGACCCCGACGGTATATGAGCCACTCTGTGCCGACACTACTCGCGAGGATGTTCCTGTACCGCCCTTGAACTGATGGCAGACCATGCCCGTGCCACCGCCGACATTGCCCTCGGCGACCGCACCGCTCTTCGCGGCGTCCAACGCCGCGAACGCGTGTTCGCTCGACACATGAAAGCCGTTGATGTCGTTCAGGTTGCCATCGTAGGTCTCCGCGACGACTGGTGTGATCCACCTGAACGTCCACCCATGTCGGAGCATCCAGTCGATGGCGGCATCCCGCACGATTCCCACGCTGTGCGTGTTGGTGATGAGGACGGGACCTTCCAGGAAGCCTCGCTCCTCCAGCCACGTCGTTCCCGTCATCTCTCCGGCCGCGTTCAGGGTGAACCATGCCCCGAACACAGGGTCGCGATTGGCCTTTCCGCGAGGGAGAATCGCGGTGACGCCGGTTCGCACGGGACCTTGCCCCTTGCGCAGAGCGCCCTCGCCGCGCTGCAGCGTCGCGTAGCCCACCTCAATCCCCGCAACGTCCGTGATCGCGTTGAGCGGGCCAGGCGCCCCTTCAAAGGGAATGCCCAGATCGCGCGCACGGGGTCGTTCCTGGCCCAGGGCGGACATCGGGCCGGCAATCGTGAATACCGACAGAGCCAATGTCAGCAGGCTGTTGCGCATGTCTGGCCTCACTTCTTCGATGTGTCGATCGATTCCAACGTGGCTGTACGCGTCCCACGATGACACAGCAGGCGCGCGCCGACACGCGTCAGGCCGGGTCGGCGACGTGCGGCCGCACCACCGCCACGACGTCCCGCGCGCTGTCGCGTGCGATGACGGCATCCGCTTCGCGGTAGATCTCCCTATGCTTCCCATCCACGTCGTCCTCCACCACGTCCGCAGCTTGTACAACGTCGGGTCGTTCTTCCGCACCGCCGATGGGGCGGGCGTGGCGCAGGTGGTGCTCTCGGGAATCACGGCGCACCCACCGCGCAAGGAGATCGCCAAGACGGCGCTCGGCGCGGAGGAGACCGTGCCGTGGGTGGGTGTGGACGACCTGCCGGCGTGGATGGACGCGTTTGCCGCCGCGGGCGGCACGCTCGCGGCGATCGAGACGACGGAGACGGCCATCGATCTCCACGACTGGGCGCCCTCGTGGCCCGTCGCGGTCATGTTCGGGCATGAGGTCGACGGCCTGCCCGCGAACCTGCTCGCGCGCTGCCACGTGCACGTGCGGATCCCGATGCTCGGCGCGAAGGGATCGCTCAACGTCGCGACGGCCGGCGGCGTGGTCCTCTACGAACTGGTCAGGCAGTGGCGCGCACACCATCGCGAGAGGTGACCCGCGGGCGGTGTGCACATCAGACCTGAGGGCCCGCGTGTGCCAGGTGACCGGCGTCTGCAATGCGGTGCCTGACGTCCACCCCAGCGACAGGGGCGATCAGCTCATCGCGGACATGCAGCTGAGGCGCATCGCCCGCTCCTGCCGGGGCCGATAGCGGCACGCCGCGGCTCGATACGCCGTCGCGACGCGTGGGTCGGGAGCGAGAGCGGCCCGATCACGCCGATCAAATCGCCCGCAAACGAGAACCTGCGCGTGCGCAAAGGACGCCGCCGCCACCGGTCGCCGACACTCCGGACTGCCGGGCCCGGACTTGGCCGGGCTTCCGGTCTCGAAGGAGCGCGCGACATGCACGGGAATCAGCTCGGAGTGGCCATCGTCCTCGGCGTCATCGCGACCGCTGGCATCGCGTACGCCCAGCCACCGGGTCCGGCCATGCAAGAGGCCGGACTCGTGGTGGGCAACGTCCTGTTCGGACCAGATGACGGCATCCTGCGGTACACGGGAGCCGGCGAGTTCCTCGATGCCGTCGTGCCCGTCGGACGCGAGGGCATCGCCATCACCTGCTGCGCGACGTTCGGGCCCGACGACAACCTGTACGTCTCGGACCCGTTCGGGAGCCGCGTGGTCCGGTTCAACGGCCTGACTGGGGCGTTCATCGACGTCTTCGTGGCGCCGGGCAGCGGTGGCCTCCAGATTCCGCTCGTACTGCTCTTCCATGGCGACCACCTCTACGTCGGCGACCCGGGCGCGCACGAGATCCGCCGCTACGACGCGAAGACCGGCACGTACGTGGACACGTTCGTCAAGGATTCACCCGACAACCCGCTGCGGGCCGGCTTCGATCCGCAGCACTTCGCCGTCGCGGCCGATGGTCATCTCTACGTGGCGGGACAGGAGAGCGATCGCGTCCTGAAGTACGACGAGACGACAGGAGCCTTCCTCGGCGATCTCATCGAGGCATCGGAGGGATTCGACGGCCCCGGTGGGATCACTGTCGGCCCGGACGGCCTGCTCTATGTTGGTTCGACCGGCCTGAGCGAGATCCGCCGGTACGACGTGCTGAACGGCACGTGGGAGACGTTTGTCGAGCCGGGCAGCGGCGGACTGCACCTGCCTGTCGGCTTCGCGTTCGGACCGGACGGCCACCTCTACACGACGAGTCTGCTGACCGCCCAGGTGTTGGCCTTCGACGGACAGACAGGTGCGTTCCGTGGCGTGCTCGTACCGGCGGGTCTGGGGGGACTCGACGGCCCACGCACGATGGCGATCAACGCCACCGTGCGGATCTGTCACGTGCCGCCCGGCAACCCATCGCGACGCAAGACCCGGACGGTGTCGTACGTCTCCGGCCTCGATCACGCGGCGCACGGAGATTCGCTCGGCGCGTGCCAGTAGGCGCGCCTGCGCAGTGGCGCGAGTTGCTTCAGAATCCACGCCATCGCTCGATTGGCGCCGGTCCCTCCCGCCAGGGCGCCGCGTGCGGGTAGCTGATGCCTTCACCCAGCGGCGCCTGGCGCGCTGTCCTGTTGTTCGTCAATGCCGTTGGAGTCTGCCCGGACCGCGCACCGGCCCAGACCGCACAGCGATCGGCCATCGTCGGTCGCGCCACCGACGGCAGTGGTGCGCCAATCGCCGGCGCACGAGTGACACTCGGGGGCGCCGCCGCGCTCGGCGGCGTGCGCACCGAGGGTCCCGCAGCTACATCGCCACTTCGAGGGGCGGAGAGCTTTCCTGCCAGCGCCTGGCCGAAACAGGAAGGCAGGAGTACAGGCCGCGCCGGCACGCCGTCTTGCGCTGGGCGTACTGACGCCGGAGCGGCCGTTCCGGTCCCTCCTCCCAGCCGCAGGGACCGCCGCCGCCGGCGTTGGTGACCGGGGTCACTGACGTTCCGGACGTCTCTGGTCACACTGGAGTCTGCATCCGAGACCCACTGTCGGGGCCAGGGGTGCACGACCTGGAGGCCGTCGAGGCATGAACAATCAATCAATAAGCGGTGTGCCGCTGCAGAGCGCTGCCGTGGCCCTTGCACTCGGCATGCTGGCTCCGGCGCCAGCGTCGGCCGAGGTGTCCCTCGACTGGACCCAGCCCACGCGTGGCGTCGCGATCGCCCTCGATGCCGCGGACAACGTCTACACGGTGGACTACGAGCAGGCTCTTGGGGCCGAGATGGTCCTCACCAGGCGCGATGCACGAGGTGTCCTGCTCTGGACGGCGAGGTTCGATCAGCAGTCCTCGACGGCGTGGGAACGCGCGAGCTGGGTGGCCACCGACAGCGGCGGCAACGCCATCGTCTGCGGCACGCTCATGTCCGGGTATTCCAATCCGGTCGAGGCGGCAAGCATCGTCATGAAGTTCGCGCCGACCGGGCAGTTGCTCTGGAGGCGGGTGTACGAGAGCAGCTTCGACGGGTCCTCCGTGAGGAAGTGCCTCGCGGATGGCGACGACAACGTCTACGTGCTGGGCATGGGCAGCGGCCCGTCGGGTCGAGTGACGAAGGTCAAGAAGTTCGCGCCAGACGGGACGGCCCTGTGGTCGTTCTTCGACGCGGCCGGGATCGGCGCGCCGCTCAACTTCAAGCTGACGCCCGATGGGAGCCTCCTGATCACCGGCAAGTCGATCACGGGGAGCGTCCTCGGCTACGCCAGAATCGACCTCGACGGCCGCCTGATCTGGGCCTACCCGGGCGTGGCCAGCCTGACGGCGGGCGACAGCGCCGGGGATGCGGTCGGAAATACGTACCTGGTACACGGTGAGTACGTGACCAACGGCGGCACGGTCATCAAGAAGATCGACCCGTCCGGCGCCTTGCTGTGGCAGCGTGTCTACGGGCTCGCCGGGTTCAGGATTGAAGTGGGCTCCGACGGCCATCCTGTCGTCAGCGGTTTCCCGAACACTGGCAGCCCAGGGGCCGCATTCATCAAGGTGGATCCCGACGGCGCCCTGATCTGGTCGAACCTCGACGCGGATGGCCCGCTCGCCCTGCTCGCCCATGCGCACATGCTCCTCGACGCGAACGGCAATGCCTATCTCGCGGCCGGTACCATGTCCGACATGGCCGTGTGCAAGGTGAACGGCGACGGCAGCTCGGGCTGGACGAAGACGGTCGCCTTCGGTTACGCCCAGGCCATTGCCCTCTCGAACGTCGACACCGGGGTGTATGTCGTCGGCGGCACGACGGCTCGCCTGGGACAGGGCGCGCCGACGATGCCGACGCAGCCGACGGTGCTGACCTACTTCGACCTGACGCCCACCAGCGCCTACCTGGGCTGGAGCGACAACTCGTCCGACGAAGCGGGATTCACGCTCGAGCGATGCACGGGGGCGCCGCTCTTCTGCGCCGGGACTCCTGGCGCCTGGACGGTGCGAACGGTAACCGGCCCGGGCGTCTCCACGTTCAATGACACCGGTCTCGTCCCGGCGACGGCCTACAGTTGGCGTGTGAGCGCCTTCAACGACTTCGGCACGTCGCCCTACACCAACACACTCACGCTGACCACGCCGGCCGCCCCCGCGGTGCCGGCGACGCCGACCGGCCTCACTGCCCAGGCCAGGCGCGTCAAGAAGCGGGCCGAGGTCCAACTGGCCTGGGTCGACAACGCGACGACCGAGACCGGGTACGTCGTCGAGCGCTGCAGCGGCACCGGCTGCGTGAATTTCGCGGCGGTCGCGACCTTGCCAGTCAATGCCGTGTCCCACACCGACACCGCGGTGTCTCGCAACACGACCTACCGCTATCGCGTGAAGGCCACCGGCAGCGGAGCCAGCTCGGATTACTCGAACATCGTGACGGTGAAGACGCCGTAACGCCGCCGGCCGGTGTGCGCCGTAGCACGCGTCACCGGCCTCTGCTAGCCTCAGTCGACGTGACACGCACCCAGGATGTCAGCCGCCTGTTGGACGCGATTCCCCTGCTGCGCGACCTGCCGCCAGCCTCACAGGCCCGGCTGGCCGCCGTGGCGAGGGAATGGTCCGCCCTGCCGGGCACCGTCGTCTTCGATGTCGGCGACGCCTGCCGCGACCTCGCCCTGACGTCCGAAGGCGTCATTCGCGTGTCGAGACCCCTGGCCAATGGCCACGATGTGCTGCTCTACCGGCTGCAGCCCGGCGAGCCGTGCGTCATCTCCACGGCCTGTTTCCTGGGCCGCGCGACGTACCCCGTCCGTGGTGTCGTCGAGCGGGACGTGCGTGGCGTGATTCTGCCTGGCGCCGTGGTTCAGGACGTGCTCGTCGAGGCTTCGGCGTTTCGGGAAGCGCTGTTCGGGGCGTTCGCGGGGCGGCTGGCAGGCCTGCTGGCACTGCTCGAGGAACTGGTAAGCCGAAGACTGGACCGCCGCCTGGCGGCGCTCCTCATCGAGCGCGGCCCGGTCCTCCATGCCACGCACCAGCAACTGGCCGACGAACTCGTGAGCGCGCGCGAGGTCGTCAGCCGCCTGCTGGAGAGCTTCGAGGTCCACGGGTACGTCCGCCTGCACCGCGCGCGCATCGAGGTCAGCAACCCCGCGGTTCTGGCCGATCTCGCGAACCGGTAGCGTCAGCCGCGCTGCTGCCCTTGCGCCTCGGCCCGGCCTGCTCCAGAATCCACGGCATCGCTTCAGCTGGCGCCTGTCCCTCCCGTCGGGGCGCCACGGCGGGTGGGTCATGCCTGCACTCAACGGCGCCTGGCGCGCGGTCCTGCTGTTCGTGTATGCCGTCGCGCTCAGCGCCGCGCCGGCGCCTGCCCAGACCGCGCAACGTTCGGCGATCGTCGGTCGCGTCACTGACAGCAGCGGCGCGCCGATCCCTGGCGCCAGGGTCACTCTCGGGGGAACCGCCGCCCTCGGGGGTGCCCGCATTCAGGAAACCGACGGCCAGGGACGCTATCGCTTTCTGGCGCTGCTCCCGGGCGGATACGAGGTGGTCGCCGACGCCCCCGGCTTCCAGCGCAGCAGGTATCCCAAGTTCCGCTTGCCGGTCGAGACGACGTGGACGGTGGATGTCCGTCTCGAGTTGCTGGCGATCGCCGAGCAGGTCGAGGTACAGGCTCCCACCCCCATGGTGGACGTCACGACATCCGCAACGTCCGCGGTCCTCGACCGTGCGCTCCTGCAGAACCTGCCGACCACACGCACGCTCACGGGCGTGATGAACCTCGCCCCCGGCGTGACCGACAACGTCGCGTTCGGCGGCACGCAGAATGCCAATGGGCTGACGGTGGACGGGGTCAGCCTCGTGGAGCCGGTGCTCGGCAAGCCGTGGATCTCGGTGCATCACAACTGGCTGGACTCGGTGCAGGTGGTGGCCCTCGGGGCACCGGCCGAGTACGGGCAGGCGACGGGCGCCACGGCCAACGGCGTGTTGCGGTCGGGCAGCAATCGGTTCTCCGGCCTCGGCGAGTTCGCCGCGGCGGTGCCGGCATGGGCCGGCGACAACACCGCCGAGTTGGAGCGACAGCTGCAGGTGACGTACCCGTCACGCGATCTGCTCTCATGGTGGGACGCCAATGGACAGCTCGGTGGGCCGGTGCAGAGGGACCGACTCTGGTTCTTCACCGGCCTGAGCGTGGTACGCGAGCGCTATCGTCCTTTCGGCTACAGCGGGGCGGAATCGGCCGATCGTGACGAGCCGCAGGCGCTGCTGAAGCTGGACGCCGCGCCTGCCGCCAACGTCCGCGCGCAGGGCTTCTATCAATACACTTCGGGTCGCGTGACGGGGGAAGGGCTGGCCGAGTACGCGCGATCGCTCGAAACGGCGGGTCAGCGTCGCCAGCGCAATCACACCTGGCATGCGCGCGGCACGTGGGTCGCCAGGCCAGACACGACGTTGGAAGGCCGCGTCGGCGGCTACACCGGCTCCTCGTCGTTCGGTCCCATCGATCTCGCCCGCGTGGCGGGCCCGCCGGCGATCAACGACAGCTTCCGCCTGCTCGTCCTCGACAACGTCCTCACGATCACCGACGACGATCGACGGGCGGTGACGACGAGCGCGCGGCTGACGCATGTGCGTCGCTTAGCCGGCGCCTTGCACGACATCGCCGCGGGCGTGGAGTTCGAGTCGGCCTCGTCGCGCTCGTACCAGGGCTGGCCAGCCGGACAGCGTGAGCAGTACTTCGACGGTGTCTACCGGGCCTCGATCTTCTGGGACGGCAACGACCTGCGGACGCGCAACCAGCGCGCGACGTTCTACGTGCAGGATCGGTGGGACGTCGGACGTGGGCTCACGCTCGAGCCCGGGCTGCGGGTCGAGTGGTACGGCGGACGTCCGCGCGACGGTGGCGAGGTATTCAGCACCACGCCGATTGCGCCGCGCCTCGGCGCCGCCTGGGATGTCCGGCCGGATCATCGCACCGTCGTGCGGGCGCACTACGGTCGCTACCACGACATGCTGTTCTCGCAGATCTACACGTGGCACGACCGCGCCGGCATCACCCCGCGCATCCGGACGATTCAGGTGGCGCCTGGCCAGTTCGTCGAGCAGTCGCGCGTGCTCGTGGATTCGATCGACCAGTACCCGATCGCACCGGGACTGAAGCAGTCGCACGTGGACCAGTTCTCCGCAGGCATCGAGCACCAGCTCACAAGGCACCTGACCGTCGAGGCCCGTTACGTCGCCCGGCGCTTCCGCAATTTCATCGGGTACGTCGATCGCCGCCTCGATGACTGGACGCCCTTCACCGCGACCGACCCCGGCCCCGACGGCCGGGCCGGCACGCCCGACGACGGTGGGGCGCTGACGGCGTTCGTGCCGTACTCGTGGCCATCAGGCACGCTGGACCTCGCGATCGACAACCCGGAAGGCGCGTCCCGGCAGTACGACGCGCTCCAGACGATCGCCCGCAAGCGCCAGGCCGACGACTGGGAGCTGCAGGCGTCGTATACCTGGTCGCGGACCACTGGCACCATCCCTGGCCAGGAAGCCAGCAACGCGACGCTCGGGCCTCTCGGTCCGAGCGGATTCGGCGCCGCGCCCGGGGGCGCCGCGTCTCTGCGCAGCACGCCCTTCTCGCGATCGCAGTTCGACTACCGGGAGCTCAAGGTGCTCGGATGGGTGCGCGTTCCCGGGCTGGGCGGCACGGTCGTCGGGGGCGTGTTCCGCAGGCACAACGGCCAGCGCTGGCACCGGGTGGCGCTGCTCGATCACAGATTGACGGGCTTTGCCACCTGGATGCCGGCCGAAGAGCCCTTCTCGCGCATCACCCCAACGCTCAACCTTCTCGACCTCCGCATCGAGAAGACCCTCGTGCTGCGCGGCCCCGGACGGTCGCTGGGGCTCTATCTGGACGCGATGAACGTCCTGAACGTCGGCCTCGCCCGCAGTTACATCGGGAACTCCGGGCCCTACTTCGGGTTGCCGAACGCCTGGACCGACCCGCGCACCCTGCGCCTCGGCCTGCGATACACGTTCTGAGGCCCTGCGGCGATCTCGCGCCTGCAGTACCCTGTCGAACGCCGGTACCCGGACCCCGTGACCCGGGACCCGTGTTCTGCCATGCGAATCACCGCCATCCATTCCAACGTCGTCCCCATCGCGTCGCCCATCCGCAACGCCTACATCGACTTCTCCAAGATGACCGTCAGCGTCGTCGCCGTGGTCACCGACGTGATCCGCGACGGCGCGCCGGTGGTCGGCTACGGCTTCAACTCCAACGGCCGCTACGCGCAGCAGGGACTGCTCGCCGAGCGCTTCCTGCCGCGCCTGCGCGAGGCCGACCCGGCATCGCTGCTCGAACGACGCCGGCGACAACCTCGACCCGCACCGCATCTGGGCGACGCATGATGCGCCAACGAGAAGCCGGGCGGACACGGCGAGCGCTCGGTGGCCGTCGGCATGGTCGACATGGCGGTGTGGGACGCCGTCGCCAAGATCGAGGGCAAGCCGCTCTACCGCGCTGCTGGCCGAGCGCTACAACGACGGGCAGGTCGACGACCAGGTCTTCGTCTACGCCGCCGGCGGCTACTACTACCCGGGCAAGGACCTGACGGCGCTGCAGGACGAGATGCGGACGCTACCTCGACCTCGGGCTACTCGTCGTGAAGATGAAGATCGGCGGCGCGCCGCTCGCCGAGGACCTGGCGCGCATCGAGGCGGTGCTCGAGGTGGTGGGCGACGGCGGCCGACTGGCCGTCGACGCCAACGGCCGCTTCGACCTGGAGACCGCGATCGCCTACGCCCAGCGCGCTCGAGCCCTACGGCCTGTTCTGGTACGAGGAGGCGGGCGACCCGCTCGACTACGCCCTGCAGGCCGAGCTCGGCCGAGCACTACGCGCCGCCGATGGCCACCGGCGAGAACCTGTTCTCGATGCAGGACGCGCGCAACCTGATCCGCTACGGCGGCATGCGCCCCGACCGCGACTGGCTGCAGTTCGACTGCGCGCTGTCCTACGGCCTGGTCGAGTACCTGCGCACGCTCGAGATGCTCGAAGGAGCACGGCTGGTCGGCGCGCCGCTGCGTCCCGCATGGCGGCCACCAGATGTCGCTCAACATCGCGGCCGGCCTGGGGCTCGGCGGCAACGAGTCCTATCCCGACGTGTTCCAGCCGTTCGGCGGCTTCGCCGACGACACGCCGGTCGAGGACGGCTACGTCGCGCTGCCCGACGTGCCCGGCATCGGCTTCGAGGCCAAGCCGCGGCTGCATGCGGTGCTGCGCGCCATCCATGCCTGAGGCCGCGGCCGCGCTCGCGCGTGGGGACTCGGTCATCAAGCAGACAAAGAACCGTCCTTGACGAGACTTCTCCAATCTCTCCGTCGACCAGGATCGCCGACGAGGCGGAACACCCAAGAACGGGGAGACTGAGGATTCGGATCGATTCTTGCCTCCGAAAGGAGCGAAACGTCAGCGTTGTCTGGCAACGAGCGGCGATGACCCTTATCCCTTCGGAGGACTCGATGATGCATGGTCTGCTGCGTGCCGCAATCGGCGCATGTGGTGTCGTGCTGCTGTTTGCAGCCAACAGCTTCGCGGATGCGCCCGCCCCGGTCCCGGAGCCGGTCTCGATGACCTTGCTGGCCGTGGGCGGAGTTGGCCTGTACTTCGTGAATCGTCGCCGATCGTGAGTCACCGGGCCGCGTGAGGTGGCTGCGACGGCAGGTCCGGGGGATCGTGCACCGGACGCACTGACCCCGTTCTGCTTCATGTGGGCGGCGACGCAGTTCTTCGACCTGCTCTGTTTTCCCGAGTGGGTGGGAGAGCCGAGCGGCGTCGCCCTCTTCCTGCTGGCGGTGGCGGTCCTCGGCAGGCCGTCCGCATCGGGACGCGTGCTCCTGATGTGCGCCGCCAATCTGGTCTATCTGTACGTTCGCTCACCGATCACACCCAATCACATCTTCTTCCAGGGCTTCGTCAACCTGGCGATCCTGGGCGTGGCGTTTCGTCACCGGCGACTGCCCGAGCCCGCGGCCCGCGCCGCCGTGTTCGCCGAAGCGGCGCCCGTCCTGCGCGGGCTGCTCCTGGCCCTCTACGGGTTCGCGTTCCTGCACAAGCTCAATTGGGATTTCCTGGCGCCGGCCACCAGTTGCGCGGGCTTCATGATGGACGGCATCGCCGGCCGATTCGGCTTCGGCGCACCCGGTGGCCCCATCAGGACGGTCGTCGTGTGGCTGACGCTGGCGGTCGAAGGCGGCATCCCCCTCCTCCTGCTCGCGCCCTCCACCAGGCGGCTCGCGCTGCTGCTCGCATGGCCGTTCCACGTGGGCCTGTCATTCCATCCGAGGCCGGGCATCTACGGCTTCTCGGCGATGCTCTTCGCGCTGCTGGCGCTCTACCTGCCGGCAGGTATCCACGTTGCGATCGCGGAGCATCCGCTCGTCCGGCGCGTCGCGCAGGCGATCACATCGATCGGCGCGTCCTGGCCGCGCCCCCTGGTCGGCGGCGTGTTCGTCGGTGTACTTGCCGCCGGCGGAGTGGCCCTCGCCGGCATCGAGCCCGGCGGGACGTCCCTCGCAGTGTGGATCAGGCGCGGCGGCATGCTCCTGTGGCTGCCGTATGCGGCCATGCTGCTGGCCGCCCTCATCATGACGTGGCCCGCGGCCCTCGGTGGCGCGCGGGCGTCGTCGCTCCTGCGGTTACGAACGCCAGCCGTCGCCGTGCTGCTGCTCTTTCTGCTCAATGGCCTGGCGCCGTACCTGGGATTCCAGACGCTGCGCACGCTCTCGATGTTCAGCAACATCCGCACCGAGGGCGACCGGACCAATCACCTGTTCATCCCCGCCGGACTCCAGGTCGCCGACTACCAGGACGACCTGGTGCGACTCATCGACTCGTCGGACATCTGGCTCGACTTCTACGCTCGCAACAAGAGCCTGCTGCCGTTCACCGAACTCCGGCGCCGCGTCTGGGAGCAACCCGGCGTTCCCGTTCGGGTGACGTACGAACGAGCCGGCCGGATCGAGGCGCTGGACACATCGAAGCCGGGCGCCGAACGCCAGGCGCCGCCGGTACCGTTTCCGCTGCGCAAGATCCTGGCGTTTCGCGAGGTGGATCCGGACGGCCAGCCGCTGCGCTGTCTGTGGTGAGCGTCGCCGTGCCGGGCATCGGCGGCATCGAGGCCGGGCCGCGAGCGTTCAGGGCAGCGGCGTGGCCAGCGCGTTGGTGCCGGCGGCCCAGCGCTGGCCGCCGGCGTCCCAGTACATCGCGCGCTCGACAACGAGTCCCGTGCTGCCATCCACGGTCTCGACGAGCGTGGCAAACCTCGACTCGCCAGCTTCCGGGAAGGCGGCGCGCACGTCCACGTTGAACCGGCTCCGGCCGAGGACGGTGAACGTCCGGGCAACGCTCGCGCCCGACTCGAACAGCAGCGTGACGCGCGCGTCCACAGGGTCGGCGGCGGTGTTGGCGAGCAGGACGTAGGTCTCCACCGCATGCGTGCCGCCCACTTCGCCCTCGGCCAGCGCCCACCGGCCCGCCGTCGATGTGGCGCCGGGTGAGTTGTGCGCCTCGACCCACGTCGCGCTCGTCCCGGGCCACCACATCGCGCGCTCCACGATGATCGGCACGCCGTTGGTCGCCCTGACCGTCGTCGATACCGCGGTGTCGACCAGGCGTGCGTCCTCGTGGTCGACCCACACGGTGAACCGGCTTGTCGGCGGCACGACGTAGCGCTTGTCGACGGTGCTGCCATCCGGCAACAGGAATGACACGTCCACCGACGCCGCCGTCGGCATGGGGTTGGCCATCAGCACGAAGAGATCGAAGTACGGCCCCGTCGCGCCCTCGGCGAGGAACCACGTCGTGGACGCCTGCGTGATGCCGGCGCTCTCGTGCCCGGCTCCGAACACCTGTCCCGGCAGGTCGCGATACATCGCGCGCTCGACGACGATGGGCGGGCCGTCCTCGACGTCGATCACCGCCGAGACCTCGGCGCTGGCCAGCGCCGCACCAACCCCCGGGAACTCCTCGCGGTTCACCCAGATGTTGGTCCGCGACTGCGGCGGCAGCGTGTAGGTCTTCTCGAGCGGCTGTCCGGCGGCTCGCAGGTAGCGCACGCGCACCCGCGCAGGCGCGGCCCCGGGATTCTGCAGCAGGTAGAAGAGCGCGAATCCCTGCGTCGCGCCTTCGGCCAGGTACCAGCGAGCGGCAGGCGCCGCGATCGACGTCTCGGCGTGCGCGCCGTAGCGGGTGGCATCCCACCACATCGTGCGATCGACGACCAGCGGCGTCTGGCTCTCGACGACGATCGAGAACTCCGTGCCGGCATGCGCCGCGACATCGGACGGCGTGAGCGTGCGTCGCGTGCGCGGCGGCACGTCGACCCAGTCGGATCGCACGCGACCATCGCCCGACAGGTAGCGCACGACGGCACCGGCCGGAGTGCTCAGCGGGTTCAGGAACGCCAGCTGCGAGCCGAAGAAGCTGCCCGACGCGCCTTCGGCGAAGTAGCGCTGGTGCCGCCCCAGCGGGTGACCGTGCTCGAGGCGCTCTCGCAGGTTGGGCACGCCATCGGCGTCGGGGTCGCCGTCCGCGCCGTTGGCGCCGGCGCCACTGCCGGCGTCCAGCCCCATGGCCCGCTCCCAGTCGTCCTCCAGCGCGTCGCCGTCCCCATCCGCCGACGAGGGTACGAAAGCCAGTCCGGCCGGGACGACGGACGACTGTCCCAGGTCGTCTTCGACAACGACGTCGGCCACACCCTGCGGGCGGCGAGGCACGACGACAGACAGCGTGTCAGGCCCCAGGGCGGCGAGCCCTGTCGCCTCGAGGCCCCCGATGCGCACGCGCGTGACCGTCGAGAGTCGCTGCCCCAGCAGCGTGATGCGCACGTCGCCCAGTGTCGGCACCTGCGCCGGAGAGACGCTCGTCAGGACCGGCCCGGCGGCGGCGCGGAACTGCGCCGCGACGGGCATCGTGATCCGTAGCGCGCGCGCGGCGTCCTCGAGGTCGGGGCGACCCGTCGGGCGTCCGGCGTACGTGACGTCCGGATTCGAGAAATGGGCGATGCGCGGGCAGGGCACGCCCGTGCAGGCGTACGACATCAGGTCGCGGAAGTACGGGGGATCCCGATATCCGTAGGCGAAGGGATACACACCGGGCGACGAGGCGTTGAGGCGATCGTGCGACAGCCCGAAGTTGTGCCCGATCTCGTGCGCCAGCGTGAGATTGGCCGCGCTGCGGCGCAGCACGACGGAGAACGCCAACGACTGGAACGAGAGGGACGGCTGCTGCATCAGCCACGCCAGGCCCTCGAAGCCGTCGAAGGTCTGCTCGACGACGAGCGACACGACGTCGGCGCCCGACGTCTGCCGCATCGCATGGACCTCGTCCAGGTAGCCGTCGGCGAGAGCCGTGATCCGATCGAGGTCGACGTTCATCGACCTCGACTCGACGTAGGGCAGGCTCTGCACGTCCACGAGCCGGACGCGCGCGTCCACGAGACTGTTCGCGAGCGCGTCGTTGGTCGCGGCCACAGAGAGGTCGGCCAGCACGCGCATGCCGGCCTCGCCACCCGCCGCGGCCGCGGCCTCGGGGGTGAACACGATCAGCACGTCGACCACCGGCACGCCAGTCGAGGCCAGCCGGGGCGCCGGCGACGCGGTGCCAGACGATGCAGGTACGCCGGCGGTTGCCTGCGGAATGCCAGACACCACGCCCGCGGCCGCCACAGGCGGCGCGGCGATGCGACCGCCGCCGCACGCGACGGCTCCGCTCTCGCCGCGCTCGATCCCGTGTTGGCCGCCAGGGCCCGGAGCGAGCAGCCAGTGCTCGCCGTCCACGCCGATGTCGCCGACGACGAGCGACCCGCGGCGCACGAGGCGCAGGTGCCCCGCACGCCCGCTCTCGGTGGTGCCGGTCCAGTACACGCCCTCGTCTGGCAGCGACTCGACTCGCTGCCGCCTGAAGGTGATGACGCGGCCATCTGGAAGGGGCACTCGCAGGCGCTCACGCGAGACGCCCCGTGCGCCGAGCCCGCCGGCGTCCACCTCCACTCGGCGGCCCGCGTGCCTCGGGCGCCCGCCCTGCGGCGCCGGCTCGGGTTCCAGCGAGGGAATGGTGAACAGCGTGTGGGCAGGCGGATCCTGTGCGTATCCAATCGGAACGCACGCCACGAGGCCGAGGACGGCCAGCGCCGTCACACGCAGCCACGAGCGGGCACGACTCGGGCGTCTCATCGGCGCCGACGCCCGCCACTGGCTCCGGGAATCATGCGACTTCAGGATGCGCCGGCTCCCTCCGGCAACGCAACACGGCGCAAGGGGACGGCGTTGATATCATCCGCACCAGTGACCTCCCCACTCGGCAGGACCTCCCCGTGACCGACGCCGCTGTCGCCGACCATCACGACGACCAGCACGGGCACGGCCACGCCAGGCGCCGCTGGATCGGGTGGAGTCTCGGGCTGCTCGCATTGGCGGTGACGCTCGTGCTTCCGCCTCCCGAGGGATTGAGTCCCGCAGGCTGGCGGACGGCTGGCGCCGGGCTGCTCATGGCGATCTTCTGGATCACGGAGCCGATCCCGATCCCCGTCACGGCGCTGCTCCCGCTGGTGCTCTTCCCGGCGCTCGGGCTCGGCGACATCCGCGCGACGGCGGCGCCCTACGCCAACCCGATCATCTACCTGTTCCTGGGCGGGTTCATCATCGCGCTCGCGATGGAGCGATGGCAGTTGCATCGCCGCATCGCGATCGGTCTCGTCAGTCGACTGGGCACCAAACCAAAGGCGATCATCGCGGGGTTCCTGCTGTCGTCTGGGCTCGTGAGCATGTGGGTGAGCAACACGGCCACCTCGCTGATGATGCTGCCGATCGCGATGTCGGTCGCCCACCTCGCGCCCGACGCGAATCCGGCCGCGCGCGGGGCTCGCGACTTCCGCACGGCGCTCCTGCTGTCCGTGGCATACGGCGCCACGAGCGGCGGCATGGCCACGCTCATCGGCACGCCCCCGAACGCGCTCCTTGCCGCCTACATGAGCGAGGTCTACAAGGTCACGATCGGCTTCGGCCAGTGGATGCTCCTCGGCGTGCCCGTTTCCGTTGTGGCGCTGCTTGCGGTCTACGTCGTGCTCACGCGCGTGATGTTCAGGCTCGGCACCGAGCCCCTGCCTGGGCTTGCGGCGCTGATCGCGGAGGAGCGCAGCCGCCTGGGACCTGTCAGCCGCGGGGAGATCGTGGCGGGGTCCGTGTTCGCGCTCACCGCCCTCGGGTGGGTCACGCAGCCGCTGATCGCGCAGGTCATCCCGCTGGTATCGGACACGACCATCGCGATCGCGGGCGCGCTGCTGCTGTTCATCATCCCGATCGACATCGAGCGCGGCGAGTTCGCGATGACGTGGGAGGCCACCAGGGGGCTGCCGTGGGGCGTGCTGCTGCTCTTCGGCGGCGGCCTGAGCCTGGCCGGCAACATCGAGGCCCACGGGCTGGCCACGTGGCTCGGCACCCAGGCGCGCGAATTGAGTCACCTGCCGACGCTCGGCCTGCTGGCCATCGTCGCGTTCGGCGTGCTGCTCCTGACGGAGTTGACGAGCAACACGGCCACCGCCGCGACGTTCCTGCCGATCACCGGCGCGCTCGCGCTCAGCCTCGGCGAGAACCCGCTGCTGTTCCTCGTACCGACGGCGCTTGCGGCCAACTGCTCCTACATGCTCCCCGTGGGTACGCCTCCCAACGCCATCGTGTACGGCAGCGGCATGCTGCCGCTCTCGGCGATGGTCCGCGTGGGATTCCTCCTCAACGTGCTGCTGGTGCCGATCGTGGTCGGACTGCTCGTCCTGCTGGGCCCCTGGGTGTTCGACCTCCAGTGGGGCGTCCTGCCCGGATGGGTCCACCCATAGGCCAGCGGTCCGCCGCGACTATGCCTGCAGCATCGCCGTGATGCCGTCGCGATACGGCGTCGCCGTCAGCCCGAAGGCACGCTGCACCTTGCTGCTGTCGAACTGGTACGGGTGCTCGAACTGATAGAGCATCTCCATGTTCTCGCGCAGCACCGGCACGACGACACCCATCAGCCGCAGCATCCACCGCGGCGCCACCTGCAGCGCGTGGGGCCGGCCAGCCAGCTCGCAGGCGATGCGCGTGAACGTCGATCCCGTCATGGCCTCGGCGCTGGTCAGCGCGTGCCACACCTGCCCGTACGCGGATGGCCTGGGACCGAGTTGCGCCAGCGTGCGGCCGGCATCTGGCGTGTAGGTGAACGTGTGCAGTGCGTCAGGGTCGCCGATCCACTGCGGCGACTTCCCCGCCCGCAGCCGATCGACGACAGTGGCCTGGGTGAGGCTCAGCGCGGCGCCGGGCCCATAGAAGTCGGCCGCGCGCACGATCATCCCGCGCAGGTCCCCGCGCCGCACCTCCTCCATGAACGTGGTGGCGATGCGTGCGCGGACCTCGCCCTTGCGGCTGCACGGGTTGTACGGCGTGTCCTCCGTCATGGGGCCGTCCACGCGCCCGTAGGCGTAGACGTTGTCGAAGAAGACGAGCGCCGTGCCGTGGCGCGTGCAGGCGTCGATGGCGTGGCGCATGACGGTCGGCCACTGCGCCTGCCAGACCTTCGTGTCGTACTTGAGGCCGACGAGCAGGTACGCGACCGTGCTGCCAGCGACGGCGGCGGCGGTGGCGCGGGCGTCGAGCAGGTCGGCCGCGACCAGTTCGTCGTCGTCGTTGACGGCTCGAGGTGACCTGCAGACCTGCCGCACGCGAATGCCCTGGGCCGGCAGCAGGCGCGACAACTCGCGCCCGATCACGCCGTTGGCGCCGAGGATGGTGTGGACTGTCGGACTTCCCATACGCACGTACCCTACAGCCTCATACCGCTGGCACGTCCACGAGAGCCACGCTTCGGAGTCAGCGCGGCCGGTTCTCCCCGGACGAGAACATCGGCGCAAGGCTCGATCCCCGGCGGGAGAAGTTGACCATGGTTAGAGACCATGGGAGGATGGACCATGCCTGTCAAGCCCGCCGAATCGATCCCAATTTCCGAGTTCAAGGCGACCTGCCTGGCGGTGCTCGAGCGGGTACGCCGGACAGGGACGCCCGTGCTCGTCACTCGCCGCGGTGAGCCAATCGCCGAGATCGTCCCGCCCTCACTGGCGAGTACCGGCCAGGGTTGGCTGGGTGGCATGCGGAGCACAGCCACCATCACGGGGGATCTCGATCTCCCCCGCCACCGGCGCTCGCGACTGGGAGGTCCTCGCTCTGTGAAGTTGTTGCTCGACACCCACATCTGGCTCTGGGCGCTGCTCGAACCCGAGCGCTTGAGCACGGAGGTGCGCGCGGCGCTCCAGTCGCCAGACAACGAGCTCTGGCTCTCACCCATCAGTGTCTGGGAGGCGACCTTGCTGGCCGAGAGGGGGCGACTCGCGGTCTCGGCGGACACAGGCACATGGATTCGACAGATGGTCGCGGCCATGCCTCGCCGCGAAGCACCGCTGACTCACGACATCGCCATCGCGAGTCGAGAACTATCGTTCGAGCACGACGACCCCGCCGACCGATTCCTCGCGGCCACCGCGAAGGTCCTCGATCTGACGCTGGTGACGGCCGACGCCCGACTCATGCGCGCCGGAGACTTCGCGGTGCTGGCCAATCCGTAGCACCTGCTGCCACCGACCGACGCGATGGCCCAGACCACACTCGAGGGGACACTCCTTCGCCTGCCGAGTCGCTGGGGACTCGTGACACGAGTGTGGACCGTTGAGGGTCGTTCTAGAATGTCCGGCAGTCGGAGGCCGCCGGCCTGGACGGAGGCGGACACGACACTCGGACGCATCGCGCCGGAGTTGCTGGTGCTCCTGGCCTGCGACAGTGGGAACGTTGACGAGACCACACGGGGGCACATCATGGTGGACATCACGGTGCTCGACGAGGGCCTCGACATCGAGGTACGCGGCATCCACAAGCTCTGGGCGCTGAAGTCCACGCTGCACATTCCGCTGAGCGACGTGGACGACATCAGGCACGACCCGGGCGCAATGGTGGCGCGCGTGCGTGCCGCGATCGCCGCGCAACGGCCTGACGCGCGATGATCGATCCGGCCGAGGTCATCGCAAGCGCGTCCATCGCCGAGCACTGCCGCCGCGCCGAGGCCTACTTCCAGGCCGTCGAGGAGCCCGACCGCCTGCTCGACAAGCCGTTCGTGTCGCTGGCCGAGACGCCCCTGCTCCTCTACCGCCTCGGCCTGCTGCTGGCCGGTCTCAAGGTGGCGCCGACGATGCGCGTGCTCGACTTCGGCGCGGGCACGTGCTGGGTCGCCCATCTGCTCGCGTCGCTGCGCTGCCACGTCGTGTGCGTCGATGCCTCGGAGACGGCGCTGGCCCTGGGCCGCCGGCTGTTCGAGCGCCGCCCGGTGCCCGAGGGCATCGACCCGCCGCAGTTCCTGCGCTTCGACGGCGAGCACCTGCCCGTCGAGAGCGGGTCGATCGATCGCGTCATCTGCTTCGACGCGCTGCACCACGTGCCCAATCCCGGCCGCGTATTCGCGGAGTTCCACCGGGTGTTGAAGGACGGCGGCCGCGCGGGCTTCTCGGAGCCCGGACGACAGCATTCGCAGAGCCCCGTGTCGCAGTACGAGATGCAGCACTACGGAGTCATCGAGAACGACATCAGGCTCGAGGACCTCGAGACCCACGCCGACGCGGCCGGCTTCTCGGCGCTGCTGGCCGCGGCCGAGACCGGCGTCGACACGTGGTTGCCGCTGGACGAGGCCGAGCCGGTGTGGCAGTTGAAGGGCCTGCCCGAGCGCTGGACGCACGCCAACCTGCACAGCTTCCACAGCCGCGCGACGTTCGTGCTGCAGAAGGGCGCCTACGTGCCCGACAGCCGGCTCGGTGAAGGGCTCGGCGGATCGTTGCGGGTCGACGAACGGGCGTGCGAGGTGCGCGCGGGCGAGCCGCTCGTCCTCGACGTCGAGGTGCGCAACACGGGCAGCGCGCGATGGCTGGCGCGCAACACTCCCGACATCGGCACGGTGCGCATCGGCGCAAAGGTCAGGCCGGCCGATGCGCCGGCGGCCCGGCCAGACGTGCGGCGCGTGGACCTGCCGCACGACGTCGACGCCGGAACGTCGCTCGTCGTGCCCGTCGCGCTGACGTTTGCCGAGCCGGGGGCTTTCACGGTGGACCTCGACCTGCTCGACGAGCAGATCGTGTGGTTCGAGACCCTGGGATTGACGCCCCCGCGGCTGGCCGTCACCGTGACACCCCGTCCCGACGACTCTGAGGCCGCGCGGACGGGGACACTCCCCCTGCCCTACGCCCTGACGCTCGCGTCGATGCCGTCCTCGCGTCTCGAGGGCTTCGCGGCGCCAGAACCGTTCGGCCGCTGGTCGATCGGCACCACGGCGACGATCGACGTGCCGGCACCCCTCCCGCCCCGCTTCCGGTTGACGCTCCACTGCCAGGCCTTCGGCCCCAACGTGGGCCGCGACCTCGTGGTGTCGGTCGGCGGTGTCGGAAGGGCCTGTCGTCTCGTGGACCACGTCGAGCGTGCCTACGCGCTGGACTACGACGATGTGCCGCCGACGTCCCGGGTCGTCGTGACGGTGCCGGCCCCGGTCAGCCCGCGGTCGCTGGGAGTCGGCGACGACGACCGCAGGCTCGGGATTGCCCTCCGAGCGCTCTCGATAGAGCGTGCCGCGCCAGCGTAGGAGACTGCGGCGGGCGGGTCGCCGGTACGATGGACTCAATGACCACGCCACATCTGCCTGCGGAACTCCGCGACACACTTGCCCGCGCCCTCACCTGGGAAGACGCTCACGTGGGACTGGACCGCGCGGTCGACGGCCTGCCCGAGTCCCTGCGCGGCGCGACGGCCGCCGGCTTCGAGCACTCGCCCTGGCAACTGCTCGAGCACCTGCGGTTGGCGCTGGCCGACCTGGTGGCGTTCGCGCTCGAGGCCGACTACTCGCACACCCGGACATGGCCGGACGACTACTGGCCGCCCGACGCCGCACCGCCGGACGCCGCCGCGTGGGATGCGAGCCGCGCCGCCATTCACGAGGACCTCGCCAGGATGGCTGCGCTGACGCGTGACCCGTCAATCGATCTGCTCAGGCCGGTGCCCACCGGCTCGGCGACGCAGACCTACCTGCGCGGCATCCTGCTGGTGCTCGACCACAACGCCTATCACGTCGGCCAGTTGGTCGCGCTGCGCCGGGCGCTCGGCGCCTGGCGCTGAAGCTTGCGCTGGCAGCGCCTGTCCTCAGTCCACCGGCTCGATATCCGGCAACGGCCAGGTCCGATCGAAGTACGCCTGCAGCGGGGCATAGAGCCGAAACAGCGCGAACCAGGCCCGGCCCGGCACGGTCGTCAGCGAGTTCTGTTCGTGGCCCTGCACCGCCTGCGGTCCGAAATGGAGATCCACCGAGCCATCGGCGTTGTTCGCCAGGTCAGGCTGGCGCGACGAGCGGTCCACGACGCCGGTGCCGTTCTCGACCGGGCGGCGGGTCTCCAGGTCGTAGATCGTGAGCGACCAGAATTGTCCGGCGGGAGGATTGGGTGGGACGTGTAGTCGATAGGACTTCGCCCCGTCGATCGCGTCGCCGTTCTTGTCGCGGTGCGTGCCGAGGTAGGCCTGTCCAACGCCGGGCGTCCTGGTCACCATGCCGGCCGTGGTCCAGACCGCCTCCCAGGTGTAAGCGGCGCGCTCATCCAGCTGGCTGTAGGTGTCCAGATCCTGGGCCGGCGAGAATCCCGGCGCGAAGAGAATCTCCCACCGGGCGTCCGGTTGATAGCGCGCACCGGGCATGCGCTTGTCGAAGGAATTGGCCTTGGCCATCTGCTCGCCCACGAAGGCCGCGTCGGTGAGAATCTTCGTCTGCCGCGCATCGGGTTGGAACGGCTTGCCCTTCTCGATGCCGAGCGGCTTGAGCATCGCCATGAAGAAGCGGTCTCGTTCCGCAACGACTTCCTGATTCAGCAGGGCCGCAAGCCGCTCCCAGTAAGCGAACCCGCTGGGGGGCGTCTGGCTCCAGACCTTGCCCCCCGGCGTCAGAAACCTGCTCTGCGTCGGATTGTCCCGCGTGCTGAAGGGGTAGACGTTGACGCCCTTCGCCAGCGCCTCGGCCTTGCCCGGGTCGGACTCGAGCACCCGGTAACCAATCGCGATGTTGAAGGTGGGCGATTGATACACGGAGTATCCCGCCGCCTCGGGCACCTCCTGTCCCGGGCCGACGACGAGGTACCTGGCCCCCGCGCCCTTGTCTGGCCCGGTCTGCCCCATGTCGAACAGGGGCCGCTGCCAGAAGTCGAGCACGCCACCGGCGGAGAGACCGGACGGATAGTCGATGACCAGCGGGCCGGTCCGAGACAGGTTGGCGAAGCCGATGATGTAAGGCGTCGTGATGTTGGGGGTCAGGATGCCCAGCTTGTCGCGGTAGGAAAGGTAGATGACGATGTCGCCGTCGGCCGCCGCGAAGTCCTGCTCATGGGCACGCTGCCATTCCCCGATGTTCACGATCGGCAGCGCCCAGAGATAGGCCTGGCAGGCCCGCTGGAAATCCATCTCGTCGTAGAGCGAGGCCACGGTGTTCTCCGTCGCCAGACCGAGGTCGAATTCGAGCGTGCCGATCCGTGTATCTGCCGTCTGCTTCATGACGTTTTCCTTGTGCGTTCTTGCCATTCTGACGATGATTCCCGTTCTGGTCCCGCCAACGGCTCTTGACGTGGACCGCCCGCTGAGACTCGGTCAACCACACCAAAGAGAGAGACGTCCACCACGCCACAGGGTCGGTCACGGCACGCGATCGAAGCGAATCCGATGCGCCTGTTCGTAGGGGTACGGCATGGCGCTCCCGAAGAATCCGACGACCCGTCCCTCTGCGTCGCGCATGAACTCCACCACGACCGGAAATGGCTCGGCCGTGTCGGAGAGATTCCCTTCGAAGAGATCCCGAAGCACCGGCGCCGCCGGGCGCGCCGGATGATCCCCGCGCCGGATGGAGAGTCCGGCGGTCGCGGCGGCTACTTCCCATGTCGTCTCGACCTCGGCACTCGTGTAGCGGCCCGCGAACGCGGCGAGCGTGGCCGCGTCGGGCGTCCAGCCTGCCGACGCCTGCGGGTCACGGACGAACCGGGCGTCGGTCCACTCGGCCTCGAGGGCCAGAGTCACGCGGCCGTCCGGAGCGGAGCCGTCGAAGCGATACACGTGGCCGTCCGAATGGTAGGTGCCGTCTCGCAGCCGCGTCAGCGGATAGGACTCATCGATCCACCGGTCGACGAGGCGCCCCTGGGCGAAGACGATGCGAATGGTCTCCCATGGCCGCGACGACGAGCGGTAGAGGCCGGGGAACCGCTCGAGTTCGTCTCGAGGAGCAGGTACGGAATCGGTGGCCGGATCCGGGGCGGCTGGCCCGATCGGGCGGCCAAGCGCCGCCGCGGCGGCGGCCTCGGACAGGTCGAAGGGCCGCGCCGTATCGATGTTGCAGAGGGTGATCGCCGAAATGCCGAGGTCCGGGAAACGGACCATCTCCGACCGGAATCCGCCTCCCCCGCCGCCCCGCACGACCATCGTCTGTCCGCGATGCCTCTTGAGGCTCAGCCCATAGGCGTAAGGGATCGTCTCACCCGAGGCGAGGGTCGGGCGCGAGGTCAACCGATCGATGAGTTCGCGTCCTCCGACACGGCCGGAGATGACGTTCTCCTCCCAGCGCAGGAAGTCCTCGACCGAGGTGTAGACGTTGCTTCCGCCGACGATCTCGGAGTCGGGGAACCGCACCGTGAATCCGGTGTCGGTGGCGGTGTGGGCAAGGGCGCGGTTCCGGACGGGAAGGCCACGGCCGTCGTGCAGCGCGGTGGAGGTCATGCCCAGGGGGCGAAAGATCGTGCGGGCGAGGTACTCGGCGAGCGGGAGGCCGCTCGCGCGTTCGACGATCAGCCCCAGCAGGGTGAAGTCGGAGTGGCTGTACTCATGCCGCGAGCCAGGCGCGAAGTTGAGGCCTCGCTGGCGAGACATCAGCCGCAGCCACTCGGGCATCGTCCGGATCGGGCGATCCGCGAAGGTCTCGAGTGCGCCCTCGTCGCGCAGGCCCGACGTGTGCTGGAGCAGGTCGCGAACCCGGATGGTGGCGCCGAGGTCGCGCAATTCCGGCACCCATCGCTGCACGTCCTCGTCGATTCCGAGCGTGCCCGACTCGATGAGCATCAGGGCGCCGAGCGCAGTGAACTGCTTGCTCACCGAGCCGAGGTTGAACGTGGTGAGCGGTGTGATCGGCGCGCCTGACTCCACGCTCGCCACGCCGTAGCCCTTCGTCAGGATCGGCTTCCCCCCGCTCGCGATGCCGACCGCGCACCCGGGCGCGTCCTGGCGGGCGTAGGCGGAGAAGATGGCATCGACACGATGCGCGAGGTCGTCCTGCGCGGACGCGCCTGACGCGGCCGACACGAGAACCATCGTGCCCGCGATGACCCGGCCTGCACGACTCAGGAGCTTCATGCCTGGTCCCGCGTCACCGCGCCAGCCTCCACGCGCCATTCTCCAGCACGAAGGGGATGCTGAATGTCGTGGACGAGGCGCTCACCGTGCCAGGCGCCGTGCTCTCCTGCGCGACCGTGGTGACGTTGAGCGAGGCGGAGCCGTCACCCTGGAGAATCAGCAGGCCGCCGGTGCGAATCGCGCCAGCGAGCGCGCTGCGTGCCGGCACCGTCTTCTTCCGGTAGGCGGTGCTCTCGGCCCGCTCGCTGGCGGGATGGGCCCGCCATTCGGCCTGGGCCTTGCTGCTGGCCAGCGGACATGAACGCGTCGTCGCGCCCGGCCGCCCCGAGGGTGAACAGGCAACGCGCTCGCGGCGGACTACAGCGTGGCCCGTTGCGGGTAGACCGTGAGGACTCCGCCCGTGCGGATGCCTTCGGTCATCGCCGCCGGATCGGGGGCCCGCTCCTGCATTCGCTCGCCCATCGCCTTGCGCTCTGCGGCGGGCTCCTTCCTCCACTCAGCCTGGTCCTCCGCGGTTCGCAGGCGAATGACCTCGTCGGTCTTGCCGGCCACGAGCAACTCGGCAGCCCTGATCGCGAGCCTGCCCGCGGGGTGGCTGAGGATCGCCTCGCCACGCAACTCGGTCGGAGCCTGAGCCGAGGCAGCCGCGGTGGCGGAAGTGCATGCGAGCAGCAGCGTCAGCAGGGCCCATCGGCGATCCATGAAGAGACTCCCTTACCCATTTGGATGGCAGCGTCAGGGCAGGCGCGAGGGCGACCTGCGTGCACGTCGCACCGTGTCGAGTGTGCCCGCATGGTAACCCGCCTCAGTCCGATGACCACAGTGCCCAGACTTGCCATTGGCCCGCCAGCGGACTAGCATCCGTCTGCTCCCTCCAGCGCGCGCGCCTGTTGCACAGTCCAACCGGCTCCACACGCGAATCTCTCCGCGATTCAAGAGAGGCATGCACATGACCCTGACCGGTCGGTTCACCGCATCCCGCTTCCCGCTGGCTACCGTTGCACTCGCGACCCTCGGGCTGCTGGCGGTGGTGACCGCGGCACCGCTGCTGAGGACGACGATGGTGGAGGTGGCCAACCCGGTGCCCCTGGCCGATGCCGGGTTCGGCTATTCGCAACTGGGCCTGCCGGACATCGACGGCGATGGCGTGGCGGATTTCGCCGTGAGCGCACCAGGCGCCGAGCGCGTGGACATCCTGTCCGGCGCCACCCGTACGCTCATCCGCTCCATCGTCGATCCGAACTTCGGGCCGACGGAACACCAGTTCGGCTTCGCGATGGCTGACGCAGGGGACCTCAACGGCGACGGCGTCAGCGACCTCGCCATCGGCGCGCCGGGGCCCTTCATGGGTCCAATCGCGCTGCCCTGTCCGGGGCCGCCGTGCCCCGTGCCCGACCCCGTGTACGGCCGCGCCTTCGTGTTCTCCGGCGCGACCGGTGCGCTGCTCCGGACCATCGTCCCGGCCGACGACTTCGCCGGGTTCGGCTTCTCGGTGGCCTCGCTCGGCGACGTCAACGGCGACGGCGTGCCGGACCTCGCCGTGGGGATGGTGTACTTCGCCTCCGTGTCGTCCTTCGGCCGCGTGTATGCGTTCTCCGGTGCCACCAACACGCAGCTGTGGGTGGTGGATGAACCGGGAGGGCGGCAGTACCCGTCGTTCGGATTGAAGACCGCCGCCGTGGCCGATCTGAACGGCGACGGACGCCGCGATCTCCTCGTCGGCGCACCGTACCACGACGCCGACCCCGATCCCGGCACGTTCGTGTTGACCGGCCGGGCCTACCTGGTGTCGGGCGCGACGGGTGGGGTCCTGCGCACGCACGCGGATCCCACGGTGGCGGACCAAAGCCTGTTTGGCCTGGCCGTCGCGGGTGCAGGCGATCAGGACGGCGACGGCGCCGAGGACTACGTGATCGGCGAGCCCGGTGCAGGGACCATCCACCTGGTGAGTGGCAAGACCGGAGCCACAGTTCGAACGGTCGCGGGCGCCGCCGCCGGCGATCGGTTCGGCTTCGCACTGGCGTCGGTTGGAGACCAGGACGGTGACGGGCATGCCGACTTCTGGGTGGGCGCGCCGGGGGCCTCCAAGGCGTACCTCTCGACATGGGCCGGCGCGATCCTGGCCACCGTCACGGATCCGGCGGCGTCCGGGCCCGTTGGCGCGTTCGGCTGGAGCCTGGCGCGGCTTGGCAACCTCGGCGGAGACAGCGCAGACGATGCGATCGTAGGAAAGCCGTCGCACGCATCCGGCAGCGGCGCGGCGTACCTCGTGCTGCTGGCGGCCAACAAGCTGCCCACGGCGGAAGCAGGGCCGGATCAGGTAATCGAGTGCACGGCGGCAACGGGCACCGCCGTGACGCTCGACGGGTCGGCGTCGGCAGACGCGGATGGCGATGCCCTGACCTACGAATGGCGTGACCAGGCCAATGCCGTCATCGGCACGAGCGCCTCGGTGACGGTGACGCTCGGGCTCGGCACCCACGTGTTCACGCTCCGGGTGTCCGACGGGTTCGGTGGCGAGGACACCGATTCGGTGTCGATCACCGTGGGCGACACCACGGCGCCGACGGTGGGACTCACCGTGTCCCCGGCGGTGCTGAGTCCGCCGAATCACCGGCTCGTGCCCATCATCGCGTCGCTGTCCGTGATCGACGCGTGCGATGCGTCGCCGTCCGTCCGGCTGGTGTCGATCGTGAGCAACGAGCCCGACAACGGGCTCGGCGACGGCGACACGACCGGCGACATCCAGGTCGCAGCGACCGGCACGGACGACCGGGCGTTTCTGCTGCGCGCGGAGCGGTCGGGACTGGGCGCAGGCCGGATCTACACCGTCACCTACCGCGCCAGCGACGCATCCTCCAACGGCAGCCTGGCCACCACACGAGTCGTCGTGCCGCACTGAAGGCCGACGACCGGAAGGCTCTCGACCGATGCCACTTGACCTGCTCACCCCGCCTGCGACGTCGCCGCTCTCCCTCTACCGCTACAGGGACGGCCTCTATGCCGCGGACCTGCTGGCCGCGGCGATCGTCGAGTTCGACCTCTTCACGTGGCTCGACGCGCACCCCTCGACGGTGGAGGCCATGTGCGCACACTTCGGGTTCGCGGCGCGCCCGGCCGACGTGCTGCTGACGCTGCTGGTGGCGCGCGGGTACGTCGAGCGCGACGGCGAGGTGCTGCGCACCACGTCGCTGGCGCGCGAGCATCTGGTGGCCGGGTCGCCGTGGCACCTCGGCCCGTACTTCGCGGCGCTCGGGGAACGCCCCTTCGTGCAGGACTTCGCGCGCGTGCTGCGCACCGGTCAGCCGGCCAACTGGGGCGGCTCGAAGGGCGGCGACTGGCACGTCGCGATGGCTGATGACGCCTTCGCCCGACGGTTCACGGCCGCGATGGACTGTCGCGGGCTGTACCTGGGGCAGGCGCTCGCCGCCACACTCGATCTGTCAGGACACGCGCGCCTGCTCGACATCGGCGGCGGGTCTGGCATCTACGCGTGCGCGATCGCGGCCAGGCATCCACAGATGCGGGCGACCGTGCTCGACCAGGCGCCAGTGCAGCGCATCGCCTCGACGCTGGTCGCCGAACGGGGATTCGCCGATCGCATCGACGTCGTGACGGCGGATTTCCACGCCAAACCCCTCCCCGACGGGCACGACGTCCATCTCTTTTCTAACGTGTTGCACGACTGGGACGCGCCCGAGGTGCGCCACCTGCTGGCGGCGTCGTTCCGAAGCCTCCCGCCCGGCGGCCTGCTCGTGATCCACGACGCCTTCATCAACGCCGACAAGACCGGGCCGATCCCGGTCGCCGAGTACTCCGTGCTGCTGATGCACGCCTCGCAGGGCAAGTGCTACGCCATCTCCGAGTACGAACGCATGCTCCGCGCCGTGGGCTTCGCCGACTGCAGTTACTCGGACACGGTCGCCGACCGCGGCGTCATGACCGCTCGACGGATCTGAACACTGCACGGGGCACGGGTATCGGGGTACGGGTATCGGGGTACGGGTATCGGGGTACGGGTATCGGGGTACGGGTATCGGGGTACGGGTATCGGGGCCAGGATCCTGTCCGGGTTGGTATCATCCGCCGCAATGACTGCCCCGACGCCGGTTCTGCAGGCAGCGAGCCGCCATTCCCGCGCGGGTGACGTGGGCGCCGTGACGCTCGAGGCCTGGGGCACGTGCTGAGGCGCCTGGCGGGGTGCTGCATCGTGGCCGGTGCTGTCGTCGCCTTGACCGGGCCTGGGGGCGCGGCGCGCGGCGTGGCACGAGCGCAGGCGGGAGCTCCCCGCCTCGTTCTGGCCAGTCAGCACCCGACGCCCGTGATCACGACACGCTCGCCGGGGGCCGAGGGCAACCGCTACGGTTTTGAAGGCGGTCGGGTGGTGAAGGTCGACGGCACGTACCACCTCTTCACCACCGAGATGGTGGCCGACCCGATGTGGGTCAAGACCCGCTTCGGCCACTGGACCAGCCGCGACCGTCTCGCCTGGACGCGTGTGGCGACCGTGCGCGAGTCGAGTGGCGAGTTCGAGGGCAAGGACCCGCGCGCCGCGCTCTGGTCGCCGCTCCCCGTGTGGGATCCCGGCGAAGGCCGGTGGAACCTGTTCTACGTGGCCTACCGCGCGAAGCCGACCGACGGCCACCGCTTTCTCCTGAACCACGCCGGAGAGATCTGGCGAGCGGTCTCGACGACGGCGGGCCCGCAGGGTATTCGCGGTCCCTTCGAGGATGTCGGCGTCATCATGCGGCCCGGCCCCGACTCGCTCAGCTGGGAGGGACTGCAGGGCACCGACTCCTTCTTCCCCTGGCCGGTCGGCGGCCGATGGCGGGCCTTCTACGGCAGCGCGCGCACCGAGACGAGGCCGGTGGGCCACTGGCTCGTGGGCCCTGCCGAGGCGCCGTCGCTCGCCGGGCCGTGGCGTCGCCTGCGCGAGGACAACCCGGCTGCGATCGCCACGCGCTTCATCGAGAATCCCATCGTCACCGAGGTGCCCGGCGGCGGCTGGCTGGTCGTGTACGACAGCGAGACCGCGGACGGCATCGGCTGGGCGTTCTCGGAGGACGGCCTGCGCTGGGGCCGGGGCCACGACCTCGTGCTGCAGCCGAGGGCCGGTGCGTGGGCGAAGGAGCTGAGAACGCCGCTCGGCCTCGTGCACGAGGGCGGCGATCGCTACACGCTCTTCTACACGGGGTTCGAACAGGCGCCGGACTGGACGCGCATCCTCGACACCGCCACGAGCGCGGCGACCTGCGCGATCGGCTTCGTCGAGCTGGCGCTGGAGCGGTGACCGACCTGGGCCGCCACGGTTCGGGACCCGCGCGCTCCGGCTCCCGGGACTCCCAGGCTCGCCGTTGCCCGTTGGCGGTCTCCCGGGAACGGCAGGTTCTCGACGAGTTGCAGACGAGCAGATAGATGCCGTCGGCCAGGACCCGGAAATTCCTGCCGCCACAGGCCGCCGCGGTCGCGGCTCTGCAGGTAGTAGATGAACGCGCCGTCGGGGGACTTCCGCGTGACGGCGACGCCGATGCTCACCGACGTGATCGTCTTGGTCACCGACTGCATCGTGTGGAGGTCGCCGCGGCGGTAGTACGGATGCCACCACGGATTGAAGTAGTTGAGGGGCCCGGTCGGATCGGTCGCGTTCAGGCCGCCGGGCCAGCGCGTCCGGGGTCCTGGCGTGCCAGCGTCTGGACGACGCGAATCGCCCCGCCACTCACCCGCGACGTCGCGCTGAAGGCCCTGACTCGGGAGCGATGCGACACCTCGTCGTAGACTGCCTGTCATCGGTCAGGCCGGGCGTGCCGGCACCTGGCGCGATGCCGGAGACAGCCGCGTGCGTTCGAGATGCCGTGCGACGTTCGTCCTCACTCTCGGTCTTACCCTCTGCGTTGGTCTGGCGCACGGCCAACCTGCGCCGCCGCCCATCGACTGGACGAGCCGCCTGGCGCCGTCGGGCCTGCCCGCCACGCCACGGCCCTTCGGGACCTTGCGCGAGCAGGCGACCATGCAGCAGGCCTGGCTGACGAAGCGGCTCGACTCGTTCCTGCCCGCGCTCATGCGCACGCACGGCATCGTGCTCTGGGTGGTGCCGATGCGCGAGTACAACGAGGACCCGGTGTTCTCGTCGATCACCGCGCCCGAGACGTTCGCGGCACGCCGGCGCACCATCTACGTCTTCTTCGATCGCTGCGCGGCCGCCGGTACGCCGCCCGACGCCGCGTGCGTGGAGCGCATCGCGCTGGGCGGTACGTCGCAGGGGGGTGTGTTCGACGCCCGCACGTCGACCAAGGCCGTGAGCCAGCCGGTGGGCGGCCGGAACGCCGAGCTGTGGGGCGACGAGCAGTGGCAGTTGCTCGTGCAGGTCGTGGCGGAGCGCAAGCCGGCCACCATCGGCATCAACCGCTCGCGCGTGTTCGCGTTCAGCGATGGCTTGTCGAGCGGCGAGCTCGAGGGCATGAGCGAGGCGCTCGGCCCGGAATGGACCTCGCGGTTCAGGAACGCCGAGGCGCTGCCGCTCGAGCTGATCGCGTCTCGCCTGCCCGAGGAAGAGGCGTTCTTCGAGCAGATGAACGCGCTCGTGTGGCAGTTGTCCGAGACGATGTTCTCCGAGAAGATCGTCGTGCCGGGCACGACCCGCGCGAGCGACCTCGTGTGGTGGTGGCGCCAGCGTGTCAACGACCTGGGGTTGGGCACGTGGTTCCAGCCCAGTGTGAGCGTGCAGCGGCAGGGCGCGACGGCGCGCGACCTCGGCGACGACCCGGTGATCCAGCCCGGCGACGTGCTGCATTCGGATGTCGGCATCACCGTGGCTCGGCTCAACACCGATACGCAGCATCTGGCCTACGTGCTCAAGCCGGGCGAGACCGACGCACCGGCCGGCCTTGCCCGGGCCCTCGCCAACGCCAACGCCATGCAGGACATCGCGATGGAGGAGATTCGGCCAGGCCGGACCGGCAACGAGGCGTTGGCGGCTGTCCTCTCGCGCATGAGGGCCCGGGGCATCGTCGGCACGATGTACAGCCATCCGATCGGCATGCACGGACACGGCGCGGGCCCGCTCGTCGGACTCTGGGACTATCAGGACGGCGTCCCGGGCCGAGGCGACGCGCGCGTGATTCCGTCCATGTGGTTCTCGATCGAGTTGCAGGCGACCACGCCCGTCCCGGAGTGGGGCGGCCAGCCCGTGCGGATGGCCCAGGAGGAGGACATGATCCTCGATGCCGCCGGCAAGGCGCGGTGGGCGTTCAAGCGGCAGGATCGGCTCTTCCTGGTCCGAAGCGGTCGCTGACGCGGGTGGCGTGTGGCACGTGACGACGCCTTCGTCCGGATCCCTGAAGGCTGGTTCCAGATGGGGAGCGACGACGGACCGGCCGAGGAGCGGCCCGTCCACCGTGTGTGGGTCGAGGCATTCGACATCGCGGTGTACCCGGTGGCCTGCCGGGCCTACGAGCGGTTTCTGCAGGCCACTGGCCATGAACTCCCGTGCGAGTGGCCGCGCTTCTGCACGGACCCCGATCATCCAGTGGTCGGCGTGAGCTGGTTCGATTGCCAGGCGTATTGCCGGTGGCGTGCGAGCGAAAGCGCGCCGGTGCGGCTGCCGACCGAGGCGGAGTGGGAACGCGCCGCGCGGGGCGGGATCGACGGGCAGCGATACCCCTGGGGCCGACCCGGTGGAGTTTCTGGGGCGGCTGGCGGTGCTGGTGCCTCGGCCGTGGCCGCGACGCCGCCGGCGCGCGACGTGGACGAGGCGGAGACGACGCCGCGCCGGGTCCTGGGCGGCCGGAACGCGTCACGAAACCCGATTCCAGACCGTCAGCGTCCGGACGCGGTGCGGGAGAGCGCTGTCGTGGACTTCTTCTTCTCGACGTGTTCGGCCATCTGCCCCCGGTTGGCCGCCAGCATGGGCCAGGTGCAGAAGGCGTTTCCGCACGACGACCGCGTCGTCCTGCTCTCGCACAGCGTGACGCCGGAGACGGATACGCCGGACGTTCTGGCGAAGTACGGGCAGGCCTACGGCGTGAACGTCGACAAGTGGAAGCTGCTGACTGGGCCCAAGCGCGAGATCTACGACCTGGGCCGACGCTACTACTTCGTGGACGAGGACCTCGGCGGAACGCGTAGCGAGAACGACTTCCTGCCCAGCGAGAACGTGATCCTGATCGACGGCCAGCGCCGCATCCGCGGCATCTACAACGGCCTGAACCCCGACAGCGTGCGGTCGCTCATTGCCGACATCGCGGTCTTGCAGCGAGAGCACGCACGAGCGGAGCGGGAGTCATGACCGGCCCGCCATTCCCTGTCAGATCGGCGTGGGTACACGCGTCAATGTCTTGATGGCGAACTGGTGCAACCTGCGTCTCGTGGTGACGGGATACGCGTCCGATCTCGCGCCGTTTCGACGTGCCGCCGGCGCGCTCCGCGGCCGGATCGACACGGACCACAGCACCATCTTCACCTCCGTCATGGAGTCTGGCGAGGGAGGAGATCTTCGAGTCGCACGGCCTGCAGCGGCTGGCCGGGGACCTGCGACGCACGCGCTACTCCTTCCAGGGCCGCAACGACGATCACGTCGATCACTTCGCGGCGGTCTCGCGGCGCTATCCCCGCCTGGCGTTCGTGCTCGTCGTCAGCGACCCGCACGCATCCGACAACGGCAGCTACCTGCTCCTGAAGGGGCGACGGCGCCGCTGGATCATGCCGGAACAGGCGCAGGACGACCTCTTCGCTGCCCACCTCCGGAAGTGGGATCTCCTGCCGGAGGGTGCCCGTTTCGATTTCAGTGCAATCGACCTCAACGACGACACGGTGAGCATGGCGTACTGGGACGCGATGTTCGAGGAGATGGACATCGCGCAGGCGCACTGGGACGACGAGGTGCTGCGGTGGCTGAAGGCGTTGCCGCCGGAACCCTCGCGGCCCCGCGGCATCCCGACGCGGCGGCGGTGAGGTCGGCGGGGCCGCGACATCCGTCGGCTCCGGCCCACCATCCTCATCGGCGGCGTCGAGGGGCATGGACGAGACATGCTGGCCGGGCGGCACGCTCCACGTCGGAGACGCGGTCATCCGGCTCGACTCCCTGCGCACTCGACCACGGGGTGGCGCTCACCAATGCCGGCGCCAGCCGCGGTGGCAATCACGACGACCTGGGAGATCGGTTACTCGGCAGCGACGGCAACGCCGGCACTGGCAGCCCCGGTCACGAGCTCAGTACCGGAACTCCTTGTCGAGCACGAACACCTTGACGGTCTCCTTCTTCACGCCGTCCATCGCCATCGCCGCCGCAGTGTCCGGAGATTTCAGGACCGCGAACCAGCGATCGAGGTCCTGCGGTTCCGCGTACAGCACGACCTCATTGTCGTCGTTCGTGGCGAAGTGCGTCACAGAGGTACCCATGCTGCCGAGCAGCGCTCCGTGCGTCCGGAACTTGGCTTCCCACTGGGCGGAGTTCTCGACTTGAGCGGTGAGGATAATCCGTGGCATTCGCGCCTCACGCATCCGGGCGTATCAGGTTACCGAAGCCATTCCCCGATGTTTCCGATCCGGCGGCAGACCTGGGCTCTCCGGCATATTACACCCCGAGCCCGCCACTGGCCGTGCAGGGAACCGACCAACAGGGGCGGCGGGGCATTTTCCGGGCCGACGTGGAGACCGGATCGGTTGTGCCTATCGCCTCGGGACGTCACCGTTTGCCATGCAGTCGCCTCGCTGGTCGCCGGACGGTTTTGGATCCGGAACGCGTGCACGTGCTGCCGTAGACAAGCCCCAGGCCTCCTGCTGCACACCCTGCTTGTGACGCGATTGTGACGTGCCGGCCACGCGCGCGGGCGTAAGATTCCGCCAGTTGTGGCCTGGTCGCGTCCGCGCCGTACCGCTGTCCTGCTCGGAGTCGCCACGCTCATCCCCATGAGTGTGCTGACCGCATTGACCGTGCGCGTGGTGGTCCAGGACGCCGATGCCGACCGCCAGCGCCGGCGCGACGCGCTCGAGGTCACCGCCGGCCGGATCGCCATCGACATCGAGCGTCGGCTGCAGGAGGTCGATGCGCAGCTCTCGCGCGGCGAAGGTGTACGCCTCTCACCTGATGGCCCCGTCGTCACCGCCGGCGCGCCGCTGCTGTACCGGCCGGAACTCGGCCCGGCACTCGGACGATCAGCGGCAGTCTTTCGTGATGCGGAGTTCCTGGAGTTCCAGCGAGGCGACCTGCCCGCTGCCGCGGCAGCCTATCGTCGGCTCACGGAGTCGGCCGACGTCGACGTCAGCGCCGGTGCATGGCTCAGGCTCGGGCGCGTCTTTCGGAATCAAGGCGATGCGGCTGGCGCACTCGAGGCTTACCGAGCGCTGGAAGACCTGGGGGCGGCAGCCGTGGAGGACCTTCCGGCTGCGCTGGCCGCTGCCCTCGCCCGCGGCCGCATGTTCGAGGCCGCCGACGATCGCGATCAACTCGCCTCGGTCGCGACGGATCTCAGCGGGCTTCTCCAGCAGGGCGGGTGGGCGATCGACCGTGCCACGCTCGCCGACCTCTCGGGTGCCGCCGAGCGTTGGGGCGGTCCGCCGGTCGACGCGGGCGCACTTGCACGCACGGACGCGCTGATTGACCTGTGGACGGCCTCGCGTCGCGGGGCGCTCCCACTCGCGGGCCGACAGCTCGGCACTCGCAGGGCTGAAGCGCTCCTCGTGGTGTGGGCCACGACGCCCGATGGTGTGTTCGCGGTAGCCATGACATCGTCCGAGGTAGACGCCTTGCTTCGTCCGCTCTGGGAATCACGCCAGCTCGTCGTGGCCGCGTTCGGCGTGGACGGGCACGCGCTCTTCGGCGAGCGCGCGACCGACGACGAGACGCTGCTGCCGACGGAAACGGGCTTGCCCTTCGTCCTGAGCGTCGCGCCCGGCAGCAGGGCGTCGGCCGGGGCGGACTGGCAGCGGCGCCTGGGACTGCCCGTGGCCCTTGGTCTGGCGTTCGTGCTGATGGGGGCGGCAGCGGTCGGACTCTACCGCACGACCACACGTGAACTGAACCTGGCGCGCGAGCAGGCGGACTTCGTCTCCGCGGTCTCTCACGAGTTCCGGACGCCGCTCACCTCCATGAGGCACATCACGGATCTGCTGACGAGTCGCGGCGTGACGGACGACGCGCGTCGCACGCATTTCTACGGCCTGCTGGCGGACGAGACCGAGCGGCTGCATCGTATGGTCGAGACGCTACTCACGTTCGGTCGCGTCGAGGCCGGCGCGCACGCCTGGCGATTCGAATCCGCGTCCGTGTCCGACCTGCTCGACACGATTGCCACCGAGTTCCGCCGCGAGCCCTCCGAACGCGACCGCGACCTCGTCATCGACGTCGAGGCCGGCCTGCCGGACATCGCCGTCGACCGCGAGGCGATGTCGCGTGCGATCTGGAACCTGCTCGAGAACGCCGCCAAGTACTCCGACCCGGCCGCCCCCGTCGTGGTGTCGGCGCGACGGACGGCGCGAGGCGTCAGTATTGACGTTCGCGACCGCGGGCCGGGCATCGCGCCCGACGAGCGCGAACGGATCTTCAGGAAGTTCGTCCGCGGCAGGAGCGCCACGCAATCGGGTGCGCGTGGCGTCGGCATCGGGCTCGCGCTGGTCAAGACGATCGTCGAGGCGCACGGCGGCACGATCGGGGTGACCAGCGAGCTGGGCGTCGGCAGCACGTTCCGGATCGAACTGCCGGAGGCCCGGACGGCGTCGGCCGGGTATGTCGGGTCGAGTCGACGCGCCCTTGGTGGCCATGAGGTCGAATCGTGACCGCGCCGCGCGTCCTGATCGTTGAGGACGACCGCGCGATCGGATCGGCACTCGAGGAAGACCTGCGCATCGAGGGCTACGCGGTGGACCTCGTGACCAATGGCGATGCGGCGCTCGAACGTGTGCGTGAGGCGCGCTTCGACTTGATCCTGCTCGATGTCATGTTGCCGAAGAAGGACGGCTACGAAGTGTGCCGCGAGCTGCGGCGCATGGAGGTGGACGCGAGCATCGTCATGCTCACTGCGCGGTCGGCCGAGGCCGAGCGAGTACTTGGCCTGGACCTGGGCGCCGACGACTACATCACCAGGCCCTACAGCCCTCGGGAACTCCGCGCGCGCATTCGCGCGCGACTGCGCCGGCCCGCGGCAGGGGCGGCCAGCGCGCGGTCGCGGCAGGCCTCTCATCGTTCCTATCGTCCCAGGGCCCGGGCGTACCGGCGCAGCTTTTCGCTGCCTCGGGACCCCACTCCGGAGCGACGCGTAGCAGATCCAGATTTCGCCCCTATGTATACGCCAACCGATACGCCCGCCCCGCGGCAGACGGCCTCGTCAGCGGACGTGACGCTTCCTGCCGTGACGGTGATCATTCCCAACTACAACCACACGCAGTACATTGTCGCCGCCATCGAGAGCGTGCTGGCGCAATCTTTTCGATCGTTTGAGATTGTCGTCGTCGACGACGGTTCGACCGACAACAGCCGCGAGGTCGTCGCCGGGTTCGGCGAGCAGGTGCGCTACGTCTACCAGGAGAACCAGGGATTGGCCGGCGCCCGCAACACGGGTCTGCGCGCGGCGCGGGGCAAGCTGGTCGGCCTGCTGGACGCCGACGATGTCTGGGAGCCGGAGTACCTGCGCACCATGGTGGACCTGGCGGAACGGCACCCGGAAGCGGCCGTGTACTATTGCCGGGCCCAGGCCATGGACGGCGCGGGCCTGCCCTTGCCCCAGGTCTTTGGCGGACCGGTGCTGCCCACGGCGGCGCTGTATCAATCGCTGCTGCGCGCCAACTCCATCATTCCCAGCACGGTGCTGCTGCGGCGGGCCGTCATCGCGGCGGCGGGCCTCTTTGACCAGCAGCTGCGCTCCTGTGAGGACTGGGAGCTCTGGCTGCGCCTGCTGCCCGAACGGGAATTCGTGGGCACCGAGGCCTGCCTGGTGCGCTACCGGCTGCACCCCTTCAGCCTGTCCAAAGACCTGACGGGCATGCACCAGGCGGCGCGGGCCACCATCGAGAAGAACTTCGGACTGGACGACGGGCTGCGCGCGGCCTGGTCGCCTACCAAGCGGCGCGCGTTTGGGGGCCTGTACCGCTATTTCGCCTTGACGCTGGTGCAGCAGCGCGATGAGTGGGATCGCGCCGCGGCTTACCTGGGCCAGGCGCTGCGTGTTGACCCGACCCTGGCGAGGGATCTGACGCTATTCTACGAACTGGCCCTGGGCAGCCAGCCGCCGGGCCTGCGCGGCAGCCGGCAGCAGATCGCCCTCCGCCAGAACGCTGAGCGCTTGGAGGGCCTGCTGGACGCGCTGTTTGCGCCACCGGCCGGTAGCGACATCCTGCCCCTGGAACGCACGACCCGGGGCACGGCGGCCTTTGGCCTGGGTCTGGCCGCCTACAACACTCGAGAGCTGGCGCTGAGCCGGCGCTGTCTGGCGCGCGCGCTGTGGCTGCAGCCCGCACTGCTGCGCGACACACGTGCCAGCGCCAACCTGTTGAAATCGCTCCTCGGCCGCACCCTGCTGGCGCGCCTGGCTGCCGCGCGCAGCGGAGCGCGATGAAAGCGGGTCGCCGCGGCGCGCCCAGCAAGGGAGGTGACAGCCGATCCTCGGGACAACTGGGCGCTGCGGCCGGGACATTCGCTGGAGGTTGACAGCAGCGGGTACCAGTTTCTCGCGGCCATTGCCTTTGTTCCTGATCATTGCCTTGTCAGGTAGATACCTGACGTGGTGCGTTTCAAGACGCTTTACATGCGCATGCTACACATCACCCACTTCTTTCCCCCTCTAGATTCAACGCCGGCACGGAGAGTTACACCTTTGGTCTGGCGCGTGCGCTGCTGCAGAACGGTCACGACGTGCAGGTTGTGTGTGCGGAAGATTGGCACACAGGAGATGCCTATTGGAATGGCGTCACCGAGGATGTCTACGAACAGGTTCCGGTGCAGCGGATTCATCTCAACTGGACCCGGGCCAAGAATCCGAATCGCGTGCTCTACGACAGCCAGGCCGTCTACAAGCAGAGTCGCTGCCCACAGTGCTGCTCACGCGCACATCTGGGGTGCTTTGACGCACCTCCCGGTGGTCACCCGGCAACGCGGATTGCGAGGACTGCTGCCGGACATGATTGTTGGCCACGCTCCGGGCCGGCCACCCGCCGGTGAACAGCTGCGCCGAGGACGTCGATGAGCTGGAACCGCTGTACCGGGACCTTCTGCATGGTGTTCGCAGGCCGCTGGCGGATAGAATGGTCTGAGATCTGGGTTCGTGACGGTGGTACATCGTGAAGCTTCTGTTCATCTCAAATGGTTTCCCACCGGAACAATGGGCGGGAACCGAAACCTACACCGCTGGCATCGCTCACGCTCTGCAGACACGGGAGCATGACATCCAGATCTTGTGTGGCGGCGATTGGGACGCAGGGCCTACTCATTGGCTTGGTTTTTCCGACGAGTGGTATGGGCGTTTGCCCGTGCGGCGACTGCACCTGAACTGGACACGGGCCGCCGATCCCACGACCAGTCTTTACAACAATCCTGTGGTTGCTGCCTGGCTGGCTGACTACCTGGATGAAATCCGGCCGGATCTGGTGCACGTTACGTCATGTGAACGGCTTTCGGCAAGCATATTGCCGGTAATCAAAGCTTCTGGTCTGCCCTTAGTCCTCTCCCTGACCGACTTCTGGTTTCTCTGTCCGCGTACCACGCTGGTGCGCAGTAGCGGTGAGAACTGCAGCGGCTTGACCTCTCCCTGGGACTGCCTGCGCTGCCAACTGTTCAATGCGAAAGCCTACCGTTGGCCACGCCGCGTTCTGCCTGAGTCAATGGTAGAAGATGTACTGACCACTATCAGTCACTTCCCCATTCTGACACGCCAGCGCGGTCTGCGGGGCTTGGCCGGTGATATGGCCGCGCGTAAGGCATTTCTGCGCCAGGCGATCGAACTGCCGGATGTAAGACTCACGGCCTCGGCATTTGTCCACGATGTTTTTCAAAGCAACGGTATTGAGGCCGAGATAGAAGTGCAGCCATACGGACATGATCTCGCCTGGCTCGAACATTTCGCAGGTAAGCGTCCATCCGAAGTCCTCAGAGTGGCTTTTGTTGGCCAGCTCATCGAATCCAAGGGTGTTGATCTGCTTCTTCGGGCGGGCCAACTGTTGCGCGAGGCCTATGGCGATCGGCTGGCTATCCAGATCTATGGCAACCTGGACAAGGAGCCTGCTTTCGGCACGCGTTTGCGCGCACTGGCGACCGAACAACCCAATGTCACCTTCCGCGGCACCTATCGCCACGAAGACAGCGGGGCGATTTTTTCAGCCATGGATGTTTTGGTGGTGCCGTCACTCTGGTATGACTTTCCGCTCGTCATCCATGAGGCCTTTGCCACGGGAACGCCGGTGATTGCCACGGATCTGGGTGGTATGGCGGAGGCCGTCACGCCGGATGTAAGTGGTTTGCGCTTTGTGCGGGGTGACGCCGCAGACCTTGCCCGCCAGATCCAACGTTTGTTGGATGAGCCTGGTCTGCTGGCCCGACTGGCGTCAGGCGTGCCACCGGTAAAAACGGTGGCACAGGAGGCTGTGGAGCTGGAAACGATTTACCGGCTGGCCAGACAGAAGCATTTGCGAAGGTCTACGACACCGCGGCCGCCGGTTCCGTAACCTGGATCGTTGGCCTGCGCTGCCCACTTGTCTGTCACTGTATGAGGGAACAACCATGGGAACACGCATTCTGGTAACCGGCGGCGCCGGGTTCATTGGCTCGCATCTGGCCGACGAGCTGCTGCGGCGCGGGCATGAGGTGGTGGTGCTCGACGACCTGAGCGGCGGGTTCGCCGACAACGTGCCGGCGGCGGCCCGCTTTGTCGAGGGATCTATCAACGACGTGGCGCTGGTTGATGACCTGTTTGCCGCCGAGCGTTTCGACGCCGTCTACCACCTGGCGGCCTATGCCGCCGAGGGGTTGAGCCACTTCATCAAGCGCTTCAACTACAACAACAACCTGATCGGCAGCGTCAATCTGATCAACGCGGCGATCAACACCGGCGTGAAGTGCTTTGTCTTCACCTCGTCCATCGCCGTTTATGGGACCAGCCCGGAACTGCCCATGACCGAGGAGACCCCCGCCCATCCCGAAGACTCGTACGGCATCGCCAAGCTGGCGGTGGAGCAGGAACTGCGTACCTGCAAAGAGATGTTTGATCTGGATTTCATTGTCTTCCGCCCGCACAATGTCTACGGCGAGCGCCAGAACATCGGCGACAAGTACCGCAACGTGGTCGGCATCTTCATGAACCAGATCCTGCAGGGCAAGCCGATGACCGTCTTCGGCGACGGCACCCAGACGCGCGCCTTCAGCTACATCGGGGACGTGGCCCCGATCATGGCCGAGGCGATGGACGTGCCGGCGGCCTACAATCAGGTCTTCAACATCGGCGCCGACCAGCCCTACTCCGTCAACGAACTGGCGGAGGCCGTGGGCCGCGCCATGGGCGTGGTGCCGCAAGTAGCCCATCTGCCGGCGCGCAACGAGGTCCAGCACGCCTATTCGTCGCATGAGAAAGTGCGTCGCGCTTTCGGCGAGCGGCCTCTCCACGACCTCGACGAGGGCCTGGCGCGGATGGCCGCCTGGGTGCGCCGGCACGGCGCGCGCGCCAGCCAGGAGTTTGACGGCATCGAAGTGACCAAGAATTTCCCGGCGGCGTGGCTGCCCCAGGGCGCCAGGTCGCGCGCCTGAGCGGCCGCCACGCAGGCCACCTTGAGCGCGGTCGCGCCGTGCGCATCCTGCCATGACTTCACCGGCCGTTTTCACCATCATCCTCAACACCAACCGGCGCGAGGACACCCTGGCGTGCCTGGCCTCGCTGGCCGCCGGCACCCGCCCCAACCACACCATCATCGTGCTGGACAACGCCTCCAGCGACGGGTCGGTCGCGGCCATTCGCGCCGCGTTTCCCGCAGTGCAGATCATTGAACTCACTGACAACCGCGGCTATGCCGGCAACAACAACGTGGGCATTGCCGCGGCGATGGAACAAGGGGCTGACTGGGTCTTCGTCCTCAACGAAGATACCCTTCTGGCGCCGGATTGCCTGGAGCAGCTGGTCGCCGTCGGCGAAGGCGATCCGCGCATCGGGATTGTCGGTCCCATGGTGTACCACTACGATGCGCAGCAGGTTATCCAATCGGCCGGCGGCATCCTTGGGCCGCACTGGGATTCCATCCATCTGGGTCAGGACGAGCCCGATCGTGGTCAGTTTGCCGCTCCGCACCAGGTGGAGTGGATCTCGGGCTGCGGCATCCTCGTCCGGCGGGCGGCTATCGAAGCGGTCGGCGCCATCGACGAGCGCTATTTCTACTTCTGGGAGGAAACGGAGTGGTGCATCCGCATCGGCCGGGCCGGCTGGCAGGTGCTGCACGTTCCGGCGGCGAAGATGTGGCACAAGGGCGTGACCCTCGACTACCGGCCCAAGCCGTCGGTGACCTATTACGCGGCCCGCAACCGGCTGCTGACCATGGCCAAGCACGGCGCGCCCGCCGCGGTGCGGCTGCGCGCCTGGCTGACCATGGGGCGCACGCTGGCCAGCTGGAGCGTCAAGCCGCGCTGGCGCCACATGCGGGCCCATCGCGACGCGCTATGGCAGGGCATGGGCGACTATCTGCGCGGGCGCTGGGGACAGATGCCGTCGCGCTAGTCCCCTGGATCCGTGATTTCCAGGATGAGTCTGATCATTGGCCATGGATCTGCTGCGCGCGAAGGCCAAAGCGCCGCATGCTGTCGAGGATCTCGTCCGCAGTCTTCACCCACCTGAAGGGCGCGCGCCGGTCGTTGTGCGCGTCGACGTACGCCAGGATCGCGGCACGCAACTGCGGGAGGCTCGTGTGCGATCCGCGCTTGAGCGCCTTCTCGGTGAGCAGACCGAAGAATCGCTCCACCTGATTCAGCCACGACGCGTAGGTCGGCGTCAACTACTCTTGCCAGCGTGTCGCCCGCGACAGTGGTACCTTCCGCGGCACGCGGCGCTGTGGGGCGGCCGCGCGCCCGTGCGCGCCGTCCTGTACATGGGCGCGCTGGTCGCGGCCCGTCGCAACGCGGTCATTCGAGCGGTCTACCTGCGGCTCATCGCGGCCGGCAAGCCCAAGACGGTGGCGCTCGTCGCCCGATGCGTAAGCTGCTCACGATCCTGAATGCCATGACGCGGGCGAACACAACGTGGCAACAAGTCCGTCAGCGTCGAGACCGCTTGACTTCGAAGACAGTTGCTATCGTCTCCCTGCCTTCAGCGATCGCGCACGTCGGGCGAGCAACACCGCCTTGACGTCGAGGACGGGCGTGCCGTCGATCGCCTCGAGCGCGAGCGCGTCCACCTCCAGGTCGCGCACGCGGTCAACCCTCGACCGTGCACGCCGATCGGGTTGGGCCGATCGGGCGAGCGCGTGCCGAAGACCCCGATCACCGGGACGTTCCAGACCGGCACGGCCACGGACCTCACGTTGCTCGCCCCGGCGGCAGGCAGCTGGTCATGTGTCTGCGTCCGGAGACCCAGGCGGGGGAGCAGTCCACGACCGGCACCATGTCCGGCGTGGTCCGCGACGACCAGGCCGCGGTCATCCCGGGCGCCACGGTCACCGTCCGCAACGTGCTGACGGGGCAGTCGCGCGTCGTGGTCAGCGGCGACGAGGGGCAGTACCGATTCCCGCACCGGCAGGTCGACGAGTGCGAGCTGGCCGTCGAACTCGCGGGTTTCGGCAGCTACAAGCAGGCGGAACTCAACCTGTCGCCAGGGGGGCCGAGGAGGGGGCAGGGTCTGAGACTGGGTGTTATGCTACCGCTCGCGCGACCTCGCAGCGACGCTGAAGTCGCTCAAGTCCGCAGGCCCTCGAGCGATGGTCGTCTTCCCTGCCACACCAGCCGTACTCTTTGGCGGGCGTCATGTCAGTTTCTACATGATGCGCGGGTTCGGCCTGATCGAAATCATCCAGGTCGCCGATGACTAGCCCAGGCGCAGTCGGCGGCTTCAGCTCGGTGGTTGCTGCGGTCGCGGCGATGGAGGCCGAAGCGGCGACCTTCAGGGATGAGATCAAGGTGCTAGTTCTGCGCCAACTCACCGTCGAAGGCCTCGACACGCTGCTCAAGCACCACTTGTACCCGCAGCGCATCCGGCCCGTGGTCGAACTCGGCGGCTACGGTACGATCACGCAGGACGTGCTGGCCGCCGACGGACCGCTGGCCATCCACGATCCGGGCCTGATCGTGCTGGCGCTGGCACTCGACGATCTCGACCCCGACTTCGGCAAGCCGGGATGGCGAAGTGATGGCGCACGGGCTGAGTTGGACGCGCTGTTCGAGTTGCTGCTTGCCAGCACGCAGGCCACGATCGCGTTACACAACTTCATTCCGCCGCTTTGGCCCGAGCAAGGCCTGGTCCTGGATGTCCATGGCCATGATCTCGCCACACAGGTCGCCGAGCTCAACCGCTTCGTTGCCAGTACCGTGCGCGAGCACGCACCCCGCGTGGTGCTGATGGACTGGGAACGCATCCTGCGCCAGCTCGGTGCCGACGCGGCGCTCGACGAGCGCGGTCGCTACATGTGGCGGGCGCCTTTCCGGTATCCGTTCCTCGACGCCTGGGCGCAGCAACTGGCGCGCGTCGTGGCGGCGCTGAAGGGGCGGGCGAAGAAGGTGCTCGTGCTGGACTGCGACAACACCTTGTGGGGCGGCGTGCTGGGCGAGGACGGCCTCGACGGTATCCGGCTCGACGTCCAGCAATACCCCGGCCGCGCCTACTTCGACTTCCAGACCACCGTGTTGCACCTTGCGGAGCGTGGCGTGCTCGTTGCGCTGTGCAGCAAGAACAACGAGGCCGACGTCTTCGAGGTGCTTGACACGCACGCGGCCTGCCGCATCAAGCGCTCGCACCTCTCCGGCTGGCGCATCAACTGGCAGGACAAGGCGACCAACATTTCCGAACTGGCCGAAGAGCTCAATCTCGGCCTGGATGCGTTTGTGTTCGTCGATGACAGCCCGGTCGAGTGCGAGCTCGTGCGGCAGCTGCTGCCACAGGTGACGGTGGTGCAGGTGCCAAAGAGGCTGCACACGCTACCGCCCCTGCTGCTGCAAGGCGGCCTGTTCGACACGCTCAACCTCACCGACGAAGACCGCAGGCGCGCACAACGCTACCAAGGCGAGAGTCAGCGCAGGAGCGCCCGCGGCGCCTCCGCCAGTCTCGACGAGTATCTGCAGTCGCTGCAAACGGTGGCCGTGATCCACCGCGCCAGCGCAGGCGAGATCCCCCGCATCGCACAGCTGACGCAGAAGACGAACCAGTTCAATATGACGACACGTCGATATTCGGTGCCAGAAATCGAAACCCTGGCGTCAGACCCCGGCGCGGCCGTCTTCAGCCTCACGGCGCGCGATCGCTTCGGCACGCTGGGCTTGGTCGGTGTGCTGATCGCTCGCGTCAGCGGCGATGTGGCGCGCATCGACACGTTCCTGATGAGCTGCCGTGCTCTCGGCCGGCGGCTCGAGGTGGCAATGGTCGAGCATTGCCTGCACGCGCTCGGCTCCTCGATGGACATCGTGCGCTGGGAGGCCGAGTACATCGCGACGGCCAAGAATGCCCAGGCCGCCGACTTCTGGTCGCGCCTGGGCTTCTCGGAGGTAGACGTGACCGATGCGCGGAAGCTCTACGCCCGGGCGGCAGATGCCGCCTGCGAGCGCATTCCCACCTTCATATCGATCGAGAAGGACTGACCCATGGCGCCCCCCCACATCGAGGACAAGTTCTTCGCCATCCTCTCTGCGCTGCTGACCCTGCCGCGTGAACGTCTTGATCGGCACAGTTCCCGCGAGAACGTGGCGCAATGGGACTCACTCAAGCACTTGCATCTGGTGCTGGCACTGGAGGCAGAGCTCGGCGTCGAGTTCGACGACGACGAGGTGTCTGAGCTTGGCAGCGCCGCGGCAATGCTCGACGCCATCGCAAGCAAGGTCAACGGGTGACTGGGGATCCGAATCGACCCGTTGTCATCCTGGGGACGGGTGAGCTGGCGCAACTGGCCCACTTCTACTTTTCGAACGACTCCAGTCGAACGGTGGCCGGCTTCGCGGTCGATGCCAACCGTCTTGATGCTGACCAATTGCAGGGCTTGCCGCTCGTGGCCTACGAGGCACTTGTGCAGCGCTTTCCACCCTCGGCGTTCGATGTGTTCGTCGCCATCGGCTATACGAAGTTGAATGCCGTGCGGGCTGAGAGGTGCGCGGCGCTTCGCGCGCGTGGCTATCGTCTGGCTAGCCATGTCAGCTCGCGGGCCTCTGTCTGGCCCGGTCTCGAGGTGGGCGGAAACTGCCTCGTCATGGAGGGCACTGTCATCCAGCCGTTTGTCGTGCTCGGCGAGGGCGTGATCATGTGTTGCAGCAGTGTGGTCAGCCACCACGCCCAGATCGGTGACCACTGCTTCATCAGCTCGGAGGCCACGATCTGTGGCGGCGTCACCATCGGCGCCCGCAGCTTCATCGGCGCCAACGCGACGATTCGCGAGCACCTGCGGGTGGGCAGCGACTGCCTCGTCGGCGCGGGTGCGCTGATCCTCGAGCATACCGCCGATGGCAGTGGCTACCTTGCAGTGGGTACGCCCGACTCTGGCATTCCGAGCCGGCGCCTGCGGGCGCTGCTGTAGTTGAGTCGACCGATGCTTGAACAGCGTGTTGTCATCCTGCAGTCGACGTTCGTCGCACTGCATCCCGTGGAAGGGCCACGTCGACATCATTCATATCATTCATGACGTCGACCTGTTCATCTTCTACGACGACTTGCAGTGCACCAAGAACGACTGGCGACACCGCAACCGGTTAATGCTTCCTATCGTCGCCGCCGGGCGTCATCGCCCCGGCCTGGTGCCGCATCTGGAACGTCGCGAGGACGTTGCCGTTGGGCAGGCGGAGGACCGAGTGCCGATGGGCGTAGCCGTCGACGTCGCCGAACTGCTTGACGATGCGTGGGCGCGCGGCGTCGCTCAGGTCGAAGACGAAGCTCTGGCCGGTCGCAAAGCCGTTGGCGAACGGCTGGCGATCGGCCGGCATCTCGTGCTCGGTGTGATGAGGTCCGTTGGCCCGCCCCGGCACGGGCAGCGTCGTCACCAGCCGCCCGTACGGGGCGTCGCCCCGCTCGGTGACGTCGAGCACCGCCAGGATGTCGGGGCGCGTCTCGTCGGCCGATCCGGTCCAGAGACAGAGATATTCAGCGACGCTTTCGGTAGCCGGTTTCGGTGCCTGCGAGCTGCACGCCGCCGCGACGGCGACCAGGAGCACGACGCGGAGTCGGGACGTCATCATGGCGCAACGATACTGCGCGCTGCGGAACTCGTGGGTGGCGCGGTCCGCAACATGGTCCCAGGACGTATGATGCCGCCACACCATGGACGTCCCGCTCACTCCGCTCGAGTTCATTCGGCGCACCCGCCGGCTGTAGGCCGCCCGTGAGGGGGTGGTCGACGGCGCGCAACGCTGGACGTACGGCGAGTTCTTCGATCGCTGCGACCGCTGGTCGTCGGCCCTGCAGCGCCTGGGCGTGCGTCAGGGCGATCGGGTGGCCTACATCGCGCCCACACGCACGCGCAACTGGAGTCGTTCTACGCCGTCCCGCAACTGGGCGCGGTGCTCGTCCCGCTGAACTTCCGTGCGAACGGGGGAGGAGGAGCGGCCGTGCGAACGGGGAGGAGCGGCAGGACGCCTGCGGGACGTCAGGGTCGGATAACGGGCGGTCCGGCAACCACGGGCCTCTAGGTTAACACCGGCTGTCCTCAGCGGGCATCGTCGAACGCCTCGTGCCGCTGGGACATCCTGCCGAGACGATAGGAACGATTCAACTCGTTCCTAGCGTCCAGCTACTTGCTGACATGGCAGAGTCACTTGCTTTCCGTTCCGACTTCATTCCTGATAGATTTCCTCGTTCCCCGCTATGCATCCCACGATCAAACCCGTCGCCGTTCTTCTGATTCCGCTGGTCCTCCTCTGCGTGTCCGCCGCGCTGCGCGAGACCGCACGAGCCGCGGAGCCGCCCCGCCCCAACATCGTCCTCGTCATGGCGGACGACATGGGCTGGGGACAAACCGGCTACTACCACCACCCCGCCCTGACAACCCCGAACCTCGACGCAATGGCCGCCAGCGGCCTACGCTTCGACCGCTTTTACGCCGGGGCGCCGAACTGCTCGCCCACCCGCTCCACCGTCATGACCGGCCGCACCAACGATCGCGTCGGCGTCCAGGACCACGGCTACCCACTCCGGCTCCAGGAACACACCGTCGGCCGCGCCCTTCGCGATGCCGGATATTCCACCGCGCACTTCGGCAAGTGGCACCTCAACGGCCTCAGCGGTCCCGGCGCCCCCATCCTCGCCAACGACGAGCGCACCCCAGGTGTCTTCGGCTTCGATACCTGGCTCTCCGTCACCAATTTCTTCGATCGCGATCCCATCCTCAGCCGCAACGGCGCCTTCGAGGCATTCGCGGGCGACTCCTCCGAGATCGTCGTCGACGAAGCCGTCAAGTTCATCGGCACTCAAGCCAAGGCCGGCAAACCCTTCTTCACGGTCATTTGGTACGGCACGCCTCACAGTCCCTTCATGGCCACCGACGCCGACATGGCACCCTTCGCCGACCTCGACGAGAACTCGCGCACGCACTACGGCGAACTCGTCGCCATGGACCGCAGCATCGGCACCTTGCGCCGGGGCCTGCGCGATCTCGGCATCGAAAAAGACACCCTCCTCTGGTTCAACAGCGACAACGGTGGCCTCCCGAAGATCACTCCCGAAACCGTCGGCGGCCTGCGCGGCTTCAAAGGCACCGTCTACGAAGGCGGCCTGCGCGTCCCCGCCATCATCGAGTGGCCGGACCAAATCAAAGAGCCGCGCGTTACCAACTTCCCCGCTGGCACCGTCGACATCTTCCCCACCCTCGCCGCCATCGCCGGCCTTCCCGACTCCGTCCTGCTCCAACCTCAGGACGGCATGAGCCTCGTGCCCCTCTTCAAGAAGGAACTCACATCCCGCAACACCCCGCTCGGCTTCCGTCACACGGGCCGCGCCGCCTGGATCGACAACAGTTACAAGCTCGTCACGCAGGACGTCAAGAAGGGGAGCTACGAACTCTACGATCTCGCGAACGACCAGAACGAAACCGCCGACCTCGCGTCGAGCCAACCCGAGATCCTCGCCCGCCTCCAATCCGCTTTCGAGAAATGGAACCATAGCGTCGATAACAGCGTCGCCGGAAACGATTACCCCGAGGGCCGCGTCACCGACGCCGTCACCGAGCGCCGCAACTGGCCCGACCTCGACATCTACCGCAAGTGGTTCGACGAATGGAAAGACCGCCCCGAATTCAGACGTTATCTCGATAAGAACTAACTCCGCACTCGGAACATCCGTGCAAATCCTCTTTCATCCGTGCCAGGGGCCGGGTGGGGGCAGGGTCTGGGAACGAGCCTTCTGTCAACCATCGCCGCGGCCGCGGCAGGCCTCTGGCTAATCGTTCCCATCGTCATAATCCTTTTGATTGCTTAAGCACATGTTGTCGATGAATCGGGGCCGATGCGGGCGCCCGCCGTGCGCCACCCGCGCAGCCCGCAGACGGTCCGATTCACCGCACTCCAGTCGTGAGCCGCGGCTGTAAGATGCGCCCATGCTTATCCGCTTCGTCGCACTCGTACTCGCTACCTCGTTCTTCTTCGCGGCCGCCGCCGCTGCGCAGCCCGCTGTTGGCAATAATCCGAAGGTCGACGAGATCTTCAAGGACTTTCAGAAGGCCGGGTCGCCCGGATGCGCGGTGGGCGCCTACCAGGACGACAGGGTCGTCTACAGCCGCGCGTACGGGATGGCCAACCTGGATCACGACGTCCCGCTGACGCCGGCGTCCATCTTCCACGTCGCGTCCGTCTCGAAGCAGTTCACCGCGGCGGCCATCCTGCTGCTCGCGCAGGACGGCAAGCTCTCGATAGACGACGACGTGCGCAAGCACATCCCGGAGCTGCCGGACTTCGGCAAGCCGATCACGCTGCGGCAGCTCGCGCACCACACGAGCGGCATCCGCGACCAGTGGTCGCTGCTCGGCCTCTCTGGCTGGCGCTATTCGCGCGACCTGATCACGGACGACGACGTGCTGTCGCTGCTGGCGCGGCAGAAGGAGCTGAACTTCACGCCAGGCGAGCGTCACCTGTACTCCAACAGCGGCTTCACGCTGCTCGCGATCGTCGTGAGCCGCGTCAGCGGGAAATCGTTCCGCGAGTTCGCCACCGAGCGGATCTTCAAGCCGCTCGGCATGACGAACACGCACTTCCGTGACAAGTTCGACGAGATCGTGAAGCACCAGGCGTACGGCTACGCACCGGAGGGCGGCACGTTCCGGTCGAGCGTGACGAACTTCGACACCGCCGGCGCGACCAGCCTGCTGACGACGGCGGAGGATCTCGCGCACTGGCACGCGAACTTCGACAAGCCGGTCGTCGGCGGGCCGGAGTTCCTGACGTCGCTGCTCACGCGCGGCGTGCTCAACAGCGGCGAGCGCATCGACTACGCGTTCGGCATCACGCACGGAACCTACCGCGGCCTCCCCACCGTCGGCCACGGCGGATCTGATGCCGGGTACCGCGCCTCGTTCCTCCGATTCCCCGGGCAGCGGTTCGGTGTCGCGGTGCTGTGCAACGTGGTGACGAACCCGAACGCCTTCGCGCAGCGGGTGGCGGACGTGTACCTGGCGGACGTGCTGAAGCCGCAGACGACGGCGCCGGCGACCGCGGACGCGCCGGAGGTCGCGCTGCCGGCGGAGCGGCTCGCGAAGCTCCAGGGACTGTACTGGAGCAGCACGGCTGCGATCTCCATGCGGTTCGTCGTCGAGGCGGATCGGCTGCATGCGGTTCTGGGGGGCGAGAAGCGCCCGCTGAAGTCGCTCGGCGGCGGGCGCTTCGTGCCGGCCAAAGGTGAGGGGCCGACGTTCACGTTCGACCTGGCGAACGGGGGCGGTGAGCGCGTCACCTTCGGGTCGCCGACCGTCGGAGATGTCCTCGATCGCGCCGAGCCGTTCGTACCGGCCGCCGCGCAGCTTCCCGAGTTCGCCGGGGTGTACCGGAGCGAGGAGATCGACATCCCGTTCCGCGTCACGCTGCGCGAAGGCACGCTGCGGCTCGAGCGGCTGAAGGCGCGTCCCGCGGCGATCGACCCGGTCGTGACGGACGTGTTTTCGAGCCCCGCCGGCGTGCTGCGCTTCACGCGCGACGCGGCTGGACGCGTGAACGGGTTCGCGCTGGAGGCGGGACGGATCCGGAACGTGAAGTTCTACAAGGACGCCGCGCGCGCAGGGTCGTAGGCCGGGCCTCTCTAACGCGGTTTCCTTGCCCTCTGGCCGGATCTGATGCAGTGATGCACGTACGGTATGATGAGGCATCATGCGTACGACCATCACCCTGGACGAACGCCTCATGGCCCAGTTGAAGCGTCGGGCGGCTGAGCAGGGAACCTCCGTGAGCAAGCTCGTGGAGCAAGCCATACGGCTGCTCGTGCGGACACCCCGGGCGCCTGCGGAGTCGCCGACGTTCCAGCTCGTCACCTTCGGGGCCAACGGGCGCTTCTCGCAGCGCAACATCGACAAGACCTCCGCGTCGATCGAAGCCGATGATATCGAGCGTTTCGGGGCCGGCAGGTAGTCGATGCAGTTACCGGACGTCAACGTCCTCATCTATGCGCACCGCGAGGACGCTCCGGAGCACGAGCGCTACGCGGCGTGGCTGCAGGCGCTGACGGCCTCGGAGGAACCGTTCGCGCTCTCGGACGTGGTCCTCTCGGGCTTCCTCCGTATCGTCACCAATCCACGGGTCTTCGATCCGCCGACGCCGATGGAGACGGCTCTCGCTTTCTGCCAGCGGCTGGTGGACTGGCCCCGCGCCTCGCTCATCACGCCGGGCCGCCGACACTGGGAGCTCTTCACTGGACTGTGCCGTGACATCAAGGGCCCGCTGGTGGCGGACGCGTACATCGCCGCCCTGGCCATCGAGCACGGGTGCGAGCTCGTCACGACGGACGGCGACTTCGCGCGCTTTCCTGGCCTTCGGTGGCGCCACCCCCTGGCCGCTACATAGGCTCAGCAACGTAAGACACCAGCCGTTCGCGACAGCACCGGTCTGCACGGCTACCGCCTTGAGACAGCGACAGCTCCGGACAGGCGGCTCAGTCCTCGACGACACCATCGCCACTGTCATCGGTACCGGCCAGGTTAGAGCGCCAGCACGAGCCGCAGGCCGTGATCGATGTCGGTGAGCAGTGGCCCCTTCAGGCGACCCGCGAGGTCTCCAAGGACATCCCGGTCGAGGGTCACGACCTGAGACACGTTGGCCACCGAGTCCTTCGGCAGCCCCGCCGCCTTCGCCGGAACAAGGACGTTGCCCGGTGCGTCGATCAGACGGAGATTCCCCGTCAGGACCACCGCAATCACCGTACGTATCCGGCTCCGGTTGAAGGCATCGCTCTGCACGACCACCACCGGACGCCGAAAGCCCGGCCCCGACCCGTCTGGGCTTCCCAGGTCGGCCCACCACACCTGTCCGCGTTCGATTACCACGAGTCGTCGCGAACCGACTGCGCCTGGCGGCGGCGAAGGGGCGTCTCCAGTCGACTCTCCTCGGCGCCATAGACCGCGTCGAGTCGTTCGGTCACCTTGCGACCGCGATGCTTGGCCAGGAACTCGGCCAACGCCGTGGCGTACAGACCGCTCCGGGTGAGACGGAGCCGCTTGCTCAGCGTTTCGGCGGAGTCGAAGAGCTCGTCCGGAATCGAAACGGGGGCAGGGTCTGAGAACGAGCCTTCTGTCAACCATCGCCGCGGTCGCGGCAGGCCTCAAGTCGTTCCCATCGTCTCTGCAACGGCGACGACGACGACTGCGACGGCCTGGTCGACGAGGGCGACCTGGCTGGCGGCACCTGCTACGAGGACATCAACGGCAACGACCTGGACCCGATGGACGGCACCGGCGTCTCCGGCGTGGGTCAGTGCAAGGACGGCGTCTACGCCTGCCAGGTCCCGGTCGACGGCACGGGTGCGCCCACCGGCCCGGCGCGCAACGTGTGCGTCAACGCCGTGGGCCCCAAGACCGAGTTCTGCGACGGCAAGGACAACGACTGCGACGGCAACATCGACGAAGGCAACCCGCCGCGCAGGGGTGACACGACGGCGTCAATTTCGCAGAACAGGGTGATACGTCAAGTCGGGTCGCGAAGGCGTGGGGGGCGCTTATTCTTCTTACGCGCCTAGGGCCTGCGCGACCTCGTCCGCCTCATCCGCGACCTCGAGCACGAGAAGCAGGCCGCCGTGAACCGGGCGCGCATGATGCCGTGGCGGCGGTAGGATCTACGCTCAGCATTGCTCTGCGCGCCGCTCTCGGGGAATATCCTCGACGTGATGCGAGCCCTGATTGAACGACGTGCCGTGTCGAGCTTGCGCGGCTCGATGACGTCATCGGCAGTACGAGCTGGAGGCTGCCAGGCGCCATGACCTCCCGCGCGGAAGAGATCTTCTTCGAGGTCTTCGAGCCCTTGCCGCGCCAGGGGCCGGGCAACCTCGCGTGTGCCCAACGGGCCCTCGCGCTCTGCACTGAGCTGCCGTCATCACCACGCATCCTGGACCTGGGCTGCGGATCGGGCGCGCAGACGCTTCACCTCGCATCCCTGACCAAAGGCACAATCGTTGCGGTCGACAGCCACGCGCCGCTGATCGAGCGCCTGCGCGCCAAGGTCGATGAACGTGGCCTGTCGGCTCGTGTCGAAGCACGGGTTGGCGACATGTCAGCGCTCGACCTCCCGGCTGAGAGCTTCGACCTCGTGTGGTCGGAAGGCGCCTTGTACAACCTGGGCCTCGCGGCGGCGCTGTCCGTGTGCGCCGCCCTGCTGCAGTCCCGGCGGCTACTTGGCCTTCACCGAGGCGGTTTGGCGAACGACAGACGCGCCGCCCGAGGTCCGCGAAGCCTTCGCCGACTACGCGACGATGGGTCGGGTGGAGGACGTCTTGCCACTCATCAAGGAGAGCGGCTTGTCGCTGGTCGCCTACTTCGACCTTCCCGACGAAGCCTGGTGGGACGATTTCTACTCGCCGATGGAGCGGCAGATCGAGAAGCTCCGAGGGAAGTACGCCGGCGACGCCGAGGCTCTCGCGGCGCTCGATGAGGTCGCCAAAGAACCCGCGATGCACCGCCGCAGCGGACACCACTACGGCTACACGTTCTTCGTCGCACGGCGAGGCGGAGGGCTGCGGCCGGCGGCGCTTCGACGCCTACGCTTGCCAGTCGCCGTGCCAGGGCCGAGGTGGGGGCAGGGTCTGAGAACGAGCCTTCTGTCAACCATCGCCGCGGTCGCGGCAGGCCTCAAGTCGTTCCTATCGTCAGCATGCTCCCGGATATCAGCGTCTGAACCGTGGCGCGATTCTACGGCGGGTGCGGCGCGACGAGGCTACGACGCCGAGGTGGCCGGCTCGCAGGGGGTGTCACCTCCCGCCGTCCATCTGCATCCTGTCTCTGGACCGGCCCCCATGGCGGCGGCCGGCAGGCTTGCCCCGAGCGACGTCGAGGGGGACAGCCGGCCGTACCGGTGCGACTCCCGACTCCCGACTCCCGTTCCTCCTGAACTCCCGACTCCCGACCTATGGACCCTACCTACGGCTACACGGCACACCTCCCCGGCGTCTCCTTCGACGAGGCGCGCACGCGTATCACGGACGCCCTCAAGACGCAGGGCTTCGGCATCCTGACCGAGATCGACGTCAAGGCGACGCTCAAGGCCAAGATCGACAAGGACTTCCGGCGCTACGTGATCCTCGGCGCCTGCAATCCCAACCTCGCCTACCAGGCCCTGTCGGGCGAGATCGGGATCGGGCTGCTGCTGCCCTGCAATGTGTGCGTGTGGGAAGAGGACGGCGGCAGCGTCGTCTCGATCGCCAAGCCTGCCGTGATGTTCGAACTCGTGCAGGCGGAAGGCCTGGAGCCCATCGCGGCCGACGCCGACGCGCGCTTGAAGAAGGCGCTCGAGCAGGTCAGCGCCGCACAGTAGGGCGGCCGCCGGAGCGCGTGACGCGGCCCGCCCCCTCGCGGCGCGGGCCGCGCTGACATTTCCTCACAATCGCCCAGTCGGCCACACACGGGCGTGGCCCGCTCCTATCTCCCGCAGTCGGGTCCCAACTTCGGCCTGCCGCGCGCGTGGACCGACCCGCGCACGGTACGCATCGGACTGCGGCACACGTTCTGAGAGCTCAGCGGACGACCTCGGGCCAACCGTCGTGCGTCAATCGATGGTGACGTAGCGCCAGAGGCGCTCGGTCTCCTTCGGGCCCACGTACTTGCCGATCTCCTTCATGAACTGCTCCCTGGTCTTCCAGGGACGGTATTCCTTGAACTCGCGGACCATCCGAGGGCCGGCGTTCGGGATGCTCAGGATGTCCTCGTCGGTCGCCGTGTTGAGGCGCACCGGAATGAAGGTGTACTGCGCGAGCTTCGCGGCGCCGTCGGCCCCGACGTACTTGCCGATCTCCTTCGCGAACTGGGCGTAGGTCTTCCACGGCCGGTACTCGTCGAACTCGCGCACCATACGCTTGCCCGCACCCGGCACGAGCAGGATCTCCTCGGGCGTCGCGGTGTTCAGGTTGATGTGCACGAACGCCTTCTCGTAGAAGGCCATCGCCTGCTCCTTCGTGAGCTTCTGCCCGAGCAGGTACGCGTTGAGATTGGTGATGCTCGCGAAGGGACGCGCCTCGATCAATCCCTTCACGATGGCGGGCGTCATGCCAGGCATCGCGAGCAGCGCCTGCTCGGACGCGGTGTTGGCGTCGACGACGCCCATCGACGTCCCGACCTGGGCCACGACAGGGCCGCTCAACACGGCAACCAGGCACCCGGCAGCGACCGCACGCGACAGCAGCTTCATCTCACGACTCCGTTGGAGGAACGACGAGCGCCGGATGGCGCCACGTGTACAGCAGGCCAAACAACCCCGCCTGAACCATGGCGGCAGGCGCGAGCGTGGGCGGCGCCTTGGCGCGCATGACCTTCACGAACAGCGCCCACCCACCAAGCGCGGGGTCCATCTCGAGCTGGAACTCACGACTGCCACCGTAATGCATCGCCACACCGAGCAGCCCCGTGGCGATGACGACCACCATCAGGAGCCGGAAGGCGATCACCGACCGCGCGCTGCCCGTCACCGCCACCCAGGCCGCCGCGACGAGCGCCGGCGCGATGACGACGAACGGCGCCCACTGCCACGGGTCCTCGTGGTGCTCCAGCAGCGCGAGGTCAGCGACCATGCCAACCAACGCAAACGCGACGAGCCCGAGCAGCGCCTTGCGCAGCGGCACCACGTCTCCTCGAGCCCCATTCACGTCGCCCTACCGTTGCGTTCGGCGTTCTACGTTTTCAGAATCCCGTCCCACCCGGCTCGATACTCGGGACGACGGATGTAGGGCGCGGCTTCGGGGGCGTTCTTCGCGCGCATCGTCTGCCAGTCCCACTCGATCTTCTTGCCGGTGCGATACGCGACGTTGCCGAGGTGGTTGGCCTCTGTCGTCCACGCGCCGTACTGGAAGTTCGAGCCGGGCACCGGACCGTTCCCCTTGGCGTGGTTGACCCACTCCACCCAGTGCCCCGGCGACCGCGGCAGGCGCTCGGCGGGATCCTTGAAGTCGACGAAGCGGTCCTCCGGCAACAGCTTGCCGTTGCCGAGGAGCATGCCCTTGTCGCCGATGAAGATGCAGGAGCGACGGCCCCACGCCTCGGTCCAGCCCGGGGGCTTGACGTCGCCCTGGTACCACACGAGCTTCAGCGCGGGGTGACTCCCTACGGCCGGGAACTGGTACGTCGCCGTGAGCGTGGCGGGCGCGAGTTCCTTGTGCGGCTTGGGCACGTTGGGCGACGAGGCCTCCACCGTCAGCGGGGCCAGGTATCGTCCAGCCTTCGCGTCCTCGTGCCAGAGGTAGTCGAGCACCGTGTAGGGCACGTCGTTGTCGTGGCTGCCGAGGTCGCTCATGGTGCCGTTGCCGAAGTCCCACCACCGATACCACCGGGGTCCCGGGAAGTAGGTCGCGTGGAAGGGACGCACGGGCGCCGGTCCGAGCCAGAGGTCGAAGTGGATGTGGGCCGGCACGGGCATCGTCTCGGGGAACCGGTCCACGATCTGGATGCCGTTGTAGAAGCCGTGGACCTTGTCGAACTGCTCGGCCGACGCGGCGTCCTGCAGGCCCCACGCGCGGTCGGCCCACACGTGCACTTCCTTGACCTCGCCAATCGCGCCCGTGTCGAGCAGTTCGCGGATCTTGCGGCGCATGGGCGAGGCGTGACCCTGGTTGCCCATCTGCGTCGAGAGGGTGGGATGCTTGCGGGCGGTCTCGCGGATGAGACGCGTCTCCCAGATGTTGTAGGCGAGCGGCTTCTCGCAGTAGACGTGCTTGCCGTGCGTGAGCGCCAGGTAGGTGGCAAACACGTGGGTGTGCTCCGCCGTGGAGACCACCACCGCGTCGAAAGCGCTCGGGTTGTCGAACACCTTGCGGAGGTCGGTGAACCTGGTGGCTTTCGGGAACCTGACGCCGGCCGAGTCGAGCGACTCCTGGTTGATGTCGCAGAGCGCGACGACGTTCTCGTCGGGGTGCTTCTCGAGGGATCCGCTGCCGTCGGTCCGCTTGGGAGGGTTGGCGGGGTCGAGGGTGAGTTCGTTGAGGCTCGCCCGGCCGCGGCCGCCCGCGCCGATGAACGCGATGTCCAGCTTGCTGTTGAGATTCTGGCCGCGCAACAGCGCTGGCGCCTGCGCGAACACGGCGCCCGCGGCAATCGCGCCACCGACAAATTCCCGGCGCGTCACCTGCCGCACGCCGGTCCACGTCGTCGTCTTCTTCACGGATGTGCTCCTCATCGAGCGGCTGACTGGCGGGCGGCGGCGGGGGGACACGACGCCGGCCAGTCACTTCCTGGACCGATGAGGGCATTCTGATGCCGTTCGACCGCCCCGGCAACAGAAGACTGCGCCATCAGCGCCGCCGGGCCCGCGCTCCCGACTTGCTGGAATGCCCCAACCTGGCGCATGCTGGGTGCGGTGGCAATGCCGCCAACAGCCCATGTACCCCTTCTGCTCCTGTCTCGCCTGTCGCGTCGCCTGCTGTTGCAGGACGGCACCCGTGCGCGGATGAGACCAGGTCGGCCCTAGACGGTACACGGCAACCAGCGAGGCCATCATCCGGAGCGGATGGTGGCCTTTGTCGTCGGTGCCCTCGACGACTTCCCCACATCCCTCCGGCCGGTGGACTCCCAGAACGCAAGGGAGTCGGACGACGTGACAGCGTCAGTGATCAGGCCGAAGTTCAACACGGCTGCCGTGAAGGCGCGCATGCCCCTCGTGCGCGCGTCAGCAGGACGGCCACCCGACGACGACGTGCCGCAGGGCATCGCCGCGCAGGTCGGGCGCACGCCGCTGCTGCGGCTCCGACGCGTGGCGGGGCTGGAGGCAGGTGTCCCCGCCGGCGTGGAGGTCCACGCGAAGGCCGAGCACCTCAACCCGAGCGGGTCGGTGAAGGACCGCGCCGCTCTCGCGATGATCGAGGACGGCCTCCGGACGGGCGCGCTCGCCAAAGGCCGGACCATCCTCGACGCCACGAGCGGCAACACGGGGATTGCCTACGCGATGATTGCCGCCGGACTGGGCTACCCGGTCACCGTGTGCCTGCCGGCCAACGCCAGTGCCGAGCGCAAGCGGATCCTGCGCATCTACGGGTGCGAGATCATCGACACCGATCCGCTCGCGGGCACCGACGGCGCCCAGCGTGAGGCGCGACGGCTGATGACCCTCCACCCGGATCGCTACTTCTACGTGGACCAGTACAACAACCCGGCCAACTGGCGCGCCCACTACGACCACACCGGGCCGGAGATCTGGGCGCAGACCGACGGGCGCGTGACGCACTTCGTCGCCGGACTCGGCACCTCGGGCACGTTCGTCGGCACGTCCCGCCGCCTCAAGACCTTCGCCCCCGGAGTACGCTGCATCTCGATGCAGCCGGATCTGCCCCTGCACGGCATCGAAGGCATGAAGCACATGCCCACGGCGGCCGTGCCCGGCATCTACGACGCGTCTGTGGCCGACGAGACCATGGAAGTGGGCACCGAGGAGGCGCAGGCGATGACCAGGCGACTCGCGCGGGAAGAAGGACTCCTTGTCGGCGTGAGCGCCGGCGCCAACGTCAGCGCAGCCGTCCGACTCGCGCGCACGCTGCCGCCCGGGTCGCTTGTGGTCACGATCCTGTGCGACGCGGGCAGTCGATATCTCAGTGACGGCTTCTGGGCGGGAGACGCGTCGTGATCGCGATTGGCGAGGCACAGCGCTCGGCGATCGCGCGACACGCGGAGGCCGACCACCCGGAGGAGTGCTGCGGACTGATGCTGGGGACGTACGGCGACGGTCGCAAGGTCGTCACCGACCTGTTGCCGATCTCGAACGCACGCGAGGCCGAGGCCCGCCACAACCGGTTCCTGATCGGACCGATGGAGATGCTGCGAGGCGAGCGAGAGGCGCGGGCCCGCGGCCTCGACATCGTCGGGATCTACCACTCGCATCCCGACTGTGCGCCCGTGCCCTCGCAGTTCGATCTGGAGCACGCGTGGCCCGTGTACTCCTACGTCATCGTCACGGCCACGGCCAGCGGCGCCGGGGACATGCGGTCGTGGGAACTGCGCGAGGACCGATCGGGCTTCGACGAGGAGACGATCGAGTCTCCGGGCCGCACGGCCGGCTCAGGCGGTTGACCGAGGAAGCAGGCGCATCGTCCGCCGCGCCAGCCAGACGAGCATGACTGCCACCAACAGCAGGCACAGCAGGGGCACGACGATGGCAGCGACGGCCACGCCGAGTGCGCCTGCCGTCTCGCCCGTCGAGACGATCGGGTTGGCCAGTCCCGCGGTCGTGAGGCCCGACTTGGCGCGCACCACGGCGCTGCTCGCCTTGGTCAGGCCCGCGATGCCGCCGCCCCCGATGATGGCGACAGGCCACATGATGGCCGGCGGGATGTCGGCCATCGCCGATGCGCTGGCGACGATGCCCGCGATCACCGCTGCGGGGCTCGCGAGAAGGTCGAGCGCGTGGTCGACACCGGGGATGTAGTAGGCGGCGACCTCGAGCACGCTGGCCGTGCCGAGCGCCACGAGCGTGCCCGTGCCGGCCAGCCACTCGAACCCCTGCGCCAGGGGCAGCGCGCCGAAGCGCGCGGCGATGCCCGCGATGAGGAACGGCAGGAAGACGCGGAAGCCTGTGGCTGCCGCCAGGCCAATCCCTATGGCAATCGCGATGATGGGCTCGAGAGACGCGGGCATGTGTATCGGACGCGGAAGAGGGCTATGTAGTCGAGGCGGCTGGCGGCGCCACGCCGAGGGCTCCGGCGAGTTCGTTCAGGGCCGCCTGCTCCGCGGCGCTCACCTGCGTGCCGCCGAACCCCAGGAAGCCGCCTTCCTTCGACGCCTGCGCCACCTTCGTCGCCGTAGCCACGAGCCAGGTCTTGAAGGCGACCACCTCCGTGGGTGACTTGGCGTCGACGGCGGCGACCGCCGCCTTGATGGCCTCCATCAGGACGGCCTTCGCCTGGGCGGCGTCGGTGAGCGGAAGGCTCGGTAGTTCAGGACGGAGCGCGCCGCTGCGGACCTCCTCCACCAGCGCCGACACGACCTCGGGGAGGTCGGTGCCGCTCGCGTCGGTGACGGCCCTGGTCACCGCCATGCCTTCCTTGACGACGCCGATCGGGCCGCTGGCATCGGACAGGGTGATGAGCAGGCCTGCGGCGGCAGGCGCGGACGCGATGGCCTTCCATTCGCTGTCCGTGTAATCGCGCTTCGTGGACATCCGACTCCCCTGATGCGCCCGTCGCGCGCCACGCCCGCCCATCGATCCGGCCGGCGGAATCACTGGCGTTGACCGGGCTGGTGCGCCGTCGGGGTCGCAGCACGCATGCTACCGCATCCGCGCCGCCGTCGAGTCGGCGGCGAGAGTCGGCCCGTGCGTCGGGGCGAACCTGCAGAGGTCAGGCAGGGGGCAGGCGTCCGGACACGTAGCGCACCGCGCCGTCGAGAGTCGCCAGCGCCGGGTAGTCGGCCTCGGGGATGTCCACGTGCAGCGCGCGATGGATCGCGATCACGAAATTCAGGAAGTCCATCGAGTCGAGGTCGAGTTGGTCGCGAAGCGGGACGCCAGGCGCCAGATCCAGCGTGCGCGCCTCGGGCGCCACGCTTGCCAGCGCCTGCAGCACTGATGACGTGATCTCGTCGGGGCTCACAGGTCCTCCGGTGGTTTGCCCCGAGCGCAGTCGAGGGGTTCCTGCAGGTGTCTGCCGATGGCCGCGAGGCACAGCCCGGCGAGGTGTCCGTCCACCGCGCGGTGATCGGCGGAGATCGTGACCCGCACGACTGGCCGGATCACCACCTGCCCGTCCACGGCCACCGGCTGATCCGCGATGCGGCCGAACGACACGAGCGCGACCTGCGGCGGATAGATGATGCCGTAGCCGACCTCGACGCCCTGCTCGCCGAGATTCGTGATGGTGAAGGTCGCGTCGGTCAGTTCCGAACTCCTGAGACCGCCGCCCCTCGCCCGGACGACGAGGTCGCGCAGCGCCTCCATGAGTGACGACAGGTCGCGCGTGTCGGCGTCGTGAATCGCGGGGGCCACCAGCCCGCCGCCCCTCAGCGAGATCGCCACGCCTGGATGGATGCCGCGACCGGCTCGGAATGCGCCATCGACCCAGTGGCCGTTCATGGCCGGGCACTCGCGGAAGGCGAGCGCCGTCGCCTTGATCAACAACGCCGCGGGCAGCAGCCTGGCCTCCACCGACCGGCGCGCGTTCTCCTCAGCGAGCCACGTGAGGGCGCGGTGCATGTCCACGGTGGCCCCCAGGTAGAAGTGGGGGATCTCTCGCTTGGACTGCGCCATGGCCCCCGCAATCGCCTGCCGCATGCGGTCGGCGGTATCGGTGCGGGGCGCCGGGGGCGTTGGAGACGTTGGCAACGCTGGCGCCGTCGGTGCCATGGGTGCGATGGGCGAGGTGACCGACGCCGGTGCCGTGGGCGAAACAGGCGCGGTTTCGGCCGCGCGCTCGACGTCGGCGCGCACGATCACGCCGCCCTCGCCCGTCCCCTTTACAGCGGCCAGGTCGATTCCCAGCTCGCGGGCCAGCGACCGTGCCGCTGGCGACGCGCGCGGCGGCGCCGGCGGCGGCGAGACTGCCACGGCCGCGGCCGCGGCGGCAGGTGCCGCCTGTTCGCCCGGTGCACCTGGTGCACTCGGTGCGCCTGATGCGCCCGTTGCGTCCGCCGGGACGACTTCGGGGCGGGCGACGACGGCCGGTGGCTCGGCCGGCGCCTCGGGCGGCGCGCCCTGGTCACGAATCAGCGCCAACACGGTGCCGACGGGCACCTCCTCGCCCGGCTGGACGCGAATCTCCTCGAGCACGCCGTCCTCGAATACCTCGATTTCGATGGCGCCCTTCTCGGTGTCCACGACGGCGATGATGTCGCCGCGCCGCAGGACGTCGCCGGGCGCTTTCTGCCAGCTGACGAGCGTCCCGGCCTCCATCGACGCGCCGAGCGAGGGCATGCGGAACTCAGACATGGGCATGGGCTGCGAGTCCCTGCACCGCTGCCACGATGTCGGCCACCTGCGGAACGGCGGCGTCCTCGAGGTGCTTCGGGTAGGGGATGGGCACCTCGGCGCCGCACACGCGGCGGACCGGGGCGTCAAGGTCGAAGAAGACGTGCTCGGTGATGCGTGCGCTGATCTCGGCCGACAGCCCGCCCGACCGCCAGCCCTCGTCCACGACAACGGCGCGACGGGTCCGCGCCACCGACGCGCAGATGGTGTCGGTGTCGAGCGGGCGCAACGTCCGCAGGTCGATCACCTCCGCCTCGATGCCGTCTCGCTGCAGTTCCGTCGCGGCGGTCATCGCCTTGCCGAGGCTCCCGCCGTACGTGATCAGCGTGACGTCCGCTCCACGCCGCCGCACGCAGGCGCTGTCGATGTCCACGGGACCCGCGTCCTCCGCCAGTTCGCCCTCCATGTTGTAGAGCATCTGGTGCTCGAAGATGAGCACCGGGTCGGGATCCTCGAGCGCCGTCCACAGCATGCCCCTCGCATCCTCGAGGGTCGCCGGCGCGACGATGCGGAGGCCAGGAACGTGAGCGAGCCATCCCTCCAGGCTGTGGGCGTGCTGCGCGGCCAGCTGGCGCCCCGCGCCCGTGGCCATCCGGATCACGAGGGGCACGCCGAACTGCCCTCCGGACATGTGTCGGATCGTCGCGGCCGTGTTGACGATCTGATCGAGCGCGAGCAGGCAGAAGTTGACGGTCATCACCTCCACGACCGGCCGCATGCCGCCGAGGGCTGCGCCGATGCCCGCGCCGACGAACGTGGACTCCGAGAGCGGCGTGTCGCGAATGCGGTCGGGACCGAACTCCTCGAGCAGGCCCTTGCTCACGGCGTAGGCGCCGCCGTAGCGTCCGACGTCCTCCCCCATGAGGAAGACGCGCGGGTCGCGCGCGAGCGCATCGCGGAGGGCCGAGCGGAGGGCTTCCCGATAGGTGGTGCGAGTCATGGCGCGTAGACGTCCTTCGTGAGGTCCTCCACCGGTTCCCACGTGCCGGCCTCGGCGAAGGCCACGGCCGCGTCAATCTCGGCCGCGACATCCTCGTCGAGGTCGGCGGCGCCGGGCGCCGACGCGGCCTCGCTTGCCAGCCGCGCACGCACCAGCGCAATCGGGTCGCGCTGCTTCCAGGTCTCGACCTCGGCCTTGTCGCGATAGAGCTCGGGGTCGAACATCGAATGCGCCCGGAAGCGGTACGTCCGGAACTCGAGCAGCCACGGGCCCTCGCCTCGCCTGACGGCGTCGGCCGCGGCGCGCGTGGCTTCCTCGACGGCGAAGACGTCCATGCCGTCCACGCTCGCAGCCGGCATCGCGTAGGCCTGCGCTTTCAGGTGGACCTCGATGTCGGCCAGCGACCTGTCGATCGGGGTGCCCATGGCATAGAGGTTGTTCTCGCAGAGGAACAGCACCGGGAGGCGCCACAGCGCGGCGAGGTTCATCGACTCGTGGAACTCCCCTTCGGCGACGGCGCCATCCCCGAACACGCACGCGGTCACACGCTGCCGTCCCTGCAGCGTGTCGGCCAGGGCCAGCCCGACGGCCATCGGCAACCCGCCGCCGACGATCGCGTTGCCGCCGTAGAAGCGCGTGGCCGCGTCGAAGATGTGCATCGATCCGCCGCGACCGCGGCTGCAGCCTTCCTGCTTGCCGTACATCTCGGCCATCAGCGCCGTGGACGGGATGCCCCGGGCCAGCGCGTGTCCGTGTTCACGGTAGGTGGCGACGATCGCGTCGTCGGGCGTCAGCGCCTGCATCACGCCCACGGCCACGGCCTCCTCGCCGATGTAGAGGTGCAGGAATCCACGGATCTGCCCTGCGCTGTACAGCTCGGCGCACTTCTCCTCGAAGCGCCGGATGCGCAGCATCTCCCTCAGCAGGTGACGCGCGTGACCGACATCGATGCCGTCGGCCGCGACGGGCGATTCCGTGGTCATGATGGCTCCAGGGTGGAGGTGTCTCCCTCGGGCAGACCCGAGTTCGCGGGCCTTGAGCAGCCGGCGCATGATCTTGCCGGCCCTGTTCTTCGGCACGGCGTCGACGAAGGCGATCTCCTTCGGCGCCACGGCCGCGCCGAGCCGCACGCGCGCGAACCCCAGCAACTCCTGCCGCAGGTCCTCCGTGGCGTCGTGACCGGGCTTGAGCGACACGAACGCCTTCACGATCTCGAAGGCGACGGGATCGGGCTTGCCGATGACGCCGGCCTCGGCAACGGCCGGGTGCTCGAGCAGCGCGCTCTCGACCTCGAACGGGCCGATCAGGTGACCCGACGACTTGATCACGTCGTCGGCCCGCCCGACGAACCAGAAATAGCCGTCGGCATCGCGGGCCGCCAGGTCACCGGTCAGGTAGTAGTCGCCGGCGAAGCACTTCGCGTATCGGGCCTCGTCGTGCCAGTAGCCGCGGAACATGGATGGCCAGCCGCGGCGCAGGGCCAGTTCACCCTGGACGTCCGGCTCGGTCACCTCGTCCACGCCGCCGTCGGGTCGGCGACGCACGAGGGTCGCCTCGATGCCGGGGAGAGGCCGGCCCATCGAGCCGGGACGGATCTCCGAGGCGGCGTAGTTGGCGACCATGATGCCGCCCGTCTCGGTCTGCCACCAGTTGTCATGGAACGGCAGCCCGAAGGCCTCGATCCCCCACATCACCGCCTCGGGGTTGAGCGGTTCGCCGACGCTGGCAAGGAAGCGCAGGTCGGGGAACGTGTACTGGCGCGCGAGCGCGGAGCCGGCCCGCATCATCATGCGGATGGCCGTCGGGGCCGTGTACCACACGGACACGCGCTGCGCCGACACGATGCGATACCAGCGCTCGGCATCGAAGTCGCCGTCGTCCACGATGCTGGTCACGCCGTGCGTGAGCGGCGCGATGATGCCGTACGACGTGCCGGTGACCCAGCCGGGGTCGGCCGTACACCAGAAGATGTCGTCCGGATGCAGGTCGAGCGCGAAGCGCGCGGTCGCGTGGTGCGCGACGACGGCCTCGTGGACGTGCAGCGCGCCCTTGGGCAGACCGGTGGTGCCGCTCGTGAAGTGCAGCAGTGCCGGCGTGTCGGGGTCGGTCTTCGCGATCGTCGCCTCCGGAGAGGCGGCCCCCAGCAGTTCGCCGAAGTCCTTCGTGCCGGGCTCTCGTGTGGGCGTGCCGCGGTCGCCCACGAGCAGTACGTGCTCGAGGGTCGGCATCTCGGCCAGGTGCGGCGCGACCTTCCTGCGGAAAAGGGTCTCGGTCGTGATCAGCGCGCGCGCGCCCGCCAGGTTCATCCGTGCCTTGATCGGCTCTGGTCCGAACGCCGAGAAGAACGGGCTGAAGATGGCCCCGAGCTTCAAGGCGCCCAGGGCCGCGACGTAGAGCTCGGGGATGCGCCCGGCCAGCGTCACTACCACGTCGCCGCGACGGACGCCGAGGCCTGCCAGCGCGTTGGCACAGCGATTGGTCAGGTCACGGAGTTCCGCGTAGGTGATGTCCGTGGCGCTTCCGTCGCGCGCGAGGCAGCGAAGCGCGACGCGGGAGGCGAGGGCGCCTGTCGCGTGGCGATCGACAGCCTCGTAGGCGATGTTCAGTCCGCCGCCGGGAAGGCCGGCGAGCTGGCGGCGGGCCTCGTCCCAGGTGAAGGCACGGCGCGCCGCGTCGTAGTCGGTGAGGTTGGGCTCGACCCGCCAGGCCGTACGCGGCTTGGCGATGGGCGGCCATCGGCGCAGAATCGGATGCGACAGCCATGCCCGGTACGTTTGCAAGCCTGACGCCATGTCGGACGACGGGGGCGCGCTGCCGAGACACTCGTGGCGTCGCGGGCTTCGCGTCACGGCGCGAGTCGCGCCCGCGCCGGGGGCGCGTGAGCTCCGTCGCGCTGCGTGAATTCTCCCGCTCCGGGGGAATTGTTCACGCCTCGGCCGGTGAGCTCGTCGGCCTTGTCGATGCCGCGCGGCTCTCGAGTACGGCCATCACCATCTCGTCCGTGACCTCCGAGAAGTCGTCGTAGTACTGCCCCACGGCGTAGAAGTCCGCAGGCGCCTGCAGGCACACGACCTCATCGGCCACCTCGCGCAGGCGCCCGAGCGAGTCGGGAGGCGCCACGCCCACGGCGACGACGATCCGGCGGGGCTGTCTCGCCCGCACGAGACCCACGGCCGCAATCATCGAGGCGCCCGTGGCGACCCCGTCGTCGACGATGATCACGACGCGGCCTTCGACATCGATGGGCGGGCGCGTGCGCGTGTACAGGGCGCGGCGATGCCGCAGCGTCGTCAGTTGCGTGTGGACCTCGTCGCGCACGTACCGCTCCGACGCCGCGTGGTAGTACGGCCCCTCGACGATGGTGCCGGACTCGTCGATGGCGCCGATGGCGAACTCCGGCTGGCTCTCGGCGCGCAACTTCCGCACGAGCACGACGTCGAGATCGCCATCCAGGTCCTCCGCGATGGTGGCGGCCATCGGCACGGCGCCGCGCGGCACGCCGAGGACGAGCGGGTGCTGACCGCGATACGCCGCGAGCTGATCGGCCAGCATCCGCGCAGCCTGTTCCCGACTGGTGAACCGCATGGTGTCCTCCCTCTCCGCTCGAGAGAGCAACCTCCTTGCCAGGCCGGAGGCGGGGCCCGCCGCGCCAGAGACGAGCGCATCGGGCTGGTACGGGCCCAGGACAAGGCATGCAGCGGGATCCCGAACCAGCGTCGAATGTGCGAAAGGCCAGGCCTGCGACTCATGGCGGCGCTGCCGGAAGGCCTGGCGGCATGCTCGATCAGCGCGTCGACTGCCCGTCGCGGAACGAAACGTGCAGCGGTGTGGGTAGACAGACCCCGGGAGGTTGCCCATGCGCGAAGCTCCGATGTCGACCACGTCCGTTCAGGTGCCCGCCGGCAACGTGACGTTGTACGCGGACCTGCTGGCCCCTCCACGCAGCGAGGGACTCATCGCGTTTGCGCACGGCAGCGGGAGCAGTCGCTTCAGTCCGCGCAACAGGGCCGTCGCGCGGACCCTTGTCGAGCGCGGGTTCGCCGCGCTGCTGCTGGATCTGCTGACCGACGCAGAGGCGAAAGCCGATGAAGTCTCGGGTGCCTGGCGCTTCGACATCCCGCTGCTGTCCGGGCGGATGATCGCCGCTGTGGACTGGGCGGCGCAGCACGCCGAACTCGGCGCGCTGCCGATCGGCTGCTTTGGCGCGAGCACCGGCGCGGCAGCCGCGCTGGTGGCGGCCGCGGCACGCCCCGAGGCGGTTCACGCGGTGGTCTCGCGAGGGGGGCGCCCCGATCTTGCCGGGGATGCCCTCCCGCTCGTCCGCTGCCCGACGCTGCTGATCGTTGGTGGCCGCGACCACGACGTCCTCGCGATGAACAGAGACGCCGCGGCCCTGATGACGGCGCACGCCACTGTCGAGGTCGTGCCCGGCGCGACGCATCTGTTCGAGGAACCGGGGACGCTGGCCGCGGTGGCCGACCTAGCGGCCGACTGGTTCGAGCGCTACCTGGTGTCAGCACCCGGAGGCCCCACCATCAGGCCCACACGCCGTTCAGAGCCCGTCACGCGCTAGGTCTCGCGGCGGCGACAGGGTCGGCGTGTTCGTCGCCACTGCCGGCGACACCTTCCTGGTGCACCGCCTCGCCAGGGGCGTGCGCTTTCGCGGCGATGCGCCGTCTCACGTTGCTCCGGATACGATGGGCGCGTGCCTCCCTCCGCCCGGCTTGGGCAGCGACTGCTCCTCGCAGCCGCTGTGGGCGCTGCCGCGACAGGCGTGCTGGCCGGCCTGGCGCGCGTCGGGATCGCCGTGGCCTGGGGCCCGACCTATGGCGCCTGGCACGGCCCGCTGCTCGTGGTCGGCCTGTTCGTCACCCTGATTTCCCTCGAGCGCGCCTTGGCGCTCGGGTCTCCCCTGGCCCTCATGGTGCCGGCCCTCGGGGCCGCCACGGGCGCAGCCCTGCTGCTGCGTTTGCCTGCCGCGCCGTGGCTGGCGGCGTGCGCGGCCATGGGTCTGGTGGGGATCAACGTCGCGATCGTCCGCCGAAAGGCGGCGACCTTCAGCGTCCTGACCCTGGTGGGCTCGGGTGTGCTGCTGTGGGGCTCGCTCGCCTGGGCCATGGGCCGCCCCCTCGCCGCCGTCGTGCCCGCGTGGATGGCGTTCCTCGTGCTCACGATCGTCGGCGAACGCGTGCGCTGGTCACGCGGCGTGGCGACGCCTCGCCGGGCCACGCATGTGCTCGTGCTCCTGAGCGTGACGTTCGCGCTGGCCTCTTGCGCGCAGACTGTCGGCATGGGTGCCGCCGGCGCCGTGGCTGGCGCGACCGCGGTCCTCCTGGCGGCGTGGCAGGCTCGCTACGACGTCGCCCGGCATGCCCTCGGGCAAGCCGGCGCACAGCACTACGTGGCTGTCGGCGTTCTCGCGGGCGTCGCGTGGCTGGCCGTGGCAGGAGTCCTGCTCCTGCTGGGTCCGCTTCCGCCCGCCGGCCCGCGTTACGACGCCGTCCTGCATGCGGTGCTCCTCGGTTACGTGTTCTCGACGGTCTTCGCCCACGCGCCCACCATGCTCGCCGCCGTTGCCGGATTCCACGTGCCATTCACGAAGTCGCTCCACATCCCCATGGTGCTGCTTCACGCGAGCCTGGCCGCGCGGGTTGCCGGCGACCTGGCCGACGCGCTGGTCCTCCGCCGGATCGGCTCCATCGGCAACGCGCTGGCGATGGCCGTGTTCGTCACGGTCATGAGCGGCGCCGGGCTGTCAGCACGATGGCGGCGCTCCCGTGAACCTGAAGGCCGCCTCGAAGATCACGGGGGCGCGCAGCGCGTGAATCGTGTCGGCTGATGGCAGGTTGTGCTCGCTGAACGGCACCGTCTCGTCCAGTTCGAAACCGACCGAGCCGAGTTCCTCCAGCAGTTGCCCGCGCGTCAGGAAGCACTGAGGCTGACCGGAGAACTGCGTGAAGACGAAGGCCTCGCCCGATACGGGCAGCGCAGCGGCCGGCAGGGTATTGCGCGAGAAGGTGAAGACGAACAGCGCGGCGCCCGGCGCCGCCACGCGGGCCGCCTCCCTGGTGGCGGCACGAAACTCCGCCGAGGATCGCGCGAGGTTCCAGATGCCGTGCGCGACGATGAGGTCGAACGTCCGGCCGCGGGCCGGGAGGGCATCCATCGGCGCGAGCGCGAACCGGAGCCGCGCCCCATGCGGTTCACTGGCAGCCCGCGCCCGGGCCGCCATCAGCATCGGCAGCGACAGGTCCGTGCCGAGCACGTGCCACCCCTGCTGCGCGAGTGGCAGCGCGTTGCGCGCGGCCCCGCACCCGATGTCGATGGCGTGGGCCTGCGGTCGATGCGCACGCGCCGCCGCGGCAAACGCGAGCAGCGTCGCGTTGGCTGGCGACTGCCGGAACCCCTCCACTGTCGACGGAGCGCTCCAGGCAGAACCTGTCAGTGGGTCGAGCATGCACCATGATGCCGGCGAGCGGTGGCCGGGGCGTTGCGTCAGCGCAATGTCCGACGGGGTCCGCTTCAGGACGTCTGACGCGCGGCATCCCGTGAGACAGTGTCGGCATGACCGAGCTCAGCCTGCTGCTCGTGCTGATTGCCATCAACGGTCTCTTCGCGATGGCGGAAATCGCCCTCGTGAGCGCACGCCCGGCGCGGCTCCAGCACATGGCCGACGAGGGCCACGCCGGGGCGAGACTGGCGGTGCAACTCTCGGCCGAACCCACTCGCTTCCTCTCGACGGTCCAGGTCGGCATCACCAGCATCGGGATCCTGAGCGGCGCGCTCGGTGAGTCGGCCATCGCGATCCGGGTCCAGGCCTGGCTCGAGACGATCCCGGCCGTCGCGCCGTGGGCGGAACCGCTGTCGCTCGCCATCATGGTCGCGACGCTGACCTACGTGTCGCTGGTGGTCGGCGAACTCGTGCCCAAGCGACTCGGGCTCTCCTCGCCGGAGCGCGTGGCCGCGGCGGCCGCCGGCCCGATGTCGGTGCTGGCCCGGGTCGGTCGCCCGCTCGTTGCCCTCCTGTCGGTGTCGACCGATCTCGTGCTGTCGCTGCTGCGCGTCAAGAGGAAGACCCAGCCCTCGATGAGCGACGAGGAGATCACACTCCTGATGGCGCAGGGGGCGATCGAAGGGGTGTTCCAGAAAGACGAGCACGAGATCGTCGCCAACGTGCTCCGCCTGGACGATCGCTACGTCGGCGCCATCCTGACACCGCGCTCGGATGTCGTGTTCCTCGACCTGGAACACGCGTGGTCCGAGACCGCGGCGACGCTGCAGAGCAGTCCGCACGCCCTGCTCCCCGTGTGCCGGGGCGGCCTCGACGACGTGGTCGGCGTCGTGCGCAGCGCGGCCATTCTCAGGCGGCTCCTGCGCGACGAGCCGATCGATCTGGAGGCCCTCATGTCGCCGGCGCTGTTCGTGCCGCGCACGGTGAGCCTCATGGCCGTGCTCCAGCAGTTCAAGCAGTCGCACCTCCCCATCGCCATCGTCGTCGACGAGTTCGGCGGCGTGAATGGTCTCGTCAGCCTGACCGACGTCACGGCGGCCATCGTGGGCGATCTGCCGGAGACCACCGGTGGCGATCCCGTGGTCGTGAAGCGGGAGGATGGCTCGTATCTCGTGGACGGCGCTGCCGAGTTGACCCAGATCGAGCGGCTGCTGCCCTGGCCCCTGGCCGACGAGGAGGACCGCCAGCACGTCCACACGCTTGGGGGGCTCGCCATGTTCGCGCTCGGGCGCGTCCCACGCACCGGCGACACCTTCGAGCGGCACGGGTGCCGCTTCGAGGTCCTGGATATGGACGGTCACCGCGTGGATCGCGTCCTGGTCAGCCAGAGGGCGCCGTGACCGCGGCGGGCGCAGGACGGTCCCGCGGGACAAGTCCCGCGGCTACGTATCAGGTTGCCCCGCGGCTACGTATCAGGGTTGCCCCACGGGCACGTATCAGGTTTGGCGGCTTCTGTGAGATTCGTAGGCGCCGGACTTGTCCGGCGCGCCGTCGCCGAAGGCCAACACGGAGCCCGCGCGATGCCCGCGGGACAAGTCCCGCGGCTACGTATCAGGGTTGCCCCACGGGCACGTATCAGGTTTGGCGGCTTCTGTGAGATTCGTAGGCGCCGGACTTGTCCGGCGCGCCGTCGCCGAAGGCCAACGCGGAGCCCGCGCGATGCCCGCGGGACAAGTCCCGCTGGTACGCGTCAGGCTTGACCCGCGGGTACGTGTCAGGTCGACCCGGTCTACGGGGATTCCGTTCCGCGATGACGCGTCAGGTAGCGAATCACCTGCTCACGCTGTTCGGGCGTCCCCGGCATGCCGCGGCCGACCATGTTGGCCACCGTCTCGCGCCAGCCGTCCTCGGGCTGGCGGAACCGGGTCACGACCGTGGGCTGGTGACAGCCGGAACACAACTGCTGCACGAGCGCGCGCGCCGGCTCGTCTGGCAGGCCCACGCGTTCGAACTCGGCGCGAATCGCCTCGGCCGTGTTGATGCCGGAGGGATCCTCTGGAGGCGGCACCGGCTCCATCGAGGGCACGGAGGACTTGCCATCGACGACGAAGGTGTACAGCCGTCCCGGCGCCTGGGTGCCGCTGCGCCCCGTCGCCACCGTGACGTACTGCACGCCGTCGAGCGTGTAGGTGATGGGGTTGGCGAAACCCGGCGCGAGCGGCGCCGACCACAGCTTCCGTCCCGTGTCGGCCGTATACGCGCTGAACGAGCCGTCGTTCGATCCGTGGAAGAGCAGGTTGCCCGCGGTGGCCAGCGTGCCGCCCGTGATGCCGGGTCGATCGAACGTCAATCGCCAGCGCTCTTTCTGCGTCACGGGATCCCAGGCCGCAAGGAACGCGCCCTGTTGCTGTCCGCCGCCGGCGCCGACGATCTGCGGACCGCGTCGCACGGGAGTGGCGGGCGCCGCGGGCACGGGGGCCGACGGCGTTGCCGACGCAGGAGCCGCGGATGCAGGGGCGGCGCCGCCCGGGTGCGTGGCGGCATCCACCGGTGCCGGACGATTGCGCGGCCGGCCCGTGTTCATGCGCCCCATCTGGTGCTGGAAGTCCGGATCCCAGGCATACGTCCCGGTGGTGTCCTGTCCGGGTATGTACGCCAGGCCCGCACCCGGGTGCCACGCCATCGCGTGCCAGCTGTGGGCACCGTCCGAGCCGGGCGACAGGCGCTGCCCCGTGGTGCCGTAGTTGGCTTCGGGCGTCTCGATCGGACGACCCGTCGCCGGGTCGATGCCGGTCGCCCAGGTCACCCGCGTGAACGGCTGCGCCGAGATGAACTCACCCGTCGCGCGATCGATCACGTAGAAGAATCCGTTCTTGGGCGCCTGCATCAGCACCTTGCGGACGCGCCCGTCGAGGCGGAGATCGGCGAGCACGATCGGCTGTGTGCTCGCATAGTCCCAGTTGTCGGCGGGGGTCGTCTGGTAGTGCCACACGTACTCGCCCGTGTCCGGCCGCAGCGCGACGATCGAGCACAGGTAGAGGTTGTCGCCGCCACCCGGGCTGCGCAGGTCGCGCGACCACGGCGAGCCGTTGCCCGTGCCGATGTACAGCAGGTCAAGTTCGGGGTCGTACGCCATCCCGTCCCACGGCGTCCCGCCTCCGCCGTACTTCCACCACGCGCCGGTCCACGTCTTCGCGGCGCGTTCCATCGCCGCGTTCTCGAAGCCGAGGCTCGGGTCGCCGGGCACGGTCCAGAAACGCCAGGCCTGCCTGCCTGTCTGCGCGTCGTAGGCGGCGACGAACCCGCGCACGCCGAACTCGGAGCCGCTGCTGCCCGTGATCACCTTGCCCTTGATGACGCGCGGCGCGCTCGTGATGCTGTAGTCGTCGGCCTTGCTCGCCACCTGCGTGCTCCACACCGTGCGCCCCGTCCGGGCATCCAGCGCGACCAGTCGGCTGTCGAGGGTGCCGACGAACACCTTGCCGTCGTGATACGCCACGCCGCGATTCACGGGGCCGCAGCAGAGGCTGGGGCCGAGCCGCGTCCGCAAGCCGCGTGCGTCGGTCCTGAAGGTCGGATGCGGGATCTGCGGATCCCACCGCCACTTCACCCGGCCCGTGCGCGCGTCGACGGCGACCACGACGCTCCAGGGACCGGTCGTGTAGATGGTGCCGTCCACGACCAGGGGCGTGCCCTGCAGCTGTCCGGGGAACGCGTCGAGATCAGCGGACCACACGAGGCCGAGGCGCGCCACGTTGTCGGTCGTGATCTGTGCCAGCGGGCTGTAGTGGGTCTCTGCGGCGTCGAGTCCATACATGCGCCACTGAACATCTGGGCCCTGAGCAAGCGTCGCCGTCCACGTCAGCGCGCCGAGCAGGCATGCCGACACGGCCACCCGCCCGAGTCGAGACAGACGGCCGGCTCCACCTCCGCCAAGGCTTCTGCGGACAAGTGGGACGGCCGGCCCTACCAGCCCGAGCCGGTACCCGACACCCGGGTCCCGGGACCCGGCCATCACTGAGCGCCGCTCCTCGGTGCGGCCCCCCGCGCTGGCGCGGCCGTCATGCGCAGCCCGCGCGCGGCCATCTGCCGCTCGATCGACGGCCGCAGGGCGGGCAGGTGGCGCAGCGCGTTGCGGTAGTAGATCTTCCGCAGCACCTCGTCGGGCAGGCCGAGCCCCGAGATGTGCCAGCGGCCGTGCCCCGGTGAGCCGCTCGGCGTGCGCACCTGCGCGGGATGGGGGAAGTACTCGTCGAGGGTCTCGAGGGCACGCCAGTGCGGGCGCCAGAACTCGTCGGCCCCGCGCGCCTGGCTGCCGTCGGTGCCGAAGAAGACGCGGTCCTGGTACTTGATGAGGAACGCGCGCCACAGGCGCGGGGCGCGGCCGAGATCCTGGAACGTGGCCGACAGCTCGATGTCGCCGTTCGGGTACGTGTCGAGGAACGCCCCGAGCTTCTCCGGGTCGTAGTAGAGCATCGCCATGTGCGCGTTCACGAAGCGCGTCTTCGGATGCTTGCGGTGCATGTGTTCGCGTGCCTTCTCGATCACGAGGTGCGAGGGGCCGCCATCCTGGAGGTTGCCGGTCGTGTCACCGGGCTGACGCCACAGGCCCGCCTCGAAGCGCTCGTTCTTCGTGCCGATCGGGTAGAAGCGCCCGATGGAATCGCTCGTGTGAATCATCACGGGCTTGTCGTACTTCGCCGCCATCGCCCAGACGGGGTCGAGCCGCGGATCGTCGGCCTGGATGAAGGTGCCGTCGGGGTTCTTCGCGCCCTGACCGAGCTGCTTGGACACCTTCATGCCCATCGCGCCAGCCTTGAAGGCACGCTCCATCTCCGCCGCGAACCGCTCGGACCAGCCGGGCTCGTTGATGCCCTCGGCGCTGAAGGTGATGAAGTTGGCCACGCGGTCCTTGTAGGGCGCGCCGGCCGCCAGCACGGTGTCGAGGTCCTTGCCGGTGCCCCCGTTGAGGTTGACGATGGCGCCCATGCCGATGTCGTCCATCAGCGCGATGAGCTCGTCGTAGGCAGCCTTGGAAGTCAGGCCGCGGGCGTGCACATGGAAGTCGATGGCCGGGTACTTCGCGCGCCAGACGTTGGTGCGCGGCAACCGCAGCAACGTGTACGGCATCGGCGGCTGCTCTTCCCCGCTCGGCTTCCAGCCGGCGGGCGGGGCCACCTGGTCCATCGTCGGCAGCGGAGGCACCCACGTGGCCCCCTCCTTGACCGACGCGGGCGCACGTGGCTCCACGACGATGTCGGCCGCGGCCTTAGCGCGCCCCTGCGCGGCTGGCGCCTGCGCGAGAAGGGGCGCCCTGAGGGACGACGAAAGCAGCGCGGCTGCGGCGGCTCCGAACAGGCAGGCGGCAGCGAGGGTGAGTGGCGACGACCAGCGGACGATCACGGGCTCGACTCCTGCCCTTCGACGTCGCGGCGAGACGAGAGGTGCACGCCGCGGCGCTCAGGGTCCGATGCGGGGGAAGTGTCGGTGCGCATTCTGGCACGAGAACACCCGGGCCGCAGCACGCCGGTCGCCACGCCCACGCCCCCTCGAGGGCAGGCCCGCCCGCCTGGAGCGGCCGTCAGCCGGCGCTCATGATGTAGTTCTTCAGCGAGCTGATCGTCGACTGCTGCAGGTCGACGACGGCGCGCACGACATCACCGATCGAGATCACCCCGATCAGCTGTCCGCCCTCGACGACGGGCAGGTGGCGGATCTTCTTCTCGGTCATCAGCGCCATGCACTGGTCGCAGGTCCACTCCGGACTCACGCTGACCACCGCGCTGGTCATGACCTCGCGCACCGCCGTGTCGCGCGACGACTTGCCGTGCAGGACCATCTTCCGCGCGTAGTCACGCTCCGACATGATGCCGACAAGCGCCCCGTCCGACTGCACCAGCACGGCGCCGATGTTGCGGTCGGCCATGAGACGCAGCGCGTCGAGGACGGTGTCGTCGGGGTTGACCACATGCACGTCGGACTTGCCGGCGAGCATGTGTCGCACGAGGGTCGTCATGGCAGCTCCTGCACGTGCACCGGGAGGAGAACGGCGGAGCGACATCGCCGCGCCGCCGCCGTCTGTCGCCTCCGCGGTGCACCGGCGGAGACGAAGGGCCGTCGCGCGGACCGCCCCCCACGGGCCTGTCAGCTCGGCAGCCGGGATTGTGTGTCTGGGCGCACACTACGCTGGGCGCGTCCGCGCGGTCAAGGGGGGGTGAGTTCAACGTCTGTCAGGGAGGGACGGCCGTCCGCGTCCACAGACGCAGGGCCCGGTCATCGACGGCCGGCCCCGGCCGTCCGCGTCCACAGACGCAGGGGCCCGGTCATCGACGGCCGGCCCCGGCCGTCCGCGTCCACCGACGCAGGGCCCGGTCATGGACGGCCGGGACGGCCGTCCCTCCCTCATCGATGGGAGGAGGAACGGGTACCATCACTTCTTCGAGGAGGATGGATGAAGAGAATGCTCGTGCTCACCGGCGCGGCCGCGCTGGTGACAGGTCTCGGGGCTGGAGCGCTGCTCGCGCGTCAGGCGTCACAGCGGTACGTCGTCGGCAACGCGCTCGGCCTGCCCATCGAGCCGGCCGCGGACGGTCGGTTCGCCGCCATGTCGCCGAACGTCAAGGTCTACGGCGCGATCTACTCGGCCGAGAGTTGCTCGTACGACCCGGTGCGCAACCTCATCGTCGTACCCAATCGAGGCGTGCCGCAGACCGTGCAGACCAACAACGCGTGGGTCTCGCTGCTCAACCACGACGGGTCGGTGCACACGGCGCGGTGGATCGGCGTGCAGAACGCCGGGCGCCGCGCGCGGCCCTCACGCCACCGCTCGTGCTCAACGAGCCGTACGGGAGCGACATCGCCAGGGGCACGCTGTACCTCGCCGATCGCGACGGCAGCACGAGCCCCACCGACAGGGGCGTCGCCGTCATCCGGCGGTTCGACATGGCCACGGGCGTGCCGGCGGGAGAGACGCGCGTGCCCGCCGTGGAGTGGTTCAACGACATCGCCGTCGCCGAGGACGGGACCGTCTACGGGACGGTGACCGGAGGGACGACGGAGGCCGACGCCGCCACGTGGCAGGTATGGCGCATCCCGCAGCAAGGCGAGGCCAGCCTCGTCGTGCAGGGGGCCCCGCTGAAGCGCCCCAACGGCATTGCGATCGATGCGCAGGGCAACCTCGTCGTGGTGAACATGCTGACGCCCGACGTGCTCACGCTGTCGCCCGACGGCACGTTGCTGCGCACCGAGCAGGCCGCGCAGGCCGGCAACGACGGCATCGTGATCCTGCGCGACGGCACCAGGTACGTGAGCAGCGTGATGCAGGGCGGCGTGTCGCGCATGCGTCCGGGGCAGCCTGCAGAGCTGATCGCGACCAACATCCCCAACGCCGCGTCGATGTGCTACGACGCGGGTGCCAACCAGCTGGTGATCCCGATGAACGCCAACAACGCGCTGGCGTTCGTGAAGCTGGACTGAGGACACCTGAAGCACTGATCGATGGCACTGTTGACGTACCATGGTGCTATCGATATGGAAACCGTCACCATTTCGCCCAAGTTCCAGGTCGTCATTCCGAAGGCGATCCGCGATCGGCTGAAGCTGAAGGCTGGCCAGCAGGTGCAGGCCATCGCCTACGAAGACCGCATCGAACTCGTACCGGTGCGCACCGCCAGAAGCCTGCGCGGCAAGTTCGAGGGACTGGACACGACGGTGCCGCGCGAGGGAGACCGCGTGTGAACGTGGTGGATTCCTCTGGCTGGCTCGAGTATTTCGCCGGTGGACCCAATGCCGGCTTCTTCGCCAAGCCAATCGAAACCACGCGCGAACTGGTCGTGCCGACCCTGAGCGTGTACGAGGTGTTCAAGCGGGTGCTCCAGCAGCGAGGCGAGGGCGACGCCTTGCAGGTCGCGGCGGTGATGCAGCAGGGGACGGTCGTCGAGTTGTCGTCCGCGCTCGCGCTGCGGGCGGCTCGCCTCTCGGTCGATCTCCGCCTGCCCATGGCCGACAGCGTCATGCTCGCCAGCGCCCGGGCCCACGGCGCGACACTGTGGACGCAGGATGCGGACCTCCAGGGCATCCCGGGGGTCAAGTTCATCACCCGAGCGAAATAGGGGTATCTGCCGATAGCCGACTCTCTGCCCGGCTCGATCGCGTGGCAGGAGGCAGGAACGGCCCCCTGAATCCTGCCCTGCGTTCCTGTGTTGCTACCGTTCCGCCCAGCGCACCTTGTACAGGCGCTCGCCCTCGAGCACGATCTCGCCGTCGGAGTGCCGGAAGCGGATGCGGCTGGTCCACCAGTTCGGTGGCTCGGCCTGCGTGTACGCCACGCGACCAGATGTCGGGTGGACGACCGCGCTCTTCACGTCGTGGAGGTCGCGCAGATCAGGGTCGGGTGAGAACTGCTTCGTGTCGCGGTCGAAGCGCCACACTCCCGCGTGAGTACTCACGATCAGGTGTGACGACCCCGGCACAGCCGACAGTTCGTGCCCGCCGACGTCAGGCAGCGGAAACGACGCGTCCAGTTCGAGCGCGGGCCGCGCGCCGGCCCAGTCCTTCAGCCTGTACGTGCGCAGTTCCTTCTCGCCAAGTGCCCACAGCCGCGACCGCACGGCGTCCCACACGACGCCATGCCCCGAGTACAGCTCGGTTTCGAACAGGAGGCGCCCCGACTCACGGGCATCGAAGACGGCCAGCTTGTTGCCGGTCTTCTCGCGCACGCTGCACGCGAGGACGACGCGGTCGCCCGGCAGCAGCTCCGCTGAGTGCGCATTGCCGCACTCGCCCCACCACAGGGTCGTGCCCGTCGCGCGATCGACGAGGGCGGCGCCGTCACTCGACGCCGTGACGAGGATGCGGTTGCCGGCCACCGGCTTGCACTCGTCGGTGGTGCGGAACTTCGTGCGCACGGCGTCGGGCAGTTCCGGACGGTCAGCCGCCCTCCAGGACCACGTCTTGTGAGGCGTCGCGGTCGAGACGTCGAGCACGAACACCTCGTCCCAGCCGCACACAACCAGCGATTGGGCGACCGCGGGAGCGGCTGCGGTCAGCACGAGGACGATGGTGGCAACGGCTCCGAACGGGCGAGGCATAGCGCGACTGTATCCCCAAGAGGCCGGGCTCCAGCTCCGCCGAGGCTTCGGCGGACAGGTCGGAGAGCCAGCCCTCACCTCCTGCTTTCCTGCCTTCCTGCAAGGTGCCGCCGGACCGCGGCGGGGCCATCGACGTGCGCCGCCTGCATGCCGCGCGCGCGCGCGGCCTCCACGTTGGCCTGGCTGTCGTCGAAGAACAGCACCGTCGATGCCGGGGCGCCGAGGCGCGCCAGCGTCTCGTCGAAGATCGCCGGCGTCGGCTTCCGCAGCCCGAGCTGGTGGGATCCCACCGCCAGGTCGAAGGCGTCGAGGACGCCCAGCGCGGCCAGTCGGTCCCAATGTGCCGCGTTCGAGTTGCTGAGGGCGGCCAGCCGGAAGCGCGGCCTGAGCTCGTCGAGCAGCGACGCCGCTCCGGGCAACCAGCCCCGCACCGAGGCCTGCCAGGCGTCGAGAAAGGCCGGTGCCGTCACCGGCAGGTGCCATTCGTGGATGAAGCGCGCGACGAACTCGTCGGTGGTGAGCAGGCCGGTGCCGTAGTCCAGCACGCTCTGGCACGCCTGCCACCGTGCCTGCAGCGCTTCGGCCTCGATGGGTGCCGGCAGCAAGGGCGCGAGGCCCTCGACGCCCGCGACGTCGATCAGGACGCCGCCGAGATCGAAGAGGAGGACGGAGACGGGCGCTGGCATGCGCCGATTATCACCGACGCCGCTGCCGCGCGGCGCGCAGTATGATTCCGATCATCGCCACCTGACGACAAGTCCTGCCCATCCCGGAGTCGCACGTGTCAGAACCCCAATCGCCCACGCGCCAGGCCGGCGCCGACGCGTCCTCTGTCGATCGCCGCGCATTCCTCCGCGGTGTGTCCGCGTCGATGGCGGCCTGCTCGATGGCACCGGCTTCGCTCGCCGCCCAGACGCCGACGCCGACAATGGCGGGAGCCGCCACTGTCGAACGGCAGGTCGCGCAGCCGAGATGGGAAGGACCTCCCCGACTGAAGTTCGGCGTCATCGGCCTCAACCATGGGCACATCACCGGCATGACCGATGCGGTCATGCGCGGTGGCGGCGAAGTCGCCTGGGTGTATGCAAAGGAGCCGGCACTCGTCGAGCAGTTCCGCAAGCGCTTCCCGCAAGCCAGGGTCGCGCGAACCGAGAACGAGGTGCTCGACGACGCGGCCGTCACGGTGGTGCTGAGCGCGTCCATCCCGGACGAGCGTGCACCCCTCGGCATTCGGGTCATGAAGGCCGGCAAGGACTTCATCGCCGACAAGCCGGGCATCACCTCGCTCGCCCAGCTCGCCGAGGTCCGCACGGTGCAGGCCGAGACGAAGCGCATCTACTCGATCGTCTACAGCGAGCGCTTCGAGAACAGGGCCACGGTCAAGGCCGGCGAACTCGTGAAGGCCGGTGCGATCGGCACGGTGATCCAGACGATCGGCCTCGGACCGCATCGCGCCGGCTTCAAGGGGCGGCCCGAGTGGTTCTTCGACGTGGCGCGCTATGGCGGGATCCTGGTGGACATCGCATCGCACCAGGCCGACCAGTTCCTGTTCTTCACCGGCTCGACGAAGGCCGAGGTGGTCGCCGCGCTGGCGGGCAACGTCCACACGCCTCAGCACCCGAAGTTCCAGGACTTCGGCGACATGATGATGCGGGGCAACGGCGGCAGCGGGTACATCCGCGTGGACTGGTTCACGCCAGACGGCCTGCCCACGTGGGGTGACGGCCGCCTGACGATCATGGGCACCGACGGGTTCATCGAGATCCGCAAGAACGTCGACATCGCAGGACGTCCGGGACCGAGTCACCTCTTCCTGTCGGACCAGAAGGAAACGAAGTACATCGACACGGCGGGCGTCGAGTTGCCATTCGGGCGACAGATCGTCAGCGACGTGCTCGATCGCACGGAGACGGCGATGTCGCAGGCGCACTGCTTCCTTGCGATGCAGCTGGTGCTCGAGGCGCAGAGCAAGGCGCAGTCGCCTCGGCTCGCGTAGTCGCCGGTCGGGCGGTAGCCGCCGGTCGCGTCGCCGCCGGTCGCGTCGCCACCGGACTCTGTCTGCATTTCGTAGGCGCCGGACTTGTCCGGCGCGCTGCCCGCGGGACAAGCGCGCTGCCCGCGGGACAAGTCCCGCGGCTACGAATCCCGGATTCGTGCCTGCTGATGGCGCCGGCACCATGGACCACGTGCTCGGCAATCTCCGACCGAGGCCTCCCTGTCGACGGATGCGATGATGATGACGACGACACAACGCCAGCGCGAACGGCGCCGGTTCCTGAAGACCGCCGCGGCGGCCGCCACGGTTCCCCTGGGCGCCGACGTGCTCGGGGCGAAGGCGGCAGTGGGGTTCCCGAGCATCGTCCCGGCGTCGGTGCTCGGCGCCCACGCCCCGAGCCGGCAAATCACCATCGGCGCGATCGGCGTGGGCCGCATCTCCCGCGGCCACGACATGCCCGGCATCTGGAAGCATCCGCAGGCCCGCATCGTGTCGGTGTGCGACCTGGACGGCAGGCGCCTCGGGGAAGCGAAGAGCCTGGTCAACGGCCACTACACGAAGACGAGCGGGAAGGCCTACGACGGCGTGACGACGTACGCCGACTATCGCGAACTGCTTGCCAATCGCGACATCGACGCGGTGGTCATCAGCACGCCCGACCACTGGCACGCCGCCATCGCCATCGCCGCCGCGCAGGCCGGCAAGGACATCTACCTCCAGAAGCCGGCCTCACTCACGATCGCGGAAGGGCGAGCCCTGAGTGACGCGGTCCACCGCTCGGGTGTCGTGTTCCAGATAGGCAGCCAGCAGCGCTCGGCAGGTGCAGTTCCGGCGCGCGTGCGAACTCGTGCGCAACGGCCGCATCGGGCAGGTGAAGACAGTGCAGGTCGGGCTCCCTGGCGATCCGGGTGGTCCCGACGAGCCCGAGATGCCGGTGCCTCCGCACTTCAACTACGACATGTGGCTCGGCTCCACGCCGCGCGTGTACTACACGGAGAAGCGGGTCCATCCGCAGGTCGGGTACGACAGGCCTGGCTGGCTGCGCTGCGAGCAGTTCGGCGCCGGGCATGATCACGGGGTGGGGCGCCCACCACATCGACACGCGCACTGGGGCATGGGCGCCGAGTACACGGGCCCTGTCGAGGTGTGGGGCACGGCGGAGTTCCCGAAGAGCGGCCTGTGGAACGTCCACGGACCGTTCCGGACGGAGGCCCGGTACGCCGACGGCACGCACATGATCGTCAGCGGCGACTTCCCCAACGGCATCCGCTTCGAGGGCACGGAGGGGTGGATCTTCGTCTCGCGCGGCAACGAGACCGTGACGTCGAGCGACCCGACGGCTCGGCTCAAGGACGCGCAGGCCCTGGCTGCCAGCGACCCGCGCATCCTCGAATCGACGATTGGTCCCGACGGCGTGCACCTCCACGTCAGCACCGACCACCACGGCAACTGGCTCGAGTGCATCCGCTCCCGCCAGCAGCCTCTCGCGCCTGTCGAGGTCGCACACCGGGCCTGTACGGCGTGCCTGCTGCACCACATCGCCATGAAGCTCCCGCGGCGCCTGCAGTGGGACCCCGCCCGCGAGCGGTTCCGCAATGACGACGAGGCCAACGCGCTGCTGTCGCGCCCGCAGCGCACGCCATACGTGCTGCCTGCGTAGCCGGGGCTCTGGCGAAATGTCGTCGGGCCACGGGTGATTTTCCGCACCTCCAGGGCGCGGCGTCGTCCGACACGCAGACCGCGCGCGGTGGCACGCATTTCGCGTGCGTGTGGTGGAGGGAATGTCGATGCACTCGCGGCCAGCCAGCGCCACAGTGGCAGCCCTGACGGCCGTCGCCGCCGGGTTGGTGGTGCTGAGCGTGGCGCGGGTGCCAGCATCGCCCGCGTCGCGGGACCGCACCAGCGATGGGTTCACCCTGGCGTACGACCTCCAGTTCGAGGCCGCGCACGCCGTGCTGGCCGAGGCCGCCGCTGCCGACCCGAGCGACCCCTCGCCGCATCGCGCGATGGCCGCGATCACCTGGGTCGAGATCCTGTTTGGACAAGGCGTCGCCACCTTCGAAGCCTTCACCGGGGCCGTGCCGAAGGACGACGTCGTCCGGCCGGTGCCGCCCCCAGCCCTGACCGCGCGGTATCACCAGGCCATCGGCAGGGCACGGGTACTCGCCGACGCGCAACTGACTCGCCGCGACGACGGTGAGGCGCAGTATCAGGTCGGAGCCACGGCCGCCCTGGAGTCCTTGTATCGCGGAACGGTGGAGGGGCGCACGCTCGCCGCCCTCAATCAGGGACGACAGGCTGTCAAGGCCATGGAGCGGGCGCGGGCGCGCGATCCGAGACTGCGCGAAACCGCGCTGCTCCTCGGAATGTCGGAGTACACGGTCTCGACGCTGTCCTGGCCGGTGCGAGCGCTCGTCAGGCTTCAAGGACTCACGGGAGACCGGCGACGGGCCATGCAGTTGCTGCACGAGGCGGCTACTCCGGGCGCGGCCACCGAGGTGGACGCCCAGCTCCTGCTCGTCGTCATCGAGACCCGCGAGGGCCGCTACACCGAGGCCGCCGAGCGGCTGGGCGCGCTTCGGTGCCGCCATCCGCGCAATCGCCTGCTCTGGCTCAACGAAGGCGCCGCGCTGATGGCCGCGGATCGTCCGGAAGAGGCCGAGGCTGTATTGGCGCAGGGCATGACGACGCATCCCTCGGACACTGCCCCGATGGTCACGGGTGAGGCAGCACTGTGGTTGGCGCACAGGGGCAGCGCGCTCGCCGCCCTCGGGCGACGGACGGAGGCCGAGGCATTCCTCCGCCAGGGGCTGGCCTCACGCCCAAGGGACTGGGTCCGCGGCCGCATCCATTGCCAACTGGGCGATCTCGCACTCTCAGCCGGCGACACGGCCCGCGCCCGCCGCGAGTTCCACGCGGCAGCCGCGTTCTCCGCGCGCGGGGGCGACCGGGCCGGCGTGGCGCGGGCCAGACGCGCCCTGAAGACCCTGGGGCGCTAGCACTCGGGCCAGCGACGCTGCGTGTCGTACAATCCCCTCGAAATGCGGAGCGCGGGAATCTGCCGATGAGTGCCACTGTCGAGCGGCGCCGGTTCACCGTGGCAGAGTTCGGCCGCCTCGCCGATGTCGGCGTGTTCCGGGCTGACGAGCGGCTGGAGCTGGTCGACGGGGAGGTTGTCGAAATGTCGCCGATTGGCGAGCGACACGCCGCTTGCGTGGACCTGCTGACGCGGAGGGTGTCGCGTCAGGCTGGGGACCTGGCCATCGTTCGGGTACAGGGCCCACTTGCCGTGCCCGACGACAGCGAACTCTACCCCGACCTACCCTCGTCGAGCGCCCCTCGTCAGCCGAAGAACGCGCGCACCTGGGCGATGACCAGCCACCCCCCGAAGAACCCGTAGAACGCCGTCGCGAGGATCAGCATCACCAGGCGCATCCCGCCAATCCGCAGCGGCTTGGGCAGGCCCCGCAGATTCAGCCGAATCAGCAGCACGCCGTAGACGACCATCACCAGCCCGTTGAGGCACGCCGCCGTCATCAGCAGCACGAGCGGCTGCTGCAGGCCGCTCAGCAGAATCACCGACCCCGAGGCGACGCCAGCCCACACGGCGATGAAGTAGAGCCGGCTCTCGGTCCAGTACTCGTGCCCCTGCAGATACACCGTGCGCAGGATGTCTGCGACGATGCGCGCGATGTAGTCCACGGTGCCGAGCGAGACGAGCACCAGCGACATCGCGCCAAACGTCCAGAACAGCTTACCGAACCAGGGTGCGACCACCCGCTGCAGGGCCTCGCCTTCGGCCTTGATGAACCCGAGGTTGGCCTGGGCGGCGATGGACTGTCCGCCGATCGTCGAATACGCCAGCATGGAGAACGTGACGATCGAGAAGATGCAGATGAACCAGAAGCTGACCAGTTGCTCCGTGTTGGCGCGACGCCACCAGACGCGGAATCTTGCGAGATTGGGCGCGTCGGTTCGCATCATCACGCCGGTGCTCGGCACGGCGACGTCCTCGCCGGTGATCGGCGAGACGATGCGCGGGATGTACGCGCCCATCCCGAAGCCCTTGTCGCGGATCCAGTTGCTCTGCGCCAGGTTGTTCACGCCCCCGGCGCCGGCGAAGACGAGCGCGCTCAGGAGCAGCGTGATGGGAATGGCCGTGGAATCCGGGAGCCTGCCGACGTTGCTGAGGGCCTGGGGCAGATCGGCCCACGCTGCCGGCGAGATGGCCGCGACGATCGCGACGACGAGGAAGACGATCGTCAGCCCGACCTTGAAGAACTGGGCGCGCTCGAGCGTCTTGTAGACCACCGGCGACAGCGTGAGCGCGAACCCGATGGCGATCATCACGCCGACAGTGATGTAGCCGACGTCTCCGCCACCCATGAGGAACGTCAACGCCGTCACGCCGCCGGTGGCCCATCCGGGCCACATGTTCGGCACCAGCGTGAACAGGCAGAAGATCCAGCCCCAGTGCCGCCAGCGCCGCACGAAGCCGGCAATCGCCGTCTCGCCGGTGACCAGCGTGTAGCGCTCGATCTCCATGTTGATGAAGTACTGGAAGGTGACGCTCAGCACCGCCGCCCACAGGAAGGCGGGACCGACGGCGGCGGTGATGAAGGGCCAGATGATGTACTCGCCGGAGCCGACGCCGAGGCCCGCGAGGATCACGCTGGGGCCGAGGATCTTCGTCAGCGGCAGCGGCTCGGGCATGTCCCTGACGGACATGGGCGGCAGGCAGCCTGCCGGGACGTCCTTCAGGGTCTCATCCGCCCCCGGAGCCGAGGCGGGTCCTGCCGCAGGTTGGTGCATCGCGCGATGGTATCGCAACCACCCGGCCAACGCCCCTGCATCGCTACCTGCAACTCCACGAGCAGCCCCGCGCGGCCGCCAGCAGCATGAGGAACTCTGGTGCCGTGTCCGCTCTCTACTTCCCTGTTTGCACGTACCTGATCGCCCGCTCCAGGACTTCGTCGCGTCCAGCCCGAATACCGGCGATCGTCCGGGACAACGGAGATCACGATCTCGGGCGCGGCCGAGACAAACGCGGCGTCCCAATCGATGTCGTCGCGATAGCTCAGCCAGGGGTGGAAGTACTCGATCTCGGCCCAGAGCTTCGCAGCGGCGGCGAGACGCTGCCATCGCTGGTCGTCCGTGTCTGCCGTGCGTGCTTCGCACATCGTTGCGAGGCAGACAGCGATCGTTCCGGCGATCGAGATCAGCCGCCGACAGAAATGGTGCATGGCGTTCTGACTCCACACGCCTCACTCACCTGCTGCAGGGCCGGGTTGGGACAACCGGCCCTACCTATACGCGGCCCTGCCCGCTGTCCTAGTGGGAGTGCCTTGGCACCGCCGACCCGCTGCCGCCCTTGAGGAAGTCGAGATCGGCGCCCTCGTTGGCCTGCGTGACGTGATCGACGTACAGCTTCACGTACCCCCGCCCGGTGATCGGAGGGGGGGCCTGCCAGTCAGCTCGGCGTCGCGCGAGCTCGTCTTCGTCGACCAGCAGCGAGAGCCGACGCGCGGGCACGTCGAGTTCGATGAGGTCGCCGGTCTTGACGAGGGCGAGCGGCCCGCCAACCGCGGCCTCGGGAGCGACGTGCAGCACCACCGTGCCGTACGCGGTGCCGGACATGCGCGCGTCGGAGATCCGCACCATGTCGGTCACGCCCTGCCGCAGGATCTTCGGCGGCAGGGGCATGTTCCCCACTTCCGGCATGCCCGGATACCCCTTCGGTCCGCAGTGCTTCAGGACGAGTACGCTGGAGGCATCCACGTCGAGCGCCTCGTCGTCGATCCGGGCCTGCAGGTCCTCGACGTCCTCGAAGACCACGGCGCGCCCCGTGTGCCGCAGCAGGTGCGGACTGGCCGCCGCTGGCTTGATGATGGCGCCGTCTGGCGCGAGGTTGCCCCTGAGCACCGCGATGCCGCTGTCTGGCACCACGGGCTGCTCGCGGGGGCGGATGACGTCGCGATCGAAGCACGGCGCGTCGGCGATGAGCTCGCCGATCGTCCGGCCCGTCACGGTGAGCGCGTCACGGTGGACGAGGTCGCCCAGTTCCCGCAGCACCGCGGGCAGTCCGCCGGCGTAGTAGAAGTCCTCCATCAGGAAACGCCCCGACGGCATCAGGTCCACGAGGCACGACACGTCACGGCCGAGCCGATCCCAGTCGTCCAGGGTGAATGGCACGCCGATGCGTCCCGCGATGGCCAGCAGGTGGATGACGGCGTTGGTGGAACCACCCACGGCGTTGACGGCCCGTACGGCATTCTCGAAAGCCTCGCGCGTCAGGATCTGCGAGGGCCGCAAGTCCTCGTCGACCATGGCGACGATGCGGTTGCCGGCGAGGTGGGCCAGACGGCGCCGGCGCGCGTCGACGGCGGGAATGGCGGCGTTGGTGGGAAGGGCGATCCCGAGGGCCTCGACCAAGCACGCCATCGTGGACGCCGTCCCCATCGTCATGCAGTGGCCCGCGGACCGGCTCATGCCCGCCTCGGCGTCGCGGAAGTCGTCGGGCGACATCTGGCCGCAGCGGACCTCCTCGCTGAACTTCCAGACGTGCGTGCCCGAGCCGATGTCCTGCCCGCGAAACTTGCCGTTGAGCATCGGCCCGCCAGACACGACGATGGTCGGCAGGTCCACGCTCGCGGCGCCCATCACGCAGGCCGGCGTGGTCTTGTCACAGCCGACGAGGAGCACGACGCCGTCGATGGGATTGCCACGGATGGACTCCTCGACGTCCATGCTCACCAGGTTGCGGAACAGCATCGCCGTGGGGCGCAACTGCGTCTCGCCAAGCGACATGACCGGGAACTCGAGCGGGAAGCCGCCGGCCTCGTAGACGCCGTGCTTGACGTGCTCGGCCAGGTCCCGCAGATGCGCGTTGCAGGGCGTCAGCTCCGACCAGGTGTTGCAGATCCCGATGATCGGACGGCCGTCGAAGACGTGGTCCGGATGGCCCTGATTCTTCATCCAGCTGCGATGGATGAAGGTGTTCTTGTCGATGCCCGAGAACCACGCGGCGCTGCGCCGCGTCCCCTTCGCCTGCTCCGCCATGGAGGGAACTCTCTCACGAAACTCGGGAGTCGGGAGTCGGGAGTCGGGAGTTAGGGAGGGACGGCCGTCCCGGCCGTCCATGGAGTCAGGAGTCGGGAGTCGGGCTAGGGAGGGACGGCTGTCCGGCCGTCCATGGAGTCAGGAGCAGGAGTCGGGAGTCGGGAGTTAGGGAGGGACGGCCGTCCCGGCCGTCCATGGAGTCAGGAGTCAGGAACGTAGGCGGAAGTAGGGTCGGAAGTGAGTCCCGGGCGTGCCTCGCGGCGTCGTAGTCGTGACACCATGCTGTGGCCCCTCGCCCTGCTGCTCGTGATTCCGCTGACCACCAACACCGGGTGGGAAGTCCTGCGCTACCGCGGCATCGCGCCGCACGCGGTGGCGTTCGGGGCGGATGGGATGCGCGTCGAGGTGAACGCGTCGGCTGCGCCCATCGTGTACCCGCTCGACTCGCCGCGGTGGGTGCGGGGCCTGCGAGCGGAAGGTCGGGTTACCGGGCAGATGCGCACCGACCCGAAGAGCCAGGGCCAGCGCGGCGCCGACGACTATGCCCTGCGTGTCGGCCTCGTCGAGGTGGGCCCGCGGCGGGCCGGCTGGCTGGAGCGCGCCATGGCTCCCGCGTGGGTCCGACGGCTGTTCGCGCTGGCACCGCCGGATTCGGGCGTGGCCGGTATCCGCTTCTTCAACGTGGCCCTGTCGCCATCGCAGGTCGGCCAGTCGCGGCAGCATCCCGCCAGCGCCCTGATCACCGAGCGGATCGTCACGGCGCCAGACACGACGGGCCGCTTCATCGTGGATGTCGACCTCGACGCGGCCATCGAGTCCGCCGCGGTCTGGATCAGTGTGGACGGCGACGACACCGGCTCGCGCTTCACGCTCGCGCTCGCTCGCCTCGAACTGCGCCTGACCGACCAGTCCAGGTAGGGCGGCGGACCCACGCCGCCGTCGACCACGGCGCGGTCGACGCAGACGGCGCGGTCGGAGACCGCGCCCTGCCAGGCGAGGCGATGGAGGCAGGTACACTCCCGTCCATGCGCGCACATGCCCTTGTTGGCTTGACATGCGTCCTCGCCGCGTCGCCGGCCCTTGCCCAGTCGACCGCCGACAGCCTCTACCGGATGCAGGACGTGCAGACACGGTGGATCAGCCCTGAAAACCCGACAGGGGCACGTGGTGCCGGGGGCACGGTCAACCGGGGCGCCAAAGGGGCGGCCTTCATCGTGATCGCGCCGGGCGAAAGCGCGGATCTGGCGCAGATCGCGGGCGCCGGGATCGTGCACCGCATCTGGATCAGCGGGACCATCCCCCGCAACGCCGAGCAGCGACGCCTGGTGCGACTGGAGATGTACTGGGACGGGGCGCCGACGCCGGCAGTGCAGGCGCCCATCGGCGACTTCTTCGGCGTGGGCCTCGGCTTGGCCGTGCCGTTTGAAAGCGCGCTCTTCCAGAACCCGGAGGGCCGCTCCTTCAACATGACCGTGCCCATGCCGTTCCGCAGCGCGGCGCGCATCCGCCTCGTCAACGAGGCCCCGTCGTACGCCCTGGTCTGGTACGACATCAACTACAGCCTCGTGCAGGCGCACGCGCCAGACGTCCTCTACTTCCACGCCACGTGGCGCCGCGACGTGCGGACCGAACCCGGTGTGGACTTCGAGGTGCTGCCTCGCGTGCGCGGGCGGGGACGCTACCTCGGCGCCAACATCGGCGTGATCGGCGGACACGAGGCATACCGCGGCACGTGGTTCGGCGAAGGCGAAGTGAAGGTCTTTCTGGACGGCGACACCGCGCGGGCGACGCTGGTCGGTACCGGCACCGAGGACTACATCGGGACAGGATGGGGCCAGGGGCAATACCACGGGCGCTACTTCGGCTCGCTCGTGTCCGACACGTCCCGCGATGTCTACGCGTTCTACCGGTATCACCTCGACGACCCGGTCTTCTTCCACCAGGACTGCCGCGTCACGATTCAGCAGATGGGCAACGCGCCGAGCGCGAAGGTCCGCGAGATGCAGGCGGCCGGCGTGCCCGCGGTGCCGGTGCTCGTGCTCGACCTGAAGGGCGAGAACGTCCTGGACATCCGGAAGACGCCGCCAGACATCCACCTGCTGCTCGACGCGCAGGGCCTGCCGGCCTTCGCCGATCCGGCCCACCCGCAAGGCGGCGTGAACTACTACCGGTCCGACGACGTGTCGGCGACGGCGTACTTCTACCTCGACCGCCCCGAGAACGGCCTGCCGCCGCTGGCACCCCCCGAACAGCGCACGCGCGGCATGCAGGAGCGTGTGTGGTCGACCTCACCACCGAGGTAGGGCGCGGTGTCCCTGGGCGCCGAAGCGCGTGGCGCGAAGGTGGCCGACCGCGCCGTTGGCGGTCCACGGCGGGGTGGAACACCCCGCCCTACCTGAATGGCGTTCTACAGCAGGAATCCCGCAATCGTCGCGGTGACGAAGTTGGCCAGGGTGCCGGCCATCATCGCGCGGAACCCGAGGCGCGCCAGATCGCTGCGGCGGCTGGGCACGAGCGCGCCGATCCCGCCGACCTGCATGCCGATGGACGCGAAGTTGGCGAAGCCGCAGAGCGCGAACGTGGCGATCGTGAACGATCGCGGATCGAGCGTCTCCTTCATCGGGCCGAGCTGCGAGTAGGCGACGAACTCGTTGAGCACCATCCGGGTGCCGAGGAGGTTGCCGATGACCGGTGCGTCCTGCCACGGCACGCCCATGCTCCAGGCGATCGGCGCGAACACCCACCCGAAGATCTGCTGCAGGCTGAGGCCCACGAGGCCGAGGATGGCGTTGAACAGCGCGATCAGGGCGAGGAACGAGATGAGCATCGCGCCGACGTTGAGCGCGAGCATCAGCCCCTCGGAGGTCCCACGGCCCGCGGCATCGATGATGTTGACGTCGGTCTTCTCGTGCCGCAGCGCGACGGTCCCCATCGTCTCGGGCACCTCGGTCTCCGGGACGAACATCTTGGCCATCATCAGGGTGCCGGGCGCCGTCATGATGACGGCCGTGAGCAGGTGCTGCGCCTCGATGCCGAACAGGACGTAGGCGGCCATGATGCCGCCCGAGATGTGGGCCATGCCCGAGGTCATCACGGTCATGAGCTCGGACTGCGTCATCTTCGCGAGGAACGGCCGGATGGTGAGCGGCGCCTCGGTCTGCCCCATGAAGATGCTCGCCGCGACGTTGAGCGTCTCGGCGCCGCTGGCCTTCATCACCCAGCGCATGCCGAGTGCGAAGGCCCGCACCACGATCTGCATCACGCCGAGGTAGTAGAGGATCGCGAACAGCGAGGCGATGAAGATGATGGTGGGGAGCACCTGGAAGGCGAACAGCACGGAGTACTGGGCGCCTTCGGGCCCGAGCGCGCTGGTCATGATGCGCGGCCAGACCTCCTTGTTGCCGAGCGGGCCGAACACGAAGCCGGCACCCACGCTGCCGAAGTCGAGCAGCCAGTTGATGCCGCGTCCCGCGGCGGCAAACGCCTGGCGCCCCGGCGCCGTGCGCAACACGATCAGCGCGATGACGATCTGCAGCCCCAGTCCCCAGGCGACCGTCTTGCGGTCGATGGCGGCGCAATCGGACGACCATGCGAAGGCAATCGCCAGCAGCACGAGCAGGCCCGTGAGCGACTGCACCTTCGGGGCGTTGGCCAGGTACGCGATGGCCGCCGCGACGGCCGCGCCACCGAGGAGCGCGCCGAGCACGACGACATCGGCCTGGCGCCAGGGTGCTCGAGGCGGGGCTGGGGCGGGAGTCTGAGTCACGGCCGGGAGTATACAGACAAGGACGCAGGGCTTGCGCCATGCTGGCCCTCCCGCACGACCAGGCTCCCGGACGCACACCGCAGAACCGTTCCGGGGTACTAATGACAGCATGCCCACTCGTGCCTCACTGATCAGTGCCGGCATTGCGCTCGGCGCCCTCGCTCCGGTGCTCGCGCAGTCACCCACCGGCCCCTCGCAGCCGGCCCCCTCCACCGCGCCGCGCCCGAGTGTCGCGGCCCAGCCGACGACGGCGCCGGCTCCTGAAGCCGCCAGGCTACCGGTGCGACGCGTCGTCCTCTACAAGACCGGGGTCGGGTACTTCGAGCACGTGGGACGCATCCGCGGCGACCAGGCGGTCTCGATCGACCTGACCAGCGGCCAGTTGGACGACGTGCTGAAGTCGCTCACCACCGCCGACCTGGGCGACGGCCAGGTGACGGGCATCACCTTCAATTCGATGGCGCCGCTCGAGCAGCGGCTGCGAACACTCGGCCTTCCGCTCGGCGCGAACACGTCCCCCACCGGCCTGCTGCACGCGCTGCGCGGCACACGCGTCGAGGTACAGGGCGCGGGCGCGGCCGTCGCCGGTCGCGTGCTGAGCGTCCAGGAACGCCAGCGCACCGTCGGCGACACGACCGAGCCCGTGCTCGAACTCACCGTCGTCACCGATGCCGGCGTGATGCGGACCTTCGCGGTCGGTGCCGGTGTCGGCGTGCGCCTCGCCGAGCCCGACATGCGCGGCGAGTTGTCGCAGTACCTGGACCTCGTCGGCTCGGCACGCGCGCAGGACGTCCGCCGGCTGCACATCACGACGAGAGGGACGGGCGCGCGCGACCTGTTCGTCAGCTACGTGAGCGAGGTGCCCGTGTGGAAGTCGACGTACAGGCTCGTGATCCCGACGGCGGCCGGACGCCCGCCGTTCCTGCAGGGCTGGGCCGTCGTGGACAACACGCTCGGGGAGGACTGGACCGACGTGGAACTCTCGCTCGTCGCGGGCGCGCCGCAGTCCTTCATCCAGCAGATCTCGCAGCCGCTGTACACGCGACGCCCGGTGGTGCCGCTGCCGACGGCCGCGATGCTGACGCCGCAGACCCACGACGCGACGATGGAGGCGATGGCCAAGGCCGTCTCACCTGCCGAGGCCGACGGAGTGCCCGGCGGCGCGCTCGGTGGCGTCGTGGGCGGCCTGCCGAGTGCAGCGCCTCCCCCACCCGCTCCATCGGCGTACGGCAGGGCCGAGCGGGTCACTGCCAACGAGGTGGAGGCGCGACTCCGCGACGCGCCCGCGGCGGCACAGGCCACCGACCTCGGCGACCTGTTCGAGTACAAGCTGACGCAGCCAATCACCGTGCGCCGCAACCAGTCGGCGCTCGTGCCAATCGTCCAGGCGCCGGTCACCGTCGAACGCGTGTCGTTGTGGAACCCCGCGATGGGCACGCCACGCCCCCGCCGGGCCGCGTGGCTCACCAACGACACGGGGCTGACGCTCGACGCCGGCAGCGTGTCGCTCGTCGAGGGCGGCGCCTTTGCCGGCGAGGGCCTGCTCGAGCCGAATCCAGCCCGGGGAACGACGGCTCGTGTCGTACGCGATGGACCTCGCGGGACGCGTGACGGCGACCACCGGCGGTGGACCGCGCCGCGTGAGCCGCATCCGCATCGCTCGCGGGGCGTTCATCCAGACCACGCAGGAGCGGGCAACCGCGACCTACACCGCGCGCAACGAGGACGCCGCCCCGCGCATCTTCGTGATCGAGCACCCGAAGCGCGACGACTGGACGCTCGTCCCCGGCACAGCCGAGCCCGTGGAAACCGGCACGTCGCAGTACCGCTTCCGGCTCGTCGTCCCACCAGGGGCCTCCCAAGCGTTGAAGGTCGACGAGGCACGGGAAGTCGAGACACGCGTGGCTGTCAGTTCCGTCACGGCCGACCAGGTGGCCCTGGTCCTCAGGGGCCGTGGGGTCGACGTGGCGGCAGAACCCCAACTGCGCGCGATCATGGCGCAGAACGCCGAGGTCGTGCGGCTGCAGGCCGCCGTGCGCGAGCGCCAGGCTGAAATCGAACGTATCGAGAAGGACCAGGCGCGCGTGCGCGAGAACCTGCAGGCCCTGAAGACCAGCGCGGAGGAGCGGCAACTGGTCGCGCGCTACGCCTCGCAACTGAACGCGCAGGAGGACCGGCTCGTCGTGCTCCGCAAGGAGATCGAGGATCTCGCAGCGCAACGCGGGAAAGCCCAGGACGAACTCGTCCGCCTCGCCAACGCCATGACGCTCGACGTCGCGCTGCCGTAGCGGGCCGCATCGAGCACCGCAGGTCAGTGCCGCGGGACGACGCACATCAGGAGAGACGCCCCGCGTCACCTGACCTGGAGTTCACCGATGTAGGCGGCCAGATTGTGCACGCGCAACTCGGCAGTCTGGCGCGAATCCTCGCTCCGGAAGATGGGCCCCCAGATCGGCATGTCCGTCGACCCGTGCGCGGCTGGCACCCTGTCTGTCCCCTTGATCAGCAGCTGCACCGCGAGCTGGTCGTACTTCCCGTAGCGCCTGGCCATCGTCGTCAGGTCGGGCACGGGTACCTTGAGCGCAGGCACCGCAGGTCCTCCCCCCTTGCCGTCCATGCCGTGGCAGACGGCGCAGTAGACGATGTAACTGTGCTGGCCTTCCAGCGACACGAGCGCCTGGTACGACCCCTTGCTGATCGGCGGCGCGGCAGGCTGGGCCATGGTCACGCTCATGAACACGGCGATGACGACGGCGCCAGACGCAAGCCCCATGAGCAGACGAAAGGCAGCTCTCATGGCAGTCCTCCCGGAGGATCCCCCTGCAATTGCCCTGCCGCCCTGCGGCCTGCCCTGCCGACAGCCACAAGCGGGATGCGTGCGGGACCGGAACCGCGACAGAGGGATTTTTCGAGCAGGCTGGGGGTCTTCACCCGGGCATTGGTTATAGGATCATAAGTCGCATGGCGACACTGACCCTCGACCGGGACCCCTCCGTACCCCTCGCGACAAACCCGCACCTGCTCCGCTGGGTCGAGAAGATGCGTCACCTGACGGGGCCCGACTCCGTGCACTGGGTCGATGGCTCCCAGCAGGAGTTCGACGCCCTGTGCGCGCAGATGGTGGAGACGGGCACCCTCACCAGGCTCGACGAACAGGCGTGGCCGGGTTGCTACTACGCTCGCTCCGACGCCTCCGATGTGGCGCGGGTCGAACAGCGCACGTTCGTGTGCTCGCTGTCCAAGGAGTCGGCCGGCCCGACCAACAACTGGGTCAACCCGTTCGAAATGCGCAAGACGCTGCGCGGCCTGTTCAAGGGCTGCATGGCCGGGCGCACGATGTACGTGCTGGCCTACAGCATGGGCGAGGTCGGCTCGCCGATGTCGCAGATCGGCGTGCAGCTCACCGACTCGCCCTACGTCGTGGCGAGCATGCGGATCATGGCGCGCATCGGCCTGCGGGTGCTTGCCGAGATCGACAACGACACCAAGCGTGTCGTGCCCTGCCTGCACAGCGTGGGCATGCCGCTCGCCCCGGGCGACCGCGACGTGCCGTGGCCCTGCAACAAGGACAAGTACATCGTCCACTTCCCGGAGACGCGCGAGATCTGGTCGTACGGATCCGGCTACGGCGGCAACGCGCTGCTCGGCAAGAAGTGCTTCGGGCTGCGGATCGCATCGGCGATGGCCCGCGACGAGGGCTGGATGGCCGAGCACATGCTGATCCTCGGCGTCGAGGACCCGCACGGGCGAGAAGACCTACGTCGCGGCGGCGTTCCCGAGTGCCTGCGGCAAGACGAACCTGGCGATGCTGGTGCCGCCGAAGGCCATGAAGGGCTGGAAGGTCTCGACCATCGGCGACGACATCGCCTGGATGAAGCCCGACGCCGAGGGGCGGCTGCGGGCGATCAATCCCGAGGCCGGCATGTTCGGCGTCGCGCCGGGCACGTCGTGAAGACCAACCCGAACGCGATGGCCACCATCGCGCGCAACACCATCTTCACCAACGTCGCGCTGACGCCGGATGGCGGCGTCTGGTGGGAGGGCATGACCGAGACGCCGCCCGACGAGTGCCTCGACTGGCAGGGCAACCTGTGGACGCCCGCGATCGGCCGCGAGCAGGGCACGACGGCGGCACATCCGAACGCGCGCTTCACGGCGCCCATCACCCAGTGCCCGATCATCGACCCCGGCTTCGACGACCCGATCGGCGTGCCGATCAGCGCCATCATCTTCGGCGGGCGCCGCGCGACGACGATGCCGCTGGTCTACCAGGCGTTCAACTGGACGTCACGGGCGTCTACATGGGCGCGACGATGGGCTCGGAGACGACCGCCGCGGCGGCCGGCGCGGTCGGCCAGGTGCGGCGCGACCCGATGGCCATGCTGCCGTTCTGCGGCTACCACATGGGCGACTACTTCCGGCACTGGATCACGATGCAGCGCACGCTGACCGAGACGCCGAAGATCTTCCACGTCAACTGGTTCCGCAAGGACGCCGACGGCCGCTTCCTGTGGCCCGGGTTCGGCGAGAACATGCGCGTGCTCAAGTGGATCGTCGACCGGGTACGCGGCCGCGTCCCGACGCGCGAGACGGCGCTCGGCTGGATGCCGCGCCACCAGGACATCGACTGGCGCGGACTCGACTTCTCGCGAAGCCCAGTTCGACGCAGTTGCAGAAGGTCGACGCGGTGCAGTGGCGCCGCGAGGTGATGCAGCACGAGGAGCTGTTCCTGCGAGCTCCATTCGCACCTGCCCACGGAGATGGTGTACGAGCGCGAACTGCTGATCTGTCGGCTGTAAACGCGTGGCGACCGGAATGACCGCCGCCCGGAATCACACGCTTCAGACAAGGGCATCGGCTAGGATGGGCGCGTCACCGACGTGCCCTGTCGCCTCCCGCACCTTCTCGCCCTTGCCCTGGTTGCCGCTGGTGTCCTCGTCGCGCCCGTGCGCGCACAGGACCTGGCCACGGACAGGGCCGTGCTCGAGGACCCGTCGGGCCGCCTGACGCTCGAGGAGGCGCGGCAGCGGACCTTCACGCCGTACCGGGGGTTCCTGAACGAGGGCTACACGCGCTCGGTCTACTGGATCCGCTTCACGCTGCGCCCGGTGGCCCCGTCGCCCAGCGAGCCGGCCCGGCCTGGCCTGGGCTGGGCCATCGTCCGGATGCGGCCCGTCTTCGTGGACCACGTCGAGTTGTTCGACCCGGGCCAGCCGTCCGACCGCCGGCGCCTGGCGGGCGACAGGCACGAGTGGCTCGACTCGGAGCACCCCTCCCTGTCTCACACCTTCGTGGTGCGCACCGGTATCGACGCGCGTCAGATCTGGCTGCGCGTGCAGACGACGAGCGCGAAGGTCCTGCAGTTCGAGGTGCTGCCGTGGGACGACGCGGTACAGGCCGAACGCCGCGACGAGTTGCGGGCGACGGCGCTGCTCGTGCTGCTCGTGACACTCGCCCTGGCCGGTGTCGTGGTGGCGATCTCCACCCCCACGGCCACCGACTACGCCTTCGCGGCCATGGAGCTGGCCAGCCTGCCATATGCCTTGTATGTCCTGGGGTACGTGCGGCCGCTGACGGCGGGGTGGATTCCGGCGACGGTCGTCGACATCGGCTTCAGCCTCGCCGTGTTCATCGCCGTACACGTGACCGGCTGGTTCTTCCACATCTTCGTCATCGAGCACCTCCCCTCGCGCCTCGGGCGCTGGCTGGTCACCCTCCCGCTGTTCCTGCTGCCCATCGTGCTGCTGCTCACGATCGCCGGCGCGCTCGAACTCGCCCTGCAGATCAACGCCTGGGCGATCGGCGTCCTTCCCCTGGCCATTCTGTTCGCGTCATCGACCTGCACGGCGTGGCAGCCTGACTCGGGTGTGCGGCCGGCGCTGCCGCGATGGCTGTACCTCGGCGCGACGGCAACCTGCGCGCTCGGCTCGGGCGTCTGGTTCGCGAGCGCGTCCGGATGGCTCCTGAGCACGTCCGTCCTGCAGTACGGGATGATCTGGTTCACCGCGCTGATCGGGGTGGTGATGCTGACCGTGCTCCTCGTCCGGACACGGCGCCTCGCCGCCATGCGCGCCGATGCGCTGCTCCGCGCGCAGATCGCCGAGAGCCAGGCCATCACCGCAGGCCTGCGGCACGCCGAGCGGACGCAACTCCTCTCGCTGCTCACCCACGAAGTACGGACGCGGGTTGTCGGTCATCCGCATGGCCGTAGCGGCTCCGGCCGCGTCAGGGGACGTCCGGGCGGTGGCCGAACGGGCGCTCGACAGCATCAGCCGCGTGGTCGAGCGCTGCGGCGATGCGCAGGTCGGCACCGAGCCCGAGATGTTCGCGATCGCCCCGTGCGCCGTCGGTCCGCTGCTGGAGTCGATCCGCACGTCCATGCCAGCGCCCGCGCGGGTCATCATCGCCATCGACGAGGAACTCGACGAGGTGGTCACCGACGCGGTCACGCTCCGGCGGCTGCTCACGCTGCTCGTGGAGAACGCCCTGATGCACGGGGCGCAGGACACGCCCGTGGACCTGGTGGCCACGATCGACCGTCGGCAGGCCGGTGGCGTGCTGGTGTGGGTGTCCAACCTGCCCGGTGTGTCGGGTTGGCCCGATCCGGAGCAGGTCTTCGGCAAGTACTACCGCAGCCCGGGCGCACGTCGCACCAAAGGCGCCGGCCTCGGGCTGCACCTGGCGGCCACGCTCGCCGAACAACTGGGCGGGCGGCTCCGGTACGCCCCGAGCGCCACGCACATCCGGTTCGTCGTGTGGCTGCCGCGCTGAGGCGCGGGCCTTTCCCGCCCTGATGCCCGCCTAGCCCCTGGCCTGGTCCAGGCGGGCGGCAATCGCCTCGAACCGCTCCGATGGGCCCTCCCAGCGCAGCGCGTCCACATCGTCGAACAGGGGAAGGTCGTCGCGCAGGGTGGCGAGCGTCCTGAACAGGAAGGCCTGCTCCCGCTGGGCGGCCAAATTGCGCGCCAGGGACGCCGGATTGGCGGGATTGGCCGTCCAGGTCCGGTAGTCGTCGGGGATCGCTTCGAGATGGAGGTACCGCGCGAGTACTGCGGCGGCCGACTTCGCGCCCCACCCCTTCACGCCCGGGTAGCCGTCTGCGGCATCACCGACGAGGGCGAGGTAGTCGGGGATCGACGCCGGAGGCACGCCGAACTTCGCCACCACGCCCGCCTCGTCCACGGTCACGCGGGTGCGCCTGTGTTCCTGCACGACGCGCGTGCCGCGGACGCATTGCGCCAGGTCCTTGTCGGGCGAGCAGACGTGCACACGCGCCACGCGCGCGTCGGCGTCGGCCAGCCGCGCCGCCGATGCCAGCGCGTCGTCGGCCTCCACCTCCACCATGGGCCACACGACGAAGCCGGCGGCGGCGAGCACGTCCTCGAGGACCGGGAACTGCGACAGGAGATCGGATGGAATGCCCGCCCCCGTCTTGTAGCCGGGCCACAGGTCGTTGCGGAAGGACTCGATGACGTGATCGGTCGCGACGCCCACGTGCGTGGCGCCCTGCCGTACCATCGCGAGCAGCGAGTGCAGCACACCGCGCACGGCCGCGACCTCCTGCCCGTCCCGATCGCGTGCTGGCGGCACGGCGTAGTAGTGGCGGAACAGTTCGTAGGTGCCGTCGACGAGGTGGATGTGCATGTCGCGGGGGACGGGGTACGGGGGACGGGGGACGGGTTACGGGTTACGGGTTGCGGGGGACGGGGTACGGGGTACGGGGGACGGGGGACGGGGGACGGGTTACGGGGTACGGGGGACGGGTTGCGGGGGACGGGTTACGGGTTGGGGGGTACGAGTGGGTCAGGGCCGGGTGGGATTGAAGTGCTTCTTCAGGTGCGTGCCATACGCCCCGTAGCCGCGCTGGAACTGCTCCGCGCCAGCCGCGTACGCCGTGACGCGCTGCATGAAGCGGGTCTCGAACATGAAGGCCAGCGTCGCCTCGAGCTTGTGCGGCTTCAGCTCGGCGATACTCGCCGCCTCGAAGGCGTCGACGTCGGGGCCATGCGGCAGCATCGTGTTGTGCAGCGAGCACCCGCCGGGCACGAAGCCCTGTGGCTTGGCGTCGTACCGGCCGTAGACCAGCCCCATGAACTCGCTCATCACGTTCATGTGGTACCAGGGGGGGCGAAACGTGTTCTCGGCTACGGCCCAGCGCTCCGGAAAGATCACGAAGTCGATGTTGGCCGTGCCGCGTGTCTCCGATGGAGACGTGAGCACGGTGAAGATCGACGGGTCGGCGTGGTCGAACAGGATGGGGCCGACTGGCGAGAAGCGCCGGAGGTCGTACTTGTATGGCGCGTAGTTGCCGTGCCAGGCCACGACGTCGAGCGGAGAGTGATCGAGTTCGGTCGTCCAGAGCACGCCTCCCCACTTGACGAACAAGCGGGAGGGCGCGTCGCGATCCTCGTACGCGGCAACAGGCGTCAGGAAATCTCGCGGGTTCGCGAGACAGTTGGCACCGATGGGACCGCGCTCCGGCAGCGTGAAGGCGCCGCCGTAGTTCTCGCAGAGGTAGCCGCGCGCAGGGCCGTCGGGCAACTCGACCCGCAGTTTCACGCCTCGCGGGATGACCGCGATCTCGCCGGGCTCGATGTCGATGATGCCGAACTCGGTCCACAGGCGGAGCGCGCCCTGTTGCGGCACGAAGAGCAGTTCGCCATCGGCATCGTAGAAGTACTCGTCCACCATCGAGCGCGTGATCAGGTAGACGTGCGCGCCCATGCCCGCCTGGCTGCCCGCATCGCCGGCCGTCGTCATCGTGCGGACACCCTCGAGGAACGACTGCGGCGTGTCGGGGATCGGGATCGGATCCCAGCGCATCGGCCCGATGGGGACGTCGATCTCGTGCGCTGGCGCGGTACGCCAGAAGCCGAGGTCGGCCTGACGGAACGTCCCCCAGTGCTGCAGCGTGGGCCTGATCCGGTACAACCAGGATCGCTCGTTGCTGGCGCGCGGCGCGGTGAAGGGCGATCCGGACAGCTGTTCCGCATACAGCCCGTACGCGCATCGCTGGGGCGAGTTCCGCCCCACGGGCAGCGCGCCCGGGAGCGCCTCGGTCTCGAAGCCGTTGCCGAACCCGGACAGGTAGGCGACAGGGCCCGGCTGACCGACGGCGAGCCCGGGGGGCACGTGAGTCATGGCGTCATCCTCTCCGAGTCAGGTACCACAGGTCAGGCGCAGGCGCCAGCGCCGCATACCCGATACCCGATACCCGATACCCGATCCCGGTCGCCTCTTGCCTGTTGCCGTTTGCCGGTTGCCGGTTGCCGGCCGCTATGATCGCCCGGATGCCACACCTCTTCACGCCGCTGACCATCCGTGGCGCCACCCTGCCCAACCGCGTGTGCGTGTCGCCCATGTGCCAGTACTCGGCCACAGAGGGTCTGGCCACCGACTGGCACCTCGTCAATCTCGGGAGCTTCGCCATTGGAGGCGCTGGGCTCGTGATCGCAGAAGCGACCGCGGTTCAGGCCAACGGCCGCATCAGCCCTCAGGATCTGGGCATCTGGCGGGATGCTCACGTGGACGGACTCTCCCGGATCGCGCGGTTCGTGCAGGCGCAGGGCAGCGTCGCGGGTATCCAGCTGGCCCATGCGGGCCGCAAGGCCAGCACGCGCCGCCCCTGGGAGGGCCAGGGCGCCCTGCCACCTGATGACGGCGGATGGCTCGACGTCGTCGGGCCGAGCGCGATCCCTTTCTCGGAGACGTATCCCCAGCCACGCGCCCTGACTCTCGACGGCATACGCGGGGTCGTGGATGCCTTCGCCGATGCGGCCACGCGCGCCTGGGAGGCGGGCTTCCGGCTGGTCGAGATCCACGCCGCGCACGGCTACCTGCTGCACGAGTTCCTGTCGCCGCTCAGCAACGCGCGCGACGACAGCTACGGCGGCACGTTCGACAACCGCTGCCGACTGACGCTGGAGGTCGTGCGGGCGATCCGCAGCCGGTGGCCCGAGCGGGCGCCGCTCTTCGTGCGCGTATCGGCCACCGACTGGGCAGAGGGCGGCTGGGACATCGATGAGTGCGTGGACCTCGCGCGCCGGCTGGCCGCCGAGGGCGTGGACCTGATCGACTGCTCGTCAGGCGGCAACGTGTCGCACCAGAGGATTCCGGTCGGCCCGGGCTACCAGGTGCCGTTTGCCGAGCGCATCAGGCGCGAGACGGGCGTCAGGACCGGCGCGGTCGGCCTCATCACCACGCCCGCGCAGGCCGACGAGGTCATCAGGACCGGAAACGCCGACGTCGTGCTGCTCGCCCGCGAGATGCTCCGCGATCCCCACTGGCCGCTGCACGCCGCGCAGGCGCTCGGCCACGAGACGCCGTGGCCCGCGCAGTACCTCCGCGCCGCCCCGGGCAAGGTGCCGGCGCGCCAGCCATCGTCAGGCATCACCTGACCTGTGTGTAGGCGAACACGGTCTCGGCGATCTTGCCGTCGCGCATGCGGGCGACGACGATGTCGAGGGCATTGTCCGCCTTGCGGGTGAAGGTGACGCGCGCCGGGTTCTCACCCGTGCCTTCGAACACAGCGGTCTTGCCCTCGACTTTCACCAGCCGGTGATTGACCGACTCGCCCTGCGGTTGGCGTCCCGCGAGTCCGGGACCTGGTGCGAAGTGCTTGATGCGCAGCACCAGCCCGTCGCCCTCCTGCTCGATGACGAGCAGTTCGTACAGCTTCGGCTCGGCGCCCTGGACGTTGCGATACGCCGCCACCATGGAGGTGCCCACGGGCGCCATCCAGTGCTGCTCGATGTGACGGTCGCCGAGCGTGCCCGTCCACTGGCCGGCGATGAACGCGACCTGCTGGATGGTGGCCGTCGCAGCCGGCGCGGTGCCGATGCGATCCTGGGCGAACGAGGGCGACGCGACCAGCAGCGTGCAGAGCACGGCGGGCAGCAGGACGGGGGAGAGAGTGCGGATGTGCATGCGCCCGCCATGGTACAGCGGACCGACTCGCCCCGCCTCGGCGCGGGGCGAGCCGCATGCCCCTGCCCGGCGACCGGCTGAGGTCGTTGCAGGGGCCGTCCAAAGGCATGCGGCCCGCGTCCTACTGAGTATTGCCGCGTCGCCGTGCGGCTCGCTGCCGCCGGGAGGCGGATTCAGGTAGGATGTTTGGTGGCGCGTCGCTTCCGACCGCCGTCAGTTCGGCGGCCCGTCAGAGAGCCGCCGTGTGGCCTCTTCCCAAAGGATTGTCGTCGATGTCTCGTCACACCCTGTGCGCCCTGCTGTGCACCGCCGCGCTGGCCGTGTCGCCCGCGCTCGCCCTCGCCCAAGCGACCAAGGCCGCGCCGAAGGCCGCACCCAAGGCGGCCGCCGGCGCCGTGAAGACCTTCAACCTCACCGGCACGGACAACATGAAGTTCACGCCGGCCATCATCCGCGTGAAGGCGGGAGACAAGGTCAAGGTGAACCTCAAGGCCGTGAGCGCGATGCCGAAGATGGCCATGGCGCACAACTTCGTGCTGCTCAAGGCGGGCGTCGATGCCGCCGCCGTCGCGATGGCCGGAGCCACGGCCCGCGACACCAACTACATCTCGCCGAAGTCGAAGGCCCAGATCATCGCGGCCACCGGCCTGGCGGGCGGCGGTGAGACCGTGACCGTCGAGTTCACGGCGCCGGCGGCCGGCAAGTACACCTTCATCTGCACGTTCCCGGCGCACTTCCAGGGCGGCATGGTCGGTCAGTTGATCGTCGAGTAATCCGACGCGCGCAGGGCAATGAGGGGCGGCATCCGCATCGGCGGGCGCCGCCCTTCGCGCATTCGGAGGTCTAGCGAACCGGAACGAACACGACGCTCACAGGCGAGCCGACCTTCAGGGTCTGCCCCGTCGGCGTCAGGCGGCCTGTCGACGCGTCGATGCGGAAGACGACGACGGAATCCGAACGCTGGTTGCCCGCCAGCAGGTACCGCCCCGTCGGGTCGATACCGAACCCGCGTGGCGTGCTGCCCTGCGTCGGTTCGTGCTGCACGAGCGTCAGCCTGCCCGTCGCCTCGTCGATCGCGTAGACGACGATGGTGTCGTGTCCGCGGTTGGAACCGTAGAGGAACCTTCCGGACGGATGGACGACGACTTCGGCGGTACTGAACGACGGACTCGCTGCCTGGCCGGTCGGCAGTGTGCTCGCGGTCTGCACCTCGGTGAGCCCGCCTGTCGCCGGGTCGCGCCTGTACGCGGTGACCGTGAGGCCGAGTTCGTTGATCACATAGAGATACGGCGCACGCGGGTGGAACGCGAGGTGCCGCGGGCCTGACCCTGGTGTGACGGCAACCGACGCGGGCGAGGCCGGCGTGAGCGTGGCCGTCGACGGGTCGAGTCGATACACGAACAATCGGTCCGCCCCGAGATCCGCCGCGTAGGCCAACGCGCCGCCTGGCGCCACCTTGATCGCGTGCGCGTACGGCTTGGTCTGCCGCTTGGGATGCACGCTCGCGCCTTCGTGCGCGATGACCGACGCCGCAGGCCGCAGGCGTCCGTCCGCCGCGATGGGCAGCGACGCCACGCTGCCGCCACCGTAGTTGGCCACGAGCACGGCGCGCCCGCTCGGGTCGACCGACAGGTGCGCGGGACCGCTCCCGCCCGAACTCTCCTGGTTGAGTAGCGTGAGGGCTCCCGTCTGCGCCTCGATGGCATAGGCGCACACCGAGCCCGTCTTGCGGTCGCCGAACGAGCCGGTCTCGTTGACCGCGTACAGCAGGGCCCGCGTCGGGTGCACCGCCAGGAAACTCGGGTTCGCAGTCGCCGCAGCCAGCTCCGGCTCGGTGACGGTGCCCGTGCCGAGGTCGAGGCGCGCCCGATAGATGCCCTGGCTCTTCTCACCCGTATAGGTACCGAGATACACGAACATGGCGCCAGGACCTCCAGTGGGCTGTCCGGCCCCGGTGCCCACAGTCGAGGTCAGCGCCACCGTGGCGGCGATCGCCGCGAGTGGAAGAGCGACGGCGGCCACGCGGCGGCGGCCCATGCGTCGAGCCAGGGACGAGATCATGCGCGCGATCATGCCCGATGTCGTCGCGCAGGCAAACCCCGCGCGGAACCGGATGCGCGCCGTGCGATGATCCCGACGAGGGCGGTGGTGCCGTCGATGCGTCGACGCGCGGTGGCCTTCGCCTACGGTCCGCGGATGCCGTGCCGCGATCGTCCACCGGCAACGCCCATCTGCCAGACACCGAGGCGACCATGTTGTCGATGGCACTGACCGAGCCGCATTCGGGGGTCGTGACAGCAATCGACAGGCCCATCCCGACGCCGGGCCCGGGCGCGGTGCTCGTGCGGGTTCGCGCCTGCGGCGTGTGTCGCACCGATCTGCACGTCGTGGATGGCGACCTGCCCACGCGTACGCTGCCGATCACGCCCGGCCACGAGGTGGTCGGCATCGTCGAGGACGTCGGACGCGACGTGAAGGACCTGCGCACGGGGATGCGCGTGGGCATTCCGTGGCTTGGCTGGACGTGCGGTGCGTGCGCCTACTGCGTGACGGGCCGCGAGAACCTCTGCACGGCCGCCCGCTTCACCGGGTACGACATCGACGGCGGCTACGCGCAGTACGCGGTTGCCGATGCGCGCTTCGTGTTTCCGCTGCCCGACGCCTACGACGACGAGCACGCGGCGCCGCTGCTGTGCGCGGGACTGATCGGGCACCGCGCGTATCGCATGGCCGGCCCGGCGCAGCGTATCGGCATCTACGGGTTCGGCGCGGCCGCGCACATCGTGGCCCAGGTAGCGCTCCACCAGGGACGCGAGGTGTTTGCGTTTGCCAGACCCGGCGACGCCGATGCCGCGCGATTCGCCGAGGAGCTGGGCGTGACGTGGGCAGGAGGATCGGACGAAGCGCCGCCGGCGCCCCTCGACGCCGCGATCGTCTTCGCGCCCGTGGGCGCGCTCGTGCCGGAGGCCCTGTCGCACACCGTCGCCGGCGGTACGGTCGTGTGCGCCGGCATCCACATGAGCGACCTGCCGTCGTTTCCCTACAGGCTGCTGTGGGGTGAACGCGTGGTGCGGTCGGTGGCCAACCTCACGCGGGACGACGCGCGCGACTTCATGGCCGTCGCCGCGGAGGGGTTCATCCGGACGCACACGCGCACGTATGCCCTCACCGATGCCAACCAGGCCCTCTCGGACCTGCGCGACGGACACCTCACGGGCGCGGCGGTCCTGCTGCCTGGAGCGATGAGCTGGTCATAGACTGGTCAACGTCTGGTCAATCCAGGAGGGAGCCGCGCATGCCCACGGTCACCGCCGCGCAAACTGGAGGGGGTCCGCCAGGCCGTCCTGGCCCTGAACCAGTTGCGCCAGGCGATCGGGGGCGCACGAAGGGGCGTGCCAGGCTCTCCGACGCGGAGGTCCGGTCGGCCATCGAGGACGGCCGCCGCTGATGGACCTTACGCGCAGGCCGTCATCAGGCCCGCGACCAGGACCACACACGTCCGCCGCACACCTGACGATAGTCTCTCTTGCCGAGAGCTCATGGCCGTCTCCTCACTGGCGTTTACGACAGCATGTGCACCTGACGTCGCGCGCTTCTGCGGCGGCGCCTTCCGAGGCCCGCGCGTGCCTCAATGAGTCCACGGCGGGTGGGCCGAGGCGTCAGGACCCGGCCGCTCCACGCGCTTGCCGGGCTACATGCCTGGTGACCAGATGGATTACTTGGCCTTGTGCCACGTCACGGTTCCTCGGACGCGCCGCCCATCGAAGTTCGGCGATGCTGCCCACGCCGACGTCACTACGAGTGTCTCGCCCTCGAAACGGTAGTACCGCACTTGTTCTGTCCCGGTCCACGCTTCATTCCACGCAGCATCGACCTTCGTTATCCAACGATCGCCCTCGAGCCGATACGTTCCCGAGTATGCATACATGGACTTGAAGGCATCCGCACGCTCGGCATCGGTCCGAGGTGCATTTCGGCCGTCGGGAGTCAGCAGCGCCATCATCCGCCCCTCAGGCGTGAAGATGATGTATCCGTTCGGATTTTCGCCGAAAGGCGTGTCCTTCTCGCCGGAGTCCTGAAACTGTATGTCGAAGCTCTCCAGCTTCCACACACCCAGCATCCTCTCCAGATCCTGAGCGTAGGCCGATGCGGAGCAGCCCACGACAAGGCACACGGCAAGAAGCATTCGCTTTGGCATCACTCCTCCTTTGCACTGGATGCAGCCCAACGTGTCCCGCTTCAGCCACGGCGCGCGCCAGTATGGCTTCGCGCCGCTGTCGGCTGCATGCCAAGTTAGGCGTCTCGCTGACACGGTTTCTGTTCGCACACTCACGGTGGTCAGGCGCGCAATTGCGTCGCCAAGTGCACGAAGTCTCGGGCCGACAGGTCTACCGATGCATCGGGTACCAGGTCGGGTTTCCTGCTGTTCGGGCCGTGCCCGTATTCGTCAGGCCTTGGCACCAAGGCGGTTCGCAATCCAACAGCCTTCGCACCGCGAAGATCTCCAAGGTGCGCGGCGACCATCATGACCTCTTCAGGCCTCAGGTCCAGAAAATCAGCGGCTGACTGATAGACCTCAGGATCTGGCTTGTAGTGCCGTGCGAGTTCAGCACCCAAGATACAGTCCCACGGGAGAGCGGCGTTCTTCGCCATGTTCGTCATCAACGCGATGTTGCCATTAGAGAGCGGCGCGATAATGAACTGGCGCTTCAGCCGCGTCAGCCCTTGAACCACGTCAGGCCACGGGCGCAGTCGATGCCACGCTCTGTTCAGTGAGGCGGTCATCATGTCAGCCCAATGTGTCGGTTCAGCGGCGGCGTGGTAGCGCCGTCCACTGTAGCCGTTTGTTGGCTGATTTCCGTAAGCCTACCTGCCAAATCTAGTGTCCGTCAGGGTCACGCCCGGCGGATTCGGATACTGCGTGAGTGACTGATTGTATTCCGCCACGATCCGCAGCCATTGCGCCATGACCCATGCATTGTCACCTCCAATACTGATCTCTTCGCGTGGATCCATCTCGATATTGTAGACATCCGGCCCGCCATTCTTTTCCACCTGGACGCCCAGCAGTCCTTCCTGACGAGGGTTATTGAAGCTGCCGGTGTTCGCCTTTGGATAAATGCGGTAATGCCGCCAGCGTACCGCGGCAATTTCGTTATTCACAAACGTAATCTGATGCTCGCGGTTGGATGTCTTCTGCTTTCCGAGGAAAAACGCACTCTGATCGACACCGTCGTCGGGCCGGTCCTTGGGCAGATCCGCGCCGATGATGGCGGACAGGGTTGGCAGTATCCTGAATCGCAACCATCTCGTTGCTTTTGCCTGGTTTGATCTTTCCCGGCCACTTCGGTGGATTACCCACGGTGCGTTATCGATACCTCCGGGGATCTCCCAGTTCACACGCGGAAAAAGACCTTACTCCCACCTTTGTCTGGCCACGGCGCAGCATCGGGCGAAGCCCCGTTATGCTGGCCGCATACGCGATGGTGTTGTCTCGATCCCTGCTTGCTTGATGGCATCAAGCACTTGCCGGTACGATAATCCAGTTCCATCATCGCATCACCATAGCGATGGGTTGACTTGCCGGTGAATTCAGGTGCAGTAACATTCGGGTAATGAGTTTGTGTCCAACCAATATATAGAAAGAACGGCTTGGAACTCTTGGCCTGACGTCTTATGTCGTCCACCGAAGCGTGGGCGATATCGCCCTCGATCTGGCGGCGGTATTCAACGGTGTATTCACGCACAGGCTTGATACTGCCATTGGCGTCGGACTCGTAAATCCGAGGCACGGCCTTTTCGATTTCCTCTTCGGGGATGCCGGCGCGCTGCTATTGGCCCGGTACAGTGTGCTCTCTGATGTCTCGATGACACCAACGCGATATTCATCGAAGCCCTGACGGGTTGGCCAGCTTTGTTCTTCTGAACCCAGGTGCCATTTACCGACAATACCGGTGGCATAGCCCTTTGACTTAAACAGTTCGCCAAGCGTGAATTCCTCTTTCTGCAAAGTGTTGCGCAAACCGCCCAGGATGATGGTGCCCAGCCCGGAACGCACCGCATATCGTCCTGTCATCAACGCTGCACGAGAGGGGGTGCATCCAGGTTCCACTAGGAACTGGGTAAACTGCATGCCTTCGGTTGCCAGACGATCAATTTTTGGAGTAGGCATGCCGCGGATTTCCCCGCCGCCATAAGCGCCTATATCCCCATACCCGACGTTGTCAGCCAGCATCAGGACAACATTCGGTTTTTCAGCCGCACCTGTTTCTGCAACGAAGGCACAAAGGGCTATCACCCCCAAGATAAATGTTAAAAACGATTTTTTCATGTGATATTGCTCTCTTTGTTCAGCCAACGTGTAGTAACCCGCGAGACCGCTGCCCCTTCCGCGGCCTATTCCGATCCGAATAGTAGACGACCGGAGCCGCCAAGTCCCTCAGGTGCAAGAGCCTGCGGAACGGACGCGCCGGAGCTGTCGCGTGAATAGGCTGGTCTGCGTACGGGGATATGCTGCATGCGTCACGGAAGCTCGTCAAGCGGGCTCCGGACGCCGCGACCACGCGTGTTCAATATGTGAGTGTAGATCATCGTTGTGCTGACGTCCCGGTGCCGGAGCGTGTGGCAACTTGCCGGCTTCGTGAGCCCCCGCCCGCGCCACCGCGTGCCTGGCCGCTCGCTGCAGTACGGTCTCGTGCTGGTGATGCCGGCGCCGCTGCCCCTGCGCAGCATCGAGATACGTGCGGGTCGCCGGAAAGACCCACTGCCACGCGAGCTCTCGCCCCGCCTGCGGGTACGTGCGGTCGAGCGCGTCCGGTAGCGCGACCCAGCCCGCCCCGTCCGCGAGATCGACACGATGCCGCTCACAACTGTGCTCCAGGCGCGCAGCCAGCGGTTCGACCAGGCGCGCAGGGACGGGTGGACTCTGGCTCTGCTAGCGCGCCGGCGGGCCCACGCTTTCGCCCGTGGATGCCGGCGCGAGGGGCCAGGCACGTACCATCCGAGAGAGCACGAGCGCGTCAACGAGGGCGGCCACGCTCGCCCCAGCGGCGTACATGACGATGTCGCACAGATCGAAGGTGCGGCCGAGGAACGGGATGCCGACACCCTGCAGGAGTTCGGCGCCGGTCGCCGCGATGAAGACCGCCAGTCCCTTTGCGGCAGCGGGTCGCAGCCGCGGGACGCGGTCGTCGGTGAAGCAGAGCAGGAAGTAGAAGGCGATGGGGATCACGACATCCGAGAAATAGCTGCCATGCAGCACACGCAGGGCGGGTGATAACCACGCACGCACGTCGACCAGGTGCAGGCCGGCCACGCCCAGCACAAGTGCCAGGGCGATGCGCACTCTCGTGGGAGATCGGCGAAGTGTCGGGGACGCGTGCACGGATTCGTGTGGCAGCCGTCCGCAGCACGGACGTCGTTCAGGTCGCGCCAACGACCGCGGTTCAGCCGGCGCGCGGTCAGGATGGCACTGCGCGTCGCCGGCTGCAACACCCGTTACGCGCCCGGTGACCCGCTTGGCCGTCCACGTCGCGCTGCGATACTCGCCCATGTCGAGCGTGCCAGACATGGTGTCGCCCGCGAGGTTGCCCGTGAAGCGGTAGTTGAGCGCGTTGCCGGTGCGCTCGGTGATCCGACTCGCCAGCGTCACACGCGCGCCGTCCATCGCGCCCGACACGTCGCGGGTGTCGAAATCGCCCTGGTGCGATCCCTCGAGCGCCGCTCCTCGCTGTCGAAGCTGGAAGACATGCTGGGCGCGGGACGCGACGTACGCGATCTCCACGTGCCACTCTCCGGAGACGTCGCCCGCTGGTGCGGCCGGTGTGGCAGGGGCGACGAGCGACCGCTTCGCGCCGAGCACCGCGCGCAGCCGTTCCGCGATCACCTGTTCGTCGCCGGGCGCGAGCATCGAGGTCGTCAGCGCAATGCCCGTATCCCCCGGCTGTCCGTCGCGCACGCCGGACGCGCCACCGATGGCGATGCGCGGCTCCTCGTTGTAGAGGAGGTCGGCGGCCTGTTGCCCAGTCAGCCCGATCTGCGCGGCGGTCCAGCGCAGCGTGACGCGCGGACTGCGATTGGACCGGTCCTCCCACGGCTCTCGGGCGAGCACCGCCGTCACGCCGGGCACGCGCTCGGCTGCGGCGGCGATGACCTCGGCCTGGCGCACCCAGCCAGCCCACTCCGCGGCGCGGTCGCCGTTCACCCAGCGCTCGATGGCCACGAGCATGCCGACGATTTCTTCGCGGCCGACCTTCATCGCGCGCGCGTAGCCATGGTGCGGCGCGCTGTGAATCCAGGCCGCCTGCACGAGGTCCTTGCGACCGAGGAGCACGCCCGCGCTCTGCGGCCCGCGGAGGATCTTGCCGCCGCTGTAGCCGACCAGCGTGGCGCCCCGCTGCAGGTGGATGTTCGGCACCGTCAGGATCTCGGCGGCCGCGTCGACCATGATCGGCACGCCGTGCGGCCTGGCGATGGCGGCGATGGCCTCGAGCGACATCGACCCCGTCTCGTTGCGCGGGGTGGCGAAGACGTAGATCATCGCCGTCTTCGGCCCGATCGCCAGCGCAAGTTCCTCGGGCGTGTTCGCCTCGACGATGGTGACGCCGACGGCGCGGATGGCGGCGTCGTAGACGTTGCGTGAATGCCCGGGGATGATGACTTCGGTCTTCGCGAACCCGCGCAGGTCGGGAATGCGGACGTGCAGGTCCGGGTTGCCGCCCGCCACGCACGCCGCCGTCGCGTGCGACATCGCGGCCGCGCAGCCCGAGCTGACCATGCCCCACTCGGCCCCGGTGAGCTCGGCCAGACGCTGCCCCGCCGCCTCCATCAGTTCCTCGAGGTTGACGTATTGCTGGTTGGCGGCCGCCTTGGCCGCGCGCACCTCGGGCAGTTCCATCGACCCGCCGATGATCGTCAGCGTGCCACGCGCGTTGATCACGGGACGCACGCCCAGCGCCGCGTAGAGGTCACGGCCTGACGGTCCAGGCGACGAGGCGACGGCCGTCTGGCGCGCGGCGCCCTGCGTCTCGGCCGAAGCGGCGCCTGGCACCAATGCACCGAGCCCGAGCGCCTTCGCGGCGCGCAACATCTGCCGCCGGCTCCAGCGGTCGGCGGTCGACATCATGTCGTCCATATCGTCAATCGGAGTGAGGGTTAGGTAGGGACGGCCGTCCCGGCCGTCCATGACCGCAGCGTCCGAGCAACGGTTCGGTGGCTCGGATCGCTCGCTCAGAGCACGGGGCCTACCTTACCCATACCGCGGTGGGGGAGATGGCCGGCTCGGAGAGCCGGCCCTACCAGCACCTAGAACAGGAACTTCACGCCGAGCTCCGCCCGGCGCATCGTGTCGGCCGACGCGATCACACCGAAGTTGGCCGCGCCGAACGTGGTGCCCGGGGCGCCCCAGTTCACCTGGTTGAACAGGTTGAAGACCTCGGCGCGGAGCTGGATGCGCGACCGGCCGCCGGTGGCGATGTTCTTCATGAACGACACGTCGGTCGAGCTGAACTTCTTGCCGCGGAGGTAGTTGCGCGGCGTGTTGCCAAACGTGAAGGCATCGGGCAGCGCGAACGCCGCCGGGTCGATGCAGCCCACGTACCCGAGGCCATTCGGGTTCTGCTGGCAGTTCAGCTCGACGTTGGCGTTGACGAGGGTCGGGCGCTGCCCGCCACGACCGACGTTGGCCCTGTCTGGCTGGATGGTGACGTTGAGCGGCGCGCCGCTCTGGATGGTCGAGATGCCGCCAATCTGCCAGCCGCCGAGCACGCCGCGGAGCAGCAGGTTGTCGGAGTCGCGGAAGAACGGCAGGTCCCACACGTAGCTCACGACGAGGCGGTGTGGCACATCCCAGTTGGCGGGACCGTAGTCGCTCCAGATGTCGTAGTCGTTGACGATCGAGCCGCCACCGTTGGAGTGCGTGGCCATGTCGCGCGTCTTCGACCAGGTGTAGTGCGCGTTCATGAGGAAGCCCCTGGTCATGCGCCGACGGGCGACCACGCTCACCGAGTCGTAGTTGGCGATCAGGTCGTTCTGGATGGTACGGATCTGGCGGAACAGCTGGTTCGGGCGACGTGGGTCGATCGCACCCGGGCCTGGCAGCGGCGTGTTGTTGAAGAAGCTGCGGTCCAGGTTCTTCGTGCGCGACGCGAGATACTGCAACTCGAGCACGGTGGCGCCGAAGATTTCATGCTGGATGTCGGCGCTCCACTGGTTCTTGCGCGCGTTGGGCAGGTCACGGTTGGGCGTGATCATGTTGGGCGGACCGCCGGGGCCCACCGTACCGAACGGCTTGTCGAAGGAGAGCGTCGGGTTGGCCGGGGCGTTGTTGAACGTGAACTCGGCCGCGATCGGCGGGTTGTTGGTGAGGAACGTGAACGAGTTCATCTGGTTGGGGTTGTAGTAGATGCCCCAGCCGGCCCGCAGCACGGTCTTCTCGGTCAGGCGGTACGTGGCGCCAAGGCGCGGTCCCCAGTCCTGGTTGTTCGGCTCGTGGAACTCGAACCCGACCGCGGGAAACGACGTCGGGATGATCTGCGTCTGCGTCGCGTCGAGCATCGACGCAAAGCCCTCGTACGTCTGCACGGGCGTGTTGCGCTCGTAGCGAAGGCCCAGGCTCAGCGTCATGTTGCGCGTGGCCTGCCACACGTCGTTGACGAAGAACCCGTTGCGCCACTGGCCGACGTCGCCCTGCACCTGGTCGACGGGCGTGCCGACGGTGATGGGTACGCCGGTCATGAAGTCGGCCATCGAGTAGCCGGTCATCTGGCCGTTGAACGAGAACGCCCCGCGCGGGCTGTTGGCGGCGCGCCGGCCGGTGGCCATCTTGCGGAGGTCGAAGCCGGTCCGGATGTTGTGCGTGCCCTTGGTCCACGACAGCACGTTGGACATCTGGAACGTCGTGTCGAACTGGTACCAGTTCGTGCCGCCGTTGCCGAGGCCCGAGAACGCGGTGACGCCGATGGACGGGATGCCAGGGTTGTCGTAGCGCACGTCGCCGTCGAAGCCGGGAATGCCGATGTCGGACCCGGCCGTCGTGTCGCCGGCGAGCGTGAAGTTGTTGAGCGAATCGAAGTCGATGCGGTGGTAGCCGATGCGGAAGTCGTTGAGCAGCGTCGGCGAGATCGTCTGCTGGTAGGAGACCAGCGTGTTCTTGTTCTTGCGCGGCTGGTACAGCCCACCAGTCGGGCTCAGGGCGCCGAAGCCGTCGAAGGCGTCCACCCAGTTGTATCGCACGTAGACCCGTGCCGAGTTGGTGATGACCTGATCGACACGCGCCAGAATCTGGTCGTTGTTGTTCTCGGTCAGCACTGGCCCCTGGTAGTTGTTGGCCGTGCCAGGAAGGTTTGGCACCGGGTAGTACTCGAGCAACGCGAGAGCCTGGGACGACAAATCCGACAGCGGGATCTGGTTGCCCGGGTACGGGACCTTCGTGTACGGATTGCGGATCTGGGTGGCAATCTCGCCGAAGTCGCCGCGACGCATGCGCTCGGTCGGCATCGACCCGATCGGACTGGTGGTGCGCTCGGATCGCAGGCCCTCGTAGGCGCCCATGAAGAACGTCCTGTTGGTGCCGTTGTAGAGGCCGGGAATGATGACCGGGCCGTCGAACTGCATCCCGAACTGGTTGCTGCGCTTGGGCGGCTCGGGCAGGTTCGGGTTGTCGAAGTACCCGCGGCTCTCGAGCGAGTCGTCCTGGAAGTACTCGAACAGGGCGCCGTGGAACTGGTTGGTGCCCGCCTTGGTCACGACGTTGACGTGCACGCCGAGGTACGAGCCGTACTCGGCCGACGTGCTGCCTGTCTGCACCGCCACCTCCTGCACGGCGTCGGCCATCGGACGCATGCTGGTCATCGCAAGAAGGTTCGACGTCGCGTTGATGCCGTCCATCGTCAGGCTGTTCTGAATCTCGCGCTGGCCGGCGCCGCGGAACGAGAGGCCGATGTCGGTCGTGTTGCCACGCAGCACGCCCGGCGTGGTCGCGGCGAACTGCCAGACGTTGCGCCCGCTGGACGGGAGGTCGATGACCGCCCGCGCCTCGACCGTCTGCGACACGGCCGCGCGATCGGTCTGAATCGTGGTGTTGGCCGCCTCGACGGTGACCGTTTCCGCGAGGTCACCGACCGGGAGCACGGCGTCCTGACGGACGACCTGATTGCCGCCAACCACGATGTTGGTCGCCTTGAAGGACTGGAATCCCTGGAGGCTGACCGTGATCTCGTAGGTGCCGAGCGGCACGGCGTTGAACTGGTAGACGCCGGCGTCGTTGGTGACGCCGTTGAAGGTGGCCTGCGTCCCGACGTTGACGGCCGTGACCGTCGCCCCGGGCAGCACGCCGCCGCCGGAGTCGGTGACCGTCCCGATCAGGCCCGTTTGCGACGCGAGCTGAGCGAAGGCCGGACTGGAGAGCAGAAGCGCAAGGACTGCAGTCGACAGGGCTCGAAGCACGCGGGCATCCTCCTCGACTCTGCCGCGCGGTCCACATCGCCTGTCGCTGCACGGGCCCAAGTGCCCCGCATGCGAGACCGCGCGATGCGCCGCGTCCATCGGACCTCACGCCACAAGACAGAACGGCGTTTCATTCCAGCAGAGCGCGCTCACCATAATCGAAATCAGTTTCGGAGTCCATTCAACTTCTGCGCCGGCCGACATCCAGCGTGTCAGGACGGCGGTTCAGGGGCACGAGACCGCTGCCGCCGCTTGTCCCTGACGAGCCGTTGTCGGTATCCTCGCGCGTCGCGGGGCGCCGCCCGCGCGACCACCGATGCGCCGCGACCGGCGCGCTTGCTCCAGGAGATCGCCCGTGTCAACAGCCCAGCCCGATCCGTCGCGACGTTCAGCCTTCCGCTCCCTCCTCGCCGCCATCGGCGCCGCCACGGCCGGCATCATCGGCACGAAGGTCCATGCCGCCCCCGCCGGCGCAGATGGCATCGTGACCGTGCCCGACGCGGCCCAGCAGGCCGAGGCCCCCAGGCAGATGCCGCTCTTCTCGTCGGTGAAGGTGCACGGCGGCCTCGTGTTCGTGGCCGGCAAGGGCTACCACGAGGAGGGAGACATCAAGGTGCACACCAAGCAGGTGCTCGACCAGCTCGAGGCCGAGCTCAAGAAGGTGGGGTCCTCGATGGACAAGGTGCTGAAGGTGAACGTGTACCTGCACGACCTGCAGGACTACGCCGCGATGAACGAGGTGTTCCGCGGCCGCTTCGGCCCGAACCCGCCGGTCCGCACGACGATTGCGTGCTACGGCGGCGTGCCGGGCAAGTCGCTGGTGGAGATCGACTGCATCGCCGCAGCCTAGGCCTTTTGCGTCAGCACGTCCCGGAGGCGCCTGGCGACGATCGTCTCGTCGCCGGGCTGCATCATCCACACGCCGACCAGCAGCTCGTCCCCGGGGCGGACGCCGATCGAGGGCGTGCCCTCGCGGAGCCGGCGCGAAATCTCCTGGCCCGTGATGCCCGTCACGGCGGTGTCCAGCTTGATCTGCAGGTGCGGCACGTGGTTGGCGACCTCCGGCACGATGATCTCGGCCGTCGACGCCCTTCACGCCGGCGATGCTCTTGCGAATGACCTCCGCGCGCCGCTCGTACTCACGGTGGAGCGCCGCGTGGTCGAGCTTCACGAAGCGCTCGAGCGCGACGAGCATGCCCAGCATCTCTTCCTTGTTGACCTTCATGCCGCGACCGATCGCGTTGCCGTTGGGCGCCGCGTTGGCGCGGGCCGCGGCGATCAGGTCCTTGCGCCCGAGCAGCAGGCCGGCGCTCTGCGGGCCGCGAATGCCCTTGCCGCCCGAGAACGCCACGAGGTCGAAGCCCATCGCGGTGAACTTCCAGAGGTTCTCGACCGGCGGCACGTCGGCCGCGCAGTCGTTCATCGTCACGACCTGGTGCTTCCGGCCGAGAGCGACGAACTGCTCGTCCCGAATCTGCCCGACCGTGTTGTTGTTGTTGTAGAAGAGCATCATCGCCGTCTGCGGGCCGACGGCGCGCTCGAGTTCGTCGGCGGTCTCGACCTCGACGATCCGCACGCCGCAGTTGCGGATGGCGTGGTCGTAGCCGAACCTGTGCGACTTCTGCATGATGACCTCGGTCTTCATGCCCACCAGGTTCGGCAGGTCGACGATCTTCTTCGGGTCGCCGCCCGTGAGAACCCCGGCGGTCCCGAGGGTCATGGCCGACGCGGCGCCGCAGGTGACCATGGCCGCCTCCGCCTTGACGAGCTCGGCGATGCGCGCACCCACCTTGTCGTGCAGGTCGTTGAGGTACACGTAGTGCTTCGACGCGTAGGCAATCGCCTCCATGACTTCGGGCGGCATGAGCGACGCCGTCATGTCCGTGTAGGTGCCGGCGGCGTTGATGAAGGGGCGCACACCGAGTTCCGTGAAGTAGTCGCGGCGAACCGGCGCGGCGGCGGCAAGGGCCGGGGCCGTGCCGCCGAGGAAGCCGCCGACGACCGGCAGCGAAGACAGGTGCTCGAAGAACGTGCGTCGGGTCAACATCGGATCCCCTCGTGTCAGCGCGCGGCGATCAGGCCGACGCGAATGCGTTCCCTGCCCTGCGGCTGCACCCCAATGGTGACACGCGCGGGCGGATCTGTCGGAAAGTACTCCGTGAACAGCGCGTTGACCTGCGGCAGCTCGGCGATATCGGTGAGGTAGACCGTCACCGACACCACGTCGGGCCATCCGAGCCCCGCGTCAAGGAGCGTGCCCCGCAGGGCCGCGAACGCCGCCCGCGCCTGGGCGTCGATGCCAGGGCCCGCATCGGGCGCCTCCTCCGGGCTCACGTAGAGCGTGCTGCCGACGGTCAGGCCGTGCAGGTGGCCCGAACTGCCGAGAGGTGCGCGCTGCACCGACGGTCGGGCCGCGACGAACGTGAGTTCGGCCTTGATCGGCCCGGGCAGGCGCGGCAATCCGACGAGCCCGCGCGGCGGCAGGTTTCCGGCCGCCTCGAACTCCGCAGCGAACGCGGGCAGCACCTGCCCGGCCTCATCGAGGCGGGTCAGGTAGGCCTGGGTGGAGACGACGTCACCGAACCCGAGGCCGGCAGCCACCAGCGTCGTCCGGATGTTGGAGAGCGTCTGCGACACCTGCGCCCCCACGGACTCGGCGACCGACTTCGTCGCGGGATCCTGGCCCCCCATGCCCGACAGGTAGAGCGTGTCGCCCGCCCACACGGCCGGAGAATACGGACCAAGTGGCGCGGGCAGCGCCCCCGCTGGAGGACGCACGACGGAGATGCCCCCGAGGTCTGCGTAGCCGATGCAGCCGATCTCGACCCCGGCGCCCGACGGCAGTGCCGCGGCCTGCACCGTGGTGCGCGCGGGCACGCAATCGGTGAAGAACGACGCGTAGGCCTCGTTCATGGCCGCGTAGTCGTCCATGTCGGCCAGGTACACCTGACACTTCACGAGGTGCTCGTACCCGAGCCCGGCCGCCTTCAGGACGTTGCCGACGCCCTCCATCGCCTGGCGGGTCTGCGCCTTCAGGTCCGCTGGCGCGGCGCCGGTGCCCGGCAGCCCGAGCTGGCCGGAGATGTACAGCGTCCTGCCGACCATCACGCCCGGCGCGTAGGGACGGCCTGCCGGCGCGCCCGCCGGGCGAATCACGCGCCGCGTGGAGGGCGTCGACTGAGCGGTCGCGATCGTGGCACACAGGATCGCCACCACGCATGTCAGCACGCCACAGGTGTCGCGGCGGGCTGTTGACGTCCCGGTGCGCCCCTCGCTGGCAGTCACGGCTGCGTCCGCCGGGCGGGCCTGACCACGCCCTGCGGCGTCGCCGGCAGCGTCGTCCAGTCGGGCGCGGCACGGCCGTTGAGATCCCACACGACCTGACCCGCACGAACGGTCAATTCGCACTCGAGCTTCCGGGTGCCTGTCATCTTCGCGCCCGACGAGTCGATGAAGCCGAACTCGCCCTGGCGCACGGCGAGCACCGCGATGTCGGCCTCCGTGCCCACGCCCAGGTGACCGAGGTCGTCGCGCTTGATGACCGAGGCCGCCTTGGCGGTGTTGGCGCGGATGACGTCGGTCAGCGGCATCCCGAGATTCAGGACCTTGGACATCACGTTGAGGATGTCCTTCATGCCGGCGTTCATGCTGCCGGTGTGCAGGTCCGTGCTGATCACGTCCGGGAAGAACCCCTGCGTCGTGGCCGGGACGGCCTGGCGCCACAGGAAGCTGCCGCCGCCGTGGCCGACGTCGAAGATCACCCCGCGCGTTGCGCGCCGCCAGGACGTACGGCTCCACCTGGCCCTGCTCGTTGACGATCGGGTAACGGCCGCGGACGTGTGCATAGGCATGCGTCAGGATGTCGCCGGGACGAAGGCGCGTGTTCAGCAGTTCGTCGAGAGAGAGCGGCGGGTTGTGCCCTCCGAAATCGATCATCACGGGTACGTCGGCCTCGGTGCCGGCCTCGACCGCCCGCGTGACGGGATCCCACTCCGGCCCGCTGTAGTGCGCCACCTTGATGCCGACGATGAGGTCCCGGTGCTGCAGGATGCGCATCGCGGTGAGCCGCGCGTTCATGTCGCCGAGGTCCTGCTCGAGCGGACCGCCGCGCATCCCCGCGCCGACGATGTTGAGGAACGACAGGACGCGAGTCTTCGACACGTCGATGACCTGCGCCTTGAACTGGGCGAAGTTGCGCCAGCCGGCCCCGCCCACGTCCACCAGCGTCGTCTGACCGCTGCGGAACGAGTGGCTGTCGGGCGGCACGGCTGCGGTGCCGTTGCTCAGGTATGCGTTGGGGTCCGTTCCGTAGAAGACATGGGCGTGCAGGTCGATGAGGCCAGGCACCACGTAGAGGCCCCGTGCGTCCACGACCCTGCGCGCCTTCGCCGCGTCGATCGAGGGCGCGACCTCGGCAATCTTGCCGTCGGCGACGGCCACGTCCATCACGCCGTCGCGGCCGTGCCTCGGGTCGATGACGTGCCCGCCCTTGATGACCAGCGTGTAGGGTTGAGCCAGCGCGGGCGTGGCGCACGGCAGTGTCGCGCTCGCGAGCGCGGCAATCATCAGTGTTCGCAGACGAGTGGACACCGGGCGACTCCTGGCGGCTGGCACGCGTGAAGGTCCTGCCTGCCGACGGCATGGACGCGCCGTCGGGGTGGTACCGGCGGGCTCGCCGTGGCCGAGACCGATGGCCGCGTGTTATAGCACACGCACCAGGAGGCCCTTGCCATGACCGTCCGTTCGCTCGCCGCGGTGGCCGTCGCCGCGCTCGTCATTCCCGCGCTCACCGCCTCGTCCACGGCGCGAGCGCCGCTGGCCGCCGCGCACCAGACCGCCGCGCCGACGGCCCCGCCGGCAACGCCGGCTCCGGCCCTGACGCCCGACCAGGTCATCGCGGCGCTGAGGCGGCCGGAGAACAGCACCGGAAACATCGCCGATGCCGTGGAAAGCGCCACGGGCGCGCGGGGCTGGATGTCGTCGGACATCAAGCCCATCAGCGCCGGCAAGGTCGTGGGACGGGCGTGGACGGCCGCGATGCGGCCGGTCCTGCGCAGCGACACGAAGACGTACCCCAACTACCACCTGCAGATCCTCGACGAGGCCCCGGCGGGCAGCGTCCTGGTCTACGTGATGGAGGGTGGCGCGGAGATCGCCGCGCTCGGCAACCTCATGGCCACCACCGCGAAAGCGCGAGGGCTCGAAGCGACTGTCGTGGACGGCGCGGTGAGAGACGTGACGGAGATTCGCGCCATGGGGCATCAGGTCTTCGCACGACGCATCAGTCCGGCGACGTCGGTGGGCCGGATGGTCGCCGTGTCGAAACAGACGCCCGTGCGCTGCGGCGACGTCCTCGTCACGCCTGGCGACTTCATCGTGGGTGATGCCGACGGGGTCGTGGTCGTTCCCGCCGGCGCCGCCGACCAGGTCGTGGCGCTGCTCGAGGACTACGATGCGCGGGAGTCGAAGATGGTCCCGCTCATCCAGCGCGAGAAGTCGATGCAGAAGGCCCTCGAGATTTACGGCCGGTACTGACACAGGGCCGGGCCCACGGCCCGGCTGTCACGAGGACGTTCCGGCCAGTTGTGCGGCACGCGGGAACAGCACGTCGTTCTCGAGGTGCACGTGCAGGTGGATGTCGGCCTCCAACTGCGCGAGCCCGAAGTACAGCCCGCGGAACGTCGGGCAGGCCCACGCGGGCGGCGCGTACCCTCGCGTGATGTCCCGCATCGTTGCCAGCGCGGCTCCCGCCAGGCGGTGCTCCGCCTCCATCGCGGAGAGCGGCGCCTGCAGCCAGAGCGGCGCCTGCGCGTGCGCGTCGGCATCGCCACGCTCGAGCGCGACGATGAAGGGGAAGAGCACGCCGTCCTCGATGCGCATGTGATCCAGCAGGTTCGCTGACAGCGATGCAAACGCGCGCTGCAACGGCACGAGCGTCTCTGGAAGCCGATCGCCGTGGCGAGCGAGCACGCGGACGAGCATCGCGTCGAGGCGAGGGAGTTCGCTGCGCAGGTAGTCGTGATACCGGAGCTGGATGTGCGCAATCAGATCGGCGAGGGGCGTCTCGGGAATCGTCGCGGGAGCGGCCGACGCGATGTCGGCAACCGTCGGGTCGGGGGTGATGGGCATGGCTGGGACCTGGCTGAGGGCGACAGTTCGAATCCGAGCGTAGGGCACGAGTCGGGACGTGTCGTTGCGCCAACGCAACCCGGCGGGAAGTGATGCGGATTCATCAGCGCCCGTCGACGGCTCGCCAGGCCCGTGGTGCCAGCTCGGCAGGGCCCGTAGCCCTCACTTCTGTCCCACCGGCCCCGTCGCGACTGGGTCCGCGCCGGCGGACAGGGGTTAGAGTAGGCGGGCATGCCACAGCCCACGCCAGACGTCCTCATGCGATCGCGCATGTTCGACGGCCTGACCGACATCGAGCGCGAACGCTGGCTGTCGCGGGCCACGAGCGCGGCGCTGAAGCGGGGACACGTGCTGGCGAGGCAGGGCGAACAGGCGCGGCACTTCTACCTGCTCGAGTCGGGCTTCCTGAAGGTGCTGCAGTTGTCGGCCGAGGGCACCGAGCTCATCGTGCGGTTCGTCTCGCCTGGCGAGCCCTTCGGCGGCGTCGTGGCGCTCGGCAACGCCCCCTACCCGGTCTCCGCCACGGCGGCGCAGCCATCGGTCGTCCGCACGTGGTCCCGCGACGCGATGACCGAGTTGCTGATTGAGACACCTCAGGTCCGCATGAACATCATGCGGGAGATGGCCGCGCACATGACCGACGCCCTGACGCGCGTGCGCGAACTGACGACCGAGCGTGTGGGACCACGCCTCGCTCACACGCTCCTGCGTCTCGCGCGGCAGTGCGGCCAGAAGGGACCCGACGGGATCCTCATCCCGCAGCCCCTGACACGGCAGGAACTCGCCGACCTGACGGGCACCACGCTCTACACGGTCAGTCGCACCCTGACACGCTGGGAGGCCGAGGGCCTCCTCGAGTCGCGAAACCGCTGCCTGCTGCTCCACTCGCTCCGCAAGCTCGAGGACCTGGCTGGCTCGGACGACGACTAGCCCCGCTCTGGTCGCCCCTCTGCAACGACCATGGCGTTGGTCGGCGCCGTCGTCCGCGTGATGTCAGTCGTCCACGCGGCGGTTGGCACCGGCAAGGCCGAGCGCGAAGGCCCCCGCCATCCACGCGGACAGGACCAGCGCCAGCCAGAGGCCGCCGTGCGCCAGCCACCAGCCGACGAGCGTCCCCGTACCGACCTCCGCGGGCGCCGTCTGCTCCATCCCGAACAGCACCGTCACGCGCAGCGCGTCGAGCGGGTTGAGCATGAGCGGGAGCACCCAGAGCACCGGGTGCCCGTGGACCCATTCCGCGCCCGACACGGCGAGGAGCACGAGATCGGTCCCGAACAGAAGACCGAACCAGACCCCCAGCGCGAGCAGCAGTCCGCGCACGTGGTCGCGCACCCAGAATCCGATCGCCAGTCCGAGCAGGGCGACGGCCAGGCAGACCCCTGCGGCCGCGGCGGCCACACCCGCGAGCGTGGCCGACAGTCCGCCAGTGAGCGCCGCCGGCAGCACGAGCAACGCCGACGCCGGACACAGGAGGGCCGCCAGCGCCGCGACCTTGCCGGTCAGCCAGGCGCGGCGCGCGATGGGCTGCGTGAAGAGCAACGGGAACTCGTCGGCGTCGCCGTGCGCGGCGCTGAGCCCGAGCAACAGGGCCGACAGCGAGAGACAGTACAGGACGCCCTGCAGGACCCAGACCGGCACGGACCGCGTGGCCGCGTCCGGCGTGAACAGCGGCAGCAGTCCGACAGCAGACCAGGTCGCGCTCGAAGCGGTTACA
>CAVQRQ010000002.1:0-838786 GCA_963715265.1 uncultured Acidobacteriota bacterium
CCCCGAGATGATGGGAATCGGCCCGCGTGTCACGCCGCTGACGATGGCGTTGCTGATGGTCCATGCGGGCAGCGTGCCGGTGGCCACCACGCTGTCGAACGGGATCAGGGCGTAGATGCCGCCATAGGTGATGGGGCCCGCAGGGAGACCGGAGCGCGTGCCCGTCGCGTTGTAGATCGCGACGTCAGCCTCCGGGTGCGAGGCCCGGAGCAGGTCCACGACCAGGTGGCTCGCGGGCGACTCGTCGCGGGTGGAGTGGGGATAGGCGCGGGCGGCCACCACGCCCAGCGGTTGCTGGCGTCGGCGATTCGCGGCGGCGATGTCGCGGCGAAGCACCTGGACCATCCGGGCATCGTGTCGCACGGGCCGTCCCTCGTACGGCGGCGGGGCACAGGCGTCTGGCGCCCATGAGCCGATGTCCCGCACTGTCGAGCCGTTGCACAGCGGGCGCGGCGGATGGATGCGCACCTCGGCAGGCCGTCCGTCCCCGCCGATCCGCAGGTCCACCCGGCTGAACGCGCGGCCGAGCTGATAGCCTTCCACGATCGCGATCCCGTTGACGCGATGCGCGATGCCGCCGTGCGCGTGGCCCGCGGCGATGACGTCCACGAGCCCCGCGGGCAGCGCCTGCGCCAACTGGAAGATCTCGCCCTGTGTCCGGCAGGCCGTCAGGTCGTCCGGATCGGTGAACCTCTCGCAACTGCCACCGGCATGCGCGAGCACCACGACGACAGTGGCCCCTGCCGCGCGCAGACGCGTGGCCTCGCGCTCGACAACGTCTCGCAGCGGCATCACGCGCAGCTTCACGAGGTTGCGTGGGTCGGTGCTGTATGGCGTGGAGATCGTCGTGACGCCCAGGAGCCCGACGCGCACGCCCGCGATCGTGACCAGCGTGGACGGCTGGATGTTCCGCGGGGTCCATGGCACGTTGGCGCGGCTCATCAGGTTGGCCGCCAGGAACGGGAACCGCGCGTCTCGCGCGCGACGTTCGATGTTGCCCGTGGGGTTGTCGCCTGGTTCGCGCGGCACCGTCTTCGGCCCTGCGGGGCCGAAGTCGAACTCGTGGTTCCCCAGGGCGACCGCGTGGTACCCGAGCGTGTTGTAGGCGCGCACGACGGCGGCGCCCTCGCCGAGGTTCGACTCGAGCGTGCCCTGCCACATGTCGCCCGCGTCCACGAGCAGGACATCGCCTCCCTCTGCGCGGCGTGCGGCCCGGAGGTTCTCGACGTGTCCCGACAGCCAGGGGAGGCTCTCGATGTGACCGTGGACGTCGGTGGTCGCCACGATGGAGATCGTCACGCCTGCCCGAAGCGCCACAGGCGCCGTGTGCGGAGGCACCGGCCTGCCGCATGCCGACAGGGCCACGACAGCGAGCAGCAGGCCGCGACGCATGGCCGTTGCGACGATCACCAGCGGGTGAGCCCGAGCAGCCGTTCGCCGAGGGGTGTCAACTCCGCCACCGTCGCGTGTCGCTTCTCCCACTCGCGCGGGTCGCCCGGGAACGCGGGTCGCTGCGGGTGATCGAGCTCCCGCCAGAGCCGGACGCGTTCCTCGCGCTCCGCCGTGTTGTCCCACTCGGCCGGGTGCATGGAGACGTACTGCGCGATGCGCGGCCTGTCGGTCGACTGGTTCGGGCGCACGCCGTGCGCGAGCAGCGAGTTGAAGATGAGCAGGTCGCCGGCCTCCATCGGCACGCTCACCACGGCGAGCCCCGTGACATCGGGGTGCATCGGGTCGCGATTGGCAGGCTGCGTCTGCACCCACGTCTCGAAGTCCCGGAACAGCTCGGGCACGCACTGGAAGCCGCCGACGGCCTCGTCCTGCCGCGCGAGGCTGAGCACGCCCTGCACGCCGATGGGCAGCGGCCGCAGCGAAGTGTCCACGTCCCAGTGGATGAACCCGCGCGGATCGCCCGTGGCCTTCCGGGGCAGGTTCAGGTTCGCGCGGTCGATGGTGACCCAGAGATCCTCGCGGTCCCACACGTCGACGAAGGCGTCGTACACGCGCGGCTCCATGCGGGTGTCCCACAGGTACTGGTGGTTGTAGATCTCGAGCATCCCCGTGTGGTTCAGCTCGACCATCGCGTGATCGCGGCGCTGCGGAACGTCCCACGTCGAGGGATCGCGCGGGTCCTTGTCGTCGAACGCCCACAGCAGGTCCACGAGGCGTGCCACCTTCTCGGCCGGCACCGCCTGCCGGACGATCACGTAGCCCTGGGTGGTCCAGTGCCGCCAGTCGTCCTCCGACAGCACGCGCAACGGCAGCCGCTTCTCGATCTCGGCGAGCGGCGTCGCCACCACGTGAGACGTCGGGTGGCTGTGCTGGTTCATCGTGATCGGTTGCATGGACACCGGCCTCCGTTGGCGTAGTGTAGAGGTAGGGCGGCGTGTCCCACGCCGCCGCTGTGAGTAGTGGCGCGGTCGGAGACCGCGCCCTACCGGTGGCGCCTACGCGAGCAATCCCGTGACGACCTTGCCGTGGACGTCGGTGAGGCGGAAGTCGCGGCCCTGGAACTTGTAGGTGAGCTTCTCGTGGTCGATGCCGAGCAGGTGCAGCATCGTGGCGTGCAGGTCGTGGACGTGGACGGGGTCCTCGACGACGTTGTAGCCGAGTTCGTCGGTCTCCCCGTAGCGTGATGCCGGGCTTGATGCCGCCGCCGGCGAGCCACATGGTGAACGCGCGCGGGTGGTGGTCGCGGCCGAGGAACTTCGATCCGTTGCGGGCCTCGTTCATCGGCGTGCGACCGAACTCGCCGCCCCACACGACGAGCGTGTCGTCGAGCAGGCCGCGCTGCTTGAGGTCCTTCACGAGCGCCGCGGCCGGCTGGTCGGTCTGGCGGCACAGGTGAGGCAGCTTCTCGACGATGTCCTCGCCGAAGCTGGCGCCGTGGGTGTCCCAGCCGCGGTGGTAGAGCTGCACGAAGCGCACGCCGCGCTCGACCAGTCGACGCGCCAGCAGGCAGTTGTTGGCGAACGAGGTCTGCCCGGCTGCGTGCCGTACAGCTCGTGGACCGACTGCGGCTCGCCGGAGATGTCGGTGAGCTCGGGCACGCTGGTCTGCATCCGGTAGGCCAGTTCGTAGGCGTTGATGCGCGTCTCGATCTCCGGGTCGCCGACGATTGGCTGCCGCAGGCCGTTCAGGTCCTTCAGCGCGTCGAGCGAGCGCGCGTCGCAGCGGCGCGTCGACGCCGTCGGGATTGGAGACGAACAGCACCGGATCGGCGCCGCCGCGGAACTCGACGCCCTGGTGCTCGGTGGGCAGGAAGCCGCGAGCCCCAGCACGACTTGCCGCCGTCGGGGTTGTTCTCGCCGGAGATCAGCACGACGAACGCGGGGAGGTCCTTGCTCTCGGATGCCGAGTCCGTAGGACAGCCACGACCCCATGCTCGGGCGGCCGATCACCTGGTGCCCGGTGTTCATGAAGATCTGCGCCGGCGCGTGGTTGAACTGCGTCGTCTGCATCGACTTCACGATCGCGATGTCGTCGGCGATCGTCGTCAGGTGCGGCAGCAGGTCGGAGATCTCCTGCCCCGACTGGCCGTGCCGCCGGAAGTCGAACGGCGAGCCGAGGAGCTTGGGCGTGCCCTTGATGAACGCGAAGCGCTCGCCCTTGACGATCTCGGCTGGCACGTCCTGCCCGTCGTACTTGCGCAGCGCCGGCTTGTCGTCGAACAGGTCGAGCTGCGAGGGCGCGCCGGCCATGAACAGGAAGATGACCTGTGTGGCCTTCGGGGCCACCGACGGCGCCAACTGCCTCGCCGCCTGCGCCAGGAGCTGCTCCTGCATCAACGAGGCGAGGGCCGCCCCACCGATGCCGAAACCGGCCTGCCTGAAGAAGTGCCGTCGCGTGAGTGCGTGCAGATTCGTTCATCGTTTCCTTGACGGCCGGCTGGGACAGCCGGCCCTACCCAATCCCGGTCCCCGTGCCCCGGTCCCCGCAACCCGTGCCCCGTGACCCGGTCCCCGTGCCCCGTGACCCGGCCCCCGCAACCCGGTCCCCGGTCCCCGCAACCCGGCCCCCGGTCCCCGCAACCCGTGCCCCGTGCCCCGTGCCCCGGCCCCCGTGCCCCGGCGGCCCTCAGAGAGGCGCCCCTACCCTTTCGTCACCGTCTCGTCGAGGTTCAGCAACACGTTGCCGACCATCGTCCAGGCGGCGAGGTCGATCTCGTCGGCCGTCACCTTCGCGTCCTTCGGAAGGTCGAGGGCCTCGGCGGCCTCGCCCGGCGCCGCCGCGTACCTGGCCTGGGCCTGCCCGTGGAAGGCGCGGAGGCGATCGAGTTCCGTCGTGCTCGGCAGCCGGCTCGTGACCAGGCGGAAGCCGTGCGCCAGCCGTGCGTCCACCGTCGGCCCGCCCTCGTTCCGCATGCGACCCGCGAGCGCGCGGGCATGCTCGAAGAACCCCTCGTCGTTGAGCGTGGCCAGGGCCTGCAGCGGCGTGTTCGTGCGCACACGGCGCACCGTGCAGAACTCGCGGCTGGTGGCGTCGAAGGTCATGAACATCGGGTACGGGGCCGTGCGCCGCAGGAACGTGTAGAGGCTGCGCCGATACCGGTCCTCGCCCGTGCTTTCGATCCACTTCGAGTTGTCGTAGGGATTGTCCCAGATGTTGGGCGGCTGCGGCGGGAACACGCTGGGTCCGCCGACCTTCCGGCTCAATTGCCCGCTGGCGGTGAGGGCCACGTCGCGGACCATCTCGGCTTCCATGCGGAAGCGCGGGCCGCGGGCCAGGAGCCTGTTGTAGGGATCGCGCGCCTGCAACGCCGGCGAGACCGACGAGTCCTGCCTGTAGGTGGCCGACAGCACCAGGGTGCGCAGGAGCTTCTTGGTGCTCCAGCCCTGGTCCATGAACTCCACGGCCAGCCAGTCGAGCAGCGCGGGATGCGACGGCTCGGACCCCATGGTGCCGAAGTCTTCGCTCGTCTCCACCAGACCCCGGCCGTACAGCGCCTCCCAGAGCCGGTTCACCATCACGCGCGCCGTGAGCGGGTTGTCGCGGCTCACCAGCCAGCGCGCCAGGCCGAGCCGGTTCGGTGGCAGGTCTTCGCCCAGCGGAGGCAGGGCCGACGGCGTGTTGGCGAACACCTTCTCACCCGGCGCCGTGAAGGCGCCGCGCTCGCGCAGGTGGATCGCCGGTCGCTCGAACGACGGCTTCTCCTCCATCACCAGCGTCGTCGGTACCTTCAACGCGTCGAGGGCCTTCTTGATCCGCGCCACTTCCGCGCGCTCGGCCTCGAACGCCGGGGAGAGGGCCCGGAACTGCGTCGCCAGGTCCTTGGCCTGGGCCTCGGTCCGCGAGGCCAGCGGCACATCGATCGCCGCGCGCGTACGCGCGTTGACGGCCACCACCTCCAGCGGGGTCGGCGTGCCCGTCGTCGACAGGCGGAAACGCCCCAACCCCTGGCCGAGCGTGCCGTCTTCGTGCCCGATCTCGACGGTGAGCACCGTGCCGCCGGGGAAGCTCATGGGCGTCTTCGGCACGAGCACGAGCTGGAACGGCACCCGCCAGCCTTCGCGCACCGCATCGGCCACCCATGCCTTGCCCCGCCTCGCGTACGTGGCCGGGCCCTCCTTCGTGAGGTCCACCAGATCCCCACGCGACACGTTGCCGTCGCCCTTCACCTCGGTGAAGTCCACGCGCGTCCGTTTCGCCGGGTCGTCGATCGGCGCGGCGAACACCTGCAGGCTCGTGACGCGGAAGTGGCCGTACGGGTCGCGTCCCGGGCCCTGCTTGGGCAGCGACGGATCGAGCAGCGCCTCGAGGCGCAGGCCCGTGACGGTGGCCGCCGTGGTCCGTGCCTCGACTGTGTACGTCGTCAGCTGAGGGTTTGGCCCGCTGGCCAGCACGCTGGCGTCGTCGGCGACGCTGAGCCGCACGCCGTTGGTGGCTGTCGCGTGGCTGGGGACGAGCGGCGCCCACGCCCTGGCGGCCTCCCGCACGTCGCCCTCCCAGCGCGCCTGCGCTCGCGTGCGCTCGGGCGTGTCCTTCGTCAGCGCGTCCTCGGCAGTCTTCAGCTGCGCGCGCAACTCGGCGCGGGCGGCCTCCTGCTCGGGCGTCGCGAGGTCGAGCGAACTCTCGACGTACCGGTTCGGATCACCAAAGGCCCCGGGGTGGTAGGCCGTGTTGGCGAAGAAGGCCATCAGCCGGAAGTAGTCCTTCTGACTGAACGGGTCGTACTTGTGGTTGTGGCACTGCGCGCACGCGATGGTGCTGCCGAGCCAGGCCGTGGCCGTCGTGTTGACCCGATCCACGAGCACTTCGTACAACGCCTCGGCCGGGTCGACGCCGCCTTCCTCGTTGGTCATCGCATTGCGGTGGAATCCCGACGCGATGCGCTGCGCCCGGGTCGCGCCGGGCAGCATGTCGCCCGCGATCTGTTCCACCGTGAAGCGATCGAATGGCATGTCGGCGTTGAACGCCTCGATCACCCAGTCCCGGTACGGCCACATCGACCGCAGGCGGTCCGCTTCGTGGCCGTTGCTGTCGGCATAGCGGGCGAGGTCGAGCCACAGGCGTGCCCAGCGCTCGCCGAAGTGTGGCGAGGCCAGCAACCGGTCCACCACGCGTTCGTAGGCATCGGGTCTGGTGTCGGCGAGGAACGCGTCGAGGTCGGCCACGGTCGGCGGCAGGCCCGTCAGGTCGAGCGACACGCGGCGCAGCAGCGCCTCGCGTGACGTCTCGTGCGACGGCATCAACTTCTCTGCATCCAACTTCGCCAGCACGAAGCGATCGACGGGCGTCCTGGTCCACGCCTCGTTCGACACGGCGGGCAGTGGCGCCTTCTGTGGCGCGACGTAGGCCCAGTGCTCCTCGACGGTCTGGTTGGTGGCCGTCCCTGCGGCGGCCGGCCACTCGGCGCCCTGGTCGATCCAGGCTCGGATGAGGGCCGTCTGCTCGGCAGTCAGCGGATCCTCGTCGAGCGGCATCCGGTCTTCGTCGCCCTCGCCGAGGATGCGCTGGACGACGTAGCTCTTCGCGCTGTCGCCGGGCACGAGCAGCGGCCCCGTCGCGCCGCCCTTCAGCGCGAGGTCTCGGATGTGCAGCCGGAGCTTGCCGCGACCCTTCTTCTCGCCGTGACACTCGTAGCACTGCTCGCGGAGGATGGGCTCGATCTGCGAGACGAAGTCGACCCTTGGCGCGGGTTGCGCCGAGGAGACGATGTCTGTGGCCAGCCACGCCGGCCGCCAGGGACCGAACGCCGTGGCGAGAACGAAAGCTGAGGCAGCGAGCCCTCTGAGACGTCGTGGAGTGCGCATCGGGGGATACGCGAATGATACCGGGTTCCGGGGGGCGGGTCACGGGTACCGGGCCTGATGTCTAGATGATCCCGGAACATTGGACTGAAGCCAGAGGCGACCCGTTTGCCGTCGGGGGAGGCAATGTCTACGAAGGTCCCTGAAACTCGCGAAAGAAGTCCGAGTCGACACGGTAGGCCTTGACCGGGGCCAGGCCGAGCTCGAGCCCCTCGAGCATCGTGACGAGCCTCTCGCCATCGACCAGCTCAATCGGTGGAACTCCGTCGCGCAGGGCTTCGCGATGGGCCTCGGACGAGAAGGTGCCTGTGGTGAGAATGATGCCCTTGTCGGCTCGGCCCGCCATGGCGCTGGGCCTCCTGGCTGGTCACAGGCCTGGATCGTCGAGCTAACGCCTCGGAAGTCCCTGACCTGGCTCGGGGTCACAGAGCCTGCATATCGTTTGCACTGGAACAGGACCTTGAAACTGACCAGCGCGTTCACCTGGAGGAGGCCGTGGCCGTCGATGCCGCCGTCGCTGGATTTCCGTCCCCGTAACGACGACTTGCTGGAAACCCGACTCCCGAAGCAACCGCTGGCAGAAGCGCTCGAACCCGGACGGTGGGAGACCGCGCAACAGCTCGAGCAACAATTGCCGGTGGTCGCCGGCGCGCACGGCCAGCGCGCCATCCGAAGGCGCATCGCGGTCACCCTCAGCGTCGACGTCCTCGATCCCATCCGACTTGTCCTCGCGGAACAGAGCCGATGCCGTCTTGAACAGCTCGAGCGCGGCGGCCGGTGTGATGGGCCCGACGTGACGTCCCTTCTCGGTGAGCGACCACACCCCTCGGCGAGACGCATCGATCAGGCCCACCTTGGCGAGGTAGAAGCGCGCCCACGCGACCTGGTTGTCGAACCGCGTTCGGCCGTTCGACGTGACTTCCGCCTGCACCTCCTCGGACACGCCGAGGTTCTTGACGACTCGGCGGACCGCCGAGCTCCGCGGCCGCCGATGCGACTCTGTCGCGAACCTCGGCCGGCCGCGCTGAGCCACCGAGTTGCTGCAGCGCTTCGACGACCGGCCCGAAGAAGCGGATGAACTGCGGCCCGGGAGCGGATGCCTGTCGCGACACCGGTCGTGGCTTCATCGTCGCGCAGGCTAACATGCGGTGCCCCAGGTTGCCATGCGCCATCGGCGAGGGCCGCGCTCCGCCGCGTGCCGATCGGCTGAGCAGGCCAGGGTCAGCGGCCGCCTGTCGGCGTTGGAACGTCGCGATCGACGAAGGTCTGAATCGCGCGGATGTCCACCGGGGTCAGGCCCATGCGCGTCAGCACCTGCGGCACGTATTGCCGCGACCAGATCGCGGCGTACTCGCGCCAGTGCGACGACGCCGCTTGCAGATGCCTCCTGGCCGCGTCATGGTCGCGGGCAACCCCGCCCTTCTGATATCGATACAGGTCGACCGCCCCGCGGATCTTCGCCGCGTAGTAGCGGCCGAGCCACCCCATGGCCGTGATGTCGCCCAGCGTGAGCCGGAGCTCCTTGTCGGTCGCGGCAGAGAGGCCGTCGACGCTCCGCAGTCCCTGTTCCGCGTGCCGTTCGAGCAGGTCCGCCACGTCGAGCGGCGTCAGCCGGCCAGCCGGCGCCTCGCCATCGACCAACGCCTTGACCGACATGATGCGCGGAGACTGGCCATCCTGGTCGGCCTTCATCGGCGGGTACTTCGGATCGATGAAGTCCTGAACGGTGGCAAAGCCCTTGTTGCTCCAGCACGCCTCGGGATACCACATGAAGTCGAGGCTGCCCCAGTAGAACCGCGTGACGAGCGGGATGATCTTCGACACCGACGCCCAGCCACCGTGAAGCGTGCTCGCCGGAACGGTGGGAAACCTCGCGCCCACAATCCGCTCGAAGTGGCTGTCTGGCAGCGAAGGCTCGTAGGCGAGCCGTCCCCAGAGCAGGAAGCTGTACCACATCTTGCCGATCACGAGCTGGCGCGGCGTGTCGGGCTCGGTGCTCAGGAACTCGCGGCCCCACGTGTAGCCATCCGGCCCCATGTAGAAGCCGGCAATCCGGCTCAGATCCGGCAGGCTCGTGATGTAGGCGCGGACGAAGCCGGGGTCGCCCCAGCGCATGTAGTACATGTCGTCGTTGCGCACCGTGAGCCACGTCGTCTTGCCGGGCGGAATCGTGTCGAACCAGCCGTTCTGGTGGATGAACAACGGCTGCGTGGACGAATGCATGTGCGCCTGGGAGTACTTGAAGCTGAACGACAGCGTCGAGTCGGCCGCGTCGTATCCCGGGAGCTGCTTGAACACCGCGACGATGTCGCCCAGGTTCGATTGGTGGGCGCGGTGGATCAGCCGGATCACGCGACCGGGCCTGTGATACGGGCTGGCCGGATTCTGCGCATCGGCCACCGCGTCGGTGACGCCCAGTCCATAGGTCTCCCAGAGCCACCGCTCCTTCGTCGCGGTTCCCGAGCTCTGGTCGCCCATGTTCTCGCCCGACGTGATCCCGATCGCCGTCAGCAGCGGGTAGGTATTGAAGAGCGTGCGCACCGACCTGCGGACGTAGTCGCGCGTCGTGGGGTTGTCCAGTGCGTCGGTGATGCCGTAGCCGCTCTGCTCGGTACCGTGGACGAATGTGTTCCAGGTGAAGATGGAGACGTCGATGCCACGGTCGCGGGCGTACGCCATCACGCCGCGCCAGAAGGCAATCTTCTCGTCGATCGTCATGACCTTCACGGTCTCGAGGGGCCAGCGCGGGTCGAACATCTCCTGCCCCCGCAGCGTGGCGTCCCAGAGGGCCCCTGACTTCCTCTTCACGTCGGCGAGCGCGACGTCGGGGTACTCGGGCACCTTGACGAGGGAGGGAAACGGACTGAGGCTCCAGAGGGAGAGCAGGTTGTAGCGATGCCGCGCCATGTCGTCGAGCAACGCGGTCCAGAAGTCCATGCTCCACATCTCGGCGATGTTGGCCTGCGCCGAGCTGGAGTCGTCCGAGTAGCTCGGCGTCCGGGCGTCGAGCGGGATGTTGAACTTGATGCCGCGTCTGGCGATGTGTGGATGGACCTGACGGTCCTGCACGCCGGTCAGGTCGCCCGAGATCCGGATGGCTTCAGCCAGTTCGAGACCGCCGTACATGGCTCCAACGGCGTCGGCGCCGATCGCCCACCAGCGCGTCGCGGCGCCAGCCGCCACCTTGCGGATCGCGTATCCCTGCGGCATCAGTCCGCTGACGACCGGCTGGTCGGCCATCGGTGCCCCGACCGTGCCGATCAGGATCTGCCTGGTGGCGCCCGGTGCCGGCCCCTGATCGGGCGCTGCAGTGCGCACGGCGGTGCCCTTCGCCCGGAGGGCTGCCTCGATATCCGCCGCGGCAAACCGAATGGCCGGGATGGCGGCGTCGAAGATCACGGCTGTCGTTTGCGCGCAGACCTCACCGGCCGCCGACAGCAGGACCACCGCGGCGATCACCCCACACGACATGGCGCGCCCGATCGTCATCACCCCTCCTCCTCGTGCCTGTGGCGGCCGCGGCCCGGCGGCGCTGGCCTCATTTCGACCATGCCTTGCGATGCAGAAACACGCTGTCGGCGAGCGGGGCGGTTGCGCCGCGCACCGTCGCGATGGTGATGTGGCGCGCCTGCTCGAACGGAAGCCCCAGGGCGGTCGTGATCTCACCGAGCACCGGACGCCCCTCGTTGTGCAGCAGGATGCCGCCCGGCGCCGTCATGGACGCGAGGTTGCTCATGGCCAGGGTCAGTGCGGCATCGTCGAAATACGGAAAGATGTTCGTGGCGATGACCAGGTCGAATCCCGGTCCGCCGAGCCGCTCGGTGACGATGTCCAGCGTCTCTGCCGGGGCGAGGGCATGTGCAGCCGCGGAGCTGACCCGCACCGTCCTGGGCAGGCCTGACACCGGCGCTGGCCCGCCGATCGCGCGACCGAGCCGCTCGACGTAGTCGCGATAGTCTGGCGACATCACGACGGCGCCATCCGCGGACAGCGCGCTCGCGAGGCGCAGCACTGGCGGGGTCTCGCGAACGCGGCGCAGGTGCTCCACGACGCGCGGGTTGATGTCGGCGCAGACGACCGACAGGTCATCCAGCTGCGACAGCCCGAGGGACACGAGCGCATCAATCACCGACCAGGGCTGATAGCTCTGGGGAGGCGCCTCTTCGAGCAGGCCGGTTCTCGGCGCGAGATCGAGCCCTGGGCCCACAATCAGCACCCGCCGCACGCGGCGCTCCAGCTCGAGTGCCTTCAGCACCGCGAGCCCCGTGTACACGACGAAGCCGGCCTCGACGGCCGTGTCGGTGCTGAGGCCGCGTTTGCGGTACAGGTCGTGAACCGCCGCGGCTCCGCGCTCACCAGGGGCCGGGAACTCCTTCCGATAGAGGAAGCGCATCGCGCGCACGTACTCGCGCCCGAGTGCTGCCTCGCGGTCGCGCGCGACGGGAAACGCGGCGTGGACCAGGTGCCGGAAGTACGCCGCCCGCTCGTCACGCGAGGGCCGTTCGAGGTACGACAGGAGGTCCGTGATGCGAGCCCTGACGGCCGTCGGCGGCAGCGGGACGTCAGGGATGGCCGATCCCTGAAGGAGCGCGGCGCGCGACTCGGGCGCGAGCGCCTCCACGAACCCCTTCGCGCTCAGCGCTGGCTCGATCGGCGGGCGCCCCGTGAAGCGGGTGGATTGCAGTGCGTAGTACACGAGGTGATCGATGTCCCCCTCGCGCACCCGGGCCTCGTTCTCGCGATGCGTCCGTTCGATGACGCCAGCGAGCGTCTCGGCCGAGATCCCAAGGCTGGTCAGCGGCGCGTGGATCGGCGCGAGGTCGTTCCAGGTGGGGCGCCGGATCGGTGATGGCGGCTGGGCGGCCGCGATGACGCCGGCGAGCAGCAGGCACGCCAGGAGCCCGGGGAGTGCCCCCAGGCCCTGGCGAGTCATGAGCACGGCCATCTGGTGCGCAGGTGCCTACCAGATCAGCCGGAATCCGAGCTGGATGAACCGCTGGAAGTTCGACTGGCCCGTGACGTTGCGGTTGATGCGGCCGAAGTCGGCCGACGTGGTGGTCTGGTTGTAGTTGCGCTCGTCGTACATCGGGCTGTTGAACAGGTTGAAGGCCTCGAGACGGAACTGGAACCGGAAGCGCTGCGTGAGTTGCGTCGTCTTGGCGAGGTTCATGTCGACCTGCCAGTACCCCGGTCGGCGGAACTCGTCGTAGCGGAACATCGCGGTGCGGCGCTGGAACGCCTCGCGGACCAGGAAATACGGCTCGGTGCAGCCATACGCCGTCGAGACCGACAGCAGATTGTACTGGCCCGTCGACGCGTTCCGCTGGGCGACGCACGGCTTCACGCCGTAGATGAACTGGCCGTCCTTCTGCCCGCCGAGCGCGACGTCGGCCAGATTGACGCCCGGGGCGAGGTCGACGTTGCCGGGCATCTCCCAGGGCTGTCCCGTCTGGTAGACGAAGGCCGGGGCGACCGACCAACCGCCGAGCAGGTAGCCGAGGATGCTCTTCTGGTCACGGAACCACGGCATCTCCCAGACACCCGTCGCCACGATTCGATGCTCGCGGTGCGAGTAGTACGGCCCGCTGTGGAGCAGCTGCGATACAGGGTCGACGTAGGCGGCGCCGACGTTGCCCCCCGTCTGGTTGGCGCCGGTCTCCGTCCACCGCGGCACGTACGTGTAGCCGACGTTGACGGTCACGCCCCTGGCCCAGCGCTTGTTGGCGACGAACTGCAGCGAGTCGTACTGCATCGAGCCGAGGTTCTGCTGGCTCTCGGTGAAGGCGCCGAACGCGTTGTACGGCCGCGCCAGCTCGAAGCGCGAGAGGTTGGCGGCCGTGAACCGGTTGGTGCCCTCGAACCCCGGCACGCCGAAGTACGGGTTCGGCACCTGCTGGTCGCACAGCGTGCGGCTGCCACCGAGCGTCACGTCGCACCGTGCCTGGAAGTCCGCTGAAGGCTCGTTGTATGCCGCGTAGGTGCCCTCGAGGTCGTAGCTCCGGCTGGCGGCGTACGTGACGTCGAGCGAGATGCGCCACGGCAGTTCACGCTGGACGCCGATCGAGAACTGGTGGACGTTGGGCACGACGAAATCGGGGTTCACGAAGTTCGGGCTGCGGCCGAGGAAGGTGAGTGCACCGAGGGAATTGCCCGGGGCGTCCTGGATGCCGCTCGGCCACGGGTTCGAGAGGACGTAGGTCGGTGTCCGGCCGCCGTCGTTGGACGAGATGAGCGGCGTGCTGTTGCTGAAGCCCGCGTTGTACCCCTGGGTGGTCGGGTTGAGGAAGAACTTGCCGTAGCCGCCGCGGATGACCGTCTTGTCGTTGAGCGAGTAGGCGAAGCCCGCGCGCGCCTGGTAGTTGTTCTTGTCGAGACGGTACGGTTGTTCCGGCGCGCCATCGACACCGGCGAACGTGAGGCCGCCCATCACCGTCTGCCCGACACGTGCCGACACCGGGTTGACGATGGTCGGGTCGAACACGTAGTTCAACATGTTGTCCTCTTCACTGACGGCACTGTTGTAGTCCCACCGGAAGCCGAGGTTCAGGGTCAGCTTGTCGGTGATGCGCCAGTCGTCCTGGATCCACGGCGCCACGTACATCCAGTTGTAGTGCGGCTTGGGGTTGACGTCCACGTTGCCGCCGCTGGGCGCGCCGAGCAGGAACGAGGCGAAGGCATTGCCCTCGAGGACACTCGTGCTGTTCAGGGTGCTCCGCGTGAACTGGCGGGTGAACGACAGGTTGCCGCCGGAGTTGTTGTAGTTCTCGTTGAAGACGTTGGTCGAACGCACGTCGAGCCCGGCGCGGATGTTGTGCCGGCCGCGGGTCATCGAGATGTTCGGCTGCAGGGAGTAGTTGCGGTTCCGGTTCGGGCTCGAGCCGCGCGACAGCGTGACGTACTCCTCCATGTTGATCACGGGGAAGATGCCGCCGAGCGAGGCGCTCGGCATCTGGCTCACGAGGCTCGAGGGCCAGAACTCGGTGGAGTCGAAGCCCTGCGAGGCCTCCGAGTAGCTCCACTCCAGGAAGTAGGTGTAGCTGGCGCGCAGGTTGAACACCGTGCCGGCGCCGAAGATGTGCACCCAGTCTCCGACCAGCGCGCGGTTGGCGCGCCAGAGCGGCAAGCTGACCAGCCTGGGCCGGGCCGCTGCGGATCGCGGTGGTGTTGCGGATCTCGTTGCGCTCGTTCTCGCCCCAGCGGAAGAACACGCGGTCGTTCGGGCTGAAGTTGTGATCGACCTTGCCGACCCAGTTCCAGAACACGTCCCTGTTGAAGTGCTCCGGATAGTCCAGGTTGTTCTGCCAGGGCGCCGCGCCAGCCAGCTGGTAGTTCGGCGCCGGGTAGTACTGCATGATGGCCTGCGCCGTCGGCGAGATGCGATCGGCGGGGATGATGTTGCCCGGGAACGGATCGCGCGTCCACACGCCGTTCACGTCGCGACCGGTGGCCGGGTCGTAGATGAGGATGCGCCGCCCGTTCTGGTCGACCAGGCCGCTGAAATCGCCGTTCCTGAACGCCTCGGTCGGCACCGTCGAGTTCAGGGGCGACGGCGTGCCTTCGCGATACCGTTCGCCCGTGAACAGGAAGAACGTCTTGTTCTTCCAGATCGGGCCGTCCACGCTGAAGCCGTACTGGTCGATGTACTGGTCGGTCTTGGGCAGGTCACGGGAGTTGAGGAGGAACGAGTTGGCGGCCAGCGCCTTGCGGCGCATGTAGTCGTACGCGACGCCGTGGAACGAGTTGGTCCCCGATTTGAGCGACATGTTGACGACGCCTCCGGCGGTCCGGCCGTACTGCGCGTCGTACGAGTTGATCGCGACCTTGAACTCCTGCACGGCTTCGGCCGGGGGCACGAACGCGATGTTGTTGCCGCCCTGGTTGGCGTTGTTGGGGGCGCCGTCGAGCAGGAACTCGTTGTTGCGGTTCTGCCCGCCGTTCATCGAGAAGTCGGCGAGCGCGCCGTTGTCGAAGGGACGCAGGTAGATCGCCGCGCCGTTGTAGTTGACCCCGGCGACGAGCGTGGCCAGCGCCATCGGGCTGCGCGATTGCAGCGGCAACTCGGCGATGCGGGCGCTGTCGATGACCGTGCCGCGGCTCGCGTTGCTCGTCTCGAGCAACGGCCCTTCGCTGGTGACGGTGACCTCTTCGCTGACGTCGCCGACCTCGAGCTGCACGTTGATGACGGCGACCTCGCTCACCTGCAGTCGCAGGCCGCTGCTCGTCTGTTTCTTGAAGCCGGGTAACTCGACGATGACGGTGTACAGGCCGGGCCGAAGGAACGGCACGGTGTAGTCGCCCTGCTCGTTGGTCGTCGTCGAGGCGATTTCATTCGTGTCGGCGTTCTGGACCGACACGGTCGCGCCTGGCAGCGCCGCGCCGCTGGCGTCGAGCACCTGGCCCTTGACCGTGGCCCGGAACTCCTGCGCCGACACGTCGGCCGCGAGCAGCGACAGGACGGCGAACAACAGACCCCTGGACGTCGTTCTCCACATATGGATTCTCCCAGTGCCTGACCACGACCGCGCGGTCCCCGCGTGACGGTGAAACGGGGGCCGCACACCCGACGACGATGCGCTCGAGCGGCGCCAAGCCCGCGGAAGGCATTCGGAGAGCCCGCGGGAGGGCTTCGCCGCGCGGAGCGTATGCAACACCGCATACGTTGTCAACGCCCGACGTCCACCATCGAGTTCGTGAGGTGCGCGCCGCCTGCTTCGTCAGGCTCCTCCCCGAGGTGCGGCCGGGTCACCTGCCGGGTTACGGGCAGAGGTGACGCCGTCGCCTTCGAGGTGCCGCAGCACGCGGTCGGTGATCGCCCGTGTGCCTGCAGTCCCGCCGAGTTCGGTGGGGAGAAGGGAACCGTCGGCGTATGCCGCTTCCACGGCGCGCCTGAGGGTGCCGGCGGCCCTCGTGCAGGCGTCCGTCCCGCAGGTGTCACCCAGCCACTCGAGCATCATGGCGCCCGACAGGATCATGGCCGTGGGATTGGCCAGCCCGCGCCCCGCGATGTCGGGAGCGGTGCCGTGGCACGGCTGGAAGACGGCATGCGTGTCGCCGATGTCGGCCGAGGGCGCCATGCCCATGCCGCCGATCAGCCCGGCGCCCAGGTCGGACAGGATGTCGCCGAACATGTTCTCGGTGACCAGCACGTCGAACTCCCAGGGGGCCTGCACGAGCCGCAGGGCGGTCGCATCCACATAGGCGCACTCGACGTCGACGTCGGGCTGCAGCGCCGCGCGCTCGAGGAAGATGTCGCGAAAGAACGCCAGCGCCGGCAGGACGTTCGCCTTGTCGACACACGTCACGCGTCCGCGGCGCCTCCCGCCGGCACGCCTCCTGGCCAGCGCGAACGCAAAGTCGAACAGCCGCTCGCTCGTCGCCCGCGAGATGCGCATGGTGTCGTACACCGCGCTGTTGCCGTCCCGGCGGCTCATGGTGCGGGCCGCGAACAGACCCTCGGTCGATTCACGGACGAGGACGCAGTCGATCTGCCGCGCGCGAGGATCGGCCAGCGGCGTCGGCGTGCCGGGTAACAGCCGCACCGGGCGAACGCCGGCGTAGAGCCCGAGGCGCTCCCGGAACTCGAGCTGAGGCGAGATCTCGGTACCGTTCTGGTAGCGCACGCTCGGCAGCCCCATCGCGCCGAGCAGGATCGCGTCGGCACGCGCCGCGGCATCCATCGCGTCCTGCGGCAGCGACACGCCCGTGTCGCGGTAGAGCGCCGCCCCGGCCTGGTACGACGTACGGACAGACGGAACCCACCGGTCCTGGCGACGACGGCGTCGAGCAGCGTCAGACAGGCCGCCATCACTTCGCCGCCGATCCCGTCGCCGGGGAACACGGCAATCTGGAACTCTCGCATGCAGTGCCTCCTGGCAGGACTGGCGCCCGGTGCGGCCACGGCGATCACCGACAGCGCACGACCTGCTTGCGCGCCGACGACTCGTAGGCGGCTTCCGACACCGCGACGGTCTTCAGGTAGTCGAACCCGCTGGACTCGAAGTCGACGCCCGACCGCATGCAGTCCACGAAGTGCCGCTGCAGGAAGTAGACGCAGTCGCCGGCGAAGTTGACATTCGCGCGCGCATACTCGAGATCCCGCGCGGGTTCGCCGAGCGGCTTGATCCGGATCCTCGACGTCGTGTCCATGGTCAGGTGGCCGCCGCGTGCGTCAATCCGCAGGCTGCCGAAGGTGTACCGGGGCGACTCGGATTCGACTTCGTTGAAGCGGTTGGCGTCCCAGATGGCCGTGGCCCCGCTGGCGAACTCCAGCAGCAACTGGCCCGCGTCCTCGCCCTGGATGACCGGGTTCAACCGGCGGAGGTTGGCGTACACGCTCGCGACCTCGCCGAGGAGGAACCGGAAGGTGTCGATGAAGTGCACGCCCGTCTCGTACACGAGCAACCGCGGGTACTCTCGGAAGAACGGCTGGCGCGCCAAGTAGGCGTCAGGCCCCCAGCCATCGCCCATGCGCATGGAGAACGCGATGTGGGTGAAGTCCCCGATCGTGCCGGCGGTCTGCACCTGCTTGATGGCGCGATACCAGGGTTGCCACCGGAAGTTCTCGTGGACCATGAAGCGGACGCCGGCATGATGGGCGAACTCGACGATCCGGCGGCTGGTCTCGTAGTCGGGAGCCAGCGGCTTCTGGCAGATGATGTGCACGCCGCGCTCCGCCGCGTATCGGCACATCTCTTCGTGCGTCTCCGGCGGGGTGATGATGTCGACGAAGTCAGGCGCCTGCTCGTCGATCATCGCCTTCCAGTCCGCGTAGTACCTCGGCACGCCGTACGCGGCGAGAATGGGCGTGGCCCTCGCCTCGCTGCGGTTGTACATCGCGGTGATGTCGACCTCGGGAATGCGCGTCCACGCCTCGTACTGAAAGGGCGCGAAGTAGCCAGCGCCAAGCGCCACTCCCCTGAGCCGGCGTCCCGGCGTGGGGGGGCTGGTCGAGGGATCGGGCACCGAAGACACCACGCGTATCCTCCACTCGCGCGACCGTCGGCGCGTGTCATCCAGGCCTCGTGCTCCGAACGCACGGCGGAGTCACCGATCGGCAATCAGCGTATACATTGACGAAATGCGATGTCAAAGACGGTGCCCCTCTCCATAGACGCGCTCGAGGCGATCGGTTCCGGTCTGCATCGCCCGGAGTGCGTCGTCCTCGACGACCGGAACGACATGTACGTGCCGGACTGGCGCGGCGGTGTCACCCGACTTGCCGCCGACGGCACGCAGCAGACGTGGCTGGCAGCGAGCCCGCCGGTGGAACTTCGGCCCAACGGCATTGCGCTCATGCCGGATGGCTCCTTTCTCGTGGCCAACCTGGGCGACGACGGCGGCGTGTGGCGCCTCCATCGCGATGGACGGGTCGCCCCGTTTCTCACGGAGGTGGACGGGGTGCCGCTGCCGCCGGCCAACTTCGTCGTCGGGGACGGCGAGCGGGTGTGGATCTCGGTCAGCACCCGGCAGGCGCCTCGCCAGCAGGCCTGGCGGCCTGGCGTCGCCGACGGGTTCATCGTGCTCGTCGACGCGCGGGGCGCGCGCGTGGTCGCCGACGGGCTCCACTACACCAACGAGGTTCGGCCGGATCCGAGCGGGACGTGGCTGTACGTCGTCGAGACCTTCGGCCGACGTCTCACGCGCTTCCGGATCGGCGCGCGCGGCGACCTGTCGGCCCCCGAGGTGGTCGTCAGCCTGGGAAGCGGGAACTACCCCGACGGGCTGGCGTTCGACCGGGCAGGCCGGATCTGGGTCACGAGCCTGGTCAGCAATCGCCTGCTGCGCGTGAGCGCGGCCGGGATCGAGACCGTGCTGGCCGACGAGAATCGCGACTTCATCGCGGCTGTCGACCGCGCTTTCGAGGCCGGAGCGATGCGTGAGGATCACCTCGGCCGCATCCCGGGAACCCGACTGCAGCAACTGACGAGCGTCGCGTTCGGTATCGACGAGACGGAGGTCTACCTCGGGACACTGCACGGCGACTGCGTCTTTCGGGCTCGTCTCGACGCTCGGACGGGCAACTGGCGCGGCCACGCCAAGGCGCGCCGATGAGGCGAGGGCCGCGCGACCCCATCGCTATCCGCCAGCGAGACGGTACTGATCGAGGAGCATGATGATCTCGCGGCTGGTCCGTACCCGATGCCTCAGATGCCGCGTCCGGGCCCCTTTCCAGTCACCCCGACGGATCGCGTCGACGACCGCCCGGTGCTCCTCGTTCGAGGGCTGGAGGTCCGGACGCAATCGGACGGTCGTGATCCTGGCGCGATGGCTCTGATCCCACAAGACGTCGGCCAACGCCTTCAGGCGGGCGTTGCCGCACAGGTCGAGCAGCGTCCGGTGGAAATGCTCGTCGGCAGCAAGCCAGGCGTCGCGGTCGCCCTTGCCAATCGCGCCATCCATCGCGTCGAGTGCCTCGTCGATGGCGTCGAACACGGCGGCGGAGGGGCCGGCACGTGCCAGGCGCTCGACGGCGGTCAACTCGAGCGCCGTCAGCACCTCGTAGGTGTTGCGCAGGTCGTCAAGCGACAGCGGCACGACTCGCATGCCATGCCGGGGGATCAACTGGACCAGGTGTTCGTGTTCGAGCCGGACAAGCGCCTCGCGAACCGGCGTGCGGCTCATACCGAGTTCGACGGCGAGTTCCTCCTCGAGCAGTTGGTGTCCTTGCGGGTACACGTTGTCGAGGATGCGGCGACGGATGGTCTGATAAGCGGAGTCGACCAGCTTCACACGCCCGGAGCCTTTCGGCAGCCGGGCAGATGAGCGCGACCGCGTTCCCGAGGACCGCGTGCCGCTGTGCGTGTCTCGCCGGCGACTGTGCACGGCGGCAGGATACCAAACGGTCCGTCCCCGGTCCCCGGTCCCCGTGCCCCGGCTCGGTGTGTGGTACCGTGGCGCCCGTTTCAAGGAGCCAGCCGATGCCCTCAGTCGCCCGTCGCCCACAGCTGTCCTTGCTGCCGCTGCTGCTGGCGGCGACACTTGGAGGCGCGTGCGGATCCTCATCGCCCGAGGCTCCAGCACCGTCGTCTCCCTCGACGCCAACGCCCGCTCGAACGCTCGCGATGACACGCTCGCCATTCGGTACCCTGCCCACCGGTGAGGCCGTCGAGGCCTTCACGCTGACCAACGCCAACGGGATGGAGGTGAAGGCCATCACGTACGGCGGCATCATCACGTCGTTGAAGGTGCCCGACAAGGCCGGGCAACTCGGGGACGTCGTCCTCGGCTACGACACGCTCCAGGGGTACCTGGACAAGTCGCCGTTCTTCGGCTGCATCGTGGGGCGGTACGGCAACCGGATCGGCAAGGGGACGTTCACCATCGACGGCACGGCGTACGCGCTGCCGATCAACAACGGCGCCAATCACCTGCACGGCGGCCCGCAGGGACTGGACAAGAAGGTGTGGACGGCCGAGCCGTTCGAGCGGCCAGACGCCGTCGGCGTCGTGTTCACGCACACGAGCCCCGATGGCGACATGGGCTATCCCGGCACGCTCGCGGTGACGGTCACCTACACGCTCACGAACGACAACACGCTGCGCTTCGACTACGCCGCGACAACGGACAAGGCGACGCCCGTCAATCTCACGCAGCACACGTACTTCAATCTGGCCGGCGCCGGCGCCGGTGACGTCCTTGGCCACGAGATCGAGATCGCGGCCGACCGCTACACGCCCGTGGACAGCGGCCTGATCCCGACGGGCGAACTCGCCCCGGTCGAGGGCACGCCGTTCGACTTCCGGACCGCGACGGCCATCGGCGCGCGCATCGACGCCGATCATCCGCAGATCAAGGCCGGCGGCGGGTACGACCACAACCTGGTCTTCGCGCGCGGTGGGTCGGGGACCGATGCCGTCGTGAAGGTGCACGAACCGACGACAGGCCGCACGATGACCGTGGCCACCACGCAGCCCGGCGTGCAGTTCTACACGGGCAACTTCCTCGACGGCACCATCACGGGCAAGGGCGGCAAGGTATACCCGCGCCGCTCGGGGTTCTGTCTCGAGACCCAGCACTTTCCCGACTCGCCGAACAAGCCGGAGTTTCCGAGCACGATCCTGCGGCCGGGCGAGACGTACCGGCAGAGCACGGCGTATACGTTCGGCACCCGGTAGAAGGCCGAACGCAGGTAGGGCGCGGTGTTCCACCGCGCCGCCATCGACAGCGGCGGCGTGGGACACGCCGCCCTACCTCGGTTCGTTCCCCCACAGCTTCGGCCCGCTGCCCATCGACTTGCGCCAGGCATCGCGCCAGCGGTGGATGTCTGCCGGTGAGATGTTGGGCAGCAGTTTGCGCGACTCCTTGTCGGGGAAGGCCGGGAACGCCTTGTGCGGCTCGGTCTGGTACCAGTAGGCCACCGTCGCCAGGTCGAGCGTGAGGTTGTTGTCGTGCCCGTGCTCGATCGACACGCGCAGCGACTTCTGGAACCGCACCGGGTCGGTGAGGTGGAAGCGGTAGACGTGGGTGCGTCCCAGCCACCCGGTCTCGCCGTTGACCCGTGCGTACCCGAAGAACGGGTGCTGGTACAGATTGTTGGGCGACCAGGACGTGTTGAAGTAGTCCTCCGTCCCGGTGCCGTGCAGCGACCCCGGCCACGACTCGCCGTCCACTTCGAAGAGGTCGTCTCCTTCCCCGTACCACATCGGCGAGGGCGAGTGGACGTAGTAGTTCATCCCCACGTAGTGCCCGCGCCCGGTGAGGTCGGCCACGAGGAAATTGCCCGCGCCCGTCGTGTTCTTCTGCTCGGGCCCGAGCGTGTTCCATTCGTTCTCCCCGTACGACTGCGCCTCCGTGAGTTCGTGGTTGTACCAGGCGTGGAAGTACGGCGTGTCGGCCGGCAGCGCCGGCAGCGCCTCGTAGTCGACGTAGTAGTAGAAGGCGTCGATCTGCCGGCCCGTGTCGTTCTCGATCTCGATCCGGGCACGCGACCGGAACGGCATGGGGAAGTAACTGACCATCGCGCGGCCCTCACGGGGCCCCGCCGCCAGGGGCAGGGCAGCCATGGGATAGCTCTCGTTCCATCCCTGCCCGAAGAACTCCCCGATCGGAGCCTCCACGCTCGGCGTCGTCTCGTCGTCCCAGTACATGCGCAGGACGATGTCGTGCCTGGACACTGTCGGCGGAGGCGGGGCGATCGTCACCCAGATGTGGGTGATCTGCCCGGGCCCCGTGATGTCGGCCAGCACCCGCCGCTCACCGGCCGGGATACGCTCGAGCCTGTCGTTGTTGCCGCCGCTCCTGTCGAAACTGCTGACGCGCAGGCTCCTTGTCCCTGGCTGCAGCGTGAGCCAGCCCTGGAGCAGCGAGCCGGGGGACTGGGAATCGAGGGCGGTCGCCGCCAGCGCGACAAGCCCGCAGACGAGGAGGAAGTGTCGTGGCATGCGCTGATCTACTGCCAAAGCGGCCGCTGCGCAAGATGCGGGGCTGTTCTGTCGGGGCGCCCCATGCGTTGTGGAAGGTGAACGCCCTTCGTCCAGCCCGATGAACGCCCTCGCCGATTCGCTGCCCGCCCCGGATGACGCTGCCCTCGTCGCGCGGATTCGCGCCGGCGACGCGGATGCCGAAGCCGAACTCGCCCGGAGGTTCGGTCCCCGCATGCGGGTGCTCTGCCTGGCCAGGACGGGCCGGCCCGACCTGGCGAGCGACCTGGCCCAGGACGCGATGATCGCCCTGCTCCTCGAAGTGCGGCGCGGCGGTCTGCGCGACCCCGCGGCGCTGCCGGCCTTCGCCGCCGGCATCGCGCGCAACGTGGTGCGCTCGGAGCACAGGGCGTCGACCCGGCACGACATCCAGCCGCTCGACAGGGACGTGCTGCAGGCCTCGACCGAGGACGCCGACATCCGCCGGCTCGACGTGACGAGGGCCCTCGAGCGGCTGCCCGTGGCCGACCAACTCGTCCTCCGCCTCATCCTGGTGGACGGGTGCAAGCCGGCCGACCTCGCCACCCGCCTGGGGGTGTCGCCTGAAGCCGCGCGCACCCGGAAACTCCGGGCGCAGCGTCGCCTGATGGAAGTGTTCGGCACGCCGCCGTCACGTTCCCCAGAATCGGAGCCACCTATCCATCGATGAGCGCCTGCACCCGATACCCGGACGATGAACAGGTCGTGCGGTACGTGCGTGGGAATCTGGACGAGCCGGATCTCAGCGCATTCGAGGACCACCTGTTCGGCTGCGATCTTTGCCTCGACCGCGTGGAGCGCTATCAGGCTGCCCGCGAAATCCTGGCGGGGCGCGACCTGGCGATTCCCACGGCGGTTCCGTCAGTGGGCGGTCCGCCACCCGGAGCCGGCCGCGCGGGCTGGTGGCGACTCGGCGCACTGGCCGCGACACTGGTCATCGTCGCTGGCGGCGCCTGGTCGTGGCAGCGTCGCTCGGTCGAGCCAGATACCTCCGGGACGCAGCAGGCCGCGGCCGTGGCGGATGGCCGATCCGCGCAGGCACCGTCGAAGGTCCGCAACGAGGCCGACCTGCAGCTCGCAGTCCTGGCGATGGTCACGCCGCCGCCGTACCTCGCCATCACCACGCGCGACGAGGGCGCGCCTCCGGGACTGTTCGCCGCGGGGATGCGGGCCTACACCGAAGGCAACTGGACGTTGGCGGCGCGATCGCTGGCCACAGTCGGGACGGCCGAGGCGCGTTTCTACCAGGGCATTGCCGACCTGATGCGGGGTGACCCGACCGCCGCCGTCGCGGCGCTCGAAGCGGCCCGCGCCAGCGGCGTGCAGCCCTACGCCCGCGAAAGCGCGTTCTATCTCGGCAAGGCGGCGCTACAGCGCGGCGAGATCGGCCGGGCCCGCGAGGCGTTCGCTGCCGCGACGGCCGACCGTGCCAGCACTGCCGACGAAGCCGCCCGCCTCCTCGAGGCCCTCGCCGACGTCACACAGCCGGACCGCGGCGGCCGGTAGGCCGGCCGAGTCCGCCCCGCCGCACGGGCTGGCAACGGTAGGGCCGGCTCTCCGAGCCCGGCCGCGTCGCGCGGGCTGGCAACGGTAGGGCCGGCTCTCCGAGCCCGGCCCCTCGCGCGTGCGGGGCTGCTCAGGGAGCCCCGACCGCCACGTAGCCGGCCCAGAGCAGCGGCGTCGCGGGCAGGGTCACGACCTGGGACCCCGCCCGAGCCTTCACCGACCCCGCCCTCAACGCACGCAGGGTGCGCAACTGCGCGGCCCGGAGGGCTTCGCTCACGCCAGCGCCCGCGGCACGCGCGGCATAGAACGCATCCATCACACGGAGTCCGGCGGTGTCTGGCATCGCCCATGTGGTCGCGACGATCGCGCGTGCGCCGGCGGCGAGGAAGCTGCGTGTGAAGCCGAGCGTGCCTTCGCCCGTCACGCGGCCGAGCGCGGTGCCGCAGGCACTCAGCACGATTGTCGTGCCCGCCAGCGGAAGCGAGCGCACCTCCTCGGCCGTGAGCCGGCCGTCGTCGGTCGGCTCACCCGAGCCTCGTGCCAGCAGCAGGTACGAGTCGGCCGTCTCCTCTTCGGACACGCGTGCATGCGTGGCGACATGCAGCCACCCGAACGCATCGACCTGTGCGCGGAGCGTCCGCTCCGTTGCGGCGTCACCCACCGTGAGGACCGTTCCAGCCGTGAAGCGGCGGGCGATGCGCCGGGCTTCTTCGCGCGCGTGCGGGAGCGGCGGCGGCAACTGCAACCCCGCTACGCGCGGGAGAGGTGACGGGTCTCCCAGTACGAGCATTCTGGCCGCGCCGCCGGGCGTCGTTTGCCGCATCGCGGCCTGCAGCACCGCCACCGACGGCGCGTAGTGCAGCGTGTACCGCTCGATCATGTGGCGCCCGCTGGTGTCGAGCAGGCCGGCAAACGGCAGGTGCAGCAGCGGGCCGTGCGGGACGATCGTCAGCCTGGCGGCGACGCGAGTCGGCAGGGCGGTCTTTACAGGCGCGACGAGGGATCGGTGCAGCGAGCGCCAGGCGTCGAGGTCGGGGCCAGCCAGCAGGGCCGCATTGACCGCGCGAGGGACGTCTCCCGAGCCTGCCGCTGCCCTGACCAACTCACGCAGCCTGCGCTCGCCGATGGCAAGGCGCTCTCCGCGCACCGACTCCGGCGACACCACCCAGGCGTACGTGGCGCCGCGGCCGACCCAGTACACAAGGAGCGTCGTGTCGAGATCGCGCGCCAGCGCCTGCATGCCGGCCACGCGCGGTGGTGTCCAGCGAGACTCATCGGCCGTGCCCTGGCGCATCAGGTCGAGCAGTGCCCTGGCACGAGCCTGCTCCGCCAGCTCGAGTGCGGCCCTCGGTTCGCCGCGGCGCATGGCGATGTCGATCGCGACGCCGAACAACTGCTGATAGAAGTCGCCGAATCCCGTGCGCGTGACATCGCCGTCGATCACGCGGGCTCGTGCCTCCTCGACCATCCTGACGGCCTCGTCCAGATCCCGCTGGGCAATCTCCAGGTTGCCCAGCCGCGCGTTGACCATCGCACGGGAGTAGAGCAAGGCCATGCGCTCGTCGAAGGTCGGGGCGGGCAGCAGGCGGCCCGCTTCCTCGATGGCCGCGAGGGCCTTGTCGGGCTGACCGAGGTCGAGGCGGGCCTCGGCAATCTGGCGCAGGCGCGTGGCTCGAAGGGAGTCGTTCCGCTCGCGTGGGAGCACGGCTTCGAGTTCGCGCAGTCCCGCCGCCGCGCGGCCCGCCCGCAGCAGCGACCCGCCCAGGTTGCCCTGCAGGAAGACCTCATAGCGCTCGAGCCCGTGCGCGCGAGCCTGGGCCAGCGCCTGGCGGTACATGCGTTCTGCCGTGCCGTACTGGCCCAGTCGGTCGTACGTCACCGCCTGGGCGTTGAGGCTCTGGAGGAGCGCCGGGATGTCGCCGTCGGCCTTCTGCAGGCGCGCGGCTCGTCTGTAGTACTCGAGTGCCGTGTGCAACTGGCCGTGGGCCCGCTGCACGCGGCCGAGGCTGACGAGCACACGTCCGGCGTCACCACCTTGTGGCCCGCCCTCGTAGCAGGCGAGCGCCGTCGTGAGCGACTCATGGGCCTCGACGTACCTGGCGGTGTTGAACTCGTGGTCGCCCCTCGATTGCCAGAGGTGACACGCGGCAGGGAACCGGTCCTCGGGGCGCAGGCTGGCTGTCGCACGACGGATCTCGGCGTCGTAGCCCGGCCGGCCGACCAGCGCGGCCAGGGCCTGGCCGTATGCCCACACGAGCTGTTCGCGGGCGACGCCCTCCAGCGTTTCGAATGCGTCCATCGCCGACCTGGCGTCGCTGGCGGCGCCGTCGGCATCGCCCTCGATCGACCGGATGCGGCTCAGCATCAGGGTTGCTTCCAGCTCGCGCTGGCGCAGGCCGGCCTCGCGCGCCTGGTCGATGAGGCCGACGAGCAGCCGCCGGGCATCCGCGAAGCGCTCCTGGTCCATCCGCATGCCGGCCAGCATGCGGGTTGCGAGCGTGGCCGTGACGAGGTCGCCGGCGTTCGCAGCATCCTCGCGCACCGACTGGGCGAGGGCCTCGGCGTCGTCGTAGGCGTGCGCGGCCATCCGGTGCCGGAGTGCCTCGAGCCTGTCGGCAAAGGGGAGTGGCGCCTGCGCGGAGATCGCCACGGCCGACACGCACCACGCGAGGAGCACCACCACGACGCGCATCAAGCCCCTCGACTATAACGGAACGGGAACGCTGGTACGACCAGCCGCCCCCGGGACTGGCCGGGGTGCCCGCCGAGGTCTCGCGCCGCCTGCCGACCAAAGACACGGAGGCAGCAAGGCAGCCGCTGGCCAGGCGGTGCCTATGGCTTCGAGACGCCGCCGTTCTGTTCCCACGTCCGCATGAGCTGCAGGTAGTGATGCCTTGCGATGAAGATGTCCTTGACCAGCATCGAGGATGGGTACATCAGCGTGGAGAGCCATCCACTCTCCTCGTTGCCTTCCGTGGAAGACTTGTTCTTTCCGCCCTGGCCGTCCGTCGCCACCAGGAAGCCCTCGATGCCCGCGTACTGGAAAGCCGCCTTGTCGTTGTTTGCCCACGCCGCGTCGCGGACATCCTTCGTGGCCGCCTGAGAGAATCTCGCGTCCACTGCACTCGTGTCATCGATGTACGGCAAGTGCTCCAGCCAGAGCGCATGCCCCATTTCGTGGACGAGGCCAAACACGTAGCGATCGAAATAGGCCGGGTTGTCCTCGAACGCAAAGATGATCTTCGCGGGGCCATCGATACCGACACGCTGCTTGGCGCCTCCTCCGGAGATCTCCGTGACTCCGGCCACTGAGTCGGCCTCTCTCGCTGGCATGATCAGGATGGTCATCGTCGCTGATGGGTCGTAGTCCAATCCGGCGACGGCCGCCTGCACCGAGTGGGTCGGCCAGTATGGACTCACCCACTCGTCCACGCACTTGTCGTCGCAGTTCAGGTGGATCCCCTTCCTGCGGTCCGGAATCATCGGCGGATAGGGCATCACGCCAGCAAACCGCATCTCGACGGACGACACCGGAAACAGCTGCGTTGCCAGCACGCGGCTCTGTTCGATGACGCGCTCCACCCAGGGCTTCACCGCGGTGTCGACGTCCACCTCGTTCCATTGGTTGACGTTCACGATGTACCACTGCACCGTGACCTTCGGACTCAGCTTCCAGATCGGGGTCGAGCAACTCGTCCACTGGGTCGGCGCCACGGCGTCGCCCGGGTCCTTCGGCATCTCGAACCTCACCCTCAGGGACTTGGGAAGATTCGCTCGCGGCGTGAAGAAGAGATTTGCCGTGTGCTGCGCCTTGCTCGGATCGATGCCGCGGCTTGCCCAGAGATCCCGGCGCACGAAGCGGACCGTTTCGGTCACCGTGTCCGCGCCGCCCTCCGTGAGGGCGACGCGTGCCGTGAATTCCTCGATCTGCGCGTCGTGGTGCACCTCCGGATGTCTTCTCCAGTCGGCATGAATGCGCGCGAGGGCGGGCTTACCGGCGATCAGCGGTGCGTCGCGCACGGTCTGAAACACATGGCAGGAGATGTTCTCACCACCGGCCGGAGAGTTCCCGTCCGGAATGAAATCCGGGCGCGTCGTGAAACTCCAGGTGTACCACCCCGTTCCATTCTCATCGGGGATCGGGTTGCCGCCGCGGTCCAGGACGCCACCCTCTCCCACCTTCACGCGAGCCGTATAGCGGACGCCTCCCAACAGGTCTGTCGTGGGTCGGATCCACGCGCTCTTCTCGTTCCGGAACAGCTTCACGGGCACGGGCACCGGTTCCCCGAGACCGGGTGCCGGATAGGTCAACTGGAAGGTCTCGCCGTTGAGGGAGTCGGCCGCGTACCGATCCGAAAAGTAGACCGAGACATTGGGGGTACGCCCGTAGAGGAAGGTCTCCCCATCATCCGGACTCACCTTCTCGATCTGCAAGTCGGCCGGGCCGCAGGCGTCGTAGAGGAGCACGCCGTCGCGCCGGGCCGATTCGAGATCGAGAGCGAAGTCCCCGTGCACCAGCATGGTCTGGTACGGGCTCTTCCTGTCCGAGTTGCGAACCTTCACCTCCAGTCGTCCCACGGCCCTGTCATGAGGGATGAACAGCAGACCGGCCTGCCCCTCCTCCGTCCTGAATCCCTCGTGATCGTCGAGGCCGAACGGAGAGCTCGCGGCAACGGGAACCGGGTCCCCAGGTTGCGATGCACTGGGTTCCACTCCGGCCTGATTGGCAATCGCCCGCCTCTGGTCGACGGTCAGATCGGCAACGTTGGGAAGGCCCTGCAGCATGGAGCCGATTCCGGCAGGGCCGATGACGTGCGCCCCGGTCATCAGGCTCTTGTTGCGTGCGTAGGCGCGATCCGCTGCTTCGAGATTCAGCCACACGCCGGGCTTGTCGAACGTGTAGATGGCTCCGCCTTCGCGGATGCCCTTCAGGTCGACGATGAAGGCAAGGTGGGCGAGATTGGCGTTGTCCCACGCCGAGAACATGAACCGGCATCCACCCGCCGGCTTCCGCGGGGCCAGGTGGATTCCCGCAACGGGACGGATCTCTCCCGTGAACGTGAAGCTGAATCGCCCGTCGACGGTCAGGTTGATCGACGTCTGTACCGCGCCGGTCGGCTGTTGGTCGAGCGGCTGCACGGTGTCTTTACCGGCAGCCGCAGCACCGGTCACCACGATCTTCCGCTCGCCTTCGCGCGAGGCGCCGTGGTCGTCCCGGAACCGTACCTTCACCGTGTACTGGCCGGGCTGAAGGTAGGCGTGCTCCACCCGCCACTCGTCGGTCGCCAGCGTCTGGCCGTCGCCGAAATCCCATTCGTACGTCAGCGGATCGCCGGGCACGTCGGTGGCCAGCGCCGTCAACTCGAACGTGTTGGTCGCAGGGTCCATCTCCACGGCCGCAACGCGCGGAAAGCTTGGCGCGACGTTTCGAACCTTCACCACCTTCGTTCCCGAGGCGAACACACGACCCTGGCTCCACGCCTCCACGCGCAGCGTGAAGTCGCCACTATCCGGGTATTCGTGCGTGATGGAGGGTCTCTCGCCTGTCGAGATCAGGCCGGTGCCATCGCCGAAGTTCCAGCGGAATTCAAGCGGGCACTCGTACTTCACCGGCAACGGCGATGGGTCGGTGACGCCGGCTGGAACATGGGGTTTGTAGCCATCGGCACTGTCGGCAACCGGCCGCTCTCGCAAGACAGCCACCCAGGGAAGCTCTCTTCCCTCATCGGTCGCACTGTTACCGACAACCTCGATTGGCAGCGGCTGAAGCGGTCCCGCGGGAAGGTCCGGGCACGCGGCCAAGCAGGGCACAGCTCGGAGCAGCAGCGCCAGCAGCATGGCAGGCACCCGTCGCATGACAGAATCCGACGCGCGCGTGAGAGGAGGAGAAGCGCAGTCGTGACAGATGTCGCTCCTTGCCCTCGGTGGCCGAAAGCAGGACGTCCGAGGGGCGATCGCAGGTCCGAGGTCCCGGTGGTGCGTCCCGATACTAGCGGCAAAGCGCGCCGTCGGGAAGATTGACGTGCAGTGGAACGGCCACATGGCGAGGCGCCGCGGGTCCGCGAGCGCCTCGTGCTCACTCGGCGGCTACTGCGCGTCGACGAGCGGACGGATCCAGATGTTGCGGAAGCGCACCGGGTTGCCGTGGTCCTGCAGGCCGATGTATCCCCTGGCGTTTGACGGCGCGTACGTGCCGATCCGCCTGTGCATCGTCGGTCCGAGGAACGCCTGGCCGGCATGGACGGTCACGCCGTTGTGGAGCACGGTCACGGTCGCCGGCCGTTCAAGCGTCGTCCCGATGAACCGCGGCCCCTTGAAGACGATGTCGTAGGACTGCCACTCGCCGGGCTTGCGCGACGCGTTGACCATGGGCGGGAACTGGCCGTACATCGCCGACGCCTGGCCGTCCGGATAGGTGACGTTCTCGTAGCTGTCGAGCACCTGGATCTCGAAGACGCCGTTGAGGAAGACCCCGCTGTTGCCGCGTCCCTGGCTGTTGCCCTTCACCTCGGACGGGGTCGCGAACTCGACGTGGAGCTGGTAGTCGGTGAAATCGTCCTGGCTGGTGCGGATCATGCCCTTGCCGCTCGACATCACGCCGCCCTCGATCGGCCAGCTGACCGGGCCGCCTCCCTGGGTCATCTGCCAGCGACTCAGGTCCTGGCCCGGCCCGAGCAGCACGATCGCGTCCGACGGCGGCGCCAGCGACACCATCGGTCCCGGCGTCACGACGCGCGGCTGCGGCCGGGTGCCGTCGTGGACGTGCCACTTGCCGTTGGGCTGCATGGGCGTGTCCTGGTAGCCCGTCGGCGATGGCGGTGGTGTCGCCGGTGGGGTCTGGGTCTGTTGAGCGCTGATGACGGCGCCAGCCAGGATGCAGGCGACAACGACGGTGAACTTCATGCCACGGCTCCTCACGTTTTCGGGCATTCCGGACGGAACGCCACCGGAACGCGATGATAGCCGTCAAGGCGGCACGGGAGAAGGCCCGCACCCTGTCCGGGCAGAACCGGGTCGATCGGGCTGCCGCAGCGTCCAGACCTGCAACGCGACCGGCTCCGCATGGGCTCCCGTGGCAGCCACTCCCTCGGCGCTGACCGTCGCCGACAACACGAAGCCGAGGCGGCGCGGGATGGCCAGGCTGGCGGCATTGCGGGCGTCGCACCTGATTTCGACGTGCGCGATTGACTGGAGGGTCGTCGCCAGGTCCAGCATCGCCTGCGCGGCCTCGGTGGCCAGGCCTCGTCCGGTGGCATCGGCGCGCAGCCAGTAGCCAATCTCCGCGCGATCGGCGGCGGCGTACGGCGCGCGCCCTTCCGCCGATCGAGGGAAGAGCGCGACTTCGCCGAGCACGCGCCCGTCATCCAACGCGACGATCGCGTACCGCCACTCCCGATCTGCCGCAAAATCCGCGGCGAATCCCTCGAGGCGCTGGGCCAGCACCGCCATCGACGCCGGGTCGGCCACGCGCGCCGGAATCCAGGGGCTCAGGTGATCGCGGTTGGCCTCGAGCACCGGCTGCACGGCGGCGGCATCCTCGCCCCGCCAGGCGCGCAACAGGAGGCGGGCCGTGCGAATCTCGTGTGGTACCGACATCGTCTCGTGGGGCACCTGTTACCTGCCTCCAGGACCGGATCGTGGCTGCGAGCCCGGAACGCCGGCTGGAGGCGATGACTCCAGCAATCGCAGTGGCGCGGTCATCACCGACGTCCAGCATACGGCCGAGGCCACGAGCGGCGTGCCGACAGGCGGGCCGCGTCACCGAACTGCGGGCGGCCGCGCCCGCCATGCGCCGGCCTGCATCTCGATCGATTGACCGGACACCAGTCACCTGTCAGGCTCTGCCCGTGCAGACAGACGTCGGCAGCGAGCGGGGCCTCGTCCGCGCGATAGGCGTTCGGGGACTCACCGCGAGCATCGTCAACGCGACGATCGGCGCCGGCATCTTCGTGCTGCCCGCGCTCGTCGCGCGCGACCTCGGGTCGGCCGCCCCCCTGGCGTACCTCGCCTGTGGCCTGGCGATGACGTTGGTCGTCGCGTCATTCGCCATGGCCGGGAGCCGGGTGTCGCTGACTGGCGGCATCTATGCCTACGTGGAAGTGGCGTTCGGTCCGTTTGTCGGCTTCCTCACCGGGTTTCTCGTGTGGCTGGCCTGCCTGCTGGCCGCCGCGTCGGTGGCCAGCGCCCTGGCCGCCTCGGTCGCCCTGGTTGCACCGGTCTTCAACGACCCGATCGTCAGGGCGCTCGGCCTCGGCCTCGTGTTCGCCACGCTGGCAGCGGTCAACGTACGCGGCGTGGCCGTGGGCGCCCGGCTGATCGAAGTCATGACGGTCGCCAAGCTGCTGCCGCTGCTGGCGCTGACGGGCGCCGGGCTCTTGTGGGTCACCCCGGAGCACCTCGCGATCGAGTGGGCATCGCCGGACCGGATCGGCACGGCGTCGATCACGCTGATCTTCGCGTTCGTGGGCATCGAAGTGGCGCTCGTGCCCAGCGGCGAGGTGCGCGACCCCGCCCGCACCGTGCCGCGCGCGGTGTTTCTCGCCCTCGGCATCACGACCCTGCTCTATCTTGTGCTGCAACTCGTCGCCCACGCCGTTCTCGGACCAGCGCTGGCGATGTCCGCCGATGCGCCGCTCGCCGACGTGGCCTCACGCGTGTTTGGTCCGCTGGGCCGCACCGTCGTGCTGGTGGGCGGCGGCGTCTCGATGCTTGGCTTCCTGAGCGGCGACGCACTCGGCTCGCCGCGCAGCCTGTACGCGTTTGCCCGCGATGGCCTGCTGCCGGCGACGCTCGCGCGGCTGCATCCGCGGTTTCACACACCCTGGCTCGCCATCATGGTGTACGCCACCATCGTCTGGGCGCTGGCCTCCGTGGGCAGCTTCGGCGTACTGGTCCTGCTGGGCAACGTGGCCCTGCTCGTGGGCTATCTGCTGTGCTGCCTGGCCGCGATCGAACTGCGGCGCCGCGGCGTCCAGGCCGCCGGGCGGCCGTTCCAGGTTCCAGGTGGCCCGCTGGTGCCCGCACTGGCCTGCGTGGTGGTGCTGTGGTTGTTGTCGCACGCCACGACGAAGGAGTTCGCTGTGACGGGCGGCGCCGTGGTCGTTGCGGCACTGCTTTTCGGGTGGCGAAGCCTCCGGCAGCGCGTGGCGCTCGGCGAGCCAGTCTGAGCACGCCCCGGCGGCCGGCGTCAGTGCCGCAATCAGGGCACCCCACGCCTCAGCACCAGCGGAACTCGACACCGCCGGAGTCAGCCACGTTCATCGCCGGGTGACTGTCGTGCCATCGAAGTAGCGGTACTCGCGATCGCCGACACGCAGGACCGACATCCGCGCCGTCACCGCGTAGCGGCCATCGGGCGTCCGTGCGGTGTGCTCCGACATCCGGAGCGCGGGCGCCGCTCCTCGCCCCGCGTCCAGCGCGCCATGGCCGGCCGGTCCGGCGAGGGCCTCGCGCAGCGCCCGTCCCTGCGTGGACGCCGGCGCGGGGATGCCGAGCAGGGCCAGGAACGTCGGCATGAAGTCGACGTTGGCGCTCGGCACGTCGAGCGTCAGGCCACGCGCGAGATCGGGGCCGGCAGCAATCAGTGTGTTGTGGATGTCCCACGGGCTCGAACTGCCATGTCCCGCGGTGCCCCCGGCCGACACCGAGCCGCGTACGCCGTGCGCGTTCGGCGCGTCGGTCCAGTCGGACGAGAACAGAATCTGCGCGGAGCGCTCGTGGTCCCAGTGCGCCACCTCGAACGACAGGGTGCCTGGCACGTGTCCGTCGAAGGACCCGGGTTGCGCGGCCCGCGTGAAGATCGCCCCCACGCCAGGCGTCTGCTGGAGGGCCCTGACGATGGCCGCCACCGTCTCCTCATCGCGATCGCGCACGTAGATCGCCCCGCCATTGGCCACGACGCGAGGCGTGCCGTCGGGGAGCGGACGCGCGAAGGGCTTCAGCACCGCGGTGACGGCGGGGGCACCCGTGTGCGTGGAGAAGCCGTGGTCCGACGTCACCCAGATGTTCCAGGCCTCGCCAAGTCCTGCGGCGGCGAGTGCATCCTCCACGCGGCCGATCTCGCCGTCGACGTGCCTGAGCACGTCGACCGCAGCCGGATCGCCGATCCCCCTGGCGTGCGTCGTCGAGTCGAGCGCGCCAAGCCAGAGCACGGCCACCGTCGGGGCCACGCGCGGGAGGCCGACCTTCAGGAATGCGTCGACAGCGTACCGGTCTCGCGCCGGCGTCGGCCCGTCGCCCGGCGGCGGGTCGCCGAGCACCTTCATCTCGTCGCGGAACTGCTCCGGGAGTGCGAAGTCGGGGTGGAGAACGGCGCCGCCCGCGAGTGTCGGATTGTTGAGCACCGCCGATCCGCCCGACCCCGAACTGACGACGAGCATCCGGTGGCCGGCCGCCTGCAGCACCTCGCCGAGGGTGGGTGCGGTGAGGAGCCGTCGCTCCGTCGCGGCAATCCGCGACAGGGCCTGGCGATCCGCCGTGTCGAGGAACCGGAGCGGATCGACCCGCGGGACGTACACGCTGTTGCCCATCAGCCCGTGCGTCTCCGGGTAGGCGCCTGTCGCGATGGACGAGGCGTTGACGCGCGTCACCGAGGGGTACACCGCATGATGCCTGTTGAACACGACACCGCGTCTGCCGAGCGCGGTCAACCGTGGCATCACGTCGGGCGTGACGTAATCGGGCCTCAGGCCGTCGACGACGATGAGCAGGTGCCGCGGTGGCGGCGCCTGGGCCGGGATGACACCGACCAGAGAAGTGGCCAGCAGCGCCCAGACGACAGCGGGTAGACGCAGGGCGGCCGCGACGCGCATCAGCGCCTCGAACAGGTGGTCGCGCGGGGACGCGCTCATCATCCGCTCCAGAACTGCGGCCCGCTCCCGGTGGGCGCGCGGGACCAGTGTAATCCCGCCATGCCGCACAGGCCGTGGCGTGGCCCGTCGGGCAACTTTCCCGTCTCGCCCACGTAGATCGTCAGTGGCGCCCGCATTCACGGGCGCCCTGGAGGTCGTCGGTGGTCACGTTTCTCGTGTGGCTGATTCTGCTCATCGTGTGCTGGCCGGTGGCGATCCTGGCGCTGCTCCTCTACCCGCTGGTGTGGGTGCTCCTGCTGCCGTTCAGGCTGGTCGGCATCGCGTTCGACGGGGTGTTCGCGTTGTTGCGCGCCCTGGTGACGCTGCCCCTGCGGGTCGTGGGCGCGCACAGGTGATGGCAGGCCTCCCGTCCGTGGCACAATCCAGCCATCGCGGTCGCCACGGGCGAGGTCAGACACGATGAGCCGCACGTCCTTCGCACTCGGAGCCGTGTTCTGCCTGCTGCTGGCCCCGCTGGCGCCGGGTCAGACGGCCGGCACGGCACCGGGCGTCCAGATGCCACGGCAGGGTACGCCTCTGCCCCCCCGCGACACGAGCGCCAGGCGCGACACGACGACCCAGCCAGCGGGCACCGCGACGATCACCGGCCGGGTCATCGCCGCCGACTCCGGCCAGCCGCTGCGCAGGGCCCTCGTCACGGCCGTTCCCGTGCGAGGCTCGGAAGCGATACCTCGTGGAGGGGCCTTCCAGATGCGCCGTTCGCTCTCGGCGCGCACCGATGACGACGGACGCTACGTGATCGCGCAGGTACCGGCTGGTGAGTACACCCTCGTCGCCCGCCGGTCGGGGTACGTCGAGCAGGCCTTCGGGCAGGTCACGACCCGCGCGCCCGGACGCCGCGTGGCGGTGGCCGAGGGCGCGTCCATCGGTCCGCTCGACTTCCCGATGCAGCGCGGCGGCGTCATCACGGGTCGTGTCGTCGACGATGGTGGCGAACCGGCGGAGCGCGTCTCGGTGCGTGCGGTGCTGCGGCGGCGGGTCTTCGGGCAGAACCGGCTCCAGATCACGGCGTACGCCGACAACACCGACGACCTGGGGCACTACCGGCTCTTCGGCCTCCCTCCTGGCGAGTACGTCGTCGTGGCCGAGCCTGGTGGCGAGCGGCGCGGGCCATTCATGGGCGGCCGGGGGATCCAGGGCGTGGAGGTGGACACCATACCGACGTACGGGCCAGGAACGGTCAATCCTGCCGAGGCCCTCGATGTGAGGGTCGAACCGGGTCTCGAGTCGGCGATGGACGTCCAACTCGTGGCGGCTCGCGTCGCGACGGTGCGCGGGAAGGTCCTGTCCGCCGGCGGCGACCCGATCGCCTTCGGCATGGTGCGTCTCCAACTGGAGGGCGGCGAATCGGTGGGCATGGGCCGCGGCACCCCCATCACCGGCGGCCAGTTCCAGATCGACGGCGTGGCTCCCGGCACGTACACGGTCGCGGTCGAGACAATGATCCGCGGTGGCTCGAACGGGCCTGACTCGCGCGGGGAGGCCGCGACCCAGACGATTGCCGTCGAGGGGGAGGACGTGGTTGTCACCCTCACCACCAGTCCCGGATCGGTCGTCCGCGGACGGATTGCCGTCGAGGGCGACGCCTCGGGCCTCGCCGGCCGCGAGCTGCGGCTCGCCGCGAACAGCTCCGGCGGGGCGGGGCCGGGTCAGGCCTTTCCGGCGCGTGGGCGCGTGGCGTCGGACCAGTCGTTCGAGATTGCGGGACTTCACGGAGAACAGGGGTTCACCGTGCAGGGGTTGCCCGAGGGCTGGTGGGTCAAGGACATCAGGATAGAAGGGCAGTCCGCGCTGAGCGGGTTCGACTTCGGCCACGGCCGCACCTTTACCGGTGTCGAGATCGTCCTGAGCAGCCGTCCGACAGGTCTCTCGGGTCGCGTGGCTTTGCCCACTGGCGCGACGGCGGCCGACTACGCCGTGATTCTGTTCTCGGAGGAAGAGGACGAGTGGGAGCGAGCGCTGCCGGGACAGGGCCCCGGGGCACGGCTCGTCCGTCCCGGACTCGACGGCGCCTTCACCCTGCAGCCGGTGCGTCCCGGCAGCTACTACGTGCTCGCGCTTCCGGCCGAGCAGGCTGACGTGCAGGCGCTCACCGACCCGGACCAGTTGCGCGAACTGGCCGGCCGGGCGCGCACGATCGACGTGAAGGAGGGGCAGATCTCCCCGGTGACCTTGACGCTCGTCAACCGGTAGGCGCGGCAGGCGAGGCGCGCCGCGGCGCGACCGCCGCGGCGTTGCCATGAGCCGTTTCGGACGTGTAGCGCGGGGCGGCCCACCCGACCCGCAGCCGTGGGACGACCGTCCAATTCGTATCCGCGGGATGCCACTCCAATTCGTATCCGCGGGATGCCACTCCAATTCGTATCCGCGGGATGCACTCCAATTTGTAGCCGCGGGATGCACTCCAATTTGTAGCCGCGGGACTGCACTCCAAGTCCCGCGGCACCGGAGCTTGCCGGACAAGTCCCGCGGCACCGGAGCTTGCCGGACAAGTCCGGCAGCTACCCGATCGAACCGGAGCTCTGTCGTTGTCCGGCGATCGATCCTTCATCGTTCCGGCGGCCCGTGGAGGCCCTCACTGCCAGTTCACATCCTTTTACAACTGAGGCCGGGCGCCCGCGGTAAGGTAGCTCGGCATGCCCAGCCTGCGCCGACGCGATGCCCGTCTGCTGCTCGCCCTCCTGGCCCTCGTGCTCGTGCCGGGCCTGACGCTCGCGTACCTGGGCCTGGGCAGCCTGTCAGCGCGCGAGGAGGGACTTCGCACACAGCACCGCGCCGCGGCGACGCTCGTCCGTGATCGGCTTGCCGCCGAACTCGTCCGGCATGAGCAGGAACTGACGTCCGCCGTTCATGAGATCGGCGAGCGTCCCGACAGGACCGGCAACCCGGTCGCGGCGACCGCCTGGCTCGACGCGCTGGCGGAACGCGCCGCCTGGATCGAGCGCCCGTTCCTCGTCGAAGGCGACAGCCTCGTGACCGGTTCGCTCTGGTCGAACTGGTCCGGGTTGGTCCCGGATCCCTTGCGCGGCCTGAGCCACCTCGCGGCCGGCGTGGCCGAGGCCGAGCGCGCCGAATTCGCTCAGAACGATCTCGATGCCGCGCTGCGGCACTATCGACGCGCGCTCGACCACGCGCCGGCCCGATCTGCCGCCGCGGTGTTCGTCGGGTCGCGGATCGGCCGGACGCTATTCAAGCAGCGCCGTCTCGTCGAGTCGATTGAGATCTATCGCCGTGTGGCCGAGGAGGCGGACAACGCCCGCGACCGGATCACCGGCCTGCCCTATCGCGTGATTGCGCTCGTGCAGATCGCCGACGCTCTTGCCCTTCTTGGTCGCACCAGCGACGCTGCAGATGCAAAGCGCGATCTGCTGCAGGCCATCGTGGACACGCCCTGGGACCTTGCCGACGGTTTCGGCGCGTATCTCTCGCGCGCGTTGTCCGAACCGGGCTCGGCCGATGCGGCACTCGTCGCGAAGGGGCAGGCGCTCGCTGAAGGAGTGGCAGCGGTCGAGGCAACGAAGGCGAACGTGCCCGCCAGCGTCAGCGCGAATGGGGGGCACGGCGCGGGCGACGGCGGCATCGCGCGCTACGTGCCGTCGGAATACGACGGCGTGCCCGTGCTGACGGGTCACCTCCAGATCGCGGAGAGACCCGGACGAGTGGTGCTCGGTTTCACACTGGCATCCCGGGTTCTCAGCGACTGGGTCAGTGACGCTCGTGCGGCCGGCGACGTCCCTCGCGACGTGACGGTCGAGATCCTGCCTCCGGCGCGAGATGGATCCACCACGTCCGAGCCGCTTGCCGTGGTCCCGCTCCTCGACGACGTACCAGGCTGGACGGTCGCGCTGGTGGACGGACGCGGCCGATCCATCCGCCAACTCGTCGCTCGTGAACGCTGGGCCCACGGCGCGCTCGTCGTTGGCATGCTGGCCGTCATGGTCGCCGGACTCGTGCTCGTCGCCCGCACGTCTCAGCGGGCCGCGGAGCTGGCCCGCCTGAAGACCGACTTCGTCGCCAACGTCAGTCACGAGTTGAAGACGCCGCTGGCGCTCATCCGGATGTTCGGCGAGACGCTCGAGAGCGGCATCGTGCCCGACGAGAGCAGGCGACAGGAATTCGCCGGGGTCATCAGGCGCGAGAGCGAGCGGTTGACGCACCTCATCAACAACGTCCTCGACCTCGGCCGGATCGACGCCGGCACGAAGCGCTATGCATGTGCCGAGGGAGATATCGTCGACACCGTCCGCGACGCCCTCGACGCCTATCGCCCACTCTTCGAACGCCTCGGCTTCACGGTGGAGACCGAGCTTCCCGATCGGCCGGTGCCGTTGTGGATCGATCGGGATGCGATCGTCCAGGCGCTCGTGAACCTTTTCCAGAACGTCATCAAGTACTCCGATCAGCCGGCGTTCGTCAGGGTCTCGGTCGTGGCCGACCGCCACTGGGTCCGGGTGTCGGTCGCCGATCGAGGGATCGGAATCGCGGCAGACGACCTCCGGCACATCTTCGAGCCGTACTACCGGGCCGACACGGGCCAGTCCGCCAGAGCCGGCAGCGGTCTCGGACTCGCGATCGTTCAGCACGCCGTAGCGGCACATGGGGGCCGCGTGGAGGTGACGAGCACACCGGGCGCCGGCAGTACGTTCACACTGCTTCTGCCGGTCAGGCCGTCCGTCGTCGTGGTCGCGTCCGCCGACACGCATGCGGCAGGAGCCGGTGCCTGACGTGCCCAAGATCCTCATCGTCGAAGACGAAGCCGACATGGCGCGGGGGCTCGCCTTCAATCTCGAGGCCCGCGGGTACGACGTCGTCGTGGCTGCGGATGGCGAGCGCGGCTACCAGGCGGCGCTCGCGGAGCGTCCGGACCTCGTGCTGCTCGACGTGATGATGCCCAGGCGCGACGGCTACGACGTGTGCCGGGCGCTGCGGAAGGCCGAACCGAACCTGCCGATCGTGCTGCTCACGGCCAAGGGGCACGAAGAGGACGTGGTGCTGGGCCTGAAGCTCGGCGCCGACGACTACGTGAAGAAGCCGTTCGGCGTCGCCGAACTCGTGGCGCGGATCGAGACCGTGCTCCGCCGATCGGCGGCTCCGGGCGGGCTGCCGGACCGGCTGGCCTTCGGCGACGTCACCGTCGACTTCGTTCGCCATGTCGCGCTCTCGGAGGGGCGGCCGGTGGAACTGACCCCCAAGGAGTTCGACATCCTTCGTTACTTGGCCGCGCGGCGCGGCACGGTCGTCTCGCGCAACGCGCTCCTCGACAGCGTGTGGGGTTACGACAGCATGCCGAACACGCGAACCGTGGACGCGCACATCGTGAAGCTGCGCCAGAAGATCGAGCCGGAGCCCTCAGCACCCAGGTACCTGCTCACCGTGCACGGGCTCGGCTACAAGTTCGTGGGGTGACGCGATACCGGGTCTTCACATCGTTTTACACGACCTTTGCGACCCTTCACGAGGACATCGGTAGCGTGGAGACCGGAGGCCACACCATGCAGAAGGTTCTGACGCTCGTGCTCGTCGGCTCGCTCGCGGCGGGCGCGGCCCTCATCGCGCAAACGCGATCGGCGGCGGATCTGTTCCAGGAGGCGTTGGCGCACGAGGAGGTCAAGGGCGACCTGGCCAAGGCCATCACGACCTACCAGACGATCCTGGAGCGGTTTGCGACCGATCGGCCGGTCGCCGCGCGGGCCCTGCTCCACCTCGCGCGCTGCTACGAGCGGCTCGGACAGTCAGAGGCGGCGCCCACGTACGACCGGATCGTTCGCGACTACGCGGACCAGTCGACGCTCGCCGCGGAAGCACGCACGCGGCGTGCGGCACTCGGCGGCGGTCCGGGAGTCGCCGCCGAAACCGCGCTCGTCGAGCGACAGCAAGTGTGGGTCGGCGATGACGTCAACCTGGAAGGCCGTCCGTCGTGGGATGGGCGATACCTCCCGTATGTCGACCCATCGAACCGGTCAGCGGTTACCCTCGCGATCCGCAACCTCGTCACCGGTGAAAAGCGCGTTCTCGCGGGAGCGAGAGCATCAGCTGATGGCGCTCCGATGTATCCGACGATCTCACCGGATGGACAATTCGTCGCCTATTCCTGGTACGCGTTCACACCGGACGGCGATCGACACTCGATCAACCTGATTCGCGCCGACGGCACCGGCATGCGCGTCGTCACGACGGTCGCCGCGCCGCCCCACGACCTGCGATGGGCACCGGATGGAAGGCGCCTGGCCGCGGTGCTGCCGACTGCGGACCGCACGAGCCACATCGCTCTGGTCGATGTCAGCGACGGAACGTTGACCCAGCTTCGTTCGACACGGGACCCGCAGCTGGGAGGATTCTCGCCCGACGGGCAATACCTGGTGTATTCGGACAGCCCGGCAGCGGCGACGGTGGCAAATCCCGACATGGACGTCTTCATCATCGCCGTGGACGGACGGCGTGAGTCGGCAGCCGTCGTGGGGCCGAGCCGGGACAAGAACCCCGAATGGACCCCTGACGGAAAGGCTGTGGTCTGGGTCCGCGACGATCGCGAAAAGTCAGGATCGCAGGCCCTGTGGGCCGTTCGCGTCCGCGACGGTCAAGTCGCCGGGGCGCCCCACGAGGTTCGGCACGATGTCGGCAACAACATTCGCAGCCTGGGGTTCACTCGGAATGGCGTGCTCCTGTACGGCCTCTACAGAACCGAGAGTGACGTCTTCATCGCCCAGGTCGATCCGGCAACGCTGAGCGTGACGGGAACTCCCAGGCGCCTGTCCGACCACTCGGTCGGCTCCAACTCGGCCCCGCATTGGTCGCCCGACGGGCGTTCGGTGGCATTCCTCAGAGGCCTCCCGCGGACGATCGTGATTCGCTCGGTAGACGATGGCGTCGAGCGTACGTTGCCGATCAAGCTCTTCACCCCACTGAGATACGGCTGGAGCTGGTTCCCGGACAGCCGGTCGCTGCTGATTCTAGACATGCATCCAACCAAGGGTGAGAGAGTCGTGGTCCGCAAGGTCGACGTGAGCACGGGAGCAGACACCGTGCTGTTCGAGGCTGGCCAGTGGGATGTGTGGCCGCCGATGAAGCTCTCGCCGGATGCCGCGTCGGTGTACTACACCGCGTTTGCAAGGGACACGACTCGCAACGTCAACCATCTGCGTCTCATGAAGCGAGACCTGGCGACCGGGCACGAGACCGAACTTCTTCGGCGCGAAACCGGTTTCGTTTCGTTCTACGGACTCATGGTGTCGCCCGACGCCTCACGTCTCGTGTTTCTCGAGAGCGTCGCATCGCGCCCCCGGACGCTCGTCACCCTGCCGGCCTCCGGCGGACAACCCGCAGAGATTTACCCGACCGAGGCACCAGTGCCACGCCCGACCAGCAATGTCGGCGCGTGGTTGCGCTCGTGGACGCCCGACGGCCGGTATGTCATCAGCCGGACGGCAGGCAACGAGGTCTGGGCGTTTCCGGTGGGACCTGGCGAGCCCCGCAAGCTCGACTGGCCGCTGCCAGAAGTTGGCCAGATTTCGCCTGACGGCCGCCACACCGTGTACACCGTGAGCCGACACACGGCGGAACTGCGGTCGATCCAGAACCTGCTGTCCCGCGTCGCACCGGGAGAGTAGCCATGCGCGCCGCGCTGTCGATCTGCCTGATCGCGGCATCGGTCTGTTCGATTTCGACCCGAGCGGCGGACTCCTGGCCGCCGCTCGGGCTCGATCTCTTCCGGCCGATTCCGGCAGACAACCCGCTCACGCCCCAGTCGATCGCGCTCGGGCGCGATCTCTTTCGTGACCGCCGCCTCTCACGCGACGGCACCGTGTCGTGTGCCGGATGCCACGATCCGGCACGGGCGTTCAGCGGGCGCCGTCAGGTTGCGCGAGGCGTCGGTGGCGCCGTGGGCACGCGGAACACCCCCACGATCGTCAATCGTGCCTGGGGACGGTCGTTCTTCTGGGACGGACGGGCGTCGACCCTCGAGGAGCAGGTCCGTCAGCCCATCCTGAATCCCGCGGAACTCGGCTCCACGCCTGAGGCCATCGAGGCGCTGGCTCGCTCGCACCGGTACCAGGGTCGATTCCGCGCAGCCTTCGGCACCGATCCGATGTTCGACGACGTGGTGCGCGTGCTGGCGGGCTACGTCCGAACAATCGTGGCCGGGGATACGCCTTACGACCGCTATCTCACCGGTGATGTTCGCGCGCTCAGTGACGCTGCCCGGCGCGGGCTGGGCCTCTTCAGCGGCCGCGCCCGGTGCGCCACCTGCCACAGCGGCTCGCTGCTCACCGACGAGAGCTTCCACAACACCGGCGTGGCCTGGCGAGGCGGCGTGCTCGCCGACGACGGCCGCGCCAGCGTCACGCGTCAGCCCGAGGACCAGGGCGCCTTCAAGACGCCGACGCTGCGCGACGTGGCCCAGACGGCGCCCTACATGCACGACGGCAGCCTGGCCACGCTCGGCGACGTCGTCGACTTCTACGATCGAGGCGGCCACTCGAATCCAGGCCTCGACCCCGGCATCCGCCCGCTCCGGCTCACGTCCGCCGAGAAGCGCGACCTCGAGGCATTCCTCCGGTCGGTCACGGGACGCGTCGTCGACGGCCGCTGACACCCGACAGGTCTCGTCCTGTTCGCTCAGGACGACAAGCGGCGAGCCCGATCCATTGCGTCCTCGCGCTGGCCGCCGAGCAGGCCGACGTCCAGGCACTGACGGATCCGGACCAGTTGCGCGAACCGGCCGGCCTGGCCCGCACGATCGACGTGAAGGGATGGCACATGAGCCGTTTCGGACGTGGTTCACACCTTTCCAGGCAGGAGAGTGTCCATGTCCGCCACAGCCGCCACCACGCCCGCGACCACAGCCAGCCACGCCAGGCAGCACGACAGCGTGCTGGCAACCCTCGAGAAACGCCTGCTCGTCTGGATTGCCGAGCGTCTTCCCGCCCGCGTCGGCTCGGACCATCTCACGTTGCTCGGCCTGTTCTCGATGCTCGGCGTCGGCGCGGCGTTTGCCGCCTCGTCCGTCGACCCACGCGTGTCGTACCTCGTGCCGGTGCTGCTGGCGTTGAACTGGTTCGGCGACAGCCTCGACGGCACGGTCGCCCGCGTCCGCAACCGTCAACGTCCGCGCTACGGCTACTACGTCGACCACGTCGTCGACGTCGTCGGCTCGGTGGCGCTGTTCGGCGGACTTGCGCTATCGGACGGCATGCATCCGCTCGTCGCCCTCGCGCTCCTCGTCGCGTACATCGCCGCGATGGCCGAGGTCTTCCTCGCCACGCACGTCACGCGCGTCTTCCGGCTCGCCTCGTTCGGATTCGGGCCGACGGAGCTCCGCATCGTCCTGGCTGCGGGCGCCATCGCGCTCGTCGGCCGACCTGTCGTCGACGTCCCCGGCGTCGGGGGCGTCGCGCTCTTCGACCTGGGCGGCGTGATCGCCACGGCGGGCATCACGCTCGCGTTCGGTGTGTCGGCCGTGCGCACGGCGCTCGTGCTGGCGCGCGAGGAACGGATTCCCCAGTGACAGGTCAGCGGGGGCTGTGGTTCGTGACTGTCGGCGCGGCGGGCTTCATCGTGCAGATGTCGGTCGCCGCGACGCTGCTCCGCGCCGGCGTCGGACCGCTGTTCGCGACGGTTCTGGCCATCGAAGCCGCAATCGTCACCAACCACGCGTGGCACCGCCGATGGGTGTGGCGCGACCGCGCCGAGGCGAGCCCGTGGCCGCAGACGCTGTTGCGAGCGCACATGGGCGCCGGCGGCTCGTCTCTCCTGATGGGGGTGGTCACCGTCGGCGCGCTCGCGAGCGTTGTCCAACCCCTCGTCGCGCAGGGTGTCGCCGTCGCGCTCGCGGCAGGCGTCAACTACTGGCTCGCCGATCGCTGGGTGTTCGCCCGGCCGGCCCGAGCCGACGCCGCGGGACTACCGATCCGATTCGTAGCCGCGGGACGACCGATCCGACTCGTAGCCGCGGGACGACCGACCCGAGTCGTCACCGTGGGACGCCCGACCCGATTCGTAGCCGTGGGACGCCCGACCCGATTCGTAGCCGCGGGACTTGTCCCGCGGCATCAGCGGCATCAGGGGCTGCCGGACAAGTCCGGCAGCTACGGAACTGGCGAGGGGCTGGCGGACAAGCCGGCAGCTACGGAATTGGCTACCGAACCCACACGGCGGCGGCGTTGTCGTGCCTGCTGCTCCTGGTGCCGGGCCAGGCGCGCGCCGACGGTCCGTCGAGCCGGGCCCTCGCGTCGTGGTCGCGTTACGTCGCCGCCCTCGACCAGTCGCGGGCGGCAGACATCAGCAGGGGCGTGGCCGCCTGGGCGACCGACGACGACCACCGCGGAGACCGGGTGCTGGCTGCCGTCCGTGGCGGAGCACTGGAGGTGACACGCCGGACGGTGCCCGGCGTCGACGTGCGTGACGCCACGCTCGCGCACTGGCAGGGCAGCGCACTGGTGCCGCGTGCGACGCTGGCGCAGGTCGTGCGGCGCCTTCGCCACCCCGAGCAGTATCGGCAGCCGCCGGACGTGTTGTCGCTGCGGGTCGATGGCTGGAGCGAACGTGGACACGAACTCTACCTGAGGCTGACGCGGTCGCTCCTCGTGACCGCGACGTTCGACACGTGGCACCGCGTCTGGCACCGCGAGGTGAGCCCGACGCGCGTCGACAGCTTCGGGGAGTCCACCCGCGTCGAGGAGGTATTCGACCCCGGGACCGCTCGGGAGCGTCGCGTGACCCTGTCCGACAGCCGGGGGTTCCTCTGGCGCATGCGGTCCCACTGGCGTTTCGTCGCCGTGCCCGAGGGAGTCGTCGTCACCTGCGAGTCGGTGACGCTGAGCCGACCGGTGCCCACAGGCCTCGGGCTCGTGTCCTCTGCCCTCATCTCCCGTGTCGCCAGGGAGTCGATGGCGACGGCCGTGAGGGCGTGGGGTTCCAGTGGTGAGTGATGACTGATGCGTGATGACTGAACGCCGGACGCCGGACGCCGGACGCCGATGGGCGAAGGCCGGCTAGAACTGCCGCCCGAGCGTTTGCCCGGCCCAGATGCCGAGCAGGCCGACGGTGAGACTGAGGCCCACGTTGGCCAACGCCGCGCCGGCGGCGCCACGCTCGAGCAGGGCCAGCGTCTCGTGCTCGAAGGTCGAGAAGGTGGTGAAGGCGCCGAGCACGCCAACGGCGCCGAAGGTCCGCCAGGTCGGGTTCAGGTGGGGACGCGATTCAAGGACGCCCGACACCAGGCCGAGTAGAAGGCAGCCGGTGAGGTTGACGACGAGGGTGCCCCAGGGCAGGCCGGCCGGCCATCTGGCGTGGATCGTCGTCGAAACCACTGCCCGCGCGACGGCGCCCATCGCGCCGCCGAGCGCCACGAGCCACAGGGAGCGCATGGCCAGCATGATACGTGGCCGTGCTACGCTCCGGTGGACGGGCAGGGGCCGCGCCAGCCGGAACCGCCCACGGAGCCGTTGACATGCGTCGCTTCGCCCTTGCCTTCGCCGTCGTCGCCGCGTTCGCCGTGCTGGCGCCCAGTGCGGGCGCCCAGAACATCTTCAGCTGCAGTACCACGAGCCAGAACCGCTTCGTCCACGACGCGATGCGGGACATCTACTACTGGAACACCGAGATGCCCTCGGTCAACTCCGCCTCGTACGCCTCGCCCGAGGCGCTGCTCGAGGCGCTGCGCTACAGGCCCCTCGACGAGCGCTTCAGCTACATCGGCTCGCGGGCGGCCGAAGAGGCCTTCTACTCGGACAGCCAGTTCATCGGGTTCGGGTTCGCCAACAGCTACGACGGCCAGGGGCTCCGCATCCTGCAGGTGTTTCCCGACAGCCCCGCGGCCGAGACGGGTATGCAGCGCGGCGACCGCATCACGTCCATCAACGATCAGAGCGTCGTGTCGCTGGCAGAGAGCGGCATGCTCGGCCAGGCTCTCGGGCCGTCGCAGGAGGGCTACGCGATCACGTTCCGCTACGAACGCCCCGACTCCAACCCCGTCGACAGCCGCATGACCAAGCGTGCCGTGACCATCCCCACGGTTTCGAACCTCAATGTGTACGAGGTGGACGGCCGCAAGGTCGGCTACCTGTTCTTCCGCAACTTCGTCACGCCATCGCGCGAGGCGCTCGACGACGCGTTCAACGCCCTGCGTGAAGCGGGCGCCACCGAACTCGTGCTGGATCTGCGCTACAACGGCGGCGGTCTCGTCTCGATCGCGCAGCACCTGGCCAGCCTCGTCGGCGGAAAACGAACGGAAGGCCAGATCTTCGCCGAGTACTTCCACAACGCCCGCAACGCGTTCCGCAACGAGATCACGCGCTTCGAGGCCAAGGAGAACGCCCTGCCGCTGGATCGTCTCTACGTGATCACCACCAGCAGTTCCGCGTCGGCCAGCGAACTCGTGATCAACGCCCTGCGTCCCTTCATCCCGGTGACCACGATCGGCGCGACGACCTACGGCAAACCCGTCGGCCAGTACGGCCTCACGTTCTGTGACAAGGTGCTGTACCCGGTGTCGTTCACCCTGCGCAATGCGCTCGGGCAGGGCGACTTCTTCGACGGGATTGCTGCCGACTGCAGCGCGGCCGACGACGCGGACCACCAACTGGGCGACCCGCAGGAAGCCTCGTTTGCCGAGGCGCTCACTGTGCTGCGCACCGGGACGTGCTCGGCGCCGCCGTCGGCCCTGACGCCCGAGCGTCGGCGCGAGCGGACCAAGCTCGATGGCCTGCCGCCGCGAAGGGGCCTGGACGCCCTCATCGGCGCGCACTGACCCCCGCTGCACGCGCGTCCTACCTCAGCCCGTAGGCCTGCCTCACGTCGTCGAGCGTGACCACGCCGAGCACGTGCCTGTCGTCGAGACGCGACACGACAGGCACCACTGGCGATCGCGCGAGCAGGCGCAGCACCACGTCGAGCAATTCGTCGGGGTGGGCGGGCTGCACCCGTGCCAGTGACGTGACGTCGGCCATCCTGATCGCCGCGCCATCCGCCACTGCCTCCAGCGACTGCCGCTGGCCGACTCCCCAGTCCTGATCCGAGAGGCTCACGAGCACGTGCGTCGCGTCGGGATGCACGGTCTTCAGGACGTCGGCGACCGTGCGGTGTCCGTCGACGATCGCCACCGTCGGCGAGGCTGGCCGCAGCACGTCTTCCACGTGCAGCGGCTCCTCGGCCCGCGCCAGTCGTGACGACGGCAGGTTGGCGCCTTCGTGCTGTGCGACCAGATCCAGGATGGACGTCCGCTGGAACTGCCGCGCGATCAGGAAGCCCAGCGTGGACGTGATCATCGCGGGCAGGATGCTGGCCGACGTTCCACTCAGCTCGAACGTCATGAACACCGCGGTCATCGGGGCCCGGAAGACGCCCGCGAACACGCCCGCCATTCCGGCGAGGGTCAGCATCCCCGGCGCCGTCGGCACCATCGGGATCAGGCTGGGCGCGAGACCGCCGAAGGTTCCGCCGAGCATCACGCCGAGGAACAGGGTGGGCGCAAAGAGCCCTCCCGGCGTGCCGACGGCAAACGCGAGGCCCGCGAGCAGCAGCTTGGCCGCCGCGAGCCAGGCCATGGTCTCCCACGTGTACTGGAGGTTCAGCGCCGCGTCCATGGGACGGTAGCCGGTGCCAAGCACCTCCGGCACCAGCAACCCGACGCCGCCCACGACGAACCCGGCCAGCAGCGGACCCACGGCCACGGGCAGCCGGAAGGCGCCCGCGCGGTAGCGGAGCAGCGTCGCACTCCTGACGTACACCGTCGCGAAGAGCCCGCACGCGACGCCCAGCGCGACGTAGGCCAGGACTTCCTGTGGACTGGCGATGGCTCCGACGTCCGGCACGCGGAAGAGCGGGCTTTCGCCGAGGAACATGCGCGTGGTGACGACGGAGGAGACCGCCGCCAGCACGATCGACCCCATCACGGCGGCATCCCAGCCCGCCACCACCTCCTCCATGACGAACAGGACGCCTGTGATGGGCGTGTTGAAGGCCGAGGCGATGCCGGCAGCCGCGCCGATCGGGGCAATCATCCGCATCGTCCGGCGCGTGAGGCCGAACGTCGAGCCCAGGCGCGAGGCCAGCCCCGCGCCCATGAGCAGCGCCGGATCCTCGGGACCGAGGGGCGTGCCCGTGCCGATGGAGAGCACGCACGCGGCGAACTTGCTCGGAACGGCCGAGAAGGGGATCCGCCCGTCGGAGACGAACAGCGCCGACTTGGTCTGCACGATCCCGCTGCCGGCGCCAGCCGGCACGAGGTAGACGATCAGGGCCGCGACGGCGGCGCCGAGACCTGGCACCAGCACCCTCGCGACGGGGCCGACGCTGGCATCGCGGACGTACCAGTCCACGAGCTCGATCGCGGCGTGGAAGCAGACGATGAGCAGTCCCGTGCAGACGCCGATGAGGACGGCGAGCAGCAGGAACTGACGCGCGTCCCGCGTCGCGAGGCTCTGGGGGACGGCGTGGCGCTCGTTGCTCACGAGCGCCCCTCCCTGACGAGGCTGCCCAGCACGAGCGCCGTCGCATCGTCGGCCGCGGGAGCCGGGCATCGGGTGCGCAGTTGCCGCGCCGCTGCCTCGAGGAGCGCGTACCCGACGTCGACGTCGCCCCGGCGCTGCCGCAGCCAGCGGTCGATGGAACGCTCGATGGAGGCGTCTGGCGTCGTGTCATCGGCCGGGTCACAGGCCGTCAGCCGATCGCGCACGTCGGCCAGCAGGCGACGCGTCCGACGAGTGCGCTCCGCCGCCGACAGGCGGGGCAGGGACGGATCCAGCGACAGTACCCGGGCGGCGAGGTCGCGCAGGGCCCTGGCGGCCTGATTGCGCGGATTGCGAGCCACGGCGTCGAGGGCGGCCTCGTAGGCGGCGGCGTGATTGCCGCGGCGGAGTTCGGTCTCGGCGAGCATCGTCACCGCGTCTCCGGGATCGGCGAAGCGCTCGATGATGCCGTGCAGCACGCGCACGGCATCCTCGTCGAAACCGGACGCGCGCAACTGCTGCGCGGCGTGGCGCTGCAGGCCCTGGTCGCCAGGGAAGGCGGCTGAGAGTTCGAGCAGCGCCGCGCGCAAGCTGGTGGTCGCGCCTGTCGCTTCGTAGAGCGCCACCAGCTCGAGGCGGGCCTGCTGCCGCGACGCCAGTTGGTCCGGCGCCCATCGGCCGAAGATGGCCCTGTAATAGGCAGCCTCGGCGTCCGTCGTGTCACCTGTCGCACGGAGGATGCGCGCCAGCACGAGGCTGGCCTCACCGTCGACGGGGGTCTGGCGGAGGACCTCGTTGACGTACGGCAGGGCTTCACGGTTCCGGCCAGCCGCGACGAGCGCCTTGGCGAGAGCCAGTCGATAGCCCGGATGATCGGGTTCGAGCGCCACGGCCTCGCGCAACTGGGCCACGGCCTGCGGTGCCCGTCCGGCGGCGAGTGCCGCCTCGCCAGCCGCCGCGGCACGTTCTCCGCGCTGGAGTCGCTGGTCGTGGGCCGCCCCCGCCAGCATCGAGGCCAACGCCCAGAGGGCGACCGACGCCACCAGAACGGCCAGGAGCTTGAGCGAGGGCCACTGTCGCACCAGGCGGCCAGCAACGGGAGCGAACACCCCGATAGGGTACTTCGACCTCGCTCGTCCGCCGGAGCAGGCGGTGAGACTACTGCCGGAGCGGCCGCACGCGCAGGACGTCGTCCAGCATGCGGGCCTTCGCCTCCGGGACGGCCGTGTGGCACCAGGTGACCGGCCGCCCAGTGCCACCCGGCTCAGTCGACACGCGCAGGGCAGGCGCGCCGGCCGTGTCGGTGACACGCGTGGCGACGGCGGCCTCGCATCGCACCCCGCCCGGGTGGGCCACCACGTCCACGGCGAGCATCGCCGGCACCGGAAACGTCGTGGCGCCCGTCCGTGCCGTCACGCCCTGCAGCCACCCGCGCGACGACGGCGTGATGAGCTTGATCGGTCCGCGTCCCGTATCGAGCCGGTCGAGGTCCGCGGCGTCCAGGCCGATGCCGGTGGTGTCGCCCGGGGGCACCAGGGTGATGGGCACCGGGCTGTCGAACAGGACCTGCACGCTCTCTGCGTCAGCCCCGACAGCGGGGTCCGGCCAGCGGGAGCGCTCCTGCAATGGCGCCGCGTTCTCCCCGACTCCCGACTCCCGACTCCCCACTCCCGACTCCCCACTCCCGACTCCCGACTCCCGACTCCCCATCCCCTCCGGCCGTCCCGCCACCAGCACGACGCGCACGAGGCGTTCGGCCGTCTCGGGGTGGCGGAGCAGCACCGAGGCCAGCGTTGTTGCCGGACCCACGAGCACGACGGTCAGCGGCTCGCGTTCGAGTGCTTCCTCCAGCAACTCCGTCGCTTCCGTTGGCGCGGCGCGCTCCTCCGGGCTCGACGCGCCCCGCCATGGTCGCAGCAGGCCCGTGTCCAGCCGCTCCATCAACAACTGGGCAGCCGGATAGCCCCTCACGAGCGGCACATTGCCGTAGGTCACCGACACGCCACGCACGGCCAGCCGGTCCGACCCGTAGGCCTGCAGCAACGCGAGGGCGTCGCCGGGATCCCGCGGGGGATCCCCGAGTGCTGGACTGATGTCGAGCCAGACGGCTGTGCGTCCGTCGGCCGGAGGTTGCGAGCGGCGACAGGCTGATGGCAGAACGGCGAGAGCGGCGAGCAGGACCCACGCACCCAGTCGGCGACGGCGCTGGCCTTCGCCGTCGACACGGACGAGGACCAGACTGTCGGGTGTCACAGCGGGAGTTCCACGGTGGCCCGGCCCCGCAGCAGTCGCGCCGCGTAGTCGAGTTCGGCCTCGAGGCGCGCGGCCGGCGGGCATCCCGGCGCGGGATCGGCGCCGAGGCGTCCCCGGATGATCTCGAGGCCCACACACGCACTCACGTCGGCCATGTCGAGGAACGAGTCGCGTCGGTAACGGCGCAGCGCGCCCGCAACGAGGTGGTGCGGCTGACGGGCGAGGAGAAGGTGGGCCACGAAGACTCCGACATCGAGAGCTGGCGGGCCGGCGGTGGCCAGCCCCGTCGCGAGCACGCGCGTGCCCCGCGGCGACGACAGCCAGCGGGCCGGACGGAAATCGCCGTGCAGCAGTGGCCCACGTCCTTGCAGGAACCGGCTGCCGAGATCGCGCATCGTCGCCCGCACGTGGACGTCGGTGCGCAGGGCGTCGACCTGTCGATCCAGGCGCGGGAACCGCTCGGCAAGCGCCTCGACGCGCTGCGCAGCCATCGGCTCCTCGAAGCGCTCGGCGTGGCGGGCCAGCCGCACGCCGTCGCCCGGGACGGCGCCGAGCGCCTCCTCGGCGTCGTCGATACCGTGCAGCGCCACCAGGTACGCCGCCAGGTCCTCGATGGCCGGCTCGTCGAGCGCCTGCCCGTCGTAGAGACCTGTCAGCGGCTGCACGGGCCCCACGTCCTCGAGGGCGATCACGCGATCCGTGCGGTCGAGACCGAAGCAGGCCGGCATGCGGCTGGAGACCACCGGCGAGCGCTGCACCAGCCTGTAGAACTCGCCCTCGACGGCCAGGAGGTCCGCTGGGGTCGCGCCGTGCCGTGCATCCCCGAGCGGCATCGTGCCGGGCTGACGGAGGACCCGCTGAAGACCGACGTCGGTCGTGATTCGTACCGTCGTCGACGAGCGGCCAGTCCCCAGTCGCTGGCGATCGACGACCCGCGCGTCGGCGGGAATCCACCCGCGCACGCGGAGGAAATCCGTGAGGGAGTCGTGGGATGTCGAGGCGACCTGCACCGGGGGGCAAGTATGGCACCACGGGAGAGGGAACGCCGAACGCCGAACGGCCTGCCTCGCCGAAGCCGTCAGGCGAAGGCGGGCCGAAACGCCGGGTCCAGGGGAAGGGCGGCGCTATACTGGCCGAACGCGATACCCACCGGGGGTATCGAACGTTCGTCGCGAGGGAACAGGCATGGCAACCAGGGTGCTCCAGATTGACGGCATGTCCTGCGGTCACTGTGTCAAGGCCGTCACCATGGCGCTCCAGGAGGTGGCGGGGGTCGACGTGAAGGGCGTCACCATCGGCACGGCGACAATCGAGGCCGACGATCCCGTCATCGAGTCGGGACGCCTCGCGCAGGCGATCGACGAGGCGGGCTACACGCTCGTCCAGATGTCGCCCGCGTAACGGTCCGCCGGACAAGTCCGGCGGCTACGAATCTGGCGCGCGGTTGCCAGGAATCTGGCGAAGTCCACCGGACACGTGGTCCATGGCGCCTCCGCCACCAGGTAGGCACGCATCCGAGGTTCGTAGCACGCATCCGAGGTTCGTAGCCGCGGGACTTGTCCCGCGGGCAGCGCCGAACGAGTCCGGCGCCTACGAGATTCTCGAGAGTCCGGCGGCTACGAATCTGGCGCGCGGTTGCCAGGAATCTGGCGAAGTCCACCGGACACGTGGTCCATGGCGCCTCCGCCACCAGGTAGGCACGCATCCGAGGTTCGTAGCACGCATCCGAGGTTCGTAGCCGCGGGACTTGTCCCGCGGGCAGCGCCGAACGAGTCCGGCGCCTACGAGATTCTCGAGAGTCCGGCGGCTACGAATCTGGCGCGCGGTTGCCAGGAGTCTCGCGAAGCGGTTGCGAAGCATGTCCGACGCCACACAGATCCAGATCCCGGTCGAGGGCATGACCTGCGCCGCGTGCCAGGCGCGCGTGCAGCGCGCGCTTATCCGCGTGCCCGGCGTGGAGGACGCCAGCGTCAATCTGCTGGCGCATCTCGCGTCGGTGCGGTTCGACGCGACCCGCGTCGCTCCCGAGGACCTGGTGTCGGCCATCCGGAGCACGGGCTACGAGGCGCGGCTCGGGACTCCCGCCGCGAACCTCGTCGAGGAACAGGCGGCACGGGACGCGGCCGACGAGGCCGAGTACCGTGACCTGCGACGCAAGGCCATGGCGAGCGGGTTGGCGGGCGCCATCGCGATGGTCGCGTCGATGCCCCTCATGGCGCCCGCGGCCACGGCACTTGCAGAGGCCTCTGGCCATGCGCACGGCGTGGCCGACGTCACCGATCCCCTGATGCGCTGGGCGATGCGCGTCGTCCAGCCCGGCCTGGCCCGTGTCGCGCCATGGCTGTACGCCATCGACAGGCGCGCGCTCGCCTGGGCGCTGCTCGTGCTGACGGCCGTCGTCATGGCCTGGGCCGGGCGGCAGTTCTACGTCCGCGCGTGGCGCGCCGCCCGTCACGGGGGCGCCGACATGAACACGCTCGTCGCCGTCGGCACGGGCGCGGCCTTCGTGTACTCGCTCGTGGCGACCGCGGCTCCCGGCCTCTTCCTGAGGCGCGGGCTGATGCCTGACGTGTACTTCGAGGCCGTGATCTTCATCATCGCCCTCATCCTCACGGGGCGTGCGTTCGAAGCCCGCGCGAAGCGACGCACGGCAGGCGCACTCAGGGCCCTACTCGACCTGCAGCCGAGGACGGCCCGCGTCGTGAGGGACGGCGTCGAGCAGGACGTGCCCGTCGAGTCGGTGGCGACGGGCGATCGCGTCCGCGTGCGGCCCGGTGAGCGGTTTCCAGTCGACGGACGTGTCGAGGACGGCACGACCAGCGTGGACGAGTCGATGCTGACCGGCGAGTCCCTGCCGGTCTACAAGGAGCCGGGCGCCGACGTGATCGGCGGGACCGTCAACGGCACCGGCACGCTCGTCTATCGCGCCACGACGCTCGGCGCGGCAAGCGTGCTCTCGCGCATCGCCGGCCTCATGCGCGACGCGCAGGCCACGCGCGCGCCGATCCAGGACCTGGCAGACAGGGTGAGCGCCGTCTTCGTGCCCGTCGTGATCGGCATCGCCCTCGTCACGCTGGCGGCGTGGTGGCTGCTCGGCGGACCGGGCGCGCTCGTCCGCGGGTTCGCCGCGGCAGTGACCGTGCTCATCATCGCCTGCCCCTGTGCCATGGGACTGGCCGTGCCTACCGCGGTCATGGTGGCCACCGGGAAGGGGGCCGAACTCGGCATCCTCGTCAAGGGCGGCGACGCCCTGCAGCGCACCGGTGAACTCTCGATGGTCGTGTTCGACAAGACGGGCACGCTCACCGAGGGCCGTCCCGTCGTCACGAAGGCCCGGTGGGCCCCGGGCATCGACCCGGCAGCGGCGCTTGCGCTCGTCGCGGCTGTCGAGCGCGCATCGGAGCATCCCCTCGCGGCAGCGGTGATGGCGCACGCGGCGTCGCAGGGCATCGACTCGCCAGGTGTGCTTGCCGACTTCCGCGCGTACGCCGGGCGCGGCGCACGGGCGCTCGTCGATGGCCGGGACATCCTCGTGGGGAGTGCGCGGCTGATGGCCGAGGAGCACGTCGACGTCTCCTCGTCGCAGTCGGCCTCGTTGCAGTCGTCCGCCGATGCGTGGGCCGCCGAAGGGGCGTCGGTCGTGTTCGCGGCGTTCGACGGCGCGATCGCCGGAGTCCTCGGCGTCGCGGACCCGATCAAGCCCGAGGCCGCCAGCGTCGTCCAGCGCCTGTCCGACCTCGGTGTGCGCGTCGCGCTGCTCAGTGGCGACACGCCCGCGACGGCTCGGGCCATCGGCGCGGCCGCCGGCATCGCCGACGTCGTCGCCGGCGTGCTGCCCGAGGGCAAGGTCGCCGAGATCCGGCGACGGCAGTCGGACGGCCACGTCGTGGCCATGGTCGGCGACGGCATCAACGACGGCCCGGCCCTGGCGCAAGCCGACGTTGGCATCGCGATGGGCACCGGCACGGATCTCGCCATGGCTGCGGGCGACGTCACGCTGGTGCGCGGCGATCTGGCGGGTGTCGCGCAGGTCATCGTGCTCTCGCGGCGCACCCTGGCGACGATGCGCCAGAACCTGTTCTGGGCCTTCGTGTACAACGTCGTCGGCATCCCTGTCGCCGCGGGGGTGCTCTACCCGGCGACCGGCCTGCTGCTCAGCCCCGTCATCGCCAGCGCCGCGATGGCGTTCAGCTCCGTCAGCGTGGTCAGCAACAGCCTGCGCCTCCGTCAGGCGAACGTGGAATGAGGTCCCGATGAGCCCCTCCAGCCCGTCCGTCACGGCGAGATCCACTCGCACCAGCACGCGCGCAGCCACGCGTGACCGTTCGGCCGAGCCCAGGTGCGCCTCGCGCACTCTCGCACGCCTTCGCCGCATCGAGGGACAGGTGCGCGGGTTGCACCGGATGGTGGAGGAGGACCGCGCCTGTCCGGACGTGCTCACGCAGATCGCTTCGGTGCACGAGGCCCTGCGCGCCGTCGCCCGCGAGGTGCTGCGGACCTACCTGCGGCAGTGCGCGGCGGCTACCGCACGCGGTGGCGCACCGTCGGCCGACGCCGTCTACGACGAGCTGGTGGACCTGATGTACCGCCACGTGCGGTGACCGTCATTGCGACGGCACCTCCACGCACGCCTCGCGCTCGCACCGGAGCGTCAGGCGCAGCACGGGCGCGTCTGGTGTGCGCCAGTGGCGCACGGTGATCGTGGCCGTCAGGGACGTGCCGGTGTCGGCCACGTCCAGCAGGCCGAACTGGTGGTTGCGTCGCGAGACGCCGTGGCTGTAGGGGCCGCCCTTGTAGCTGGTCCACCGATCCAGTGGAGCCGCGTGTGCCACGACGAACCCGCGCGTGTCCTTCGTGCGGCTCGACGTGTACGCGCTGTTCGTGCCGTCGTCGATGGCTGACATGTGCGCGTCGCCGCTGAGCATGACGAGTCGGCGGGTCAGCCCGACCGACTCGATGTGGTCGGCCAGTCTCGTGCGCTCTTCGCCGTAGGGCGCCCAGCCCTCGGACGTGGTTTCTCTGGCCCTGGTGATCCACGGCACGGAGTTCACCCAGATCACGAGGGGCGCGTCCCGCGCCGCCGTCAGTTCATCCATGAGCCACCGGACCTGCGCCTCCCCGAGCATCGTCCGCGGCGGAGCCGAATCGAGGGGCGCCCGCGCCGCGCGCGTGTCGCTGACGATGACCCGCACCCGTCCGATCGTGAACGACTGCTCCAGCGTCCGGCTGCCGTCGTGCAGCGGATAGTGCGGCACGCGCTCCCTGTAGACGCCAATCGCCGCGGGACCGCTCTCTGACTCGCCATGCGAGTCGTTGTCGCCGAAGTCGTGGTCGTCGAAGATGTAGGTAATCGGCACCGTCCGGAAGAGGAGTCCCTGTCGCGGGGAGGCGAGCACGCGGTCGTAGGCCCGCCGGAAGGCGTCCACGTCGTTCTTGCCGATGTTGAGGTAGTGGAAGTCGCCCATGTGCACGAACAGGTCGGGGGCGAGGGTCCTGATCGCGTCGAACACGCCGTGGTTCGACCCCGTGCTGGCGCACGACGCGAAGGCGATGCGGAAGGAGAAGGGGCCGCGCGCCCATGTCCGGAACCGGCCGTCGAGCCGCTGTCCGTGCGGCGTCTCCACGCGGTACCGATAGCGCGTCGCCGGCGCGAGCCCGTCGGCCCTGAAGCGCGCCACGCCGTGCGGTTCTGGTGTCTGGAAGCCGCTGTCGGGGTAGGTGCGGGCGTCGGACTCGCCCTCCGCGCGATCGGGCGTCACGACGAGACGGACGGCGTCGACCCCGCGTCCCACGCGCGCCACGACCGTCGCCCCGTCGTGGGTGATTGCGCCGCTCCACGTCCAGGCCAGCGCGCTGGACTGGGCCGACACGACGTCGGGAACCGCCCCGGCCAGCCAGGCCAGCGTCGCCAGCACGAACGTCGCCAGGCACGCACCAGTCAGGTGGGGCCGCGCTTGCGAGCGCGAGCCAATTGCATCACGCTGCTCGGCAGCGATGCCGGCGGAACTGTCCTGGGCCCTGTACGTGGTGTACCTCGCCGCCGTGACGGTGTTTCTCGTCCTCGAGAACCGCTCGCCGCAGTCGACGTTCGCCTGGCTCTTCCTCATGGTCCTCGCGCCGGGTGTCGGGCCCTTCGTGTACTTCCTCTTCGGTCGCGGGCCCGACGCCTTCAGTCACCGGAAGGCCCTGCGCCGTCAACTGGCGCGGACGGGTCTGGCCAGGGAGATCGAGCAGGTGCGCGACGCGCAGGAGGAGGCGCGCCGCGAGCTGTCGCTCAGCGACATCGAGATCTACAGACGGCTGCCGCAGCTGCTCTGGACCTCGACCGAGGCGCCCCTGACGATGGGCAACGACCTCGTCGTCCTGCAGAACGCCAGCGAAAAGTATCCCAGACTCCTCGAGGATCTGCGACAGGCGCGCCACCTCATCCACCTCGAGTACTACGAGTGGGCCGACGACGAGTTGGGGCGCGAGGTCCTGCAGATCCTCAGGGAGCGGGTCGCCGCAGGTGTCCTCGTGCGGGCGCTCTACGACCCTGTCGGCAGCTTCTCGATGCTCACGAGAGGGTACGTGCGGGATCTGCGGGCGGCCGGGGTCCTCGTCCATCCCTATTCGCCGCTCTGGCGGCTGCACACCATCAGCTACCGCAACCACAGGAAGCTGGCGATCATCGACAGCGAGGTCGGCTACACGGGCGGCCTGAACCTCACGAGCAAGCACGTGACCGGTCCCGAGGGCTTTTCGGGGTGGCGCGACACCCACGCCCGCGTCACAGGCGATGCGGTCGCGATGCTGCAATGGACGTTCGCGCTGCAGTGGTTCAACACGACCGGTGAGCTGCTGTCCGACAGCGCGCTGTACCCGCGCGGCCGGCGGCCGGGGCACGTCCCCGTGCAGGTCGTCAACTCCGGTCCGGACTCGCGCTACCGTGTCATCCAACAGCAGTACATCGCGATGATTTCGATGGCGCGCGACCACGTCTACCTGCAGTCGCCGTTCTGCGTCCTGGACGAGAGCGTCCTGCACGTGCTGTGCGCCAGCGCGATGTCGGGGGTGCGCGTGTGGGTGATGATCGCGCCCCGCGGCGGCGAGGGCCCGCTGGCCTACCGTGCGAGCATGACCTACGCTTACGACCTCGCGCGGGCCGGCGTGCGCGTCCTCCTGTACCAGGGCGCGTACTTCCACTGCAAGACCATCGCGGTGGACTCTGTCGTGTGCTCGGTAGGATTGGCCAACATGGACATCCGCAGCTTCACCATCAACTACGAGACCAACCTGGTCATCTACGACAGGGAGACGACGCGCCGGCTCGAGTCCGCCTTCCTCGCCGACATCCGGCGGTGCGTGCCCTTCAACGCCGACGCCTACATGCGACTGCCCGGGTACAAGCGCCTCGCGGACTCCACGATGCGCCTGTTGTCGCCGCTGCTGTAGGGCCGCCGGGAGGGCGGCATGGCGTGGCGAACCGGCCCCGTTCGACCCGGCCCCGCGCCGGGCCGGACGAGCCGTCCGCCACCACTGGTGCCCGGCAGGCGTCGAACAGAGGTGGCCACGTCGCGTTCTACCGGTTTGCGTTCCCGCTCGTCCCTCCTGCTCCTCCTGCTCCTCCTGTCCGCGTCCCGGGCGTACCCGCAGGACACGACAGGTGTCGGCGCCATCGCCGGCACCGTCTCCGGCCCGGGCGGCGCCCCGGCGCCGGACGTAGCCGTCTGCGTGATCGAGACGTCGCAGTGCGCCGTCTCGGGGGCGGACGGCACGTTCAGGATTGTCGACGTGCGCGCGGGCGCCTATCAGCTGGAAATCACGCCTGTGGGCCTCGCGCCCATCCGGAGCGAGCCCGTCACCGTGCGCGCGGGCCTCGAGGGCCGGGTCGAGGTGACCCTGCCGTCGCTCGAGGGGCTGACCCAGACCGTCACGGTCACCGCGCCGGCGTTCGTGGCGCCCGAGGAGACCAAGACCTCGGCCTTCCTGTTCCAGCAGACCGAGATCCTCACCAGCGCGGCGGCGCTCCAGGATGTGTCGCGCTACGTCCAGAACCTCCCCGGCGTGGTCATCGGCACCAACGACTTCCGCAACGACATCATCGTGCGGGGCGGCAGTCCCCTCGAGAACCTCTTCGTCGTCGACAACATCGAGATCCCGAACATCAACACGTTCGCGAACTTCGCCTCTGCCGGCGGCACCGTGAGCATCCTGGACGCCAACCTGATCCAGGACGTGACCTTCCTCACGGGGGGATATCCGGCGCCCTACATCAACCGCGCCTCCAGCGTCCTCCAGATCGCGCAGCGGGAGGGCAGCCGCGACGGGCTGGGCGGTCGCGCCACGTTCGGCTTCGCCGGCGCGGGCGGCATCGCCGAGGGACCGCTGCCAGGCAAGCGCGGGTCGTGGATCGTCTCGGCGCGTCGCAGCATCCTCGACGTCTTCTCCGACGACGTGGGCTTCGGCGGCGTGCCGACGCTGTACACGATCAACGCCAAGGCCCTCTACGACCTCACTCCACGGGACCGGATCTGGGTCGTCAACGTCACGGGCTTCGACGACATCCGCCTCGGCCGAACGGACGACACCGAGGACATCGAGGACGAAATCAACACCTTCGACATCCGGTACGAGGGGCAGCGTTCGGCGACGGGGATCAACTGGCAGCGTTTGCTCGGCGCACGTGCGGTGGGGTTGCTCGGCGTCACGTATTCCTCGGCGCGCGTGGACCAGCAGGTCAAGGACCTCGCCTTCGACGGCGTCGTGCCGCCGGACGTCCCGGCAGAGGACTTGATCGCGACGAGCCCGATCGTCTTCCGCGAGGACTCCGGCGAAGACGAGACGACGATCAAGTACGACCTGACGACGACGCTCGGTCGCACGTTCAAGCTGCAGGCGGGGGGCAGCTACAAGTTCTTTGCCATCGACTACGACACCGCGTCGCCCTATGGCAACGACAGCCCCTACGTGCAGGAGCCTGGCTTCGCGCCATTCGAACTGACTCGCCGCTTCACCTCGTCGCAGGCTGGTGCCTACCTCCAGGCGACGCAGGACCTCACGTCACGCCTCAACGTGACGTACGGCGCGCGACTGGACTACTACGACTACCTGTCGTCCACCAAGATCAGTCCGCGCGCCGGCGCGAGCTATGCCTTCAACGATCGCTGGTCGTGGCGTGGCAGCTACGGGCGCTACTACCAGCAGCCGTTCTTCCTGTTCCTGGCCGCGTTCGATCAGAACCGGTCCCTCGTGCCCTTCGAGGCCGACCATTTCGTGACGGGCGTCAGCTACACGGGGTCCGGGCGCATGCGCGCGACGGTCGAGGCCTACCGGAAGGTGTACGACAACTACCCGGTCGCGGCCGACATCCCGCAGTTGTCGCTGGCCAACATCGGCGACACCTTCGCCACGCGCGACATCCTGTTCCCGCTGCTGAGTGCCGGCAAGGGTGAGGCCACCGGTGTGGAGTTCCTCGCCGAGCGCAAGCCCGGAGGCGCGTGGTACGGACAGGCGAGCGTGGCCGTGTCGCGCGCCCGCCACGCTGGTCTCGACCAGGTGCTGCGGCCCGGGTCCTTCGACTACCCCGTCGTCGTGAACCTCTCGGGTTCGTGGCTGTTCGGCGAGAAGTGGCAGGCGTCCGCGCGCGCGGTGTACCTGTCGGGCCGGCCGTACACGCCGTTCGACATCGCGACGTCCACCGAACAGAACCGCGGCGTGTTCGACCTCGCGCTCGTGAACGGGCTCCGCGCGACGGACTACTTCCGGCTCGACGCCCGGATCGATCGCGCGTTCACCATCGGCGGCCAGCGCGTGACGTTCTTCGCGGGCGCCCAGAACCTGACCAACAGGAAGAACTTCGCCACCCTGGGGTGGAACCGCACCAGGAACATGGCCGAGATCAACGAGCAGAACGGCATCTTCCCGCTCGTCGGCTTCGACTGGCCCTTCTAACGGATACAGGGCATTTCAGAATTTCTGAATTTCACCACCTGCATCAGCACCTCGACGCGTGGCGGTGGCAGGAACTTTCTGCAACGCCTGCAATTCTGGATGCCTCCGCACACACGACGGCCCCGGACGTCTTGCGACGCCGGGGCCGTTGTCACGATACGGATCGTGCCGCGCGGTGCTACTCGGTGCGGGCGATGGGCTTGATCTCGAAGCCCTTGCGGTACTCGCGCGAGAGGAACTTGTCCGCCTCGCGGTCGTTGACGAAGGACTCCGTCTTGCCGTCGAACTGCAGTTGACGGCCGACGCGGTACGAGATGTTGGCCAGGTGCGGCAGCGAGGAGGACAGGTGGCCCTCCATCACGTCGCAGGTCAGCTTCTTCGGGTCGTTGGAGCGGATGGCATCGACGAAGTTCTGGTAGTGCGGCGTCTCGATGCTGAACAGCACCAGCGGATCGCTGCCGCCGGCCGAGGGCGGCGCTTCCGAGCCGGGCCCCTTCTCTTCCTTGCTGCGGCCCTTGTACGACTGCCACTTGCGGCCGTCGCCATCGACCCACATCCAGCCCTCGCTGCCGTAGAAGAGGTTGCCGATCTTGACGGTGCCCTCGTCGTTGGTGGCCTCGCCACGCGTCGCGAACTCGAGGACCGTGCCGTCGGCGTACTCGAAGAGCGACGTCTGGACGTTGGGCGTCTCCTGGGAGGACTCGGGGCCGAAGTAGCCGCCAAAGGAGCTCACCTTCACGGGGTGCTCCATCTTGCCCAGGCCCCAGCGCGCGATGTCGAACTGGTGCGGGCCCTGGTTCCCCGTGTCGCCGTTGCCGTATGCCCAGTGCCAGTGCCAGTTGTAGTGGAACCGGTTGACGTTGAAGGGTGTCTTCGCCGCGGGCCCGAGCCAGAGGTCGTAGTCGACCTTGGAGAGATAGGCCGCGTCCCACGTCGGCTCGGGACGTCCCTCGACGTTCAGCTTGTACGTCGCGCCGGAAGCGAGCGGGCCGTCCGGGTACTTGCCGATGGACGGGCGCGGCTTGAAGCAGAGGCCGCGGGCCATGTAGACCTTGCCGATCCCGCCGTCCTTGAGGAACTGCATCGCCTGACGCACGGCCGGGCGGCTGCGGTTCATGGTGCCGACCTGGACGATCTTGCCGTACTTCCGGGTGGCCTCGACTTCCTGGCGGCCTTCCCAGATCGTGTAGGACGAGGGCTTCTCGACGTACACGTGCTTGCCGGCCTCGAGGGCCATGACGGTCATCAGCGCGTGCCAGTGATTCGGCGTGGCGATGATGACGCCATCGACGTCCTTGTCGTCGAGCACGCGCCGGAAGTCCTGCACGAACGTCGGCTTGAAGGTCGCCACGTCGGCCAGGGCCTTGTCGTTGACGCGCTCGGCTTCAAGGTTGAGGTCGACGTCGGCGAGGGTCTTGATCTCGACGTTCTTGATCTTGGCGAACCCGCGCTTGAGGGCGTTGCCCTGGCCCCGCACACCGATGCTGGCCAGCACCAACTTGTCGTTGGCGCCCTGGATGCGCGTCGCGCCACGGGCCGTCGACGGAAGGATGTGGCCGCCTGCGGCCACCACCGCAGCGGTCACGCCGAGTCGGGACGCGAACTCGCGCCGCGACATGCCATTGCCTGATTGTTGATCTGCCACACTGGCCTCCCTGCACGGGCGCGCGCATGCAGCGCGGTACGCCCCAACCGTGCCCGGTCGTCTGAAGACGGTAGTCTATCACTGGTCCGACCAGTGGGGTGGGCGCGGATCCTCACGCCCCCATCTGCCACTGACGAACCGCGTCGATGGGGTACAGGAGCATCAGGACATTCAGCGTGAGGTTGTCGCGAATCAGGTAGCCGACGACGAGTTCCATCGTCACGGCGGCGGCCACGATCGACCATGTCGGCCACCGCGCCGCCAGCACGAAGCCCAGGACCATCGCGCCGATGTCGCTGAGGGAGTTCAGCACGCTGTCGCCGTAGTAGTCGAGCGCGATCGTCGCCTCGCGATAGCGGTTGATCACCATGTCGGTGTTCTCCAGCACCTCCCAGCCGGCCTCGAGGGCCACCGCCACGGCCAGGCCGAGGCCGATGGGCAGGCGGGAGCCCCGCCAGCGCCCGATCAGCCAGATCAGGCCGTAGAGGGCGAAGCCGTGAATCACGTGCGAGAACGTGTACCAGTCGGTCAGGTGCTGCGAATTGCCCGCGCTGTTGACCTGCCCGTGCCAGAGCGAGACGTAGCCGCACCGGCAGATGGGCACACGTCCCATGAACAGGAGCACCAGGCCCGCCAGGGCCATCAGCGCCCCGGCGGCCGCTATCGTGCGCGGGCTCGTGAGCGTGTCGAACGACGAAGCGAAGCGGGGACGGCGTGTCACGCGCACCACAATAGCGTCGAACGCCGACGGGAGTCGGGATGGACCGCTCTCCGAGCGGTCCATCGCCGTCTGCACGTTGCAGGTCGGTGACGGACGGCCGGGACGGCCATCCCTACCTCTACCCCGACTCCCGTACACTGGTGTGTGCCTTTTACACAACTCGGGCTGCATCCCAGCCTCACGCGGGCCCTGAAGGAACTCGGGTTCGCCCGCCCCACACCCATTCAGTCCGATGCCATCCCGCCGGCCCTGGCCGGGAGGGACGTGCTGGCCTGCGCGGCCACCGGCAGCGGCAAGACCGCGGCATTTCTTCTGCCCATCCTGCAGAAGCTGCTGACGCAGCCCCGGGGCACGACGCGGGCCCTCGTGCTGACGCCGACGCGCGAGCTCGCGGCCCAGATTCTCGAGGATCTCGACGGATTCGCCGTCCACACGCCGATCAGCGCCGCCGCCGTGTTCGGCGGCGTCGGCATGGGCCCGCAGGAACATGCGTTCCGGCGCGGCGTGGACGTGATCATCGCGACCCCCGGACGCCTCCTGGACCACTTCAAGGCCCCGTACGCGCGGCTGGCCGGTCTCGAGTTCCTGGTGCTGGACGAGGCCGATCGCATGCTCGACATGGGATTCCTGCCGGACATCCGACGTGTCCTGCAAGCACCTGCCGAGCCGGCGCCAGACGATGTTCTTCAGCGCCACGATGCCCGCGCCGATCGTCGCGCTGACCCGCGAACTGCTGCACGACCCGGCCTCGATCAACCTCGCGCGCCAGGCCGCGCCGGCCGTGGGCATCACCCAGGCCGTGTACCCGGTGCCGCAGGATCTGAAGGGGCCGCTGCTCGTGGCCCTGCTGCGCCGCGGTGTGATCGACGCAGGCGCTGGTGTTCACGCGGACCAAGCACCGGGCCGACAGACTGGCCGCCTATCTGGAGAAGCAGGGCGTCAAGGCCGCCCGCATCCACGGCAACCGGTCGCAGGCGCAGCGCACGCTGGCGCTGGCGGGGTTCAAGAGCGGCGAGTATCCGGTGCTGGTCGCCACCGACATCGCGGCGCGCGGCATCGACGTCTCCGACCTCGGTCACGTCGTCAACTTCGACGTGCCTGTCGCCGCCGGAGGACTACATCCATCGCGTGGGGCGGACCGGACGGGCCGAGGCGACGGGCGACGCCTTCACGTTCGTCGCGCGCGAGGACGAAGACGAGTGGCAGCAGATCGAGAAGGTCGTCGGCAAGCGGCTGCCCCGCGTCGTGTTGCCCGACTTCGATTACACGGCGAAGCCCGAGGCGCGACTCGAGATCCCGATTGCCGAGCGCATCGCGGCCATCCGCAAGCGCAAGTCAGAGGAACGCGCGCGTGCGCAGGCCAAGGCGGCCGAGCGCGCGGCGCGACCGTCAGGCAGCGTCCGCGGGAGCCAGACAGGGCCACTGACACGACCTGGTCAGCCGCGATCGGCGCCGTCGACGCGGGGCGCTGGTTCATCGAGCCAGGGACCCGCGCGATCCGGAGGGCACGGCGGCCAGGGGGGAGGACGACCGGCCTCCGGGGCCGGGTCTGGCGCCGGGCGCACCGCGCCCGCCATGCACGAACGTCCCCACGGCGGTGCCGGCCGGCACGGAGGCGGACGTCCGCGCGGCGGTCCCGGTGGTCGCGGATCCGGACCGCGGTCGAAATAGCGCGCGCGGTGTCGCGCCTCGCGCCGCGCGACACCGGCCCGACCCCCGACCCCCGACCCCCGACTCTCGACTCCCGACCCCCGACTCCCGACTCCCGACTCCCGACTCCCGACTCCCGAGTTTTTCCGTGTCGGCATCGCTGCACTGCCGGATACGCGGCAGTCTGATTCTCATGTAGGCGTCGTCCTACGCGTCTACCGGCGGAGCCGCGTGTGCCACACCGGCTCGTCCCGCGCGCGACGGGTGCCCGGCCTGGCGTCGACCCTCGACATCGCGCATTTGTCGAGCAATTCCTGACGTGGCGTGACATTCAGGTGACGCGGCGGCTTCGAGAGACCTGCCGTGATGTCGGCACTGTCGAGGCGGCGACCGTCCCGATCGACCAATGGCAGACCTCCGAAGTCGCCATTTCAGTCACTACTTACCTCTTTCAGCGCTCGCACGGCTTGCGTTATCCTCGCGCTGCATCGCGACCCGTGCCGACTTTTCGGCAGCCGTGGTAGCGTGCGTCGCATAGGCGAGCGGGCGAGTCGGCGTACAGATGGGCCGTCCGGACTGAGCCGTTCGCATGCGAGAGGAGCCGTGACATGAAGCCAATTGCCTCCGGAACTGTTCTGGCCGCCTTCATCGCCCTGCCGGTGCTGCTGAGCGCCCAGGACATCGAGAAGGGCAAAGCCGTCTATACAGCCAACAAGTGCCAGTCCTGCCACGCGATCGAGGGCAAGGGCAACAAGAAATTCCCGCTGGACGGCGTGGGCACGAAGCTGTCGCGCGAGGACATCTCCAAGTGGATCACCAGCCCCAAGGAGATGGAGGCCAAACTCGCCGAGAAGCCGAAGGTCCACATGAAGGCCTACAAGCTGGCCGATCCGGATCTGGGCGCGCTCGTCGACTACATGCAGAGCCTCAAGAAGTAGGGCACGACAGTGACTGACGGCCGGCCCATTCTGCCCCGCGCACTCACGGCGCACCCGCTGGCCGCGTTCGGCACCGCGCTCACCACGGTGAGTGCGGTGCTGTTCCTGCTGCTCTTCATCGTCGAGAGCGCGGGCTGGCTCGAGAATCCCTATCTCGGCCTCCTCACATTCGTCCTGCTGCCGGCGTTGTTCGTCACGGGACTCCTGCTGATTCCCGCCGGAACGTGGCTCGCGCGTCGTCGCGCCGCGCGCGGCCTGCCCGAACTCCGCTGGCCCACGCTGGATCTCGGTGACGCCCGTGTCCGCGGCTGGGTGCTGCTCCTGGCGATGGCCACGATCATCAACACCCTACTGGTGACGGCCGCGAGCGTGCAGGCCATCCACTACATGGATTCGCCGAGCTTCTGCGGTCAGGTCTGTCACACGCCCATGGAGCCGCACTTCGTCCAGTGGCAGCGTGGGCCCCTGCATACGAAGGTGGCCTGCGCGAGCTGCCACATCGGGACGGGCGCGGAAGGCTTCGTGATGGCCAAGGCGCGCGGCACGGCGCAGTTGCTCCATGTGATCACCGGCACGTACCCGCGCCCGGTGCCGACGCCCGTCGCACACAGGCCCCCGGCGGAGCAGACCTGCGGCAAGTGCCACGAGGCCACGCGCTGGATCGGCGAGCGGCGCCGGCTCTTCACCGACATCGGCGAGGACCAGGAGAACACCCCGACCCAGACGCTGATGACGCTTCTCGTTGGCGGAACGAAACCCGACGGAACGGCCTCTGGATTCCACTGGCACGCGTCGCCAGGCGTCGAGATCGAGTACGTCGCGACCGACGAGAGCCGGGGAAAAATCCCATGGGTCCGGGTAAAAAACGCCAGTGGCGAGGTCAAGGAGTTCGTGGTGGACGGCTTCGACCCGGCCACCGCCGGCGGCGAGCGGCGCCGCATGGACTGCATCGACTGCCACAGCAAGGTGGCCCATCCTTTCGCGGCCAGCGCTGAACGCGCCGTCGATCGCGCGTTCGTGGAAGGCCGCCTCGACGCGCGCCTGCCGTTCCTGAGACGGGAGGCCGTGAAGCTGCTCAAGGCCGAGTACGCCTCGCACGATCAGGCTCGCACGGCAATTGCATCAGCGCTCGAGAAGTTCTATGCCGGCGAGGGCGTCGTCGCCGGCCCCGTGGACCGCGAGGCCGTGGCCTCCGCAGTTCGCGTGCTCGTGGATCTGCACGGCGCCAACGTCTTCCCGGCCATGCGCGTGACGTTCGGCACCTACATCGGTAATGGCGGGCACACCGACGCCGATGGGTGTTTCAGGTGCCACGACGACGAGCACAAGGCGAAGGATGGCTCGGTGATCGCGCAGGACTGCGAGAGCTGCCATCGGGAAGAGGAAGTGGCCCCCGCGACCGAGTGAGCGCGCCGAGGGCAGGAGCACTACGACGCACCTGATCGCGCTCAGGTGCTGGAGGATGACATGAGGCGAGCAGCGAGTGCGTGGACCGGCATTCTGGCCGTGTTCACGATGTGGGTCGCCGTCACCGTCGCGTCCATGGACGCACGGGGACCCGACCAGCAGGAGGGTGTCATCCGGCCCCAGCCGCGTGCTGTGACCGCGCCGCCGGCACCCATCCCCCCGGCCACCCCGGCCCACGCGGCGCTCGTGACTGGCGCGACGGGCAAGTTCAAGTCGACCCTGGCCAACGGCCAACCGGCTGCGGGCTATACCGGCGACACCGTCTGCCTCGAGTGCCACGAAGCGCAGGGCGCCATCAGCAAGACGCCGCACGGTCGCGCGAACAACCCGCGGACGCCCATGGCCAACAGCGGGTGCGAGAGCTGCCATGGTCCTGGCCAGGCGCATGTCGACGATGACGACAAGGGCAAGATCCTGCGCTTCGGTGACACCAAGACCGACGCCCGGGTGGGCAACGAGACCTGCCTCTCGTGCCACACCAGGGGGGCGCACGCCCTGTGGGAGGGCAGCTCCCACGATTCGCGCAACCTGGCCTGCGTCTCGTGCCACAGCGTGCACAGCCCGAAGTCCTTCGAGAACCAGCTGAAGGCGGAGACCCAGACCGATCTCTGCCAGTCGTGCCACAGGCAGCAGGCGGCCAAGATGCGACGTGCCTCGCACATGCCGGTCACCGAAGGGAAGATGGAGTGCGCGTCCTGTCACAACCCGCACGGCGCGACCAACGTCAAGCTGCTGAAGGTCGGCAACTGGATCAACGAGTCGTGCACCAGCTGCCACGCCGAGAAGCGCGGGCCGTTCCTCCACGAGCACGCCGCCGGCCGCGAGAACTGTGTCAGCTGTCACGATCCGCACGGCTCGCCGCACGACCGGATGCTGGTCGCCAAGCTGCCCATGCTGTGCCAGCGGTGTCACAACCACACACGGCATCCTCCCACCGTCTACGACCAGGCGCAGTTGAACAACAGGAGCAACCGCCTCATCGGGCGTGCCTGCGTCAACTGCCATTCGAACATCCACGGGAGTAACCATCCTGCGGGTGTCACGTTCCTGCGATAGGGAGGACACGATCATGACGACACGCACACTTGCAGTCGGCCTGCTCGGCGCCCTCCTGAGCGCCGGGCCGGCAATGGCCCAGACCCCCGTCGGGCAGCCGCCCGCCGACGATTCCCAGAGCGGACCGGTCCTCGATTCCAACCTCCGCTCGGTGGACTTCGGTGTCCGCCTCACCGACGTGACCGGTGACGATGCCCGCTTCCAGCGCTACCGCGACCTGCGTACCGGCGCGGTGCTGGATGGGTTCCGATTCACGGCCGAGAACGCCGACCGATACTGGCGAATCGAGGCCGACAACGTCGGCTACCGCGACCAGCGCTACTCGGGTTCGTTCGAGCAGTTCGGTCGCTTCAAGGCCTGGTTCGAGTACAACCAGGTGCCGTACTTCCAGTCCAACGTCACGCGCTCGCCCTACACGCAGGTCAGCGATACGCAGTTGACCGTCTCGGACGACCTGCAGTCCGGGATCCAGAACGGGACGACCACACTGCCCAACTCGGTGGACTCGTTTTCCCGCGTATTCGATCTGCGCACCAAACGGGACATCACCACCGTTGGAGGTCAGTTCCAGGCGACGCGCAACACCGACGTGAACTTCTCGTTGGTGTCCACGGGGCGGTCTGGCAATCAGCCCTGGGGCGCTGGCTTCGGCTTCGGCACGCAGCTCGAGGTGCCTGCCCCGATCCAGCAGCGCGATACCCAAATCGCCGCCAACGTGGAGTGGGCCAACAGACGTGGTCTGTTCCGCGCCGGTTACGACGGGTCGATGTTCAACAGCGACACCGAGACGCTCACCTGGGACAATCCGCTCCGCATCTCCGACCTGATCAACGCCTCCTCACAGGGGCGCATGTCGCGATGGCCGTCGAGCACGGTACACACCGTCTCGGCAACGGGGTCGGTGGTCCTGCCGGCCAGGAGTCGCCTGACGGGCTACGTCGGACGGTCCGCGATGGCCAGTGACCTCGACCTGCTGCCGTGGTCCATCAACTCGGCGCACACACAGCCGCCTCGCGAGCGCTCGACGCTCGATGCCGACGCCGACGTGACGGCGCTGATGCTGCGCTTCACGTCCCGGCCGACCCGTCTGCTCTGGCTGAATGCCAACTACCGGTCCTACGACTTCAACAACAAGACCGCGCCGTTCCACTACGATCAGAAGGTCAACTACGACACGAACATCGTGGCCAGCCCGGGCTCGGCCTCCCACCCGCTCGAGTTCAAGCGCGGCCTGTTCGAACTCGACGCATCGCTGACGCCCTGGCGCAACGGGGCCATTCGCATCGGCTACGTGCGGGAGGACGTGGACCGCACCCACCGGATCTTCGAGACCACGGTGGAGGACTCGTTCAGGGCGGGTTACGACTGGACGTCCAACCAGTGGGTCACGCTCCGAGCGAACTTCATCCACTCCGAACGCCGCGGTTCCGGCTTCGACGAGGAGGTCCTGGACGAGGTCGGCGAGCAACCGGGCATGCGCCACTACGACATCAGCGACCGCGACCGCGACGTGGCCTCGCTGATCGTCACGGTGATGCCGACGACGGCGCTGTCCTTCAACGTCAACACCTCGGTCGGGCAGGACGATCGCCCGGGACCGAATTCGGTCTCCAGAGCCAGGACTTCTCGACTTTCGGGGCGGGTCTCGACTTCAATCCGAGCGACGCGCTCGGGCTCGGCCTGAGCTACATCCGCGAGGACTACAGCTCCTTCCAGACCAGCCGCACGGCCAACCCCGGCGTCCAGTTCGATGACCCGAGACGCAACTGGTCGGACGACATCGACGAGCAGGTCGATAGCTTCGGAGCCTACGTCGAAGTACCCAAGATCGTCGGGAAGCTCGATCTCTCGCTGAACTACGACTACACGAAGGCGAAGACGTCCTGGTTCTACGGTCTGGCGCCCGACACGACGCTGCCGACGCCGATCCAGCTGGATCCGGCCACCAACTCGTGGGCCCAGTTCCGCCTCGCCGGCCAGTTCTGGCTGCGACGCAACCTTGCGCTCGGCCTGACGTACCTGTACGACCGGTTCGACGTCGATGACTGGGCGTTCAGCCCGGCCACGCTCGACAAGCTCGCGTACTCGAACACGGGCCTGCTGATGAACTACACCTGGAGGCCGTACACGGCCAACACGGTGTGGCTCAAGGCCACCTACCTCTGGTAGGTGCCACTCGATTGAGAGGCGAGGGTCGGGTCCCACCCGGCCGCATCGCAGAATCGGAAGATGCGAAAGGGGCGGCCTTCGGGCCGCCCCTTTCGTTTTGCGATGGATCCGGTCAAGCTGACCACGACATGACGCACGTGCCGTCGTCGCTCCGCGGTCTCCCTCTTGCCCTCCTGGTTGTCGTGGCCGTCCTGCTCCAGGCGTGCTCGCCGGCACCTCCCGCACCCTGGCTCGTCGCGCATCGCGGTGCGTCGGCCGATGCCCCGGAGAACACAATTCCTGCCCTCGTGCTCGCGGCCCAGCAGGGCGCGACGTTCGTCGAACTCGACCTGCAGCGGACCAGGGACGGCGCACTGGTGCTCCTGCACGACCTTACGCTCGAACGCACCACCGACGTGGAGGAGGTGTTCCCCGAGCGTGGGCGGCCCGTGACGGTCAAGGGCGAGACGCGTCGCCAGTGGCCCCTGGACGACTTCACGCTGGCCGAGGTCAAGCGCCTCGACGCGGGGAGCTGGTTCGACGAGGGATTCGCGGGCACGCGCATCCCCACGTTCAGCGAGACCATCGAGGCCGTCCGTGGACGCACCGGCCTGTTCATCGAACTGAAGGCACCCGAGCGGTACCCCGGTATCGAGGCGGCCATGCTCGCCGAGTTGAAGGCCGCCGGGCTCGACACGCCCTGGGCCGACGCGCGGACGCCGATCCTCCTGCAGTCGTTCACGGTGGAGAGCCTGCGACGGCTCGCCGGCGACCTCCGCACCGCGCTCCCGATTCACCTCCTGCTCGCGCCGGCAGATGCCGCGCGCTGGACCTCCGACGCGGGATTGGCCGAGGCGCGGACGTTCGCGACCGGACTGAGCCCCGACAAGCAGGTGATTCGCGGCGACCCCTCACTGGTGCGCCGCGCTCAGGCGAGAGGCCTGCGTGTCACGCCGTATACCTTCAGGGCCTCGGCGGTGGGAACGTTCGCCGACGTGACGGCCGAGATGCGTGACGCGCTGGCCAGCGGGATCGACGGCGTGATCACCGACAACCCCGATCGGTTCCCACACCGGTAGGGCGGGGTGTCCCACCCCGCCGTGATCTGCATGGCAGCGCGGTCGGCCTTCGGCATCGCTCAGGCCGCCCCGAGCGGAGGCGAGGGGCGGAGACGAGCCCTACCTCACCAGGACGTAATGCCCACGGTCGCCGTGGCGGCGGAAGTCGACGGCCCGGTAGCCGCGCGCGAAGAGCGCTTCGAACTGCGCGCGCGTGTGCAGGCGCCAGTCCAGCGCACGCGCGGGCGCTTCCTGCAGCATCGCGGAGAACCGTCCTGGCACGGGCACCGTCACCACCCGTGCATCGGGTAGGACCGCGGCTGGCGTGTACAGATCCCAGCCTTCACGTCGGACGACGTCGCCCGCCGGCGCGGGTGTCTCGCTCCTGGCCGCCTCGAGCAGCGAGGATCTGCGCGGGGTGCCGTCCGGATCGAGGCGCCACGTCGCGATGAGGCGATCGGTCGGGGCGCCTCGATGCAGGTCGCTCGTCGAGTCGCCGTACACGTGCTCCGCGTACTCGTCGGCGTACGCGCCCAGCTTGACCAGATTGAGGTGTGCGTTGAGGCTCTGGAGCGGGTCGAACGTCCACTGGAGGCACGAGTATCCGCGCGCGGCCACCCGTCTGGCCTGCTCGAGTTTCAGGCGCGTGCCGAGCCCGGATCCCCGCCACGCGTCCTCCACGCCCGTCATGTGCGACCAGTGCAGGTGCTCGCCCTTTCGATCGCCCGGAACCGAGAAGGAGAAGCCGACGAGGCGGCCGTCCACGAACGCGCCCAGCAGGAGCGCCCCCGACTTCACGAGTGCGACCATCAACAGCACCGGGCTGACGTCGATGTCCGCGCACCCCCACACCCGCCGTTCCATGTCCTGGACCAGGCGGATGTCGTCCACGCTGACGAGTTCGCGGAACTCCACTGGCGAAGGCGTGCTGGGCGGAGATGGGTCGGGCGACGCAGCAACTGGGGTGGTCATGCGAAGACAGGATAGCCGCGGGAACGCGGAACGCCGAACGCCGACCCTCATGAATCTCGGCCGACCCTCATGAATCTCGTAGGCGCCGGACTTGCTTGGCGCGCCCTGGCCGAAGGCGAAGGCGGCTCCGGCGCCGCCCGCGCGACAGGCGCTGCCCGCGGGACAAGTCCCGCGGCTACTCAGGCCGGCCGGGGCGAGCACCGCCCGAGGGTCGGCAGTTGTAGGATTGCGGCATGTCGACTGCTGATGTGCCTCCCCGGACTGCCGTGGCGCCTGCCGCGAGCCCGGTGCGTCTTGCCGCAATCGAGGTGCGCCTCATCGAGCTGACGCTCGTCCGTCCGTTCGAGACCAGCTTCGGCACGACTCGTGCCCGCATCATCCCGCTCGTGCGTATGGTCGCTGACGGCATCGAGGGCTGGGGAGAGATCGTGGCCGATCACGAGCCGCTCTTCAGTTCGGAGACGATCGGCACGGCCAGGCACGTGCTGGCCGACTGCTTCATTCCCACACTGCTCTCGCGCACGCTCTCGTCGGTAGACGACGTTGCGGCCGCGCTGCGGCAGTTCAAGGGACACCCGATGGCGAAAGCGGGCCTCGAACTCGCCTTCATGGACTTGGCGGCGCGCTCGCGCGGCGTGTCCATCCGCGAGGCAATCGGCGGCACGCGCGACCGTGTGGCGGTCGGCGTGAGTCTGGGGATCGAGAAGGACATCCCCACGCTCGTACAGCAGGTGCTCGCGCACGTGGCCCAGGGTTACCAGCGCATCAAGCTGAAGATCAAGCCGGGCTGGGACCTGGACGTCGTGCGCGCCGTTCGCGAGGCCTATCCGGACGGCCTGTTGTCTGTGGACGCCAACACGGCCTACACGCTGGCCGACGCCGCGCACCTGCGGCAGCTCGATGCCTTCGACCTGCTGATGATCGAGCAGCCGCTGGCCCACGACGACATGGTCGACCACGCCGCGCTCCAGCGCAGCATCCGCACGGACATCTGCCTCGACGAGTCGATCGTGCACGCGCGGGCGGCAGCGCACGCGCTGGCGCTCGGGAGCTGCCGCCTGGTCAACATCAAGATCGGACGCGTGGGCGGCTACTCCGAGGCCATCGGCATCCACGACGTGTGTGCCGCGGCGGGCGCTCCCGTGTGGTGTGGCGGCATGCTGGAGTCCGGCATCGGCCGGGCCCACAACCTGGCACTGGCCAGCCTGCCCAACTTCAGGCTGCCCGGCGACATCTCCGCGAGCCGGCGGTACTGGGCGCGCGACGTGACGACGCCGTTCGAAGTCGCGGCGGACGGCACCGTCGGGGTGCCCACGGGACCAGGCATCGGGGTGCCGATCGACGAGGGATTCCTCGACGCCATCACGATCGAGCGACAGGTGTTCACGCCGTAGCCACGCGCCGAACGCCGGCTCGTATGAATCTCGTAGGCGCCGGACTCGTCCGGCGCTGCCCGCTCGTCCGGCGCTGCCCGCGGGACAAGTCCCGCGGCTACGAACTACGAACCGCGGAACTACGCGATTCATGGGAGTCCCGCGGCTACGAACCGCGGAACGCCGAGCGGCTACTCGTATGAATCTCGTAGGCGCCGGACTTGTCCGGCGCTGCCCGCTCGTCCGGCGCTGCCCGCGGGACAAGTCCCGCGGCTACGAACTACGAACCGCGGAACTACGCGATTCATGGGAGTCCCGCGGCTACTCGTATGAATCTCGTAGGCGCCGGACTCGTCCGGCGCTGCCCGCTCGTCCGGCGCTGCCCGCGGGACAAGTCCCGCGGCTACGCAACCCCGGCGCTACGCGATCGGGACAAGTCCCGCGGCTACGAACCGCGGAACGCCGCGCAGGCCGCGTCAATCGACCGTTCAGGAGCCGTCGATGGCCAGCAGGAGGGCGGCCGCGAGGGCTGCGCGGTCGGGGAGCGACGCGATGTCCACGTGCTCGTGGCGCGCGTGGGCGCCGTCGCCGATGGCGCCCAGGCCGTCCAGCGTCGGCACGCCGAGCGCTGCCGTGAAGTTGCCGTCGGACGCGCCGCCGGTCGTGCCCTCCCGAACGTCGATCCCGAGCGACGCACCCGCCAGCCCGGCCAGCGCGAAGAGCGCCTGCACGTGCGGGCCCCTCTCCAGCGGCGGCCAATCGAACCCTCCGTGCATGACCAGGCGAACCCGCGAGTCCTGCGGCGTGAGGGCCGCGAACGCGCCCTCGATGCGCGCCTGCTCGGCACTCGCACTGACGCGCACGTCGATCTCGGCCTCGGCGTGTTCGGCGACGACGTTGGATCGCGAGCCACCCGTCACGACCCCCGTGTTGATGGTCGTCCCGAGTTCCGGCGCCTGCATCGCGTGGACGACGAGAATCTGGCGGGCGAGTTCGGTGATCGCCGAGGCGCCGTCCTGCGGGGCGACGCCGGCGTGAGCCGACACGCCGCGTGCCTCGAGCCGGAAGGTCCCGACGCCTTTGCGCGCGGTCTTGAGTACCCCGCCCGGCAGCGCCGGCTCGAAGACCAGCAGTGCGTCGCTGGCGAGCGCCTCGGCCTCGATCAGCGCGCGCGAGGTGATGCTCCCGACCTCCTCGTCCGTCGTGAACAGGAAGCGCAGACGCGACTGGCGGAGGTGCGGCACGGCGAGCCGCGCCGCGAGCAGGGCGATGACCAGGCCGGCCTTCATGTCGAAGGTTCCCGGCCCGTGGAGCCGACCGTCGCGGATCTCGACGGGCATCTGCGCGAGTGTGCCGATGGGCCACACGGTATCGAAGTGGCCGAGCAGCAGGATTTGCCGCCGGCCCTGTCCGAGCGTGGCGCGCACGTGGGCGCCGGCCGATGGCGTGGGGAGCCGCTCGACGAGGGCGCCGATGTCGCCGAGGAGCGCGGCGACGGCGTCGCCGCAGCGCGCCAGGGCCTCGACGTCCCCGCTTGGCGATTCGAGCCGCGCGAGGGCGGCGATCGTGTCGACGAGCCAGTCGCGCCGGTTGGCGCTGGCGGGCCGCAGCCCGTGCATGTCGTGTGTCGTCATGTGCGTGATCGTGTGTCGCGTCCTGTCGGCACCCTACGCCGACCGCAACCGCTCCAGGTCCACGAAGCGCCCGCCCGCCATCACCTGGCGCACGCGCCGCATCGCGCTGATGTCCTCGTCCGGATGGCCTGTGACCACGACCACATCGGCGGCGGCACCGGGTCGGATGGCGCCGAGGTCCGCGCCGCCCGCGCCCAGGAACGCGGCCCCCGTTCGGGTTGCCGCGACGAGGGCTTCCACCGGGCGCAGGCCCGAGGCCACGAGCAGTTCGAGTTCACGCCAGGGGGCTTCGCCGCGTCCGGCATGAGGCACCGACGTGTGGCCGCCCATGACCATGCGCGCCCCGCTTTCGTGGAGCCGCCGCGCCAGGGCCTGCATCTTCATGAATCCCTCGGCTCGACGCGCTGCCGTCAGCGTGCTCCCCTTGGGCACCGCGTCCGTCGGCCTGGCCTCGAAGACCGCCAGCGTCGCATCGACGAACGGCCGCCGGCGCGCGATGGTGGCGTAGAGGCGCCGCGCGGCAGGCCCATCGAGATCCGCGTCGGCAAACAGCGCGTAGCGCCCGTCGCGGCGAGCGCCGCTGTCGGCCAGGACTGCCTGCCTGTACGCCTCGGCTTGCATCGGCGAGACGAGGCTCGTGCCGAACGACGTGATGTGCTCGATGCCTGTCAGGCCGGCCTCGATCAGGTCGCGGGCATCCAGGATCTCGAGGTGCGCCGTGCTCGGCACGCCGCGCGACCCGCACGCCTGAATCACGGCCAGGGCACTCTCCAGGGGCAGGCGGAAGTAGATCTTGATGGCCGTCGCGCCCTCGTCCACGGCCCGATGCACGTGCCGCCGCGCTTCCTCCGGGTCGCGCGCGACGACGGAGTCGGCTGGATAGGCGGGCCGCTCGCCGTCGATATGGGGGCCTGTGAGGAAGAGCCGCGGTCCGGGAAGCCGATCGGTGGCAATCCGCCGCCGCAGCGGCTCGTGCATCTCCACCCACTCACCGGGGTCCCGGAAGGCCGTGATGCCGTGAGCGAGCTGGCGCAGTGCCATCGCCGGGTCGTCCTCGATGTGGAAATGGAGATCGACGAGCCCCGGCACGATGGTGCCGTCGTCCACCCGCGTGACACCGGCCCCGGCAGGGATCGGCACGTCGCCCGCCGGCCCGACCGTGACGATGCGCCCGGCCGCGAGGACGAGACGTGCGCCGTCGGTCACGGTGACCGTCGTGCCGTCGAACAGCCGGGGCGCCTCGAGCACGGCCGTGTCGGGCGAGGTCTGCGCACGCACGTCGAGCGAACGCAGGCCACCGGCGAACGTCGCGCCGAGGCCTGCCGACAGCAGCTGTCGGCGGGAGAGCCGGATAGTCATCAGACTTCGCGGACAATCCCCGCGCGCGTGGCGGCCGTGTTGCGCACGAGGGCCAGCATGGCGACCAGGGCAATCCAGGGGACGATGCTGGCGGCGACCATGACCGGGGCGAACGAGTACGCGTCGGCCATCCAGCCCGTGAGGTAGATCGCGGCGATGGTGCCGAGGCCCGCCCCCGTGCCGCCCATGCCGCTGACCGAGGCCACCGAGGCCGAATCGTACAGGTCGGCCGGCAGGTTCAGGATCACGGTGGAGAAGGCGGCGTAGGCGAAGGTCGACACGGCGAAGCACCCGATGATCGCCGGCAGGCTCGAGACCCACAGCGTCGGCACGAGCATGGTCATGCCGACGGCCCCCATCACGCCGATGGCCTTGCGCGCGGCGCCGACCGACCATCCGCGCGCGATGAGCCAGCTCGAGACGCCTCCGCCGAAGAAGTTGCCCGCATCAGCCGCGAGGAATGGGACCCAGAACGCGAGCAGGCCCTCCTCGATGCTGAAGCCGCGGCTCACGAGGTAGATCGCGAACCAGTCCGTGATGAAGAACCACACGGGGTCCGTGAAGGTCTTCGACAGCACGTAGCCCCAGGTCTGCGGCAGCCGCAGGAGTGTCGCGTATGGCAGCGCCACGCCCGTGGCGTGCTCGGCGGCGTCGATCTCCTTGTCGCGCTGGAGCATCGCCCGCTCCTCGTCGGTGATGAGCGGGTGATCGTCGGGCCGCCTGTAGAACGCCAGGAAGATGCCCACCCACACGAAGCCCAGCGCACCGGTGATGACAAACGCCGGTCGCCAGCTGCCGAAGGCGGCGTACAGGGAGAGCACCAGCCACGGAGCGATCGCCGCGCCGACCGACGAGCCGCTGTCGAACAGCGCGACAGCCCAGCCGGACTCACGTCGCGGGAACCACTCCGACACGGCCTTGGTGGCCCCCGGCCAGTTGCCGGCCTCACCGAGACCGAGCATGAACCGGGCACTCATGAACGACCCGAGTCCCGTGGCCATGGATGTCGCCATGGCGGCGACCGAGTACCAGATCACGCCGAGTGTCAGGCCGCGCCGCGTGCCCAGGCGGTCGATGATGCGTCCCGCGAGGGTCTGGCCGATCGTGTACGCGACGCGGAAGGCGATCAGCACCTGCGCGAAGTCGGAGTTGGACCAGCTGTAGACGCGCTTGAGCTCCGGGCCGAGGACGGCCAGCGTCTGCCTGTCGATGTAGTTGATGACGGTCGAGAGGAACAGCAGCCCGCCGATGTACCACCGAAGCCCACGCACGCGACGCGCCACCGGCTACTCCCGCGAAGAAGGGTCCGATCCTGGAAAGCGGGTGAAGCTTATCGCACTAGTCGGGTATTCTGGAGTGCTATGGTCGGTTCCTCCCTCCGCACTCTCGCGCTCCGGGCGCTCGTGGCCGTCGCGCTCCCGCTGCTGTGCATGCCAGCGCCTCGCGCGCAGACGCCGCGCGAGGACGCGCCGCAGGTGCGGCTGGTGCTGCTCATCGCCGCCGACCAGTTCCGCCCCGATTACCTCACGCGGTTCGGGCCGCCCAGTGACGGGTTCCGGACGCTGACCACGCGCGGCGCCGTGTTCACCGACGCGCACCTCGAGCACGGCGTCACCGTGACGGCGGTGGGGCACGCCACGATGCTCTCCGGGGCCACGCCCGCCGTCAGCGGCATCATCGACAACACGTGGTACGAACGGGCCACGAAGACCAGCGTCGAGAGCATCACGGACCGCTCGGTGACCATCGTCGGCGCGGCATCCTCGGGAGGGGTGGGCGCGTCACCGAGGCGCCTGCTGTCGACGACCCTGGGCGACCAGCTGAAGCTGGCGTCGCCGGCTGTCACGGGGGGAGCGACCGGGATGCCTCGCGTGATCGGGGTCTCGCTCAAGGACCGCAGCGCCATCCTGACCGCCGGGCACGCCGCCGATGCCGCGTACTTCTTTCGCGGCGGGCGCTTCGTGACGAGCACGTACTACCGCCCGGACCTGCCTGCCTGGGTGGAGGCCATCAACGCCCAGCGGATTCCGGAGTCGTACGCGGGCAAGCGGTGGGTCTTCGATGGCGGCGCGCGCGACTATCCCGCCGAGATCGGCACGGCCCTGTACACGGCCGTGACCACCAGCCCCGTGGGGAACGAACTCGTGCTGTCGATGGCCAGGGCGGCGCTGGAGCACGAGCGCCTCGGCCAGCGCGGCGTGACCGACCTGCTCTCGGTGAGCTTCTCCTCCAACGACGCGGTCGGCCACAGGTTCGGCCCCGAGTCGCCGGAAGTGCGGGACATCACCCGCCACACCGACCGCCAGATCCAGCAACTGCTGGACGACGTGGAGCAGAGGGTGGGCCTGGCCCACACCCTCGTGGCCTTCACGACGGATCACGGCGTCGCGCCGTTGCCCGAGGCCAGCGCCGCGCTCCGACTGCCCGGCGGCCGATTCGATGCCCAGACCATCCTCGACGCGATCGAGACCGCCCTCGACGCGCGGTTCGGAGACGCGACGTGGATCGAGCGTGCGTCCCTGCCACACGTCTACCTCGACCACGCGACGCTTGCCGCGCGCGGCGTGGATGCCGCCGAGGTGCGCCGCGTCGCTGCGGACGCCGCGTCGCGCGTGCCTCACGTCGCGCGGATCTACACCCGCGACGCCATCCTGTCGGGCGCGGTAGCGAACGACCTGATCGCCAGCCGCGTCACGCGCGGGTATCACCGCGATCGATCGGGAGACCTGCACGTCGTGCTCGAGCCACTCTGGATGACAGCCGTCACCGGCACGTCGCACGGCACGCCCTACAGCTACGACTCCCACATTCCGCTGCTGCTCATGGGGCCTGGCGTGGAGCCGGGTACGTACAACGGTCGCGTGGCGCTCAACGACCTCGCGCCGACGCTGGCGACGCTGCTGGGAATTGAGGCACCGTCCGGTTCGCAGGGCCGGGTCCTGAACGAGGCCCTGCGAGGCGCGCAGGCCGCACGTGTACCCGTCACGCACACGGCGGGCACGGGGGCGGGGGCGGTGCCGCGGGCGGCGCAGCCGTGATCGAGGTGGCACCCGGGATCGTGCTGCGCGAGGCGGATCTGGAAGAACGCTTCGTCCGCGCGTCCGGGCCTGGCGGGCAAAACGTCAACAAGGTCGCGACAGCCGTCCAGCTGAGAGTGGACGTCAAGGCGACAAGCCTGTCTGACGGGGTCAAGGCGCGACTCCTGCGCCTCGGCGGCAGCCGCGTGACCGACGAGGGCGTCCTGGTCATCGAGGCCCGCGAATACAGGACCCAGGCGCAGAATCGCGTCGCGGCCCGGGAGCGGCTCCGGGCGCTCCTGGAGCGCGCGGCCACGCCTCCCCGCCCGCGTCACGCGACACGGCCGTCGAAGGCATCCAAGGTGCGCCGGCTCGACGAGAAACAGAAGCGCGGCGACCTCAAGCGCGCCCGACGGTCCTCATCGGACGAGTGATGGCAGAGCCGGTTGTCCCGACCCGGCCCGCATGAGAACGACGGTAGGGCCGGTTGTCCCGACCCGGCCCGCATGAGAACGACGGTAGGGCCGGTTGTCCCGACCCGGCCCGCATGAGAACGACGGTAGGGCCGGTTGTCCCAACCCGGCCCGGGGGCGGCGTTCAGTCCCCCGTCCGCCCCGCTGTCGGCCAGCCCGTCTTGGGGAGCCCTGGCGTAACCCGCAGCGCATTGGAGTAGTACACCTTGCGCAGGACCGCGTCGGGCAACTGCAAGCCGTACAGCTTCCAGAAGGCGTGGTAATCGCGGTAGTAGTCGAAGTACTCGTCGCCGGTCTCGAATACGCGCCAGTAGTACGGATATTCCCGCGGCTCGTAGGCGTCCTTGCCGAACAGGATCCGGTCCTGATAGCGCGTGAAGAACTCGCGCGCGGCCCGCGGCTGGCGGCCGAACTCGTACAGCACCGCCGACACCTCGAGCACCACGTTGGGGAGACGATCCAGTGCCGCCGCGGCGCGCGCCAGGTCGTGTCCGTAGTAGCCGAAGTGCGCCGCGATGAAGCGCGTCTTCGGGTTGGCCGCGAACATGCGGTCGCGTTCGGCGAGCAGGTCGTCGAACGACGGCTGGCCGGGGGCGTTGTTACGACGGCTCGGGAAGAGGGCCAGCTCGAGCCAGCGCTCGTTCTTGTAGTCGAGTTCAGAGAAGAACTCCCTGGGCTCCGCCGTGTGGATCAGCACCGGGATGCCGAGGCGGGCGCAGGCCTGCCACACGGGGTTCATCACGGGATCGTCGAGCTTCAGCCGGCTTCCGTCTGACTTCCGCGTCGTCAAGCCGAGGTTCTTGAAGATCTTCAGGCCAATCGCGCCGTTCTTCACCGCGGCTTCCAGGTCGGCCACCGCCGCCTCGGCCCAGCCGGGCGCGTCGGCGCGGTCCCAGTTCACGTTGGTGAACACACGGAACCGATCCGGATACCGGCTGGCCCTGATGAAGTCCATCTTCTGCCGAATGGCGTCAGGGCTCGATCCCCCACTCAGGTTCACGAGCACGCGGACGTTCATCGCGTCCATCTCGCCGATCAACCGGTCGATGGTGGCTTCCGTGGGGCCGGTGTGGCTGTGGATGTCGACAACGGGATACTTCGCCTTCGGCACGAGGTGCTCCTCGGTCACCAGCGTGGATCGCGGGCGGTAGTCGAGGATGCTCGGCGGCGGGAACTCCGGCTTCTGGCAGCGCCCGGCGCGGACCTCGGTCGTGCCCGGCGGGCATTCGCCGCTGGCATCCGGCGGGACCGACGGGGCGCCGCCGCCGCGCGGCTGGGCGATCACGCCCAGGGTGACGGCGACGATGGCGAGGGCGATGAAGCCGACGAGAGGGGAGCGAGCCTGAGCCATACGCTGCAACTGTACCCCGTCAGACGGCGTGGCGACGAGTCGCATCCGGCCTTCGACGTACTGCGTTCGGCGTTCTACGTTCTACGTTCTGCGCGCCCTCCGTCCGCGATACGCTGGGGTAGAGGTCTGCCGACGAGCGTGCCCGACGACTCAAGCCCTTCGACCCGCCTGCGCGAAATCCGTGAGGCGCTGCTGCGGTTGCACCGCACGCTGCTCGACTGGCAGCGCCGGGGGCATGAGCGGGTACGCGGCCGGCTGTCGGCCAACGAACTGTTGCAGGTGCTGTTGCACGATCCCGAGTTCGCGTGGCTGCGCCCCATCTCGGAGTGCATCGTGCGCATCGACGCGATGCTCGCCGACGAAGGCGTCGTGGACGAGGACGCGGTCATCGTCCAGGCGCGCGCGCTCGCGTCCCCGGACGCCGACGGCACGCCCCACGCGCAGCGCTATCTGCGGGCCATCCAGGAGTCTCCCGATGCGGTGCTCGCGCATCGGGATCTCCTGGCTCTCTTGCGACGCCAGCGCGCGCCGCGGTAGGCGGCGGCTGGACGGGGAGGGCGCGGTGACTCCGCCTCCCGTCCGTCAGGGTCAGAACAGGAACTTCACCGTGAAGAAGCCCTGCGTGCCCGGATCGAACAGGTCGGCCTTGCCGTACCGGGGGTCGTACGCATTGAGCCCATCGGGCGAGGCCTCGATCAGGGCCCGGTAGTCGTAGCCCTGCGACAGGTCGGTCTGGCTGAGGTCGACGGCCGAGGACGCACGAGGGGCGCCCGCGCCGCGGTTCAGGAAGTTGAACTCGTGGCGCGTGACCTTCTGGTTGAAGACGTTCAGCATGTTCAGCTCCAGGCGGAGCCGCTTGTTGCCGCTCCCGAGCCCGAACTCCTGCGACAGCAGCAGGTCCGTGCGCGACAGCACCGGCGTGCGGCCCATGTCGCCCCGGCCGTTGACGAACAGCTGCGTCTGGTTGGTGGACACGACGTACGTGGTGAGCGGCGTGCCGCTGCCGGCGTAGAAGAACGCGCCGACCTGCGTGCCGAACGGCATGAGGTAGCTGCCGTACAGCTTCACGACGTGCGGACGATCGGTCGGCAGGCGGCCGAGCACGTCAAGGGTTCCGCGGGAATCCCAGAACAACTCGTCGATGTCCCAGGCGCGGTTGGCGTTGCCTCCCGGGCGGGAGATGCTGCCGGCCTGCTGCTGTGCGGTGGCCGACGAGACGTTGGTCGTCGGGGTGTTGACCTCTTCGCTGGCTGCCAGGCCCGAGTAGTTGCCGTACAGCCGGCTGTAGACGTAGCTCGCGCTCCAGAAGTAGTTGTTGGCGAACCGGCGGTTCACCGTGAACTCGAGCGCGTCGTACTGCCGCTTGGGCGTCGGCACACGGAACCCGACCGGCGTCGCGCCCGACGGGAACTGGATCGTGGCCAGGCCCTGTCCGGGGTTGCCGATGACGTACGTCTCGTTGCCGCTGGCGTCGACAGCGCCGATGTCCTCGATGGTCTGCGACAGGTTGTTGTGGACGTAGTGCACACCGATGGACGTGTTCGTGCCGACCTGGAACTCGCTGCCGATGCTCGTGCTGTCCTGGTACATCGGCTTGATGTTCGGGTCGGTGGAGTCGAAGTTCGGCACGCGCCTGTCACGGAAGCTGCCGGGCACCACCCACAGATCCGCGCCGGGCATGTTCGAGAGGTTCAGGCTCCCGACGTCCGTCGTGTCGAGACCGCGGTAGAACACCTGCCACGTGTCGCCACCGTAGCTGCCGCGCGAGAGTTCGTACTTGGTCCAGTCGTAGTAGCGGCCCCAGCTGCCGTAGACCTTGAAGCGGCCATCGCCGCGCACGTCGTAGCTCGCGCCGAGACGCGGTGCCAGCTTGTCGCCGAAGCCGAACTCCATGGCCGGGACCCCGGCGCGGAACGACGGCACGGTCTCGTTCTCGGTGCGCAGCCCGAGGTTGAGCGTCAGTCGGTTGCCCACGGTCCACTGGTCCTGCACGTAGAGCGAGTAGATGTCGGCGCCCGCCACGCCCTGCACGCCGCGGTTGTTCACTTCGTAGTAGCCGTACTCGCCGCGGCCGCGATTGCCCTGGAAGTTGAAGTTGCGGTCCCAGTAGAGGAACACATAGCCGCCAGGGTAGGCCTGGTTGGCGTCGTTGGTCGTCTTCTGCCAGCCGAATCCGCCCTTGAGATTGTGTGACCCACCGGCGTTGAACGCCACGTTGTAGTCGGCGTTGACGAAGCCGCGCTTGGTGGTGTCGTTCTCGACGATCAGCGCCCGCGGCGTGTTCTGGGTGCCAATGGGTCCCTGCGCGCCCAGGGGAACGCCGGCCTGGCCGATGTTCGAGGTCTGGTAGGTGTAGCTGGTCGTGTTCGGGATGCCCGTGTCCTCGTAGTTGTCGTGGAAGTAGCCACCACGCACCGAGAAGAACGAGGAGTTGGTGAGCGCCACGTCCACGTTGCCCGTGGTGCTCACCTGCTGGCTCTTGAAGCCGCGCTGGAGGTTGACGCTGTTGGCCGCGAACGAGCTGGTGATGACGTCGCGTGCCGCGCCGTTGTAGGCAGGCAGCGTCCCCTCCGAGGTCGTCGGCGTGAACAGCGCCGAGCCCGAGGCCGTCACGCGGCCGGTCCGGTACGTCAGCTTGCCGAACGCCTGCGTGTAGGTCTGCTTCCGCTGGATCTCACCGGTCTCTGTGCCGTTGCTGAACAGGTACGTGTTGGTGCGGTTGGCGAATCGCGGTGAATAGGATCCGAAGAAGAAGAGCCTGTCACGCAGGATCGGACCGCCGATCGAGCCGCCGATCTCGTTCCTGTGGTCGGGCTGTTCGCTGTCCTGCACGTAGCTGACCGTCACGTCGTCGGACGGATCGAGCACGAGACGCTTCACGGGGCCGGCGCCGAGCGGCGAGCCCTCGTAGTAGTAGTGGCCCTCACCGCGGAAGGTGTTGCCGCCCGACTTGGTGACGGCGCTGATGACGCCGCCGAGCGCCCCGCCGTACTCGGCCCCGATCCCCGCCGTCTTCACCTGCACCTCCTGCAGGAACTCGAAGACCGTGTTCTGCCGGGAGCGGCCGTTCAGGAGACTGTTGGTGACCACACCGTCCACCGTGAACGCGTTCTCCGCGCCACTGGCGCCGTTGACCTGGAAGCCGCCCTCGATTTCGCCGGAGTTCACCGAGGGTGCCGTCAGGGCAATCGACTGGAAGCTGCGGCCCTTGGGGAGACGATCGATCTCCTCCTCGCGCACGTTGTGCGCCACGAGGGTGCTCCGTACGTCGATGTCCTGCGGGGCCCCGGAGACCTGGACGACCTCGGAGAGATCGCCGACCTTGAGCTGCGCGTCGACCCTGATCGTCTTGCCGAGCGTGATCGCCACGTCGGCGAACTCCGCCTTGGCGAAGCCGGCCAGTTCGACGCTCACCACATATCGCCCTGGCTCGAGGTCGGGCACCGTGTAGAGGCCGTCGCCGCTGGTGACAACGGCGCGCACGGCGCCGGTGCCCTTGTTGCTGATCGTGACGGTCGTGCCCGGGAGCACGGCGCCGCTCGTGTCGGTGACCGTGCCTGTCAGGCCGCCGAACCGCTCCTGCGCGGTCGCGGCGGTCGGGAGCAGCAGGAGCGTGGCTGCTGCGGCGGCCAGGAGTCTGCCCGCGAAGTACATGTCGTCCCTTCCTGCGGCCGGACGAGGCCGCGAAAGACGGGCGTCCCTCCGGCTCCCATCGGAGCGCCACGGAGAACCCCCGTCGTCGCACGCAAGAGGCGCGCGACGGACGTGGTGAACAGCAACTCGCACGCCGTGAATGGGGACGTGGGACCGGGTTGTGACGACTCGTCACACGCCGGTGGCAGGTCGTCGCTGGCGAGGGACCGTCGGGACACGAGGCCTGACGAGCCGATCCAGACGAATGGCGGCCTGACACGGCCCGTGACGAACGGAGTGCGTCCGGGGTTCAATTTTCCGGAGAAGCATGCGCATGCATCACCAAGATGATGGATTGGTGAGGCACTGCCGAAACGCAGAACGACGAAGGTCGAACGCCGAAACCCGGGGCTGCCCCTCGCTAGGGCACGACCCTGAATCCGGTGAGCGTGCGCTGGTTGCCGTCGGGGTGCGCGACCTCGACACGCACGACGTAGTCCCCGGCGCCGAGCGGCACGAGCGCGACGTCGGCCGTGGCCCAGCCGACGCCCGCGTCATCGGGCGGGACGAGTGCCGATGCGACAGGGATCGCCGACATGACCTTCCCCGACTGGTCGAGGAGTTCGCCCTTGACGGCCGTGGCGCCGGGGGCGACCGGGACCTCGACGCGCACCTTCTCGTTCCGGCGGTATCGCGGATTGGCAGTCGGGACGAACCGCTGGCGTGTGGCCGGACCGGCTCGCGAGAGGCGCGGCGACGCTGCGGGCGCATCGGCGGCCTGCAGCGAGAGGCGGGCGGTATCGGTGAAGGGCAGGGAACTGCCGGTCGGGGTCAGTCGCAGGCGCACGAGCAGGTCACCAGCCTCGATGGGCGCGCCCGTGGTCACGAGTTCCGTCGTGGCGGTGCGGCTGCCGGCCGCCATGGGCACCTCACCCTGCGCGAGTGTCTCGCCGGCGCCGCTGGTCATGGTGACCGTCAGCGTGCCGCCCTGCGCAAGCGGCGTGTCGCGCATCGCCGACGCGTCGAGGTCGGCGGTCACCCACACGCGGCCCGTGCGCGTCGCTGCTCCTGACGCGGCGTGGAAGAAGTACGCCGCGCGGCTGCGCCACGGCTGGCCGTCGCGCAGCCCGGCGACCGACCCCAGCGCGGCAGTCAACAGGGCGCTTTCCGACGCGGCGGCGGCTTCGCCCGCGCCCCCGGCCGCCTCGGCCCTGGCAGTCGCCGTGAGGGCGGCCATGTCCTCGGCTCGCAGCGCGCGATAGCCCTTGCGCGCGCGCACCTCGATGCCGGGCCGCTTGACGCGGACCTTGATCGTCCGCCACTTGCCGTCGAGGTTCTCGTTGGACGAGTAGTAGCCGAGCAGGTAGTACGACGACAGGTCCCTGACGATACGCGCCGCGCCAGCGTCGAGGTCGTTCGTGTTGATGATCGCGAGCCCGTCGGTGTTGTCGGCCAGCAGGCGCAGCGAGTCGAGCCGCACGTTGAGCGACGCGCGATCGCCCATGAGTGTTCCCGGCAGGGTGCCCGTCTGCCTGTTGTACCACTCGCCCCTGTCGTTCACCATCGTCTCGTCGCGGTCGCCGAGGCTCGAGTCGAAGGCCGCGAGCCCGCGCGTGTCGAAGGGATAGAACGACACGTTGTAGCGGTTGGCCTCCTGTGTCAGCGCGATGAACCGCTGCCTGTTGTTCAACATGGCGTACTTCATCGCAGACGTCACGCAGTCGAGCGACGACATGGCGCCGACAGGGCCGTTGCGCACCCCGCCCACGTTGTTCGTGATCCGCCCGTCCGGGCCCACGCCGGTCCGCCCCATCGTCGGCGGCGCCTCGCACTCCTCGCGGCGGAGCAGGTCCTCCTTGGGCTCGAACATCTGGTAGCCCGTGGTGACGGTGATGAGGGCCTTGCGCTCCTCGCGCACCCCGCCGAGGTACCGGACCAGACCCTCGAGCGAGTCGAGCACCTCGTTCTCGCGACGCCGCCGGATCAACTGGGACGCGACGCCCTTGTTGGCGGTGGCGGTCCCCCCGTAGCACCGCGGGATGCCCTCGGGGAAGCACATCTCGAACTGCTGCTCCTCGGGGTGCACGCGAACGAGGTTGTCCTTCATCCCCCAGCGCGTCTGCTTCATCAGGATGTCTTCGATGGTCTCCGTGCGTCGCGCGAACGTGATCTGCCGCGGGTCCATGTCCGGTGTCATCACCGCGAACAGGTCGTCGGGCCCGATGAGGCGCTCGAGCATGTTCACGAGCGGCTTGCGGGCGCGTACCGCGCCGGCGAAGTCGGTGTGCCACGTGTCGAGGAAGATGACGAACACGCGCCGACGTGGGTCGGCGGCCTGCTGCCGACCGTCAGCGGCGCTCACCGGGTCGCGCCGCTCCTCGCGTGCCGTTGTCGTCGACAGCGCGACGTGTTCGAACTGCGTGACCGACTGCGGCCTGTTGTCTTCGAGCAGTTCGAAGTCGTCGGCCGTGAGGTCGGTGACCGGCTCGCCCTTCGCGTTGGTCGGGTAGACGTCGACGCGCACGAAGTTGGCTTCCACGCGGAAGGAGGGCTGCGCGGCGGCGGGCGGCCCGGGCGGGCTCGGCGGCTGCGGCGGCGCCTGCTGCGCGCGCATGGGAGCCGACGAGGGCGTGAGCAGCATGACGGCTGCTGCCGCGAAGCCGAGCAGGAAACGGACACGCATGGATGAACTCCGTGCCCACGACCCGGAGGCTGGCGAACCGGACTGGGGGCAGGAGCGACTGTATCGCACTTGGGAATCGGGGACGGGCAACCGGGAGTCGGGAGTGGGGAGTCGGGAGTCGGGAGTCGGGGAACGCACTCGTACAATGTCGCAATGCGCCGCTTGCTGCTTTCGATCGTGCCCGTCGCGCTTCTCGTGGTCTCCGCATTGATCGGCGTGACCGTGACGTCCACGTGGCCGGCATCCGCACTCGCCCAGGACGACCCGGACGGCTGGAAGCGACCCACGCCGCCGGCCCGCGTCGTCGGGCCGATCCACTACGTCGGCACGTACGGACTGGCCGTCTACCTGGTCACCACGCCGGCGGGCCACATCCTCATCGATGGCGGCGTGCCCGGCTCCGGTCCCGACATCGTCCGGTCCATTGAACTGGCCGGATTCAAGCCCGCGGACGTGAAGATCCTGCTGACGACGCAGGCGCACTACGACCACGTGGGCACGCTCGCCTACCTGAAGCAGGCAACCGGCGGGCGTGTGCTCGTGATGAAGGGCGACGAGGGCCTGCTCGCGTCGGGCGGGAAGACCGACTATCTGTTCGCCTCGCAGCCTGCGTACCACTTCCCGGCCGTCGAGGCCGACGAGGTGATCGAGGACGGGCGCGTCGTGACGCTCGGGCCCGTGTCGCTCACGGCACGGCACACCCCGGGGCACACGCCCGGGACGACGACATGGACGATGACCGTGCGGGAGGGCGGCGAGTCGTGGCGGGTCGCGTTTGCCGGCAGCACCTTCGTCAACCCGGGGACGCGCCTGGTGAAGGATCCCTCATACCCGGGTATCGAGGCCGACTACCGCCTGTCGTTCGCCAGGCTCGAGGCGCTGCCCGTGGACATCATGCTCGCGGCGCACGCGCAGGCGTTCGACTTCCAGGGCAAGCGGGAACGCGCGACGACCGAGGGTCCCCGCGCGTTTGTCGATCCTGACGCCCTCCGCAAGGCCGTCGCCGCGTCGAAGGCGGCCTTCGAGAAACTGGTCGCCGCGGAACGCTGAAGTGGTGGGCCGGGCTCGGAGAGCCGGCCCTCCCGTGGAACGCATGCGCTTGTCGCGCGGTCGCTACGTCGCGCGGTCGAGCGTGAGGAACATCGTCACCTCACCGCGGTGCACCAGCAGAAGCGCCGGCCGATCGCCCTGACGCAGTCGCGTCCGCAGCGCGTCCACGCTCGTCACGGGCGCGCCATCGACCTCCTCGATGACGTCGCCTTCGCGAAGGCCAGCCGCAGCGGCGCGGCCGTCGCTCGTCACCGAAGCTACAAGCACGCCGCGACCGGCGGGGATGTCGAGCGCGCGCGCCTGTTCGGGCGAGAGCGGCTGCACGCCCATGCCGAACCCCGTCGTGTCCGGGGCCGAGCCTTCGGACTCCGCCGGCACGGCCTCGTCGGCGGTCGCCTTCAGTTCGCCCACGGTCACGGTGAAGGCCTGCGGCTTCCCGCCGCGGACGACGTCGACAGGCAACTGCGTGCCAGGCTGCACCTGCGCCACGCGGTTGCGCAGTTCATTGCCGTCCTTCACCGCGTCGCCGGCGACGCGGGTGATGACGTCGCCGCGCTTCAGTCCGGCCCGCGACGCCGGGCTGTCGGGCTGCACGCCGTTGACGAGCGCGCCGCGCACGTTGTCGAGGCCGAGGCTGCGTGCGATGTCCGAGGTGACCGGCTGGATGGTCACACCGAGCATGCCGCGACGAACCGTGCCGTCGTCGATCAACTGCGTCATGACGTTGCGCGCCATGTTCGCGGGGATCGAGAAACCGATGCCGATGTTGCCGCCGGAGGGCGAGAGGATCTGCGAGTTGATGCCAATCAGTTCGCCGTCGGTGTTCACGAGCGCGCCGCCCGAGTTGCCCTGGTTGATCGGCGCGTCGGTCTGGATGAAGTCCTCGTAGCTCGTGCCGCCCGTCGCGCGCCCCTTGGCGCTGACGATGCCCATGGTCACCGTCTGCCCGACACCGAGCGGGTTGCCGACGGCGAGCACGACGTCGCCGACAGCGACAGCGTCGGAGTCGCCGAGGGACAGGGTCGTCAGGTTCGACGCCTCGGGAATCTTCAGCACCGCGAGATCGCTCGGCGCGTCCGAACCCACGACGTCGGCCTTGAAGCTGCGGCCGTCGGTGAGCTCCACCGTGACCTGCTCCGCGCCGTCGATGACGTGGTGGTTGGTCAGGACGTAGCCGTCCGCGCGCACGATGACGCCCGATCCGAGCCCTCCTTGACGCGGCTGCGGCCGCTGCGGCACGCGGCCGCCGAAGAACTCGCGGAGGAGGTCGTCGGGAATCCGCTGGCTCACCTGGCGCACCCGGCGCTCCGACTTCACCGTGACGACAGCCGGCGTCACGGCCTCGACGACGTTGGCGTAGGAGTGCGCGGCCGGGCCGAGCGTGCGCGAGATGGCCCCCGCTTCGCGCGCCACGGCAGGGGACGGATCGGTGCCGCTCGCGCCGGGGGCGGCCGTGTAGCCGAGGAGGACGCCGGTCAGCAGCACGGCGCCTGCCGCCGCGCCCTTCCGGCCGAGTCTGCTGTAGTCGTTCAACATGGCACTCTCCAGGAACGGTTCATCGATCTATGTGTAGCCGCGGGACTTGTCCCGCGGGCAGCGCGCCGGACAAGTCCGGCGCCTACGTGGTTCAGCAGCGCGCCGGGACAAGTCCGGCGCCTACGTGGTTCAGCAGCGCGCCGGACAGTCCGGCGCCTACGTGGTTCAGCAGCGCGCCGGACAAGTCCGGCGCCTACGTGGTTCAGCAGCGCGCCAGACGAGTCCGGCGCCTATGTGGTTCAGCAGCGCCGGCCGTTACGGACGCGAATCCGCGCTGCGCCCTGCCCTTGTTCTGACGGCGGACGGATTACCCGTCCCTGACAGCGGGATTACATCGATGAAAGGTGGGTGCCGCCGAGCGGCAGGCGGACTTCGAACGTGGTGCCGCGGCCCACGCCGGAGTCGACGGTGACCGCGCCGCCGTGCGCCTCGACGATGGCCTTGACCAGGCTGAGGCCGAGCCCGAGTCCGCGCGTGGACCTGCTGCGATCGCCACGATAGAGGCGTTCCCAGATGCGGGGCAGCTCCTCGGCCGGGATGCCCGGACCCGTGTCCTCCACGCGGACGATCGCCGCTCCCGCGTCCTCGCGGGCACGAATCGTGACACGGCCACCAGCCGGCGTGTACTTGACGGCGTTGTCGACCAGGTTGGCCAGCACCTGCCGCAGGCGCGCGCGATCGACGGAGACCTGCGGCGCTGCCGCGGCGTCTGCGGCGAGCGTCACACCGCGCGACTCGGCCGCGTCTTCGTAGAGCTCCACCGTCTGCTGCACGAGTTCCCCCAGCGGCACCGGCTCGCGACGCAGTGCCATCGTCCCGGTCTCGGCCTCGGAGATGTCCATCAGCGTGTGCAGCATCGTGTCCAGCCTGTCGGCCTCCTCGACGCAGTCGGCCAGCGCCGCCTGCATGCGTTCGGCATCGCCGGACGCGAGGGCTTCCTCGGCGATGCCGCGCAGGCGCGTGAGCGGCGTCCGCAGGTCGTGTGCGACGTTGTCGAGCGCGCCGCGCATGCCGGCGACGACGCGGTCGATCCGGTCCAGCATCGCGTTGACGAGTCCCCCGAGTTCGCCGAGGGCATCGTCGGGACTGGACGGCGGCACACGCGCGTCCGTGCGCCCCGTGCGGACGATGCCGCGGACGGTGTTGGCGAGCGCGCGTACGGGCTGGAGTCCCGACCAGGTCACCACCGCGCCGCCGGCCAGGGCAATCACGACGACGAGCGCCAGATCGATGACGAGCACGCGGCGGAAGCGCGCCAGCAGCTCGCGGCGGCGGTCCGTGCTCTTGCCGACCTGCAGGAGCGTGCCGTCGGCGAGGCGGACCGAGGCCACCTCGAGGACGTCGCCCTCGTCACCGATCTCGATCGTGGACCACGTCTGCTCGCCGCGCGTCCGCGGGACCTCGATCTGTGACAGGTCGAGCCGTTGCCACGCCCGCGGCAGGTTGAAGAACACGAGTTCCTGTCCGGGACCGACGGTCCGCACCAGAAGCGGGCCCGGCGACGCGGCCAGATTGCCCTGCTGGATCTCGTCCGCGAGCGCCCGGACGCCGCCGAGTGAGTACGCCCGTGCGTACTGCAGCAGCGCTGTTTCGATCGTGTCGTGGTCGTAGCGTCGCAGGGACGCGGACAGCAGCACGTACGTCAGGGCCACGAGCGCCAGCGCGCTCGCGACGAAGATCGCGGCATACCACAGCGCCAGGCGCAGCCCGAGCGCGTCGCGCAGGGCGTCACGCCACCTTGAGGACATAGCCCACGCCGCGCACCGTGTGAATCAGCTTCGTGTCGAAGCCCTTGTCGACCTTCTCGCGCAACCGGAACACGAGGACATCCACCACGTTCGTGCCGGGGTCGAAGGAGTAGTCCCACACGTGGGAGAGGATCATCGTCTTGGAGACGACGCGTCCGGCGTTGCGCATCAGGTATTCGAGCAGGGTGAACTCGCGGGGACGCAGCTCGATCGCTCGGCCCTCGCGAGTCGCGATGCGGCTCACGAGGTCGAGGCTGAGCTCGCCGACGGCCAGGTGGGTGGCCACTGGCGCGTGGGTGGCGCGGCGGATGAGTGCGTGCACGCGCGCGAGCAACTCGGGGAACGCGAACGGCTTGGTGAGGTAGTCGTCACCGCCGGCGGTGAGGCCGGTCACGCGGTCGTCGACCGTGTGCTTCGCGCTGAGGATGAGGACGGGCGTCTGGATGCCGCGCTGTCGCATGCGCTGGATGAGGCCGAGGCCGTCGAGGTGCGGCAGCATCAGGTCGATCACGGCGACGTCGTGGTTGCCGGAGGTCGCCAGGTCCAGGCCCGTGTCTCCCGCGGCTGCGCGGTCGACGACGAACCCGGCTTCCCGCAGGCCGTTGGCCACGAACTCGGCAATCCTGGTGTCGTCTTCGACCAGCAGCGCGCGCATCTCTGCGCTGAACATAACCCGTGGCAGGGCCGGTTGTCCTCAACCCGGCCCTCCGCGCGTCGTGTGGGGCCGCGCTCGGAGAGCGGGCCCTGCCATCGCGTTGCCTGCGGTCTGTGGTAGGGCCGGTTGTCCTCAACCCGGCCCTCCGCGCGTCGTGTGGGGCCGCGCTCGGAGAGCGGGCCCTACCGTCGCGTTGCCTGCGGTCTGTGGTAGGGCCGGTTGTCCTCAACCCGGCCCTCCGCGCGTCGTGTGGGGCCGCGCTCGGAGAGCGGGCCCTACCGTCGCGTTGCCTGCGGTCTGTGGTAGGGCCGGTTGTCCTCAACCCGGCCCTCCGCGCGTCGTGTGGGGCCGCGCTCGGAGAGCGGGCCCTACCGTCGCGTTGCCTGCGGTCTGTGGCAGGGCCGGTTGTCCTCAACCCGGCCCTCCGCGGGTCGTGCGGGGCCGCGCTCGGAGAGCGGGCCCTACCGTCGCGTTGCCTGCGGTCTGTGGTAGGGCCGGTTGTCCTCAACCCGGCCCTCCGCGGGTCGTGCGGGGCCGCGCTCGGAGAGCGGGCCCTACCATCGCTGGCCGGTCCCCAACCTTGCCCGACTTCGCGGGAAATGCGCGGAGACCTCGCTGCAGGAATCGCAGATCTTGCCATCGCCCGCGCGTCGACTCAGCAAACGCGTGACGACATGACTGGCACCGGCATGGCCTTCAGGCGTCGGCATGGAACGACAACTCACCCCGAAGACAACCGCGAGCCGACGCCGTCTGCCGCACGCACCGCCCCCTTGGGTATCCGGGGACCAGTGCCACCTGCTGACGGTCTGCACGGTCCCGCGGCACCGGAACCAGCTCTGCGTACCGCCGACGGCGGCGCTGGTCCAGCAGTCGCTGCGCGCCTACCAGGAAATGGGTGTGTGGCAGCTGCACGTGCTCGTGCTGATGCCGGACCACCTGCACCTGCTCGCCACGATTCCTCCGACGACACGCATCCAGCGAACCGTCGTGAACTGGAAGCGCTTCGTCAGCCGTGCCGCACCAGTGCGGTGGCAGCAGGACTTCTTCGAGCATCGGCTCCGCGCGGAGGAGCACTTCACGGCCAAGCGCGAGTACCTGCGCCAGAACCCGGTGCGGGCCGGGCTCATCGCGGATCCTCACGCCTGGCCGTTTCTTTACGAATGGTAGGGCCGGTTGTCCTCAACCCGGCCCTCCGCGCGTCGTGTGGGGCCGCGCTCGGAGAGCGGGCCCTACCGTCGCGTTGCCTGCGGTCTGTGGTAGGGCCGGTTGTCCTCAACCCGGCCCTCCGCGCGTCGTGCGGGGCCGCGCTCGGAGAGCGGGCCCTGCCGTCGCAGCACCTGCAGCGACGGTCCACACGCGTGCTACATTCGCGCGGATGTCACCGTTCCTGCGGGCCCTCCCTGTCGCCTGCGCGACCGCGCTGCTGCTGGGCGGCTGCGCGTCCCGCTCCACCGCGCCCCCGGCTGCGGCTCCTGTCGTCTCGGCTCCGGCCCTCGACATGCCGCTGCTCGAGCGCCGCATCGCCGCGCACATGCAGTTTCTCGCGAGCGACGCCCTCAACGGGCGAGGCAGCGGCACACGGGACGAGTGGATCGCCGCGACCTACATCGGATCCCAGCTGGCCGCGCTCGGGCTCGAGCCGATGGGCGACGACGGGTGGTTCGTCCAGCAGGTGGAGGTGCAGCGCTTCAAGGCCGCCACACCGCCGGTGCTGACGGCGGGCGATCGGACCTGGACGAGCGGGACGGGCTTCGTCGTGCGCTCGGTCCCGGGGGCCCGGGTCGGCGGACCGCTTCGACGCCTGGTCGCGGGGACGCCGGCCCCGCCCGGGTCAGCGCTGCTCGTGCCAGCCGACACGTCGCCCGCCTCGCTATCGGGTACCAGCGCGGCGGCGCTCGTCCTGCTGAAGGCCACCGCGGCGCAGGCGGGGAACTGGTCGCAGCAGGCGCGCCAGGCCCCGGAATGGATCTCCACGCAGCTGGTCGGCACGCCCGCAGGCGCGGCACCCGGCCCGACCGTCGTCACGCTCGAGGCGACCGCCTACGACGCGATCGCCGGCCTGGCGGACGGGACGACGATTCGCCTCGACACCGAGTTGGCCCCGGGTGAGCGCACGCGCACGTGGAACGTCGTCGCGCGACTGGCCGGCAGCGACACCTCGGCCTCGGCTGAGGTCGTGGTCCTCTCGGCGCACCTCGATCATGTGGGCGCACGCCCGGCGTCGGCAGGCACCGACGTCTCGGACACGATCTTCAACGGTGCCGACGACGATGCGTCGGGTGTCACGGCCGTGCTCGAACTGGCGCGCGTGCTGGCGGAGGGCCCTCGGCCACGCCGACCCATCGTGTTCGCCCTGTTCGGCAGCGAGGAGGCGGGCGGCTTCGGCGCGCGCTACTTCGTGGACCGCCCTGTCGTGCCCCTGACCGACATCGTGGCCGACCTGCAGGTGGAGATGATCGGCAGGCCCGACCCCAAGGTGGCCGCCGGCACGTTGTGGCTCACCGGATTCGACCGCTCGACGCTCGGCTCGCAGCTGGCTGCGCGTGGCGCGCGGCTGGTGCAGGATCCGCATCCGGACCAGCGCTTCTTCGAGCGATCCGACAACATCCGCTTCGCGCGGCGTGGCGTGGTGGCACACACCGTGTCGAGCTACGGGCTGCACAAGGAGTACCACCAGGCCTCCGACGAGATCCGCCACATCAACGTCGGTCACATGCGCGACGCGATCGCGTCACTTGTCGAGCCCATCCGGTGGCTCGCGACGACCACCGAGAAGCCGACCTGGGTCGAGGGCCGGCGCCCCTAGAGGCCGGGCGTCGGCGTTGTTCGGGCCGCGACCGTCCACTCCTGGATCCCAGCCGAGAATCCCGGCTGCATCGCGATCTCGATCCGCAGGCCTGTCGTCCGCACCGGCGTGAACGTGACCACGTTGGCGCCGTCGCGGTCCGTGCCGTACGACGTGGCGCCTGCCACCGGCCGCCACGTGTCGCCGTCCTTGTAGAGCAGGGTCCAGGACGCCGGGACCCGCACCTGCCCGCGGCCCGTGTCGTCGAACCAGTACACGGACACGCGGTCGACGGTGGCCGACTCGGGCAGCGCGTACTCGACCCACGCCGTCCCGCCTCGCTGCGGCCACCAGTCGAAGTACGCCGTCGGGTCGGAGGACGAGGCGGGCAGCTCGCCGTCGTTGATGGGCCTCGGACTGCGGCGCGCCTGTGACACGGTGACCGTGCTGCGGATGGCGAGTGTGGGGAAGGGGCGAGGCCGTGCCGCCGCTTCGGTCGACGCCAGCCACACGGCCATCGGTCCCGGCCCGCGATTGGCCCACGTCGCGTAAGGAATCAATGTCACCTGGCGCGACTGACGTGACAGCCCGCCGGCTTCCGTCCGCGACAGGGCCACGACGGGCCCGGACACGACCTGCACGCCACGGAGTAACGCAGGCCTGAAGTCGCTGGACAGCACCGCGTCGTCGGGCAGCACCACGTTGCGCACGTGCCCGTCGTTGTCGGGCCACTCGGCCGCGTACACGATTGGCCCGCGCTGGATGGCGACACGCTCGCGATCGGCCGCGACCGACGGGTGCGCGCGCACGCGGCGCACGGGCATGGGGAGGTCCAGCGTCACCGTGTCGCCCGGTGTCCAGAGGCGCGTGATGGTGGCGTAGCCCCTCTGCACGTCGAGCGCCGCGGGCGTGCCGTTGACGGCGAGGCTCGGCACAGGCGCGGCTGGACCGGCGAAGGTGTAGAGGTCGCTGGGGACGGGCGTCTCACGCGCCCATCCCGGGATCCGCACGCGCAGCGTGAAGGTGCGTGCCGATTCCGGCGAGACGGTGAGTGTGACGCGGCCATCCCAGGGATAGCGGGTCTGCTGGCGCATCGACACCCGCCGGCCGTCGCCCGTGTCGATCGTGGCCGACCCGGCGGCGTAGAGGTTCACGAACACCGTGTCGCCCTGATGCGCGTACACGTACCCCGGCAGCGACGCCAGGAACCGGGTGATGTTGCCCGGACAGCACGCCACGCCGAACCAGGGGCTGCGCTGGTGCTGGCCAGCCGATTCGAGCGGGTTCGGATAGAAGTACGTACGGCCGTCGAGCGCCACGCCCGACAGCAGCGCGTTGTACAGGGTGCGCTCGAGGACGTCCACGTAGCGGCCGTCGCCGTGCAGCAGGAACATCCTGTGGTTCCAGTAGTCCATGCCCACCGACGCGCAGGTCTCGTTGTACGCCGTCATGTTGGGCAACTCGTACGGCTTGCCGAAGGCCTCACCGGCACCCGTCGATCCGATGCCGCCGGTGAGATACAGCTTGCCGCCGACGGTGCTCGTCCAGATCTTCTCGAGCGCCTGGCTGTACGCGGCGTTGCCCGTGAGCGCCGCGACGTCGGCCATGCCCGCGTACATGTACATGGCGCGCACGGCGTGGCCCACGGGCTCGGTCTGCTCGATCGCGCGTACCTGCGCCTGGTTGTACTCGAGGCCGCGCGGGTTGACCTTCTCTCCTGGGTTGGGCCCGCGTTGGTCGATGAGGAATTGCGCGAGCGCGAGGTGGCGCGCGTTGCCAGTGATGCGGTACAGCCGCACCAGACCCATCTCGGTCACCTGGTGCCCCGGCCAGATCGACGCCTTGCCTGGGCCGAACGTGCGATCGAGCAGGTCCGCCGACTTCAGCGCGACGTCGAGCAGCGCGCGCTTCCCGGTGGCCTGGTAGTGCGCGGCCGCCGCCTCGAACAGGTGGCCGAGGTTGTACAACTCGTGGCTGTCGTCGCGTTCGAGCTCCCATCGCGTCGTTCCCGCCCAGGGGTGCGGAGCGGTGGGATTGATGGTGCGCGTCGTGTAGAGGTACCCGTCGGACTCCTGTGCCGCGGCGATCGTGGCGATGAGCTGGTCGACGTAGCCCTCGAGCTTCGGATCGGGCTGCACGCTGAGGGCATAGGAGGCGCCCTCGATCACCTTGTAGAGGTCGCTGTCGTCGAACGGGTAGCCTGGTGGTGTCGAATCAGCGAGCGGCTCTCCGCGCAGCACCTGCGCCGCGCGGCGGAAGTTGCCGACGCGCCCCGTCAGCTCGCATTGCTGGAGCGCCGTCGGGATCGAGGCCGTACGATTGGTTTCGATGCGCGGGGCCCAGAAGTCGTCGTCCAGCGTCACGGCCGTGAACGGGACCGGGCGGACGGGGTAGTCGCGCGCGGGCCCCTGCGCTCGAGCGGTGGGGGAGTCCTGACGGTTGTCCCACGCGTCGAGGCCCAGCACGGTCGCGAGCAGCAGCCCCGCCGCGCAGCCCAGGCCGATGGCCGACGAACTGATACGCACACTCCGGCTTGTCATCCCGCGGCTCCCCGTTCGCGCGCGCACCGCTGGCCTCGTCCGCGATGCCGGCCCGGAGTGCCGCGCCCGCCGCATTATTCCGCAGACTGCACGAATCGTACGTGGGCGCGGGACTTGTCCCGCGCCCCGGCTGCTGCACGAATCTTACGTAGGCGCGGGACTTGTCCCGTGCCCCGGCTGCCGGACAAGTCCGGCAGCTACGACTTGTCCCGTGCCCCGGCTGCCGGACAAGTCCGGCAGCTACGACTTGTCCCGCGCCCCGGCTGCCGGACAAGTCCGGCAGCTACGACCGGTACAATGGCGACCGCCAGGACAGGCCTGGCAGCTACGACCGGTACAACGGCGACCGCCGGACAAGTCCGGCGGCTGCACACTGCGCGCGTCGCCATGATCACCCCCACTGCCGATGGCGTCGTCCTCGTCGTGCGCGTCGTGCCGCGAGCCGCCCGCCCGGGCATCGCCGGCACCCGCGACGACGCCGTCCTCGTGCGGATCGGGGCGGCGCCCGTGGATGGCGCGGCCAACGCGGAACTCGTCGAGGTCCTGGCACGGGCATTCGACGTGCCACGCCGGCAGGTCCGGCTCCTGTCAGGGGAGCGGTCGCGTCTCAAGCGCGTCGAGCTGTCCGGCGTGTCCGAGGCGCAGGCCGCCGTCGTCGTGGCGTCCGCGACGATCCGCCCATGAGACCGCTGCGTCCCGGCCGACTGGTGGGGCTGCTCGTCCTGGGGCTGGTCCTGGTGGCCCCTGGCCCGGTTGGGGCACAGGCGCCTGCTCCTCCGATGGCCCCGGCCCAGGACGACACGCAAGCCCCCGTCGAAGCGGAGGAGACCATCGTGGTCACGGCGACGCGTTCCGGGCGGCGCCTGCAGGACGAGCCGCTGCGCGTCGAGGTGATCGCGGGAGAGGAGATCGAGGAGAAGGCGCTGATGACCCCCGGCTCCGTCGCCATGCTGCTCGGCGAGACGACTGGCCTGCGAGTGCAGACGACCGCGCCCTCCCTCGGCGCGGCCAACGTGCGCGTGCAGGGACTGCGCGGGCGGTACGCGCAGCTGCTCGCCGATGGGCTCCCGCTCTATGGGGCCGGCGGGGACTCGCTTGGTCTGCTGCAGGTGCCACCTCTCGATCTGGGGCAGGTCGAGGTGATCAAGGGCGCGGCATCGGCGCTGTACGGCCCGGCCGCACTCGGCGGCGTGATCAACCTGGTGAGCCGCCGCCCCGTGGAATCGCAGGTGGATACGCTGTTCAACGTGACGTCGCTCGGCGGCGCGGACGCCACGCTCTGGGTCGGCCGCGCCCCCGAGCGTGGCTGGTCGTGGACGCTGCTGTCTGGCGCGCACGGCCAGCCGCGTCGCGATCTGGACGAGGACGGGTGGACCGACGTCGCCTCGTACCGGCGTGGCGTGGTGCGTCCCCGTCTGTTCTACGAGTCTGGCACCGGCACGTCGATGTTCCTGACGGGTGGAGTGATCGCCGAGGATCGCGACGGTGGCACTGTCGGCGCAGCGGTGGCGCCGGATGGGTCGCCCTTCGCGGAGGCACTCGAGACGAGGCGCGCCGATGTGGGGGGCCTGGGTCGCTGGCTGATCGGAACCCGTGTGTTGACCACGCGCGGTTCGTTCTCGCACAACGGCCAGGACCGACGGTTCGGCGAGGTCCGCGAGCGCGGCACGCGCCAGACGATGTTCGGCGAGGTGTCGCTGATCGGCGCCGCTGGTCGCCACAGCTGGGTGATTGGCGGCGCGTTCCAACGGGATCGCTACGCGCCCGTGGATGTGTCGCGGTTCGCCTACGCGTTCGACGTGCCGGCCGTGTTCGTCCAGGACCAGCTGGACCTCGGCACTCGCGCGAGTGTCTCGGCCAGTGCGCGCGTGGATGCCCACGACGAGTACGGCGTCCTGTTCAGTCCGCGCCTGTCCGTGCTGGTGCGGCCATCGACAGCGTGGACGGTGCGCGTGTCCGGTGGTGGCGGGTCGTTCGCGCCGACCCCGTTCACCGAGGAGACCGACGAGACGGGGCTGTCTCGCCTGGCTGCCCTTCGCGGGCTGGAGGCGGAACGAGCCACGTCGTTCTCGGCAGACGTGACGTGGACCCGCGGTGGTTTCGAGGTCACGGGCACGGTGTTCGGGTCGCGTGTGTCCAATCCCGTGCAGCCTGCAGACCTCGAGGCATCACCGTGCGGCGAACAGTCCTGCATCGCGGTGGCCCTGGTCAATGCCGGCGAGCCGACACGGAACTGGGGGACGGAGTTGCTCGCGCGCTACCGGCGCGGCGCGTTCGTCGCGATGGCCACGCATGGCTGGACACGGGCGACCGAACTCGACGTGGACGCGCGCGTCAGGCGCGAGGTGCCACTCACGCCGCGGCATGCCGTGTCGGTCAACGCCATGCTGGAAGGGGAGTCCTGGGGGCGTGCGGGTGTCGAGGCGTACTACACGGGTCAACAGTCCCTCGAGGACAACCCCTACCGGACCACGAGCCGCGGGTACGTGCTGTTTGGCGGGCTGTTCGAGCGTCGGGTCGGGCGAACCCGGCTCTTCCTCAACGTGGAGAACCTCGCCGATGTCCGGCAGACGAAGAGCGACCCACTCGTCAGGCCCACCCGTCTGCCCGACGGTCGCTGGACCGTGGGGGCCTGGGCTCCCCTGGACGGCCGCGTGTTCAACGGGGGCATCAGGGTCGCCTTCTGATCACGTTCGCGCGGATAATGCCCGCATGCCAGACGCTCGCCGTACGCGCCTGTCTCGCCGCCGACTGATCGGGGGCCTGTGCCTCGCCCCGCTGGCACTGCCTGCGTTCCGTACCGCGCCGGGCCGCTCGGGGACCGCTCCCAACCTGCAGGGGGGCCCCGCGCTGCGGGCCTCGCGCCCCACCGACATCCGCATCGTCGAGGTCGGTCACGGCTTCGAGCACCACAGCTACCGCGCGCCGTACATGTTCGGCGGGCGCTCGGTGGATCGCGTCACGATCCTCAACGTCACCGTGCGGGTGCGCACCGGGAGCGGCGTCGAGGCGTGGGGGTTCGGGTCGATGACGCTGGGCAACGCCTGGGCCTTTCCGCAGGTGCCTCAGGATGAGGGCCTCGGCGCGATGATGTCGCTCGCCGCATCGCTGCGCGGCGTGACGGCCGACTGCGACGAGGAGGGCCATCCGATCGACCTGTGGCGCGCGCTGGAGCCGGCGTACCTGGCCGCGGCCGGCCGAATCACGAGGGAGCAGGCGCTCCCACACCCGATCCCGAGGCTCTGCACGCTCGTCGTGGCGAGCGCGTTCGACGCAGCCGTCCACGACGCGTACGGCAAGGCCTTCGGCATCAGCAGCTACGCGACGTATTCCCGCGCGCACATGCGACACGACCTCTCGCGCGATCTCGGGCCGCAGTTCGCCGGTGAGTACCTCGATCGCTACGTGCCGGTCGGGCCCCGGCCGGTCACGCCCGTGTTCCACTCCGTCGGCGCGAGCGACGCGATCGAGCCGGCCGACCTGAAGGTGCGTCTCGAAGACGGCCTGCCGAACACGCTCGCCGAGTGGATCGCGCGTGACGGCCTCACGCACTTCAAGATCAAGCTGAACGGTGGCAACGAGGCGCAGGACTTCGACCGCATCACCCGCATCGACCGGGTCGTGCGCGTGGCCATGACGGCGCGCCGGGTGTCCGACTGGAACTACCTGCTCGACTTCAACGAGGGCTGTCCCGACGTCGGGTACCTGCTCGACCTCCTGCGCAAGGTGCGTGAGGCGACCCCGGAGGGCTTCAGGCGCATCAAGTACGTCGAACAGCCCACTTCGCGCGATCTCGCCGGCGACCGGGCCAATGTGATGCATGAGGCCTCGAAGCTATTGCCCGTCGTCGTGGACGAAGGCCTCGTGGACCTGCCCTCGCTCCTGCTCGCCCGCGAGATGGGCTATACGGGCGTCGCCCTGAAGGCCTGCAAGGGCCAGAGCGCCGCCATGCTGATGGCGGCGGCCGCGCAGAAATTCGGGATGTTCCTCTGCGTGCAGGACCTCACGTGCCCGGGGGCGTCGCTGATCCACTCCGCGGGCATCGCCGCCCGCGTGCCGGGCAATGCCGGCATCGAGGCCAACGCGCGGCAGTTCGTCCCGGCCGCGAGCGCTGCGTGGGAGGCCAGGTTCCCCGGCCTGTTCACGATTCGCGACGGCGTCATGCGTACCGGCCAGTTGACGGGCCCCGGCCTCGGCGCGGTGCCGCCAGGCCGTCGCCCTGCCTGAAACTTTTCCCGCCCGGATGGGTATGTGAGGTACATGGCCGCTCGTGGCGACCCGTCGGGCCCGCCAGGGGCAGCCGCGTTCGATGCTTTCGTGCGCGAGTACCAGGACATGGTCTATGCCGTCGCCGTGCGCTTGCTGGCCAGCGAAGTCGAGGCCGAGGACGTGGCGCAGACCGTCTTCCTCCGCGCGTACGAACGATTCGCCGAGATCCGGGACGACGCACGGGTGGCGGGCTGGCTGAAGACCGTGACCACGCACCTCTGCCTGAACCACCTGGAGCGGTACCGCGCACGCTGGCGCTTCTTCAGCGAGATGGGTGAGGCCGACGCCCCGGCCTACGACATGGCGGGTGAGGGCGACAGCCCCGAAGCGGCGCTGGAAGCCTCCGAACGGCAGGCGCGCCTGGAGCAGGCGTTGCGCGACCTGCCGCCCCATCAGCGTGTGCCGCTGGTGCTGTTCCACTTCGAACAGCAGGGGTACGACGAGATCGCGCGCCTGCTCGGCGTGTCGGTGGGCAAGGTGAAGACGGACATGCATCGCGGACGCCTCGCGCTGCGACGGTGGCTGGCATGACGATGGGACCGGACGATCTCGAGCGGCGGGTGCACCGCGCGCTCCGGGGCTTGCCGCCGCCGCGTGCGCCCCGCTCGCTCAGGCCGCGCGTGCTCGCGGCCGTGACGCCGGACGTGGCAGGCCATCCATGGTTCACGTGGCCCTGGCCGCTTCAGGTCGGCACGGTGCTGGCCATGACGGCGCTCGTCGCCGCGCTCGCGTGGCAGTGGCCGCTCGTGGTGGCATCGGTCGCCGCGGCCGTGCCCGAGCCGGTCCGGGTGGGCGTCGGTTACGCGGGCGGCCTTGCCGAAACCGGCACGGCGCTGGGGCGCCTGCTGCAGTTGACCTGGACGGCGGTCGTGGCGCCGATGGCGAAGGTCGTGCTCCTGCTTACGGTGACGTTGTGCACCGCCTGCGCGGTGTGTCTGGCGGCGTTGAGCCGCATGGCCCTTGGAGGGGCATCCCAGTCATGACTCGAGTCCTTCGACTGGTTCTGCTGTGCGCGACGTGTTCATGGGCTCCGGCCGCGTTGGCCCAGGCGCCCGACCCCGCGGCCACCACGCCGTCCGCGCCTGCGACACAGCCCGCGGACGTGCCGGCGGGCGAGGCGCCGCCCCTGGCTCCGGGCGAAGAGCGGATCACCATACTCGACGGGCCCTGTGACGGCATCCGACGGCACCCGGGCTTCCGGCTCGGACAGGATCAGGTGATCCGCAAGGGCGAGGCGGTCGACAACTTCGCGGTGGTCTTCGGCAGCGTCGTGGTCGAGGGCCGGATCTGCGGCGACCTGTCCGTCACGCTGGGCGACGTCAGGCTGGCCTCCGGTTCATCGGTCGAGGGCACGCTCGTCGTGGTCGGCGGCACGGTGACGATCGAGCCCGGCGCGACGGTGGGCCAGGAACTGGTGCTGGTCGGCGGCGTCCTGGACGCGCCATCGGACTTCCATCCGGGCAGCGAGCAGATCGTGATTGGCATTCCTGTCGTCGGCACACGGCTGCGGCAGGCGGTGCCCTACGTGACGCGCGGGCTGCTGCTCGGCCGGCTGATCGTGCCCGACATCGGCTGGATCTGGTGGGTCGTCGGCGTGACCTTCTTCGTGCAGCTGCTCGTGAACCTGCTGTTCCCGCAGGCGACGTCGGCAGCGGCCGGCGTCATCGCCGAGCGCCCGCTCAGCACGTTCCTGGCCGGTCTGCTGGTGCTGGTGCTCAGCGGACCCGTCGCCACACTGCTGGCCGTCACCGTCGTCGGGATCGCGGCTCTTCCCGTCCTGTTCGGCGCGCTGCTCATCGCGTGGATCGTGGGCAAGGTCGCCGTGAATCGCTGGATCGGCGGACGCGTGTTCGAGTCGGAGGAGCCGGAGGGACGACTGGCCGCCACGCGCTCGTTCGCGATCGGCTTCGTCGTGCTGACGATCCTCTACATGATCCCGCTGCTCGGCATCGTCGCCTGGGGCCTGACAGGCGTGCTCGGACTGGGAGCGGCGGCACTCGCGTTCGTGAAGGCCTTCAAGGTCGAGAATCCGCCGGCCGTCCGCACACGCCCGGAGCCGCCGCCGACGCCACCGATGCCACGACCGCCTTCCTCTCCGTCGACGTTCGAGTCCGCAGCCCTGGGCGGAACCGTCGCCGCGGCGGTTGCTGGCAGCGCTGCTCCGGGCGACGCGAGTGGCCCGATGGACAGGTCACCAATCGGTGACGCATTCACGCCGCCGCCGATGTATGCCAGCGGCGCCCCGGCCACCCCGGGAGGCGTGCCGGCGGGCGTGTCGCCCGACCCGCGGGAACTGCTCGCGTTTCCGCTCGCCGGCTTCGCCGAGCGCGCCGCCGCGTTCGCGCTGGACGTGCTGCTCGTCGCGATGACCGCGGCGATGCTGGGCGGGGACGATCCCGACGACTGGTTCGTCCTGGTGCTGGTGGCCTACCACGTCGCGTTCTGGGTCTGGAAGGCGACCACGCTCGGCGGCATCATCTGTCAGCTGCGCGTGGCGCGCGTGGACGGCGCCCCGCTCCGGTTCGTGGATGCGCTCGTGCGCGGGCTCGTCGGGATCTTCTCCATCGCGACCTTCGGGATCGGGGCGCTCTGGATCCTCCGCGACCCGCAGCGCCAGTCCTGGCACGACAAGGTGGCGGGCACCATCGTCGTGCGGGTACCGCGGAACTACCCGCTGCCGTAGTCAGGCGACCCCGGCCAGGTACCCTCGGTCCGGCAGCCCCGCCACGGGCCGGCCGGCCGGGGCGCTGGCGGCGCGACTCCGGTAGACTTCGAGGGATGCGACGACCGCTTCGGCTCGGGGTGTTCGCGCTGTGCGCCAGCCTGCTGGCGTGCGCCGCGTCGGCACAGGATCGTGTCCACCAGGCGCTCGACGTGACGCTGGACCCGGGCACGGGCGGCCTCACGGTGAGCGCGACGGTGACGCCGCAGGGTGGGGCGCGTGAGGTCGAGTTCCTGCTCCACGAACGACTCCGCATCACCAGCGCCGTGCCGGCGGTACGCGAGGTCCCCGTCGGCAGCGTGGCCTGGCTCGGGGAAGTCGAGGGCGGCGAGCCGCAGCAGGCGCCGCCCGTGAAGCGCTACCGCGTGACGCTGCCCGCGGCGGACGCGTCGTTTCGGGTCGAGTACCGCGGCGTCTTCGACTTCGCGCTGTCCGATCCTCGCGAGGAGTACACCCGGGGCTTCAGGTCGACGCCAGGGCTCATCGCAAGCGAGGGTGTCTACCTGCCTGGCGCCAGCGGCTGGTACCCGCTCGTGGACCGCGCCCTCGTCACGTTCGACCTCGCGGTGACGCAGCCCTCGTCCTGGCGCGTCGTCAGCGAGGGGGCTGGCACGTCGCGCGACGCCGACGGCCGGGCCCGCTGGGCGTCGACCGACGCCGTCGACCAGATCCACATCGTCGGGGGGCCACTGCAGCTCGCGACCCAGGCGGCCGGAGCCGTGGAGGCCCAGGTCTACCTGCACGAGGCCGACGCGGCGCTGTCGTCCAAGTACCTCGCGGCCACCGCGCAGTACCTCGAGATGTACCGCGGGCTGATTGGCCCGTATCCCTACGGCAAGTTCGCGCTCGTCGAGAACTTCTGGGAGACCGGCTATGGCATGCCGTCGTTCACGCTGCTCGGGCCGCAAATCATACGGTTCCCGTTCATCCTCACGTCGTCGTACCCCCACGAGATCCTGCACAACTGGTGGGGCAACTCGGTTTTCGTCGACGAGTCGCGCGGCAACTGGTCCGAGGGACTGACGGCGTACATCGCCGACCACCTCATGCAGGAGCAGCGCGGTGAGGACGCCGTCTATCGCCGGTCCACGCTGCAGAAGTACCGCGACTACGTCTCGACGGCGCAGGACTTCGCCCTCGTGGAGTTCCGGGGCCGGCACAGCGCGGCCACCGAGGCCATCGGGTACGGCCGCACGATGATGGGCTTCCACACCCTGCGTCGCCAGGTCGGCGACGAGACGTTCCGCCGGTTCCTCGCGCGCTTCTACCGTGACTTCAAGGGCCGGCGCGCGTCGTTCGACGACGTGCGCGCGACGATGGAGGCCGTCAGCGGCCGTAGCCTCGGGCGCTTCTTCGAGGACTGGATCGCGCGTCCTGGCGCGCCAACGCTCGCGGTGCGTGTCGCACGGGTCACGCGCGAGGGCGCAGGGTATGCCATCGAGGGCACCCTGTCGCAGACGCAGCCCGGCGTGCCGTTCGCGATTGACGTGCCCGTGACCGTGCAGACGACAGGAGCGGTCGTGGAGACGACCGTCGCCCTCTCGGGGGCGGCCGCCGCGTTCCGGGTCGTCACGCCGGATGCGCCCCTGGCCCTGCACGTGGACCCCGCGTTCGACACGTTCCGCCGGCTCGACGCGCGCGAGACACCGCCGTCGCTGGGGCAACTGTTCGGCGACGCGGCCCCACTCGTGGTCATCGCCGCCGACGAGGATCCGGCGCGTGCGGCCGCGTACCGCGCCATGGCCGAGAGCTGGCGAGCGCCGGCACACGCGCCGCGCGTGGTGCTCGACTCCGAGATCACCAGCCTCCCGGTCGATCGGTCGGTGTGGCTCTTCGGCCGGAGCAACACGTTCGCGACGGCGCTCACCGACGGCGTGTCCGTGCGCGTCGATGCGTCGACGGTGACCATCGACGCGCAGCCGATGCCCCTTGCCAATCACGCGGCCATCGTCGTCGGACGGCATCCGGGCGACGTGTCGAAGGCACTCGGCTGGATCGTCGCCGACAGCGTGGATGCGATGCCCGGACTCGGGCGCAAGCTGCCGCACTACGGCAAGTACTCGTACCTCGGGTTCGAGGGCGGCGAGCCGACGAACATGCTGAAGGGGCAGTGGCAGGCCTCCGACTCGCCGCTGTCCATCGACCTGCGCGACCAGGCGCAGCGCGCGACCGTCATTCCGCCGCTCTCGCTGTCGCGGCCGCCGCTGGCCTCATTGCCAGCCGTCTTCTCGGAAACCTCGCTGCGCACGCACGTCACCACACTGGCCTCCACGGAGTATCAGGGCCGCGGGGTCGGCACCGCGGGGCTCGACAAGGCCGCCGCTTACATCGAGGCCCAGTTCAAGGCGGCCGGCCTGACGCCGGGCACGCCGGATGGCTCGTACAGGCAGACCTTCAGCGTGACGCACACCCCGGACGGGGCACCGGCGACCCTCGCCAACGTCGTCGGCGTGCTGCCGGGCAGCGACCCCGCGTGGCGCGATCAGTCCGTCGTCGTGATGGCGCACTACGACCACCTGGGCATGGGCTGGCCGAACCCTCGCGCGGGCGACGAGGGCCGGCTGCACCCGGGCGCCGACGACAACGCCAGCGGCGTCGCCGTCCTGCTCGAGGTGGCGAGAGCCCTCGCGGCATCGGGGCCGCCCCGCCGCACGCTCGTGTTCGCGGCCGTGACGGCCGAAGAGGCGGGCATGCTCGGGTCGAAGCATTACGCCGAACACCCCGTGCGGCCGCGCGAGGGCATCAGGGCCGCGGTCAACATCGACAGCGTGGGCCGGCTGGGAACCGCGCCGGTCGGCGTCATCGGTGCATCGACGGCAACGGAGTGGCCGCACGTGTTCCGCGGCATCGGGTTCGTCACCGGCATCCAGACGCAGATGGCCACGCAGGGTCTCGAGTCGTCCGACCAGGCCAGCTTCATCGCCAGGGGCATTCCGGCCGTGCAGCTGTTCACGCCGCCGCACGTGGATTACCACCGTCCCGGCGATACGTCGGACAAGGTCGACGTCCCGGGGCTCGTGAAGGTCGCGACAGTGGCGCGCGAGGCCATCGCCTATCTCGCGGATCGGCCCGAGCCGCTCACGGTCACCATCGGTCCGTCCGCCCCGCAGACGGCGGGAGCCCAGAGTGGAGCGGCGCCGGGAGCCGCCCCGGCACGCAGGGCCGGATTCGGCATCGTGCCCGACTTCGCCTTCGCCGGGCCTGGCGTGAAGGCGTCCAGCCTGGTCGCCGGTTCACCGGCCGAGCAGGCGGGCATGCAGGCCGGCGACGTCCTGGTCGAGATGGCGGGGAAGCCGCTGGCGTCGCTGTCGGCCTACTCCGACGTCCTGAAGACACTCGCGCCGGGTCAGACGGTGCCGATCGTCTTCGAGCACGCCGGAGCACGCCGCGAGGCTCGCGTGACGCTGACGGCGCGGTAAGGGGCACCTCGCCGAGTCGCCCGTCAGGCGCCCGCGGGGAACGCGCCCTGCCCTCGCCGCTACCATATACTTCGGTAGCAATGGCCACCATCCTCGTCGCCGACGATGAACAGCTGATTCGGTGGTCGCTGTCGGAGCGCCTGCGGTCCGACGGCATGCGCGTTGTCGAGGCGGCGACCGGCCACGAGGCGATCGACCGTGTGCACGAGGGCATCGACCTCGTGCTCCTCGACTACAAGCTCCCGGACATCGACGGCGTCACCGTCCTGCGCCAGATCAAGGAATACGATCCCGACATCGTCGTCATCCTCCTGACGGCCTACGCCACCGTGGACACGGCCGTCGAGGCGATGAAAACCGGCGCGTACCATGTCGCCAACAAGCCGTTCAACGTCGACGCCATCTCGGATCTCGTCACGAAGGCACTCGAGACCACGCAGCTGCGGCGGGAGGTCCGGAACCTGCGCGCGGAGAAGGCGCAGCCGTACGCCCCGGAGCGGATCGTCGGCGAATCGACGAGGATGGTCGAGATCAAGGCCCTGCTGCGCAAGGTGGCGGCAAGCCCCGCCTCCACGGTGCTGCTGACGGGCGAGAGCGGCACGGGCAAGGATCTGGCGGCCAAGGTCATTGCACTTCAACAGCGACAGGTCGCACAAGCCGTTCGTCAACATCACGTGCTCGGCGATCCCGGAGACCCTGCTCGAGAGCGAGCTGTTCGGCCACGAACGCGGCGCGTTCACCGACGCCCGACAGCAGAAGCGGGGCCTGCTCGAGTCGGCCGACGGCGGAACGGTGTTCCTCGACGAGATCGGCGAGATGGCGCCCGCGCTGCAGGCCAAGCTGCTGCGCGTGCTCGAGGAGAAGGCCTTCAAGCGGGTGGGCGGCCAGCACGATGTGCGCGTGGACGTGCGCATCATCGCCGCGACCAACCGGAACCTCGAGGAGCAGGTCAAGGCCGGCCATTTCCGGGAGGATCTCTATTACCGGCTCAACGTGCTCCCCATCGAGCTGCCGCCGCTCCGGTCGCACCTCGAGGACGTGCCGGCGCTCGTGAGCTTCTATGTCGAGCAGTTCAACCGCGAGTTCCGGAAGTCGATCCGGGGCGCGTCGCCTGCGTCGCTCAAGGCCATGCAGCACTACGGGTGGCCGGGGAACATCCGCGAGCTGCGCAACGCCGTCGAGCGGGCCATGCTCCTGAGCGACGGACCCTGGCTCGAACCACCTGATTTCCCGGCCCTGGCCGGCACCACCCCCGTCGCCGCGGGCCTGACGCTGCCGGCCGAGGGCGTCAACCTCGAGGAACTGGAGCGAAGCCTCGTGGTGCAGGCCCTGGAGCGCGCGGCGGGCAATCAGACGCGTGCGGCCACGCTGCTCGGCCTCAACAGGGACCAGATCCGCTATCGCATCGAGAAGTTCGGGCTCGGCAAGACGCCCGCCTGAGCCGACGACGACCTGACGCACGAGCGCCACGCCGGGATTTTTCGACCGGGGCGGGGAGAGTTCCGCGCCTGCCCGGGCGGGGCCTGTCCTGGTGTGGTCTTTTGCCGTGCCCACGAGTCGGCACGGCTGTTGCTCAGCCTGCGGGGCATGAGTGGCAAGGAACTGGCGGCCCTCGCCATGCCCTGTCCGGCATGTGGGCACGAGGAAGTGCCGGCCCTGGCTGGCAGCACGCTGACCATCGCATGGTACGCGTGCCCATGCGGTCACTTCTGGTCGGCCCGGGTCCGCGACGGCCGGCCGGTGGTGTCCGCAGCACCCGCAGCCCTCCCTGAGCAACTGCCGCCGCCTCCGCGGTGATGACAGCGCCGCGCGACGGCGGTGGGATAGCATCGACCCGCGTGCCCACGTCGTCACCGCGATTCGCCATGCCTCCCGGCCGCGCCCAGCGGGGACTGGGTGTCGTTCTCGCCGGCCTCATCTTCGCTGTCGATCTCGAGGTGCCGACGGGCAGCACGATCGGGATCCTCTACGTCGGCGTGATCCTCCTCGGGCTCTGGAGCGAGTGGCGGGCCTACCCCGTGGTGGCGGCTTTCGGCGCGTCCGCCCTCGTCATTGTCGATCTCTGCGCCGGGTGGCACCCCGATCTCGCGGCAGGCGTGATCGTGAACTACCCGCTCATGATCCTCGTGTTCCTGATCACGGCCGCCGTCGTCCAGCGGTTCGTGACCGTCGAGAACCAGGCTGCCACGAACCTGGTCCAGTTGAGCGACTTCAAGCGCGCGCTCGACGCCGCGGCCATCGTCGCCATCACTGACGTGCGCGGCCGGATCACCTACGTCAACGACAGGTTCATCGAGATCTCCGGCTATGCCCGCGAGGAATTGCTGGGGCAGGACCACCGGATCGTCAACTCCGGATACCACCCGCCGGAGTTCATCCGCGACCTCTGGCACACCATTGCCAACGGCCGCGTCTGGCACGGCGAGATCCGCAACAGGGCGAAGGACGGGCACTTCTACTGGGTGGACACGACCATCGTCCCCTTCGTGACCGACGAGGGCAAGCCGTACCAGTACATCGCGATCCGGGCCGACATCACCGCGCGCAAGCGCGCCGAGGACACGCTCACGCACCAGGCCGCACTCGCCCGTGTCGGGCAGATGGCCGCGGTGCTGGCGCACGAGGTCCGCAACCCGCTCGCCGGCATTCGCGGGGCCATGCAGGTCCTGATGGGGCGGCGGAAGGAGGACGACCCGGAGCGCGCCGTCATGCATGAAATCGTCTCGCGTACGGAGTCGCTCAACGACCTCATCAACGACCTGCTGCTGTTCGCGCGGCCGCGTCCGCCGCGACTGGGGGAGGTGGACCTCGCGCCGCTCATCGACGATGTCTTCGCGACGGTCGCGCAGGATCCGGCGGGTCGGGGCGTCGCCTTCGAGGCGATCGGGCCCCGGATGCAGGTGCACGCCGACGCCAATCTCACGCGCGCGACCGTGCTGAACCTCGTGCTCAATGCCGCCCAGGCCCTCGAAGGGCGAGGTCGCATCACGGTGTCCGTGACGCCCGCGGCGGGGGGGATGGTCGAGGTGCAGGTGCGCGACACGGGCCCGGGCATCCCACAGGCCCTGCGCGAGCAGGTGTTCGAGCCCTTCTTCACCACCAAGTCTCGTGGGGGCGGGCTTGGCCTGCCCATCGCACAGCGGACTGCCGAACTCCACGGCGGGGCACTGTCGCTCCGGTGCCCGCCGGAGGGCGGCACCGTGTTCACGCTGACGCTGCCCCGCGCGTCAGACACGGCCTGAACATGGCAGAAATGGCGGCCTGAAATGGCAGAGGGCCCCGAAGGGCCCCCTGAGTCCTGCGCGTGCCGCCGTGGCGTGGCGCCTACGTGGTCGGCTTCGCGAGGACGGTCTCGAACTTGATGGTGACCTTCGGGTCGGTCTTGAGCACGCCCATCATGGCGGTGGGCGGCTCGATGCCGAAGTCGGTCATGAGCAGGTCGACGCTGCCCTGCACCAGCAGTTTGCCATTGCGCAGCGTGGTGATGAGGGGCAGCACGACCTCGCGCTCGACGCCGGCGACCTTCAGGGTGCCGAAGGCCTTGGCGCCGCCGGGCCGCTTCTCCATCCGGGCGAGCGTGAACACGATGTCCGGGTGGACGTCGGCCTTCAGCGCGACGTGCATGTCGGCCGTGAAGTTGTCGCGGTCCGACGTGAGGGCGGCCACCGGCACGACCACCTCGAAGGACTCGACGGCGCCTGGCTGGATGACGCCGACCCAGAAGAAGTCGCCGCCCGGCAGGTCGTTGGTGACCTTGACGTTACGGGTCTGGGCCTCCTTGGTCGTGGCGCTCCAGTCCAGCACGGTCGAGGTGCCGGACACGGTGACCGTCGCGCTCGAGACGACGACGGGCGACTCCTGGGCAAAGACGATGCCGGCTGCGAGCAGGCTGGCGGCCGCAAGGGCGCCAAACAGCCGGGGACGGACGATAAAGCGGGTCATGATGGAACCTCGGCGGAAATGGAGATCAGCTACTGCTTCGCATCTGGCAACTCGCGTGCCGGGGGCAGGCACCCCGGGTTCCTGCGCTTTTCCGATGAATCCCATGAGGGCGTCGGATGAGTGGGGAAGCCTCCGCGGTGCCGTGCGAAGAATCCCCCGGCGTCGCCCGGGGCGGCTGGGTCGCTGGCGAAGGGTCGGACGATGACGGGACTGGGCGTGCTCCGTGCATGCGCAAGGTGTGCGTGGGCATGACCGATTCGGCGCCGCTCGTCGTCTTCCGTGCTCGTGGGCTCACCAAGACGTACCGCATGGGTGAGGTCGAGGTGCACGCCCTGGCCGGCGTGGACCTCGACCTCCACCAGTCGGAACTCGTCGTGTTGCTGGGCCCGTCGGGCAGCGGCAAGTCCACGCTGCTGAACATCCTCGGCGGGCTGGACGTCCCGACGTCCGGCGAGGTGGTCTACCGCGACCACGAGCTCACGTCGGCCGACGAGCGCGCGCTGACGCAGTACCGCCGCGAACACGTCGGCTTCGTCTTCCAGTTCTACAACCTGATCCCCAGCCTCACGGCGCGCGAGAACGTGGCCCTCGTGACCGAGATCGCCGACGACCCGATGCGGCCCGAGGATGCGCTCGGCCTCGTCGGGCTCGAGGCCCGCCTCGACCACTTTCCCGCGCAGCTCTCCGGCGGCGAGCAGCAGCGCGTGGCCATCGCCCGCGCCATCGCCAAGCGCCCCGACGTGCTGCTCTGCGACGAGCCCACGGGCGCGCTCGACAGCGCCACCGGCGTCCTCGTGCTCGAGGCCATCGCGCGCGTCAACGACGAACTCGGCACCACCACGGCCGTCATCACCCACAACGCCGGCGTCGCGGCCATGGCCGATCGCGTCGTGACGCTGGCCGACGGACGCGTCACCTCCGTTCGCGTCAACGCGACACGGCGGCCACCGGGCGAGCTGGAGTGGTAGCGATGGTCCGGGCCCTCGACCGCAAGCTCCTGCGCGATCTCTGGCGGCTCAAGGGCCAGGCCGTCGCAATCGGCGCAGTGATGGCTGTGGGGCTCGCGATGTTCGTCGCCTACTTCTCGACGTTCACCTCGCTCGAGGCCACGCAGCTGGCCTATTACGAACGGTATCGCTTCGCTGACGTGTTCGCGACGGTCAAGCGGGCGCCGCTGTCGTTGCGCGCGCGCATCGCGGAGATTCCCGGAGTGTCGCAGGTCGAGCTGCGGGTCGTCGCCGACGTCACGCTGGACGTCGAGGGGCTCGCCGAGCCGGCCACGGGACGGCTCATCTCGATCCCGGTGCCACATCGGCCGGCCCTCAACGACCTGTTCCTGCGACGGGGCAGGCACCTCGAGCCCGGGCGGCCCGACGAGGTCCTGGTGAGTGAGTCGTTCGCGCTCGCGCACGGATTCGGCCCCGGCAGCACGGTGTCGGCGCTGATCAACGGGCGCCGCCGGCGGCTGCAGATCGTCGGCGTCGCGCTCTCGCCCGAGTACGTGTACACGATGCGCCCCGGCGAGGTGATTCCCGACGCGAAGCGCTTCGGCATCTTCTGGATGGACCGACAGGCGCTCGGCGCGGCCTTCGACATGGAGGGCGGCTTCAACGACGTCGCGCTGACGCTCGCGCCTGGCGCGCGCGAGCCAGACGTGATCGCGGCGCTCGATCGGCTGTTGCGGCCCTACGGCGCGTTCGGCGCGATTCCCCGCCGCCTGCAGGTCTCGAACTGGAGCCTGACCAACGAGCTGGCGCAGCTGCGCGGTTTCGGCCTGCTCGTGCCCATGATCTTCCTCGCCGTGGCCGCGTTCCTGCTCAATGTCGTGCTCACGCGGATCGTGTCCGTGCAGCGCGAGCAGATCGCGTCGCTCAAGGCGCTCGGGTACTCGAACCGGGAGGTTGGTGCGCACTACGTCAAGTGGGCGCTGGTCGTGGCGGCGGGCGCGAGCGTCGTCGGCGTGCTGGCGGGCGCGTGGATGGGTCGGGGCATCATCGGCATGTACAACGACTTCTTCCGCTTCCCGCTGCTGCTGTACGAGACGTCACCCGCCGTCGTGGCGGCGTGCATCGCCACCAGCTTCGCCGCGGCCGTGGGGGGCGCTGTCGGGGCCGTGCGTCGCGCCGTCCGCCTCCCTCCGGCCGAGGCCATGCGGCCCGAGCCGCCCGCTCGATTCCGACGAAGCATCGTCGAGCGGGTGGGCCTCTACAGGTTCCTCGGACCGGGTGCGCGCATGGTCGTACGCCACATCGAGCGACAGCCCGTGCGCGCGCTGATCTCCATCCTCGGCATCGGGCTCTCGGCAGCCATGATGGTGCTGGGGCTGTTCTTCCTCGACGCCATGGACGAGATGCTGCGCGTCCAGTTCGACCTCGTGCAGCGGCAGGACCTGACGGTGGCGTTCGTCGAGCCGCGTGCCTCCTCGGCGCTGCACGGGCTGCGTCGGCTGCCGGGCGTGCTGGCCGTGGAACCCATGCGCAGCGTGCCTGCGCGGTTGCGCGCAGGGCACCTGTCGCGCCAACTGGCCGTGACGGGTATGCCCGACACCCCGCGCCTCCAGCGCGTCGTGGATCTGGAGGGGCGCGTCGTGCACCTGCCGGCGGCTGGCCTCGTCTTGTCACGCGCGCTCGCCGACGCCCTTCGCGTCGGCCCGGGGTCGGCCGTCGACATCGAGGTCCTCGAAGGCCGGCGCGTGACCAGGCGGGTGGTCGTGACCGCCACGGTCGAGGAGTACCTTGGGCTGTCGGCCTACATGTCAGCCGACGCGCTGCACGCGCTGCTCCAGGAGGGCGGCATCGTGTCCGGCGCGCACCTGCTGATCGATCCGCGTGCCGAGGACGAGTTGTACGCGCGGCTCAAGATCCTGCCAGCCGTGGCCGGCGTCGCGCTCACGCGCGCCATCGTGGAGAGCTTCAACGAGACGATGGGCGAGCAGATGGACGTGATGATCACGTTCAACGTGCTGTTTGCCAGCATCATCGCGTTCGGCGTGGTCTACAACGCCGCTCGCGTGTCGCTGTCGGAACGGAGCTGGGAGTTGGCCAGCCTCCGTGTGCTCGGCTTCACGCGGGCCGAGATCTCGGCGATCCTGCTCGGCGAACTGGCCGTGCTCACGATCGTGGCCATGCCCATCGGGTTGGCAATCGGGTACGCGCTGGCGGCGCTGGTGGTGTCGATGTTCGAGACCGAGATGTACAGGTTCCCCGTGATGGTGTCGCCGCGGACGTACGCCGCTGCCGTAGTCGTCACGCTCACGGCCGCGGCGGTGTCCGGGCTCATCGTCCGCCGCCAACTGGATCGCCTCGACCTGGTCGGGGTCCTCAAGACGCGCGAATAGAATGCGACTGGCATGACCGCACCCCGATCGAGGCCCCTCGTCACGCGCCGGCGGATCGTCGTCGCCGCCATGGTGGGCACGCTCGCGGCCCTTGGCGCATGGGCGTTGCGCCCGGAGGCCCTCGACGTGGAGACTGCCGTGGCGTCGCGCGGTCCGCTCCGCGTGACGCTGGACGAGGACGGCGAGACGCGGGTCCACGACCGCTACCTCGTGTCGGCGCCCGTGGCTGGCCGCGTGCTGCGCGTCGCGCTCGAGCCTGGCGATCCCGTGCAGGCCAACGTCACGCCACTGGCGACGTTCAGGCCGATGTCAGCGGGCCTGCTCGACGAGCGGACGCGGTCGGAACTGCAGGCGCGCGTGGCTGCGGCGCAGGCGGCGCTGAACGGGGCGCGGGCCGACGAGGCGCGTGCCCGGGCCGCGCGCGATCAGGCCGAGCGGGAACACGCGCGGGCGCGTCAACTCGTCGAGGCGGGCGCGGTCTCACGCGAGCAGGTCGAGGCCGCCGAACTCGCGCTGACGACGTGGAGGACGAACGTCGATCGCGCCGGCGCCGCCGTCCGCGCCGCAGAGGCCGATCTCCGACTGGCGCGCGCCAGCCTGATGTCGCCCGGCCGCGACGCCGGCGGCGCGACGCTCGTGCTGCGCGCGCCCGTGGACGGCGTCGTCCTGCGGCGCCTGCGCGAGAGCGAGGCGGTGGTGCCGCAGGGCGAACCCATCCTCGAGATCGGCGACGTCTCGAAGCTCGAGGTGGTGGCCGACTACCTGTCGACCGACGCCGTGCGCATCCAGCCGGGCCAGCGCGCGCTGATCACCCGTTGGGGCGGGAGCGAGCCCATCGATGGGCGTGTGCAGCGCGTCGAGCCCGCTGGCTTCACGAAGGTGTCGGCGCTCGGCGTCGAGGAGCAGCGCGTCAACGTCATCGTCGGCCTCGACGACCCGGGGCCCGCCCTCAGTCGCCTCGGCGATCGATTCCGCGTCGAGGTGCGGGTGGTGATCTGGGAGGCCGCCAGCGTGCTCAAGGTGCCCATTGGCAGCCTCGTCCGCGACGGGGACGGGTGGTTCGTGTTCGCGGTGCGGGACGGTCGGGCCGTGCGGACGCCCGTCGGGATCGGTCAGCGCAACGACGCCGAGGCGGAGATCGCGTCGGGCCTCGAGGCCGGCGCGACCGTCGTCGCCTTCCCGGGCAGCGGCCTGGCCGACGGCGTCCGCGTGGCTTCGCAACGGTAGGGCCGGCTGTCCCAGCCGGCCGTCACCTCATCGTCAGACCGCTCGCGCGGCGCCACTCGTCGCGCAGCATCCCGAACATCAGGATGTCGTCGTACGCCTCGTCCAGTTTCCGCGCCCCTCGTCGACGCCCCTCCTCGACGAATCCCGCGCGCCGGTACAGCGCGATGGCCCTCGCGTTGGACGCGAACACTTCCAGTTCAATCCGTTCGAGTGTCCTGAATCCCTCGGTGAGGGCGCGCTCCAGCAGCGCCTGGCCAACGCCCCGCCCGCGCGCGTCGGCGGCCAGCCCCATGCCGAGTCGGCCGTAATGTGTGAGCCCCTCGAACGGCCCACGCGCGATGTCGACCCAGCCCACCAGACGGTCACCCTCCATCGCCACGAGGGTCACGCCGTCCGACTCCCTGAGCAGCGCGAGATGGCCGCGCGTCTGCTCGAGCGTGAACCCCTCGGTCGACCCGAGGTACATCCGCTCGCGACACACCTCGGTCACCAGCGCGTTCAGCGCCGGCACATCCTGGTCGAGAGTCGATCGAATCTGGACCATCGCGAGCGCCCGGCGTCAGAGTATCCCAGGGTGGGTAGGGACGCCTCTCCGAGGCGTCCATCTCCCTCGGCGAACCGTCTGGGCGTCGTCTCGAGGAGTTGGCCCGCTCCCCGACGAGACGGCCCGCTCGGAGTGGAGATGGACCGCTCGGAGTGGAGATGGACCGCTCGGAGAGCGGTCCCTACCTGATCGAAGGGTACGTGCCCGCCGCCGCGCGCAGGATCTTCAGCAACACGTCCGTGTTCTCGTACACGCCGGTGAACTGCCAGGCGCCCGGGCCGGTGGCCGAGAGCGGGACGTCGGTGGCCGTGTGACCGGCGAACGTGTGCCCGTTCGAGGCCGTGTCGGCCGGGCAGCCCTGCGCCGAGGGGCATGCCGTCTGGCCGTTCTCGATGGTGCCCGGGACGAGGAACCCCGGGATCTCGCCTTCCTTCGCGCGTGCCGGGTTGGCCACGGCCACCAGGCGCCCGTCGTCCTGTTTGGCCAGCACGGCGGCCTCGGTCTGCACGCGGTCGGCCATCCAGTTCTCGTAGTGATCCGGTGCCGACGCCCATCCGAGCAGCACCTTGCGCGATGGGTTCGGGTCGACGGGGAACCCGCGATCGTCGACGACGTAGTTGGGCGTGAACTGGAGCACCTGCTCCGGGAGGAAGCGGAAGACGCCGGCATAGTCGCGCACGGCCGTCCCCAGGGCTGGTGGCGCGTAGCGCTCGTTCCCGACGCCGATGACGGCCATGCCGCCGCATTCGTGGTCGGCCGTGACGATGACGAGGGTGTCGTTGTCGGGGTCGCTGTCGCCGTTGGTGGCGCGGGCGAACGCCAGCGCGACGGCAACGGCGCGATCGAACTCGATCGTGTCCCAGATCGTGCGCTCCTGGTCGGCCGCGTGGGCGCGCTTGTCGATCGAGGCGCCCTCCACCATGAGGTAGAAGCCCGCGGGCGAGTGCGCGGCCAGGGATTTCAGCGCCAGCGCCGTCATGTCCTCGAGCATTGGCGTGTCGCGGTAGGACGCGTTCTTCTCGAGGGTCAGTTCGTCGCTGTACCGTCCGGCGCCGACCTTGTCGAAGGCCACCACCATGTGAGAGGCATGGAAGAGCCCGAGCAGCCCCCTTGGGGCAGGCCGCGCCGCGTCGAGCAGGGCCCGGACCTCGGCGCCCGTGCGCGCCGTGTCGTAGCCGGCGGCCTGGAACTCCTCCACGAGGTTGCGTGTGTCGGGCCGCGTGCCTCCGGCCGACTTCGGCGCGAAGTGATTGGCCCCGCCGCCGAGCAGTACCGCGACGCCGTTGGTCTCGCGCTCGTCGAAGAACTGCGCGGCGATACCGGGCCCCGCGAACCGGCTGGACGTGTGGACGGCGTTGGCGGCCGGCGTCGAGTCCGTGAGATCGGCTGTCGTGACGATGCCGACGTTGAAGCCCGGGCCCCGCGTGCGCCGCAGGATCTCGCCGAGGTACTCGATTCGGGGATTGTCGAAGGCGTCCGGCGTGTTGTCGGGGAAGACGCCCTCCTGGTTGTTGGCGTGCTTCTGCCCTGTGACGTATGACGACATGCCCGGCGACGAGTCCGTGATGACGGCGTTGAGCGACGCCGTCATCACCTGTCCCGTGACCTCCAGCGTGTCCATCGCGAGGCGCCCGGCGGCCTTGCCGTTGTGGACGCCCCTCGACACGATGCGGGCCGCGGTGCGGTGCGACGCGCCCATGCCGTCACCGAGGAACAGGATGACGTTGCGCGCGCGCGGCTGTCCCCGTTGCGCCCGTCCGGCGCCGGCCCACGGCTCCACGCGCAGGTGAGCCTCGGCAGATGCGCCATCGCTCGTCGTGGCCCTGATGACCAGCGGGCCCGCCTGCGTCGTGCTGAAGCGGCGCGCCAGGAAGTTGGCCGTGCCGCGGGCGGCGCCCTCCTGCGCGCGCGGGTCGTTGCGAGACGTCCACTCGCGGCCGTCGATCCATACCCGGAGGCCGGCCGGCGGCGTCGGCCCGTCGCTCGTGGCCTCGACCCGGATGTCGACCAGCTGTCCCGCGGCGAGCACGCCGCCATCGGGTGGCATGATGCGGATCGACGTGGCGGCCAGTGCGGGGAGGGCGCCGAGGACCAGGCCGCCGATGGCTAACAGGGCTGCGCGCATGACCCGGGATCATAGCGCCCGGGCCATTTTTCGTTCTGCGCCACGCCGTCGTCACGGCGAGGCCCCTATACTGTCCGGCATGAGAAGGGTCCTCGTCGCCGTGCTGCTGATGCCCGCCCTGCTGACAGCGGAGGGCAAGGCCAGGAATATCGTGCTCTTCCTCGCCGACGCCGGCGGCATCTCCACCATCACGGCCGCCAGCCTGCACGCGACGGGGACGGCGCGGGGCCTCGCAATCCAGAAGATGCCGCACATCGCGCTCTCGGACACGACGACGGCGTCGCAGCTGGTCACGGACTCGGCCGCCGGCATGACGGCAATCGTCACCGGACAGAAGACGCACAACGGCGTCATCGCGCAGGGCGCCGACACCGTGCGTGGCAAGAGCGACGGCACGGCCCTGAAGACGATTCTCGAGTACGCCGAGCAGCAAGGGCTGGCGACCGGACTCGTGACCAACGACTCGGTCACGGGGGCGACGCCGGCGTCGCTGTATGCGCACGTCAACGACAGGGGCAAGAGCGCCGCCATCTTCCAGCAGCTGTTCGCCCCCCGTTTCGGCGACGGCGTGGACGTGGTGATCGGGCCGGGCCGGACGGCGCTCACGAAGGCTCTGGCGGCCGACGGAGTGGACCTCGCGGTCCTGGGGGCGAAGCGCCCGATTCACGGCGCACTATCGGAGGTTCCCGCTGATGCCCGCCGCGCCATTGTCCTGCTCGACTCCTCGGCGTTCGACCTCGAGGAGGCCGTGCTGGCCGCGCACCGGATCCTGTCGCGCAGCAAGAAGGGGTACTTCCTGATGGTCGAGGGCGACACGCACACGGACAACGTGCGTCAGGGGCTCGACCGGATGGTGGCACTGGACAAGGTCGTCGCGAGGATGACGGCGACGGTCGGCCGCGATACGCTCCTGCTCTTCACGGCCGATCACTCGTTCGACCTCGCGATCAGGGGAGGGCGCCTCGGGGCACCCCTGCTGGAGGGCCTCGAGGCGGAGCAGGCGAAGGCCGCGGAGGAGAAGCGGCGCAACATCCGGATTCCTGCCGTGCGCATGGACAACGGACACACCGGCGAGCCCGTCATGATCGCGGCGACGGGACCGGGCGCCGATCGCGTCAGGGGCTACATGCAGAACACGGACGTGTTCCACGTCATGATGCGCGCATTCGGCTGGAAGGAAGACGGCGCGAAGAACACGGAACGCGGATCTGCGAACGTCGAAGGTCGAGCGCCGAACGCAGGACGATGAACGTAGAACGCAGAACGCAGAGCCCAGGCCCCGGATCTGCCCATTCTCAAGCCGAGGTGCCAGCCGTGACGTTGACATTCCGCCGCCTTTCACTACCCGCCCTGACCCTGACGCTGGCCGTGTCGCTGGCCTGGGGGGCTGCCCCGGCTTTAGCGCAGCCCGACGCGTCGAAGACGGCGCAGATGATCGCCGAGCTCGGCCTGCGTGAGGCGGCCGAGCCCGTGAGCGCGTCGCCACGCTGGCGCGCGCCGAAGCGCGTGCTGGTACGCAACCTCACGCCGGAGCGGAAGGCGTGGCTGCAGGACGTGGCGCCGGGTGTGGACCTCGTCGGGGCCGACAGCACGGCTGAGGCGCGGGCGGGCGCCGTGGACGCCGACGCAGTCCTCGGCTTCTGCGAGGAATCCGTGCTCGAGTCGAGCCCGCGGGTGTCGTGGGTCCAGACGTACAACGCGGGGGTCGAGCGGTGCCTCGCGAGCGACGTGTTCCGCCGGCGCGGGATCGTCCTCACCAACATGCAGCGTATCGCCGGCCCGGTCATGGCCGAGCACGTGATGGCGATGGTGCTCGCCCACGCACGCGGCCTGCCGGGCTACCTCGCCGCGCAGCAGCAGGGACGGTGGGCCCGCGGCGCCGGCCCCGGCAACTGGACGCCGTTCACCTCGGACTCCGACGGCGACCAGCCTTCGTTCAGCCTCGTGGGCAAGACCATCCTCATCGTCGGCTTCGGCGGCGTGGGCAGTGAAGTCGCCAAGCGGGCCCAGGCCTTCGGCATGCGGGTGATTGCCATCCGCAACAGCAAGGCCGAGGTGCCACCCACGGTGAGCAAGATGGGGCTGCCCGGCGATCTGGCGGCCTTCGCGGCCGAGGCCGACGTCATCGCCAACACCCTGCCCCTCACGCCCGAGACGAGCGGGATGTTCGACGCCCGCATCTTCGGCGTCATGAAGCGCACGGCCTTCTTCGTCAACGTGGGTCGTGGTGGGACCGTGGTCACCGCCGACCTCGTGAAGGCCCTCCAGGACCGCACGATCGCCGGCGCCGGGCTCGACGTCGTGGACCCGGAACCGCTCCCGTCCGGGCATCCCCTGTGGAAGGCACCGCGGTTGATCCTCACGCCGCATGTCTCGGCGGATTCGGACCTCGACGAGGAGGCGCGCTGGCTCCTCGTCCGGGAGAACCTCCGCCGGTACGTCGCGGGCGGGAAGATGCTCTCCGTCGTCGACGCGGCGCGCGGATACTGAGCAGGAGACAAGGAAGGCAGGAGTCAGGAATCAGGAAACGGTCGTCCTTGCTCCTGCCTGATTCCCGATTCCTCTGTTCCTGTGTTCCTGCGATAGGCTCTGGAGATGCACAGACGGGAGTTCCTCGGCGCGGTGGCCGCGTCAGGCCTGACGTCCCGGTTGGCCGGGGCCGCGCCTGCGGTCCCGGTACCCGTGACCCGGAACCCGATACCCGGCTCCGGGCGGGCCGAGTCTGCGATCCAGCGAGGCCCGACGACGTTCCAGATGGCCTGCATGACGCTGCCGTACGCCGCGTTCCCGATCGAGCGGGCGCTCGAGGGCATCAAGGCGGCTGGCTACTCCCACGTCGCATGGGGTGTCACCCACAAGGACGCGAGCGGCCAGCAGCGGCCCGCGATGGACGTCGAGGCTCCTCCGTCCGAGGCCGGTGCCCTCGCGCGGCGGTGCCGTGACCTCGGGCTCGCCCCTGTGATGATGTTCTCCACCGTGTTCCTGGAGGAGCCCGATGCCGCCGACGCACACAAGAAGCGCATCGCGCAGGCCGCCGCCGCCGGCATCCCGTACCTGCTGACGTTCGGGCGGACGCGCCCCGGCGAATACGAGCGCGTGATCGCCTGCCTGAAGACCATCGGACCGGTGGCGCGCCAGGCGGGCCTCACGGTCCTCATCAAGCAGCACGGCGGCAACACCGCCACCGGCGCGATGTGCTCGACAATCATTCGCGAAGTGGGCGACGAGGGCGTGCGGATGTGCTACGACGCCGGCAACGTGCTCGACTACGAGAGCCACGACCCCATCGCCGACATCGCCACCTGCGTCGACGACGTGCGCGCGTTCGCGATCAAGGACCATCGCGACTGGCCGAAGGACGAGGACTGCGGGCCAGGCTTCGGCGAGATCGACCACTACCGGCTCTTCGCGCCCGTCATGCACACGGGGCTGACGATGCCGCTGGTCTTCGAGAACATCTTCGAGCCCCTCGTCCGGCGTCCGGAGACGCCCGAGGGTGTGGACGCGCTCGCGCGGCGCGCCCGGGAGTACGTCGACAGCGTGCTGCGCGGGCTGCAAGCCCGAGCCTGACGATCAAACGGAAAAGGACCCTCCCCATGACCGACCTCAGCAGACGAGCCTTCATCGAGTCCGGCGCCACGCTGGCCAGCGTGGCCGCGCTCGGCGCCCGCGCCGCGGCGCAAACGCCGATCGTTGTCCCACCGTCCCCTGCACCGGGGGCCATTCCCACTGCCGTGATCGGCACGGGCGGCCGTGGCACGCAGGACCTGCGGTCCGTGCTGGAACTCGGCAAGGTCGTGGCCCTGTGCGACACGAAGGCCGACCGCCTGGCCAACGCCGCCGCGATCGCCGCGCGCGACACGCCGGCGACCACGAGCGACTACCGTCGCGTGCTCGAACGCACGGACGTGGAGGCGGTCGTGATCGCCACGCCCCCCCACCTGCACGCCGAGATGGCGGTCGCCGCGCTGCAGGCCGGCAAGCACGTGTACTGCGAGAAGCCGGTCGCGATCACCCCCGCTTCGGTGCAGGCCGTCGTCAAGGCGGTGAAGGCGTCGGGCAAGGTGTTCGTGTCGGGCCAGCAGTTGCGGTCGTACAAGCGGCTGCAGTCGGCTGTGGGCAAGATCAGGTCCGGGGCCATCGGCGACGTCCTGATGGTCAAGGCGCAGCGGCACTCCGAAAGCGATCTCAGCCACACGGGCAGTTCGGCCGACTGGTTCTTCGACGTCGAGAAGTCGGGCGGGTACCTGATCGAGATGTCCGTGCACAACCTCGACCTGTGCAACTGGGCTGTTGGCGCCACGCCGGTCAGAGCGGCTGGCTTCGGCGGCATCCTGCTGTACAAGGACGACCCGCCGGGCCGCTCCATCATGGACGGCTACACGCTCAGCTACGACTACCCGGGCGGGGTGAAGCTGTATTTCACCCAGATGGTGTTCCACCCGAAGGGGCTGCCGGGTGGCGGGCAGTTCGTCCACGTCTACGGCCAGAAGGGCGCCTGCGACCTGATGGGCGACACGAGCGTGTACCCGCTCGACGGCCGGACGCCCCCGGCCGTGCTCGCCGAGAAGGTGGACGAACATCCGAGCGCCCACATGCGGGCGTTCTACGACTGCATCCGTGGCTCGGGGACCAACCCCGCCGACGTCATGGTCGGGGCCACGGGCGCGCTGACGGCCATCATGGGCCACCAGGCCATCACGACGGGCAAGGTCGTGGAGTGGAAGACAATCGCAGGAGACCTCTCGTGATTCAGACGACTCGACGCGACTTCCTCGCCGCCACGGTCCTCGCGCCGGCGGCGGCCTCCGTCGCCGCCATCGGCGCGCCCGTCCGCCTCCAGGCTCAGGCCAAGGCGCCGCTCTACAAGATCTCGCTCGCGCAGTGGTCCATCAACCAGCCGCTCCGCAAGGGGGTGCTGCAGCACCTCGACTTCGCGAAGATCGCCAAGTCCGTGGGCATCGATGCCATCGAGTACGTGAACCAGTTCTTCATGGACAAGGCCACCGACGCGGCCTACCTGGCCGAGATGAACGCGCGGGCCAGGGGCGAGGGTGTCACGCAGGTGCTGATCATGTGCGACAACGAGGGGCGCCTCGGCGACCCGGAGGACGCCAAGCGCCAGACGGCCGTGGAGAATCACTACAAGTGGGTCACGGCGGCCAGGACGCTCGGCTGTCACTCGATCAGGGTGAACGCCTACAGCGCCGGCACCCCCGAGGAGCAGCAGAAACTGGTGGCCGACGGCCTGCATCGCTTGTGCGAGTTTGCCGACACGCACGGGCTCAACGTGATCATCGAGAACCACGGCGGACTGAGCAGCAACGCCAAGTGGCTCATGCAGACCATCGCGCGTGCCGATCACAAACGGGCGGGCACGTTGCCGGATTTCGGGAACTTCTCGATCTCGCGGCCAACGCCCACCAACCCGGACGCCACACGTGAGAGCTACGACTCGTACGTGGGTGTGCGGGAGATGATGCCGCTGGCCAAGGGGGTCAGCGTGAAGCCCACCGTGTGGGACTTCGAGGGCAACAGCGGCCCGATCGACCTGCCGCGCATGATGAAGATCGTCCTCGACGCGGGCTATCACGGCTACTGCGGCATCGAGCACGGGCCGTCGGGTCGCGAACTGGAGGGCGTGCGCGAGCTGCGCGAGCAGCTCGAGAAGACGCGCGAGCAGCTCGCGCGGTCGTAGCGCGTGCGGCGCGTCTCCGGGCGCCCGGGACGCGCGTCGACTTGAGATACACTCCCCACACCGGAGCATGCGTGGGCCTGATTCTTGAACTCGTTTCATCCGGCGCCGAGGTGTCTCCGCCCGCCGCCAGGAAGATGTTCGGCCCCGCGGGCGGGACCATCGGCCGGGCGAAACACAGCGACTGGGTGCTGCCGGACAACAAGGTGTCGGCGCGACACGCGCGCATCACCTGTGAGAACTCGACGTTCTACATCGAGGACACGAGTACGAACGGCATCTACCTCAATACGCCGGACAACCGCCTGGAGCCCCGGCGTCCCTACGCGTTGCACTCAGGCGATCGCCTGCTGATCGAGCCCTACGAAGTGCTCGTGTCGATCACGAGCGACCGCGAGGAGACGCGCATGCGCCCGGCGCCCATTGCGCCAGGCGGCGGTTTCCCGCCGTACGCGCTCGACGACCCGTTCGGCGGTGCGCCATTGGGCCAGCCCCTGGGCCAGTCACTGAATCGTCCGGACCCGTTCAACGCGATCGCCGAGCCGCATCCCGACGACGAGCTGGACCCGCTGAAGCTGCTGGGCGGCGGTCCGAGTCACACCCCGTCCCGCGGCGTGACGCCCGCTCCTCCGAGCGCGAGGGATCTGGCCGGCGGGTCGCCTTTCGACGCGCATTTCCGGGCGCCGGAGGTCCACCACCCGACGCCGCCGCCGATGGCAGTGCCGCCGGCGCCGCCACCAGCCTTCATCCCGGACAACTACAATCCGCTCGCGCCGGAGACCGGCATGCGGCCCGCGGCGACGCCCGACATCCCATCGCCCTTCGACGTGGCGCCCGCGTTCGAGCCGCCTCCGGCCGCGCCACCCGCGCCACCCGCGCCACCCGTGGCGGCCGTGCCGGTACCTCCGGTGCCGGAGGACATCTGGGAGGCCCCGGTCCCGCCTCCGGCGCCGCCCGTCGACATCTGGAGCGCGCCAGCTGAAGCTGCCGAGCCAGCCCCGGTCGAAGAGCCCTGGGTCTTGCCAGCCGCTCCGCCGGCGGAACCGCTGCCCGCTGCCGGGGCGGACGTGCGGCCCCCAGAGGTCGTACCGGAGGTGAAGTCGCCCGTCGTCGAGGAGCGGCCGGCGGCTCGCGATGTCCACGAGCCCGTCGCACCGGTGGCCGTGTCCGGTGATCTGGCCGGCGTGCTCGCCGCGGCGGGCCTGCCGCCAGGCACCGCGGTGACGGAGGAACTCGCCCGGCAGTTCGGAGACATTCTCCGCGTCGTTGTGACCGGTGTCATGGACGTGCTGCGGTCGCGGCACCAGGTCAAGGACGAATTCCGCATGCGGATGACCTACTTCAGGCCGGTGGACAACAACCCGCTGAAGTTCTCGGTCAACGTGGAAGACGCCCTGTTCAACCTGCTCGTGAAGCGGAACGACGCCTACCTCGGGCCGGTGGAGGCCTTCGAGGACGCCTTCGAGGACCTGCGGAACCACCAACTCGCGATGCTGGCGGGCATGCGGGTCGCCTTCGACGCGATGCTGGCCGAGTTCGATCCGAACCGACTCGAGGAGCAGTTCGACAGGCAGATCAAGAAGGGCGCCGTGTTCGCCATGCCGGCCAAGATGCGGTACTGGGACATGTTCCGGGAGCGGCAGGAGGAACTGGTGAAGGACCCGGAGACCACGTTCCGTCGCCTGTTCGCCGAGGCGTTCACGCAGGCCTACGAAGATCAGCTGAAGCGATTGAAGGACAGGCACGGCCGGGAGTAGGTCCCGGCCATCACCATCATCGGGGGCGCCGTTCACGGGAGCATGTCTTCCAACAACAGAGTGGTCTGGTCCGAAGGGCTGTTCCTGCGGCCGCAGCATTTCCAGCAGCAGGATCGGTTCGTCGAACGCCTCGTCGAGACACGATGCCAGGGTCTCATCCCGCACGGCTGGGGCCTGCTGGACGTGGAGATCGAGCGCGACTTTCTCGGCATCGGCAAGTTCGGACTGCGTCGCGCGTCGGGCGTCTTTCCCGACGGCACGACGTTCCGGATGCCCGACGACGATCCGTTGCCGGCGGCGATCGACCTTGACGTCCAGGTCCGCGACCAGATCGTGTACCTGGCCGTGCCCGTGCGCCGCGCCGGAGAGGCCGAGTTCGACCGCCGCGAGGGCGCCGATCGGATCGCGCGTCATCAGATCCGTGAGGAGGAAGCGCGCGACGCGACAACGGGCGGCGGTGACCCCGCCGTCCTCGAGGTCGGCGCGCTGAGCACCCGCCTGCTGCTGGCCTCGGAGATCACCGACGCCTACACGACCATTCCGCTGGCGCACATCGCCGAGGCGCGCGCCGACAAGCGCGTCGTGCTCGACGAGAGCTTCATGCCGACGGTCCTGCACACGCGGGCCGCGGCACGCCTGGCGACCTTCGCCACCGAGTTGCTCGGCCTGCTGCACCAGCGCGGCGACGCGCTCGGCGGGCGCGTGGCCGCCACCGGCCGCGGCGCCGCCGCCGAGTTCGCCGAGTTCCTGTTGCTCCAGGCGATCAACCGCTACGAGCCCCTGCTGGCTCATTACGCCGACGCCGGTGCCGTGCACCCCGAGTCGTTCTACCAGCTGTGCGTGTCGATGGCCGGCGAGATGTCGACGTTCACCAGCATCTCGAAGCGTCCGCCGGCGCTGCCGGGCTATCGCCACGATCGTCTCCGCGAATCGTTCGAACCGGTGATGCTGGCCCTGCGTCAGGCCTTTGCCGCCGAGATGAAGCAGGTGGCCATCCCCATCCCGATCGAGGCCAAGAAGTACGGCATCAGCGTGGCGCTCGTGTCCGACCGGTCGCTCTACAGCAGCGCGGTGTTCGTGCTGGCTGCGCGCGCCGATCTGCCCTCGGAGGAACTGCGCCGCAGCTTCCCCGCCCAACTGAAGGTGGGGCCGGTCGAACGGATCGCCGATCTGGTGCGCCTCGGGTTGCCTGGCGTGCCGGTGCTGCCGCTGCCCGTCGCGCCGCGCCAGATCCCGTTCCACGCCGGCTTTGCCTACTTCGAACTCGATCAGACGAACGAGCTGTGGGAACAGCTCAAGAATTCGGGCGGTGTGGCCCTGCACGTCGCCGGCAACTTTCCGGGCCTGGCGATGGAGTTCTGGGCCATTCGTCCCTGACGCGGGAGTCAACAATGGTCGACGGCGACGATCCCTTCAAGGCCACCGATGCCACGGTGATCCGCCCCCGCCCGGGGGCGGGCAAGCGCGGCGTGAGCGATCCCCTGGCCTCGCGCCCCTTCGCTGTCCCGATGCCGGCGGCGCCTCCCATCCCGGATGCGGCGCTGGAGCGGCTGGCGATCGGGCTGAACCCGCTGGTGCAGGCCGCGAGTCCGCTGCTGCGGATCGCCGGTCACGCGCGCGGCACGGTGCAGCCGCTCGACATCCCGGAACTGCGGCGGCAGGCGCTCAACGACATCCGCGTGTTCGAGGAGCGCGCGCGTGCCGAGGGCGTGCCTCACGAGATCGTCCTCGCCGCCCGGTACGTCCTGTGCGCGACCGTCGACGAGGCGGTGATGTCGACCCCTGGCGGGTCGCAGAGCGAGTGGGCCCAGCACCCCCTGCTCGTCGCGATGCATCGCGAAGCCTGGGGAGGCGAGAAGTTCTTCGACATGCTGGACCGGATCGGCGCCGACCCGGCCCGGCACATCGATCTCATGGAACTCCAGTACGTGTGCCTCGCACTGGGTTTCATGGGCAAGTACCACATGATGGACCGCGGCCACGAGCGCCTGGCCGAGGTCCGCTCGCAGTTGTACCGAGCGATCCTCAGCCAGCGCGGCAAGCGGACCGGGGAGTTGTCCCTGAAGTGGAAGGGACTCGAGGATCGCCGTAACCCGCTGATCCGCTACGTGCCCTGGTGGGTCGCCGCCATCGGCGCGCTGGTGGTGCTGATGGCGGCCTTCACCTACTACCAGTCGCGACTGGCCTCACTGGCCGCGCCCATCCACCAGGAACTCGCGAAGGCCGACCTGCAGCCGGCGCCGGCCGCCCCGGCCCCGCCGCCGTCGCCGTCCGAGCCGACGCTGAAGCAGTTGCTCGCACCCGAGGAGCAGCGCGGGACGCTGGTCGTGCAGGAGGACGGAGGCATGACGACCGTGACGCTGGTCGGCGCCGACCTCTTCGCGTCGGGCCGTGCGGACCTGAACCCCGCCTACCTGTCGACGCTGCAGAACGTCGCCTCGGCGCTCAACCGCGTGCCTGGCCGCGTGCTCGTGGAGGGGCATACGGACGACCAGCCGCTGCGTTCGTTCCGGTATCGCGACAACTTCGAGTTGTCGCGTGAGCGCGCCGTCACCGTCGTGGACGTGATCAAGCGCACGATCGACAGCCCGGCCCGGCTGCGCTTGACGGGCAAGGGCTCGTCCGAGCCGAAGTACGAGGACCGTGCGCGCAACCGGCGCGTGGAGATCATCCACGTGCGCGGCACCTAGAACCGGCATCGGCCGCCCTCGCGAGTCACACTCATGCTGTCGTTGCTGAAGCGTCTCCTCGTCCTGCTGCCAGGTTTCCTGCTGATCGCGGCAGTCATCTGGCTCGCGGGGCCGTACCTGGTCATCTCGGGAAGGCGTCCGCTCGAGACCGAGACGTCGCGCCTGGTCGCCATCGGACTCGTGGTCGGCGCCTGGATGGCGTGGCTGCTCTTCGCGCAGTGGCGCGCGCGCAAGGCGAGCGCCAGCCTCGCGGCCGCCGTCATCCGCCAGGCCAACGCCGACCCCGCGCCGCCGGCCGACGTCGTCAAGCTGCGCGAGGGCTTCGAGCAGGCCGTCGGCACGCTCGGCTCGCGGAAGAAGGGCACGAGTCTCTACGACCTGCCGTGGTACGTGTTCATGGGGCCGCCGGGATCGGGCAAGACCACGGCGCTGCTCAATTCCGGGCTGCACTTCTCGCTCGAGGACGGCACTGGCCAGGCGCGGCTGCAAGGGCGTCGGCGGCACCAGGAACTGCGACTGGTGGTTCACCGACGAAGCCGTGTTCCTCGACACGGCCGGCCGGTTCACGACGCAGGACTCCGACGCCGCCGCCGACAGCGCGGGCTGGCGGGAGTTCCTCGCCCTGCTCGGCAAGTATCGCAAGCGCCGGCCGATCAACGGCGTGATCCTGACCATCAGCGCCAAGGACCTGCTCACGCTGGGCGAGGGCGCCCGCGAGCAGCAGGTGGAGGCCGCGCGCTATCGCCTGCGCGAACTCGGCCAGGAACTGCGGATCGACCTGCCCGTCTACGTGATGGTGACCATGTGCGACATGGTCGCCGGCTTCACCGAGTACTTCGACGACCTGAACCAGGAGGGACGCGCCCAGGTGTGGGGCGTGACGTTCCCGTACGAGCAGACGACGAGCGGCCGTGCCCCCCGGGCCTTCCCCGAGGAGTTCGACGCGCTCGTGACGCGGCTCAACGAGCGGCTCTTCGCCCGGCTCGAGGAGGAGACCGACGTCCGGAGGCGGGCGAAGATCTTCGCCTTCCCGCAGCAGGTCGCCTCGTTGCGGGCTTCGCTCGCGCAGTACGTCGCCGCGGTCTTCGGTGCCACGACGCCCCGACAACCGCATCCTGCTGCGCGGGGTGTACTTCTCGAGCGGTACGCAGGAAGGCACGCCGATCGACAGGCTGCTCGGCGCCATCGGACGCGGGTTCCGCGTGGCGCCCGAGGCGGTGCAGCCGGGAGGTCGCGGCAAGGCGTACTTCGTCGAGCGGCTGCTCACGCAGGTGCTGATAGGCGAGTCGGGTCTGGCCGGCGTCAACCGCCAGTTCGAGTTGCGCAAGGCGGCCGCGCAACTCGGCGTGTACGCGGCCCTGATCGTCCTGACCGTCTTCGGCGTGATGGCGCTCTCGATGAGCTACCGCCGGAATGCGGCATACCTCGCGTCCGTCGAGCGCGACGTGGCCCTGCTGCGCCAGATTCCCGCCACGCGCGACGCCTCGTCGGTGCAGGGCGTGCTGCCGCGTCTCGACGCGCTGCGCGCCATCGTCGACGCGGCCGACAGGCACAGCGCGAACGTGCCCTGGGGCATGCGGTGGGGGTTGTATCAGGGCCGAGCCATCGGCAACGCGGCGCGCGATGCCTACATGCTCGAACTCGACGCGTCGTTCCTGCCTTACGTGGCGCGCCTGTTCCAGCAGCGGCTGCGGCAGTACGGCCGCGAGCCGGAGAAGCTCTACGAATATCTCAAGGCCTACCTGATGCTGGCCCAGCCCGAGCATCTGGACAAGAAGCACCTGCAGTACCTCGCGTCCCTGGAATGGAGCCCCGGCAGTGGCGTGCGCGATGCCGCGGGGGCCTCGCTGACGAGGCACTTCCAGACGCTGCTCGACAGCGAGGAGCGGTTGCGCCCCGTGAGCACGGACGCCGCGCTCGTCGCGCAGGCGTGCAACACGGTGCGACAGGCCTCGCTCGGGCGCATCATGTACGGCTGGCTGAAGGAGACCTACGCGACCGACGAGTCGCACCAGGTGCGGCTGGACGTCGCGGCCGGTGTCGCGGCCGCGCAGACCATCACGCGGAGGAGCGGCACGAGCCTGGCCGAACCCATCCCCAGTCTGTACAGCCGGTCCGCCTTCGAACAGATCACCGGCGGCGACATGCCGCAGCTGGTCGAGCAGTTCGCCAAGGACAACTGGGTCTGCAACAGGGGAGGCGATCTCGGCGACCGGGCACGGTTGCAGGCCGACCTGACCAACATCTACCAGCAGGACTACATCGCGACGTGGGAAAAGGTCCTCGACGACCTCGTCATCGTGTCGCCGGCCACCGTGAGCGCCATGGCCGACCTGCTCGGCGTGCTCGGCAGCCCGACCTCGCCCCTGCGCAACCTGCTGCAGGTGGTGACGGAGAACACCTACCTGGTGCAGCCGGCCAAGCCGGCGACGGCGGAGGAGGGCGGCGCATTGGCCAAGGGCCGGTCGTACGCCGACAGGCTGAGCACGATGTTCTCCAGGGCACCGGTGGCGGCCTCGGCCGCCACGCCCGGTGCGCTGGTGACGGCGCGGTTCCAGGACATCCACAGGTTGTTTGCCGGCGAGCCAGGTAACGCGCCCATCGACGGCGTGCAGAAGCGGTTCCTGGAACTGGAGCAGCAGCTGCGCGCGCTCGGCAGCGAGTACGGCCAGCAGCCCGTGTCGGCCGCGCAGCGGAGTCCGCAACTGCGCGACCTCTACCTGCAGCTCGATCGGCAGGCCGACGCGCTGCCCTCGCCCGTCCGCGAACTCGTCGAGCAGATTGGCAGCGGCGTCCAGCAGACAGTGAACCAGGAGGCCACGAGTGAGCTGGCGCAGTCCTACAGGTCGCAGGTGGTGGGGGAGTGCGCGCGCGTGATCGCGGGCCGCTACCCGTTCACCCCCGGCAGCCGTACGGACCTGCCGCTGACCGAGTTCAGCCGCGTGTTCGGTCCGGGCGGCGTGTTCGACAAGTTCTTCACGGAGCGGCTGCAGGAACGGGTCGACACCTCCACGCGGCCGTGGAGTTGGCGGCCAGGCCTGGTGGCGCCCTATCCGGGGATGCTCTCGCACTTCGAATCGGCGCGCGCGATTCGCGACACCTTCTTCCCGTCTGGCCCCCAGCCCGAGTTGCGCTTCAGCGTGACGATCCTGTCCGTCGACGCGGCGGCCACGCGGTTCACGCTGGACATCGACGGGCAGAAGTTCGAGGACCGTCGCGGCGGCAAGGCTCCTGCGACATGGCCGGGCCAGAACGCCGGCGCGGTGTCGGCAAGCTTCGAGGATCGCACCGGCGTGCGCTCGGGCGTCGGCTTCGACGGTCCCTGGGCGCTGTTCCGCCTCATCGATGCCAGCCAGCCGCGGCATGCGGGTGAAACCCAGACCACGCTCACCTTCCGCGGCCGGTCGCACGAAGCCAGCGTCCTGATCGAGGCCACGAGCCTGAGCAACCCGTTTGCCAGGCGTGAATGGCAGCGATTCGAGTGCGGATCGTGAGCGACATCGACGTCGGCTTCTACGGCAAGCTCCCGACCCACGGCGACTTCCTGCGCCGGCGGGTGAGCGACGCCTTCGTGTCGAGCTGGGACGCGTGGCTGCAGGCGGGCATGACGGCGAGCCGCGGCGCCCTGGGCGATCGCTGGCTCGACGTCTACCTGACGAGCCCCGCGTGGCGATTCGTCTGTGCGGCTGGCGCGTGCGGCCCCGCGCCTGTGGCGGGCGTGCTGGTGCCGAGCATCGACCGCGTCGGCCGCTACTTCCCGCTGACGGTCGTCGCCAGGCTCGCGCCCGACCTGCCCGATCGTGATGGCGGCGACGCAGGGCGTGCCGTTCTTCGCGGCGGCCGAACGGCTCCTCGTCGAGACGCTGGCCGATGAAGACGTGAACTTCGAGCGCTTCGACGCGCGCGTGGCGGACCTGGCGGGGCACCTGGCGCCGCTGGCCGCACCAGACGAGGTGGTGCTCGAGCCCGAGGCGACATCGCTGCTCGAGGGCGGCGTGCCCTGGCAGCTCCCGCTCGATGCGTCGGGGCATCTCGGCCCGCTGTTCGAACAATTGGTGGCCCTGCAACTGGCCGATGCCTACCACCCGCTGGTGCTGTGGTGGACGGAAGGGTCCGCGATGGTCGACCCGAACTGCCTCATCGGCTCGGGCTTGCCGCCGCCCTCGGCGTTCGGAGCTTTCCTGAACGGCGCCTGGGCGCAGCACCGGTGGCGCGCCGTGCCCGCTCGCGTCACGCGGCCGGAGGAACCCGACGACACACCGGAGATCCTCGGCGCGCTGCAGATGCGGTCGGCGGCCGCGTCCGACGTCGGCCGCGTGCGGCGTGTGAACCAGGATGCCTTCGTCGAGCGGCCGGAACTGGGCGTGTGGGTGGTGGCCGATGGGCTGGGCGGGCACAAGGACGGCGAGATCGCGAGCCGTGAAGTGTGCGACGCGCTCGCCGACCTGGAGCAGACCTCGGGCTTCGAGGCGATGGTCGATGCCGCACTCGAGCGGATCCGTCAGGTCAACGATCACCTGTACAGGCGCGCGGCGCGCGCCGTCATGACCGACCGCAGCGCCAGCACTGTCGTCGCACTCCTCGTCCGCGGCGGGCGGTGCGCCGTGCTCTGGGCGGGCGACAGCCGCGTGTACCGCTTGCGTGGGGGGCGTCTCCAGCGCCTCACGACCGATCACAGCGTCGGTGACCCCGACGCGGAGGGCCGGCAGGAGGCTCACGCGATCACGCGCGCGGTAGGGGTCGCGGCGACCGTGGCCGTGGACGTGCACCGCGACGATCTGCGGGTCGGCGATCGGTTTCTGCTGTGCTCGGACGGCCTGACGCGCATCGCGACCGACGCCCAGTTGCAGGAGTGGCTCGAACAGCCGGACCTCGGCGAAGTGGTCGCGGGTCTCATCGATTTGGCGCTGGAAGGCGGGGGCCCCGACAACATCACGGCGGTCGTGGCGGAGGCGCACGCGTGACGCCTGCGTGACGCCCAAATATGCCTTTGACATTTCCACCATCGGTCATAGACTCCTGCTCGTCCGTTCCGATGAGCCCCGGGGAACCCGGCATGCACGGTGTTCGCACCGCGGATGCCGCGTGTGGTCGTCGTGTCTCATCGCGTCCCACCCGTCGTCGAGGCGAGTGGCGCGGACGAGCGACGAGCGACGAGCGGCGGGCAGGCGGTCCGCGGTCACCGCCATCTCGACGGCCGTGCCGTCGACCATCGGCGCCAACGGGCGTCCTCGACCTGATCGCTTCCGGAGTGTCGTGCGTTATGAGTAGTGCGGGTTTGAACATGCAGGCGCTGCTGGAGCCGATCAGCCCCGAGCATCCCTGCGGCGAGAGCATCGAGGATCTCCCGCCACTCACCTCGCTGGATGCGGTACGGCTGTTCGGTCAATCGCGACCTGTGGACACGCCGCCGGAGGAGGGCGAGGCGCGCAAGCCGCCCGACTGGGGCGAGGTTCGTGGACTCTCCCTCGAGGGGTTGGCCAGGAGCAAGGACCTTCGGCTGCTGACGCACCTGGCAGCGACTGCGCTGCGCACCGACGGCCTCGGGGCGTACCTCGGCACGCTGACGGTGGCCGCGGGGTGGCTCGACGCCTACTGGCAGGAGGTCTATCCGCTTCTCGACGACGACGCGATCTTCCGGCGCAACGCGCTGAACTGCTTTGCCGACCCGATGGCGGTGCTCGACAGATTGCGCCGCATGCCTGTCGTCGAGAGCCGTCAGCACGGGCGGTTCAGTCTTCGCGACATCGACATCGCGAAGGGCACGCTGCAGCCCGGCCCGACGGATGGCCGGCCGGAGATTGCTCAGATCGACGCGGCGTTCGGCGACATGCCGCTCGACGACTTGACGGGGCTGAACGCTGCGGTCGAGGGCGGGTTGTCGGCGCTCCGGCAGATCGATGCGAAGATGCGCGACGCCGGCGGTCCGGAGATGGCGCCCAGCTTCGAGGCGTTGACGCCGCTGCTGGTCCGCCTCCACCAGGTGTTGCAGGCGCAGGTGAGCCTGCGGATCCCGGAAGACGTGCCGGGGGCTGACGGCGAGCCGGGGAGCGAGGGGCAGGCGGGAGGCGCGCGGACGGTGGCCGTCGGGGCGATCGGCTCGCGCCAGGACGCGGTGCGGGCCCTCGAGGCGGTGGCCGAGTACTTCAGGCGCAACGAGCCGGCGAGCCCGGTGCCGCTGATGCTCGATCGGGCCAAGCGCCTGGCGACGAAGAACTTTCTGGAGGTCTTGGAAGACATCGCGCCCGACGCCGTCTCTGTGGCGCGCGCGCTGGGCGGGTTGAGGGACGGCGAGTAGCGTGACGATGACGAACAGGTTCCCGGAGGTGATTTCGTGAGCAAGGCGAGCAGTCAGAAGTTCATCGCGCGCAACCGGGCTCCGCGCGTGCAGATCGAGTATGCGGTCGAGCTCTACGGGGCCGAGAAGAAGGTCCAGCTGCCGTTCGTGATGGGCGTGCTGGCGGATCTGTCGGGCAAACCGACCGAGCCGCTCCCCGCCGTCGACGACCGCAAGTTCCTGGAAATCGACGTCGACAACTTCGACGCGCGCATGAAGGCGATGAAGCCGCGCGTTGCGTTCCAGGTGCCCAATACGCTGACAGGCGAGGGGAACCTGAGCGTCGAGCTGACCTTCGAGAGCATGGACGACTTCTCGCCGGCCGCCGTGGCCAAGAAGGTCGACGCGCTGAACAAGCTGCTCGAGGCCCGGCAGCAGCTCGACAACCTGATCACGTACATGGACGGCAAGTCCGGTGCCGAGGATCTGGTGGCCAAGCTGCTCCAGGATCCCGCCCTGCTCCAGTCGCTCGCGGCGACGAAGAACCCGGGCGAGGAACCCTCGTCCTAGGCACCCCTTCCACGAGGCACGAACATGGCTGACCCCACACAGCAGCAGCAGGAAGCGGCGGCATCGATCGGCACTGCGGAGGCAGGCGATTTCGAGTCGCTGCTGCGCAAGGAATTCAAGCCGAAGACCGACGAGGCGCAGGAGGCGGTCGAGCAGGCGGTCCAGACGCTGGCCGAGCAGGCGCTCGCACAGACGGCGCTGCATCGGATCGGACGTGATCAAGACGATCGAGGCGATGATCGCCGCGATCGACAAGAAGCTCAGCGAGCAGGTCAACCTGATCCTGCACCACGCGGACTTCCAGAAGCTCGAAGGCGCCTGGCGCGGTCTGCACTACCTGGTGAACAACACCGAGACCGACGAGATGCTGAAGATCCGCGTCATGAACATCAGCAAGAAGGAGCTCGGCAAGACGCTGAAGAAGTTCAAGGGCACGGCCTGGGACCAGAGCCCGATCTTCAAGAAGGTGTACGAGGCCGAGTACGGGCAGTTCGGCGGCGAGCCGTTCGGGTGCCTGGTCGGCGACTACCACTTCGACCAGACGGCGCCCGACGTGGAGCTGCTCGGCGAGATGGCGCAGATCTCGGCGGCCGCGCACATGCCCGTTCATCGCCGGCGCGTCGCCGACGGTCATGCAGATGGCGTCGTGGCAGGAACTGGCCAACCCGCGCGACCTGACCAAGATCTTCACGACGCCCGAGTACGCAGCCTGGCGGTCGCTGCGCGAGTCCGAGGACGCGCGCTATCTCGGCCTGGCGATGCCGCGCTTCCTCGCGCGGCTGCCGTACGGGGCCAAGAGCAGACCCGGTCGAGGAGTTCGACTTCGAGGAGGACACGGACGGCGCGGACCACAGCAAGTACACGTGGGCGAACTCGGCCTACGCGATGGCCGTCAACATCAACCGGTCGTTCAAGCTGTACGGCTGGTGCTCGCGGATCCGCGGCGTCGAGTCGGGCGGCGCGGTGGAGGGCCTGCCGACGCACACCTTCCCGACCGACGACGGCGGCGTGGACATGAAGTGCCCGACGGAGATCGCGATCAGCGACCGCCGGGAGGCCGAGCTGGCCAAGAACGGCTTCATGCCGCTGGTGCACCGGAAGAACTCCGACTTCGCGGCGTTCATCGGCGCGCAGTCGCTGCAGAAGCCGGCGCGAGTACGCGGATCCGGACGCCACGGCCAACGCGAATCTGGCGGCGCGGCTGCCGTACCTGTTCGCTGCTGCCGGTTCGCGCACTACCTGAAGTGCATCGTCCGCGACAAGATCGGCTCCTTCAAGGAGCGCGACGACATGCAGCGGTGGCTGCAGAACTGGATCATGAACTACGTGGACGGCGACCCCGCGCACTCGAGCGAGGACGACCAAGGCGCAGGAAGCCGCTGGCGGCGGCCGAGGTGGTGGTGGAGGAGGTCGAGGGCAACCCGGGGTACTACACCGCGAAGTTCTTCCTGCGGCCGCACTACCAGCTGGAAGGCCTGACGGTGTCGCTGCGGCTGGTGTCGAAGCTGCCGTCCGCGAAGGCCGGCTGAGATGTCGGGGGCGACGTGTCACGGACACTTTTCAGAAGGGGAGCGTAGCAGATGGCTGTAGATGTCTTCTTGAAACTGGGCGATGTGAAGGGTGAGTCGAAGGACGACAAGCACAAGGAAGAAATCGACGTGTTGTCGTGGTCCTGGGGCGTCTCCAACCCGGTCGATGCCCGCGCTGGCGCGGGCAAGGGCGCCGGCAAGGCGAACTTCCAGGATCTGAGCTTCATGCACGCCCTCGACAAGTCGTCGCCGGTGCTGATGAAGGCGTGCGCGATGGGCGACCACTTCCCGGAAGCCACGCTGGTGTCGCGCAAGTCCGGCAAGGGGCAGCAGGAGTACCTGATCGTGAAGCTGAAGGAGGTCTACGTTTCGAGCATCCAGCCGTCGGGCAGCTCGGAGCACCCGATGGAGAGCGTATCGCTCGTCTTCGGCCACATCGACCTCGAGTACAAGCCGCAGAAGGAAGACGGGTCGCTCGACGCGGGCGTCCACTTCATCTACGACCTCAAGAAGCAGGTCGACTCCTAGGAACGGGCGTCCCGTGGCTCTCCCTTCAAACAACGCCGGCACCGGCGACATGTTCCTCCTGGTCAAGGGCGCCAGGGCCGGCTTGATCAAGGGAGAGTCGCAGGACGAGACGCACAAGGGCGAGATCGACGTCCTGAGCTGGTCCTGGGGCATGCAGGCCCGGAGTTCGCTCGGCGGTGGCCAGGCGACGGGCAAGTCGAGCATGCAGGACCTCAAGGTCACCAAGCGCGTCGACAGTGCGTCGACGGGCTTGATGGCCGCGCTCAGGACGAACGAGCAGATCCAGAAGGCCGTGCTCACGCTGCGCAAGGCGGGCAAGACCCAGCTGGAATTCATGAAGATCACGATCGAGAACGGCCGCGTCGTGTCGCTGACGATCAGCGGCGGCGACGAGCAGGGTGGGCATGGAGTGGTCGAGCACATCAGCTTCGCATTCAACGCGATCACCGTGGAGTACGTCCCGCAGCGCAAGGATGGCCAGGGTGGTGGCGGCATGGTGTTCTCGGATCAGTTCGGAGACGCACAGTGAAGGGGGCCGCCGCCGCCGAGGAGGCCCTCCGCAACGGTGATCCGGCAGGCGCGCTCGAGCTCCTGCAGGCCGAGGTGCGCAACAGACCGGCTGACGCAGGCCTGCGCGTCTTCCTCTTCCAGTTGCTGTGCGTACTCGGCCAATGGGAGCGCGCGCTCAACCAGTTGAAGGTCGCTGCCGACATGGACGCAGCAGCCCTCCCGATGGCCCAGATGTACGGCGCCGCCGTGCGCTGCGAGGCCATCCGCACCGCGGTGTTCGCCGGCCGGAAGTCGCCGATGATTTTCGGCGAGCCCGACCAGTGGCTCGCGCTGCTCATCGAATCGCTGCTCGTGAAGGGGCAGGGCGAGGACGCACGCGCCGAGGAACTCCGGCTGCGCGCGTTCGAGGACGCGCCCGCCTCGAGCGGCGACATCGACGGAAGGCGCTTCGAGTGGATCGCCGACGCCGACTCACGGCTCGGCCCCGTGCTCGAGGCCATGATCAACGGGCGGTACTACTGGATTCCGTTCGCGCGGCTCACCCGCGTGGACATCGAGGAGCCCGTCGATCTGCGCGACGCGGTCTGGATGCCGGCGCACTTCCAGTTCGAGAACGGCGGCGAGACCCTGGCGCTCATTCCGACGCGCTATCCGGGGTCGGAGCACTCGACCGACGGTCTGATCGCGCTCGGGCGGAAGACGACGTGGGAATCGGCCGGGTCCGATGTCCACCACGGCCTCGGACAGCGACTCCTCGCCACCGACGCCGACGAGACGCCCCTGATGGACGTCAGGCGCATCTCTCTCGACGCGACGACGGAGCAGGATGGCTGACGCCGCCGCCACGCACGACAGGCTGCAGCCGGCGCTCCTCGACCGGCTCACCGACGAGGAGCCCGAACGCAAGCTCGAGCCCCGCGAGCAGCGGTCGCTCTCCAAGGCCCGGCTGCGCCAGGCCGTCCTCCGCGACCTGGCGTGGCTGTTCAACACGGTCAAGCTCGAGTCGAGCGTCGACCTTTCGAGCGCCCCCTACGTGCGCCGATCCGTCGTCAACTTCGGGCTCGCCGCGTTGTCGGGCAAGACCGCGTCCACACTCGATGCCGTGGTGCTGACCAACGCCATCAAGCAGGCCATCCTCGACTTCGAACCGCGGATCGTGCCGGGCACACTCGAGGTCCGAACGGTGATCGACCCGGGGCAACTCGATCACCACAACGTCGTGGGCGTGGAGATTCAGGGACACCTGTGGGCGCAGCCCATCCCGCTGGAACTGCTCGTGCGGACCGAGATCGACATCGAGACGGGGCGGGTCGAGATCGCGGACCTGGCCGCCTCGCGGGTGGCCTGAGCGTGGACCCGCGCCTCCTGCAGTACTACAACCTCGAGTTGCAGCACCTGCGCGAGATGGGCGCGGAGTTCGCGCAGCAGTTCCCGAAGATCGCCGCCCGCCTCGGCATGCACGGACTCGAGGTGTCCGACCCCTACGTCGAGCGGCTCCTCGAAGGGGTCGGGTTCCTCGCCGCGCGCGTGCAGTTGAAGATCGATGCGGAGTTCCCGCGCTTCACGCAGGCGCTGCTCGAGATCGTGCTGCCGCACTATCTCGCGCCGATCCCCTCGATGCTCGTCGCGCAGATCCGGCCCGACGCCGACGACCCCAATCTCGCCCGCGGCTTCACTGTCGCTCGCGGGTCCACGCTGATCGGCCAACTGGGGAGCGACGAGGCCACGGCGTGCGAGTTCCGCACGGCCCACGAGGTGACGCTGTTCCCCGTCGAGGTCACCTCGGCCAGCTACTTCACGTTCGCGCCCGACCTGCCGCTCAACGCGCTGGCAGTGGGGCGTCGGGTGAAAGGCGGCGTGCGCATCCGGCTGAAGGCCAAAGGCGGCCTGCGCTTTCGGGAACTCGCCATGGACCGCCTCGCGTTCTACCTGGCGGGCCGGGACGACGTCGCCAACAAGGTGTACGAGTTGTGCCTCTCGTCGGCGCTCGGCGTGCTGGTGCTGCCCGCGAAGCGACAGCCGAAGGCCACGATCGAGGCGCTGCCCGCGACGACAGTCCGGCCGCTCGGGTTCGAGGACGACGAGGCGCTGCTGCCCGTCACGGCGCGTTCGTTCCACGGCTATCGCCTCCTGGCCGAGTACTTCAGCTTCCCGCAGCGGTACCGCTTCGTCGAACTGGCGGGCCTGGCCCGATCCCTGCAATCCCTCGACACGGACGAGATCGAAGTCGTCATCCTGCTCGGACGAGGCGATGCCGGCCTCGAGAGCGTCGTCGACGGCGCGAACTTCGCGCTGTTCTGTACGCCGGCCGTCAACCTGTTCCCCAAACGTGCCGATCGGATCCACATCTCTGAGGGGGCGTACGAGTATCACGTGGTGCCCGATCGCACCCGGCCGATGGACTTCGAGGTCTACGAGGTCACCGAGGTCGTGGGACACGGCGTGGGCACGCACAGCGAGCAGGAGTTCCGGCCGCTGTACACCGGCTTCAGCGCAGACGACGGGCATCGTCCGTCCGGCTACTTCACGACCCGACGCGAGCCCCGGCTGTACTCGGCGGCCCAGCGGCGGCGCGGGCCACGATCGAGCTACGTCAGCACCGAGGTGTTCCTGGGGCTCGTGGACGAATCGCAGGCGCCGTACGGGGGGGACCTGCGCCAGTTGTCGATCCAGACGCTCTGCACCAACCGCGACCTCACGGTGCAGATGCCGATCGGCCTGGGGACGACGGACTTCACGCTGGACGTCGCAGCGCCGGTTTCGAGCATCCGCGTCGTCAGCGGTCCGAGCCGGCCGCACGCGCCGCTGGCCGACGGCGCCATCGCCTGGCGGGCCATCAGCCACCTGTCACTGAACTACATGTCCCTGGTGAACATTTCCGAGCAGGAGGGCGCATCCGCCCTGCGCGAGTTGCTGACGCTGTACGCACCGTCGGCAGATGCCAGCGCACGGCGGCAGATCGAGGGCATCCGGTCGGTATCGGTCGCTCCTGTGGTGCGCAGACTTCCGCACGCTGGACCCATCACGTTCGGACGGGGACTTCAGGTGTCGCTCGTGGTGGACGAACTGGCGTTCGAGGGCGGCAATGCGTACCTGCTGGGCGCGGTGCTGGACCGGTACATGGCCCGCCATGTGTCGATGAATTCGTTCGTGGAAACCGTGCTGCATTCCGGCAGCCGAGGCGAGATCAGTCGATGGCGACCTCACTGGGGCACGAGACAGACGTTCTAGGGCTGTACGCCGCCCTGGCGGAGGCCCCGCACCGGCACGACTTCTACCAGACGTTGCGCCGGCTCGAGTGCCTCTTTGCCGACAAACCGCGCTGGGGACGTGCCCTGCGTCCCGTGGACGAGCCCGTGCGCCTCGGTCAGGACCCCGACTTGTCGTTCGCGCCTGCGTCGCTGTCGGGGTTCGAGGCGACGCGGGGCGGCGGCCCGCCGCGCCTCCGGGTGCGCCTGTTCGGGCTGCTCGGGCCCAACGGCCCGATGCCGCTGCACATCACCGAGTACGCGCGCGAGCGGATGCGCCACGCGGGCGACCCGACGCTGGTGCGGTTTCTCGACCTGTTCAACCACAGGTTCCTGGCGCTGTTCTACAGGGCCTGGGCACAGGCGCAGCCGCACGTCAGCCGCGATCGCCCGGGCGACGACAGGTTCGTGACCTACATCGGCGCGTTCGTCGGCATCGCGCCGCAGGAACTGCGCGGGCGGGACACCGTGGCCGACACGGCCAAGCTGTTCCACGCCGGCACGCTGATGCGTCAGGTCAGGAACGCGGAGGGCCTGGGCTCCATCGTCCGGCAGTTCTTCGGCGTGCCGGCGCGAGTCGAGGAGTTCGTCGGGCACTGGCTGCACCTCGGCCCGGGCGAGCGGACGCACCTGGGGCGCGAGGGAGCCCTGCTCGGGGCTGGCGCCGTGGCCGGGGCGCGCGTCTGGGATCGCCAGCACAAGTTTCGTCTGCACGTGGGGCCGCTCACGCTCGCGGAGTACGAGCGCTTCCTGCCCGGGGGCACCCGGCTCGAGCAGCTCGTGGATTGGGTCCGGCTGTACCTGTGCCACGAACTCGAGTGGGACGTGCGGCTGCAGTTGAAGAAGCAGGAGGTCCCCCCCATGCGCCTCTCCGGTGGCGCACGTCTTGGGTGGACGACATGGCTCGGGCAGCGGCGCGCCGACGGCGACGCCGACGATGTCTGCCTGAATGCGGAAGCCTTGATTGAATCAGCGAGGGTAGGAGCTGCATGAGCGAGATCAGCCGATCCGCACTTTTCGGCAAACTCGACGGCCTGGCGTACAAGGCCATCGAGGGCGCCACGGTCTTCTGCAAGTTGCGGGGCAACCCGTACGTGGAGCTGGTGCACTGGATGCAGCAGATCCTCCAGACGCCCGACTCGGACGTCCACCGGATCCTCCGGCATTTCGAGGTCGATCCGTCGCGGCTGGCCAGGGACATGACCGAGGCCCTGGACCGGCTGCCGCGCGGCGCGACGTCGATCTCCGACCTCTCGCAGCACGTCGAAGACGCCGTGGAGCGCGGATGGGTGTACGCCACGCTGATGTTCGGCGACTCCCAGGTCCGGACCGGGCACCTGCTGATCGGCATGCTCAAGACACCGTCGCTGCGCAATGCGCTGCTGGCGATGTCCAAGCAGTTCGAGGCCGTCAAGCCCGACGCCCTGACCGAGAACTTCGCCAAGATCGTGTCCGGGTCGCCCGAGGAACGGTCCTCGTCGTCCGAGGGTGCCGGCACGCCCGGCGAAGCCAGCGATGCCATGGCGCCGGCCCAGATGGGCAAGCAGGAGGCGCTCAGGCAGTTCGCCATCGACCTGACCGAGCGTGCCCGCAAGGGCGAGATCGATCCGATCAGCGGCCGCGACGAGGAGATCCGCCAGATCGTCGACATCCTGATGCGCCGGCGCCAGAACAATCCGATCCTCACCGGCGAGGCGGGCGTCGGCAAGACCGCGGTCGTGGAAGGGTTCGCCCTGCGCCTGGCCGCGCGGCGACGTGCCGCCGCCGCTCAAGGACGTCTCGCTGCTGACGCTCGACATCGGCCTGCTGCAGGCCGGCGCCAGCATGAAGGGCGAGTTCGAGAACCGGCTGCGCCAGGTGATCGACGAGGTGCAGGCCTCGCCCAAGCCGATCATCCTGTTCGTCGACGAGGCGCACACGCTGATCGGCGCCGGGCGGCGCGGCCGGGCACCGGCGATGCGGCCAACCTGCTCAAGCCGGCGCTGGCGCGCGGCACGCTGCGCACCATCGCCGCCACGACGTGGGCCGAGTACAAGAAGTACATCGAGAAGGACCCCGCGCTCGACCCGCCGCTTCCAGGTCGTGCAGGTCGAGCGAGCCGAGCGAGGACAAGGCCATCCTGATGCTGCGCGGCGTGGCCTCGACGCTCGAGAAGCACCACCGCGTGCAGGTGCTCGACGAGGCGCTCGAGGCGGCCGTGCGGCTGTCGCACCGCTACATCCCCGCGCGGCAGCTGCCCGACAAGGCGGTCAGCCTGCTCGACACGGCCTGCGCGCGCGTCGCCATCAGCCAGCACGCGGTGCCGGCCGAGCTCGAGGACTGCCGTCGCGCGATCGAGGCGCTGGAGACGCGAGCTCGAGATCATCGGCCGCGAAGAGGCGGTCGGGATCGACGCGGCGCGAGCGCCGGCGGCGGCCGAGGAGCAAGCTGGCCGCGGCCCGAGCGCGCCGGATCGAGCTGGAGGCGCGATGGGAGCGCCGAACGCGACGATCGTCGATCGCATCCTGGCAATCCGCGCGCGAGTTGCGGAGGGCAGCGGGCCACGTGGAGGGCACCGGCAGCACGCTCGAAGCGGCGGCCGGGCGGCCGCCGCCAGCAGGCGCCGGCCGGCCGACGCGCTGACGCAGCCGAGGAGCGCAGTGCGCTGCTCGCCGAGCTCGTCGGGACTGCAGGCGCAGCTCGGGCGAGCTGCAGGGCGAATCGCCGCTGATCCTGCCGAGCGTGGACGAGCAGGCCGTGGCCTCCGTCGTCCAGGACTGGACCGGCATCCCCGTCGGCCGCATGGTCAAGAACGAGATCGAGGCGGTGCTGAACGCTGGCCGACACGCTGAACCAGCGCGTGATCGGCCAGCGCCACGCGCTGGAGATGATCGCCAAGCGCATCCAGACGTCGCGCGCCAGGCTCGACAACCCGAACAAGCCGATCGGCGTGTTCATGCTGTGCGGGCCCGTCGGCGTGGGCAAGACCGAGACCGCGCTGACGCTGGCCGAGGCGCTCTACGGCGGCGAGCAGAACGTCATCACGATCAACATGAGCGAGTTCCAGGAGGCGCACACCGTCTCGACGCTGAAGGGCTCGCCTCCCGGATACGTCGGCTACGGCGAGGGCGGCGTGCTGACCGAGGCCGTGCGGCGCCGGCCCTACAGCGTCGTGCTGCTCGACGAGGTCGAGAAGGCGCACCCCGACGTCCACGAGCTGTTCTTCCAGGTGTTCGACAAGGGCTGGCATGGAGGACGGCGAGGGCCGCCAGCATCGACTTCAAGAACACGATCATCCTGCTGACCTCGAACGTCGGCACCGACCTGATCATGAACATGTGCAAGGACCCGGAGCTGATGCCCGATCCGGAGGGCATCGCCAAGGCCCTGCGCGAGCCGCTGCTGAAGGTGTTCCCGGCGGCGCTGCTCGGGCGGCTCGTCGTCGATTCCGTACTACCCGCTGAGCGACGCGATGCTCGGCCAGCATCGTCCGGCTGCAGCTCGGGCCGGATCGCGCAGGCGCGTCGGCGGAGCACCACAAGATCCCGTTCACGTACGACGACGAGGTCGTGAAGCTGATCGTCAGCCGGTGCACCGAGGTGGAGAGCGGCGGCCGCATGATCGACGCGATCCTGACGAACACGGTGCTGCCGGCGATCAGCCGGGAGTTCCTGACGCGGACCATGGACGGGCGCGACGCTGAACGGCGTGCGGCTCGACGTCGACGGCCGGCGATTTCGCGTACCGGTGATTGATCGCGGATGTAGGGCGGGCCAGCGCCCGCCGGTTGCGCTATATGGACGAGACCGCCGATCGCACGGCCGGGACCGAGGCGCCGCATCGCGAAGTGACGCTGACGGAGGCGATGTCAATTGCCGTCCTGTTCCAGAAGCACGGCCAGCTGGCCGAGGCGGCGAGGCGTGTATCGGCAGATGCTCGACCTCGTGCCCGACTATCCAGACGCGCTGCACTTCTCGGCGTGCTGGCCCACCAGCAGGGGCGCAGCGACGAGGGGATCGCGCTGATCGAGCGGAGCCTGGAACGACGCCGATCAGGCCGACTGCCACAACAACCTCGGGATCATCCTCAAGGACGCCGGTGACTGGACGAAGGCGGCGGCGGCGTATCGAGCGGGCGATATCGCTCAACCCGAACCACGCGAACGCCCACAGCAACCTCGGCGTGCTGCAGCGGCCGTCGGGAATCCGGACGAAGGCCGAGGCGTCGTATCGCGCGGCCATCGCGATCGCACCGGAGCACATCGACGCGCTACCACAATCTGGCGATGCTGCTGACGAGACCGGTCGGACGCACGAGGCCGTCGCCTGCCTACTGCCGGGCCATCACGCTCGAGCCAGGCCAATCCCGAGGCCCGCCGCCTGCTGGCCAGGCGCTAGTGCACGCTGGGGGAGCCGGAGAAGGCCATGCGATCTTCGCGAGAGTGGCTCGCGGAGGACCCCGAGAATCCGATGGCCCGTCACATGTTGGCGGCGTGCTCGGGCAGGACGTACCGGCCCGGGCGTCGGATGCTACGTCGTGAAGGTCTTCGATGACTTTGCGGGCAGCTTCGAGGCGAAGCTGACGCGGCTCTGTCGTACACGGGCGCCGGCCTGGTGCGGCGCCCTGCTGGCCGACTCGGGCCTGCCGCGCCGACAAGCAGCTCGACGATTCTCGACGCCGGCTGCGGCACCGGGCTGTGCGGTCCGCTGCTCTCGCGCCGTGGGCGCGGCGGCTCGTCGGCGTCGACCTCTCGGCGGGGATGCTGGAGCACGCCCGCGCGAGAAGCGGGTGTACGATGAGCTCACGTCAAGGGCGAGCTCGATCGCGTACCTGCGGGAGCACGCCGGCGCCTACGACGCGATCGTGTCGGCCGACACGCTGGTGTACTTCGGCGCGCTCGAGGACGTCGTGACGGCGGCCGCCGCGGCGCTGCGGCCGGCGGGTCGGCTGGTCTTCACGGTCGAGGAAGCGGCGCCGGGCCGAGGCGGCGGCGTTCCAGCTCGGATCGCACGGCCGATACAACGCACGCCGGCGCCGTACGTCGAGGCCGATGCTCGCGGCGGCCGGCTTGGGGCCGCGAGGTCGAGCGCGGAGCTGCGCATGAGATCGGCGCGCCGGTGGCGGACCTCGCCGTGCGCGCGACCGGCTGATGCGGGAGACGAGCATGGCTGAGCGGTCATGGAGATCGTCACGCCGCTCGGCGACGGACGTGCTGCTGTTCCACGCATGCACGCGCCGCGAGGAGCTGGGCACGGCTGAGCGACGTTCGAGATCTGGATCTGCTGAGCGCAGCAGCGGCGACGTCGGACCTGGACGAGATCCTCGGCAAGAACGTCACGGTGCACCTGGCGCTGCCAGGGCGACGACGACGCGCTGCTTCAACGGCTACGTCACGCGCTTCGTCCAGCAGGGCAGCACGGCCGGACCGCTACTTCAGGTACCACGCTCGTGCGAGCTCGTGGCTCTGGTTCCTGACGCGCACGGCCGACTGCCGCATCTTCCAGGACGTGGACCGTGCCCGGAGATCCTCAAGCAGGTCTTCGCCGACCACGACGTCGGCCGACTGTCGAGTTCGAGCTGACCGGCCACTACCGGAAGTGGAACGTACTGCGTGCAGTACCGCGAGACCGACTTCAACTTCGTCAGCCGGCTGATGGAGGAGGAGGGCATCTACTACTACTTCCGTCACGAGGACGGCCACCACACGATGGTGCTGACCGATTCGACAGCCGCGCACGACACCGTACGCCGGACTACGACGAGCGCTGACCGTACATTCCCGCCCGGCACGCGTCGCGCGTCCCGAGTTCGAGCACGTCACGCAGCTGGGACTTCTCGCGCGAGGTGCAGCCGGGCGTCTACGTGCACGACGACTACGACTTCGAGCGGCCGAGCGTCGAGCCTGCAGGACCCAGACGAAGGTGATCGCACGGCGGTACGCGCCGAGCGACTACGAGGTCTACGACTATCCCGGCGAGTACGTGAAGCAGGCCGACGGCGACGCAGTACGCCGGCGTCCGCATCGAGGAGCACGGCGCGCAGTTCGAGACTGGCACGCGGCGACGACCGACGCCCGCGGGCTGAGCGTCGGGTCGCCTGTTCACCCTGAGCGGCGTTCCCGCGAGACGACCAGAACCGCGAGCACCTCGTCGTGGCCGCGCAGCTGCGACCTCGGAGTCCAGCGGGTACGAGGGCCTGCCCGCAGCACGAGCCGGCTCGGACTACGAGTGCCAGCTTCGTCGGCGATGCCGTCCTCGGCAGCAGTTCCGCCCGCGTCGCGCCGACGCCCAAGCCGTTCGTGCAGGGCCCGCAGACCGCGGTGGTCGTCGGGCCGGCGCGGCGAGGAGATCTACACCGACAAGTACGGCCGCGTGAAGGTGCAGTTCCACTGGGACCGGCGCGGCAAGAAGGACGAGAACAGCTCCTGCTGGATCCGCGTCTCGCACACGCTGGGCCGGCAAGAAGTGGGGCGCGATTGCACATCCCGCGCATCGGGCAGGAGGTCATCGTCGACTTCCTGGAAGGCGACCCCGACCGGCCGATCATCACCGGCCGCGTCTACAACGCCGAGCAGATGCCGCCGTACGCGCTGCCCGCCAACAAGACCCAGACGCGGCATCAAGATCGCGCAGCTCGCAAGGGCGGCGGCACGACGAACTTCAACGAGATCCGCTTCGAGGACAAGAAGGGCAGCGAGCAGCTCTTCATCCACGCCGAGAAGAACCAGGACATCGAGGTCGAGAACGACGAGACCCACTGGGTCGGGCACGACCGCACGAAGACGATCGACCACGACGAGACGACGCACGTCAAGCACGATCGGACCGAGACCGTCGACAACAACGAGACGATCACGATCGGCGTCAACCGGACGCGAGACCGTCGACAACAACGAGACGATCACGATCGGCGGCAATCGCACCGAGAGCGTCGACAAGAGCGAGTCGATCTCGATTGCCCAGAACCGAACGGAGAGCGTCGGACAGAGCGAGAGCGTCAGCATCGGCGCGGACCAGTCGATCCAGATCGGTGCGAGTCGGACGCTCGTCGTCGGGAAGGACGAGTCCATCAGCGTGGCGGGCAACCGAACGGAGCAGGTCGCGAAGGCCGAGTCGGTGTCGGTTGGAAAGAACCGCCAGACCGAGGTCGGCGAGAGCGACTCGCTCGACGTCGGCAAGAAATTGCTGGTCAACGCCGGGGACGAGATCACCATCAAGACTGGGTCTGCGAGCATTTCGATGAAGAAGGATGGGACCATCGTCATCAAGGGCAAGAACATCACCATCGAGGGCAGTGGCAAGATCAACGTCAAGGCGTCGAGTGACGTCGTGATCAAGGGCAGCAAGGTGATGCAGAACTGAGGCGGCGGCTTGCGCGAGGCGAATCGCGTAGCGTCACCCGTGCATCGACCAATCCAGACGGCAGGTCACAGTGGAAATCGGCGAACTCGTGAGCGTGGCCATCCCGGAACAGGCAGCCGACGAGCAGTGTCCGTTCTCGCATGAGAAGCCGAACCCGTCCGAGAAGAACGAGTTGGGTGGCATCGGCACGACCCTCGGCGACAACCTCGCAGCCGGCAAGGGCGTCCACAAGTCGAAGCCGCCAATCGGCGGGGACTTCACCAAGTGCTCAGCCGAGCCGGATCCTCGCCGTGGAACCCCGAAACTCCTCGGCGTGCACATCAGGGTCAAGGGCCAGACGGTGACCTTCCGGGACAAGCCGCTGCTGTATCCGCTGACGTGCGCGGCGCACCACCTCATCCCTGCTCAGGAGGCGTTGAAGGGCAATCCCATCCTGAAGTACATGTGCAAGGACGGCGAGAGTCAGGACTTCAGGAGCAGCGGCGGGCCCGAGCCCGCGGCGGTGTCGGGCGCGAAGGTCTGGGGCAATGTCGCGTACAACGTCAACGGCGGCCACAACGGGGTCTGGCTGCCCGGCAACTACGCCGTGGGCGCCGGCGCTGCCGGCGTGGAAGTGTGGAAGAACCACGCGAGCGAGAAGCGGAAGACGTTCTCCGATCAGCAGGCCGGTGACAACTGGGCCAGGGCGCTCGACATGAGCGCCGACGAGTGGCGGCAGAACTACGAGGACCCCGTCGAGGACGAAGGGCCGCAGAAGGCGAGTGGGAAACTGACGGCGTCAGCCTCGATCTTCATGCTCGCCGGCGCCAATTACCACATCGACGATGGCAACCCGAAGTGGGCGTACGTCAAGGCGGCCATGAACGCCGCGGGCGGTCAGTTCCACGATCGACACAAGCCGTACAGTGACGAAGTCTCCAGCTACCTGAAGAAGATCGCCGAAGCATACGCGACCATGTTCGACCGCTCGACCGATCCGAAGAAACCCTGCAAGGACTGCGAGGACGCGCAGAGGCCTGATGGCGCAAAGGCGAGCCTCGTCGGACCGCCGTATGGCATCGTCGGTCGGCTCATTACCGGCGGCAACTTCTTCAAGCGGTACGTCAAGACCCAGTCGGTGACCGCGCGCAACATCTACACGTCGAAGTGGGTGCTGGCCTGGATGGACTCGAAGAAGAAGTAGCCGCCGATCTGTAGAGACGATGTACTACGTGTTGAAGTGCCTGCCCCCTGTCACGACCGACTACCATCGCCTCGAGGTGCGAAGCCCAGGCGCCGACAGGCGCTGGGAAGCCGGCATCCTCTTCACGACGGACGACCGACGCGACGAACTGCATCCGCCGCTCACGCCGATTCGACTGGCGACAGAGGTGGAGGAGACGGACACACCCAACGAATACGCGGAACTCTACTGGAATCCCATCCCGCTGATGAGCCGTCGTCTCGTCGACGCGCTTCGGTCCGCCGGCGTCGACAACCTGCAGACATACGAGACGCAACTGGATGTCGCCGCTGGCGCAGTCGGCACGAGGCCCGATCGTTATCTCGCCGTCAACATCGTGGGGCGAGTCCAGGCGGCCGACCTCGCGCGGTCCGAGACGAATCCCGAGTCGACCGAGCGCTTCATCTCGAAGGATTTCTTCTCGCTCGCCGTCGATGACGGCAAGGCTCGCGGACTCCCGATGTTCCGCCTCGCCGAGAACGTCTCGGCCGTCCTGGTGCACGCGCACGTCAGGGCGCGCGTCGAAGCGGCCGGGATCTCGACCCTGACCTGGCTCGAGCCGGAGGCCTGGGCGGGGTGACCTAGCCCATGATGTTCTTGTCGTTGTGGAACAGCGGGTCGGCCAGGCGACCGGCGTTCTTCCCTTCGAACTTGACGTCGAACGAGTACAGCATCAGCTCGCACTTGCCTTTGAACTTGCTGCTGACGACGCCTCCCGCCGACCCGGCTTCGTCACCAGTGGACATCATGTAGTTGGCGCCCTTGGTCATGGGCATCTGGCCGTCGGTCTTCACGCTCGTCGGCCCGGACGAAGTGTCGCTGGACTTGCCGATGTTGGGATAGGGAATCGGTATCGGACCCGCCGGCGTCGGTGTCTTGCAGACGTCAGGGAACACGGGGCTCATCCCGCCGCTGCCCTTGTGAATGACACCGCGCATGTTGGCGAATACGGTTGGCATGTCGCTACTCGAAAATCTCGCTGACCCGACAGGCGAAGCCAGGAATCACATCGCCGAGATCCAGGGCGTCGTCCGCTCGCAGCGCCACCGTTTCGGCTCCTGGCCGATGACAGGTCACGGTCCGATCGTCCGGCTCGACAACGACCACGGCCGACACGCCCGCGGACAGATACTCCGCGACCTTCTCCCGCATCTCCGATGGCCGTTCGTCCGGCGACCGCACTTCGATGGCCACGTCCGGATGCCCCCGGAAGAATCCCCGCTCGACGGACGCTGGAAATCGCTCCCGGCGGACGAACGCGACGTCGGGCCCACGGAGGGTGTCGGGCTGTGAGGCAAGCGTGAACCCGACTTCGGTGACCACCTGGCCCACGGGCTCGAGTACCAGGTGCTGCTTCAAGAGGAACAGCAACTGGGCAACCACCCGGCCGTGCTGCCACCCGACGGGGCTTACGCGGATGATCCGGCCCCGGACCAACTCGTACCGGTAATCGAGCGGCTGTCGCTCGAGTTCTTCGACGGTGACCAAGGGCGTGGCACTCGACATGGTGACTGCTCTATGGATGGCATCCTACCATCGTCACTCGCGACGATCGTGCCAGCTGCATGGACCAACGCCGGCGGCGGCCCTTTCCGAACGGCGTGCACGAACTGCGGCGTGTGTCAGGTCGCGGTGTGCAGATCCTCCAGCGCGGCCGAGCCCCGCCACAGCGGCCGGCGTTCAGTTGGGCACGGCGGACACGACGGCACAGGCACGGGGCTCACGATCGGACGCGGCCCACACGAGCGCCGGTCCCGGTCGAGTGCCGCCGCGAAGCGACTCGGCAGCCAGCGCCACCAGGATCGCGCCGGCGGCCGCACCGCAGTCGCCGAACGCGTCGGCCGGGTGCTCCATGACCATCGACGAGGAGAAGAAGTCGCTGTGCCTCGTCCGCGCGACGCCCCACAGCTTGGCTTCGAAGTTCTCGCCGTTGAAGCCCGCGAACGTCGTCGCGACGGCCGCCGTGGGCGGCATGCGCTCGCGCAGGTGCGCGATGGCGAGCGCCAGTCCCTCGCCCTTCGCGGGCGCGTCGCCGTACCGGTGGCCCGGGTCCATCGCGGATCCGGCGCCGTGCACGACGACGCGGGGACCCGTTCCTGTGCGGCGGGCCCTCGTGGAGGAGAGCACGTAGAACGCAGCCCCTTCTCCCGGAATGAAGCCGTCCATCACGCGCGGTCCGAGGATGCGCCCCTCGCTGTCGAGTTCGCTCAGCAGCCGCAGATCGAGATGGGTGTCCACGCCGCCGATGACGGCCGTCTCGATCTCGCCGGTGACCAGCAACTGAAGCGCGCGCTCGAGCGCGATGAGCGCCGACGCGCGCCCCATCGGCAAGGCGACGCTGCGGGCGGGATCGATCGGCACGCCCGTCATCTTCCTCAGGTAAGTGGGCACGTGCACGAGCCACGGCGTTCGTGCGGGCGCCAGTTCGGGGAGGCCGAGGAACAGCGGCACGGGACCTGTGAGGCCTCCCGCAGCGGCCTGGAGCGATGGTGCTGCCAGCCGCAGCATCCGACGCGCGCGCGGCGGCAGGGGCATGGCGTCGATCTCGGGCGTGAGCGTGCCGAGCGCGGCCTCCGGAACGAGTCCCATCTGGATGGGATCGAAGTGGCGATCCATCACGTGCGAGTTGCCGATGCGGGCGATGCCCGCCCGCGCCGCCGCCCACACCTGGTCGCTGCCGCTGCCTATCGCGCAAAGGACGTGCGTGGACTCGATGGCCGCGATCACGACGCGGCCCCCGTGCTGCCCGCGCGTGTCACGAGGATCTTCTCGACCTTCAGCACCCGCCTGTCGCAGGGCACCGCCGCGCGCCACGTGAGGCACACCCGGTTCTCGTCCGGCTCGATCCAGACGGTTTCGAGATGGGCGGGTGGCTCCTGGGTTGCGCCATCGATGGTCACCGCGATGACGAGCCGCGGGTCGGGTACGGCAAACGCCAGCGGACCTTCCGGCGCCACACCGGATACCTGGACCGTCTCACCGCCAGTGAGATGGCGATCGAAGGCGAGCGCCGGCGTGGCGCACTGGAGGAAGCGCGGATCGAAGTCGTCGGGCAGGTACGGCGCGCGGCTGCGCTGCCAGCCTTCGTCGTAGGTGCCCGCATACGCACGGCGGGGAAGCCACGAGGGCGCGATGGGCGCGAGGCAGACGGGGGGCGGCGTCTGCCCGGCCTGCTGGAGCGGCGCCGACGGATCTTCGATGTTCGGCAGGGGCTGCCCCTCGCGCGGCGGTGGCTGGTCCTTCCGCTCGCTGGCTGGTGGGACGGCGATGAATCCCAGGCCCACGGGATTGCGCTCCTCGGCCACGATCGCATCGCCGCTCTCGTGGCGCCCCCCGAAGGCGCGCTCCCAGACCAGCGGCATGGACTCGAATGGACTCGGATCGGTTGGGCGTCCGTCGCGCCACGTGCGATCGCCGGTGACGAGCAGCGCCTGCTGGCGTTCGGCGACGGCGACGGTCACGAGCATCTGGCGTACCGCCCGTCCCTGCGGGGCCCACGCATTGCCGACGAGCAGCACGTCAGTTCCCGGCTTCCCTATGTGGAGTTCGGAGGCGACGCGCAGGCTCGAGACGGCCGCGTCACCGTGGTACTCGTCGGCGACGTGCACGGGTACCTGCTCGTCCGCGAGCGAGAGCTTCGGCCACAGCCGGAGCGTGGCCTTGACCACCACGTACAGCGTGTCGATCCCGGTGCGGTCGGGAAAGACGGCCATGGCGGTCTTGAAGGGCGTCGCGTTCTGGAGTTGCAGCACCTGTCACGCCCCTCCATCGGAGGCATGCGCGGCCCGAGCGGCCGCCATCATCTGGCGCTGGCGCGCCGTGAACGCGCGCGTCTCCACGTCGTACTGTCCCCGCGTCCGGGCACTCAACTCGAGCACGAGATCGGGGCGCCGCAGCATGGGGCCTGTCTCGATGGCGGCCAGCAGCGTCTCGCGCGAGGCCACGACACCGCGGATGTGGCGCGCCGCGGGATCCATGGCCGGTCGCCTGGCCTGCCAGTGTTCGCGCACCTTGTCGACGTCGGGCAAGGGCCACATCGCCTCAGGGGGCGGCACGAGGTCGGCATCGAGGTCGTCGTCCTCGAACGCGGGCACGTCGGGGATCTCCTCGCGGCGATCCAGTCCGTCGCTGGTGAGGTTCGCGCCCGTGATCCAGCCGTAGGCCTCGCCGCACGCCCGGGCGAGTTCGTCGTACTTCATGCCGGCGATGCAGGCATCCACGGCCCGGACGGTGCCCACGTGGCCGAGCGCCCAGACCGCCTCACGCCGGAGTTCGCTCACGCGGAGCGCCGCGTAGACGATCTCGTGGTCGTCACCGCTTCCGAGCAGCGCCAGCAGCCGCAGGTACGGCGCGGCGGCGGCGTCGAGCGTGGCGGCCTGCGCGGTGACCACGTGCCAGGCCGACCGTCCGCCACGACGCACGCCCGTCTCGACGGCGGCCTGCCTGACGAGGGGGTCGGGGCTCGCCAGGCCGTGGGCAATCCATTCCTCGGCGGCATGCACCGGCAGGTGATGCGCCGAGCGAACGGCCTCGGCCTTGCCGCGGGCATCGCCGTGCTCGAACGCGCGCGCCAGTTCGCGGCCCGGGGCGACGCGGAGAAACGCCTTCAGCCTGCAGAGGGTGGCATCGGTGGCGGGCGTGGCGCGCTCGGTGAGGACCGCCGCAACGCCGCGCAGCGCCGCCCGCGACCCGAGCAGTTCCACTCCCCGGGCGATTGCCGCCAGCGCCGGGCCGTCTGCCGTCCGGAGCGCGTGAACCAGGGCCTCGATCGCGGCCGGCTCGGCGCTCGACCCGAGGAGCGCGGCGCCCACAGCGACGCGGGAAGGTTCGTCGGTCGCCATCGCCGTGACGCCCAGTTCCACGAGCTGTGGCCCGGCGGCCCTCACGCCGTCGAGCGCCCCGTGCAGGCGGTCCTCGGTCCACGAATGGACCTCATCGAGATTGCGGGTCAGGCTGTGGAGTTCGGCTTCCCAGCGCTGCCACAGGAAGGCCGCCTCGTCGAGGCTCTCCTCGAACAGGTCGTCGAACGCCTGTGAACGGCCCGTCTGGGAGAGCATCGACACGTCGGGTGCGGCGCGATCAGTTGATCTGGACCTGGCCGCCCTTGATCCGGTTCGTGCCTTCGGAGTGCGTTTCGACATAGGCGCCACGAATGACGACGCGGCCGTTGCGCCGCAGGGTCACCGACGCGCTGCCGCACTGCAGGACGATCTCGTCCTGCGCCGTCACCGTGACGCGGCGGCCGTCGACATCCGCCTCGATGCATGCCAGCACGGAAGACTCGCCCTGCTCCGGGACCCCGGCCACAGGACTCTCCCCACCTGATGGGGAGACGGCCGCTGGCGAGTCGGGGGCGAGGGCGAGCGGCTCGATGAATCCGATGATCAGGGGCCTGCCGCGGTCTCCGCGCTCGAAGAGCACGACGGCTTGTTGCCCGCTGGCAATGGCGGCCAGCACGCGGTCGAGCGTGGCGCGGACGACGAGCCGCGCGGGGACTGCCGGGCCATCTTCGTCGATCGTCACCAGCGGCGACCCGATCGGGGCCGATCGCGACGATCGTGACGACCTGCGCGTGAGCCGCATCGGACGTGACGTCGGCGGTTTCGGCCGGGAGCACGGCGACGGACGTACCTGTGCTTCGCATGCGTTCTCCGATCTGAACGGCTCGGGATCCGCTCCGATTCAACTCCAGTACGTGTCGGGGCGTCAAGGACGACAGCCCGTGGCGAGGCCCGCCGTGGCTTGGCGCGGCTGCCGTGTTGGACTACGCTTCGACGTCACCTGCGTAGAACGGAAGGCCGGAGGAGTACCCATGCGATTCGATTTCACCCTCGGGGGGCCCTCGGGCGATGCGGCACGCCGCGCGCCCGGCACCGTGCGCCGGCTCGTGGTACTCGGTGACCTGCGCGGGAATGGCGCGACGTCTGACGACGGGTTGCTCGACCGGCGTCTCGCGAAGGTGGATATCGACACGCTGGACGATGTCCTGGCGCGGTGCGGGCCATCCATCCAGCTCGGGGCTGCCGCCGGGGGTGAGCGCATCGGGATCGCGCGCTTCGAGGACTTCCACCCCGATTGCCTGGTCGAGGCCCTCTCCGTGTTCCAGCGACTGCGCGACCTGCGCGGCCGTCTCGGGCACCCGGCGACGTTTGCCAGCGCCGCTGCCGAACTGCAGGCCGAGTCCGGAACGCCCGCGTCCGCGAGTCCCGCCCCACTCGCGTCGGAGGGCGGCGACGCGTCCGTGCTCGAACGGCTGCTCGGCACCGCCGGAAGTGCGACCCCGAGTGCGGGCCCGGCCGCCGCGCCGCCGGCAGCTGCCAGCGCGATCGACGCGCTGATCCGTCAGGCCATCGCACCCCACATCGTGCCGGCGCCGAACCCGCAACCGCCGCAGTTGCTGTCGGCCGTCGACGCGGCCATGACCGACATGATGCGCGCGGTGCTGCACGATCCGGCGTTCCAGGCTGTCGAGGCGGCGTGGCGCGGGCTCCAGTGGCTCGTGTCCACGCTCGAACTCGGCGAGTCCCTGGAACTCCTCGCGCTCCACGTCACGCGTGCGGAACTCGCACTGGCCGCCGCCCGCGACGGCGAGCTCTGGCGCCGGCTCGTCGAGCGCGAGTCGACGAGCGGAGACGGGCACCGGTTCACGGCGCTGGTCGGCAACTTCGTGTTTGGCCCGTCCGTCGAGGACGTCGCGGTGCTGGGAGACCTCGGCGCGCTGGCGTCCGCGCTCGGCGCGCCGTTCATCGCGGGCGCGTCACCCGCGCTGCTCGGGGCGACGTCCCTGGCCGCGCAGCCCGATCCCAGAGGCTGGGCGCCGCTGGCGTCCGACGACGACGTCAGGTGGCAGGCCCTGCGATCCCGGTCGGCCGCCTCGCATGTGGGGCTCGCGCTGCCCCGTTTCCTGTTGCGGCTGCCGTATGGCAAGCGTACCGACGCCATCACGGCCTTCGAGTTCGAGGAGCAGCCGGCACGCCCGGAGCACGAGTCGTTCCTGTGGGGCAACGCGGCCTTCGCATACGGCGTGGCCGTGGCCCGCGCACTCGACCCGGAAGGTGATCCCACGGCAGCCGGGTCGATCGAACGACTCCCGGCCTTCGTGTTTGCCACCGACGAGGGGCCCGCGCTCCAGCCGTCGGCCGAGATTGCCCTGACCGACACGGCCGTCACCGCACTGCAGTCGCGGGGCCTCATGCCCGTGATTGGGTTCAAGGACCGCGACGCCGTCAGGCTGGTCTGGCCAGCCTCGATCGCCAGTCCCTCGACGGACCTGCTGTCGTGATTGTCATCGGCTCGTCGATGCGGTCGTGCTATCGCGTGCGCCGCGACGTTCAGGAGAGTACGGGCGCGTGTCGCGCCCACCACGGAGCCGCGCATGGGAACTGACCCACACCCCGGTCCCTCACCAGGACCGTGGGGCAGCACCGGACTGGACCACGGCACGATGTCCCGACTCGACACGCCGACGCCTGGCCCGATTGGCCTCGACGCGAAGGGCGCGTCGAAGGGTGGCGCCGAGCAGTCGCTCGCCGACCGTGTCGTCTCGTTCGCGCGGCAGCGCCGTGGGCAGGTGCACGGCAACGGTGAGTGCTTCACCCTCGCGGACGACGCCCTGCGGCATGCAGGCGCGAAGAGCGCCGCCGACTTCGGTCGGGTCGCGCCCGACGCGGACTACGTCTGGGGGGCGGCGGTGGCGCGCACCCATCTCCAGGCAGGCGACATCATCCAGATGCGCGACTACCACCTCGAACTGGAGAGCAGCACCGAGCATCCGGACGGCTCGAGCGAGTCCGAGTCCCGTGTGGAAAGCCGGCCGCACCACACGGCGATCGTCGAATCCATCGGCACGGATGGCCGGGTGACGGTGCTGGAGCAGAACGTCCCGGACGGCGGGCCAGTGACCCGCAGCGTACTCCACCTCACCAGCACCACCTACGCGTCGGGAGCGGCCACCGTGCACGCCGTCGTCACGGGCACTTTCTGGTTCTATCGTCCGCAGGCCCGGTGAGGGACACGTCGGGCCGGCTGTCCCGGCCCGACCCTCGCAGCGGTGCGCTGGTCAGAGCAGACCGGGCGCGTGCTGCCGGGCGAGCGCCAGCAGCCGATCGCGCAGCGGATCGGCGTGCTCCGGGAGGTCCTCGATCTTCACGACCTCCTCGAAGGTGTCCATGCCCGTCAAGGCGACGCTCTCGAGGATCACGTCGTCAGGCGGCAGGGACGTGCCGATATCCAGGCCGATGCGCGTCAACGGCAGCGAGCCCGTCGCTGCCGTGGTCGTGGTCGTCAACGGGAAGTGCAGCGCCTCGCACATCGCCGGGAGGCCGGGCATGTTGTCGATGACGACGCGCAGCAGGAGGCCCGCGAGCACGAACTGCTGGAGGCCGTCGGTGGGCCTGGGGCGCGCCGCGAGCATGTCCGGCACGCGCGACGGCGCGAAGCCGGCGTAACTGAGGGTCCACGTCAACGGGCTGCGGACCATGACGGTGCGTGCGTCGGGACCCGAGCCGATGACGTGGGCGTAGTCCACGGGCGTGATGTCGAGGCCCACCCCCGCGAAGTTGAGGGGTGAGGTCAACTCCGGCGCCAGGTTGAACGGCCTGGTGGCGGCGACCGTCGCGTAGAGTGCCTGCAGTTCCTTGAAGGCCTTGTCGGCCTTCGGGGCGCCTTCCTTGGTGCTGCCGTGGATGTGATCGCCGAGCACGGTCCTGGGACGCGTGAGGGGCGCAAGCACGGTGAGGTAGTCGACCATCTGCGCGCGTGCCGTGTCGGCAATCGCCCGCGTGAGCTTCCTGAGCACCAGAAGCGACTGGATGTCGCCGCGTCCATCCATCGGATGTCGCTCCTTGTCGAGGGGGCGTGTCGATTGACGTCGAGCCGCGTCAGGTTACCGGCGCGGTGGAGGCTTGTCAACGCAACTGTCAGAGAATCCGTTACTTACGTGTTGCGCGCGGCCGGACACCTCCGGCGACGTCGTCAGCGATCGGGCTGCGCCTCCGACGACGACGCGGCGCCGTCGGACTGGTAGAACTCGATGAATCGTGGCGAGAACGCCGCGCGGTCTGGCGAGAAGGCGGCGTCGATGGCCTTGCAGCGTCTGACTTCGGCGACGGCCTTCTCGAGCCGTGCCGTGTCGCGTTCACCCGAACGCACGTAGAGGGCGTGGTTTGCGGCCGCGCGAAGCAGGTGCAGGTGCTGCGGCACCGTGGTGCTTCCGGGGTCGCCGGCCTCGAGCACGTCGAGTGCCTTCGTGTAGTCGCCCTGGAAGAACAGCGTCGCGCCAGACTGCAGCCACTGGGGGACACCGCGATCCACGAGGGTCACGGGTCCGAAGACCGACTCGATGGCCCGCAGGTCGACGAGCAGCTGCTCGGCCTGTTCCCGGGCGGTGTCGATGTCGCGAGGCTGCTGGTTGCGGACGGCGTTGCCGAGCCGGCGCTTCAGGCTCTCGAACTGCTTGACAGCGGCATCGCGGCGCTCGAGGACGTCTGCACCCACCGGCGTGCGCTTCGAGTCCATCAGCGACTGGATGGTCTGGAACTCGTTGGTGACCTTCAGGAAGGTCTCGGCTGCCGCAGCCTGCGCCACGTCGATGCGCTGTTTCGCCTCGCGCTTCTCGAGGCCCTCCACGGTGCGGAGGACCTGTTCGAGTGCGTCACGCCCGCTGATGGCCGACGCGCGTGCGGCTGCGAGGCCGGCCTCGGTGGGCGCGCGCGCCGCGAGCTGGTCGCGGGCCGATTCGAGCTTCTTCCGGCCGTCGAGACGCTGGGCGACGAGCGGCGGCGTCAGGTACCGACTGCGGGGCTCGATCTGCTCGTCGAGCTTCAGGGCCGTTGTCACGAGGGCCTTGAGGTTGCGGGCGTCACTCATCAGGGCGCCGCCGCGCTCGACGGCCTTCGTGAGTTCAGCCTCCAGCGCCCGGAACAGCTCGCCAGCCCGGTCGGCGGCCTGCGCCACCTGGGTGAAGTCGCGTTCGAGGCGGCTCTGGCGCGCCGAGTCGAGTTGCTTGCGCGCGGCCTGATGCTCGCTGGCAGCCCGCTTGTACTGCGCATCGAACCCGGGGTTCGACCGCCAGACGTCCAGATTGGAGTCGCGCAGGTTCTTCACCCTGGTGGCCAACTCGGTGACGTCGGAGAGCTGCTGGCGTCGATCGCGCCAGCGTGGGCTCGAATCGCCCCGGAAGCAGGATGCCGGCCGCCGCGCAGGCGTCGTACCCCTTCCGCAGGTCCCGTAGTACTCGGCGCGGCTCCGCACGACGCCCTGCTGATCGGATGTCGCCCAGGCGACGACGGCCCGGGGGCAGTCGTCGAGCTTGAAATACGCCTCGCCGAGGAAGAAATAGGGCAGGTACTCGACGCCGCCAGCCCCGATGAAGTTCCTGCCGACCTTTCGAGTCGACTCCTTCGGGTCGGCCTGAATGGCCTGCTGCATCTGATCGGCGGCCTCTCGCCAGCGGCTGCGCTTGCGGGCCTCGATGCCGGCCTTGAATGCGGCGTCGTCTTCCCGCTGCGCCCACGCCGGCACCACGGCCAGCGCGAGTGCGAGGAGGACGGCGACCTTCGTCACGGCGACCCGCGTCCCGGACATCATGGCGCGCCGCCTCCGGACGTGGGCGGCGCGGCGACCGGCGCCGGGGCGACGGCGTCCTCGCCCACGACGCGCTGGAAGTAGGACTCGCCCGTGGGTGACGGGAAGCGTGCGGCGGGCGCGACGGTGACGCCGTCGCCGCCGACGTCGACCGACAGCGTCCGCGGCTCGGAGGCCGGCGGCGGACCGGTCAGCACGACGGTGTAGGTGCCTGTCGGCAGGCTCTGCGATACGGGGGTCGCGACTGGCGCCGCAAGGTGGTTGCGGCCGTCGGGCCCCGTGATGGCGCTGACCTGCGCCCATGGCACCGCCTCGATCACGAGGATGCCCACCGGCACCGGGGCGGGCGCGCGGCGCAGGAGCGTGGCGACGGCGCCGGCGCCGACGAGGATCACGAGGGCGATGCCGAGTCCGACCTGCAGTTGTCGTCGCGGGAGCGCCCGGACGGTGTCCCGCGCCGCGGCAACTGCCGTGCGCCACCGATCGGCCCAGTGTGGCCGCGCTGGTGTCGGAGTGACCTGCCCGGCAGGCGTCGTGACTGTGCCGGCGATGGGCAATGGCGGCGCGACCGGCCCCGTCGGGTGCGCGTGAGGGAGGTCGACGTCGTCAGTCCTGGCGCGCGCCGTGTCCGCCGGAACGGCGGTGGGCCGTCGGGTCGATGGCCGCGGCAGCGCGATGACGGTGCGTTCGTCCGGCAGGTCGTCCACCCGCCGCTCGGCGGTGCCGGACCCCGTCGTTTCCTCGATCCGCCGCAGCGCGGCTGTCTCGATCCCTCGCGCGTCCTCGGAACCCGGGTCGAGGGTCAGCGCCTCGCGCGCCAGGGCCAGTGCGCCCTCGACATCGCCCCGATCGAGGGCAGCCCGTGCCGCCGCGATGGTGCGGTTCCTCGTCTCGGACCGCAGACGCAGACGTTCCTGCTCGACGCGGGCGAGTCGCAGGTCTCGCTTGAGCCGGCCGATGGGGGCGTCTGGGTCCAGATGTCGGGCCTCCTCCAGCAACTCCTGGCACCGTGTGAGCGCACCGCGTGCCAGCTCGCCCTCCGCGTCGGCGACCACGGCCGCCGCGCGCTGCCGTCCGACGGCGGTGGACACCCGTTGCTGGAGGGCGACCGCGGCGGCATTGGTGCCGTCCATGGCCAGGGCTTCCGCGCTCGCGTCCCGCGCCCGATCGAGTTCGCCGTTCTGCAGGTACGCCTGCCCCCGTTCGAGAACGGACTGCAACCGCGCCGTGCGCTCCCGGATCGCGGCGTCCCGCTCGGCGACCGGATCGGGTGGCGGCGTGGATCGCAGGGAGCCGATGGCCGGCGAGTTCGCCCTCCCCGGGTCGGCCCGGCGAGCAAGCGTCGCGCGGGGGACCTCGAGGGTGACCTCGGGCGAGGGTTCGTCCGCCACGGCCGTCTCGAGCTGCCGCCTCACGCGACTGAAAGCCTGCCGCAGCGATTCGGCTGTCTGGAAGCGCTCGGCCGGATTCTTCTGCAGCGCCCGTTCGATGACGGCAGACAGCTCAGTCGGTGCGTCGGGCACGAGTTCCGACAGGTGCCGGACGTCCTCGTTGATGACGCGGTGGGTGACGGCGGTGAACGAGTCGCCGGCGAAGGCCTCTTCGTACGTGAGGAGTTCGAAGGCGACGATGCCGATGGAGAAGACGTCCGTGCGGGCATCCGTCCCGCGCCCGAGCAGCTGCTCCGGCGCCATGTAGCCGGGCGTGCCGATCACGGCCGTCGCGGCGGCGCCGAGGCTGTTGACGATCTTGGCGATCCCGAAGTCGAGGATCTTCAGTCGGCCCGTCTGATCGATGATCAGGTTGCCCGGTTTGATGTCGCGATGGATGACGTCCATCTTGTGGGCCGAGGCGGCGCCCGCGCACACCTCCTCGAGCCAGCGGATCTTTTCGGCCACCGGCACCGGTGTCCGGCGCCGGATGATGTCGGCCAGCGTCTCGCCCTGGATGTACTCCATGACGATGTAGGGTTGGGACGCGACCTCACCGAAGTCGTAGATGGTGACGATGTTGGTGTGGTTGAGCGACGCCGCGGCGCGAGCCTCCCGCGCGAACCGCTCGGCGGCGTCTGGCAGATCGAGGTCGCTCTGGAAGACCTTGAGCGCGACCATGCGCCCGAGCACCGGGTCGTGGGCGACGTACACCACGCCCATGCCGCCGCGCGCCAGCTTTCGCTGGATCTCGTAGCGCCCGATGTGCGTTCCCGGCTGCAGCATGGCTCGCGGCACTCCAGCGCGCCCGGTGGAAGGAGTCTCCAGGCTATCTAGGGCGAGTGACTTACCATACGTCAGCGAGTGCCGGAATTCAAACAGGCCCGCGCAGGCATCCATGCTACTATCCGGCCAAATTCCGACCATGAACAGGCATGTGATCGCGACCACCGTCGGTGAGGCGCCCGAGGCGTCCGTCCGGTCATGACGAGCGCCGGATCGACAGCATCGAAGCGAGGCAAGGGGTTCGACGCCCTCCAGCCCGTCATGATGGCCGGGTTGCTGCTCGGCGTGCTCGTCCTCGCGGCCGTGGCAGCCGCATGGCTGACGGGCGGCGGAGGCGGGGGGCCGACCCTGACCGTCGACAGGCCCAGCGGCGGGACGCTGGTCGGCAGCGGGATCAACTGCGGTACCGATGGATCCGCCTGCAGCGCGACGACGACGGAGGGCGAGGTCGTCGAATTGCGCGGCGAGCCCGACGAGGGCTACACCCTCGCGCAGTACACGGGCGATTGCGCGCCCGGCGGCCGCGTGCTGATGGACGCGCCGCGGACCTGCGGCGCGCGGTTCGAGCGGGTGCCCGGCGTCGACGGAGAAGGCGTCCCCACGGTTTCTGGCGGACGCATGTGGCCCCTCACGCTCACGCCGCCGCAGAACGGCACGATCGTGACGCTGAAGGGGCACCAGTGCGGCACGCGCGGCCAGAACTGCACCCTCGATGTCGCCGAGGGCGAGATCGTGCGGCTCGACGTGATGGCCGACGAGGGGTACCGGGTGCAGTCGTTCACCGGCGACTGCGCGGCCGACGGCACCGCGAACATGACCGGGCCCCGTACCTGCGGCGCCGTGATGGTCAAGGGCGAGGGACCTGCCCCGGAGAGGCAGCCCGCGACGACGGTGGCTGAGGGGCCACGCCCAGGGAGCGGCCTCGGGTCGCGGCCGTCCCCGCCGGCCCCTGGTCCCGTACCCGTCGCGCCCCCGCCGGGCGCGACGCCCGTGGTGTCGCCGGCCCCGCCCGCCGCCCCCGCGAGCCCGCCCGCCCCGCCGCCCACGGCCTCGGCCACGATGCCCCCGCCCGTGCCGCGGGCTCCTGTGGCGGAGGCGCCGCTGCCGCCGCGTCCGGTGGCGCCCGAGGGCAACAAGGAAGAAGCCGAGAAGATTGCCCGCGCCGACATCACCCGTGTGTTGAACGCGTACAAGGACGCCTACACCCGGATGGACCTGGCCAAGATGCGCCAGTTGCAGCCGGGCGTGAACGCCAAGCGCCACGCACTCGAGTTCAAGGACCTGAAGTCGGTCAAGTACACCTTCGGCGGCGATCCCAAGTTCGAGGATCTGGACGTCGAGCGTGGACAGGTGAAGGCCATCGTGGACGTGAAGATCGAGCACGTGTTCAAGGCGGGCGGCAAGCAGAAGCCGGTCGAGCACAAGGAGTCGACATTCCTGCTCAAGCGTGTTCGAGAGACGGAAGCGTGGGAGATCATCCAGATCATCTACGTCAAGTAGCCGTGCACCGCGAGGGAGCGCCTTGACGGTGCTGCCCGTCGTGGACGCCTGGCGGCGGACGGCGCATCTCGGCACCGCGCTGCTCGGGACCACGTTGACGAGGCCGTCGGCGCCGGCGAAGCTGAACCTGTGCCTGACGTACTGGTGCCAGTACCGCTGCCGGACCTGCAACATCTGGCAGCGCAAGCCCACGGACGAACTCACGACCGATGAGATCGTCGCGCTCGTGGAGCGCAACCCCCACGTCACCTGGGTCGACCTCACGGGCGGCGAGATCTTCCTGCGCGCCGACATCGAGGCGATCCTCGACGCGGTCGTCGACGGCTGGCCGCGCCTCGCGCTCCTGCACTTTCCGACCAACGGCTTCCTCACCGACCGCATCGTGTCGGCTGTCAGCCGCATCGCCGGCCGCGGACCGGCACGCACCATCGTGACGGTGAGCCTCGATGGCGACGAGGCGCTCAACGACGCCATCCGCGGGATCCCGGGCGGGTTCCGCCGACAGATCGCGACGTTCAGGGCGCTCCGGCGCATCCCCGGGGTCACCACGGTGTTCGGCGTCACGCTGTCGTCGTACAACGTCGGCCGCTTCGCCGAGACGTTGGACGCGTGTGCCCGGGAGTGTCCAGGCCTGACCATCGACGACGTGCACCTGAACGTGGCGCAGGTGTCGGGGCATTACTACGGCAACGACGGCCTCGAGGGTGTCAGGCCCGATGCGGCTGCCGTGCGGCGGGAACTGCAGGTCTACCGCGACCGTCGTGGCGTACCGCGGTCCGCCCAGCAACTGGTCGAGCACGTGTACCTCCGTTACCTCGATCGGTACCTGACGACGGGGCGCACCCCGATGCCGTGCCACGCGCTGCGTGCGAGCTGCTTCATCGATCCATGGGGCGTGGTGTATCCGTGCATCACCTACGCCCGACCTCTCGGCCGGCTGCGCGACACAGGCATGCGCCTCGCGCCAATCTGGTCCGCGGCGGAGACGATGGGGGTGCAGCGCGAGATCTGGCAGGGGCAGTGCCCTCAGTGCTGGACGGCGTGTGAGGCCTACCAGAGCATCCTCGGCAACGTGCTGGCGGGGCGGCTGCGCGCGCCGGGGACTGGCGACCCGCGCGTGCCCGCCACGCCGCCGGCCGCGACGGAGCACGCACGGTGAACGTCACCTGCTACGGCGACGCCGAGGTCCAGGCGCAGCTCGATCGGGCCGTGGCCCATCACGTCGCCACCGACGTGTCGGCCGTGATCGCCGCCAAGCAGGAAGCGCCGAGCCTGGGCGAGATCGTGCACCGCACGCGGCGCTACGCCGGGACCATCATCTGCGTCGTCGGGGCGTCCACCGACGGGACCGCGGAGGTCGCCGCGAGTGTCGGCGCCGTGGTGCTGCCCGATGGGGGGCGTGGGAAGGGCGAGGCCCTGCGCCGCGCCGTTCCCCACATCCGCACGCCCATCACCGTGTTCCTCGACGCCGACGGGTCGCACGACCCCGAGGACATCCCGCTGCTCGTGGGGCCGATTCTCGACGACACGGCCGATCACGTGTCTGCCTCGCGGCTGCGCGGCGGGTCGAGCGAACTGCACGGGGGGTTCGACGAGTTCTTCCGGCTGGCCGGGAGTTCGTTCATCACGGCGTGCATCAACTGGCGGTTCGGGTGCCGCTTGAGTGACTCGCAGAACGGCTTCCGCGCGATCAGGACGTCCGTGCTGGCCGGGCTCGACCTGCGCGAGGACCTGACGACGATCGAGCAGGAGATGATCATCAAGACTCTGCGCCAGGGGCACCGGATGGCCGAGGTCCCGAGCCACGAGCACCGGCGCACGCACGGCACGTCCCACATCCGCGTCTGGCGCAGCGCCCCGCGCTACGGCTACTCGCTCGTGAAGTACCTGTTCTTCTGACCGTGTGTCCCCGCGACCCGAGCCGGCCGTGAACGTACTTGGACTCTGGGATGGCCACGATTCCGGTGCGGCGTTGATTGCCGGTGGGCACCTGGCCGGCGCCGTCAACGAGGAGCGCTTCACGCGGCGCAAGCTCGAGGTGCGGTTTCCCACACGTTCGATCGCCGTGTGTCTCCAGACCGCAGGCCTCGACGCGGCCGATGTGGATGTCGTGGCCGTGTCGACATCCGACCCGGCCAAGACGCTGGGGCGATGGTGGCCGGCGAGCCGCGAGCGGCACTACGCCGTCCGCCGCCGCAAGGCCCCGCCGGGGGCGCTGTCGACGCTGACGCGCGCGGCCAAGTATCGCCTCACCGAGTGGTCCCCCAACGCGGTGTCGCGGGCGCTGAGCCGCGCCGCGCTCCGCCGGACGCTGACCAGGCACGGCCTGGGCCATGCGGCGCTGCACCTGGTGGACCACCACCAGGCGCACGCGGCCGCCGCGGCATGGGCCTCGGGCTTCGACGACTGCGCCGTTGTGACGATCGACGGTCTCGGCGACGGGCTGTCGTCGACGATCTCCACGTTTCGGGGCGGCAGGCTCGAGCGGGTGGCCGCCTCGCCGGCGCGCGCGTCGCTGGGGATCCTCTTCGAGCACGTGACGACGCTGTTGAACATGCGCGAACTGGAGGACGAGGGCAAGGTGATGGCGCTGGCCGACTACGCCGCGCCCATCCCCGATGCGGACAATCCCATGCTGGCGCTCATCGGCGTCCGGGACGGCGTCATCCGCACCGCGCGCGCGGGGCATGCGTTGAAGGGGGCACTGGCGGCCATCCAGTGGCGCTACGCCAACGAGCAGTTCGCCTACCTCGCGCAGCGCGTCGTCGAGCGCGTGTCGTCCGATCTCGTGCGCGACGCCGTGCGGCTGACCGGGTCCTCGCGCGTGGCGCTGGCGGGCGGCGTGGTCTCCAACGTCAAGGCGACGCGCCGGGTCCGCCTGGATCCGGCCGTCGACGACATCTACGTGTTTCCGCACATGGGCGACGGCGGCCTGGCGCTGGGCGCCGCTGTCGTCGCGGCCACGCAGGGTGGGCAGCGGGTGGAACTCGACCTGCACGACCTCGGGCTCGGACCCGACTGCGAGGACGGCGAGATTCGCGCCGCGCTGGGCCGTGCGTCCCTCGAGCCCGTCCCCGAGCCGGACCTGCCGGGCCGGGTCTCCGATCTGCTCGCGGCCGGGCGTGTCGTGCTGTGGTGCCAGGGGCGCATGGAGTACGGCCCGCGGGCGCTCGGCCATCGCAGCGTGCTGGCGCGACCCGATCGCGTGGAGATCCGCGACAGGTTGAACCTCGTGCTCAAGCGTCGCGTGTGGTATCAGCCGTTCTGTCCGACGCTGCTCGAGAGCGAGGCGCCACGGGTACTCGCCGACTGGAAGCAGGACGGCAACCGCGCGATGACGATGGCCTACGACGTGCGGTCGGAGTACCGCGACCGGCTGGCCGGCGTCATCAGCGTCGACGGCACGTGCCGACCGCAGTTCGTGCCCGACGCCGAGCGCAGCGCGTTTGCCGGCGTCCTCCGCGAGGCGCGCGCGCGGTGGGGCATCGGCGCGGTGCTGAACACGAGCATGAACATCCACGGTGAGCCTCTCGTCTGTACGCCGGCCGAGGCGGTGGACGTCTTCCTGCGATCCGGCGCCGATGCGCTGGCCATCGGCGGCTACTGCATCGAGCGACCTGGCAGCCTGCCTGTGGTGTCGGCCGCGCACGCGGCGGGTGCCCTGTCGTGACCGAGCCGTTTGTCGCCACGCCCGGGCCCGGGCGCCGCCTGCTGTGGGCAGGGCTGGGCGCGTGGGTCCTGGCCCTGTCGGGGGTCGGGGTGTGGCTGGCGATCGTCCCGCCGGTGGTCCTGCGAACGCAGCTCACCAGTCTGCAGTTCTGGTCACTGGAGCTCTGCGTGGCCATCGCCATCGCGGGAGGAGCCCGGATCGCGCGCGACGCCTGGCGCGACCTCGAGTGGCCAGACCGCCTGACAATGGCGGCGCTGGCCGTCGTCGCGCTCGTGCTCACGATGGCCGTGGCGCCGCGCACCAACCGCATCTTCTACGACGAGCAGATCTACCAGGGCATCGCGCGCAACCTCTCGGACCTCAAGCGGGCGCAGATGTGCAACGACGGGACCGTGGAGTACGGGCAGTTGCAGTGCTGGTCGGCGGAGTACAACAAGCAGCCGTACGCCTATCCGCACGTGCTGAGCCTGGCCTACCGCGTCGTGGGCGTACGGCCTGGCGTGGCCCATGCGCTCAACGCGGCGACGGCGGCGGCCACTGTCTGCGCCGTGTACCTCCTGGCGCTGCTGCTGTTCGGCGATCGCCTCGGCGCGCGGTTTGCGGCGCTGCTGATCGCCCTCACGCCGCATCAGCTGATCTGGTCGGCGACGGCGGCAGTCGAGCCGATGGCATCGCTGGCGATCGTGGCGGCGCTCGTGGGCGTGGTCCAGGCGTGCCGGTCGCCCGGCGTGCTCTCGCTGGCGGGGGCTGCGGCGTTGACGGCCTGGGCCGTCCAGTTCAGGCCCGAGAGCCTGCTGATGGCTGGCGTCGTGGCGATCCTGGCGTGGCGCCGCGGTGGCGGGGCGCACGTCGGCGCTCCTCGCCTCGTCTGGGCCGGACTGCTGACGTTCCTGCTGCTCGCCGTGCACGTCGCGCACCTGTTCGCCGTGCGGAACGACGGGTGGGGCACGAGCGGCGCGCGGCTGTCGATCGAGTACCTGTGGCCGAACCTGCGCGTCAACGGGCCCTTCTACCTCGGCGACCCCCGCTTCCCCGTGGCGTACACGGTCCTGGCGGTGTTCGGCCTCGCGGGGCGCGGGTGGCTGGTCGAGCGCGTCGCGCTGCTCGTGTACTTCTTCGCGTTCTTCGGGATCGACCTGCTGTTCTATGCCGGCAGCTACAACTACGGCGCCGACGTGCGGTACTCGGTGCTGACCTATCCGCCGATAGCCGTGCTGGGCGGGATCGGTGCGGCGCGGCTGGTGCGATGGCTCTCGACGTGGATGGGTGAGGCACCGGCCAGGCGTGCGGTGACCGCTGGCGTACTCTTCCAGTTCCTCTGGTACACCCCGACTGTGCGGGCGACGACAGAGGAGGCGTGGGCGGCGCGAGCCGACGTGGCGTTCGCCCAGGCTTTCGCGTCCACGCTGCCGGCCAACGCCTACGTGCTGACCCAGAATCCGGCGATGTTCCACGTGTGGGGCGTCAACGCGGGCCAGATGTCGTTGGCGACGGTGAATCCCCGGCATGTCGACTACGTCGGCCGGCGGTACGCCGGCGGCGTGTACGTGCACTGGAACTATTGGTGCAACGTTGCCGACCCGATACAGCGACAGTACTGCGAGACGGCACTCGGCAGCGTTCCGTCCACGTTGTCGCGCGAGTGGCACGTGCGCGACCAGCGGTTCGCCTTCTACAGGCTCTCGCTGCCTCGTCAGCCGCGTTAGCGCCACGACCGGGCAGCACGCGGCGGTTGCCGGAATGTGCCCTCGTCGCGGTCGTGACGTCGCTCCGACGTCATGGATGTCGGGGAAAGACGTTGACTTACCCACCAATCAATGCGATACAACACCCGCGACCCATACCGAACCCGATTGCCGAACGCCCGCGGGAGGGACGCCAAGTGCGTGGTCACGTCAGTGTCGTTCTTCATGCTGGGAGCTTGTCGATGCGCGTGACTGGTCAGGCGTTCAGGATCGCGGTGCTGGTCATCGCGTGCTGTGGCCCCGCGGCCGCTCAGTCGCCCGCGCCCACCCAGTCCACCGACCCGGCTCCCATCGAAGGTCTCACCCTCGCCCAGACGCTCGACATGCTGACGCGCACGGCAGGGTCTGCCTCCGTGGCCGAAGCGATGGCGCTGGCGACGACCCTGGAAATCGGCACGACGCCCCTGGTCACCGCGTCGCCGGGCTTCATCTACAAGATCGATCCGGACACGGGCCTGCGGGTGCGTCAGGCCTCCTGCGTTCGGCCCGTCCTTCTCCCATCGCGTGCTGACGTCGGGGGAGGGCAAGGTCGCCGTGTACGCCTCGGTGATGGCTTCGACGTACGAGCGGCTCGACGACAAGTCGATGGACCGCCTGTCGCTTCGGACCCTGTCGGCCACCTCACCCCTGGTGGCGCGGCGCGGCTACGGCAGTCTGGTGGTGCAGTCCGAGACGTTCCTGCTCTCCACGTCGGTGGGCGTCACGGACAGGTTCGACCTGTCGGCGAGCGTTCCCCTGGTCCGCACGACCGTGGATGGGATCTCGTGGGAGGAAGACGGGAACCAGCAGGTGGTCACGCTCGTGGAGGGCAGCGGGACGTCGACCGGGCTCGGCGACATCGCCCTGACAGGCAAGTACCGACTCACGTCGTTCGGGGAGGGGCCGCCCGATCCGGGCGGCTTTGCCCTCGTCGGGACGCTCCGGTTGCCCACGGGCGACCGCGACAACTTCCGGGGGCTCGGCGTGACGCGGGCGCTCGTGTCGGGTGTGTACTCGAGCGGGAAGGGCAGTTTCCGTCCGCACGCCGAGGTCGGGTTCGAGTACTGGAGTGACGGACTGAGCGCCATCACCGACGACCTCGGTCGCGGATCGGTGTCGGCTCGACACCAGTTCCAGTACGCGGGAGGCTTCGAGTTCACCGCGGCGCCCAAGCTCACGCTGCTCGTCGACATCCTGGGGCGCCACATCCTGGGAGGCGGACGGGTGGGCGTGCGCACGGAAACGCCCGCACCGGGCAGCGCACTCGGCGCGCTCGGCGTCACCTCGGTCGAGTCGCTCGTCGCGCTCGACCAGGGGATCAACAAGTTGACCCTCGCGCCCGGCCTGAAACTGAACTTGAAGGGCAGCTTCCTCCTGTCGCTCGGCGCCCTGGCCACGCTTCGGGACAACGGCCTCCATGACAAGTTCGTTCCTGTCGTCGGCCTGGATTGGTCTTTCTGAGGCGATCGCTCATGCGCACACTGCTCCCGCTGATCGCAACCGGTGCCCTGCTGTCGGCGTGGCTCGTCGGCTGCGAGTCCAAGAACCCCGTGGGCCCTGGCACGGTCACCGTGGCGACCCCCACGACGACGACGACGTCGGTGGTGCCGGCACGCCGGTACGTGGCCTTCAATGCGGCGCCGACGGTGCCGGCCGACCTGTCACTGTTCTTCGACCGGGTGCCTGGCGCCACCGCACCAGGATCCGAACGCTACACCGTGTTCGGTCTCTACAAGACGGGCAATGGCACCACAGGTGAGGTCAACGGCCAGCTGACGGGCACGCCCGACAACGGCCAGTTCAGCGGTCGCCTGACGACGACAAGCGCCGGGTGCACGGCCGAGCGTGAGTTCTCCGGCCAGATCACCAGCCAGCTGCTGCGATGGACTGGTGGCGCCACGCTGCGCGACTGCCCGGGCAGCCCTCTGGGCTTCCCCGAGCTGCTGCTGCTCAAGAGCGACGCGCCGCCGCCGACCACAACGGTCGAGCCGACGCCTCCTGCCGCGACGACAACCGTGGCTGCCGACCTGCGCACCGAGGACTTCACCGTGTCGCCGTCGGGCGCCGGCCTGCTCTCCGCAACGGTCTTCACGTTCCAGCACGTCGCGCCGCCCGCCGGCGGCACGCCGCCGTTCACCTACACGTGGGACTTCGGCGACGGTTCGGGGCCGGCCATCGGCACCGCCACCACGCACGTGTTCAACAACACGGGTCGGTTCATCGTCAAGGCGTTCACGAAGGACAGCGTGGGCGTGACGGCCGTGGATCAGCTCGAAGTCGCGATTGGCGCGGTGACGGGCGCCTGGACGGTCGTCGTCCAGACCAGTGACAACCGACTCGGGCTCCAGAACGGCGCGTTCCGGCACGCCATGACGCTGAGCCAGACGCAGTCGTCGGTCATCGCCACCATCTCGGATCCCGCGCTCGTCCAGTCGCGTGCGGGACTCGGCAATGCCACCAACCCGCGGCAACTGTCGCTGGTTGGACTCGAGGTCGGTCCGACGGGCAGCACCACGCGGGTGAGTCTGTCCTACATCGGCGACCTCGACGCCACGCTGCGGCGGTGGACGGGCACGGCGACGGGCTTTGCCGACTGCCCGTGCGCCTTCACCGCCACGCGCTGACGTCGACTCCGGGGACGCCGCGGCGGGTGACTGCCGCGGCATCCGCCGACCTTCCCTGCAGGGCATCGGCCAGCGGGTTGTCGAAGTCGAACCCGAAGAGCCGCGGGTTCTCGCCGATGGCCGCCGCCGACACGATGCTGAACACGTAGTCGTAGGTCTGCTTCGGGATCCGTCGACGGTGCTGCTCGAGCAGCTTCCAGAAATTCCTGTCGCGCGGGTTGTCGGGCATCCCCTTGATCAGGTCCACCACCCGACGCTCGCCCCAGTTGTACGAGGCCATCACCAGCAGGCCGGATGCCTGCGCGTCGGTTGCGTAGATCGTCTTGATGTAGCGCGCGGCAGCCGTGGTCGCCTTCTCCCAGTGGTAGCGTTCGTCGGCGGAGTCGTACGACGCCGACCGCTGCAGCGGCCCGATCTTCAGGCCGTAGTCCTTGCCGGTGCCAGGGATGAACTGCCACATGCCCTTCGCGTAGCCAAAGCGCGTCGGCGGCCCTGTCGCGTGGGCGTTGAAGTCGCTCTCCTGCATCGCCAGGTAGAAGAACTCCGGCGGCAGGCCCTGGTCCATGAACTGCTGGACGATGTGACGGGCATAGCCGCGCTCCCTGGCGCGGTTGACGGCGTTCGAGAAGCGCTTGGTGCGCAGCCACCCCTGGATGTAGGCGTCCACTTCCCGCAGGTAGCCGTCCGGGGCGATGAGTTCGCACTCGCCGAACGTCCGCGTCACCTTGAGGATCAGCTTCTCCTGCTCGGTCAGGTTGCGGCCGTACACCTTCAGGCCCGTCAGGAACTTCTCGTAGCTGGCCTCTGACTCCCGCCGCCGAGCCAGGTAATCGCGCCGGAGCGCCGGGTCGATGGGCTTGCCCGACGCGGCCATGGCCTGCTCGGCCCTCGCGATCCGGACGTCCGTCTCCTTGATCCTGTAGAAGAAGTCGGCGGCCTGCTCGCGCTGGCGGGCCAGTTGCTGGTGCACGTACCACGCATAGCCGGCCGCCACGAGCACCACCAGGGCCAGCGCGCCGAGCATGTACATGTACTGCTGCTTCTGGCGCTTCTGGACCTTCTGGAATGCGGCGCGGATCATCATCGTCCGCGGGCCGGCGTTGTCGTCGGGCGAGGCCTTGCCGAAGTAGCGTTCCTCGGCGCTGCGCACGACGACGGTCTCGCCGGGGCGGTCGTCGTCGTCCTCCCGTGCGCGCGTCACGGCGGGCGCCATGGGTCGCTCCAGGCGCAACGTCACAGGCGGGCCATCCGTGCCGCCGAGGTGCAGGGTCAGCCCCTCGCCTATGGGGCCGGAGGCTGTCCGCACCCCGTTGAGATACACGCCGTTGCTGCTCTGGAGGTCCGTGAACGACCAGCGTCCGTCGGCACACGAGACGAGGAGGTGGCGGCGGCTCACGTGATGGTCGTCGACCTGCACGTCACACTCGACCGCGCGACCGACCTGGAATGGCCGTGAGAACCGGAAGACGGAGCCGTCCGGGTGCCTGATCGCCATCACCGGCCCCATCACGTCACCGTACATGGTTCGCCTTTGTCGTCATGTGGGTCCATCCCGGAGCGGCGGCATCGGGCGTCGCCCTGCCGGGAACGCTCCGCCGCTGATCCTGCTCATGCATGTGTCCCCATAGTATCAATCCGGACGCCGGACAGAGGCGCCGCCACGACGAGTTCTCGCAGCCGACAGCGCGCATGGGCGCGCTGGCCCCGACTCCAGCTCGCCGGTCGGCGAAGCGGGGATTCAGCCGATCGTCGCGATGGTCGCTCGATGCCCGGACACCCTGGCCAGCGGCGCGTCACGCCGACTCGCGTCCCTTGCGAATGATGACGGCGGCGGGCGTTGTCAGGGTCACACGGTTCCTGGAGTGGATTCTGGCGAGCATCTGTGAAACCTCGTCCGTTACGCTAGACTCTCGACACTCATCTGTTGTCGCCGGACGCTCCGCGGAGGTCTGTGGCGTCTCCAGGAGCCCGACTGCATGCCGACACGCGTGGCCCTATCGTTCGCGATTGCTCTCGTCCTTGCGGTGTCGCCCTCGCCGCGCGCCCACCATCCCCAAACGGCTTCGGAGCGCGTCGCACAGGCGCCGGCGCCCTCGCCGTCCTCCCCAGTCGCTACACCGCCCGCATCCCAGCCCTCCGCGGGCACGGCCACCGTCGCGCAGAGGCACCCAGAGGAAGGTCTGCCCTTCGTGCGGATCTACAGGCCAGCGGAGGTCGCGGCCGACGGGCAGAACTGGGCAATGGTGCAGGACAAGCGCGGCCTGATCTATGTGGGCAGCGCGGCGGGCGTTGCGGAGTACGACGGCGTGTCCTGGCGGCTGATCGAGACCGCCGGCCTGACGACCGTCCGGTCGCTCGCCATAGACGATGCGGGCGTCATCTACGTCGGCAGCGTCGGCGACCTCGGCTACCTGGCCGCGGATGGCAGCGGCGAGCTGAAGTATGTGTCGCTCGTGGACCAGGTGCCTGCCGACGTTCGGGACTTCGCCGACATCTGGCGCACCCTGGCCACGCCGCAGGGCGTGCTGTTCCAGAGCGAGCGCGCGATCTTCCGCTGGCGCGACGGCGCGCTCACGGTCGCCGTGCGTCCCCGCTCGTACTTCAACCGCGCGGTGGAGGTCGACGGGCGCGTGTACGTCCCGACGCCGGAAGACGGGTTGAACCTGCTCGACGGCGACACACTCCGTGCGTTGCCTGGCACGGAGCGGCTTCGCGGTGAGGTGTACCCGGTCATCCTGCGCTACGACGACAGACGGCTGCTGGTCGGCACGCGCGCTGACGGCCTGTTCCTCTACGACGGCAGGGAACTGTCACGCTTTTCGACCGATATCGACGGGAGACTGGCGGGCTCAGGCCCCTACCGCGGAACCGTGCTGCCGGACGGCTCGTTCGCCCTGGCCACGACGAGCGACGGCCTGTTCATCATCGACAGCGATGGTCGGCAACTCCTGGCGATGGACCAGTCCAGCGGGCTGCCGTGGAAGCAGACCTACTACGTGATGGCCGATCGCGAGGGCGGCATCTGGGCGGCCGGAGCGTCGGGCCTCGTGCGCATCGAGTTCCCTTCGCCGGCCTCGTCCCTGGGACGGTCGGATGCGGTCGGCGGTATCGCGGCGGCCCGCCGCTTCCAGGGGCGCCTGTACTTCGCGTCCAACAACGGCCTGGCGACGGTCGAGCCATCCAACGGAGTCCTGCCCGCTCGGCTGCGTCCGGTGCCAGGCGCCACGGCGCAGTGCTGGTGGTTCGAGGTGATGCCCGACACCAGGCCGGGTGGAGGGACGCGTCTCTACGTGGCGTGCTCGGACGGCTTGTACGAGGTGCGCGACGCGCGTGCCCTCCCCGTCATCGTCAGGACCGACGGCACGTTTCGGTCGTCGGTGCTGCTGCGTTCCCGCGTGGACCCGACCCGCCTCTGGGTGGGCTTCTTCAACGGCCTGGGCTCGCTGCGCTGGGTCGACGATTGGTGGGTCGACGAGGGCCTGATTGCCGGTGTCACCGACGAAGTCCGGACGCTGGCCGAGGAGGACGACGGGACGCTCTGGGCTGGCACGACGGCCACGGGCGTCCTGAACCTGAAGCCCGCGGTCACGCCATCGCCGGGCACTCCGCGACCCGATCTCGCGGTCCGACGCTTCGGCGAGAGTGACGGACTGTCGGCGGGAGGCGCCGCAGTGCTCCGGATCGGCTCCGACCTGTTCGCGAATCCGGGCGTCGCGCCGCTCGAGAATCGCATCACCCGATACGACGCGGCGACCGGCCGGTTCGTGAAGGACGACGTCCTCAGTGCGCTGCCGTACAACAAGCTCTACACGGGATATGGCCTGGTGCAGGCCCCCGGCGGACGCCTCCTGGCCAACTACGGTCGCGGCACCTTCGTGCTGACGCGCGATGGCGCCGGTGGATGGGTCGTCGATCGTTCGTTGTTCGGGCGCTTCGGTATCCTGGCGACGGCCTCGGCCCATGTCGAAGACGACAACGTGGCCTGGCTCGACTGGAACAACAACGTCGTGCGCTTCGACCTGACGCGTGCGGCGATGGTGTCCCCGCCATTCGGGACGCTGATCCGCCGTGTCACTGCCGGCCACGGCCGCTCGCTCTTCGGGGGCGGCGCGGCCCCCGGGGCTGCACCGCGGCTGCCCGCCGGCACCGACGCGCTGCGCTTCGAGTTCTCGGCGCCCACCTACTTCGACGAGGCGGCCACCGAGTACCAGACGCGGCTCGATGGACTGGAGACCGAGTGGTCGGACTGGACTCGCGAGTCGCGCCGTGACTTCACGAACCTGCCCTTCGGCCGGTACGCGTTCCGCGTGCGGGCGCGCAGCGTGGTCGGCCAGGAGAGCGAGGAGGCCCGGTACGCGTTCGCCATCCTGCCACCGTGGTACCGCACCTGGTGGGCGTACGGCCTCTGGGTGCTGCTCGCGGGTGCGCTGTTCACGGGCGTTCTCCGGTTCGTGCGGCAGCGAACCGTCGCCAAGGAGCGCGAGCGCGCCGCGTTTGCCGAGGCCCGCCTGCGCGCCGAGTCCGCCGAGCAACTGGCGGCCACCGAGGGCGAGGGCAAGAAGCAGGTGGAACTCCTGAGCGAGATCGGCCGCGAGATCACCGCGTCGCTCGACATGGACACCATCTTCGGCAAGCTCTACGAGCGCGTGAACCAGCTCGCGGACGCCGACGTGTTCGGCGTCGGCCTCTATCACCCCGAGCAGCACGAGATCGAGTACCGCCTCGCGATCGAGGACGGCAAGCGGTACGCGCCGTACACGCGCGATACGAGCAATCGCGACCAGCTTCCCGTGTGGTGCATCGAGCACAGGGCGCCGATCATCATCAACGACATGGCGACCGAGCACGGCAAGTACCTCTCCAGGTACGACGACCAGCGTCGCCCGCTCGAGGACGGATCGCTCTCGCGCGCGCCGCAGTCGGTGATCTACGTCCCGCTGATGGCCAAGGACCGCGTCCTCGGGGTGATCACCATCCAGAGCTTCGAGAAGGGCGCCTACGACGAGCACCATCTCAACGTGCTCCAGAGCCTCGCCTCGTATGCGGGCGTCGCGCTCGACAACGCGAGCGCCTACCGGCAGCTGAACGAGCAGGAACACGAAATCCGCCGACTGTTCGAGGAAGCCGAGCTGGCGCGTACGGCCGCGGAAGAGGCCGACGCCGCCAAGAGTGCCTTCCTCTCGACGGTGAGCCACGAACTGCGCACGCCGCTCACGTCGGTGCTCGGCTTTGCCAAGATCATCAAGAAGCGCCTCGAAGACCGCATCTTCCCGCTCGTGCCGACCGACGATCGCCGCGTCGCGCAGACGATCCAGCAGGTGGGCGACAACCTCCAGGTGGTCGTCAGCGAGGGCGAACGGCTCACCAAGCTGATCGACGACGTCCTGGACCTGGCCAAGATCGAGGCAGGCAAGCTCGAGTGGCACATGGGCGACGTCTCGGTTGCCGAGGTGATCGAGCACGCCACGAGCGCCACGTCGTCGCTGTTCGACCAGAAGGGCCTGCGCCTGGTGAAGGACATCGCGGCGGATCTGCCGCTGGTGACAGGCGATCGCGATCGCCTCGTGCAGGTGGTCATCAACCTGATCTCGAACGCGGTCAAGTTCACCGATACGGGCTCGGTGACGTGCCGCGCCGTGCGCCAGGGCCACGAGCTCATCGTCAGTGTCGTGGACACCGGGATGGGCATCACGCCGGCGGATCAGCCGAAGGTCTTCGAGCGGTTCAAGCAGGTCGGCGACACGCTGACCGACAAGCCGAAAGGTACCGGCCTCGGCTTGCCCATCTGCAGGGAGATCGTCGAGCACCACGGCGGGCGGGTGTGGGTGACGAGCGCGATCGGGCAGGGGAGTGAGTTCGCGTTCAGCCTGCCCATCGAGGCGGTACCGGCCACGGCGACGCCGCCGGCGGCCGGGCCCGTCGAACTCGCCGCACTGATCCGCCAGCTCCGCGAGCAGGTCACCGTCACCACGCCGCGCACGGCCGACCGCGTGCCGCGCATCCTGGTGGTCGACGACGAGGCCAACATCCGCGAACTGCTCACCCAGGAGTTCACCGAAGCCGGTTATGCGGTGAGCACGGCGGTCAACGGGCGGGAGGCTGTCTCGAAGGTGCGTGCCGAGCGGCCCGACCTCATCGTCCTCGACGTGATGATGCCGGACATGAACGGCTTCGACGTCGCGGCGGTGCTGAAGAACGACCCGGTCACGATGGACATCCCGATCGTCATCCTGTCGATCGTGCAGGACCGCGACCGCGGTTACCGCGTGGGCGTGGACCGCTACCTGACCAAGCCGATCGACACCGACCTGCTGTTCCGGGAAGTCGGTGCGTTGATCGAACAGAAGAAATCACACAAGCGGGTCCTGGTGCTCGACGAGGACTCGTCCACGGTGAAGACCCTGACCGACGTCCTCTCCACGCGCGGCTACAGCGTCATGGAGGCCAGCGCCGACGATATCGTCGAGCGCGCGATTGCGCTGCAGCCCGACATCATCCTGTTCAAGGCCGTGGCTCCGGGTGCCCACGCGGTGCGCATGCTGCGCTTCGAGAAGGGCCTCGAGAACGTCCTGTTCCTCGTCTATCAGTAGTCCCTCAGTCGCCCCGTCGGGGGCTTTGGAGAACGTGTGAGCACCATCCTGATCGTGGACGATGAGGCGCACCTGCGCAGCCTCATCCAGCAGACCCTCGAGGAACTCGAAGACGAGGGCGTCGAGTTGATCACGGCGAGCAACGGCGAGGAGGCGCTCGCCAAGATCGAGGAAGTGCGTCCGGCCCTCGTGTTCCTCGACGTGATGATGCCGAAGCTGAGCGGATTCGACGTCTGCCGCCGCGCCAAGCACGAACTCGGTCTGCACGACGTGCACATCGTCCTGCTCACGGCCAAGGGGCAGGAGTTCGATCGGCAGAAGGGCGCGGAGGTCGGCGCCGACCTGTACATGACCAAGCCGTTCGACCCCGATGCGCTGCTCGACAAGGCACGCGAGGTGCTCGGACTCTGATGTCGCGCGTCGCCCTCAAGCACGTCATCGGCCGCCAGCAGGACGCCCGGGCCCTCGTCGACACCGTCGCGCGGGCCCTCGGGGTTCCCCTCTCGATCGAGGACGCCGACGGCCGCATCCTGCAGGGCGAGGCCGTCGATGGCGCGCCACGGTTCCCGGTGCGGCACGAGGAGCAGCCGCTCGGCTGGGTGTCGGGGCCGGAACCGGCCCGCGCCGTCGCGGCGCTGCTCGACCACCTCGTGGCCCGTGAAGTCGAGCGCAAGGCCCTCGGCGCCGAAGTCCTGCACCTGTACCGCGAGATCAACCTGATCTACAGCTTCTCGGAGAAGCTGGCCGCGCTGCTCGACGTCGAGCGCGTGGCGGAACTCACGCTGCAGGAGGCCCGCCACCTGATCGCCGGCACCGACGGCACGATCCTGCTGCTCGACGAAGAGACGGGAGCCCTCGCGTCGGTGGCCAGCTTCGGCGAGGAGATGGCTCGCCTGTCGCAGTTCCACCGCGGCGACGGTATCGTCGGCGCCGTGGCGGAGACAGGAGTGGCCGAGGTGGTCAACGACCTGGACGCCGACGCGCGCCGGGCCGTGAGCGACACGACGCTCCGGGCCCTGATCGCCGCGCCGCTGAAGGTCGGTGAGCGGGTGACGGGGGTGATGGCGCTCGGCTGCAGCCAGGCCGGGACCTACACGGCGGCCGAACTGAAGCTGCTCACGACGCTCGCCCTGCAGGCGGCGACGGCCATCGAGAACGCGCGCCTCTTCGAGCGCACCATTCAGGCCGCGCAGGAGCGGGAGCGGTTGCAGGCCCTGCACAAGGAAGCGGAGGTCGCGCGCGCGAAGCTGGAGAGCGAACTCACGCTGGCTGCGCGCATCCAGGCCGACCTGTTTCCGGCGGTGCTGCCGCGCGTACCCGGCTACGAGCTCGCGGCGCGAAACCGTCCGGCACGGCAGTGCGGCGGCGACTACTACGATGCCTTGCCGGTGCCGGCCGGCGAGGGGCGACTGCTGCTCTGCGTGGCCGACGTGGCGGGGAAGGGACTGCCGGCGGCGCTCGTGATGAGCAGCATGCAGGCGACGCTGCGGGCGCTCCTCGGCCGCATCCCGTCGATGCCGGACCTCGCCGGCCGCGCCAACGAGTTGCTCTACGCGTCGACGTCACCCGAGAAGTACGTGACGGCGGCGCTCGTCGATCTCGACCCGGCCACCGGTGCCATCCGCTGGGTGGGCGCCGGCCATCTCGACAACGTCATCCTTCGGGCCAGTGGCGAAGCCGTGTCGCTGGTCTCCACGGGGACGCCGCTCGGCCTGCTCCCGCCCATGCTGCCCTACGACGAGATCGCCCATGCCCTCGCGCCGGGCGACACGCTGGTGCTGTTCTCCGATGGCGTGACCGAGGCGCAGAATGCCGACGGGGAGGAGTTCGACGAGCCGCGCCTGCTCGAGGTGCTGCGGAAGGGCGCCGGGGAGCCCGTCTCCGCGCTCATCGATCGCGTGTTTGCGGCAATCGATGCGTTTGCCGGCAACGCGCCGCAATTCGACGACATCACGATGCTCGTCGTGCGCCGCGCGCCGGTCTAGCGGTGCCGGGGGCCACTCAGGGTCGCGTGCCGCCGGCCAGGTAGGCATCGAAGACGCCGGCCAGCGACTCGCCGTACGCCTGCCAGTGCGCGGCCGACGTGTACGCCTTCAGGCCTTCGATCCAGTTGGCGTTGAGTTCGTGCACGACGGCGTCGATGCCATACCGCTGCAGCCACCCGTCGCCAAGGGTGCCGGTGTTGCGGAACGCGCCGTCGGTGTGGCCCTCGGTGAACCAGGTCTTCTCGCGTAGCAGCGCTTCCAGGCGCGCCATCCGTTCGAGGTGGTCTGCCAGGTGCGACACGGGTGGGCGGCTGAGGTGCAGCAGCCCGCGGCCGTCGTTGTGCAGCTCGACGGCCAGGTCCGGCGTCAGGCCAGACGCGATCATGCCCTCGAGCCATCGCTCCAACGCCGCATTCTCAGGCGACAGCCGCGCGTCTGCGGGCACGTTCCAGTTGCGGTTGAGATCGCGTCCGTTGACGTTGAAGCGCGTGCCGCCGCGCGCGACGCCGTCCTTGTTCGCCATCGGCAGCACGTACAGCGCATAGCGCGAACGCCAGGCCTGCGCCTCGGCATCGTCGCGAAGCAGGCGATCGATGAGCCCCTGCGCGACCCAGCTGCTGCCCGCCTCCCACGGATGGGCCCGCGCGCGCACGAAGACGCGCCGCGGCGCGTCGGCGCGCCCGATGCGCACGATCTCCAGCGGGCGACCCTGCGCCGTCCGGCCGATGACCTCGATCGTCGCGTGCGGGCTCGTCCGCACGCGGGCGAGGAGCGACTCCAGCTCCGACAGCCTGTACGGCTGCATGCGCGCCACGTGCATCGTCTCGCCCGTCATCGCCACCGTCACGCGCACGCGATTGCCGGGCAGCGCCTCCGTCGGCATGGTCGTCCACGACGTCCCGTCCGGCGAGACAGCCACGGTCTTCAACTCGGACGCGACCGAGCCCGGCTGTCCGTTCCACACGTTGTCCAGGTTCACGAACTCGAGGGTGATGCGGGCGCCGGCGCGGCCGACGAGCCTGAAGTGGATGTGCCCGGCCGCACGGTTGGGCGAGTTGCGTTCGTGGTCGTAGAGCAGATGGATGCGATAGGCGCCGTCGTCTGCTCTGTCGTACCAGGCGGGCGAGCCGTTCTCGATGCTGGTGTCGATGAATGCCAGATCAGACGGCGTTGCAGGCGTTGTCGGCTGAACTGACCGTGCCGGCACGGTGACGATCGCGGAGGCCAGGAGGACAGCAGCGGCTGTCGGTCCGAGCGAGGGCGTGGGAGACACGCGGCATCGTGTTCCATTGTCCTCCCCGGCCGCAACAGACACGCCCTGGATCGCGGCCTGCGGGCCACCTGGGCCTCGACTCGGGCGCACGCCGGACGGTCGACAGGAGGCGTGTCGAACGTGCCGTGGCGGGTTTCCCTCGCGGTTCTCGTTAGGGAAGGTGAGGGAGGAAGACAATGTCACAGACAATCGAACAGACCCGACGCGAACCGCAGCCGCTCAACGGAGTCGACACGCCCACGCTGTTTGCCACCATCAACGCGGTGAAGGCCCAGCCCGAGCTGGCCAGGTTCCAGTTCCGGGCCACCAACCGGTGGGTGAAGGGCACCAACAGCCGCACCCGCATCGAGTCGTTCAGCGGGGCCGGTGGCGAGCACACCCACAAGCGCGAGTTCGAGTACGACGCCGATCACCCGGCCGTGCTCGTCGGCGCTGACGAGGGGCCGCTGCCCGTCGAGTTCCTGCTCGTGGCGCTGGCCTCGTGCCTCACGAGCGGCATCGGCAACATCGCCGCCGCGCGCGGCGTGACGCTCACCGAAGTGTCGTCCACCATCGAGGGCGACATGGACGCGCAGGGCATCCTGGGCCTGTCCGACCAGGTGCGCAACGGCTACAGCCGGATTCGCGTGAACTTCGACATCAAGGGTGACGCGCCGGCCGAGAAGCTGCGATCGATCGTCGAGCAGTCGCGGTCCCGTTCGGCCGTGTTCGACGTCATCACCCACGGCACACCCGTCGAGGTGTCGGTCAGCGCGGGCTGACACACAGGCGTCCTCTCACGCGGCGGGCCCGACACATGGCCCGCCGTCAGGACGATCCCCACGTCAATCCAGGAGGTCATCATGAGACGGATCGACACGCTCGTCATCGGCGGAGGGCAGGCCGGGCTCGCGATGAGCCGCTGTCTCACCGAGCAGGGCATCGACCACGTGGTGATCGAGCGACAGCGGATCGCCGAGCGCTGGCGCAGTGAACGGTGGGATTCGCTGCGGCTGCTGACCCCGAACTGGCAGAGCCGGCTTCCGGGCTTCCGCTACACGGGACCAGACCCGGACGGGTACATGACCATGCCCGAGGTCGTCGATCACCTCGAGCGATACGCGCGATCGTTCGAGGCGCCGGTCTCCACCGACACATCGGTGCTGTCGGTGACGCGAGCAGACTCGGGCTTCATCGTGACGACGGATCGCGGGAACTGGCGGGCGCGCTGCGTCGTGATCGCGACCGGGTACTGCGACGTGCCGTTCGTGCCAGCCATGGCCGGCTCGCTGGCCCCGCACATCACCCAGATCACGCCGACCCGCTACCGGCGGCCGGACCAGTTGCCCGAGGGCGGGGTGCTCGTCGTGGGTGCCTCCGCCTCAGGGATCCAGCTGGCCGACGAACTGCACGCGTCGGGCCGCCCGGTCACGATCGCCGTGGGGCACCACACGCGGCTGCCTCGCCGCTATCGCGGCAAGGACATCCTCTGGTGGTTCGACGTGATGGGGATCTTCGACGCGACGGCCCGCGACGTCTTCGACATCGAGGTCTCGAAGAACCAGCCGTCGCTCCAACTCGTGGGGCGCCCCGACCACGCGTCGCTCGACCTCGGGGTGCTGGCGTCGAGAGGTGTCACCGTCGTGGGGCGTGTCGCGGGGATCGACGAGGGACGACTGGTGCTCGACGACGACCTGGTCGCGACGACTGCGGCCGCCGACGCCAAGCTCGCGCTGCTCATGCAGCGAATCGAACAGTTCGTGGCCGCCCACGACCTGAGCGCCGGCGTCGACCCTGCCGAACCGTTCGAGCCGCTCTGGCCCGGGTTCACCCAGGCTCCGACGACGATGGATCTGCGGGCTCAGGGAATTGCGTCGGTCGTGTGGGCGACGGGCTTCCGCCGCACGTACCCGTGGCTGAAGGTGCCCGTGCTCGACGCGCACGGCGAGATCCGCCACGAGGGCGGTGTGACACCGGTCCCGGGCCTGTACGCGCTCGGATTGTCGTTCCAGCGGCGGCGCAAGTCAGCTTTCATCGACGGTGTCGGCGACGATGCTCGGGAGCTTGCCGAGCACCTGGCCGGACACCTTGCCCAGGAGCCGACCGCGCACCACGCGGTGCCGGCCTGAGCGCACGAAAGGCACAAGCCATGACAGCCCTGTCACGAATCCGCGAGAACTACGATGCCGTTGTCGTCGGCGCCCGCTGCGCCGGCGCGGCCACCGCGATGCTGCTCGCCAGGCGCGGCCTGAAGGTGCTGGCGGTCGACCGCGGGCGTCAGGGCAGCGACACGCTCTCGACGCACGCGCTGATGCGGGCCGGCGTGCTCCAGCTCAGTCGCTGGGGCGTGCTCGACGCCGTCGTGGCGGCCGGCACGCCTCCCGTCAACCAGGCCGTGTTCCACTACGCCGACGAGGCCGTCGCCGTGCCGGTCAAGCCGCGCCAGGGAGTCGCGGCACTCTACGCGCCACGGCGCACGGTGCTCGACTCGCTGCTCGTGGACGCGGCCGTCGCGGCCGGCGCGGACGTCGTACACGGCATCTCGCTCGCCGACGTCAGCCGCGGACCGGCCAGCCGCGTGACGGGCGTGCGCCTGAGCGACTTCACCGGTGGGTCGGTGTCGGTCAGGGCCGGGATCGTCATCGGCGCCGATGGCACGCGGTCGACAGTCGCGCGGCTCGTGGACGCGCGCCCCTACCACGTTGCCCGCCACACCACGAGCGTCGTCTACGGGTACTGGTCAGGCCTCGACATCAGTGGCTACCACTTCTACTACCGCCCCGGCGTGAGTGCCGGGGCCATTCCGACCAACGGCGGGCAGGTGTGCGTCTTCGCGTCCATGTCCCAGGCACGATTCCAGCGGGAGATCCGGCTGGACGTGCGGGAGGGATACCACCGCGTGATCGCCGAAACGGATCCTGCCCTGGCGCGAGCCCTCGCCGGCGCCACGCAGGTGGGCCCGCTGCGCGGGTTCGCAGGCGAGCCGGGATACTTTCGTCAGAGCTGGGGGGACGGGTGGGCGCTGGTCGGCGATGCCGGCTACTTCAAGGATCCGATTACGGCGCACGGCATCAGCGATGCTCTGCGCGACGCCGAGTTGCTGGCCAGGGCCGTCGCCGCGGGGACGGATGCCGCACTCGAGGCGTATCAGGAGCAGCGCGACGACCTCGGCCGCCGGCTCCTCGACACGACCGATCGGATCGCGTCGTTCGACTGGACGCTCGAGGAGGTGCAGCGGATGCACCGGACGCTGAGCGAGGAGATGGCGCGTGAGGTGGCATTCCTCGGCACGCTGGACGCGGACATGCCGGCGATCGCCCTGTCAGCGGTGGGAGCCTAACTCCCCGCGCAGCCAGGCCCGAGCCCGCAGCCAGTCGCGCTGCGCCGTGCGCAGCGACACGCCCATCGCATCGGCCGTCTCCTGTTCGGAGTATCCGGCGAAGTACCGGCACTCCACGACGCGGACAAGCCTGGGTTCGACGTCGGCGAGCTTCCGCAGCGCGAGGTCGAGTTCGAGCATCCGCTCGGCCTCGCCAACAGCCGCGACGCGGGCTTCGTCGAGGGGCTCGTGCTCGGCGCCGCCACCGCGCTTCTGACGTACGCGTCCGCGCGCGTAGTCGATGAGGATCTGCCGCATCGCCGTCGCGCTGACGGCGAGAAAGTGTCCGCGGTCCTGCCAGGGGATCCGCGTCTGGTCCACCAGCTTGAGATAGGCCTCGTGGACGAGCGCCGTGGTGTCCAGCGTGCGTCCGGGCGGCATTCGACGCAACTGCGCGCGCGCCAGCCGCCGCAGGTCGGTGTAGACGAGACCGACGAGCCTGTCGAACGCCTCGGCTTCCCCGCGGCCGTGCGCGAGGAGGAGTTCGGTGACCTCATGGTTCATGGCCGCGTTCCTCTGGTGGCGGAGAGACGCTCCGTCAGTTCCTGCACCCAGTTCTGTACCAGCAGCAACTGCCGGCGCGCTGCGACCTGGTCGCGCTCGGCATCGTCCTTGATCACAAGGAAGCGCTGACCGTCGGGCGCGATCGCGTAGAGCGGTCCCAGGCGTTCACCGAAGAGGCGGGCGGAGAACACTCGTTGCGGTCGGCCCCGTGGCGGCCGGCGCGCGTCCACAACCGGCACGCGCATGAGCGTGTCGTTTTCGAAGTAGAAGAGCGCTCGCCCGTCCGGACTCCACTGCGGCGACGTGCCTCCGGCTGTCGAGACCCGCCACGTGCCCGCATCGACATCGGGATACCTGCGGACGTAGATCTCGAAGGCACCGGTCGCGTCCGCCTGGTAGGCCAGCCACCGGCCATCGGGTGACAGGGACGGCCGGAGTTCGGCAAACGGCTCGTCCACCAGGATCCGCAGATTGCCGGCGTCCGCCATGTCGAGCGCCCCGATGCCCTGGTCGCGATAGCTCCGGAACTCGGTGAACAGCAGCGTCTTGCCGTCGGGGGTGAAGGTGTAGGGCGTGTAGAACGCGCCGGAGGGCCGCGTGAGGCGCTGGGGTCCACCGATGCCGTCTCCCGCGATCCTGAACAACCCGCCACCGTCGCGCTCCGACCGGAAGACGATGGTGGAGCCGTCTGGTGTCCAGATGGGTGCGGTGTCGACGTGCGGGTCGAAGGTCAGCTGCGTCATGCTGCGGCGCGACAGGTCGTGAACCCAGAGGTCCTGACGACCCCGCTCCGAGATGACGAGGGCGACGCGCGTCCCATCGGGGGAGAGGCTCAGGCGCAGGAACCGCCGTGCTTCGATGCCGGATGGCGATTCGCGACCGTCCCGATCGAACCACACGAGATCGCGCAGCGGCGTGAGGTCCCGGGGCGGGACGTAGACGAGCGACCCGTCGCGCGCCGTGGCGAAGTGCGCGACTCCAGACGGCTCGATCTCGTCGAGCACCGGCACGGGGTCGGCGCCGAGGCGGAGGGCATCGGGATCGAACGGCGCTGCCCACAGGGCATCGCCGCGCGTGACCACGATGTGGCCACTGTGCACGTAGCGGGCCTGTCGGCCCTCGGTGAGTGGGGTCACGTCGCCGCTGTCGAGGCGCACGGCCGCAATCATGGACGACTTGTCCCGCTCGACCGTGAAGAGCGCCGCGCGTCCGCCCGGGAGGACATCGGGCAGGGTGTGCGCCACGTCGCCGCGCCCAGTGTCGATGCGCGTGACCGGCACGGGACGCCCGCCGCTCGCTGGCACGCGGAACAGGCCCTGTCCGTTCGTGGGAGCCAGGACGATCTCGCCCCTGTCACTCCAACTCGCCGCGGCGCTGGCACTGCCGGTTTCGCACACGACGACAGGAGGGCCGCCGGTCGCGCGCGTCTTCATGAGGACGCCGTCGCGATCGAACCCGACCCACGCGCCGTCGGGCGAGAAGAACGGGGCCGCGGCGTTGGCGGACCCCTCGATGGCGCTCGGCGACGCCGCGTCGAGGCTGCGCAGGTACAGCTGCAGCAGTCCGTCGCGTCGCGCCCTGTACACGATCGTCCTGCCGTCCGGCGCGAGAGCGACGGCCGGAAGCGCGCCTGTCACCAGTTCATCGGTCGAGGGTACCGGTACCGTCAGCCGGGTGACGGCGCGTGGCGTCGGCCGCATCGCGCTCCACATCACCAGCCCAGACACGGCTGCGCCCAGCAGGAGTCCCAGCGCGCCCGGCCACATGCCCAGCACGCGGGAGCGGCGCCGCGACATTCCGGCCGCGTCGCTCGACGGCGGCCGCGAGCCGTTGGCCGCAGCCTCCAGGAACGCGCGCGCCTCGGCAATCGCCGGCAGCCGCTTCGCGACGTCCTTGCGCAGGCAGCGCTCGATCAACTGGCGCACCGCGGCCGGCACGGTGGCGGGCAGCAGGTCGAAGGCGGGGGCCCGCTCGCGCACACGCGTCATCATCTCGGCGGCCCCCTTGCCCTGGAACGGCCGCGCACCGGCCAGCATTTCGAAGAGCACGCAACCGAACGCCCAGATGTCGGTCCGATGGTCGATTGGCTCGCCTCGCACCTGCTCGGGGCTCATGTACGCGGCCGTGCCGATGACCGATGCGGGCAGCGACAGGGTCTTCAGGGAGAGCAGGCCGGAGTCGCGTGCGTCAGGGGGCCGCCGGACGGTGGCGATGCCGAAGTCGAGGACCTTCACGCGGCCGGACGGTGTGATCTTGACGTTGCCCGGCTTGAGGTCTCTGTGGACGACGCCGCGCGCGTGCGCCGCTTCGAGTGCGTCCACGAGTTGGTTGGCGATCCCGAGAGCCTCCGCAACTGGCAGTGGACCTGCCACCAGCCGCTCCTCGAGCGTCGGGCCCTCCACATACTCGAGGACGAGCGCCGTACGGCCCCCGACCTCCTCCAGGTCGTAGATCGTGGCGATGTTGGGATGATTCAGCGCAGCCAGGAGGCGGGCCTCGCGCTGCAGTCGCGCCACGCGTTCGCTCTGGCCTTCGAGGTGCGCCGGAAGCACCTTGACCGCCACGTCGCGGCCGAGCCTGGTGTCGCGCGCCCGATAGACCTCGCCCATGCCACCCGCGCCGATGGGCTCGACGATGCAGTAGGAGCCGAAGGCCGCGCCGGTCTCCAGAGCGGGCGCCGGCGCCGGTGCCTCGGGCAGGCCCTGACGGAGTTCGCTGAACAGGGCGCCGCCGAGCGCCCCGCCCGGGGACAGGAAGTCGTCGTCGGTGTCGAGTTCGGCCAGCAGGCCTCGCAGGCGCGCCGCCTGCCCCGGGGCGTCGGCGGCCAGCGCGTCCAGCCAGCGCATCCGTTCCTCCGCTTCCATCGCGAGGGCCTCGTCCAGAAGACGATCCTCGAGACTGGAGGCGGGCACGTCGTCGTCCTGCGTGCGATGCTCCATGGTTCGGTACCCGCCCGCCTGTCGCCGGGCGGGGCCCCGGGAACGGCGTGACTCAGCGGTCGAAGGGGACGGAGCGGATGGTATCAAAGCGACGGGCGGCACGTGTCTGGCCCGGACGTACATCGCCGGCGGCGGGGAACGCGACAGCGTGCACGATGCCGCGAGTCGTCGCGAGCGCCGCCGCGACGACGCCGCGGCCGTCGGCCCGCAGGTCGAGCCCCTCGCCGACGGCTCGATGCTGCGTGCCGGGTGCGTCGGCGATGGCGTCCAGGAATCGGCGTGGGCTGGGCTCGGCGAAGGCATCGCCCGCGATACCCGCGTCGACAGCGTCCAGGCCGTAGCTGCGCACGAGCTTGGGCATGAACGCCTGCCACGTCCGGGGCACGTCGAACGCGTCGAGGCCGGCGATTCTGCCGCGGATGGCGAAGACGGCCCCCACCTGGCCCTCGACGGGCTGCAGCCGCGAGACGAAGGCGTCGAGCTGGCCGCGTTGCCTGTCGTACATCGCGGCGGCCGCCCCGGTCGGAGACGGTGCGCCGAGCCTGTCGGCCTTGGCGGCGATCTCGTCCCAGATCGCGCCCTGATCCGAGGTTGCGGCTCCGCGTGCTCTCAGCGACGCGGACACCTGCCTCAGCTTCGCGCTGCGTCCGACGGCATGGAATGCTTGCGCAGCGGGCCGGAACTCACTGCTCTCGTGTCGCCAGCGGCCGGCCTCGACACACGACACGGGAATGATCAGGCTCGTCGTCGGCGGCACCAGGATCGTCAGGTTGACGATGCGGTTCTGCTTGGCGCCGACGAGTTCCTCGCCATCGACCAGCAGCAGATGCCTCCGTCCCTCGTTGACGACGCGGAGTTCGGCTACGCTGCCCATCTCGGAGATCTCGGTCACGCGGGCCGTTCCGGCGGCGATGCCGTCCGTCAGCGTGTCGTACCAGGGGGCCGGCGCCGGCTGGCGAAGGAGCGGGAACATGGTGAGTTCGGCGACCGACTGCGCAGAACCGATGACGAGCGAGGACAGGAACGTGTCGAGTTGGAGCATGTTGAGGCCCTCCGGGGCTACACTTGCATTTATTGAACACACTTATAAATAAGTGGATTCTAAAAATCAAGCCCCTGATTCGCCGTCACCTCGCCGGCGCGGCCGGACGCCGAAGCCGACAGACCATCCCATCGGCCAGCTGATCCGCGATCGCCGGCAGGCCCTCGGTCTCTCCCTGGCGCAACTGGCCGAGGCGGTCGGCATCGGGCCCACCTCCATCTCGCTCGTGGCCGCCATGGAGCACGGCAAACTGCCGCCGCGGCGCGACGTGGCCGAGAAACTGGCCGACGTTCTCGGCCTGGACCGCGATCTGTTGATCGAGTGGTCGTCGATGCGGGTCGCGTCGCACGCGCCGACCGACGTGCTGGAGCGGCGCCAGCGCTTCGACTCGGCGCTCCGCAGCGCCTGGCACGTGGCGATCGAGCCCCTCGAGCCCCTCGAGTCCAGCGCGGCGCCCCCTGGGCTGGTCCAGAGACGTGACCAGCAACGCCTGGTGAGCGTGCGTGGTGTCGAACGGACTACCTGGAGTGCGCAGCGTGAGGTCGGTCCCCAAGCCGTCCCATCGCACCTGCTTGCGCTCTACGCCGCCGGCGCGGATCCCGATAGCGGTGCAGAGCCCGTGGCGTACCTCGATCGCGCCCGGACCGAGCGGCTGGTCCAGGGCAAGGCGGACCTCATCCGGCCGATCGCCTACCTCATCGACGACGAGGACCTCGAGCGGCTGCGCCGTCCTTCGTACCCCGAGGCGCGGCCGTCCTACGCGCTGGTCTCGCGGCCTCTCCCCGTCGTCATCGACTCGCGCGAGCCCTACGCGATCCGCTTCGGGCGCAAGGTCATCCTCGCCTACTGCGCGTGGGACGGGCGCGAACTCGTGGTCCTGGAGCCGCCGGGACAGCGGGGGTTCGCCCGGCTGAAGGCGCGGAACCCGGACGCGCTCGAGGCGCTCGTCGTCGGCCAGGTCGTGGCGATCAGCTGGTTCCCGCTGGACGAGGCGGCGGTCCGACCCTGATCGCCCGGCGGTCGGGGCGAGAGGCCGGTGCGGTCGGCGTGGGAGGCCGGTTGTCTCGACCCGGCCCCACGACGCTACCAGGACGTGGCGGGTTGGCGGCCGAAACGTCGTCTACACGAGTGCGGGGGGCCACCCGCCGCTTGCCACCGCCGTCACGTCACGGCGGTGATCGTCACAAGGAGTTCGTCATGACCTCGCACGCCCCGCTGCGTACGCGCGTGGAGATGCAGGGGTTCCTGGGCCTGAGCGACGACACCCTGGTCGAGCTCGAGCCCTGGCTGCGCTTCTCGCCGGCCGTCTGTGCCGCCTGGGCTGCCTCGGCCACGTGGGTCGGGTCGGTACCGTCGCTGATTGCGCTGTCGGTCCTCGCCCTGCTCGGGGCGGCGCTCCCGAGGCACCCGTTCGATCTGCTCTACAACCTCGGCATCAGGCGCCTCACCTCGACGCCCGTGATCCCGAGGTACGCCGCGCCGAGGCGCTTTGCCTGCCTCGTCGGCTCGGCATGGCTGGCGTCGACGGCAGCGGCATTCGCGTTGGGCGCGCCCGGGACGGCCCGCGTGCTCGGGTCGTTCTTCACGGCCCTGGCCCTCGTGCCGGTGTTGACCGGCTTCTGCGTGCCGTCGTTCGTCTTCTCGCGCTGGGTCCGCCGTTCCTGATCGGGCGATCACGGCCGGGCCGTTTCCCCTACAATCGGCCGATGCCAGTCACGCTCACGGTGAACGGGCGGTCGCATGTCGCGGACCGGGACCCGGACGAGAGCCTGCTCGCGGCGCTCCGCGAAGGGTTCGGCCTCACTGGACCGAAGTACGGCTGTGGCGAGGGGCACTGCGGGGCCTGCACGGTGCTCGTGGGAGGCCGGCCCGTCCGCGCCTGTGTCACGCGCCTCGCGGCAGCGGCCGGCAAGTCCATCGTCACCATCGAGGGGATCGCCGACGGCGAGCGCCTGCACGCCGTGCAGGAGGCCTTCCTCGAGGTGGAGGCCTTTCAGTGCGGGTACTGCACGTCGGGCATGGTGCTGGCCTCCGTGGCGCTGCTGACGTCCACGCCCCAGCCGACCGACAGTCAGATCGTCCGCGCGCTCGATGGGCACGTGTGCCGGTGCGGCACCTATCCACGCATCATGCGGGCGGTGCGGCTCGCGGCGCAGCGCCTCGCGGTGCCGAGCGCCGGGGGGCAGCCATGACACCGCAGGATCCGCCAGCGAGGATGCCTGACCGCGACGGCATGGCCGAGGCCGACCGTCACGAACTGCGTGAGCCGATCGCCTATCACTTCGAACTCGAGCGGCGGGCCTTCCTCCGGGTCTTTGCCGCGATGGGCGGCGGTCTCGCCGTCGTGGCCACGCTGCCGGGCGCAGCCCAGGAGTCCGGCCGTTCGGGGGGACAGTCGGGGCCTCCTGCCGACGTCGCTGCCTGGCTGCACGTCGGCGAGGACGGCGTGGTGTCCGTCTTCACCGGCAAGACGGAGATCGGGCAGAACATCCGGACGTCGCTCGCCCAGGCGGTTGCCGAGGAACTGTGTGTGCCACTCGAGGCCATTCGCATGGTGATGGCCGACACCGATCGCGTGCCGTACGATGCCGGCACCTTCGGGTCGCAGTCGACGCCACGCATGGCGCCGGTGCTGTCACGCGCGGCGGCTGTCGCGCGCGAGATGCTCGTCGACGCGGCTGCCGCGCGCTGGCAGGTCGATCGGGCGGGGCTCACGGCCAGGGACGGACGCGTGACCGATGGGGCACGTGCGCTGGCCTTCGGCGAACTGACCCGCGGCGAGCGCCTCACGGGTCGCGTCGACGCCGCTACGGCGCTCGTGCCGCCCGCTCGCTGGACGGTGCGTGGGACGTCGCCGCGCAAGGTGCAGGGCCGCGCGTTCGTGACCGGGCAGCACCGGTACACGACGGACATGGTGCTCCCGGGCATGCGCCACGGCTGCGTCGTCAGGCCCTCGACCTACGCCGGCACGCTCCTGTCGGTGGACGATGCCGCCGCGCGCGCGATGCCGGGCGTGACGGTCGTGCGCGACACGGGGTTCGTGGGCGTGGTGGCCGACACCGCGCATGCAGCCCGCCGCGCCGCGTCGGCGATCGTGGCGACATGGCAGCCTCCCGTCGGTCATCCGTCGTCATCGGACATCTACGCGCACCTCAAACGCACGGCGGCCGACGCGCCACCCTCCCGCGGATCGGGCGCCATCCGGACGGGTGACGTCGCCGCCGCGCGGGCGTCGGCGGATCGCGTGCTGAGCGCGAGCTACAGGATTCCCTACATCGCACACGTGCCGCTCGAGCCGCGGGCGGCCCTCGCCGCGTGGTCTGGCGACCGCCTCACGGTCTGGTGTGGCACGCAGCGGCCCTTCGGCGTGCGCAGCGAACTCGCGCAGGCCTTTCGCCTGTCCGACGCGTCGGTCCGGGTCGTGGTGCCCGACACGGGATCGGCCTACGGCGGGAAGCACACGGGCGAGCACGCGATCGAGGCTGCACGCCTTGCACGAGCGGCTGGCGCGCCCGTCAAGCTGGTGTGGACGCGTGCCGAGGAGTTCGCGTTCGGTTACGCACGCCCGGCGGCTGCGATCGATGTCGCGGCGCACCTCGACGCGCGGGGCCGCCTCGTCGGGTGGGAGTGCGACACCTGGAATGCCGGCACGGCCGGCATCCGCACGCCCTACGACGTCCCCAACCAGCGCATCGAGTTCCATCCGTCGCAGTCGCCGCTGCGGCAGGGGTCGTACCGCGGCCTGGCCGCCACGGCGAACCATCACGCACGCGAGATGCACATCGATCTCGTGGCGCGAACGCTTGGCACCGACCCGGTGGCATTCCGCCTGGCCCATCTCTCCGACGAGCGCATGCGCGCCGTGCTGCAGCGGGCGGCCGATGCCATCGGCTGGCCCCGTCCCTCGGCCGACGGCAGGGCGCTCGGCATCGCCTGCGGCGCCGAGAAGGCCGGCTACGTCGCGACGGCGGCGGAGGTGTCGCGCGCGGCCGCGGGTTTCAGGGTCGAGCGGCTCGTCGTCGTGTTCGAATGCGGCGCCGTGGTCAACCCCGATGGCGTGCGCAACCAGGTCGAGGGCGCCGTGGTGCAGGGCCTGGGCGGCGCGCTGTTCGAGGCGCTGACGTTTGCCGACGGCCGCCTGACCAACGGCACGATGGCGCGCTACCGCGTGCCCCGCTTCCGCGACGTCCCCACCATCGACGTCGTCATCCTCGACCGCCCCGACATCCCATCGGCGGGTGCGGGCGAAACCCCGATCGTGTGCGTGGCGCCGGCCATCGGCTCGGCGGTGCGGGCCTTCGGTGCCGTCGACGACGCCCTGCCCGTGACCCTCGCGGCTTCGGGCCGTGCCTGATCCTCTCCGTGGAGACCCGATGGTCCCTGAGATTCGCGCGCCACTGCTGTCTCGTTTCCCTTGCCACGGCGTTGGTGACCCTCCCCGTGGCCGGCGTGCGCCTTCGGTCGCAGGAACCGGCACCGCCGGCCAACGGCGACGCGTCGCCCGGCGACGCGAAGAAGCCCGAGGGACTGGCGCTGAAGACCGCCGAGACCCTCGAATTCGAGACCGACCAGGTCACCTGGATGTCCGTGGACGTCTCGCCGGACGGGCGCACCATCGTGTTCGACCTGCTCGGCGACCTCTACACGATGCCGGCCGCGGGTGGCACGGCCACGCGCATCGTCGGCGGGCTTTCGTTCGAATCGCAGCCGACGTTCTCGCCCGACGGCAGGACGATCGCGTTCCTGAGCGATCGGAGCGGCGTCGAGAACCTCTGGATCGCCGATGCCGACGGGGCCAACCCCCGCGCCGTCAGCAAGGACGAGCGGACCAACGATCGCCCGCAGATCATGGCGTCGCCGGCCTGGACGCCCGATGGGGCGTACCTCGTCGTGTCGAAGGCCCGACCGCCGGATCCCGGTACCTTCTGGCTCTACATGTACCACCGCGATGGCGGCACGGGCGTTCGCGTGGGACCGCCCCCGCCGCCACAGCCGTCGCCCGACGCGCCGCCCGGACCTCCGCCGCCTCCGCCCGCGAACCGCCTGGGCGCTGTCGTGTCGCCCGATGGCCGGTTCATCTACTACGCGCAGCGCACGGGCTCTTTCACGTACAACGCCCGGTTCCCGCTGTGGCAGATCCACAGGCTCGACCGCGAGACGGGCGACATCGTTCAGGTGACCAACGCGCAGGGCAGCGCCATGCGCCCGGTGCTCTCTCCCGATGGCCGGCACCTGGTGTACGCGACGCGCTTCAAGTCCGCGACCGCGCTTCGCATTCGTCACCTCGAGACGGGGGCCGAGCGCTGGCTGGCGCACCCGGTGACGCGCGACGACCAGGAGTCACGTGCGTCGCGGGACACGATGCCCCGCTACGTCTTCATGCCCGACGGCAAGTCGCTGCTCGTGCCTGTCGACGGCCGGTTGTCGCGCATCGACGTCGAGACGGGCGCACGGACACCCGTCCCCTTCACCGCGCGCGTGCAGGCCGAGATCGCGCCCCGCGTCTACACACCCGTGCGAGTGGACGACGGCGCGATGGTCCGGGCGCGCCTCATACGGTGGCCCTCGCTGTCGCCGGACGGCCGGCGCCTCGTCTTCAGCGCGCTGAACCGGCTTCACGTGATGGACCTGCCCGACGGCTCGCCGCGGCTGCTCACTCCGGCAGCCACGGGGACCGCGCCCGAGGGCGAGTTCATGCCCGTATGGTCCGCCGATGGGTCATCGATCACCTACGTGACGTGGACCACGACGGGCGGGCACATCAAGCGCGTGCCGGCCTCGGGCGGGGATCCGGTCACGCTCACGCCCCACGAGGGCTACTACCTCGATCCGACGTACACCCCGGACGGCTCGCAGATTGTCTTCGTGGCAGGTACGGCGACCGACCATGTGTACTCCATCCTGCGCGACACGCCGCCGCCGGACGACGAGGATGGGACGCCTGGCGAGATCGGTGGCGTGGACGCCCCGAACACGCTCGAACTCCGCCGGATGCCGGCCACCGGAGGGCCATCGACGCTCGTGGCGTCGGCCCAGAGCGGGCGCGCGCCGCAGTTTGTCCGCAACGACGCCTCGCGCGTGTACCTGACGACGCCCCGCGGGCTGCAGTCGCTGACGCTCGACGGCCACGACAGGCGGACGCACGTGCGAATCCAGGGGGCCGGACCCGGCAACAACCCGCCTGCCGCCGCGGAGATCCGCCTGTCGCCCGATGGGTCGCGCGCGTTCGTCAGCCTCCAGAATCGGCACTACCTCGTCACGGTGCCGCGCGTGGGCCGCGAGACCACGACGATCCGCATCACGGGCAAGGCGGAGAACACGCCGGTCCCGGTCCGGCGGATGTCACCCGAGGGCGGCGACTACCTCCACTGGTCCGCCGACGGGTCGACCGTGACATGGGCGCTCGGCGCCCGCTTCCACCGACAGGCGCTCACGGCGTCAGAGTCGACGACGACGGAGGTTCGCGTCGAGGTGCCCCGGCGGCGTCCGACGGGATCGATCCTCCTCACGGGCGCGCGCGTCGTGACCATGAAGGGCGACGAGGTGATCGAGCGGGGCGACGTGCTCGTCACCGGCAACCGGATCGCCGCCGTCGGCCGTCGCGGGACGTTGCGCGTGCCCGCAGGCGCCCGGACCGTCAGCGTCGCGGGCAAGACGGTCGTCCCCGGACTCGTGGACGCGCACGCGCACATGTGGGCGCCCCGCGGGCTGCACCAGACGCAGGTGTGGCAGCACCTGGCCAACCTCGCGTACGGCGTCACCACGACGCGCGACCCGCAGACAGGCACGCCGGACGTCTTCGCGTACGCGGATCTCATCGACGCGGGCCTGATGCCGGGGCCGCGCGTGTACGCGACGGGGCCGGGCGTCTTCTCGACGTCGGGCATCGACAGCCGGGAAGCGGCCTTCGCCTTCATCAAGCGCTACACCGAGGCGTACGGCACGAACACGATCAAGCAGTACGTCGCGGGCGACCGGATCGTGCGCCAGTGGATCATCGAGGCCTGCGCGAAGTACGGCATCACGGCGACCATCGAGGGATCCCTCGACATGAAGCTGAACCTCACGCAGATGGCGGACGGCTACTCGGGGCAGGAGCACTCGTTCCCGATCCAGCCGCTGCACAGGGACGTGGTCGAGTTCGTCGCGCGGACGAGGACCTACTACACGCCGACGATTCTGGTCGCCTACGGCGCGCCGTGGAGCGAGAACTACTGGTTCGAGAAGGAAGACCTGCCCAACGACGCCAAGCTGCGTCGGTGGATCCCGTGGGAGTTGCTCGACGGCATGATCCGGCGGCGGCCGCAGTGGTTCCTCCCCGAGGAGTACGGCCACGCGCGCTTCGGCAAGCAGGTGGCCGACATCGTCCACGCCGGCGGCAAGGCCGCCCTCGGCAGCCACGGACAGTTGCAGGGCCTCGGGGCTCACTGGGAGACGTGGAACCTCGGGTCGGGGGGCCTGACGCCGCACGAGACGCTGCGCGTGGTGACCCTCAACGGCGCCGAGGCCATTGGGCTGCACCAGGATCTCGGGTCGATCGAGCCGGGCAAACTCGCGGACATCCTGGTGCTGGACGGCAACCCGCTCGTCGACCTGCGACAGACGACCTCGCTCAGGTACGTGATGAAGAACGGCGAACTGTTCGACGCGACCACGCTCGACACCGTGTGGCCAGAAGCGCGCCCGCTGCCGCGGCCGTTCTGGTGGGACACCGAGCCCAGATAAGACCCGATTCTGCTGGAGACAGTCACAGCCGATGCGTATCCCTCTCGCCGTTCTTGCCCTCACAGTGGCGCTGGTGTCAGCGCTCGATGGCCGTCAGGCCCAGCCTCCGCGCATGAACGTGGTGTTCATCCTGGCCGACGATCTCGGCTGGGGTGAACTCGGCTGCTACGGCCAGACGAAGATTCCGACGCCGAACATCGACCGCCTCGCGGCCCAGGGCATGCGGTTCACGCAGCACTACAGCGGGGCACCCGTCTGTGCCCCGGCCCGTTGCGTGCTGATGACGGGCAAGCATCTCGGGCACGCCGAGATCCGCGGCAACATGCAGGCGCGGGTGAAACTGCCGCAGTTCACCGAGGGCCAGTACCCGCTCAGCGAAGGCGCCCGTCACCGTTGCGCAGATGTTCAGGGCCGGCGGCTACGCCACCGGCGCGATGGGCAAGTGGGGGCTCGGTCCCGTCGGCAGCACCGGCGATCCCAATCGCAAGGGCTTCGATCTGTTCTTCGGCTACAACTGACCAGGCTGTCGCGCACAGCTACTATCCGCCGCACCTGTGGCGCAACGCCGAGAAGGTGATCATCAACGCGCAGCCGATGCCCGGCCACGCCAAGCAGCCCGAGGGCGAGGTGTCGATGGACGACGTAGATCGGCCAGACCTACGCGCCGACGCTGATGATCGCCGAGGCCGAGCGGTTCATCGCGCGACACGCGGGCGACCCGTTCTTCCTGTACCTGCCGTTCATCGAGCCGCACGTCGCCATGCACCCGCCGCGCGCGTCCGTGGAGCGTTTCCCGGCCGACTGGGACACCGCAGCCCTATCGCGGGGCCAACAGCTACCTGCCGCATCCACGCCCCCGCGCGGCCTACGCGGCGATGATCGCCGATCTCGACGACCACGTGGGCCGGGTGCTCGCCGCGCTCGACAACGCCGGCCTCGCGGATCGCACGCTCGTCGTGTTCACGAGCGACAACGGCACGACGCATCCAGGCCAGAACGACCCGCGCTTCCACATCGGCGGCGTGGACGCGGCGTTCTTCAACAGCACGCGCGAACTCCGCGGCTACAAGGGCAGCGTGTACGAGGGCGGCATCCGCGTGCCGATGATCGCCAGGCTTCCCGGGCGCATCGCGGCCGGCGCGGTCAGCCATGTGCCGGGCTACTTCGCCGACTGGTTCCCGACGCTGGCGGAGGCGACGGGCCTCGAGGCGCCGTCGGGCATGGACGGCGTCAGCCTCTGGCCCGTGCTCACAGGGCGCCTGGCGGCGCCGGCCGCGCGGCCGCCGATGGTCTGGGTGTTCCCCGAGTACGGCGGGCAGGTGGCGGTGCGCGTCGGTGACCTCAAGGCCGTCCGTCAGCGCCTGAGCACGCCCCAGCCCGGCCCGTGGGAGGTCTACGACCTGGCGGCCGATGCCGGTGAGACGCGCGACCTCGCATCGACGCGCGGCGACGTCATCCGGCAGGTCGAGGACGTCCTGCGGCGCGAGACGGCGGAGAACGCGATCTTCCCGCTGCCCATGCCCTTCCTGCAGCGGGCTCCTGAGTGAACCAGCGGGCCATCCGGGCCAGTATGGGCGCCGGTCTCACGCGTCAACCGAGTCGTCCGTCTCCGTCCGGAAGCATGGCCGACGGCCTGCTCTGCGCGCTGCTGACGGCCGGGACCTTCGGCTGGCTCTGGCCGCGCTGATGCGCGTCACGCGCCGTGCGTGACGATGCTCGCGTGGGCGCCGAGTTCCACGAGCCTGTCGGGCGGCCCGAGCAGCACCAGGGCGTCGCCGGCTTCCATGCGGGCGTCCGACGCAGGGTTGAAGTCCATGCGTCCCGACGCGCGCCGGATGCCGACGACGATCACGCCGAACTGCTGGCGCAGGTTGGCGCCGACGATCGTCTGGCCCGCCAGGGGACTGCCGGGGCGCACCTCGATCTGCTCCATGGAAAGATCGAGGAACTCGGAACTCGTGGCCAGTTGCATGAACTCCACGACGGCCGGCCGCAGCGCGAGTTGCGCCATGTGGAGCCCGCCGATCTGGTACGGCGAGATGACGCGGTCGGCGCCGGCGCGCTTGATCTTGCGCGTCGACTCCTCGCTGCCCGCCCGCCCGATGATGTACAGCGAGGGCTGCATCAGGCGCGCCGAGAGGATGGTGTAGACGTTCTCGGCGTCGGTGGATACGGCGGCGATGAGTCCCCTCGCGCGGGAGACGCCAGCCCTGCCGAGCACCTCCTCGGAACTGGCGTCGCCCTCGACGGCCAGGTGGCCCGCCTCGTTCAGGGCCCGCACGCGTTCGGAGTCACTGTCGATCACGACGTACGGCACGCGCTGGCGCCTGAACTCGTCGACGATGATCGCGCCGATGCGCCCGTAGCCGCAGATGATGAAGTGGTTCGACAGCCTGTCGAGCATGTGTGACACCCGCCGGCGCTCCCAGGGGTTTTGCAGCGCGCCCTCGATCACGCGGGCGCCGATCAGCGTGAACGAGTAGAGGACGGTGCCGACGCCGCCGACCAGCACCAGCATCGTCAACGCCTCGCCGGCCCGCGACATCGGGTGCACCTCGCGGTAGCCCACGGTCGTCAGCGAGATGATCGTCATGTACAGCCCGTCCCAGGCCGACCAGCCCTCGATCACCATGTAGCCGACCGTGCCGAACGCCACGATGGCCGACAGCAGGAACAGGGCGATGCGCGGGGCCGTCATGAAACGCGCCTTCACGCCCACAAGTCTACCTGTGCCGTGGCATGACGCAGCGGTCCGTCGCCCGGTACACTACCAGCGGGGATCCGGTGACGTTGCCCGCAGACATCGAATCGTGGGTCAGGTGGTTGACGCTGCTGCCGATCGCGGCGTGCTCCCTCGTCGGCCTGGCAGTGACGATTGCCAAGTGGCTCCAGTTACGCCGGACGTGCGCCGCCGCCGATCGGCTCATCGCGCTCGTGCGAGCGCGGGCGTCAGGTGATCGGGCCGCGGTGCTGCAGGACGCCACCGCCGATCCGTCCATACCGGCGCGCCTCGTGGAGTATGCGTTGTCGCGGGTGGATGGCCCGCGACAGCGGCTCGTCGAGTCCCTCGAGCACGCCGGCAGGCAACTGGCGCGCCGTGTCGAGCGCGGCCTCGACACGGTCGCCCTCATCGCAACGCTCGGGCCGCTGCTCGGTCTCTTCGGAACCGTCGTGGGGATCGTGATCGTCTTCGACACGCTGGCCGGGGCCGAGACCCTCGTCAGCCCCGGGCAGTTGGCCGGCGGCATCGGGACCGCGCTGTATACGACGGTGGCCGGGTTGATCGTGGGGATGTGCGCGCTCGTGTCGCACAGGTTCCTGACCACGCGGGCCGACGAGGCGATCGCCAGGCTGGAGACCCTGGGTCAAGCGCTCGTCGAACGGCAGGACGGGGAGGAGGCATGACCTTCTCCAGCCGGAGCCGACGCGACGCCGAGATCTCGCTCACGCCGCTCATCGACATCCTCTTCATCGTGCTGCTGTTCCTGGTGCTGACCTCCACGTTCACCGAGCAGACGGTCCTGCGTGTGACGTTGCCGGGGGCCAGCACCGGGGAACCGAGCCGCGAACGCGTGCCGGTGTTTCGCGTGCTCGTCGACGCGGGTGGCAGGACATGGCTCGACGACCGTCCGCGCACGCCCGACCAGATCCTCGACCGGCTCCAGGCCCTCGACCAACCGGGGCGCGCGCACGTCCTGATCGCGGCGGACAGGTCGGCGAGTCATGGCAGCGTCGTACAGGTGCTCGATCTCGTGCGGCGGGCCGGGATCTCCCGCGTGAGCATCCAGACATCGGCCGTGTCGGCCCGCTGATCGCGCTTGGTAGATGCGGTCGGCGTCGCGCTCACCGCTTCCTGGCGGCAGTCCGGCGCGCGCCCGTGCCGGCGCGTGCCGCTTCCTCCGCGGCGCGCAGCCTGGCGATGCGCGCGATCAGCCGGACCGGCACCGGCGCGTCGAGCCGGAACCTGATCGTCCCCTTCCCGTTGTAGTCGGCTTCGGACAACGCGTCGCCCAGCGTCTCGATCAGCGCGGCCGTCGCCGGGTAGACCGAGTAGTGTTCCCTGAACGCGGCGCAGTAGATCACCGCCCGGCCGCCGACCTTGAACGCGGGAATGCGGTACGAGATGGATTCGGTTGCGGCCGGAACGCCGGTGCGGATGGCCGCGATGACGCGGGTCAACGCGGCTCGCTGCAGGTCCGTCAGCGACGCGAGGTAATCGTCCACCGTCGATGCGCTGCCTCTGCTCATGGTGCGTCGAGCATAGCCCGGCCCGGCACCGCGCGGCCCGCCTCGCCGGTCCGGCGTCAGGTCAGTCGTCCGGACAGCCGTCAGGACAGCCGACCGGACAGCCGTCGTGGTAGGGTCAGGTATGGGCTCGTGGCGTCCCTCCCGCGAAGCCGTCGCCTGGACGGTCGTCATCGGGTTCCTGCTGTTCATGCAGTGGCCGATGATCAAGGGCACCTGGTACAAGTACCTGGGCGGCGCCCCTCCACCCACCAACATCGCCTGGCGCACCGACTACGCGGCCGCACTGGACGAGGCCAGGCGCACCAACAGGCCGGTGCTGGTCGACTTCACGGCGAACTGGTGTCCGCCGTGCATCACGATGAAGCACGACGTCTGGCCAGACCCGGAGATCGCCGCGGCCGTGCAGGCGCGCTACGTCCCGCTGCTCATCGACGTGGACACGCAGCCCGACGTGGCCGCCCGGTACGAGATCGCCGGCATCCCCAACGTGCTCGTGCTCGAATCGGACGGCACGCTGTTGCGGCGCGCGTCGTTCCTCAGCGCGGGCGGGATGAAGCAGTTCCTCGCCGAGGCCGACTGAGTCCGCAACCGGCGTCAGCCACCACCGCGAACTGCTTCTTCCGACGCAGACTCACGTACCCCTTCTTGGGCGCGACCTCGAATGCGCCGAACCCGCCGACCTTGCCGTCGCGGCGGAACACCGGCGCCGGGGGATCGCCACCGCCCTGGTGGAGACGCTCAAGCGGACGGCAGCGACGCGCGGCGCGTACGTCATCTTCGTCCAGGCCGACACAGGCGTGGAGGACGAGCCGGCGATCGCCTTGTACACGAAGCTCGGACGCCGCGAAGACGTCCTGCACTTCGACATCGCCGTGTCGTGAGGACGGTGCCCGCGCGTCAGCATCGCAGGACGCCCGCCGTCGGCTCCCCGCCGCCAGACTCGAGGAATACCTGCACCCGGCGGTGCTGACGTCGCAGGTCGTGAAGCCGTGGCAGATCAGAAGGGCGGCATGTTGGCGTCCAGTACTCGCGACCAGTGCGTCGCCCAGCGTTGGACGGGATAAGAAGGATTAGAGGCGACATAACGCCCCCTTCTCAGACCCTGAAGCCGCCCCTGGGGGGGCGGCGACGGCATGTATTCGATGGATTATCTCGGGATTCGGCTCGCGAGAACTAGAGGTGTCGCCATCGGACTGCGAACTGGGCTGGATGATGTCGTCGACGCGCACCTTTCTTGGTGTTTGCGCGGGCGGGCTCGACGGGGCCTCGCGACGGGCGCGAAGCGCCCGATCGCGGGGTGGCGAGCCCGCCGGCGCAAACACCGCCGCGTAGGATGGCGAGCCCCATGCCGATCTTCAGAGTCGACGTTGTCGGCGATCCGCACCATCCACGTGTCGTCGATTCAGACGGCACTCCCGTACTGCGATCAACGACTTTCTGAGTTACCTCGAGCAGTGTGCGCGCTCGCCGTACACCGTTCGGTCGTATGCTCGCGGACTGTCGCACTTTGCCATCTGGCTCCACGATGCGGGCATCGACCTGGCACCCGATCATCGGCACGCCGTGCGACGTTCCCGACCCGAGGAAGGTGACCCGCACGAGGCTTACGGGGTGATGAGGCCGGCGCCGCGATCCTTCTTGCCGGCCGCCTCGACGTACTTCAGCCGCAGTTCGTAGACCGCCTGCTCGAGGAACTGCCGCTCCTCGGCGGACAGGTTGCCCTTCGTTCGCTCCTGGAGCATGGACAACACGTCGATGGCATGGCCAGCCGCGGTGAGGTTGACCGTGCGCACGCCGGTGACCGGGTCGGCCTGGTCGCCGAGGTACACCGCCGCCGCCATCACGAGCCCCGAGATATAGGCCAGGACGGTCACCGGGGAAGGCGCGTCGGACATGGCCGCCACGCTAGCACGCGCGCTCCGGGGACCCACTTTGGCCCACTTTGGCCCTTCGTGAGTCCAAATTAATGGATCGGCTTGATCCATTTTTCCGAACCATCCAGAATCCCGTTCGTCGGCGTATCTCACCAAATCGTCAATTCCTGCGCGTTCGTCATCATTTCGTCATCGGATCCGGATGGCATCGACCTTGCCTCACCGTGAGCAAGACTATGCCGGGAGCAGGACTGTGTCACGGACGAGTTTGGTCCGGACGTGCTTTTTTACCCTGCTTGTGGAGTTTTTACCCTGCTTGTGGAGGCAGTGCACCCATGACCCACGTACGGCTCGTCGTCAGAGCCACCCTGATGCTTCTCGTCGTGGCGACTCTTGTGTGCGCCCGCGACCTCCGCCCAGGAGACCACCGGCGCCATCACCGGCGTCGTGCGCGACCCCGACGGTGCGGTGCTCCCCGGCGCGACCGTCGAGGCCACCGGCCCGCTCGGCGCCGTCACCACCGTCACCAACGACGTAGGCGAGTTCCGCTTCCCGCGCTTGCCTTCGGGCCGCTACACGGTCGTGGCGAGCCTCGACGGCTTCGTCAACGGCGAGGGGGCCGTCGACCTGACGGTCGGCACCACGCAGGCGCTCGACTTCTCGCTGCGCGTCGGCGGGGTCACCGAGACGATCACGGTCACGGCCGAGTCGCCGGTGATCGACCTGACGTCCTCGGCGACGGCCACCAACATCTCGCGCGAGCAGATCGAGCTCATCCCCGCGGCCGAGACTTCACTGACGTGGTGACGCAGGCGGCCGGCGCGTTCAACGAGCCGCAGGCCGGCGGCATCTCGATCGACGGCGCGTCGGGGTCGGAGAACCGGTTCGTGATCGATGGCATCGACACCACCGACCCGCAGGTCGGCACGAGCGCCGTGCCGCTGCGCGCCGACTTCCTCGAGGAAGTCCAGGTGAAGTCGGCCGGCTACGCCGCCGAGTTCGGCGGCTCCACGGGCGGCGTGATCAACGTCGTCACCAAGAGCGGCACCAACGCCTTCCGCGGCACCGCGCTCGTCGAAGTGCAGCAGGAGAACGTGGGGCGGCGACTCGCGGCCGATCCTGGTCGACAGCCTGACGTCGAACACCTACGAGTACATCGACCCCATCCAGGACGACGAGACCCGTGTCGACCCGGGCTTCTCGCTGGGTGGACCCATCTGGCGCAACCGCATGTGGTTCTTCGGCTCGTACCAGCCGGGCATCCGCAGCACCACGCGCACGGTGGACTTCTCCAACGGCGTCACCAACTCGTTCGATCAGGACTTCCGCGTCAACTACGGCACGGCCAACGTGACGGGCAACCTGAGTTCGAAGGTCCTGTTCCGCCTGGGTGCCAACTACTCGCCCTACACGACCGAGCGCACGCTGCCCAGCCAGACGGGTCGTACCTCGCTGACCTCGCAGTCCGACTACCTGCGCGGCACCGAGGGCGAGCGCCAGACGTGGTCGGGCTCTGTCGACTACGTGCCCACGCAGCGGATGGTGTTCTCGGCGCGCTTCGGCCGGTTCCTCGGCGACAGCGGTCGACGGACGTCGACTTCTTCCCGCTGATCCACAACTTCTCGACGTCGAGCACGCCGGCGGGCATCGCCGCGATTCCCGACCCGTATCGCCGTCAGGCCGGCTTCCTGTCGGATGTGCTCATCACCGACGCCACGGCGTTCGACGAGTTCACGCGCGACTACATCGGCGCCGACGCCACGTTCTTCGTGACCGGCCTTGGCGAGCACTCGATCAAGGTGGGCATCCAGACCGAGCAGCTCGGCAATGACGTGCAGTCGGGCTACAACGCTGACCGCATCCTCTACTACGCGGGCCGTCCGTACTCGACGACGAGCGGCGACTCGGTGAGAGGGGAGTATGGCTACTTCCGCCTCCTGAACATCTCGGAGTTCGGCGCGGTGTCGACGCGCAACCAGGCGCTCTTCATCCAGGACACCTGGCGCATCGGCAACCGCCTCACCCTGAACCTCGGCGTGAGGACCGAGCACGAGAAGGTGCCCAACTTCGGCGACGCTGGTGTCGAGACGCCCATCGAGTTCAACTGGAGCGACAAGCTGGCCCCCCGCCTCGGCTTCTCCTACGACGTACTCGGTGACCAGCGGTGGAAGGCGTACGGCTCGTTCGGCATCACCTACGACGTCATGAAGTACGAGATGCCGCGCGGCTCGTTCGGCGGCAACAAGTGGGTCGACTACTACTACACGTGGGACAACCCGAACTGGGGCCTGAACGCGAGCGGCTGTGGGGTCGGTAGCAACACGATCAGCGAGCGCCCGACCTGTGGCGCCGGCAGCCTCATCGAGGTGGTCGACCGCCGCTTCAACTCGGCCGAGGACCTCGATTCGACCGTCGAGCCCAACCTGAAGCCGATGCGGCAGGACGAGTACCAGCTCGGCGTCGAGCACCAGCTCACCAACCGGATCGGCGTCGGTGCCCGCTTCGTGTACAAGACGCTCGTCCGGACGATCGAGGACGTCGGCATCCTGGTGCCCGGCGTCGGCGAGGTGTACTACATCGCCAACCCCGGCGAGGGCATCTCGCTGACGCTCAACGACCCGAGCGTGCCCGGCTTCCCGCAAGGCCAAGCGTGACTACACGGCCTTCGAGCTGAGCTTCAACCGCCGCTACGCCGGCAACTGGGCGTTCTTCGCCACCTACACGTTCGCCCGCCTCTACGGCAACTACTCGGGCCTGGCGCAGCTCCGACGAGGACGGCCGCACGTCGCCGAACGTGAACCGGTTCTTCGACCACATCGAGAACACGTTCGACCGTAACGGTGATCTGGTGTTGGGTCCGCTCGGCACCGAGCGTCCGCACCAGCTGAAGAGCCAGTTCATCTACCAGCTGCCGACGGCCACCACCCTGTCGGTGAACCAGTTCATCGGCAGCGGCATCCCGTTCTCGGAGGAGGCGCTGGTTGCGGCCGGCGTGCCGTTCTTCCCGTACGGCCGCGGCAGCGACAGCCGCACCGACGTGCTGACGTCGACCGACCTGGCGATCTGGCAGGACATCCCCTGGGCGGCAACCTTCGCCTGCAGCTGGGCGCGACGATCCTGAACCTGTTCGACCAGGACGCGGTCACGCGTCGCTACAACAACCGCGTGACGTCAGCCCTGCCGATCACGACCGACACGTTCTTCAACGGCAGCTGGGACTACGAGTCGACCATCGCGGCCAATGCCAGCCGACAGGACGTGAAGTTCAACCAGCCTGACCAGTTCCAGAACACCCGTCAGCTCCGTCTGACCGCGAAGTTCACGTTCTAAGGGACACGACCGGCGTCACGGCGCCGGCGCGTCTTGACCACAAAGGGGGAGGGTCGCCACGTGCGGCTCTCCCTTTTTCGTTTGTTCGGGACATGCCTCATGCCTCATGCCGCAGGTCGCCGCGGCGCACCGCGGCCGTGGGAGAATCGCGATCGGCATGCCGACAGATTCGTCCTTCCCGCCAACCCCGCCGGGGCGCACGAGCCGGATGGCGGCCGTGCGGCATCGGCGTTCGCTCGACTTGTCGCAATCATGGCGCGGCTCCGGGGCCCCGACGGGTGCCCGTGGGACCGTGAACAGACGCTCGAATCGCTGGCGCCCTACGTCCTCGAGGAAGCCGCCGAGGTGGTCGATGCGGTCGAGCGGGGCGACCTGCCCAACCTTCGCGAAGAGATCGGCAATCTGCTCTTCGAGGGTGTGTTCCTCGCCCAGTTGACCGACGAGTCAGGCGACTTCGACGTCGCCGCAGCCCTCGACACCGTCTCCGAGAAGCTCATCCGCTGTCACCCGCACGTGTTCGACGAAGACGCGACGCTGACGCCAGACGAGGTGAAGGCCCAGTGGGACGTGATCAAGGCACGAGAGAAGGCGGCCCGGGGAGCCGGCACCAGGCGGCATCCTCGCGGGCGTGCCGGCGAGCCCTGCCCGCGCTGCGCCGCGCTCACGACCGTGCCGCAAGGCCGCGACGGTGGGTTTCGACTGGCCCGATGCGGCGGGCATTCTCGACAAGGTGGACGAGGAACTGGGCGAGCTGCGCAGGGGGCCGGCTTCGTCGCCGACCGGTCGGCGACTCTCACCGCGCGCCGGCGACCTTCACCACGATGTCCCAGTGGAACTTGACGAACGTGTGCAGTGACGACTCGAGCGGGATAAGAAGGATTAGAGGCGACATAACGCCCCCTTCTCAGACCCTGAAGCCGCCCCTGGGGGCGGCGACGGGGCAGATTGGGCCCCTGACTCCAAGAAATCAACCGCCGCGTGCGGCGGGGGGCACGCTTCGCACCGGACACAATCGGCGTGCCTGTTCCTATTCCGAAATGTTCAGGGCCTTCGCAATAGCGCCGCGCACTTCCTCCGGGCGACCCGAGCCGCCGAGCTCGCCCAGCGCGGCGATCACCGGCCCGACGAACCTCACAAACTCTGGCGCTGAATCAGATTGCCTCGGCATCGTTCCTTTCGGTCTCTCAGCCACCTAACGGCCAGGCTTCAGCCGCGGCGCCCGCCAGTGTCCCGCTCCGCGCCGTCGGCTGCAAGCCGTGTTAGGCCTCGATGTGTTCGCTCCGCGACTCCTCACTGCATGTAGGCGTCGAGGTGAATCTTGCCGGTTGCGAGGTTCACGGTGCCCACGGCCCAGATCTGTCGCGCGTTGACCCACCCGTAATCATCAGCTGCCGTGGTTAGGCGGACGTTCTCAGACAGGTCGACGATCGGTTCCGTCGCACGCGGCACCGCGACGCCATCAGCCGACAGGGCGATTCGGCGACCATCGTGCGTCTCAATGGTCGCTCGGATGTCAAGGTCCATACACCCGTCCGCTCGCAGACGGAGATAGTCGACCCCTCGGACGATCCCAGTCAGGCGCCCTACGGCCTGGCCCTCAAACGCCACGTCGAGCCGAGCTCCGTGCGGCGGGATCGGCGTGTGGCCCGACAGAATCGCCTCTAGAGGAATGCCGTAGTCCGTCATTCCGGTGATGTCGAGGTCGTACTCGTAGATCTTCTCGCCCTTCATACCATCTCCCTGTATCGCGCTCCTGAGCATCTGGTCTTCAGAAGTGGCGACACCGTTACGTCCGCTGGACGTCGTGAGGCCTAACTTTATATAGGCGGAAGGCGGCATCCTACGGGTCTGACCCGTAGACGGCTCCCCGCAGTCGGGCCGCGACCTCCACCCAGCGGGCATTGTGCCCGTCCTTGGCTCACGGAACAAGCGAATCAAGACTCAGGGTGTTGCCGCTCGCGCAAGGCTGGCCGCAATTGGGACGGCGCCAATTGCTGGCAGTACGCGCGGTTAGGTGGAGGGCGCCAATTGGTCGCAACCGTCGCCGGCGGTGGCCAGACGGCAACGCACGTGGGCTGCCATGCCGGCAGAATCGGCCATGCGGCGTGCGCGATCGCCGCCCGGGCCGAGCAATCGTCCATGGCCGGTCCTGGAACGCGCCTTGCCCGTCGGTTCGCGGTGCAGCATGCGCGAACTCGAGTCGTCCCTTCAGTCGTTTGGCGAGTACCTCCTCAAGGCCCAGATCGCGCGGCCCAACGCCGCGCCCTATTTCGTGCGCTGGGTGCGCCGCTTTCTCGGACGGCCGGCCTCGAACGAGCCCCTGGTCGACCAGGTTCGGCGGTTCTGCGAGGAGCTGGAGCGCCATGGCGGCATCCAGGACTGGCAGGTGCGCGCAGGCCGACCAGGCCCTGCGCATCTACTTCGTCAACTTCCTGAAGCGCCCCGACTGGCAACGACGGCCGGAGGCGGGATGCTGATCCCGCCTGACACGACGCAACCCGCTGACCGCGCTCGACCTGCTGGACGATAGGCGGGATGAACGAGGCCGAGAAGTCAACGGAACTGGCGTTATCGGACCTTCACGCCTGGATTCGTCGAAGGTTCGCCCTCCGGCCACAGTTAGGTGGCATCGCCACTTTGCCGACGCGGCCTTTTGTAATGCGGTGGATCATTTTCGATTTCCCGCGCGGGCGCCGGATTCCGCGTCAGGACGAAGCCGGCGGACGTCCAACCCCCTCCACGGCCATCTGTCCGACGTGGCGGACGGTTGGGGGCTTGAGGCCTTCCATCCAGGCCTGGAAGACCGGGCTGAAGACTTGCCGCCGCTCTCCCCAGTACTGGCGGATGCCCGGACGGGTGAGGTAGATCCGGCCCAACTCTTCCCACCCCGTGCCACACTTCCGGTTCCATCGCCCCCTTGGAGAACTGGTAATGCATGTCCTCGAAGGTCTTGAGGAAATTCAGCATCAAGATGATGAATCGTGTCCGGCCATCTTCATCCAGGGCGTTCATGTCCTCGACCCCCTGGCTGAAGATCCGCGCCATGGCCGGGTCGCCGATGAGGGTCTCGTTCCAGTTCCTTATGCCGGCGATCGCGTCGGCGGACGCGGCCCTGCTCAGTGCGGTGGTGTTGTGCCGTACCTGGGCAGCGACGTAGATGAGGGACAGGACAACCGCGGCCGCCCCCAACATGTCGCTCACGGCACCAATTGCTGCCCAGTTCATTTAATCTCCTCGGACTGCGGCCCCGCGCGGCTTCAGCCGGCGGCGCTGATAATCTACCCTGACTCCACTCCACCACCGAAGTGACCTGATGGAGCGCGGCTTCGGCGATTTCCTCGACGACGCCGCATGCCCCGAACAGCAGCGGCATCCCTGCGTTCGCCAGGAACGCCGGCGCCGTGTCCCCGCACACGCCACGGGTCGAGGTCAACGTCATCCACCCACCAGTCATACGGCCTAAAACGCCGGGCTTCAGCCGCAGCGGCCCATTGGTGTTCGTGCCCAGGCTGGACTGCGACCTCGACTACACGTTCGACGATGATGAAGTGATCGTGCGAGCTCTGTGGTGCGCACGGCGCGAACGTGGCCCATCCGCTGAAGATCTTTGAGAATCGCCCGCCTAACGTGACCGCTGAGCCGTGAGGCCCGCGCACGGATCGCTCGCGGGCCGAGTCGGCTCGAGCGGGATGTTAGCGTAAGTCATTGCTCTTGGGACCGCCCACCGCAGGCCGCCACCGGCACCACCCGACACCGCCGCCGCTGGATCCGCCGACCGATCAACGCGCGCCGAGGCGCGTCGAGTGCCACGGTCCCCAGGCTGAGGCCTCGCGACCGCGCCGCCGTACGTGCCGCTCGCGGCCACGCCGACGCCTCCGAGATCGACGACGCTGCGAACCACCACCAGCCGATCGCTCGCGCGCCCGCGTGTCGAGTCGCCCGAGCCCATGGCCTTCAAGCTCTTTGAGTTCGTTCGCTAACGCCTGCGGTTCAGCCGCGGCGGCTCAGGATGTCACCAGCCGCCGTCGGCTGCAAGCCGCTTGATCCTCATACAGCCCTCCCCCTGCTCCTACTCGAGTGAGTAGGCTGTCGCAGGGCTAATGCGCACACCGCGCAGGAGGAGGACCGATGCGATTCTACAACCGAACAGCACCAGTACTACTGCGGGATCGATCTGCACGTGAAGACCATGTACGTCTGCATCCTCGACGCCGCCGGCCAGGTGCTGCGTGCACCGCAACGTGCCGTCGACGCCGGCGGCGTTCCTCGAGGTCATCGCCCCGTACCGCGAGGACCTGGTCGTGGCGGTCGAGTGCATGTTCACCTGGTACTGGCTGGCCGATCTCTGCGCCGCCGAAGGGATCCCGTTCGTCCTCGGCCACGCGCTCTACATGAAGGCCATCCACGGCGGCAAGGCCAAGAACGACAAGATCGACTCCCACAAGATCGCCGTCCTGCTCCGCGGCGGGATGCTGCCGCAGGCCTACGTCTACCCGGCGGCGATGCGCGCCACGCGCGATCTGCTGCGCCGGCGCCTGCATCTCGTGCGCAAGCGCGGGCAGCTGCTGGCCCACATCCAGAACACGCGCGCCCAGTACAACCTGCCGGCGTTCGGGAAGCGCCTCGCCTACCCGGGCAATCGGGACGGCGTCGTCGAGCACTTCCCCGATCCGAGCGTCCGCAAGAGCATCGAGGTCGATGTCGCGCTGCATCGACCAGTACGACGCGCTCATCACCGACCTCGAACTGACGATCGTCCGCGAGGCCAAGCGGCACGATGCCGACGCCTTCCATCGGCTGCGGTCGGTGCCCGGGCATCGGCAAGATCCTGGCCCTGACCATCCTCTACGAGATCCACGACATCACGCGCTTCGACCGCGTGCAGGAATTCGCCTCGTACGCCCGGCTGGTCAAGTGCCCGCACGAGTCCGGCCGGCAAGAAGCTCGGCACGCGGCGGGGCGAAGATGGGCAACGTCCATCTCAAGTGGGCGTTCTCCGAGGCGGCGGTCACTGTTCCTGCGCCACACACGCGACGGGAAGACAGCTCGCTCGCGCCGGCTCGAGAAGCAACACGGCAAGGGCAAGGCGCTGTCGATTCTCGCGCACAAGATCGGGCGCGCGGTCTACTACATGCTCGTCGCGCGGCACGGTGTTCTCGATGGAGAAGTTCCTCGCGGCGTAGCGGGGTGAGGGTGGGATGAGCCAGACGTCTAACGTCGAGCCGCTCGGGACCGAGTTCACCGGCGATTGCGCCGATCCGTGCGGGCGAGCGCGACGCGTCGATCAGGAACCACAGGTCCGGCAGCCCGCGCGTTTGATGGGACGCCCCCCTCACCCCGCTCCGATCGCGTCGCGTTCCGATTTGACGCGGCCCCTCCCCCGAGCCTGGAGACAACGGACGCACCTCGGTGACGTCGCTCGTCATGAGGAGGCCGGTACGAGGGCACGACTGAGTTTCTAGGCCGCGCGGGCTACGCGCTCGCGTCCTCCGCCATCGCGGAGCCGAGAGCCTCAATAGGTGTTGGGTGCCACGTCAGCGACGCGCACCAGTGCTGGAAACGAAGACCGCTGAGAGGACCAACGCGACCGTGTCGACATCAGCGGCGGCGCTTCGGTTTCCGAGGACCACCGGACGGAGAAGATCTACGCTCTTGACGAGGGGAGGGCTGATAGGTGTTAGGCTGCTGTCTCGGGGTCTAGAATGTCTCCATGACCTCTCGGGCTCAAGAACTTCTTCGGGAAGCCCTGGCCCTCCCGGTCGACGAGCGCGCCGATGTGGCGGCCGAACTCCTCGCCAGTCTTGACGACGGCAGCGAGGACCCGGCCGAAGTCGAAGCTGCCTGGGCGGCCGAGACTGAGCGGCGTGCCCGTCGTGTGCTTGCTGGAGCCCCGGCCGGGGCCTCGTGGCAGGACGTTCGCAGCCGCGCTGAGGCGGCTCTGCGCAAGCGGTGAGCCTCCGCGTTCACTTTGAACTCGAAGCCGCCACCGAGTATCAGCAGGCAGGTGTGTGGTACGAGGGTCGGCGCAAAGGGCTCGGTCTGGAGTTCTTCGACGAGGTCGATGCGACCATTCGCCGGATCCTTGAATTTCCTCGCCTCGGTGCCGCGGTTCCACGCGTGCCTCCCGACCTACCCGTACGTCGACTCGCGGTCAGGCGATTCCCCTATCACGTTGTCTACCTTGAGACCGCCGAGGAGTTGAGGATCCTCGCTGTAGCGCATGATCGTCGTCGGCCAGGCTATTGGCAAACACCGTTGCGATAAGCACCCGTTGTTATTGTCAGCCCAACGACTGCGGCTCACCGGCGGCCGCTCACTCGTTCTTCACCCGCGGCCGTCCGGTGCAGCCGCTTGTTGGGCTGCTCAGTCGTGCGTAGAATGGCCCCATGACGTCGAGAGCGCAAGACCTTCTCCGCGAAGCCCTCACGCTGCCGGTCACTGAGCGCGCAGACGTCGCCGCCGAACTTCTGGCCAGCCTTGATGATGCCCGTGCAGAAGACCCCTCTGAGGTTGAGGCTGCCTGGGCGGCCGAGATCGAACGGCGAGCAGCCCGCGTGGTCGCTGGCGACTCCCAGGGGATTCCCTGGGAAGACGTCCGGGCACGGGCCGACGCCGAACTGCGCAAGCAGTGACACCCCGTATTCAGTTCGAGCAGGAAGCCGACCAGGAGTACCGCGAAGGCGGCCGCTGGTACGAAAGCCGGCGGACAGGCCTGGGAACTGACTTCCTGAATGCTGTTGACGCCACGATCCGCCGCGTCGTCGCGTTTCCGCGAGTCGGCTCGCCCGTGCCGAGAGTACGTCGTGACCTACCTGTCAGACGCCTAGCCGTGACCCGCTTCCCGTACCACGTCGTCTATTTCGAAACGACCGACGTGATCCGAGTCCTGGCCGTCGCCCACGATCGCCGAAGACCGGGCTATTGGAAGACTCGTTTGCGTTGATCGTCCGGAGGCCGTCAGCCCAACGACTAATGAAGTAGACGGCCCGACTGCGCCCGCAGCCAACCGGGACTGGCCCTCGCAGGCCGCAATTCGCCATGTCGTTGAACGGCGGGATATTAGCATGCAACCAGCAGACCACACTCACAGGGATTAGGCTGCGAGACGACCCGGTGGCTGCGAGCCGCTCGCAGCTAACCGCGGCTGCCTGGCGAACGATCAGCGCGATGTCACTGACTCACAACGACGCCCGCGACGTGCTGCCAGCGAGTAGGCCGAGATGGCTGCGAAGGCTCCGCAGCCAACGCCGTCCCTCACAGACGGTCGATCGGACTCCGCACCCCGAGCCCGCCCCGGTTCAGCACGTGCGTATACATCATCGTCGTCGAAACATCGGCGTGGCCGAGCAGTTCCTGCACCGTCCGGATGTCGTAGCCGGCCTCCAGCAGATGGGTCGCGAACGAGTGCCGGAACGTGTGGCAGGTGACCCGCTTCGTCGAGCCCCGCCCGCCGGCCAGCCTCGGTGACAGCTCGCTGAATGGCGGATTCGTGCAGGTGAAACCGCGACGGGGCGCCGAACCGCGAGGGTCGCGGCAGATGCGGGCCGCCGGAAACACGAACTGCCAGCGCCATTCGGTCTCGGCGCGCGGGGAACTTGCGCGCCAGCGCGCCAGGCAGGACGACACGACCGAGTCCCGCGGCACGATCCACCTCGATGCATACGCCGGACCGACAGGAGATGTCGTTCGAGCGGCTCGCGTAGCCGCTCGGGCAGCATCACACGCCGATCCTTCTGACCCTTGCCTCGTCGAACGGTGATTTCCCGGCGGTCGAAGTCGATGTCCTTCACCCGGAGCTCGAGGCACTCCTGTAGCCGCAGCCCGGCGCCGTAGAGGAGGGACCCGACGATCCAGGCGGTGCCCGCCAATTGTGCCAGGACGCGCCGAACCTCGTCGCCGCTCAGGACGACCGGAACGTGGACGGGAGCCTTCGCGCGCGGCGCGCGGTCGATGTCGCCGAGATCGTGATGCAGCACGTGGCGATAAAGGAACAAGACCGCACTGAGTGCCTGGTTCTGGGTGGACGCTGCCACCGATGAGTCGGTTGCAGAGAGCGGTGAGAAACGCGGTGACGTGGGCGGCGCTCAGCTCGGCGGGATGACGCTTGCCGTGAAAGAGGATGTACCGGCGAATCCAATGGACGTACGCCTCCTCGGTCCGCCGGCTGTAGTGCCGCGCGCAAATCTCCGCCCGCACGCGATCGAGCAGCTTCGGTCCGTCAGCCATGGTCCCGACGACGATGGCATCGTCGCTGGTATCCGGGCAAGAGCACAGCCGCCGGAAGTCGGCGTGTCCGCGAGCGAGCGGGCCGCCGCCGACTCGGAGCGGCGCGATGATCGAATCAACGTCGCCCACGACGCATTCGGCGTGGCGGCCATCCGCGACGCCGCGGCGTCGCCCGCACAGGGCGGCGCGAGTGCGCCGGCATCGGCCGACACGCGACCGCGCGCGACCACCGCTGCCCGCCACGCCGACCGGGCACCCACACACGCCGTAGGAGAGCAAGAGGTTGATACGCGGGCGCGGCACGAGCACCGCCAGCCGGCCGAGGAACGTCACGGGATCGAACACCACGGCCGTCGTACCATCGCGCCACGGTTGCTTGAAGGTCAGATGGACCTGGCCGGTGTCGGTCAACTGCAGGCGCTCGCTGGCCACGGGCGGGCGCAAGATGTACCGGCAGACCTGCTCGAGCCGCTCACGGCACCCGGCAGCCACGACCTGTCCGGCATGGAGGCTATACCCCTGCGACCGCGCGACGAGGCCATGGGACGCACCGCTCGCGCCGACCTGGTCGTCGGGGGACTCGGCGAGCCACCGACCCCGTCCCACGCGTTGCGGCGCACCCCGAACCCACCGCCCACGACCGACGCGGCCGCCAGGTCGGCCAACGCCGGCGCCTCATCGCCCCATCAATCGCGCGCCTCGCCCTCCTCGCTCGTGCTGTCGAGGCCGGCACGGCGGAGCCGTCCGGCCACCAGCGCCTCAATCGTGGCCAGTACCTCGTCCACGTCAATCAGGGACAACCCTCGCGTGGGATGAAACGGCGTCGACCCGTCCGGTCGACGTGCGAAGACGCCATCGAGGATGAGCGCGTGAAAATGCACGTTCAGATTGAGCGACCCGCCGAACCGTTGGATGACCACCACGCCGCCGCCGCGTCCATCCTCGACGCCGACGTCGCGCGCGCCCTCACGGAGCACACGGAAGATGGCCCGCGAAAGGATGGCTGCGACATCCGGGCAGATATCGTGGTCCCACGCCAGCAGATACCGCAACCGATACGGCACGCTCAGCACCCACTGCCGCACCGGGACGTCGGGAAAGACGTCGTCGACCAGATGCGCCGCCCGCTCGGTCATGCGTCGGCCAGCGCAGGTCGGACAGACCGCCCGGCCCTTGCACGAGAAGGCGACCAACCGGTCCAGCCCGCAGGCTCCACAGTGGAATCTGGCAAACCCACCGGCCAGCCACCCACAGCGCAGGAACTCGGTGAACGCCTGGTCCACGAACCGAGGCAGTCCCGCGCCGTCACGCAGGCTCGCCGCCAGCGCCCGAAACGTCTCGAAGTGATCCCGCACGATGCGATAGAGGACGCTCGCCTCCGGCGAACGCCGCTCGTAGGAGGCCGACGCCACGGCGCCCCACAGCGCAGCGGCGATGCCAAGGTGACGACGCGTCAATCACGCCATGAGTCGGAGAGGGCGACGGACAGATCGCAGAAGTTGCGATCTTGAAGGCGATCCCCTGCTTCAGTTTCTGCAATACGGAAACTCCCGCGGCGCGGCGACGCCTTGAGAAATCGCCCTTGTCGAGCATCGGTCCAGGCGCCGTCCGAGGTGGTTCCGTGATCGAGGCGATGAGCCTACACTGCGGGCTCGACGTGGCTCGATGAGGCGAGGGCCTCGGGCCTGTGGGCCGCCTGGCGCGTCGGCGCGCGGGTGGAGCGCGCGGGTCGGGGTGGGGGACTCGAGCCCGGAGGGCCGAGCCGCGTTGCGGCGAGGGCCGCGGGCCTGTGGCCCCGCTGGCGCGTCGGCGCGCGGGTGGAGCGCGCGGGTCGGGGTGGGGACTCGAGCCCGGAGGGCCGAGCCGCGTTGCGGCGAGGGCCTCGGGCCTGTGGCCCCCCTGCCGCGCCAAGACGAGCGAAGCGAGTGTTGGTGCGGAAGGGGGGACTCGAACCCCCACGACCTTGCGGCCGCCAGCCCCTCAAGCTGGTGCGTCTGCCAATTCCGCCACTTCCGCGTGCGGGACGTCGTTGCCCTGCGGGAGACCCGCAGGCTCGACGGAACCACGGACTATAGCAGGTCCGCTGGTTCGAGGGAAGGCCGGCAGGTGCCGCCGGCCAGAGGCCTACTGCTTCTTCGGCTCGGGCGCGGGCGCCTTCGCGGGCTCGGCGGGAGCCACCGAGGCAGGCGCCGCCGCCGACGGCGCCGGTGAGGGTGTTGCCGTCGGATTGGCCGGCGTGGCTGGCGTCGTCGGCACGGGCGCCGCGGGCTGCGCGGTCGGCACGCCGCTCATCACCGAACCCGGACCCCGGGTGCCGACGATGGCGAGCCCCAGCGCGCCCAGCATGAAGAGCGCGCCGAGGATGGCCGAGGCCTTGGTCAGCACCGTGGCACCCTGCCGGGCACCGAACGCCGCCTGGCCCCCACCGCCCCCGAACGCCGCGGCGATATCCCCGCCCTTGCCCTGCTGGAGCAGGACAGACAGCAGCAACATGAAGCAGACGACGACGTACACGGTAACGAGGAGCCAGTACAGCATAACGAGCGAGTATACCGCGGGACTGGGCGCCTGGGGAATCTGTAAACGCCGGGACGAACGGCCGGGTGGGACACCCGGCCCTACCGACGCGGGGACGAACGGCCGGGTGACTTGCCCCGACCGAAGTCGAGGGGGACACCCGGCCCTACTGCCCTGGTTGCCCGGGGCCGGCGCTGACGCACCGCTGCCGACGCGATGGCAAAGAAGCCGTGCGGGTCGAGGCTCGCGCCCCCGACGAGCGCGCCGTCGACGTCAGGCTGCTGCAGGATGGCCCGCGCGTTGTCGGGCTTGACGCTCCCGCCGTAGAGAATCTGGCACTTGTCGGCGGCCTCGGCACCCAGCCAGGCGCGCAGGCGGGCGCGGATGTGGGCGTGCGCCTCCTGTGCCTGCTCGGGCGTCGCGTTACGGCCCGTGCCGATGGCCCAGACCGGTTCGTAGGCAATCACCATCTGGGCGAACTGGTCGCTGGAGACGCCGTCGATCGCCGCCTTCAACTGGGTGTCGAGCACCTCGAACGTCCGTCCGGCCTCACGCTCCTCGAGCGTCTCGCCGATGCAGGCAATCGGCGCCAGTCCAGCCGCGTATGCGGCGTGGATCTTCCGGGTCACGTCGGCGTCGGTGTCGCCGAACACGCGCCGGCGCTCGGAGTGGCCGAGGATGACCAGCGCGGCGCCGGCCTCCTTGAGCATCGGCGCGCTCACCGCGCCTGTGAAGGCCCCGTCCTTCTCCCAGAAGCAGTCCTGGCCCGCCGTGGCGATGCCGGAATTGCGCAGCGCGTCGGCCACCGCGTGGAGGGCCGTGAACGGCGGAGCGATCACCAACTCGACGTCGGTCAGATCCCGGCCAGCGCCCGGAACTCCTTCGCGTAGGCGACGGCGTCGGCGACGCCCTTGAACATCTTCCAGTTACCAGCCACGAGTGGAGTACGCATGCGAAGCCCTTCCTACTTGTCCGGCAGGACCGCCACCCCGGGAAGCGTCCTGCCCCCCAGGAACTCGAGGCTCGCGCCGCCGCCGGTGGAGATGTGGCTGATCCTGTCGGTGACGCCGGCCTTGTGGACCGCGGCAATCGAGTCGCCGCCGCCGATGATCGTGATGCCGTCCACGGCGGCCACGGCCTGGGCCACCGTGTTGGTGCCAGTGGCGAACGCCGGGATCTCGAACACGCCCATCGGGCCGTTCCACACCACGGTCTTCGCGTTGCGGATGATGTCGGCGTATCGCGCCGCCGTCTTCGGGCCGATGTCCAGGCCCATGCGTGCGCCGATGGCGGCATCGCCTACCGCGAGCGTCTCCGACGGCACGTCGGCCGACAGCGCCTCGGCCACCACATGGTCCTCGGGCAGCGCCAGCGTCAGGCCCCTGGCATCGGCCTGGGCCTTCAAGTCCAGCGCCGTGTCGACCAGGTCACCTTCGACGAGCGACTTGCCGACCTCGAGGCCCTGGGCCTTCAGGAACGTGTACGCCATGGCGCCGCCGATGACCAGTGCATCCACCTTCGGCAGCAGGTTCTGGATCACCTCGAGCTTGTCGCTCACCTTCGCGCCGCCGAGCACGGCGACGAACGGCCGCTCGGGATCGGTCAGCGCCTTGCCCATGTACGCCACTTCGCTGGCCATCAGCAGGCCGGCCGCGGCGTCGGGCACGTGCGCGACGATGCCCTCCGTCGAGGCGTGGGCGCGATGCGCCGATCCGAACGCGTCGTTGACGTACACGTCGGCCAGCGCCGCCAGTTGCGCCGCGAACGCCGGATCGTTGGCCTCTTCCTCGGCGTGATACCGCAGGTTCTCGAGCAACACCACGCCGGGTGTGCCGGCCGCGGCCACGGCCTCTGCCGCCGCCGCGCCGACGCAGTCCTCGGCGAACACGACCGGCTGCCCGAGCAGCGCCGACAGGCGATCGGCGACGGGGCGCAGCGTGAACTCGGGATTGGGCTTGCCCTTGGGCCGGCCCAGGTGCGACGCCAGAATCACCGTGGCGCCCTGCTCCAGCGCGTACCGGATGGTCGGCAGCGACGACTGGATGCGCGTGTCGTCGGTGATCTGCCCGTTCTTGATCGGCACGTTGAAGTCGACGCGGATGAACACGCGCCGGCCCTTCAGATCGAGATCGGTAATCGATCGCTTGGCCATGGGCACCCTACAGGCCCTTCGACGCCATGTAGTTGACGAGGTCCACGCACCGGCTGCTGTAGCCCCACTCGTTGTCGTACCAGCTCAGCACCTTCACGAAGTCGCCGTCCATCACCTTGGTGTAGGCCGCGTCGACGATCGAGCTGTTCGGGTTCTTGCGGAAGTCCGTCGAGACCAGCGGCGCGTCCTCCACGGCGAGGATGCCCTGGAGCGGCCCGGCGGCCGCCTCGCGGAACGCCGCGTTGACCTCCTCGGCGGTGGTCTTCCGGCTCACGAGCACCGCGAGGTCGACCACCGACACGTTCGGTGTCGGCACGCGCATCGCGAAGCCGTCCAGCTTGCCCTTCAACTCGGGCAGCACCTCGCCGACGGCCTTGGCCGCCCCGGTCGTCGTCGGAATCATCGACAGCGCCGCCGCGCGCGCACGCCGCAGGTCCTTGTGCGGCAGGTCGAGCAGCTGCTGGTCGTTGGTGTACGAGTGGATCGTCGTCATCAAGCCCTTGACGATGCCGAACTGCTCGTCGAGGACCTTGGCGAACGGCGCGAGGCAGTTGGTCGTGCACGACGCGTTGGAGACGACCACGTGCTTCGCGGGGTCGTACTGCTCGTGGTTGACGCCCATGACGAAGGTGACGTCGGGGCCCGTGGCCGGGGCGGTGATGATCACGCGCTTGGCGCCGGCCGCGATGTGCTTGGCGGCGTCGTCGCGCTTGGTGAAGATGCCGGTGCACTCGAACACGACGTCGACGCCGAGCGCGCCCCACGGCAACTGCGCCGGGTCGCGCTGGGCGAGCACCTGGAACTTGTCGCCGTTGACGCTGATCGCAGTCGGTCCGGCTTCCACGGCGCCTTCGAGGTTGCCGAGGATGGAGTCGTACTTGAGCAGGTGCGCCAGCGTCTTGGTGTCGGTCAGGTCGTTGACCGCCACGAAGTCGAGCTTCCCGGTCGCCCATCGCGGCGCGCATGATGTTGCGCCCGATGCGCCCGAAGCCGTTGATGCCAACCTTGATGCCCATGGAGATTCCTCCCACGCGGTCACTGACCAGCGAATGAAAGACGCGAAGAAATGACGTGACTGCTGGTCGGGCTCCCGCGCATCCGGGTGCCCGCCGTACGACACAACCGAGCATGGTACCGCGAATGCCGCGGGCCCGGTTCGCTATACTCCACGCAGCCGCCTCGTCCCGCCGGGCAGGACCCCTGTCATGTACGCCTTCTACAGCCTGCTCGCCGCGTGTGCCCTCGTGGCATCGGCCCCGTGGGTCGCATGGCAGGCGCTCCGGCACGGCAAGTACCGGCACCTGTGGAGGGAACGCGTCGGGCAGTTGCCGGCCTCGCTGGCCGGCACGGGAGCGCCGACGCTGTGGCTGCACGCCGTGTCGGTGGGCGAGGTGCTGAGTGCGGCGCCGCTGGTCGCCGCGCTCCGCCGCGAGCATCCGGACTGGCGCGTGGTGGTGTCCACGACCACGCGGACCGGTCGAACCATGGCCGAGGCCCGACTCGGCGGGATCGCCGGCGTCTTCTACTTCCCGCTCGACTTCGCCTGGATCGTGCGCCGTGTCCTGCGCCAGCTGCGGCCCACGCTGCTGGTCATCGTGGAAACCGAGATCTGGCCGAATCTCGTGCGCCTGTGCCGGGCCAACGGCATCGGCGTCCTGCTCGTCAACGCCCGCATCTCCGACCGCAGCTTCCCACGCTACCGGCGCGTCCGCGGCCTGCTCGCGCGCGTGCTGCGGCAGTTCGACCGGCTGTGTGCCCAGTCGGACGGCACGGCCGACAGGCTGCGCGCGCTCGGGGCGCCAGCGGACCGCGTGGTGGTCACGGGCAGTCTCAAGTTCGACGTCCCGACGGACGCGCCGGGGGCTGTCGCGGCCCTCGCGCAGCGCCTCGGGCGGCTCCCCGTGCTGCTCGCGGCCAGCACGCTGAAGGGGGAGGACGAGTACCTCCTCGACACGTTCCGGCACCTGCGCGAGACCACGCCGGACGCGGTGCTCGTGCTCGCGCCGCGGCACCCCGAACGCTTCGACAGCGTCACGGCCCTGGCCGAGCGGACGGGGCTGCGCGTGGTCAGACGGACCACGCTCGCGGCACGCCCCGAGGTGCCATTCGACGTCCTGATCCTGGACACCATCGGGGAACTGGCGGCGCTGTGCGCGCATGCCACCGTCGTCTTCGTGGGCGGCAGCCTCGTGCCGGCCGGCGGGCACAACATCCTCGAGCCGGCCCGTTACGCCCGTCCCATCATCGTCGGCCCGTCCATGTCCAACTTCGCCGACATCGCCCGCATCTTCCTCGAGGCCGGGGCGCTGGTGCAGGTACCCGACGCCGATGCCGCCCGCCGCGAGGTCCTCGCGCTGTTTGCCGACGCTTCTCGCCGCGCACGCCTCGGCGAGGCGGCCTTCGGGGTGATCGAGCGCCATCGCGGCGCCGTGGAGCGGACGATGCGGGAGATCGTCGCCGTGATGCGGGCGCACGAGGCCACACCAGGGTCGGCAGGCGCCGGCGGAGAGGCGTCGTGAGCGAACAGCCCTGGAGCTTCCCCATGCTGCGGGCCGCGGCGCGGCTGTACGGGCACGGCGCCGATCTCAGGCGCGAGTTGCGCCGGCGGGCACCCGTGCGCCTGGAGCGGCCGGTGGTCAGCGTCGGCAACCTCGCCGTCGGCGGCCGCAGCAAGACCCCCGTCGTCGCGTCGATCGCGCGCCTGCTGCACGGGTGGGGCGAACGGCCCGCCGTCCTGAGCCGCGGGTACCGGCGCGAGTCGCCGTCGCGGGAGGTCGTGATCGTGCGCGATGCCGATCACATGCGGGCCACGCTGGCCGAAAGCGGCGACGAGCCGTTCATGCTCGCCCGCGAACTGCCCGGCTGCTGCGTGCTCGTGCACCCGCGTCGGGCCAGGGCCGGCAGGGTGGCGGAGCACGACCTCGGCTGCACCGTCCACGTCCTCGATGACGGGTTCCAGCACGTCCAGCTCGCGCGCGACGCGAACCTCGTGCTGCTGACGCTCGACGACGTGCTGCACGGCGAGGTGTTGCCGGCGGGGCGTCTGCGTGAACCGCTGCACGCCCTCGAGCACGCCGACGCGTTGCTGGCTGTGGATACGACGGCGGCGCGCCTGCGCATGGCGCTCGGCCGGGTGCCCGATGTGCCGATTTTCGAGGCACGGCGGCACCTGGGCCCCCCGCGGCCGTTGTCGGGCACGACAGACTTCTCGCGACTGCACGATGTGCCGGTGCTGCTGGTGACCGCCGTGGCCGAGCCGGCGCGCGTCGCCGATGACCTGCGGGCGGCGGGCTGGACCCTGGCCGACGTGGTGAGCTTTCGCGACCACCACCGGTTTCGCCCCGACGACGTACGCCTGATCGAGGCGCGCGCCCGCGGCGCCGGGGCCGCGGCGGTGCTGACGACGGCCAAGGACGCCGTCAAGCTGGAGCGCTACCTGCCGTGTGACGTTCCCGTTGCCATCGTGCCGCTCGACGTCGTGATCGAGCCGGTCGACGAGTTCGCCGGCTGGCTGCGCACCAGGCTGTCGCTCACAGCGGAGGGCGCGTGAACGACACGCCGGACGTCTCCCGTCGTCATCGGTTCGAGCACGCCGTGCTGCAGACCGTGGCGGCGTTCGTGCGCCGGCTGCCGCAATCGTTCGCCACGCGGCTCGGTCACGGGATCGGCGGTCTGGCCTACTACCTCGACGCCCGCCACCGGCGCATCACCCTCGAGAACCTGGCCGCGACCTTCCCCGAGCGATCGGTGCAGCAGCGGACGCGGCTCGCGAAGGAGGTGTTCGCGCACTTCGGCCGCAAGCTCGTGGAGTTGCTGTGGTTCACGGGCCTGTCGCCCGAGCGCCAGCTGGCGCTCGTGGAGTTCGTCGGCGCCGAGCACGTCGAGGCTGCACGGCGGGCGGGGAAGGGGACGCTGATCGTCACCGGGCACTTCGGCTTCTGGGAGTTGCATGCGCTGGCGCACGGCCTGCGCCTCGGATCGATGGCGGTGGTCGCGCGCGCGCTCGACAACTCGCTGCTCGATCGCATGCTGATCGACCTGCGCAGCAGCACGGGCAACATCGTGATCGACCGCAAGGGTGGGTTGCGGCGCATCATGCGCGCGCTCCATGCCAACCAGGCCGTGGCGATCCTCATCGATCAGCACATCCTCACGGCCGAGGCCGTGAACGTCGACTTCCTCGGCCGTCCCGCGGCGACGACATCGGCGGTGGCCGTGCTGGCGATGCGCACCGGCGCCGTTGTGATCCCGGCCTTCTCGCTGCCGCTCAACGACGGCCGCTACCGGCTGATCTACGAGCCCCCGCTGGCGCTGCCCTCCGAGGATGACCCCGACGCGGTCCGCGACCTGACGCAACGCTGCACCAAGGTCCTCGAGAAGTACGTGCGCGCGCATCCCGAGCGCTGGCTGTGGATGCATCGGCGCTGGCGCGACGACCTGCGCACGACGGACGCGCCGTCGCTGACCGTGGACGACGGCCCGGGAGACGGCGAGGCGTGAGGGTCGCGCAGCGCGTGCTGGTGCGCGGGCCAAACTGGCTGGGCGACCTCGTCATGGCGGCACCGGCGATCCGGGCGATCCGGGACGCCTGGCCCGAGGCTGCCGTCGACGTGGCCGTGCCCGCCGGTCTGGCACCGCTGGTTCCGGTCCTCGACCCGCGCGCCGGCACGCTGCCCCTGGATGGCCGCGCGGGGCCGCGCTCGCTGCGCCGCCATGCCGCGCGGATTCGAGAGGGGGGCTACGACCTCGCGCTGCTGCTGACCAACTCCTTCGGGTCGGCCCTCGCCGTCTGGCACGCGGGCGTCCCGGAGCGGTGGGGCTACCGGCGCGACGGTCGCGGTCGGCTCCTGACGCGCGCAGTCCGTGTCAAGGACGCGACACGTGGCTCGGCGCACCACGCCGACTACTACGCCGCGCTCGTCGAGGCCCTGGGCTTTCCACGCCCGCCGCTCGAACTCCATGCCCTGCTCCCCGCCGTGGCTCGCGACGAGGCCGCTGCGCTGCTGCGCGAGGGCGGGTGGGACGGGACGCGCGCGCTCCTGGCATGCGCTCCCGGGGCCGCATACGGGACGGCGAAGCAGTGGCCGCCCCGCCACGTGGCGGCCGTCGCGGCCTCGTGGATTGCTGGCGGAGGCATCGTCGTGCTCGTCGGCACTGCCGCCGATCGCGCCGCGTCGGCAGCCGTGATGTCCGGCCTCGAGGGGCAGGCCCGACCGGCCGTGATCGATTCTGACCGCCCGGACGTCGCTGCTGGCGCTGGCCGGTGTGCTCGGCCTGGCCTCGCGCGCGCTCGCCAACGACTCGGGAGCCATGCACGTCGCGGCGGCCCTCGGGACGCCCACCGTGTCGGTGTTCGGTCCCACGCGCGAATGGGCCACCTCGCCCCTCGGCCCCCACCGCATCCTGACCCATGACGTGTGGTGTCGTCCCTGCATGCTGCGCGAGTGTCCCCTCGATCACCGCTGCATGACGCACGTGGGCCCCGATCGGGTCATCGCCGCCCTGCGCGAGCCGCCTGATCCTTAGCGGCCGGACTTGTCCGGCCGCCCCTGCGCGGGACAAGTCCCGCGCCTACGGATCGTGTGCCCCGCGCGGGACGAGGCGCGGCGCGTGTCACCCAGCCCCCCTGATGCGTAGCGGCCGGACTTGTCCGGCCGCCCCTGCGCGGGACAAGTCCCGCGCCTACGGATTGTGTGCCCCGCGCGGGACGAGGCGCGGCGCGTGTCACCCAGCCCCCCTGATGCGTAGCGGCCGGACTTGTCCGGCCGCCTGGCGCGGGACGAGGCGCGGCGCGGTCACCCAGCCCCCTGAGGCGTAGCGGCCGGACTTGTCCGGCCGCCCCTGCGCGGGACAAGTCCCGCGGCTACGGATCGTGTGCCCCGCGCGGGACGAGGCGCGGCGCGTGTCGCCCAGCCCCCCTGATGCGTAGCGGCCGGACTTGTCCGGCCCCGCGCGGGACAAGTCCCGCGCCTACGGATTGTGCGCCCCTGCGCGGGACAAGTCCCGCGCCTACGGATTGTGCGCCCCTGCGCGGGACAAGTCCCGCGCCTACGGATCGTGTGCCTGCGCGGGACAAGTCCCGCGCCTACGGATCACACGCTCGCGCGGGACAAGTCCCGCGTTCGCGCATCGCGCCGCGTCGTCCTGGCACACGGCATGCTTCATGGGTGGCATGCCTTCCCGTCTTCGCGGATGGGAACTACGCGTCCAATGGCGCATATTTCGTCACCGTGTGCACGGCGAACCGTCGTCCGCTCCTGGGCACGCTCGAAGGCGAGTCGGTGATGCCGTCCGTCCTCGGTGAACTCGCGGTAGGCGAGATCGTGATGCTTGCCTCGAGGCATGACGGTGTGGTCCTCGACACCTGCGTGCTCATGCCTGATCACGTGCATGTCGTGGTGATGCTCATGGGCAGGCGCGAGGGTCGCGTGACGTTGACGGGCCTGATCGCGGCGTGGAAGGCGGGCGTGACCCGCGAAGCCCTCAGGCGTGCAAGACCTGCAATCTGTGCACCGCTGTGGCAGCGCGGTTTCTACGATCGCGTGATCCGGAACGACGCCGAGTTGGACGCCGTGAGAGCCTACATCGCGACCAACCCCCTTCGATTGGCGCTCCGGCGCCGCGCCGTAGTGGCCGGACTCTCCTGAATCTCGTAGGCGCCGGACTCGTCCGGCCCTGCGCGCGGGACAAGTCCCGCGCCTCCGGATCGTGTGCCCCCTGCGCGGGACAAGTCCCGCGCCTACGGATCGCGTGCCCTGCGCGGGACAAGTCCCGCGCCTCCGGATCGTGTGGCCCCTGCGCGGGACAAGTCCCGCGCTCCGGATCGCGTGCCCCGCGCGGGACAAGTCCCGCGCCTCCGGATCGTGCGGCCCTGCGCGGGACAAGTCCCGCGCCTCCGGATCTCTTGCCCCTGCGCGGGACAAGTCCCGCGTCTACGTACCGCGATTGTGTGCGGGCATCACGAGGCTCAGGAGCAGCGCGGCGAGGGCCGTGACGCTCGAGCCGAGGAAGGCGTACCAGGTCCAGGCCACGGGCGTGGCCATCCACGTGTACACGAGGACGAGCAACCCGACGCCCATGCCGCCCAGCATCGCGGCCGCACTGACGCGACTGGTCGCGAACCCGACGAGGAACGCACCGAGCACCGGTCCGGCCGTGAGCGACAGAATCGACAGCCCGGCGTCGAGCACCGACCGGTCCATCCACTGGGCGCCAAGCGCCACCGCCAGTTGCACGACGCCCCAGAAGAGCGTCGCGCGATACGAGACGCGCAGGATCGTCTGCTCGTCGGCGGTTTCGTTGACGTACCGCAGGTAGAAGTCGTTCACCGTCGTCGCGGCCATGGCGTTGATGGACGGCGACAGGGCAGCGGCCACGATGGCGGCCACGATGAAGCCCGCCACGCCGCTCGGCAGCGTGTTGATGACGAAGGCGGGCAGGATCTCGTCGGGTCGTCCGATCGCCGGCGCGGGCACCTGCTGGTAGTAGGTGAACAGCATCACGCCGATGAGCAGGAACAGGCCGAACTGCAGCAGCACGAGGACGCCGCTCAGGATCAGACCGCGGCCCGCGTCGCGTGCTGATGGCGCCGACAACAGGCGCTGGACGAGGAACTGGTCGGTGCCGTGCGTGGCGAGCGTGAGCGCCACGCCGCCCACCACGCCCGCCCAGAACGTGTAGGTGCGCGTCAGGTCCAGCGAGAAGTCGAGGACCGTGAATTTTCCGGCCGCCCGTCCGGCCTCCATCACGGCGGTCCAGCCCCCGTCGATGCCGGCGAGCAGCGCCCCGAACACGATCAGGGCGCCGGCCAGGTAGACGAACATCTGCACGACGTCGGTCCAGATCACCGCTGCCGATCCGCCGTACATCGTGTAGACGATCATCGCGCTCCCGAGCAGGATGACGGTCCACGGGACAGGGATGCCCGTGACGACGGCGATGACCAGCGCCGTGGTGAACAGGCGGATGCCGTCGGCCAGCGAGCGCGTCAACAGGAAGATGGCGGCGCCGGCCGAGCGCACGGCAGGTCCGAACCGCCATTCCAGCAACTGGTAGGACGTCAACAGGTCGCCGCGGAAGTACGCGGGCAGGAACAGCGCGCTCACGATCACGCGACCGATCACGTACCCGATCGGCAGCTGCAGGAACGCCATATTGCCCGTGTAGGCCGCGGCGGGCACGCCGATGAACGTGATCGTGCTGGTCTCGGTCGCGACGACGGTGAAGCAGATGGCCCACCACGGCACCGAGTGGCCGGTGAGGAAGTAGTCCCGGCTCGACTTCTGGAAGCGCGCGAAGTACGTGCCAAAGGCCGTCAGCGCGAGCACGTACCCGAAGATCACCGCGTAGTCGAGCCAGTTCAGGACCATAAGGCGCGGTCAGGGTAACAGACTGCACCACACGCCGACTGCCGAACACGTCGGGCAGCCCCGCCCGCGCCCGGGCTCCGGCACCAGCGTCCGATCGCGATCCCCGATCCCCGGTCCCCGCTCTCCGATCGCGATACCCGATCCCCGGTCCCCGATCCCCGATCCCCGGTCCCCGATCGCGATCCCCGTTCCCCGATACCCGGTCCCCGATCCCCGATCGCAATACCCGGTCCCCGATCCCCGATCGCAATACCCGGTCCCCGATCCCCGATCTCCCGGTCCCCGGCCCCCGGCCCCCGATCGCGATACCATCCCTACCCGTGACTGCCCTCGCTCCCGCGGTCTTCCTGGATCGCGACGGCACCCTCATCGAGGAAGCCGGATATCTCGACAGCCTGGATCGCCTGTCGCTCTTCCCCTCGACCGTCGACGCCCTGCGCCTGCTGGGGCGCGCGGGATTCCGTCTCGTCGTCGTGACCAACCAGAGCGGCATCGCGCTCGGACTGTTCGACGAGCCGTTCGTCCGACGCACCCACGATGCCCTGGACGATCGCCTCGGGGCCGCCGGGGCCCGCATCGACGGGTGGTACTACTGCCCCCATCATCCGGCCGGCCACGTCGCTGCCCTGACGACGACGTGCGACTGCCGCAAGCCGGCCCCGGCGCTGGCGCATCAGGCCGCCGCCGACCTGGACATCGACCTCGGACGCTCGTGGATGGTGGGAGACCGCTGGGGCGACGTCGCGCTCGCGGGCACCGCTGGGATGGCCGGCGGCATCCTGGTGCGTACCGGGTACGGGCGTAGCGCGGAGGCGCGTCCCGCCGACGGCGTGGCCGCGGCCTTCGTGGCCGACGACGTCATGGATGCCGCGGGATGGATCCTGCGGCAGGGGCAGTAGCCATGCGCCCGCGCCTGCTCGAGGTGCTCGACTCACTGGCGGGCCGCCGGACGGTGGTGATCGGCGACATCGCGGCAGACGAATTCCTCTACGGCCGCGTGGCGCGCGTGTCGCGCGAGGCGCCCGTCCTCATCCTCGAGTACGACACGACCGTGATCGTGCCCGGCGGCGCTGGCAACGCCGCGGCCAACGTCGCCGCCCTCGGGGGGCGCGTGTCGGTCTTCGGGTGCGTGGGCCGACGACGACCAGGGTGCGCGGCTCGTCGAGGCGTTCGAGGCAGCCGGCGTCGATGCGCGCGGGGTCGCGCACCTGCGGGGCTACACGACGACCACCAAGACGCGCGTGCTCGCCGGCGGCATCCATTCGGCCAAACAGCAGGTCGTGCGTATCGACCGCCGGGGCGACCGTGCGGTGGCCCGCGAGGTCCACGAGGCCTGGGGGCGGCGTCTCGAGACCGCGCTCCGAACGTGTGATGCCGTGCTGGTGTCCGACTACGGCGGCGGCGTGGTCACGCCGGCCCTCGTGCGGCAGATCAAGCGCGCCCTGCGCGCGCGCACGACGGGTCCGGTGCCCATCCTCGTCGACTCGCGGTACGACCTCGGCCGTTACACGGGCCTGACGGCCTCGACGCCGAACGAGGCCGAAGTCGAAGCGCTGCTCGGCATCCGGATCGACGACGACCGCCGCGTGCTGGAGCGGGCCGGCAGGGAAGTGCTCGAGCGCACGAGGATGAAGGCGGTGCTGATCACGCGCGGCAGTCGCGGCATGGCCCTCTTCGAGCCGGACCGGCCCACCGTCCACATTCCGATTTTCGGCTCCGACGAGATCGCCGATGTCACGGGCGCCGGCGACACGGTCATCGCCGCCGTGACGCAGGCGCTGGCCTCGGGCGCGTCGATGTCGGAAGCCGCCCACCTGGCCAACATCGCGGGTGGACTCGTGGTGATGAAGCGCGGGACGGCGACAGTGACGCGCGACGAGTTGCGCGCGGCCATCGAGGGCTCCGGTGATCGCGACACGTGAGGCAGTCCTCGCGCGCGTCGCCTCGCATCGTGCGCGCGGGCAGACGATCGCACTCGCGAACGGCGTATTCGACCTGCTCCACGTCGGCCACCTGCGCTACCTGCAGGGCGCGGCAGCGGAAGCCGACGTGCTCGTCGTCGCGGTGAACGACGACGAGGCCGTCCGGCAGTTGAAGGGACCAGACCGGCCCATCGTGCGGGAGGCCGAGCGGGCCGAGCTCGTCGATGCCCTGCGCGGTGTGGACTACGTGCTGCTGTTCGGGGAGCTCACTGTCGGGCCCCTGCTCGAGGCGCTCCGACCCGACGTCCACTGCAAGGGCACCGACTACACCGTGGACACGGTCCCGGAGCGCGCCATCGTCCAGGCCTACGGCGGACGCACCGCCATCGTCGGCGACCCCAAGGACCACTCGACCCGCGACATCGTCGCGAGGTTGCGATGAGTCGCTCCTTCCTGATCGTGCGCCTGGGCGCGCTGGGTGACATCGTGCACGCGATTCCCGTCGTGGCCGCGTTGCGCGAGGCACACCCGAGCGCGCGGATCGGATGGGTCGTCCATCCCCGGTTCGTACCGCTGCTGGCACTCGTCGAGGGCCTCGACCGGATCCATCCGTTCGATCGGCGCTCTGGCGCGCGCGCGATTCGCGAGATCCGGCACGAGGACTACGACGTCGCCCTGGACCTGCAGGGACTCCTGAAGTCGGCCGCTGTCGCTCGCCTGAGCGGGGCCCGCCGGCTCGTCGGCTTCTCGCGCCCGCTGCTGCGCGAGTCCGCGGCGGCGCTGGCCTATACCGCCACCGGCGGAGACGGCACCGGCCACGTCATCGACAAGAACCTGTCACTCCTGGCGCTGCTGGGGATCGACACGCGCGCGCGCCGCTTCCCGCTGCGGATCCCCGATACGCCCGTCGTGGCCTGCACGCGGCAGATCCTCGACCTCGCCGCCGACGAGCCGTTTGCGCTCGTGAACCCGGGCGCTGCCTGGCCCAACAAGCGCTGGCCCGCCGACAGGTTCGGCGCCGCCGCACGCGCCGTCCGCGAGCGCCTGGGATTGCGCAGCGCGATCCTGTGGGGACCGGACGAGGCGACGCTGGCCGCGGCAGTGGCGCGTGCGTCAGGGGACGCGGCGCGCATGGCGCCACAAACGACGATGGTGGAGATGCTGGCGTTGGCACGGGCGTCACGCGTGGTGGTGTCGGGCGACACCGGGCCGCTGCACCTGGCGGCGGCCGTGGGCACGCCCGTGGTGGGATTGTTCGGCCCGACGCCACCCGCCCGCAACGGCCCATGGAGTCCGCGCGACGCCGTCGTATCGGCCCACGACGCGTGTGCCTGTGTGTTCCGGCGACAGTGCACGGCTGAGTCCTGGTGCCTCGAGCGGGTGACAGTGGATGCCGTCGTACAGGCGGTGGCGGACCGACTGGAGGTCGCATGACGGGGCAGGCTGGGCATCATCGTGCCCCGTCGTCGCCACGAGCGGGCCTCGCGCGCTGGCGTGTGCCGCTGGGATTCGTGGCGGCGATCCTCGTGCTGTGGCTCGCGCGCCCGACAGTGCGGAGCCTCCAGATCGGCCTGCCGATCGCGGTGCTGGGGCAGGCCATTCGCCTGTGGGCCGCGGGACACCTGGAGAAGAGCCGCGAAGTGACGTCCTCCGGACCGTACCGGTTCACTCGGCATCCCCTCTACCTCGGGTCCTCGCTCATGGGCCTCGGCCTGGCGGTGGCCGCCAACCACTGGGTGGTCGCAGGGCTCATCGCGGGCTACCTCGGGATGACGCTGTGGCTGGCGATCCGCACCGAGGAGGCGTACCTGCGGGCGACGTTCGGCGACACCTACGATCGGTACGCGGGGGGCGCCCTGCCCTCGGCGTCGCGGCGGTTCAGCCTCGAGCGGGCGTGGCGCAACAAGGAGTACCGCGCGCCACTCGGCCTGTTCGTCGTGAGCCTGTTCCTGCTCTGGCGGTGCCGCTGAGGGTGTGGCTCAAAAATCCGTGCCGTGTGCCGAATGCTGCGAAACACACACACGGAATCTTGGATCCACTCTCAATAATTGATGAGCTAATCCATTTCGTCACGATTCCTTTCCGCTTTGGATAGCAAAGCGACAGTCTTGCGGCCATCGGCTTCTTGACTTTCCTCCGGCGCCGCCGGATCCTGACGGGCATTCCGGTCGAGGTGTGCCCTCGTTGCAGGGGGACACGGGCTCGGCTCGAACGCGGCTCCCTGTTGCGGGTTTCGTTGGCTCTGCTTCCTCGCGCGCGCGTCGCCCGGCGGCGCGTCCACGAGGTCTTCTTGCAGTTCTGCAAGCAGGAGGTGGATAGTGAGGTTTTCTCTCTCCAGGCTCGTCATGAGCGTGCTGGCGGTGGTGGCGTCTCTGGCCGTCCCACACGCGGCTGTGGCGCAGACGGGTACGGCATCGCTGTCGGGGACGGTGACCGACGACCAGAAGAGCGCGGTCCCCGGGGCCACCGTGACGCTCACGAGCGCCACGACCGGGTTGTCGCGTGACACGGTCTCCGGCAACAACGGCGTCTACCAGTTCGTGTCGCTTCCTCCGGGCCGCTACACGTTGAAGGCCGAACTGTCCGGCTTCAAGACGAGCATCGTCGACGGGATCGCCCTGAGCACCGACTCATCGCAGCGCGTGGACGTGGTGCTGGCGGTGGGTGGCATCGAGGAGAACGTACAGGTCACGGCCGAGGCGCCCGCCATCAACACGACGGATGCCAGCCTCGGCAACGTGATCAAGGAGGCGCAGATCCTCGGGTTGCCGCTCGAGGCGCGCAATCCCGTCGGCCTGCTCTCGCTCCAGGCGGGCGTCGTCTACATCCCGAAGAACAACCCGGAGACGACGACTGATCCGCGCTACGGCTCGGTGAGCGGCGCGCGTGCCGACCAGAGCAACGTCACCCTCGACGGCATCGACGTCAACGACGGCCAGAACCAGGCGGCTTTCACGTCGCGTACTGCGCCTCACGCTCGATTCGGTGCAGGAGTTCCGCGTCACGACGAGTTCGTATGGCGCCGAGGGCGGCCGCTCGTCGGGGCCGCAGGTGTCGCTCGTGACCAAGAGCGGCACGAACAACCTGCGCGGCGCGGGGTATTACGTGGGCCGCGACACGAAGTTCTCGTCCAACGAGTACTTCAACAAGCTCTCGCAGTTGAAGGGTGGCAAGGCGAGCGAGGCGCCGCTGCTCGACAAGAACATCTTCGGCGGCTCGGTCGGCGGGCCCATCAAGCGCGACCGCCTCTTCTACTTCCTCAACTACGAGGCGCTGCGCGAGAAGCGTGAGTCCGTCGTCGAGCGCGCCGTGCCCTCGGCGGCCATGCGCGACGGCGTGCTGACCTATCGCTGCGCGGTGGCGTCGGCCTGCCCGGGCGGACCCGTCCAGGGCTTGCGGAGTTCGCACAACATCCCGGCAGGCTACTACGGGATGACTCCGGCGGAGTTCCGCCGCGTGGATCCCACGGGGATCGGCGCGAGCCAGGTCGCGTCGGAGTACTGGCAGCAGTACCCGCTGCCCAACTTCGACGGCCGCGATGCCTTCAACATCATGGGCCACCGCTTCACCTCGCCCATCGAGAACGACTTCAACACGCTCATCGGGCGCGTCGACTACCGCATCACCAACGCGCAGTCCCTGTTCACGCGATTCAACACGCAGGACGACGCCATCGTCGGCGTGCAGCAGTTCCCGGGCCTGGCGCCGAACACGACACGCGAGGTGAAGAACTGGGGGTTCGCGTCCGGGCACGACTGGGTGCTCGGCTCCAACATCGTCAACACGCTGCGCGTCGGCTACACGAAGATTGACGACGCGACACTGGGCCTGCAGACGCGCAGCGCCAACGTGTTCCGGTTCATGGACAACTACGAGGCGCTCACGTCCACCAACGGGCGCGAACTCGGGACGTGGAACATCACCAACGACCTCTCGTGGATCAAGGGCAACCACACGCTGAAGTTCGGCACGAACCTCCGGTACGTGCGCAACGACACGTTCACCAACGCCAGTTCGTTCTTCGGCGGATCGCTGAACGGGTCCTGGGCTGCTGGCGTCGGGCGACGGTACATGCCGGGTGGCGCGTGCCCGGCTCCGGCCGACTGCTCCGGTCTGCCCGCGGTCGCCTCGACGGGGCAGGCCACGTACGCCGACTCGTTCATCAACATGATCGGCGCCGTGACGCAGACCACGGCTCGCTACAACTACACGATCGACGGCGGCGTCATCCCCGAGGGCCAGGCGCTGCCTCGCCTCTACGTGGCCAACGAGTACGACTTCTACGTGCAGGACCAGTGGCGGATCGGCGACAACTTCACGCTCACCGGCGGCCTGCGCTACAGCCTGTACCCGCCCGTGTACGAGGGCCGAGGTCAGCAGGTCGTGCCCAACGTCAACATCGGTGACTGGGTGGCGACGCGGCAGCGCAACATGCAGGCGGGCATCCCGGCCAACGCCGACGCGCTCGTGTCCTTCATCCCCGGGGGCGAAGCCAACGACGGCCCGGCCTGGTACCAGTACGACAAGAACAACTTCGCGCCGCGTGTCAGTTTCGCCTGGACGCTGACGCCGAGGATGTCGCTGCGCGGCGGCTACTTCCTCGTCTACGACCGCATCGGATCGGGCCTGGCCACGCAGTTCAACAACGCCGGGTCGTTCGGCCTCGCGTCGAGCCTCAGCAGCCCGTTCGGCGTGAACAACGAGACCAACCCGGCGATCCGCCTCCAGGACATCTACCGCGTGCCGGCCACCTATCCCGGCGCGCCTCCGGCCACGTTCCCCGCCACGCCGCCGAGCCAGTCGGGCACGATTACGTCGGCCATCGACCAGAACCTCCGCACGCCGTACTCGCACGCCTACAACCTGACGTTCAGCCGCGACCTCGGGCGGAACTACTCCATCGACGTCGCGTACGTCGGGCGCCAGGGGCGCAACCTGCTCATCCGCCGCGATGCGGCCATGCCGTCCAACCTCGTCGACCCGAGGTCGGGCGTGGACTACTTCACGGCCGCCAACCAGCTCATCACGCAGGCACAGGCCCTCGGCGTCGAGAACCTGGCGCCGATTCCCTATTGGGAGAACCTGTTTCCCGACGCGGCCGGCGGCGGCATGACCGCGACGCAGGTGATGGCCGAGGAGTTCCTCGGCAACGGTCCGGACTGGATCACGGCCCTCTGGGCAGCCGACCAGTTCTGCTTCCCGGCCTGCGCGTCGACAGGCGAGTTCTCCTTCTTCAACCAGCAGTACGATTCGCTGGCCGTGCAGAGTTCGCTGGCCCGATCGGGCTACAACTCGATGCAGCTTTCGCTGCGCCGCCGGTACTCCGACGGCTACCAGTTCGACTTCAACTACACCTACGCAGTGGCCAAGGACCACGGGTCGTCGCTCGAACGTGGCGGGACGTTCGGCAATGGCTTCGCGACGGGCGGCTACTCGGGCTTCCTCGTCAACTCGTGGGATCCCGACCAGCAGTACTCCTACGCCGACTTCGACGTGCGCCACCAGATCAACGTCAACGGGCTCTACGAGCTGCCGTTCGGCCAGGGCAAGCGGTGGGGCACCAACGCCAATGGCGTCCTGAACGCGCTCATCGGCGACTGGTCGCTGGCGGGCATCTACCGCTGGACGAGCGGCTTCCCCTTCAACGTCTACAACTGCCGCTCGTGCTGGGCCACCAACTGGAACCTCCAGGGCAACGCCGTGCTGCTCGATCCCAACAGGCTGCCGCCCATGCAGACCACGCGTAACGCGGTGGGCGGTCAGCCGAGCCCGTGGGAGAACGCCACCGAGGCGCTGACCTACTTCCGTCGCGCGACACCAGGCGAGTCGGGCGTGCGCAACCTGTTCCGCGGTGACGGCTACTTCGGTATCGACGCCAGCATCGGCAAGGCGTTCCGTATGCCGTTCGGCCATCGCCTGCTGTTCCGGTGGGACGTGTTCAACCTCACCAACACGGTCCGATTCGACACGGCCACCCTGGACATGTTCCCGGACATCGCCTCGTCGTTCGGGCGCTACAACGGCACGCTGGCCGGTTGCGACGGCGCGGCGAACCGCTGCATGCAGCTGAACCTTCGCTACGAGTTCTGAGGCAGGGCCGGCTCTCCGAGCCGGCCGTTTCCTCGGGTAACGGGAACCGGGGACCGGGGACCGGGTAGCGGGGAACGGGGAACGGGGGCCGGGGACCGGGTATCGGGGAACGGGGAACGGAATACTCAACGAAGGTAGGGGCGCCTCTCCGAGGCGCCCCTTTTGGTTCCTGCGAACTGATGCGTCCTGTCGTCTTCACACGAGCCGCAGGCGGAGCCCTGGGCCTGAGTACGTCGACCCGGCCAAAGCCCGTGAACGCAGGGGTGCGGGCCTGGCGGGTGCCGCGCGGGGCTCGAGCCCGAGGGCGAGCCGCAGGCGGAGCCCTGGGCCTGAGTACGTCGCGCCGGCCAAAGCCCGTGAACGCAGGGGTGCGGGCCTGGCGGGTGCCACGCGGGGCTCGAGCCCGAGGGCGAGCCGCAGGCGGAGCCCTGGGCCTGAGTACGTCGCGCCGGCCAAAGCCCGTGAACGCAGGGGTGCGGGCCTGGCGGGTGCCACGCGGGGCTCGAGCCCGAGGGCGAGCCGCAGGCGGAGCCCTGGGCCTGAGTACGTCGCCCCGGCCAAAGCCCGTGAACGCAGGGGTGCGGGCCTGGCGGGTGCCACGCGGGGCTCGAGCCCGAGGGCGAGCCGCAGGCGGAGCCCTGGGCCTGAGTACGTCGACCCGGCCAAAGACCGTGAAACGAAGTTTTGCGGGATTTGGCGGGGTCGACGGGGCTCGAACCCGCGGCCTCCGGCGTGACAGGCCGGCGCTCTAACCAACTGAGCTACGACCCCGCAAATTGTCGTCGAGCGGCTGTACCCGCTGACGAAGCGCACGGGAGTCGCCGGCTTGCCAGCCGAAGCGCTCACGTGCCCCCAGCGCGAAGGCTGGTGGGCGGTACAGGACTCGAACCTGTGACCCCCGGTGTGTAAGACCGATGCTCTACCAACTGAGCTAACCGCCCTTTCCAGCCAGCCATGTCGGCACCCGACGCCTGCGCCAGACGACGGAACGGGTGCCCGCGTCGCGTCGACAGCCCGCGACAACCCACCGAGTATACACGGGGCCGGCGGCGGCCCGTCAAGCGTCGACGACGACGCGCCTCCCGCGGCGGCGTCGAGGCACGATGACGCGGTTCCACCACATGAGCAGGCCGGTGACGAAGAGGACCGTCGGCGCGAGGCCCAGCACGGCCCACAGCGCGTGCACGACCGGTCCCCCGAAGTGACCGCTATGCAACGGCCCCAGCCATTCCACGACGGTGTCGCCCCACGTGCGTGCCTGGCTCCCGCGGCGGACCTCGAGGACCGCGCCCGAATGGCGATCGACGAACGTGGTCGTGGCCGTGCGCGATCCTTCGCCCGGATGGCGCCCCGCGACGATCACGTACGGGGACCGGGGACCTCCCGGCAGGTCCACGCGAATGACGTGTCGATCGGGATTGGCCCGTTGGGCGGCGTCGATCATCGCGTCGATGTCGATCCGCGCACCCGGCTGGGATGGCTCGCCGCTCCGCGGGGCCGGCAGGCGGCTGACGGGCGAGAACCTCGACACGAGGTCCCTGTAGGCCTGCGGCCACGTGAAGTACGCCCCCGTGACGGACAGGACGAGCACCGGCACGAGCAGCCACACGCCGAGGGCGTTGTGCACGTCGAACACCACGCGCTTCCAGCCGGCACTCCAGTCGATACGCAAGGCCCGCGAGACCTGGCTCCGCCCCGGCCACCAGATGACGAGCCCCGTCGCGGCCAGCAGCACGAGTAGCAGCCCTCCGATCCCGTTGGCCACCCGCCCGGGACGGCCGGAGAAGAAGTTGGAGTGAAGCCTGTCGAGCCAGCCGATGATGGCTCCGCGTCCGTACACGGGTCGAGACACGGTGCCTGTGACCGGATGCACGAAGACCACCCGATATTCGCGCGCCTCGAGCAGGCCCACGACGTGCGCCTCGTGCGGGCGGGCGGCGACCTGGACGTTCAACAGGGTTCGCCCCGGAAGTGCGGCACGCACGCGCTCGATTGCCTGCGATGGGGTCAGCGGCTGGCGTCCCTCGAGTTCGCGCGCCTCCACTTCGCGAAGGCCGGCATGCGCCCACTGGCCCAACTGCGGGGCGTAGACCAGGATGGACTCCGCTGATGCTGATGGCGACGGCGTACAAGCCGACGGCCAGACCGGTCCAGAGGTGGACCTGGAAGAGTGCCCGACTCAGCCAGGCGCGTCGCCGACCGGCCGGCGGCGTTGGAGCGGCGGAGGGCATGGTGGCCCGACTGTAGCAGGGAGCATCGGGCTCTGCGAACTTTCCCCCCGCCAGCCGCGGAACATCCCCCGTCGGCGCCTGTGTTGCGGCGCCACGGCCCTGTTTCGACGGGCGTCCGCCTCCGGCCCCCAACTTGCACTCGATGGCGCTCCGTGAATGCACACGCGACGGTTGTGAGCAAGCCGGAGGCCTCGAGGGCACTGCCTCAGGTGATCCAGGGCGGCATGGGCGTGGCCATTTCGAACTGGCATCTGGCCCGCGCCGTGTCGATGGCGGGTGGGCTCGGAGTGGTATCGGGGACCGCACTCGACCAGGTGCTCGCACGGCGCCTCCAGGATGGCGACCCCGGTGGGCACATGCGCCGGGCGCTGGAGGCCTTCCCCGTGCCCGCCATCGCCACACGGCTGGTGGAACGCTACTTCATCGAGGGCGGCAAGGACCCGCGCGCCGCCTACGCGACGCTGCCCATGCACACCCGCGAGGGCTGCCGCGAGCTGCGCGAGTTGTGCGTGGCCGCCAATTTCGTCGAGGTCTGGCTCGCCCGCGAAGGGCACGGCGGACCGGTAGGCATCAACTACCTCGAGAAGATCCAGATACCGCACCTGCCGTCGATCTACGGCGCCATGCTCGCGGGCGTCGACTACGTGCTGATGGGCGCCGGCATCCCGCTGAAGATCCCGGGGGCCATCGACGCGCTCGCGGCACACGCGCCAGCCACCTATCCGCTCACCGTCTCAGGCAGTGCGCCGGGGACGACACGCTCGTGCGCTTCGACCCGGCCGACATCGTGGTCGACGAGCGCCCCGTGCTCCGGAGGCCGGCGTTCCTCGCCATCGTCGGGTCGTCCACGCTCGCCCTGACGCTGCTGCGTAAGGCCAATGGGGTCGTCGACGGCTTCATCGTCGAGGGGCCGACAGCCGGCGGACACAACGCGCCGCCCAGGGGCAAGCTCCAGCTGACCGAGCAGGGCGAGCCGATCTATGGCGATCGGGACAAGGTGGACCTTGGGGCGTTCAGGGAACTCGGCGTGCCGTTCTGGCTCGCAGGCGGATACGGCACGCCGGAAGGTCTGCGCGCGGCTCGTGCGGAAGGCGCGGCCGGTATCCAGGTGGGTACGGCCTTCGCGTTGTGCGAGGACTCGGGGATGCGCGCCGACTACCGCGGCGCACTGCTCGACCACGTCCGCGACACGGGGACGCGCGTGAAGACGGACCCGCTCGCCTCGCCGACGGGCTTCCCGTTCAAGGTCGCGCTGCTGCCAGGCACCGTGGCCCTCGAGGACGTCTATGCGGCGCGTCCGCGGATCTGCGACCTCGGCTACCTGCGCGAGGCGTATCGCACCGACGAGGGCGGCATCGGATACCGGTGCGCGGCCGAACCCGTTTCGTTGTTCGTGAGCAAGGGCGGCGACGCGGACGCCACGGTCGGCCGCAAGTGCATCTGCAACGCGCTCATGGCGACGGCGGGATATCCGCAGGTCCGCGCGGGCCGGCTCGTCGAGGCGGGCATCGTCACGTCGGGCGACGCGCTGGGCGAGGTGGCCCAGTTCCTGGCACCGGACGCCGATGGCTATTCGGCGGCCCACGTGGTGCAGACGCTCCTGGCGACGTAGACCGCGAGCGCCGCTGACAGGCCGCCCGGGGACGCTACGTTCGCGTCATCGCGTGCAGTTTCTGGACCGTCGCCCAGTTCCGCGTCGTCAGCCGGTCGCCAAGGGCCCGCCAGAGCGCCTCGAGGGCCTTGCTGTCGAGCACCCCCGTGGGGCACCACACAAACACCGCGCGTGTGCCGACGGCGATGGCCTCCGGCGTCCAGTCGCGCGCCTCCAGATCCCGCACGGCGTCCAGCCCCGCGGGATCGCGCACGAAGCCCACCAGCAGGCGTGACGCGTTGTCGGCCTGCGTCAGCCGCTGCTCCCGCACCACGACATCCAGCGCGTCACCGTCCAGTATGACGACGTGGGAGTGGAAGCCGGCGTGCGCCTCGATCGCGCGTTCCAGGAGCGCCCCCAGCCGCTCGGGATCCGTGGCCGGGCCATCGAACACGACGTTGCCGCTGTTGAGCAGCGTGCGCGCCCGGGTGTAGCCGGCCTCTTCCACGATCGCGCGGAGATCGGCCATGGCCAGGCGCTTCGCCTTGCCCACGTTGATGCCGCGCAGCAGGGCCACCCAGGTGGTCACGCGAGCAGCGCCTCGAGCGTGGAGATGTCGACGGGTTTGACGAGGTGGTAGTGGAAGCCCGCTGCCAGGGTGCGCTTCCTGTCGGACTCCTGTCCGTACCCCGTGACGGCGATGAGCCGCAGGTCCTCGAGGCCAGGGAGCGCCCGCAGGCGACTGGCCAGCTCGTACCCGTCCATGACGGGGAGCCCGAGATCGAGGAAGGCGGTCTGCGGCGTGAACTCCGCGCAGGCCCGGAGGGCCTCGACCCCGTCGTGGGCGACCCGCGTCTCGTGGCCTCGCGACGACAGCACGTGGGCAAGCATGTCGGCAGCGTCCTGATTGTCGTCCACGATCAGCACACGCATCGCGCGGGCGGCAGGTGCGTCGAGCAGTGCGGGCTTGGGCGCCCGGGGGAGCGGATCCGGACGCACGACCAGCGGCGCCAGCGGCACCCACACCGAGAACGTGCTACCGCGTCCGAGGCCCTCGCTGTGCGCGAGCACCCGGCCGCCGTGTCGCTCCACGAGGTTGCGCACGATGGCGAGTCCGAGGCCGAGGCCCCCTTCTGCGCGATTGCTCGCCTGCCGTCCCTGGACGAAGAGATCGAAGACGGTGGGCAGCACCTCCGGCGCGATGCCGATGCCCGTGTCCCCCACGCTCAGCAGGGCCTCCTCTCCGTCGCGTCGGGCCGTCACGGTGATGGTGCCACCTTCGGCCGTGTACCTGGCCGCGTTGGTGAGCAGGTTCGAGACGACCTGGCTCAGGCGCGCGGCGTCCGCGAGCAGGGGCAGGCCCGTGCGTGGCACCTCCACTGCCAGTGTGTGGGTACGCGCTTCGAGCAGCGGACTGGCCATCTCGATGGCACGGGCCACGACTTCAGCGGCTTCCACGGGCGCGACCTTCAACTCGACCTGGCCCCGGGCAATGCGCGAGACGTCGAGCAGGTCGTCGACGAGCCGGGTCAGGTGCTTGACCTGCCTCTCGATCACGACGCGCTCCCGATCGGACCCGGTATCGCCGCGCAAGCGCATCAACTGCAGGGCCGTCAGGATCGGTGCAAGGGGATTGCGCAATTCGTGCCCGAGCATGGCCATGAACTCGTCCTTGGCGCGGCTTGCCGTCTCGGCCGCCTCGGACAACTGCGCCAGGCGCCTGTTCTGCTGCTCGGCCTGCTGCCGGGCGAGTCGCTCCCGGGCCAGCAGCGCAGTGCGGTCCTCCTCGGCACGCACGCGCTGGACCAGTTCCCAGCATCTGTTGGCCACTTGCTGCACCAGCGCCACCTCGTGGGGCTGCCAGGTGCGCGGCAACCCGGTGCTCACGGCAAGCCCGGCCCCGAGGTTGCCGGCCTTCAGGATCGGGACGGCGACGAACCCGCGGATCGAGGCCAGCTCGTACCATGCCCGTTCGCTCGGGGTGAGGCGGTCGTCGTTCGCGACGTCGGCCACGACCACGGCGCGGCCGCCTTGAAGGAGCCGGACGAACTCGGCGCCAAAGCTGGCGAGGCGATACCGTCGGGCGACCCCGTGCGTGCCGCGCGAGAACGTACCCGTGACGGCACACTCACCGTCGGGGCCGATGGTGGCGTAGCCGCACCTGTCGGCGTCGAGGTATTCGCCGAGCATGCGCGCGGCCGTGGAGATGGTCTCGTGCTCGGTGACCAGGGTCCGCACCGCGTCGTCGAGGTTGAGGAGCAGCCGGTCGTGGCTCACGTCCTGGACGACGCCGTGCATGCCGAGGGGCACTCCCGACGCGTCGAACCGCGGGCGTCCGCGTGCCGAGATCCAGCGTTCCCGGCCCGTGTGGACGAGCCGGTATTCGATCGCGTAGTCGCCTCCGGTCGCGACCGCCACCTCGACGGCGATCCGGGCGCGTTCCCTGTCGTCGGGGTGCAGCCGTTCCCGTACCTGGGTCCAGGTGATCGGGCGGTCGGGCGCGATACCGAAGATCTCGGCAAACCGGGGCGAGAACGTGACGCGATCCGTGCGCGCGTCCCAACTCCAGTCTCCCAACCGGGCCGCGTCCATCGCGAGGTGCAGGCGTGCCGCGTCGGCGTCGGCGTCGGCCCTCGCCGCGGCCAGCGCGGCTTCGGCCTCCTTGCGTGCCGTGATGTCGATGCCGAGGCCGTGGAGCCACAGCGGCCTGCCGTCGTCGGCGTAGATCGCGCGGCCGCGGCCGTCCATCCAGCGCCAGGTGCCGGCGGCATCCCGGAATCGGAACTCGACAACGTAGTCCGTGTGGGTCCGCACCGCCTCGCTCACGGCGCGCTCGACGCGGGGGCGGTCGTCGGGATGCACGAACTCGAAGAACCCGGCCTCGGTCCCCGAGAACGCACCGGGAGGCAGCCCGAAGATGTCCTCCAGTTCGCGACTCCACCAGACGACATCGTTGACGAAGTCCCTCGACCATGCGCCCATCCGGCCGGCGCGCATCGCCAGTGCGAGCACGTCGCGGCTCTCGCGCAGGGCGGCTTCGGCCCGCGCGTTCGCCACGGCGAACCACGTCTGTTCGGCGACCCGTCCGAGCAGCATGACCTCGCCGTCGGTCCAGTCGCGCGGCGACGCGTGATGCACGGACAGGACGGCGACGAGGCGGTCGGCCTTGACCAGCGGGACGGCAATCAGGGCGCGCACGCCGAGGTCCTCAAGCGCCTGCCGGGCGCCCGCGTCGACCATCCGGTCGTCATGCCGCACGTCGCGGACGACGACGGCGCGGCCCTCCCGCATGGCGGAGGTCATGTAGACGCCGTAGTCCTCCAGCCTGTGGATGCCGGCGACCGAAGGCATGCCGTCCACGTAGTCGCGCGTCACGAGCACGTGCTGCTGTGCCTCGTCCACCTCGCCGAACATGCAGCGGCCGACGCCGAGATGCGCACCCAGGCTGCGGACGGACGCAGACACCGCCTCGTCAGGGTCGTGGAGATGGCGCGCCTGTTCCAGCAGCGACACGAGGAGCGCCTGCATCTCCTCGCGCGTCCGCAGCGCCTCGGCGGTTCGCCTCGTGTTGGTGACGTCGGCGAAGAGCGCCGTCACGCCGTCCGGTGAGGGATAGAGCCGGTGCTCGAGGCACCTGTCGGCATGCAGCCAGACGTCGCACACGACCGGGCGCCCGCTCTCGATGGCCGATCGCAACGGCGTGAGGAGCGCGGAGACGACAGTGGCCGGCAGCGCCTCCTGGATTCGCCGGCCGATCAGGTCGTCACGCGTCGCGCCAAGCAGGCGAAACGCGGCCTCGTTGGCATAGACGAATCGCAGGCCTGCGTCGAGCGCGACGAGGCCCTCGTCGATGGGCGAGACGATGCGGTCGAGCATGGGCGGGCAGGGCGATTCTACGGTACTCCGAGGCTGGCGGCCCGCGGAGCCGAGGGGCGTCGCCGTCGCGGACGTGACGTACCATGCGGGGAGCATGGCCGCTTTCTTCCCCTTCGTCCTCTTCCTTCACGGTCTCACCCGCTGGGTTGTCCTGCTCGCGGGGCTCTGGCTCGTGTTTACGGCCCTCTCGTCACTCGGCCGCCCTGGCTCGGCGCACGGCGCTCCGGTGCGGGTGCCCTGGCGTGTGTACATGGGAGGCATCCACCTCCAGCTGCTGCTCGGCGTGCTCCTGCTGTTCATCAGCCCGCTGGCGCTCGCCAGCTGGGCCGACATGGGCACCGCCATGAAGGTGCGGCCCATGCGCTTCTTCGTCGTGGAGCACACGACGATGATGATCGTCGCGCTTCTCGTGGCGCAGTGGGGCAGCGTGAAGGCGCGACGCGCGATCGATGCGGCCGGCGCGGCCAGGACGAGCCTGGTGTTCGGCGGGCTCTCGCTGCTGCTCATCCTCGCGGCGATCCCGTGGCCCTTCATGGGCGAGATCGCGCGCCCCTGGCTGCGGTCCTGGTGACGAAGCGTCGACCAGTGTCGCTGCGGTAGACTCCGCGGCATGTCCATGGTGCGCGTCGGGGCGTGGCTCGTGGCCGCGCTGGTCACCGTGATGGCCGCGTCGCCTGTCGCGGCCCAGGTCGTGCGGCTGCAGGCAGGCGCCGCCACCGCCACGATCACGCCTCCGCTCGGCGGCGCGATCGTGGGCGGCTGGGCGCCCGTTCCGGCGACCTACGTCCACGACGAACTGTATGCCCGCTGTCTCGTCCTCGACGACGGCGTCTCGCGCCTCGCGATCGTCGTGGTCGACAGCCTCGGTGTGCCGCGCTACGTGCTCGATCACGCCAGGCGCCTGGCATCCGGGCACACCGGCATTCCGGTCGAGGGCATCCTGGTCAGCGCCACGCACACGCACTCGGCCACCTCGGCGCTCGGCGCCCGATGGTCCCCGGCCGACTACGAGCTGTCACCGGCGCTGGACGACTACCAGACGTTCCTGGCCACACGCATCGCCGACGTGATTCGTCGCGCCGTCGCGCACCTCCAGCCGGCGCAGATTGCCTGGGGACGGGGCACGCTCCCGGACGAGGTCTTCAACCGCCGGTGGTTCATGAAGCCAGGGCGGCACCTCGTCAATCCCTTCGGCGGAACCGACAGGGTGCAGATGAACCCGGCGGTCGGGAGTCCCGACCTGATCGAGCCCGCCGGCCCGACCGATCCGGAGATCGCCTTCCTCGCGCTGCGGACGCCTGACGGGCGTCCGCTGGCGTTGCTGGCCAATTACTCGCTGCACTACGTGGGGGGCGTGCCACAGGGCCACGTGTCGGCCGACTACTTCGGCGCGTTCGCGCGGACGATGGCCCGGCTGCTGGGTGAGGACCGGGGCGACTCGCGCTTCGTGGCGATGCTCTCCAACGGCACCAGCGGCGACGTCAACAACATCGACGTCCGTGGCGGCCAGCCTCGCCTGCCGCCCTACGAGCGCATGGAACGCGTGGCGACGCGCGTGGCCGCCGAAGTCTTCAAGGCACTGCCGCACCTTGCGTGGCGCGACCATGTGCCGATCCGCGCAGCGCAGCGCGTACTCACGCTCCAGCGTCGGCCCGTGACGCCGGACCTCGTCGCCTGGGCGAACGCCGCGGTGGCCCGGCCGGCGGACGCACCGAGCCATCCGCGTGAGCGGATCTACGCCGAGCGCCTCCTCGGCAGCCTCGGGGCACCCCCGGCGCTCGACGTGCAGGTGCAGGCGGTCCGGATAGGCGACCTGGCCCTCGCGACGTTCCCGTTCGAGGTGTTTGCCGAGATCGGGCTCGAGATCAAGGCGAAGAGCCCGTTCAGCCAGACCTTCACGATCTCGCTGGCCAACGGGTCTGAGGGGTACCTGCCGACGCGGGCCCAGCACGCACTCGGCGGGTACGAGACGTGGCTCGGCACCAACCGCGTCGAGCCGGATGCCGCGCGACTGATGACCGACACCCTGCTGGAGATGCTGGCGGTGCTGAAGCGCGAGACGCGCTGAATGCCTCGAGGGCGTCACGGCTGATACGCTGTGCGCGAACATGGAGATCTGGCCAGGACGTGCCTATCCACTCGGAGCGGTCTACGACGGCTCCGGGACCAACTTTTCGCTGTTCTCCGAGCCGGCCCATCTGGTCGAGCTGTGCCTGTTCGACGAGGCGGGCGTGGAGACCAGGCTCACCTTGCCGGAGGTGACGGCGTACTGCTGGCACGGCTACGTGCCGGGTGTCGGGCCCGGCACGCGCTACGGGTACCGCGTGCACGGGCCGTTCCATCCTGCCCTCGGGGCGTGGTGCCACCCGAGCAAGCTCCTGCTCGATCCGTACGCCCGTGCCATCGAAGGCGAGGTGCGCTGGAACGAGGCGGTCTTCCCGTATCGATTCGGCGATCCGACTGGACCCGTCAACGACGCCGACTCGGCGCCCTACATGCCGCGTTCGGTTGTCGTGGACCCCGGGTTCGACTGGGGGGACGACCGGCTGCCCCGCACGCCGCTGCACAAGTCGGTCGTCTACGAGGCCCATGTGAAGGGCCTGACGATGCGCCACCCGCAGGTGCCCCCGGAACTGCGGGGGACCTACCTCGGCATCGCGCACCCGGCGATCATCGAGTACCTGCTGGCGCTCGGCGTGACGGCCATCGAGCTGCAGCCCGTCCACCAGTTCGTGCATGACTCGCTGCTCGTCGAGCGGGGGTTGCGCAACTACTGGGGGTACAACTCGATCGGCTTCCTCGCGCCCCACAACGAGTACGCGACGAGCGGGCGTGGCGCGCAGGTCATCGAATTCAAGCAGATGGTGCGCGCCCTGCACGCCGCGGGGATCGAGGTGATCCTCGACGTCGTGTACAACCACACAGCCGAGGGCAACCACCTCGGGCCCGTCCTGTCGTTCAAGGGCATCGACAACGCCGCGTACTACCGGCTCGTCGGCGAACAGCCCCGCTACTACATGGACTACACCGGCACCGGCAACAGCCTGAACATGCGCCATCCGCACGTGCTGCAGCTGTTGATGGACTCGCTGCGCTACTGGATCATCGAGATGCACGTGGACGGGTTCCGCTTCGATCTCGCATCGACGCTGGCGCGCGGCCTGCACGACGTGGACCGGCTCTCGGCCTTCTTCGACCTGATCCAGCAGGATCCCGTCGTGTGCCAGACGAAGCTCATCGCCGAGCCGTGGGACGTTGGCCACGGCGGCTACCAGGTCGGCAACTTTCCGCCGCTCTGGTGTGAGTGGAACGGGAAGTACCGCGACTGCGTGCGCGACTACTGGCGCAGCCAGGACCGGACGCTCAGCGAGTTCGCCTACCGCTTCACGGGCAGCAGCGACCTCTACGAGGGCACGGGGCGCCGGCCATACGCCAGCATCAACTTCGTCACGGCCCACGACGGATTCACCCTCCGGGATCTGGTGTCGTACAACGACAAGCACAACGACGCCAACGGCGAGCACAACCGCGACGGCGAGCGCCACAACCGCTCCTGGAACTGCGGCGTCGAGGGACCCTCCGACGATCCGGACGTGCTCAATCTGCGGGCGCGGCAGCAGCGCAACTTCCTCGCCACCCTGTTGCTGTCGCAGGGCGTGCCCATGCTGCTGTCGGGCGACGAGTGCGGCCGCACCCAGCACGGGAACAACAACGTCTACTGCCAGGACAACGAGATCAGCTGGCTGGACTGGGCGCAGATCGATGCGGGCCTGCTCGAGTTCACCCGCAAGCTCGTGGCGTTCCGGCACGCCCATCCCGTGTTCCGTCGGCGCCGCTGGTTCCAGGGGGTTGAACCGCACGGGCTGGCCGACATCGAGTGGTTTGCCACCAACGGCCGCGTGATGGATGCGCGGGACTGGGGCGCGGGCCACAACAAGTCGTTCTCCGTCTTCCTCAACGGCGAGGCCATCCCGAGCCTTGGGCCGCGGGGCGAACGGGTGGTCGACGAGAGCTACCTGGTGATGTTCAACGCCCACTACGAGGCGCTGCGGTTCTCGCCGCCCGACGAACGGTTCGGCGGCAGCTGGAGCATCGTCATCGACACGGCCCACGCCCACGTCGGTCTGAACGCCCGGCGCTTCCGGCACACGAGTCGCATCAAGCTCGAGGGGCGCAGCCTGCTGGTCCTGCAACGGCGCGACTGACCCGGTATCCGTACCGACCGACCCGGCCATACCTGGGCGCGGGACTTGTCCCGCGCTGTGCTGCTGCTGCTGCCGGACCCGCCTGCGCCTGCGGCTACGGCGCGCCAGGCAAGTCCGGCAGCTTCGGATCCGCGAGGCGACGGATCCGCAAGGCGACGGATCGGCGAGGCGAGGCGCCCCGACGTCGGGTACGCTGGAGAGGACATGGGACTCCGGACACGGCTGGGGCAGTTGTTCAGCGGGCGGCGGCCCGGACGCGTCGGCGCGTGGCTGCTGGATCGTCCGCGCGGGCTTGCCTGGGCCCTGGCGGGGTTGTCGCTGGCCGTGTGGCTCGGACTGGCGGGGCTGCTGTGGTTCGCGTGGGACATCCGCCAGTCGCTTCCCGACCGCCGGGCGCTCTCGTCCGTCGGCGACATGGCGCGGTCCACCACGCTGTTCGACAACGCCGACGAGCCGGTCTTCACGATCTTCAAGGAGCAGCGCATCGAGGTGCCGCTCGTCGGGATCGGGCGCACCGTCCTCGACGCGGTGGTGTCGGTGGAGGACCAGCGCTTCTACGAGCACAAGGGCGTCGACGTGGTGCGGATTGGCGCGGCCGTCCTCGCCAACCTGCGGTCGGGCACGCGCGGCCAGGGCGGCAGCACCATCACGCAGCAGCTTGCGCGCATGAGCTTCCTCTCTCGAACGAAGACCTACACCAGGAAGATCAAGGAGGCGTTCGCGGCCCTGTTGATCGAGCGCACCTACTCCAAGGACGAGATCCTCACGCTGTACCTCAACAAGGCGTATTTCGGCGACGGCTACCACGGCGTCGAGGCGGCCTCGCTCGGATTCTTCGGCAAGCACGCGAACGAACTCGACGTAGCGGAAGCGGCCCTGATCGCCGGCCTCATCCAGTCACCGTCGGCTTACGCGCCAACGATCGACATGGCGAAGGCGATCGCGCGGCGCAACATCGTCCTCTACACGATGCTGGAGAACCGCGTCATCGACAAGCCGACGTACGAACGGGCGCGCCAGGCCCGGGTGCAGCTCGAGAACCGCCTGCGGCGCGACGAGCCGTTCGGGCTGTACTTCAAGGAGCAGGTGCGCCGTGAACTGGTGGACCGCTTCGGCTGGCAGCGCGTCTCGGAAGGCGGCCTGAAGGTCTACACCACCATCGTCCCCGACCTGCAGCGCCAGGCCGAAGCCATCGTGGAACGGCGGCTGACCGAGATCGAGAAGCGGCGCGGATATCCGCACACCCCGCGCGCGTCCATCGCGATCCGCGAGGACGTCGCGCCGCCATACCTCCAGGCGGCCGTCGTCGTGCTGGACCCGCGGACCGGCGCAGTGCGGGCGCAGGTGGGCGGGCGGAACTTCCGCGAGAGCCGCTTCAACAGAGCCGTCCAGGCCAGGCGGCAGTCGGGGTCCGCCTTCAAGCCGATCGTGTACGCGACTGCCATCGAGCAGGGCCAGTCGCCAGGGTCGCTGGTAGCCAACCTCAACGACCCGATCAACACGCCGTCGGGGGCCTACGTGCCCGAGGACGAGCACTCGAGCGCCGACAGCATGACGTTGCGAACGGCGTTGCGCACCTCCAGCAACCGCGCCGCCGTGCAGTTGCTGCGGACCGTCGGCATCCCCGAGACGGTGCAGACGGCCCAGGCCCTCTCGCTGGGACGCATGCCCGCCGTGCCTTCCATGGCTCTCGGAGCTGGCGAGGTCACGCTGCAGGCACTCACGGCCGCGTACGGCGCGTTTGCCGATGCCGGCGTGCTGCACAGACCGTTCCTGATTCGGCGCGTCGAGGATCAGGACGGCAACGTGCTCCATGCGACCGATGCGACGTCCCAGCGCGTGTTCTCGGAAGAGACGGCGTTCCTCGTCACGAGCATGCTGGCCGACGTCATCAACTCGGGCACCGCGTGGCGCGCCCGGGCCGAGGGGTTCCGCCTGCCAGCCGCGGGCAAGACCGGCACGACCAACGACTACCACGACGTCTGGTTCGTGGGCTACACGCCGACGATGGTCACCGGCGTGTGGATGGGGTTCGACCAGCCGCGGAGCATCATCCCCAACGGGTACGCCGGCGAACTGGCCGTGCCGCTGTGGTCCAACGTCATGGCCGTCGCGACGCAGGGCGACAAGCCGGAGGCTTTCACCCGTCCGTCCGGCGTCGTGGGCGTCGAAATCTGTCGCGTCACGGGCAAGCGGTCCGGAGAGGGATGCACCAGCGTCCCTGTTGAAGGTCCCGACGGCGGCGTCGAGATCAGGTCGATGGTGTACACCGAGTACTTCAGGAAGGGTACCGTCCCGAGCGAGGTCTGCGAGGAACACGCGGGTCCGAACTTCCTCGAGCGCCTCGCCGGCGTGTTCGGCAAGGACAACACTCTCGGGCCCGTGACGGCAGAACAGGCCGGCCTGCCGTCGGCAGACATCCCACGCGACGTGCCGGCGCCCCCGGAGGTTCGAGGGGACGAGGATGATGGCCGCCGTCGCGAGGCGGAGGCCCGCGCCAGGGCAGCCAGGGAGCAGGCGAGCAAGGCCGCCGCACCCGCGGAGGAGGCCCCCGAGAAGAAGCGCGGCTTCTGGGGACGCCTCTTCGGCCGTCGGGACAAGGCCGAGCCGCAGAAGGACCCGAAGCCGCCGGAACGGTAGAATGCCCTCATGAGGCTGGCAGACGTGCTCGGCCACGCGCAACTTCGGGCCCTGTTGCTGCGAGCGGTGAAGGCGCGCAGGGTGCCGCAGAGCATGCTGTTCGACGGGCCGGATGGCGTCGGCAAGCGCACCTCGGCCCTGGCGCTGGCTGCCGCCATCAACTGCCAGCAACCCGGCGCGGACGGCGACGCCTGCGGAACCTGCTCGTCCTGCCGGCGGATCGCCCGAGGTCAGCACCCCGACGTCGTCGTGGTCGGCCCCAACGAGAAGGGCACCATCACGGTCGAGATGGCCCGCGAGGTCATCGCCCAGGCCAGCTTCCGGCCCTTCGAGGCGCGCCGACGCGTTGTCGTCGTCGACGAGGCCGACAGCCTGCATGCGTCGGCTCAGAACGCCCTCCTGAAGACGCTCGAGGAGCCGCCGCCTTCGTCGATGTTCCTCCTCGTCACGGCCCGGCCGGACGTGCTGCTCGAGACGGTGCGGTCCCGCTGTCCGCGCGTGCGCTTCGGCCGCCTCGGGCCATCCGACCTGGCCGAGGTCCTCGTCCGTCACTGCAAGGTGGCGCGCGGCGAGGCCGCCGCGCTGGCGGCGGTCGGTGATGGCAGCGTCGCCCGCGCGCTGGCCGCGGAGACTGGCGCGCTGGTCGACGCCCGTGCCGCGGCGCTCGCGCTGATCAGGGGCCTTGCGGGCCGCCCGTCCGTCGCTGCCCGCCTCGACCTGGCCAGGGCGATGGTGGAGGCACCCCGCAAGCGGGCGACGGGCGCCGACAGGAACGCCCTCGACAGGAGGCTCGAGGCACTCTCGCTGCTGGTGCGCGACCTCGGAGTCCTCGCGGCGTCGAGCGGTGAAACCGGCACCGGCGCTGCGCCGCCGCTGGCCAATCCCGACCTGAGCCGCGACCTGGCTCAACTGTCGAAGCACTTCGAACCCATGCGCGTGCTCGGTGCCTTTTCCGCTGTGGAACAGGCGCGGCGGTCGCTCGATTGGAACCAGTCGGCCAAGGTCGTCGCCGACTGGCTCGCCTGCGAGATGTAAGGGATGAGTAGCGCACCCATCCCTTCCGTGCCGCCGACGGCCAGCGTGCGCTTCGTGCCGGCGGGCCGCCGGCGCTCGTTCCTGCTGCCCGAGCTCGCTCTCGATGCGCCGCTCGCGCCCGGCGACTCGGTCGTCGTCGCCGACGGCGAGCAGGTCGCGATTGGCGCCGTCGTCGCCGAGGCGCCTGCCGTGGCGGGCCGCCGCGCCGCGGGCATCTCGGCCGATGGCCCCGCGCGCGTGCTGCGCCGCACGACCGACGACGACGCGACCAGGCGTCGGCAGCAACAGGCCCAGGAGCAGCAGGCCTTCGCGTTCTGCCAGCTGCGGATCCGCGAGCGGGCACTCGAGATGCGGCTCACCCGCGTCGAGCACGCGTTCGACGGGTCGAAGCTGCTCTTCTACTACACGGCCGACCGCCGCGTGGACTTCCGCGAACTCGTCCGGGATCTCGCCGCGGCGTTCCACATCCGGATCGAGATGCGCCAGATTGGCGTGCGCGACGAGGCCCGCCTGCTCGGCGGCTACGGGCCATGCGGCCGGCCCCTCTGCTGCACGACGTGGCTCACCTCGTTCGAGCCGGTCTCGATCAGGATGGCGAAGGAGCAGGGCCTGAGCCTCAATCCTTCGCGGCTGGCGGGGATGTGCGGACGCCTCAAGTGCTGCCTGCGCTACGAGCTGCCGAACGGCCGCGGAGAACGTCACGCCGGCTGTGCCCAGGCGGGTGCGTGCAGCGACGGATGCGCCGGCGACGGCGCCTGCGGCACGGAAGGGTGCTCGTGCGCGCCATGACACCAGGACGCCGTCCCACCCCGCTCCCGCGCATCGCCGTCACCGTCGGGGATCCAGCGGGCATCGGCCCCGAGATCGCGATTGCCGCGGCGGCCTCCCGCGAGGTCCGGGCCGTGTGCACGCCCGTGCTCTATGGCCCTCACACCTCCGAAGCTCTCGCCGCGTTCACGGCCGGACGGGTGAGCGCCGCGGCCGGGCAGGCGGCCTACGACGCCATCGTGGGCGCAGTTCGCGACGTCCAGGCCGGCGACGTACACGGCATCGCGACGGGTCCGATCCACAAGGAGGCGTTTGCGGCCTGCGGCCTGCCGTGGAAGGGCCACACCGACCTCCTGGCGCACCTGACGGGCAGCGATCAGGTGGCGATGATGTTCCACTCCGAGCCGCTCCGCGTGGTGCTCGCGACGGTCCACGTGGCGCTCGCCGAGGTCCCGGGCCTGCTCACGCAGGCCCTTGTCGAGCGCGTGCTGACGCTCACGGCGAGGAGCCTGCCGGACTTCGGGTATCCCACGCCACGGATCGGCCTGGCCGGCCTGAACCCGCACGCCGGCGAGCACGGCCTGATGGGACACGAGGACGACGACGTGCTGCGTCCCGCCGTGGAGGCCTGCCGCGCGCGGGGCATCGACGTCGAGGGACCGATCCCCGGCGACACGGTCTTCCTCCGGGCCACGCGCGGGGCCTTCGACGTCGTGGTGGCCTGCTACCATGACCAGGGCCTGATCCCCGTCAAGCTGCTGGCGTTCGGCCAATCGGTCAACGTCACGCTCGGCCTGCCGATCGTACGAACGTCCGTCGATCACGGCACGGCGTTCGACATCGCGCGCCAGGGCACGGCTGACGCCTCGAGCATGGTGAGCGCGATCGTCCTCGCGGCGCGCCTGGCACATGCCCGCGGGGCCGTCTCGACACCCGAGCCCTGAGAACCGATGGCGACGCACCAGACATCACAGCCGAAGTCCGCTCCACCCAGGCCCGCGGAGAAGACACCGCGCCTGCTCGCCGACAACCGCAAGGCGGGGTTCGACTTCGAGTACCTCGAGCAGTTCGAGGCGGGCGTGGTGCTGCTCGGGACCGAGGTGAAGGCCATTCGCGAAGGCCGCGTGAACCTGCGCGACAGCTACGCGCGCGTCGAGGGCAGCGAGGTGTGGGTCTACAACATCCACATCAGCCCGTACAGTCATCGCGGTTACGCGGAGCACGAGGCCCTGCGCCGGCGCAAGCTGCTGCTCAACAGGGCCGAGATCCGCAAGCTGATCGGACGGACCGTGGAGAAGGGCCTGACGCTCGTCCCGACGAAGATGTACCTGAAGAACGGCCGCGTGAAGATCAACGTGGCACTGGCGCGAGGCAAGAAGGCCCACGACAAGCGCGAGACGATCAAGCGGCGCGAGACGGACCGCGAAACCCGCGCGGCCGTCAAGGAGCGCGTCGAGCGACGGTAAGGCGTGCGCCTTGCGACCGGGCTGGACCCGCCACGGCATTGCTACGGCGGCCCACGCAGCCGGCCCTACCGTTGCAGGATCCGTGCGACGAAGATCTGGCGGGTTCCGTCCTTCGCGTCGAGACCCGGGAACAGGAACGCATCGCTCGACCGGTTCCACGCCGGCGATCCGTCGATCCGCAGGTCGCCGGACGCGAAGCCACCCCGCGTCATCTCCGGCGTGCGCGCCCACGTGCCATCGGCCAGGCTGAGCACCGTGTATCCGTTGGCGCCGGCCAGGCTGTGTCCGTTGACGAACCAGCGGCCGTCGGGCGAGAGCGCGATGTCGCCGCCGGGCTGGGGAAAGACCCCCGGGCCGCCGAGGACCTCGACGATCTGCCGCGTGGCGACGTCGTACACGACCTGCCGGTTGTCCTTGACGCCGATCATCCGCGTCCCGTCGCGCCATTCCGGATGTCCGCCGAGATGCTCGTGCATGATCAATCCCGTGCCATCCGGCCGGATGGTGCAGGGAATGTCGATGCGCTGCTGACGGTCGTCGAACTCGGCGCGCACGTAGAAGTAGATGTGACTGTCGTCGCGGCTCCACAGCGTGTGGTTGATGAAGAGCGCCTTGCCGTCGACGTCTGGACGTACCGGGCGCACGAGGTCGGCCAACTGCTTGTAGGACACCAGCAGCCGGCGCGTGCCGTCGGCCACCTGCACGACGTGGATGCCATCATCGGTCGGATGCCGCACGCCGGCGGTGAAGTCGTGGGCGCCGGGATAGCCCGTCACCCGGCGCAGGCGGGCGAGCCGCGCGTAGTTGAGCGCGAGGAACTGCCCGCCTCGCTGCGCCACGCCGCTGTTGCCGACCGGCGCCTCGTCGAAGCGGAATTCGCGCACGCGTCGACGGGCCCGCACGTCGTACAGGACGGCGAAGACCTTCCCGGTCGCGGCGTCGCGATCGTTGAAGAAGAACTGCGTCGCGGCGGCCTCGGGGTTCCAGTAGAACATCGTCCCCTGCTGGGGATTCCAGCCGCGCGATCGATCGAGAACCTCGACGCGGTTGCCCATGCGCGTGTCGATGACGGTGACGTCTGCGGCATCGGCGACCCCCGGCATCCGGTCCTGGAACGCGGTGCGCAGCGCGAGGACGAAGCGTCCGTCGCCGCTCCACGGAATCGTCCGGGCCTGTCCGATGTAGCCGAAGAAGTGGTGCAGCGGCCCGCGCGTGAACTGCTCCACGGTCACGTGCCAGTCCGTCGCAGGCTGCACGGCCACGAGCGCGGCCGCGAGGAGTGCCATCACCATCGATCGCATGCAGGCATGCTATGCGAATCCACGCGGCGCAACGCGCCCGCTACGGAGTCATCGCCCCCAGCAGCACCCGTTCGTATTCGGGCAGCACCTTCTCCCAGGTGAAGGCCTCGGCGTGGCGCACGTAGCTGGCCGATCGCATCGCTGTCAGCGCGGCCTCGTCGTCGAGCAGCGCGGTCAGTGCTGCCTCACACCCGGCCTGGTCGGCGAAGTACCGCGCCCCCGGCCCTGCCACCCAGCGGTTGAACTCGTTGTCGTGCGCGAGCACCGGCGACCCGGCGCCCAGGGCTTCGACGAGCGACGGGTTGGTGCCGCCGACCGTATGACCGTGGACGTACAGGCGGGCGTGATGCCGGAGCGCCTGAACGACAACGGGGTCGTAGAGCGCTCCCGGAAAGCGCACATCAGGGCCGGCCGCGGCGCGCACGGCGGCCTGAAACGCGTGGCCCGCCTCATAGGCGCCGAGCACGACGAGTGGGTGCGTCCGCGGCGCGCGCGACCAGGCGCGCACGATCTCCAGTACCGAGTTCTCCGGTTCGGCTCGCGCGATGACGAGTCCGTACCGGCGCGGCGTGAGCGACAGGGCCTTCAGCGGCCCCTCGGGCGCGTGCGTCACGCTGTCGGCGCCGTACGGCACCATGGTCGTGCGCCCGCTCCAGCCCCGGCGCGCGAGCATGCGGGCGATGCCCGGGTGGTCGGCGATGAGGTGGTTCGCGGCGTACCCGGCCACCCAGCTGTTGCACCAGAACCACCCGCGCACGGGGAGGGACCACTTGGCGCGACGCCACTCGACGCCGTCCATGTTGACCACGTGACGGCGGCCACGAAGGCGGTACCACGGGAAGAGGACGGCCGTGTTGAACCCCATCGTGAGCATCAGGTCGTCGTGCCGGGCTGCGTGCCGAGTCGTCCAGGCATCGAACCAGAGGCTCCCGCGCGCTCCGTGAGAGGGCGCGGGCACGTGCTCCAGTACCACTCCACGCCAGGTGTCCTGGTAGCACGCCGAACCGGGCGGCTCCTGGCAGTACACGGTCACGTGCCAGCCGCGCTCCACGAGCCACGGGGCGAGGTGCTGGACGCAGGCCTCGAAGCCGCCGTGCCGGTTGGGGATGCCGCGGGTGCCGAGGATGCGGATTCGCCGTGGCCGCGTGGTCACGACGCCCGCCCCGGCGGCCTCGACAACACGACCACCATGTCGGACAAGGTGGTGTCGTAGCGTCCCATCGACGCGAGCCGCGACACCCGCCCCGCGAGTGTGAGTGCCACGTCGGCTGCGCGATGGCGGCGTCGCAGGTGGCGCGGCACCGGCCCCTCGTAGAGCGACAACGCCTCGACGCGCAGGCCCATCGACTCCGCGAGGCGCCGCAGGGCCGACGGCCGGAGCACGAACCGGCACGCGGTGGGGAACTGGTCGAACGCGTCAGTGCCTGCCGACCGATCGCCGAGGACGCGCCTGTAGACCCAGACGTGGAACCACCAGGGCGTGAAGCGCGTGACGAGTCCCTTGAGGGACACGACGTTGGGCAGCGCGAACACGGCCAGCCCGCCGGGACGCAGCACGCGGGCGACTTCGGCGACGGCACGTTCCGGGCGGGGGAGGTGCTCGAGTACGTCCCAGCACACGACGACATCGATGGCCGCCGACGCCACGGGCAGGGCCGTGACGTCGCCCTGAACCAGGGACGTGGCCGTGTCGTTCCGGACCAGCTGCGAGCGCAGCAGGTCGATGCCGAGAACCCGCGTGCCCTGCGGGTACTGCAGGTGCGATCGCGCACCGCATCCCGCTTCCACGACGACTCCGGGTCCTTCGTCCCCGAGAGCGCGTGTGACCAGCGCCTGGGCGCGGAGCAACGGGTCGTCGTCGGGCGGCACTACTTGGCGCCGCGACCGAGCAGCACGGCGGGGATGGTCCTGACGGCGATCTTGAGGTCGAGCCAGAGCGACCAGTTGTCGATGTACTCGAGATCCAGGCGCATCCACTCGTCGAAGGTGAGCTCGTTGCGACCGCTGATCTGCCAGAGGCACGTCAGGCCCGGCTTCATGCTCAGCCGCCGCCGCTGCCAGGGCTGGTACTGGTTCACTTCCTCGACCACGGAGGGGCGCGGACCGACGAAGCTCATGTCGCCGCGCAGGATGTTCCACAACTGCGGGAGTTCGTCGAGGCTCGTGCGTCGGAGGAACCCGCCGAAGGGAAACACGCGCGGGTCGTTGGTCATCTTGAAGGCCGGCCCGTCCATCTCGTTGAAGGGCTCGAGCAGTGGCCTCAGGCGCTCGGCGTCCGTGCGCATGGTGCGGAACTTGAGGAAGGTGAACCGGCGGCCGTGCAGCCCGCAGCGCACCTGTCGGAAGAGCACGGGGCCGGGCGATGCCAACTTCACGCCCACGGCGATGGCGAAGAGCAGCGGACTCAGGAGCGCCAGCAGGGCCACCGCGAGCACCACGTCGACGATGCGCCGCACCGCGAGCCGCACCTCGTTGCCGGGCGTGGCGGCAAACGTCAGGAGCGGGAACTCCTCGCCCAACTGGTCGAAACTGACCTGGGAGATCGAGCGCGGCAGGAAGTTCATCGCCAGGCGCACGACGGTGCCCTGTTCTTCGAGCGTCGAGATCACCCCAGCAATCGCGTGCAGGTCGTCCAGTTGCCCGGCAGCCGGTGCGATCAGCACTTCCGCCGCATGCTGTTCCTGCACGATCCGGAACAGGTCGCGATAGGCACCCAGGACCGGGAAACTCATGTCGCCGGGATCCTGCCAGCGGCCGTCGGTCACCAGACCCGCCACTTCGAGGCCCCAGTCGCGGTGCGCGTTCACCAGGGCGGCCGCGGCTTCGACCTCCGAGGCGCCGCCTGCCACGAGGATGCGCCGAGGCTGGCCGCCGCCCATGAGCAGGCCGCGAACCATGCGGCGGAGCCCCACGACCAGCACGAAGTCCAGCAGCAGGAAGGAGGCAATCACGGGCCGGCTGATGAACACCTGCCGCGCCGAGAAGATGAACACGATCAGCAGCAGCCCCGCGATGCCGATGGCGCTGAGGATGACGGAGGTCTCGCTGTTCAGCGTCCGTCCCTGGCGACCGTACAGCCCGAGGGCGTAGAAGACCAGGGGCCACACCAGGAGGATGCAGGCCAGGACCGGGAGGTACCAGGCAAACGGGGGCAGCGATCCCGACAGGAACGGCATGCTGTCGCCGGGGATGAACCCGCGCAGCGTGTAGGCGAGTGCCAGCGCCAGCACCGTCGCGACGATGTCGCTGACGGCGTACGCGCCATTGATGAGTCGGGCTCGCTCGGCAATCATGCCGTCGCTCCTCTGTGCCCGATGGTGCCTTCCTCTGTCGATCGCACGCCAGACCTCATTGTCCGCCAGGGATCCCGGCCAGACAACTCTTGTTGCTCACGGGCCGGACAGTCGGAACCACCGCGCCATCTGCGCCGACCCCACTCGCCGCCTGCCAAGAACGTGCCGGCGCCACACCAGCATCGTCGGCAGGAGTCGGACGACGTCGATCAGACCGGGGATTGACGTCCACTCGCGCGCCAGCACGTAGCCCACGACGAGGGCGTCACGGCGGAGTGCGGGCACCGCAAAGCGCCAGGCCAGCCCGAAGGACTGGTTCTTCAGACGCAGCAGGAACCGGTTCCTGACCGAGTATCGGTTGATCTCGGCGGGGAGTGCAGACCTGCGCTCCGGTGTCACGCGACGTCGATGCCGGGCCACGGCGGCAGGGACGTAGAGGCTCGTCCAGCCGCGCCACTGGGCACGCCAGGCCAGGTCTGCATCTTCCCGATACGCAAAAAATGCACTGTCGAAGTACTCGCCACGAAAGGCGACGTCCTCGAGCATGGCCCGCCGGTAGAGCGCAACTGCCCCGCTGGGGCCGAAAATGGGCTCGGGTCCATCGAGGTAGCGTCCTGAAGCGGATTCCCCGGCCCCACGGTCGAGGTGGCGCTGGTCCGGCGTCATCACGATGCCCGTCGAGTCGATGACACTGTCGTCGTCCAGGCGCAGCAGCCGGCCTGTTGCCGAGCCGGCCGACGGATTGGCCTCGAGGGCCTCCACCAGGCGTCCGACGTACCCGGGTTCGAGCACCGCGTCTGGATTCAGGCAGAGGTAGTACGCGCCCGTGGACGCGCTGATGAGCTTGTTGTGACCGTCTGCGAAGCCGCGATTGGCGGCCGAGAATGTCCGCTCCTCGTCCGACGTCAGCGACGAGACCAGCGCTCGTGACTCAGCGGTGGTCTCGTTGTCCCAGACCCGCAGTTCGATCGACGGGTGGTCCTGCGCCCGTACCGACGCGATGCAGCGCGCGAGGAGCGCATCCGGGCGCCAGGTGACGATACCGACGGAGACGGGAAGAAGGGACACCTGGGCGAGGGCGTTGACGAACCCAGAATGTCGAACGTCGAACGCGCCTCTACCTTACCCGAATCCCGGTCTCGTTGGTGCCGGCGCCGAACGACTCGCCGCCGCCGTCCCAGTAGAGCGCACGCTCGATGACAATGGGCGTGCCGTTGATGCTGTCGACCTGCACGCCGAACATCTCGCCGTCCTGCAGCTGCGCGAAGGCGTCCTGGCACGGTCCCGGCTGCCCGGCGTAACAGGTGAACCGCGAATTGGCCGGTATGGTGAAGTCGGCCGACGTGACGACGGCCCGGCCGTTCTCGCGCAGGAGCCGCATGCGGACGGTCGCCGCCGCGCTCGAGGGGTTGGCGATCAGCACGAACGTCTTGTACCCCTGCGGGCCGCCGTTCTGACCCTCGGCGAGCGCCCAGCTGGTGCCCGTGGTGGTCACGCCCGCGCTGGCGTGTGCGTCGGTCCAGTTCTGGAAGGCACCGAACCAGTACATGGCGCGCTCGACGACGATGGGCTGCGGCGCCGACACCTCGGCCGAGACGTCCATCTGGACGCGCACCGCGTCCCGGCCGGACGCTCGCGCGAGTTCGTGGTCCACGTACAGCGTCAGGCGGCTGTTCGCGCCGACGACGTACTGCTCCGTGTACGAGCCCTCCGGAGTGAGGTAGCGGACGGTGGCGGTGGTGTCGGCGGCGTTCGGGTTCGCGATGAGGAGGTAGGTGTCGAAGTTCGGCCCCGTCGCACCCTCGGCGACGAACCACTTCGTTGCCGGCGAGGTGACGGCGGCGGCGGCGTGGCCGCCCTCGAAGGTGCGTCCTCCGCGATTGAAGTACATCGCGCGTTCGACCGTGATCGGCTGGTCGGCCGTGATCCGCGTCGAGAACGCCTTGCCGGCGAGCGCGCGCACGCAGCCGCTGCCGCCGGGACCGGGCACGCAGACCTCGTTGGCCCACACCGTGAGTCGCCCGGGGGCGCCGGGGAAATCGGCCGGGATCGAGACGACCTGCCCGTCCTCGAGCAGGAAATCGACAGTCACTTTCGGGGCTACCGTGCCAGTGGCCGTCAGCAGGATGAACGTCTGGAAGAAGCCGTTGGCCGCGCCCTCGGCGAGGAACCACTGCCTGGCGGGTGCCAGCAGGGCCTTGCCCGTGTGGCCACCCCACCCGTCGCCGAAGCTCATGGTCCGTTCGACGACAACGCCGCCGCGCAGCGACTCCACGATGACCGAGACCGCGCGGCCCTGTCCGGCGTAGGTGGCGCTGGGGAGCGAGTTGACCTGCACCGTGTGGCGCCCGTACGCCGCGATGGGGATGTCCTGCACGACCGGCGCCGGGGGCGAGGACTCGCCGAGGTCGGACCGCTGGCCGAACAGCACCGTCACGCGCGCGATGGCGGCCCGGTTCTCGGGGTTGGCGATGGCGACGCGCTCCTGGAAGAAGCCCGTGGAGCCTTCGGCCAGTTCGGACCTGTTGGCGATGTGCGGGCTCGTCCCGGCGTCGAACTCGGCCTGATTGTCCACGCCGTCGGCATCGGTGTCGGCCGCCATGTCGGTCAGGCCGTAGAACGTCTGCCACTGCGGCAGCGTCATGGGCGTCTCGTACGTGCGCGTGACCTGGATCGGCCCGGTGGCGTACTTGCCGAAGCGATAGCCGGCCGCATCCGCCATCTCGACGTAGACCTGGTACGTACCGGGAGTGATCCCGCCCGGTGTGGCGCCGAGGTCCCAGATGTACGCCCCTGCGGCGGCGTTGAGGTTGCTGGCGATCAGGCGCTTGCTCGAGGGGTCGGTGTCGGTGTCCACGTAGATGGCCACGGCGGCGTTGACGGGCGCGGGCGCGGCCGAGTACCTGCCGTCGCGGGCGGCCCACTGGACGATGAACTGGCCGGCGGCATCGGGTTCGTCGTCGGCGGCCAGCTTGACGTTCGCGAGCGTGAACGGCGTGTCGAGCGTGCCCTCGGTGATGTCGAGCCGGAAATTCGTGACGTTGGACGCGAGGTTGCCCCAGGCCGAGCCCGGCGGGAGGAACTGCAGCCCCTCGTCCGCGCACCCGACGTCACCCGTTCCGTAGGCGGCGAGATCGATCGTGTAGGTGCGTGGGCCGCCGTCCTGTACCGGCAGGCCGCACGACTCGGCGAAGGCCCCGCCCCTGTAGGCGGCCGTGCGCCAGATCACGCGCATCATCCCGCCCACGCCTGGCCGCCCCGTGGTCCGGTCGACGTCCTCGAGGAAGGGACGCGGGGCCAGCGGGTCGAAGGTGGGCTGCACGGGGATCTGGTAATCGATCGTGAACGTGAGCCTGTGGTAGCGACGTGCCTGATCCGGCGTGAGCGCGAACCGCGCGCCGAGGTCGTCGTCGAAGAAGCGGACCTGCGAGTCGCTCTGCGCGATGCCGTACTGGCCCGATCGCCATGCGACGCCCGTGAGCCCCTGCGGCGTGAACGACGCCTGCTTGACGTCGTAGAGCGCGCTGGAGGGCGACGTGTAGCGGAAGACGTCCTCGCGGTTGGCGAGATCCCATCGATCGCCGATCAGCGTGGCGGCCATGTCCTCGCCGCCCGTCTCGTCGGGGTTGAGCACGGTGAAGAATGGCGAGGCGTCGACGACGAGTGTGGCCGTTCGTGTGGCGAGGTCGCCGCGGGCCGTCAGGGTCCACGTGCCGGGCGTCAGGTGTCCGTAGTCCCAGGTCACGCTGCTGTTGTCGGGAAAGGCGCCCGTCGATGCGCGGGGACTCTGCGGATTGGCCAGCGGGGTCAGGTCCTCCGGAAAGACCTGCACCGTCTGTGTCCCGTCCGTCGCGGTGACCACGACGTTGGGCCCGAGCGACTGCCACGACAGCGTGACCGTACGGGCCGCCGTCAACCGCACCCAGTCCATCTGCACGGTCGACCCGACAGGCCCCGTGCCAGGCGTCAGGCTGAGGCCCATGACGCTGGCGTTCCAGGGCGTGCCGGCGAAGCGGTTGCCGACGAGCACGTTGGGGTCCGTCAACCGGACGCGGTAGACCTGCCACTCGTTGGCCGCGCCCTGGCTGGCCACGGGATTCTGGTTGATCCACCGCGCCGTGTCGCTGTCGTAGCCGCGGGCGAGCAGGAGCAGCACGCCGACGGGCGTGCCGACGGCGCGGCGCCCCTTCTCCCAGAGCACCTTGAGCGCTTCGGTGTTGCCCGCGGCCCAGGACCGCTTCACCCGGAAGGACAGGGTCACGTATCGCGCGGCGTCGATGGGCGCGCGCATCCCCGTGTCCTGCCTGGCGTTCATCGCACCCGGCACGCCGCCGAACAGCATCTGGATGGAGGGCGTCTGCTCGCGTGTGATGCCGGAGAAGATCCCGTTCTGGACGCTCGGATAGGGCTGCCAGGCGGTGTACTCGTTGCCCTTGTCCTGCGGGGTGTCCTCGCCGAGGGAGTAGGCGTAGACGTAGTCCGCCGACGAGTCGAAGTCCCAGGGATCGCCCTTGGCCTCGGCGGCGTAGTCAGGCGCCGCGGCCACCGTCGTCGACGCGCTGCCGTTCACCCGGAGGGATTGCGCCTCGAGCGGCACGGCCGCCAGCCACCCGAGCACCAGGCTCGTGGCCACTGACGAAAATCGCACTGGGGAGCACATTTCTGTAAGCGCCGCCAGCGGGCGCGCGGTGTCTCATGGCGAGGCGCGTGGGCGGAACGGAGCCCCCGGGCCCGCAGGAAACAGCCCGTCATCGGCGGACACCAGCACCGATGGCGTGTCAGGCGGGGGTGGAGCGCAGCCTAGGACCGTGGCCGCCTGACGGCGGGGAGCAGGGCAAAGGCGATACCAACGACGGCAAGGAGGGAGAGGCCGAGCGCGGGGCGGACGGCTGGCTGGCGGAACTCGAGGGTGACGATGCGGCTTCCCGGCGGGACGGCGACGGCCATGAGGACCCCATTGGCCACCTGCCAGGGGGCTCGCCGGCCGTCGATATAGGCATTCCAGCCCGAATGCGCGCGCTCGCCGACGATCAGCGTGCCGCCTTCCGGGGCATCGACCCCCATGATGCGGGTGTCGTCGGCCAGGCTGATCGACGTGACCCGGGCCGACCGCGCGGCTCCGTACCGCGGCGGTTCGGACAGCCAGGCGTCATGCGCCGTGTCGAACGGTTGGGTATGCATCGCCGACGCATGTGTCGACGGGGCGGCCACATTTACACGGTCCACGAACCAGGCTCGCGCCCGGGCATGGGGGTTCCGATAGACGTTGAGGTCGGCCAATTGAATCAGGACGGCCTCGCCGAAGCGGCCGGGTGCCGTCGAGAAGGAACGGAACCAGAGCGACCGGGAGTCCGCCTCGTCGTCAATCCGCAATGTGGTGGCCAGTGGCGATGGCGCTGCCGTGGCGAGCAGCGTGGCACTGCTGGCCTTGTCGCTGCCCTCGCTTCGCACCGTGACCGTGATCGCGCGCCCGGCCGAGGCCTCCAGGGGCGTCCACGCGAGCCGCCACCACTCGTTGTCGCGCAGGTCGGCCTGCGCGACGCTGCCCTGCGTCAGCACCGTGCCCCCGTCGTCGGCCACCGCCCAGTGCCAGCGGCCCCTGTTGGTCCGCGCGTAGGTCGCGGTCAGCAGGTCGATGCCGCGCACGCCATCGTGCGTCACGGGAACGGTGAAGGTCACCGTCCGGCCGTCCACCATGGGGCCGATCGGCCCGTAGCCGCCAGCCCGGGGCGTGAGGTCGATGGGCGGAGCCACGATGTAGCGGGCCCCGAGCACACCGAGCATCCGGAGATCGAGGGCGTCGTGCCTCAGGCCCACGTAGTCCCACACGGGCGGCCGCGCCACGCCGCGCGCGTCCGGTGGCAACTGGGCCAGTCGCATGTAGTCCTGGTAGTCAGCGTCGCCGTGGAAGTCGAACCCCGTGACAGTCGACAGGCCGTACATGCCCCACACGTGGCCCTCGACGAGGTCCGCCGTGGTGTCCACGGGCGCCAGACGTGTGTCGGAGGCCTGATCCCGTAGCCAGTCGAGGCTGGCGGTGGCGGGGTAGTACCTGTCGCGCGGCAGCGTGGGGTTGAAGCCGCGATGTGCACCGACGAGGTCGCCGGCCGCGAGGGCGACGAGGGCCATCCCGCAGGCCAGGCGCACGCGCGCGTCGCGTGCCCACGCGGCCACAGCGAGCGCCAGTAGCGTGCCGCCGCCGAGCAGCGCGAACCGCACGACCTGTGCGCGCTCGAACGACTGGAGGTGACGCGTCCGCACCTCGGGAAGGAGCGTCCAGAGCGCTGCTGCCGAGACGCCCGCGAGCAGGCACGCGCCGAGGACGGCACCGGCGACGTGCCACACCCGGCGCCGCCGATCGGCCTCGGTGAGCATCGCCTGCAGGCCGAGCGCGGCCAGGACCGCCACGCCACACGCCGCCAGCGCGTACCAGCGAAGCGGATTCGATTGCGCCTGGCCGGGGAGGACCAGCAGCCAGCGTCCCGGCGCGGCGCCGTATGCGCGCGTCAGCGCGATGGCTGTCAGCGCGACGAAGGTCCACCGGACCGCGGACAGGTCGCGAGGGAGCCGCGCCACGAGCGCGACGCTCGCCAGGAGCGCCACGACGACGCCGAGGTAGGCGACGTGCTCCGGGTAGTTCGCCGACGGGTCGGGATGCCACCAGTTCCCGAGCAGCGGCGTTCCCCAGAAGTTGGGCAGCGCGAAGGTCGCGAGGTTCGGCCATGCCGCGCCGTCCGGTGACATGACGCGCGCGCTGGCGGGCGACCCGCTCAGCGTGGCCAGCATGGGCCACAGCGCCACGGCGCCGACGCACAGCCCGACCAGGCCCCCGCCGGCGAGGCAGAGCAGCCCCCGGGCCGGCGTCGGGGCGTTGCGCCGCGCGCGCCACCACTCCACGAGCCCGTACACGCCGGCGCCGAAGAGGCAAACGAGTGTGGTGGCCATGTAGGTGCCGAGCAGGAGCGCGCCCACGGCGAGCGCCAGGCCCGCGGCGTCGCGGCGGCGACCGTCCCGCGCGCATCGGCGCACCTGCCGCAGCACCAGCGGCAGCCAGGCCGCCACCGTCGGCATCGGGGCGCTCAGCCATGCGAGGAAGTGCCCGTTCAGGCCGAAGGCCACGCCGCCAGCCGCGGCAGCCACGGCGCCCATGCCGAGGTCGCGGAGGAACAGCCACATGGCGAGCGCCGCGACGGCGAGCCGCAGCGGCCCGTACCAGTTCACCGCGTCCTCGGCCGGCATCAGGTAGAACGGCAGCGAGAACGGCGAGAAGGCCCGGCCGACGTCGAGGCCATTGAAGAACGCCGGCACGCCCGACAGTCGCGTGTCGTCGTAGTCCGGGAGTTCGCCCTCGCGCAGCCGCGCGAAGTGCGTGGCCATCAGCGGCTGGTGGTAGAAGGCCTCGTCCGACCGCGTGGGATTGGCGGCGCTCGTGCGCGATGCGTCGTAGGCCCACGGGTAGAACTGGAACACCAGATCGGCTGGCGAGAACACCTCGCCGTGGCGCCACTCGCGCTCGAACAGCGACAGCAGCGCGACGAGCATCACGGCCACGAGCGGCAGCGTGGCCCGGCGCGTCGCCCCCCACCGACTCCCGAGTCCCGAGTCCCCAGTCCCGACTTCCGACTCCCGACGCCCGACTCCCGACCCGCGACGACCTGTCATCGCCGCGCCACCAGGGCGAACTGCGAGGCCGCGCGCCGCAAGCCTGGCACGGCCAACCATGTCGCATCGACGGCGAACACGACCCGCCACAGCAGCGGCGACTCGCTGCGGACGAGCCAGGGCAGGGGGCCGCCGATCACGTCGATGTAGTCGAGTCGCGCGCCTGCGAAGCCCGCGCGCGTCACTTCGTCGCGCAGCACGTACGGGTCCAGGGAGGTCTCCTGTTCGGCGTGCACGGTGCTCCTGCGGCGGAACCACCCTTCCATCGCGCGCCGCAGCAGTCCCCGCGCGTTCGGGTCGCGCACGTAGAGCCAGCCCGAGGGGGTCGTCCAGTCGTGGATGCGCGTCAGCAGCATCCGGCGCTGCTCGGGGAGGAAGTGGTGGAACACGCCCATGGCGTAGACGAGGTCGAACTCGCGCACGGCGAACGACTGGGCGTCGACCGCACCGGTGATGACGTCCACGTTGGTCACCCCTGCGGTGCGAAGGCGGGTCCGGGCCGCGTCGGCCGCCGTGTCCGACAGTTCCACGGCCGTGATGTGGCGCACGTCGGGAGCGATGGCCAGTTCGTAGTCGCCGAGCCCCGCGCCAATCGACAGCACGCGCATGTCCGGATGCAGGGGCACCTGCCTGCGGAATGCCGCGACGTTCCAGGCCACGAGGCGCCGGAAGCCCTCGCGCTCGAAGAAGCGCTCGCGCAGCGCACGGTCGTACCAGGCGTTCTCGTGCGCGCGCTCCTGCTCGACGATGGCCGCCACGGCGTCGGATGTCCGACGGTCCTGACCCGTCATGCGGTCTCCTGCGGCGAGGTCCACCAGCCGAGGTGCCATTCCCACATCGCCGTGATGCCGAAGGCGATCACCGCCGGCCACAGGCGGACCGGGGTCGTCGACCACAGGGCCCCAAGGCCGAGCAGCGCGAGGATCGCATCCAGGGCGACGACAGCGCCACGGACCGCCGGCAACAGCAGGAGGCACTGCGCAAGGACCAGCACGGTGGTGACGACGGGCATGTAGTCGACCGCGCGAGCGCGGCCGTGGCGTCGCACGAGCCGGCGCTCGGCCGCGCCATACCGGCGCATCATGTTCCGGAACCAGCCGAACGTCCCTGGCCGATGATGGTGCACGACAGCGGTCGGCACGTAATGGAAGGTGGCGCCCCGCGCCGCGAGGCGCAAGTCGAGGTCCACGTCTTCACCAGGCCACAGGCCTGCCGTGAAGCCGCCGATGTCACGGACCGGGCCGACGTGATACGCGCTGCAACAACTCGCGTTGTGGCGCACCTGACGCGGCCGCCTGTCGCCCCGCGTGTAGTCACTCACGATCGATGCGGCGCGGAAGAACGCTTCGAACCCGTCCCGGAGAAACGCCTGCGACCGGGGAAACACGTTGATCTGCCGCCCGCCGACGCCCGTGGCGCCGCTGGTCTCCAGGGCGTGCACGAGCGCGGACGCCCAACCCCGATCGGCGACGCAATCGCCATCGGTGAACGCCACGATGGCACCGCGCGCCACCTCGATCCCGAGGTTCCGCGCCGAGGAGGCCCCGACAGGCGGCGTGCGCACGACCCGGGCCGCATGGGCCTCGGCGATCGCGGCCGTGTCGTCCTTCGACCCGTCGTCGACCACGATGACCTCGACCGGCGAGTAGTCCTGGCTTGCCAGCGCCCGAAGACAGGCGGGCAACGTGCTCGCGCTGTCGCGCGCCGCCACGATCACGCTGACCAGTGGCCGGTCCGCCATGGCCGGGCCGCTCCCCGGCTCCCGGATCCCGTTCTCGAGTTGCCGGTTCCCGGTTGCCGTCACGTGGCCCTCGCCTTCCGGCGCGCCCGGCGGATGGCCACGGCGTTGCGCATCGACATGCCTGCCCGCACGGGCCCCCAGCGCTTGAGGGCCTCGACGTCGCCTTCCTTCACACCGAGACGCAGCGCCGTGCGCTTCAGCCAGCGCGAGGCCTTGAAGCTACCGGCAAGGTGCGCGTGGAACGCCACGACCTCATGCTCGCGGTCGGCGGCAAAGGCGGGGGCACCGCACCACTGGCGCAGCGGTTCGACGACCTGCTCCCACGTCATGGCCGCGGCAACGGCGCCGAGGTGCTCGCGCGCGGTGAGCCGCGCGTCGGGGTTGTCGAGCATGTCGCCGATCGCGGCGGCCAGGGCATCGGGGTCACCCGGCGCGACGGCGCGGCCGAGCCCGCTGTCGCGCACGAGATCCCCGAAGTAGTCGCCGTCGGTGCACACGATCGGAAGCCGCGCCCAGAGGTAGTCGAGCATCCGCGTCCGGAAGGCGTATCGCGTTTCCAGGTGCGCGTGGTGCGTGCTCACACCGAGGTCCGCTTCGGTGAGGTACAGGGCGCGCTCCTCGTAGGGCACCCAGTCGTTGAAGATCACGTGCGAGTCGGCCACGCCGAGCGACTCGGCGAGTCGCCGCGACTCGATCCGACGACCGCCATCGGCGCCACCTGGGGATTCGGGTGCCTGACGCCCATGAAGAACAGCTTCACGTCGTCACGGAGGCGGCTCAGCCGCGCGACGGCGGCGATGAGCGTCTCGGGATCCTGCCAGTCGAGCAGCGAGCCTCCCCACAGCAGCACACGTCGGTGGGGCCGATCGCCGGATGGACGCCCTTCGAGGCACCGGCCGGCCGCCGCGTCCGTGCGCCGGGCGCGGTCGGGGCGGCGGCGAGTCTTCGGCGGCAGGCCGAAGGGCACGACATCGATCAGGGCACGCAGCGTCGGGTCGCGGCGTAGGTGGGCGGGTTCACCCGCCCGCCGTGTGCAGCGCGCCGAGCCAGAAGTCGCGCTGCCGCTCGCTGGCGCAGATGAAGAAGTCCCCGCCGCAGTTGCGCGTTCTGCACCGCCAGCACGGCGGAGGCCTCGGCCTGCGACGGCCGCCGGCACGGGATGCCCCGCGGCCGCGCGTCATCTCGAGGTGCTCGATCGTGAACGGGCAGTAGAGATCGACGACGATCGGGCACACGAGTGCCGACAGGAACGGATAGGTCGTGAGCGCGAAGCCCTGGACCACAACGGCGTCAGCCGTGTCTGCCTGGGCCTGGAGGGCAGCCGGTGCGGCCGGGTCGAAGGGCACGAGGGCGACGCGGTCATCGCGCACCTCGAGGGGGCCGGGTGCGCACACGGTCACCCTGGCCGTGCGGCTCAGCGCGCGCGCCATCTCCAGCACGCGGATGGCGGGCCCCGACATGTTGGTGCGCAGCGCCTCGTGTGTCACCAGCAGCACGTGCGGGCGGATTCCCAGCCGGGCGCGGAGTCCGAGGGCCTCCACAAGGGCCTTCTGCGCCGCGCGATACGAGCGCCGTCCATCGAGTTCCTCGAAGGGACGCCCGAGGAAGGGCAGCACCTGGTCGTCGGGCACGCGCCGTCCGCGCTGCTGCTTGTCGTGCAGCGCCGCGAGCCGCGGCAGGTCCTGCAGCGTCGCGCCAATCGCGGCGAACTCGGGCATCGGTATTCGCGCCAGCACGCGTGCCGTTCCGGGTTCCCGGTTCGCGGCTCCCGGCTGCTGCGTGCCGGTTTCCGCGTCGTGATCCTGATACACACCCGGCGGAACACGGTGGCGCCTCGCAGGCTCCAGCCACGGCCGCAGCAGGTCGCGCAGCGGCGTGCCCAGCCACGCGAGGTCCTGGGCGACCCGCAGGCCGGCGAGCACCAGGATGGCCGGCAGCACGTGCGGCAGCGTCCTGTCGTCGTAGTTGCGGAGGGCGATCCAGAGGGCGTTGCGCGCGAGCACGAAGCGCTTGTGCGCGTGCGGTTGCGTGGCGACAGTGGCGCCGTGCCGGTGGTAGGCGACGGCGTCGGGGACCGTCCGGATGTGATGCCCAGCCATCCGCAGCCGCCAGCCGAGGTCGATGTCGTCGTAGTAGGCAAACAGCGCAGGGTCGAAGCCGCCCGCCTCCTCATACGCCCGGCGCGTGACCGCAAACGCCCCGCCGTTGGGGAAGAAGGACTCGGCCAGCGCCATGCCCGGTACGTACGCGTGTCCGAACTGCTCCTGGAAGCCACGTGCCTCGAAGCTCGCGGTGCCGCGCACGAAGTCGATGCCCGAGCCGTCCCAGCTCATCACCCTGGCCGCCGCGCAGGCCGTCCCCTCGTCGAGGGCCGCGACGAGGCGCGGCACGAAGGTCGGCTCGAACCGCATGTCGTTGTTCACGAACACGAGGACGTCGCCTGTCGCGGCCGCCACGCCGGCGGCGTTGCCGCCCGTGAAGCCGCGGTTCTCCGCGAGTGCCACCACGCGCACGTCCGGGAAGCGCTCGCCGAGCAGGCGCGTGCTGTCGTCGGTGGAGCCGTTGTCGACACAGATCAGTTCGAGCTGTTCGCCGGGGTAGTCGCTGGCCCGCAGGGACGCGAAGCACGCCTCGAGATGCGCGCGCCCGTTCCAGTTGACGACGATCACCGACACACGGGGCGGTACGAGGACGATGTCCGGAGCGGCCGGTGCGACGGCGGGCACGGGCGGGGACTGGTGCGGCTGCCGCGCGAGTCCCCTCGCCTCCCGCACGCGCACGAGGTCGGGTAGCTCCAGCGCGAACGCGTGCAGGGCGGCAAGGGGGACGGCCGTCCCCGCCTCGTCGGCCGGCCAGAGGGCGTCCGGCGGAGGGCCGCCGAGTCGCGTGCGCACCCGCCGGGCCAGCGACGTGCGGCCCCACTCGCCGCCGAACGAGACTCCCAGCGCGTCGATCCCCGCGTGCCGCCATGCCGACCCGAGGAGCGCGAAGACTGGCCGGCACACGGCCGCGCCGAGTGCGTCGGCCGGCGCATGCGCGAAGGTGACCCTGAGCTGGTTGCGCCAGCGCAGGAATGTCTCGACGTCGGGTCTGTACGGGTATGCCGATCCGGTGGTGCGCACGAGTGGCACCGTGGGACGGGCGACCCGCTCGCCGATGCGCGTCAGCCGGCTCGCGAGGTCCTGGACCAGCCCGAAGGACCACAGCGTGTCGTCGAGGCCGCCGGCATCGAGGATGGCCTCCCGCCGCGCTGCCCAGACGGGCGGGTCGTCGAACCCGGGCGGACCTTCGGTGGTGGCACGCGCCATGTCTTCGAGGAACCCGCCCGGCGGCCGGGCCGGCGCGGCGTGTCCCGGCGCGACGAGCGCGGCATCGTCCAGGCCTCCGACGAGCGCCCGGAGCGTGTCGTCCTCCGGGTCGGCGTACACGTCGGCGACGAGGACCAGCGGGGCCGACGTGCGTGCGAGCGCGTCGGCGATGCAGGACGCGGCGCCGCGCGGAGCGGACGACTCGTCGCGGGCCAGGACGATCTCGACCTCGCACCGCAGGGCGCGGCTCAGGCGATCCCTCCACAACGCGCCGGCGTCAGACGAGGGCCAGCGCGCGCCATGGAGGATGGCGGCCAGGCGGGCTGTCACGACCCGACCGGCTCCCGTGTGCCCGCGGGGACCAGCGCCCAGGTGCCGCCGAGCGTCACCTTGCCGAACCGCTCCAGCGTCCCGCCTTCCGTGACGGTGAACGTGGCGACGCGCTCGCGATGATCGAGCGGTTCGACCAGATGATGGTCGTACGCCGATACCGACACGACGTACCGGCCGGGCAGCAGCGGAACGTGCGCGATGGTGTAGCGGACCTCACCCTCGCCCTCGACGTCGGGGATCGCCAGGCCGCCCGTGCGCGTGTTCGGTCCGGTGAGGTGCGTGCCGTCCTCGTGATAGACGGCCAGGCCGAACACCGGGCGCGCGAATCGCGACGCGGCGCGATAGTCGAAGGCGATTGTGAGTGCATCGCCGGTGCGCAGGCTCGTCACGGGCTCGTCGTGGGCGTCGAGGATCCGGACGCGCGGGATCTCGACCTCACGCGATCCCCAACGGTACTCGCCGGCGACCTCACCGCTGGCCGCCGCGATCTGGTGGTAGCGCGAGATGACGTCGGACGCCGGACCGACCGCGACCAGTTCGCCGCGCTGCAGCAGGCAGGCCCGCGAGCAGAGGCGCTCCACCAGCAGGAGGTCGTGCGAGACGATGATCACCGTCACGCCATCGGCCTGGAACTGCTGGATCTTGCGCAGGCACTTGCGCTGGAACGCCTCGTCTCCGACGGCGAGCGCCTCGTCCACGAGCACGATTTCGGGATCGAGGTGGGCCGCGACGGAGAAGCCGAGCCGCATGTACATGCCCGAGGAGTAGTTGCGGACGGGTGTGTCGATGAAGCGTCCGAGTTCGGCGAACTCGACGATCTCGTCGAACTTCGCACGGATGACAGCCGAGGGCACGCCGTGCAGGGACGCGTTCAGGAAGATGTTGTCGCGTCCGGAGAGGTCGGGACTGAATCCGGCGCCCAGTTCGAGCAACGACGTGATGCGTCCACTCGTGGCAACGCGCCCGCCGTCGGGTTCGAGGATGCCGGCCACGATCTGCAGCAGCGTGCTCTTGCCGCACCCGTTGTGGCCGATGAGCCCCAGCGTCTCGCCCCGGGCCACCTCGAACGTGACGTCGCGCAGGGCCCAGAAGGTCTCGCGGGCATCGCGGCGCCCGCCGACCAGCCCCACGAGCCGCTCCTTGAGTCCGCTGCCGCCCTGGTGGTAGAGCGTGAAGCGCTTGGACACGCCGTGCGCCGCGACGGCGGGAGCAGACACCCGGGAAGTATAGCCACTGACGGACGCAGAACGCAGAACGCGCCACGTGGAACGTGCCTCTCTACCTCCCTCTGATCCATGCCTCGGTGAGCACCGCGTGGTTGATCACCTTGCGCGAGTCCGACGTGTACACGACGTGGATCCGCCCGTCACGGGCTTGCAGCGCGATGGGGTAGGCGAAGCTGCCCTCGCCGGTCGCCAGCGCGCGCCTGATCGGCCAGGTCCGGTCCTGATCGTCGGAGAGCGCGAGCATCAGGGGCGTGCGCTTCCACATGTGGTCGTTGTAGACCAGGAGCAGGGCCCCCGAGGACAGCTTCAGGAAGTCGACAGCGGAGTTCGGGTTGGGAAACGCCGAGTCGCGGCCCTCGGTCCATGTCCGCCCGCCGTCCCGCGATTCGGCGCGCACCAGCCAGCCGTCGGTCACCGGGTCGTACCCGCCGCCGCGGCGCGCGTAGGCGATCAGGTGGTCCGGCGCGACCTCGACGACGGCCGGCTGGATGTTCCCCTTCGCCGACCGGACCTCACCGAGTGACGTCCAGGCCTGGGTCTTCGGATCGAAGCGGAGGAACCGGGAGGTGCTCGCGGGGCCGACCCGCTCGGGGTCCGCGCCGTCCTCGAAGTAGACGGGCAGCAGGTAGCTGCCATCGTGGAGCACCACGGGACGGTTCCGCACCATCATGCCGGCCTCGAGGGCCAGCGGGAACGCATCGGACCACGTGGCCGCAAGGTCGCGCGAGACCTTGGCCTGGATGCGCGACGTGCCCCACGTGTCGCCGAACCGCACGACGTAGAACAGCCAGACCAGGCCGTCCGGCGCCTGCCAGATGACCCCGTTGCCCACCGATTGGAACGGATCGCGGGCGATCGCCACCGGCGCCGACCACGTGGCCTGGCCGTGGCGCAGTCGCGCGCCGAAGACGGCCGTGTCGCGGGCATACTCGCCCTCACCCCCGTAGTACACGACGTACAGGTCGCCGTTGGAGAGTTCGGTCAGGCAGGCCGGGTGCTTGTAGGGCCCCGTCGGTGTCTCAGGTCCGAAGACGCGGCGCACGATGGGCGGCGCGGGGGTGGACTGGCTCCCCGTCGGTTCCGCGACCGGGGCGGCGAACACAAGGGCGAGGCCGGCAAGCAGGACGTGACGCATTCGGACTCCTCGAAGACGCTTACATGACCGGGTGGGGCGCGGGCGGTACAATGCCGGCACACCGATGACGACCCGCAGTCACCGCGCACCTGTCGCCGCTGCCCGCAGGGCGGGCTCCCGTGCCCGCGACGACAAGTACTACTCCAAGGTGATCGGGCGGGCCCTCGAGATTCTGGCAGCCCTGCGCAACCATGAACAACCGCTCGGCCTGGCCGAGGTCGGCGCGCGCGTCGGCGTGGCCAAGAGTTCCGCCTTCCGGCTCCTGCACACCCTCGAGGTCTCCGGCTATGTCGAGCGCACCGGCGACGGCGCCTACAGTCTGTCTCCGGACCTCAGGATGTGGGGCGACGGCAAGCGCACCTCCGACTTCGTGGACACGGCGCTGCCGCACATGCGGAACCTGAGTCGTGAGTTCGGTGAGACCATCACGCTCGCCATGCACTTCGACAACCGCGTGGAGGTGGTCGCCACCCTCGACAGCCCCCACCTCATCCGGATGGCCAATACCGTCGGCCGCATCCTGCCGCCGCACGCCAGTTCGCTCGGCAAGGCCATCACGGCATACCTGCCCGACGAGGTGGCGGAGCGCCTGCGGCGCAGCTATGGCACGCACAGGTTCACCGAGCACACGATCACCGACGAGGTCCTGCTCAAGGAGGAGTACGACCGCGTCCGCTCCCGGGGGTTCTCGACGGATACCGAAGAAAGCGTGCTCGAGGGCTGCTGCTTCGGCGCTCCAGTCGTCGGGAACGACGGGGTTGCCCTGGCCGCCATCAGCCTGTCGGTGCCGAAGATGCGCCTCGGGGACGCGGCCATGCAGGACCAGATCGTCGAGGCCGTCCGCGCCGCCGCCGCCGAGACCTCGAAGTCGCTGACGGGCGTGAACGATACGTAGCGGCCGGACTTGTCCGGCCGCCTGGCCGACCGCCCGGGGATGCGTCCCCGGCTGCGTCTCGCGGCATCGTCAATGCGTCAACTTCCACTGACGCAGCATCTCCACGCTGAATCCGGGCGTCGCAATCAGGTCGAGGAGCGCGCGTTCCTCGTCGCGCACCGCGCCGCACGCGGCCGCGACCTCGCCCGCGATCGCGTCGGGGACGACGAGCAGGCCGTTCACGTCCCCGTGCAGCAGGTCGCCCGTCGCGATGGGCAGGCCGTGGATCTCGACGGGCACCCCGATGTCGAGGATCACCGGTTGCCCGTGCGAGACGACGTAGCCGGGACAGAAGTACTGGAAGCCACCCAGCGCCTCCACCTCCCTGACGTCACGCAGCCCTCCGTCGGAGACGCAGCCCACGGCCCCGAGCGCCTTCGCCGTCGTCGCCATGATCTCGCCCATGTGGCAGCCCCGTGCCGGGTGCGGGCCGACGTCCTTGATCACGAGCACGGCGGGCTTCGGGGCGGCCTCGAGCGCCGCCCACAGCCCGAGGAGACCAGCGCCGTCGGCGCGGCCCTCGGTGGTACTGTCGGCGGTGCACGTCAGGGCGTAGCCCACCATCGAGCCGTACGCGGGGAACGCGCACCGCAGGTCACGGTCGGCATACCCGTCCACGCGCCGGCGGACCTTGAATCGTTCGATCGCGTTGGCCACAGTGGGACTGTCGATGGCCGCGAGGGCCGCGAGTTGGTCGGGCGTGAGTCTGGGCATTGGAATATAAGGTACCCATGCTTGCCCCCGTCCGCCGGTTTTTCACCTTCCTCGTCCTGGCGTGGGGACTCTCGGCGCTCGCCCACGCGCAGGCGCCCGCCCTCGCTCCCCTCGACCTCTCCTCTGCAACCATCGTCGTGGCCGGAGACGCCACAGCTCGCGAACGCACGGCCGCGACGATGCTCCTCGAGGAGGTCGGCAAGCGCACCCGCGCCCCCTGGACCATCGCAGAACGGGCAGCGGCAGGCCCTGTGATCCACGTCGGCCGCCTGGCCTCGCTCCGACGCGGTCCGCTCGCCTCACGCCTCGCCGGGCCGGCGCCGGGCGCAGAGGGCTACAGGATTGCGACGAGTCCCGACGGCGTCGTCGTCGCGGGCGCCGACGAGCGCGGCGTGCTGTTCGGCGTCGGGCGACTGCTGCGCGCGCTCGAGATCTCGCGCGATCGCGTCGTCCTGCCGGCGTCCCTCGACGTGACCGAGACGCCCGCCGTGGCCATTCGCGGCCATCAACTGGGCTACCGGCCCAAGACCAACTCCTACGACGGGTGGGACGTGCCGCAGTGGGAGCAGTACATCCGCGACCTCGCGGTGTTCGGCACCAACGCGATCGAGCTGATACCGCCTCGCTCCGACGATGCGGCCGACAGTCCGCACTTTCCGCGACCGCAGATGGAGATGATGGTCGAGATGTCGCGCCTGGCCGACACGTACGGCCTGGACGTGTGGGTGTGGTATCCCGCGCTCGACGACTCGTACACGACGGAGCCCGACGTCGCGCGGGCGCTCGCCGAGTGGGCCGACGTGTTGAAGCGGCTGCCGCGCCTCGACGCCATCTTCGTGCCCGGCGGCGACCCCGGGCACACGGAGCCGTCGGTCATGTTCCGACTGCTCGAGCGGCAGACGGCCAGCATCCGGGCGTTCCATCCGCGAATGGCGATGTGGATGTCGCCGCAGGGCTTCACGGCCCAATGGATGGAGACCTTCTACGGGCTGATGACGCGGCAACCGGCATGGCTGACCGGCATCGTGATCGGCCCGCAGAACCGCGACTCGCTCGCGACGGTCCGCAAGCGAATTCCTCCCCGGTACAAGCTCCGGCGGTATCCGGACATCACACACACAATCCGAACGCCGAGTATCCCGTGCCGCTCTGGGACGTGGCGTACGCGCGCACGCTCGACCGCGAGCCGATCAACCCGCGCCCGCTCGACCAGGCGGCGGCATTTCCAGCGGTGGCTCTCGGTGTCGCCCCAGGTTTCATCGCCTACTCGGAAGGCTGCAACGACGACGTCAACAAGATCGTGTGGAGCGCGCTCGGGTGGAACCCCCGGGCCGACGTGAGGGAGACGCTGCGCGAGTACGCCCGCTACTTCGTCGGCACCTGCCTACACCGAGCCGTTGTCGGAGGCCATCCTTGGGCTCGAGGAGAACTGGCGCGGGCCGCTGGCCGCCAACGTGGGGGTGGAACGGACGCTCGCGCGCTTCCAGGCGATGGAACGCGCGGCCGCGCCCCGCGATCTCCTCAACTGGCGATTCCAGCAGGGCCTGTATCGCGCCTACTACGACGCCTACGTGCGACGGCGGCTGATCAAGGAGCAGGCGGCGCAGACGCAGGCGACCAGCGTGCTGGCCAATGCTGTCGGCCTCGGGTCGATGACGGCGATGGCCGAGGCGGAAGGCGTGCTCGCGGTGGGCGCGCAGCCGGTGGCGGCCGACCTGCGGACGCGCGTGTTCCAGCTCGCGGAGGCCCTCTACCAGAGCGCGCGGATGCAACTGTCGGTGCCGCTGTATCGCGCCATAGCCGTCGGGCGGGGCGCCAACCTCGATCTCGTCGATGCTCCGCTGAACGACAGGGCCTGGATGTCGGCGCAGTTCACGACGATCCGCGCGCTGCCGGGGGAGCGTGAGCGCCTTGCGGCCCTCGATCGCATCGTTCGATGGACGGACCCTGGCCCCGGCGGCTTCTACGACGATCTCGGCGCGTCGGGGGCACAGCCGCACCTCGTGGCGCCTCCTGCGTTCCGGGACGATCCCGGGCCGTATCTGTCCGGCCTGACCGGCTTCGGCTCGGGCCCCGATTGGAGGTTGTCGTGGATGAGTCACGCCGAAGCGTTCTACGATGGCGCCCTGACCATGAGGTACACAGGGCTCGACCCGACGGCGGCGTACACGGTGCGCGTGGTTTACGCAGGTGACGTCTACAGCCAGGCGGTGCGCATCCGGCTGACGGCAGACGAGGCGCACCAGGTGCATGGGCCGATACCCAAGCCGTCGCCCGTGACGCCTGTGGAGTTCACGATCCCGAGGGCCGCGACGTCCGATGGCGCCCTGACGCTCACCTGGCGGATCAGCGAGGGCATCGGCGGTGCAGGCCGCGGAAACCAGGTGGCCGAAGTGTGGCTGCTCGAGGACACGACGACACCGTGACCGCATCACAGACACCCGCGCCCTGGGTCAACCCCGTCAAGGCGCGCCTGGCGCGCGGCGAGTACGTGGTCGGAATGCCCGTGACGTCGGTCAGCCTCGATATGGCGCTCGTCGCGGCGACCTCAGGCTTCGACTTCCTGTGGGTCGAGATGGAGCACAGCCCCGTCACGCTCGAGACGCTGCGCGGCATCGTGCTGGCGACCCGCGGGTTGCCGGCCGTGCCCATCGCCCGCGTCCCTGGTGGCGAGACGTGGATGGCCAAGCGCGTTCTCGACCAGGGTGTTCACGGCGTGGTGTTTCCGTTCACGAGCACGCCGGCGCAGGCCGAGCAGGCCGCCCGCGCCTGCCGGTACCCGCCCAGGGGGGAGCGGGGATCGGGGTCGGGGCTGGCTGAGGCGACGTGGCCCGCGGTGCCCTCGTACTTCGATTCGGCCGACGACCAGGTGCTCGTCGTCGCCGTGATCGAGGAGGTCGAGGGTGTGGAGCGCTGCGAGGAGATCGCGGCCGTCGAGGGCATCGACGTGCTGTTTGTCGGCGCGAGCGACCTCTCGTTCTCGATGGGCCTGCGCGGCAACATGACACACCCCGACGTGCTGAAGGCCGCCGAGCGGGTCCGCGATGCGGCGCACCGGCATGGGAAGTACTGCGGACGCCCGGTGGCGTCGCCGGAGTCGCTGCAGCGCTTCGCCGACGAGGGCTTCCGGTTGTTCCACGCCGCGTCGGACCTCACGCTGTTCGCCGAGGGGGCGCGGGCGTGGCTCGACCCGCTCGGGCGCGCGAAGGGCGGTCCGCGTGCGGCGTATTGAGGCGCATGCGGGCATCGGGTGTAGCCGCGGGACTCGTCCCGCGGACGTTGGCTGCCGGACAGGCGTTCCCTGGCGCCGGCATCACCAGCCAGGCACGAGTTCGAGGTTCGTAGCCGCGGGACTTGTCCCGCGGGCAGCGCCGGACGAGTCCGGCGCCGACGAGATTCATGAGAGTCCGGCAGGTACGCACCATCGTGCCGGACAGGGCGTCGGGCGGCGCGCCTTTCTTGGCGGGGCGCTGGGAGTCGTGGCGACCGCCGCGGGTTGCGCGCGCCAGGAGGGACCCTGGCCCTCGCGTGAGCTGCGGGTGATCGTCCACGCCGCGCCGGGCGGGATGTCCGACACCGTCGCGCGCTTCACCTCGCGTGGACTCAACGAACGCCTCGGCGTGCCGGTGTTGTGCGAGAACCGCGTGGGGGCGATGGGCGCCGTCGCGTTCTCGGCGGTCAAGTACGCGGCGCCCGACGGGTACCTGGTCGGCTACGCGCCCGTGGAACTGGCCGTCGTGCCGCACCTCCGCTACGTCGATTCTCTCGACAGACGACTTCGACCTGCTCGCGCGTCACCACCGGGCCCCCGCGGCGCTGGCGGTGCCGGCGTCGTCGCCGTACCGGACCCTGCGCGAGTTCGTGGACGCGGCGCGGCGCGGCGCGCGCATCGCCCTGGGGGCCGCCGGGCCCCTCAGCGTGTGGCACCTGGGCACACTGGCGCTCGGTCGATTGCTGGGCCGGGACTTCGTATTCGCGCCGTTCCCGGGGTCGGGACCCGCAACAACCGCACTGCTCGGTGGGCACGTGGACGCGGTGATGGCCGGCGTGCCGGAAGTGCAGGCCCTCGTTCGCGGGGGGGCCGTGCGCCTGCTCGGCATCATGGCCGACACACCCTCGCCCGTGTTTCCCGAGGCCGTGACCTTCCGCAGCGAAGGGCTCGACCTGATCTTCGAGGCCTGGGGTGGCTTCATGATGCCGAAGGGCGTGGCGCCCGCCATCCTTGCGCGACTCGAACAAGACGTGCTGCAGGCGTTCACGCAGCCGGCCTTCGTCACGTATTGCCAGACGGCCGGCCTCGACGTGCAGCCGATGGGCGCGCGCGCGTTCAGGGCGTTCGTCGACGAAGAAGCCCGACGCTACGCGCGGCTGGTGCGCGAGTTCGGATTCGTGCGCGGATGAGCCGACCACGCCTGGCCGCCGTCGTCCTGCTGCTCGTGGGCCTCGTCGTCGTGTTGGCCACGATGGTGTACCCACCGGGCACGCGGGGCGTACCCGGTCCGGCCCTGTTCCCGCGCGCACTCGGCCTTGCCCTCGTTGTCGTTGCCGCGCTCATCGTCCGCGCACCGGGGACCTCGGCCCCGGCCTGGGTGCGATATCACCGCGCCGTGCCGTTGACGATGGCTTTGCTGGCAGCGTACGCGCTCCTGTGGCGGGCCATCCCTCAGGGACACGGCGTGCTCACGGCCGTCGTGCTGCTGACCTACCTGCGGCTCACGGACCTGCGCTGGCGCGATGCCCTGATCGCGTCGGTGCTGATGGCCGTCGTGCTGCAGGTTCTGTTCGAACGCGGTCTCGGGGTGCGTTTCTGATGCCGGGCGATCCGATGCTCCTGCTGGCGCCCCTGCTGTCGCCAGACGCCTGGCTCTACGTGCTGGTCGGCGTGGCCCTCGGCGTGCTCTTCGGAAGCCTGCCGGGGTTCACGGCGACGATGGGCCTCGCCGTGCTCACGCCCTTCACGTTCTGGGTCGAACCCGATCAGGCCCTGGCGATGCTGCTCGGGCTGCTGGTGTCGGCCATCTTCAGCGGTGGCGTACCGGCCATCCTGTTGAACACGCCCGGGACGCCGGCCTCGATTGCCATGACCTGGGACGGGCATCCCCTTGCGCGCCAGGGGCGGGCCGGACTGGCGCTCGGGCTCAACGCGATCGGCGCCTTCTTCGGCATCTTCCTCAGCCTGGTGGTGCTCCTGCTGGCGGCCCTGCCGCTGTCGCGGCTGGCGTTGCGGTTCGGCCCCGCCGAGTACTTCGCGGTGGCCGTGTTCGGTCTCAGCACGATCGTCGGGGTCTCGGGCGGGTCGATGCTCAAGGGGATCGCCACGGGCATCATCGGCCTGCTGCTCGCCGTGATCGGGCTCGACGCGATCACGGGGTATCCCCGCTTCACGTTCGGGCAGCCCGAACTGCTCGACGGCGTCTCGTTCATCCCGGTGATGGTCGGCCTGTTCGGTATCGCCGAGGTCTTCACGCAGATGGTGGGGCCGCCACGGCAGCAGCTCTCGGGCGACACGCAGACGGAGGGGATGCTGCCCACGCGCGACGAAGCGCGGACGCTCTGGTCGCACGGCCTGCGCGGATCGCTCATGGGTATCTGGATCGGGATCATGCCGGCAGCGGGCGCCGATGTCGGCGCCATCCTCGCCTGGGATCAGAGCCGGCGCTTCTCGAAGACGCCCGAGAAGTTCGGCAAGGGGTCGCTCGAAGGGCTGATCGCCGCGACCACCGGCGCCAACGCCGGCATCGGCGGATCGCTCGTCACGACGCTCGCCCTGGGGATTCCCGGAGATTCGGCCGCGGCCGTGCTCATTGGCGCGCTGCTGATGCACGGCCTGCAGCCGGGCCCGCTCCTGTTCCGCAACAGGCCCGATCTCGTCGCGACGATCGTCGCCCTCGTTTTCATGGCCTCGCTGGCCACGCTCGTGTGGGGCCTGATCGGCGCGCGGGTGCTGGGGAAGATCCTGAAGATCAGGGACCAGTACCTGTGGGCCACGGTGCTGGCCGTCGCGTTGGGCGGGAGCTACGCGCTCAACCAGTCCACCGGCGACGTGTGGACGGCGGTCGTGGCGGGCGTGCTCGGCTTCCTGCTGCGGCAGCAGGGATTCCCGATGGGGCCGCTCGTGCTGGCGTTGATCCTGGGTCCCATGGCGGAGTCGAACCTGCGCCGCGCGCTCGCCCTGTCGGAAGGCTCGTTTGCGACGTTCCTCACGCGGCCGATCTCGCTGCTGTTCCTGGTGCTGGCGGCGCTCACGCTGCTGTGGCCGCTCATCTCGCGCCGACATGGTGCCGACGCCCGCCTGCCGGATTCGTCGATGCCCGACAGCGACACGCTCTGAGCGGGCCGGACGCGGACCCATTTCGACTGGATACGTACGGGCGGGACTTGCCTGGCGCGCCGTAGCCGAAGGCGAAGGCCGGTCCCGCGTCCCTCAGCCGATCGGATACGTAGGCGCGGGACTCGTCCCGCGCCCCCGCTCGGCCGGACAAGTCCGGCCGCTACGCATCCGGAGGGCCCGCTCGGCCGGACAAGTCCGGCCGCTACGCATCCGGAGGGCCCGCTCGGCCGGACAAGTCCGGCCGCTACGCATCCGGAGGGCCCGCTCGGCCGGACAAGTCCGGCCGCTACGCATCCGGAGGACCCGCTCGGCCGGACAAGTCCGGCCGCTACGCATCCGGAGGACCCGCTCGGCCGGATCAGTGGTCCATGCCGCCAGCGCCACCACCCAGGCACGTATCCGAGGTTCGTAGCCGCGGGACTTGTCCCGCGGCCAGCGCTTGTCCCGCGGCCAGCGCCGGACGAGTCCGGCGCCTACGAGATTCATGAGAGCGGCCAGCGCCGGGCGAGTCCGGCGCCTACGAGATGCATGAGCGTCCAGCGCCTACGAGATGGACGAGGGTCCGGCGGTCCCGCGTCCGGGATCCATCGTTGAGCGCCGAGTCGGTCGGCCCTGAGTTACCGCGCGCCGACGAGGGTCAGGCCCAGCGCCTGCTCGACGCGTGCCAGCCAGCCGGGTACCCACTGCAGGTAGGCCGCCCGCTGGGCGCGGCGGCGCTCCGAGAGCGGGAGGGGCAGCGGACCCACCTCGATGCCGCGGGCCTCGAGGCCGAGGCGGATGGCCCAGGGCGTCGGGAACACGGCCTGCTGGGCGAACAGTTCGTGCAGCAGCGGCTCGAGCACCTGCAGGGCGGCGGCGTCTCGCGATCGCGCCGCGCGCGTCACAGCAACCAGGAGTTCCGGGAAGGCGCCAGCCGTCCCCGAGATGCAGCCGTCCCACCCCCGGGCCATGGCGGTGACCACCATCCCGTCGTCTCCCGCCATGAGCCGCCAGGGACGTGCGCCACGTGCGTCAGCCAGCTGCGCGATGCGATCCGCCTGGCCGCTGCTGTCCTTGATGCCAATCACGTGCGGCGACGCCTCGAGCAGGCGCAGCACCGTGTCGGTGGCCAGCGGAGTGGTGAAAGTCGGCAGGTCGTACAGGAGCACCGGCCCGCCGATGGCGGCGGCCGCGTCGAGGCAAAACGCCTCCAGGTCCTCCTGCGCGTACGGGAAAAAGAGCGGCATCGAGAGCAGGACCGCTTTGGCGCCGGCGTCGAGCGCCGCGCGCCCGAGGGGGACCACGTCGGTGGGAACCGCCGCGCCGACGCCCACGAGCAGGGTGCGGTCCCCGATGCGAGCCGCCGTGCGCTCGATGAGATCGAGACGCTCGTCGAGCGTGGCGTGCGGGTATTCCGCCGTCGCTCCCCCCAGGCACACCCCATCGGCCCCTGACGACAGCAGGAGATCGAGGATGCGATCGAACGCGGCGAGGTCGATCGACCCCTCGGCCAGGCGCGGCGTGACGGCCGCGGCGAACAGGCCGCTGAGGGGCGGGGCCCCAGGGGTCCCCGACTGGGAGGTGTGTGGAGGCACGACGATCCTCAGAACCAGACGCGCAACGCCAGCTGCAGGATCCGCGGATCCTGCCGCGACGCGATGCGGCCGAAGTCGCCCGACGAACAGGTACCGTCGGGCAGGTTGACAATCTTCATCACGGCGCTCGCAAATCAGTCAAGGGCATCAGCGTGTCCCGTGGTGGCGCCCCGCACGCGCACGTCCCGCGATCGGGAGGGAACACGGAACGAAGAACGGTCAGACCGTTCAATGGCGTGTCGAGGCGCGTCACCATGAGACTCCCCGGCAATGAGACAAGTCAACCAGCATCTGATACAAGAGTCGAGTTTCTGAAACACAGGCATTCATTGAACGAGGGCGAGCAGACGAGCGGAAGAGGAATTACCCGAGCCGATGTCACGGCTCGGCTGCAGTGGCGAGGGAGACTGAACGAATGCAACGTGGCGTGACGGCAGGTCTGCTGGCGGCGTTGGTGGCCGTCGTCAGCGTGGGAGCGCAAGCCCCGGCGGGTCACTACCAGGCTGAACTGCTGTTTCCCGTGGAGCACTGGCACAACCACTCCTCCAGCATCGTCGAGCACCCGGAGGGGCACCTGCTGGTCACGTGGTTCCACGGATTGGGCGAGCGTACGGCCGACGACGTCGAACTCCTCGGAGCCTGGCAGCGTCGCGGCACGACCACCTGGACCGACCCCGCCCGCCTGGCGGACACCCCCGGCTATCCCGACACGAACCCGACGCTGTTCGTCGACCGCACCGCCCGCCTGTGGCTGCTGTGGCCGACGATTCTGGCCAACGAATGGCACACAGCGCTGATGAAGGTGAAGACCGCGCGGTCCTGGCCGGTCGGCAGGGTGCCGGCCTGGGAGTCGAGCGAGGTGATGCACATCACGCCGGGTGATCGGTTCGCCGAGGTGACGCGCCGCGAAGCCGATCGGCTTGCTGCGACGCTCCCGCCCGACGATGGTCGGGCCGGCTCTCCCTTGGGCGCCGAAGCCTTGGCGAAGGCGGCGAGCCCGGCCGTCGGTGCAAGGACCCGCGCCTACCTCGAGAAGCTGAAGACCGATGCCGCCGACAAGCTGACGCGTCGACTGGGATGGATGACACGGGTGCATCCGCTGCAACTCGAGGACGGACGGATCATCGTCCCGCTGTACTCCGACGGCTTCAGTTTCTCGTTGATGGCGATCAGCGACGACGACGGCGCGACGTGGAAGACGAGCGATCCGCTCGTCGGCGGAGGCAACATTCAGCCCGCCCTCGCACGGCGCCGCGACGGGACCATCGTGGCCTACATGCGCGACAACGGGCCACCGCCCAAGCGCATTCACACCGCCGAGTCACGCGATCGCGGGGAGACATGGACCACGGTCGAAGACCATGCGCTGCCCAATCCCGGCACCAGCGTCGACGTCGCGGTGTTGAGGAGCGGCCGCTGGGCGCTCGTCTACAACGACCTCGAGCGAGGCCGCCACAGCCTGGCGGTGTCGCTCTCCGCCGACGAAGGCCGCACGTGGCCCGTGACCCGGCACCTCGAGCGCGACCCCGACGGCGCGACGGCAGAGCAGCAGGGCCAGTACCATTACCCGTCGATCATCCAGACGCGAGATGGTCGAATCCACGTGACCTACAGCATCTTCCTGCCCCCCGCGAGCAGCACGACGGACGCGCAGGGACGCCTCGTCCGCAAGTCGATCAAACACGCAACCTTCGACGAGGCGTGGGTCACCCAACGATGAACGCCGAACGTCGAACGCCCAACGCCGAACTCGAAGGCCAGCGGCCGACTGCCGCCGGCCGAAACGTAGGACGCCACACGTTGAATGCCGAGCGATGACCGCTCGACATTGAGCGATACGTAGCGGCCGGACTTGTCCGGCCGGATTGCCGCCTGGCCGCGGGACACGTCCCGCGGCTACGTATCAGTCGCGACAAGAGACGTCCTCAGGCTGGCCGCGCAGAGGGAGGTCGCCTTGCCGAGGCCGAATGCGAAGGCGACCATTCCCGACTCCCAACTCCCGACTCCCAACTCCCGACTCCCGACTCCCGAACATGCTCGACCACCTGACACCTCGCCCGCTGCGTATCGGTCTCCTCGATTTCGGGGATGGCCGCGACTTCCTCAGCCAGCCGCTCGCTCCCGTGCAACGGCAGTTCCGCGATGCGCTCGCCGACCGGTTGCGTGCCGACGGCCACGAGGTGCTGCTCGGCGACGACGTCATCTGGCGCAACGACATCGCCGTGCGCAACGGCAAGGCCATGGCCGCCGGTGACGTCGATGCGGTGATCTTCAACTTCTCGGTCTGGGCGTGGCCGCAGTACGCGCGCGTCGCCGCGCAGTTCTGCCCGCAGCCGATCGCGATGTTCTCCAACGTCAACCCGCAGTACCCGGGGCTCGTGGGCATGCTGGCCAATGCCGGCTCGCTGGACCAGGCAGGCATCCGGTTCACCAAGACCTTCGGTGATCTCGAGGATCCAGAGGTCTACGGCTCGCTCGTCGGCCGCGTGCGGGCGGTGGCCGCGGCCCGCCGGCTGCGCGGCCTCACGTACGCCCTCATCGGCGGACGCTCCCTCGGCATCGACACGACGGTCGTCGATCCGGCCCAGTGGATGGCCGAATTCGGCATCGACGTGGACCACGTCGACCAGTACGAACTCGTGCGCCGGGCGGAGCGGGAACTGGCGACGGGCTCCCGCGTGGCCCCGGCCCTGGACTACCTGCGGGAGCATGTCGGGAAGATCCACTGGACGGCGCCAGACGCGACCTTCCGGCTCACCGAGGACCTCCTGCGACGCCAGTTGGGCATGTACTACGCCGCGATCGACCTGATCGAGGAGTTCGGCTACGACTTCTGCGGCATCAAGGGCCAGCGCGAACTCACCGAGCACTTCGCCACGGCCGACGTGGCCGAGGCGTTCCTGAACGACCCGTACCACCCGGACGGCACGCCCAAGCCGTCCATCGTGTGCGCGACGGAGGCCGATTCCGACGCGGCGCTGACGATGCAGATCTTCAAGCATCTGGCTGGCACGCCCGTGCTGTTCGCCGACGTGCGGCACTACCACGCGGACCTCGGTCTCTGGGACCTGTGCAACAGCGGCGAGCACGCCACCTACTTCGCCGCGAAGAGCCTCGATCCGGCCGTCAACCTCGCGAAGACCGAGTTCCGGCCGCAGGGGTTCTACTTCCCGGCGGGCGGCGCGGCCGTCTATCACGTGGCGGCGCCAGGCCCGGTGACGTTGGCCCGCCTCACCCGTCGCGCGGGACGCTACAGGATGGTGGCGTTCCGCGCCGAGTTCGCCGACCTCGGCGAGAGGGCCCACGCGATCGCGGCCATCAGCCAGGACAACTGGCCACACGCCTTCGCGAAGTTCCCGTGCCAGCCCGACGCCTTCATCCAGGCGTTCAATTGCAACCACATCCACGGGGTCTACGGGGACTGCCTCGCCGAGTTACAGGGCGTGTGCGACGTGCTCGGCATCGAGTGCGAGGTGCTCGGTTGATGCCGGCCGTCCTCGGCGTGGACTTCGGTACCGAGTCGGCCCGGGCCATCGTCGTCGATACGCGCGACGGTCGTGTCCTGGGCAGCGCTGTCTCGCCGTACAGGCACGGCGTCATCGACGAGCGGCTGCCCTCCACAGGCACGCCTCTCGACGCCGAATGGGCGCTGCAGCATCCGGGCGACTGGCTCGATGCGCTCGAGACCTGCGTCCGTGACGCCATCACCGCTGCCGGCGTGGCCGCTGCCGACGTGATTGGCCTGGGGATCGACTTCACCGCCTGCACCGTCCTGCCCGTCCGGGACGACGGGACACCCCTGATGCGTGACCCCGTGCTCGCCGGTGAACCGCACGCATGGCCGAAGCTGTGGAAGCACCATGCGTCGCAGCCCCAGGCCACGCGGGTGACCGAGGTCGCCGCCGATCGCGGCGAGACGTGGCTTCACAGGTACGGCGGCCGCATCTCGTCGGAGTGGTTGCTCCCGAAGGCCCTTCAGGTGCTCGAGGACGCGCCGGGCGTGTTTGCCGCCGCGGACCTGATCGTCGAAGGCGGGGACTGGGTCGTCTGGCAGCTCACGGGGCGGTTCGCGCGCAACGCGTGTGCCGCCGGGTACAAGGGGCTCTGGCACAAGCGCGAGGGCTATCCCTCCGACGCCTACCTGCGCGCGCTGCATCCCGGCCTCGACGGCTTCTACGCGAGCAGGGGCGGAGGTCAAGCCGTCGTCGCACCCGGCGCGCGGGTCGGCTCGCTCACGCCGGCCTGGGCCACCCGTCTCGGGCTGGCCCCATCGACGGCCGTCGGCGCCGCGCTGATCGACGCCCACGCGGGAGTCCTTGGAAGCGGCGCGACGACACCCGGCGCGCTGATGCTGATCCTCGGCACCTCCACATGCCACCTCGTCATCGCCGAACACGAGCGACTCGTGCCCGGGATTGCTGGCGTCGTGGAGGACGGCATCGTCGCCGGGATGTTCGCGTACGAGGCCGGTCAGGCCGCGGTGGGCGACAGCTTCGCGTGGTTCGTGGAGACGCTGGCCTCGGCCGACGTCGAGGCCGAGGCCGCACGTCGACAGGTGTCGGCGCACGAGGTGCTCAGCGAGCGGGCTGCCAGGCTGCGTCCGGGTGGATCGGGCCTGGTGGCGCTGGACTGGTGGAACGGCAACCGCAGCACGCTCGTGGACGCCGAACTGAGCGGCCTGCTGGTGGGCGCGACGCTGGCCACGCGTCCGGAGCACATCTACCGGGCACTGATCGAGAGCACGGCTTTCGGCACGCGCGTGATCGCCGATGCCCTGCGCGACGGCGGGGTCCCGGTGACGCGAGTGGTCGCGGGCGGCGGGCTGACGCGCAATCGCCTGCTGATGCAGATCTACGCCGACGTGCTGGGCCTCGGGGTCGAGGTGGCAGGTGCAGCGCAGGCGTCGGCACTCGGTGCGGCGATGCTGGGAGCCGTCGCGGCGGGCGCTGCGGCCGGAGGGCACGCCACCATCGAGGACGCGGCCGGTGCGATGGCGCCGGTTCCGAGCGAACGCTACACGAGCGACCCCGCCGCGCACGAACGCTACGACGCGCTGTACGCGTTGTACGGTGAACTCTACGAGACGTTCGGGCGGCAGAGCGGGTTGATGCATCGGCTGCGCGCGTTGCGGCAGGGCTCGAATGCGTAGACGCGGGACTTGTCCCGCGGCCCTACCTCACCTGGCGGGACACGCGTTACCCTCTCCTCGTGCGTTCGTCCCCACGCGCGCGGGCGGCCTTCCTGCTGCTCTACGGCGCGCTCGTCGCCTGGCAGATCGATCGCTGGTCGTGTACGCCCCACGGGCTCGTGTCGTCGTGGTCCGGGCGACACGATGCGCGGGCTGTCTCGGCGGCATCGGCCGACGGCATCTTCCAGACCTTCACCATGGGGGCCGACGGCCTTGACGGCGTGTGGCTGCGCCCCGTCGCGTCCGGTCAGCCGCATGGCGATCTCGTCGTGGACCTTGTGCAGGTCACAGGAGGGGCGAGGGTGAGGCTTCAACGGGTCGCCCTCCCGGCCAGCGGCCTCACGTCACGTCGCTCGCTGCACGTGCCGTTCCGGCCGACGCGCGCATCGCGCGGTGTGCAGTACGCGCTCGCGCTGAGGCATCTGCACGCCGAAGGGGGGCCGCCGGTCACCTTCGCCGTCACTCGGGACGACCTGCTGCCGGGGGCACGATTGTTCGCCGACGGCGTGGAGCAGTGGGGCGATCTCGCGTTCGAGACCTCGTCTGGGCGGGCGACGCTGCCCTACTGGATCCACGAGGTGCTGCGGCCCTGGCCGGGCTGGGCGCGGGCCTGGCCCACGGTGGTGCTGGGGTTGCTCCTGTTCAACGGGGTACTCGCGTGGGCGTGCGCGGTTGCCGTCGGATTGGTCGGAGCGTGGGCGGGTTCGGTCGAGATGGTCCCGCTTGCCGGGTCGCGAGATCGGGCGGCGCATGCCGGCGCTGTGTCGGTCGCGACCCTCGTGACGGTGCTCGTGGCGGCTGCCGGCGTCGTCGTCGCGGCCAGGCCCACAGGGCGGTATCGATCGCTCGATCTTCTCGAGGCGCTGCCAGACGCCCGCATCGAGTCGTCACGTCCGTCGCTGCACGAGGGCGTGGCACTGGAGCCCGTTGCCATCTTCGGCCGCGTCCATCGTGCGATCGTCGCGCTGCCGACCTCGGTGATCCGATGGGACGTGCAGGTGCCGCGCGGCGCGGTCCTGCGATTCGGGGCGGCGATGCGCCCGGACATGTGGACACGCGAAAGCGACGGCATCCAGATGCGCGTCCTCGTGGAGCAGGGGGAGACGTCGACGCCGGTGGCCGAGTACACGATCGTTCCGATGCTCGTGGAACTGCACAAGCGGCTGCACCCCGGCGAGGTCCCACTGGATCGCTGGGCCGGGCAGCGCGTGACGGTGGTCTTCGAGACCACGCCCGAGCGATGGGGCAACGCCGTCAACGACGTGCCGGTGTGGGTGGCCCCGAGGATCGAATGGCCACGGGATCCGGCGGCCGGGGGCGCGGCCGTCGTCAGACGCTAGAGAATTTCAGAAGTTCACGATTTCAGAATTTCAGGGCCACTGCCAACCTTCGCCGCACCGAACCGGTCGTGCAATTGTGAAACTCTGCAATTCTGCTATTCCCTAAACGTACTCCGCAAAGCGCTTCTGCGCGCGCCCGAAAATCAGCCAGCCCGCTGCGAGCGAGGCGGCGGCGAGCGTCGTGAGCAGCGCGAATGTCGGCAGCGACGGCATGGTCCCCTGGGTGACCACGTCCTGGTAGGCCGTCACGAAGTGCAGCATGGGGTTGAGGCGGAGCCAGGGGCGGAGCCCGGCTGGCGCCATGCTCGACGCGTACACGATCGGCGTCAGCCAGAACCACACCTGGAGCGCGACGTCGAGCAGGTGGCGGGCATCCCGGACGAACACGTACGCGGTGGCCAGGAGCAACCCCAGGCCCGCGGTGAATGCCGTCTGCAGGAGGACGACCGGCACCAGCGCCACCCACGCCGCCGAGACGCCGGCGCCCATCACCAGGGCCGTGGGCACCAGCACGGTGTACATCAGCACGAACTGCACGAGCGCCGATACCACGGCGGCCAACGGCAGCACGACCCTTGGGAACGCGACCTTGCGCACGAGCGTGCCATTGTCGGCCACCGATCCGGTGGCGGCGCTCAGCGCGGCGGCGAAGAACATCCAGGGCAGGAGCCCGCTCAGGAGGAACAGCGGGAACCGCTCGATCGGCACGCGCACGATGTAGCGGAAGGCGACGGTGTACACCGCGACCATCACCAGCGGGTGCAGCAGGGACCAGGCCACGCCGAGGAGGGAGCCCTTGTACTTGACGGTGAGGTCGCGCTGGACGAGGCCGCGGAGCAGGCCGCGATAGGCCACGAGGGCACGGAGGTCGTTGGCCGCCACGGCGGGCCGAGTGTAGCATGCACCCAGTGATGCAGGTGCCACTGCTCGACCTCGCCGCCCAGTACGCGCCCATCCGCGACGCTGTCGTCGAGGCCGTCACGCGTGTCGTGGACACGCAGAAGTTCATCCTGGGGCCGGAGGTCGAGGCATTTGAAGCGGAAGTGGCCGCTTACCTCGGTGCCAGGCACGCCATCGGCGTGAGTTCGGGCACGGACGCGCTGCTCGTGGCGATGATGGCGCTGGAACTCGGCCCGGGCGACGAAGTCATCGTCCCGACCTTCTCCTTCTTCGCGACGGCCGGCTGTGTGAGCCGCACGGGCGCGACGCCGGTGCTGGTGGACATCGATCCGGTCAGCTGCAACCTCGACGTCGAGGGCGTGCGACGCGCCATCACCTCCCGCACACGCGCCATCGTCCCGGTGCACCTCTATGGCCAGGCCGCCGACATGCCGGCGCTGCTCGCGCTCGCCGGCGAGCACGGGCTCACGGTGATCGAGGACGCCGCACAGGCCATCGGCGCGACCCTCGACGGCCGGGCGCTCGGCACCCTCGGACGATTCGGCTGCTTCTCCTTCTATCCCAGCAAGAACCTGGGCGCCGCAGGTGACGCGGGCCTGGTCACCGTCGCCGACGACGAGATGGCCGCGCGCGTTCGGCTGCTGCGGGTGCATGGCGCGCAGCGGACGTACCACCATGAAAAGGTCGGCGGCAACTTCCGGATGGCGGCCATCCAGGCTGCCGTCCTGCGAGTGAAGCTGCCCCATCTCGAGGCATGGACCGAGGCGCGCCGCCGCAACGCGGACCGCTACAGGCACCTGTTCGCCGCCCTCGCGCCAGGCGCGCCCGTGGCGCTCCCGGTCGAGTTGCCGGGCCGCCGCCACATCTACAACCAGTTCGTGATTCGTGCCGAGCGCCGCGACGCGCTCAGAGAACACCTGCGGACCCACGGCGTCGGGTCCGAGGTCTACTACCCCGTCCCGTTCCACCTGCAGCCCTGCTTCGCCCACCTCGGCGTTCCTTCCGGCGCGCTGCCGGAAGCCGAGCGGGCGTCGGCCGAGACATTGGCGCTGCCGATCTACAGCGAACTCACCGAGGCCCAACAGCAGTACGTGGTCGAAACGATCGCCGCGTTCTACGCCGGGGCCTGAGGTCCACGCACATGGCCAGGATCGAGATCGAGGCGCCAGGCGCCCCAGCGCAGACCCCTGCGGCCGGCCCCTGGTGGTGGCCCGGCACCACCACGCAGATCTTCATCGGTCTGGCGCTCGGCGTCCTCATCGGCGCGACGATGCCCGACGTGGCCCTGGGCATCAAGCCGCTCGCCGACGCGTTCCTGCGGATGATCAAGATGATCATCGCGCCGCTGCTGTTCAGCACGCTGGTGGTCGGGATCGCCGGGACCGGGGACATGAAGGCCATGGGCCGCATCGGCCTCAAGGCGCTGATCTACTTCGAGGTCGCCACGACGATCGCGCTGTTTCTCGGGCTCGGGCTCGTGAACTGGTTCCAGCCCGGCGCGGGCGTCAGCGTCGCGGGCACCGCCACGGCGGACGTCGCCGCCATGGCCCAGCGCCAGCAGACGGTGGCCGAGATCTTCCTGCACCTGTTCCCCACGTCGATCTTCGACGCCATGGCCCGCGGCGACATCCTGCAGGTCGTCGTCTTCGCGTCGTTCTTCGGCGTCGCGCTGGCCGGGGTGGGCGAGAAGGGGCGGCCCGTCCTCGAGTTCCTGGAGTCCGTCGCGCAGGTCATGTTCAAGTTCACCGCGTACGTGATGCTGTTTGCTCCCATCGGCGTGATGGCGGCGATGGCTGCCACCGTCGGGGGTCGTGGTCTGGGCATCCTCATCACCCTCGGCAAGCTCGTGGGCGTCATGTACCTGGGACTGGTCTTCTTCCTGTTCGTGGTGATCGGCGGCGTCGCGTTGCTGATTCGCGTGCCGTTCTTCACCTTCCTGCGGGCGATTCGCGAGCCATTCCTGATCGCGTTCACAACGGCCAGCTCGGAAGCCGCGCTGCCCAAGGCTCTGGAAGTGATGGCGCGGTTCGGCGTGCCTCGCAACATCGTCGGCTTCGTGCTGCCGACTGGCTACAGCTTCAACCTCGACGGCACGACGCTCTACCTGTCGATCGCCAGCGTGTTCGTGGCGCAGCTGGCCGGACTCCAGCTGTCATGGGGACAGCAGTTGATGATGATGCTGACCCTGATGCTGACCAGCAAGGGCGTGGCGGGCGTGCCGCGGGGCGCGCTCGTGGTGCTCACGGCGGCGCTCGGCACGTTCGGGTTGCCGCTCGAAGGCGCGGCCATCCTGCTCGGGATCGACCAGATCCTCGACATGGGCCGCACGGCCGTCAACGTGACGGGCAACTGCCTGGCGACCGCCGTGGTGGCCAGGTGGGAGGGCGTGCTCGACGACAGCCAGATCAGGGAGTTCCGATGAAACTGCTCGTGCTCGGCGCGGCCGGGCAACTCGGGAGCACCTTCGCCGGGGTTCCCGGGCACGAGGTCGTCGGGCTCACGAGGGCCGACGTGGACGTGACCGACAGCGCGGCCCTGAGCGCGGCCGTGGATCGCCTGCGTCCCGACGTGCTCGTCAACTGCACGGCTTACAACGACGTCGACGGCGCGGAAGATGACGTCGCCACGGCCCTGCGCGTCAACGCCCTTGCCGTCCGCGGCATGGCATCGGCGGCGACTCGCGTCGGCGCCACGCTCGTGCACTACAGCACCGACTTCGTCTTCGACGGCACGGCTTCGCGTCCGTACGGCGAAGACGACCGCGCCTGCCCCGTGAGCGTGTACGGTTGCTCCAAGCTGCTCGGTGAGTGGTTTGCGCAGGACGCGCCGCGTTGGTACGTCCTGCGCGTGGAGAGCCTGTTCGGCGGCCGGCAGGCCCGGAGCAGCGTGGACAAGATCGCCGCCGCCCTGCGGGAGGGGAGACGGGCACCCGTGTTCGCCGATCGCGTCGTCACGCCGAGTTTCGTCGACGACGTGCGCGACGCCACGCTGGCCCTGCTGGAGCGTGACGTCCCGTCGGGGCTGTTCCACTGCGTCAACAGCGGCCAGGGTACCTGGGCCGACGTCGGGCGCCACATCGCGACATTGACGGGCGCCGACCCGGCCCTCCTCGCGCTCATGTCGGTGAACGACGTGCAACTGCGCGCCCGTCGGCCCGTCTACTGCGCGCTCTCGAACCAGAAGCTGGCCGATGCGATCGGGAGGCCGATGCCCGCGTGGCAGGATGCGGTGGCCCGATACGTCGCGACCCTCGCCCGGTAGGGCCGGCGCTCCGAGCCCGGGGTGGCGTTTGGCGTGGTGGGCGACGGGCCCTACGGTCGGCGACGCCGCGCGGCAATCAGACCGGCCGCGCCCGCGCCGAGCAGGAGGACGGCGGCCGGTTCGGGTACCGGTGTCGACACGGAGATCAGCAGATCGTTGAAGTCGTAATCGGAACAGGGCTGGCGCGTGACGTCGCTGCAGAACGACGCCGTGGGTGTACCGAACTGGTCCTCGAGGCCGATCCAGTAGCGGGTGCCCTGGCGGAACACGACGAACTGCTGGAACTGCGTCAGGTCCACGCCACTCGGGTCGGGTGGCGTCCCCCCTCCGAACTGCGGCTCCAAGAAGTACCTGTAATACCCACCCAGCGTGTTGAACCGCGACTGCGTGAAGAACAGCACGTCGTCGCCGTACCGCATGTTGCGGTAGTAGAGCCCGAAGTCCCTGTCTGGCCCCGGTTGTCCCGGGAGGTTGGCGGGGTCGATGGGCGTGCGGGCCAGGGGATTCCCTGCTTCGTACCAGCCGAACTCGGTGAACTGACTCCAGTCGGTGAGGCGGAAGAGGACCTCGGAGTCGAACCTGAACGTGCCGGTGAAGTAGAAGTCGAGCGGCGCATCGGCACCTGGCACGGCGGGGTTGGCGACCCCGAAGGACGACACGGGACTGCCTGGCGTGGCCGGGAGGGGGTTGGTCAGCGGCGGAATCGGCTGTGGAATCCAGTCGCAGGGGCGCCCCACCACGAGTGCCGCGGCGGAGCACGCGCCGGCGCCCAGGATGCCGGCGCTGTCGTACGACTCGCGGTCCCAGTAGCCGAGCGCGCCCGTGCCCGTCGCCCCGGTCACAGGTGTCCATGTGGCCGACTGTCCTGGGGGGCCTTCGAGGACGAGCGCAGCGGCGAAGGCCCCAGGCGGAAGGGCCAGGAAGATGAGGCCGATGATGAGCGAGGGAGGGACGCGCACGGACGGTGCCTCGCTGGCGACCGAGGGGGAACACAAGTGGGCTGCAGGCGGTCCGCCTGCAGCCCTACGAAATCATACTACCGGCGCCGTCGTCGCAGCCACAACAGTCCCGACACGCCACTGGCCACGAGCACCGGGATTGTCGGCTCGGGCACCGGTGGCGGTGGGTCGTCGGGGCAATCGATACAGCCGTCCGTGAAGCTCAGGATCAGGTCGTTGTGGTCGTAGTCCGAACACGGCTGCAGGCCGCGCTGCTCGCAGAAGGCCGACGTGATGTCACCGACCTGGTCCTCGAGGCCGAGCCAGAACCGGCCGCTGATGTCCGTGAACAGCGCGAACTGCTGACGGTTCTGCGCGGCGGCCAGCGTCGCGAACTCCTCGTCGTCGAACCGAAGTGCGGTGTTCATCCACAGACCCGAATTCGGGTCCGAGAAGTAGCCGAAGTAGTTGCCGATCCGGTTGAACTGCGATTCCGTGAAGAACAGGATCTCGTCAGTCGGACTCGTCCCGTACCGGGTGTTGCGGTAGTAGAACCCGAAGTTGGTCGGGATGCTCGCCGACGTGGTGCCCTCGGGGGCGACCGCGCCGAGATTGTCGCTATAAGGCCCCGACGGGTTGCCGGCCTTGGGCAGGAGCGGCGTGCGTGCGTCCGGATTGCCCGCCTCGTACCAGCCGAACTCGACGGTGTCGTCCCACGCCGAGAGCTGGAACAGGACTTCGAGCTCCAGAGCCCACGGTCCGGTGAAGTAGAAGTTGGCGGGCGTATCCGGGGTCGCACCGTCTGTGCGGCCGTAGTACTGCAGCGACCCGGGGTCGGCAGTCCGCGGATTGGTCAGATTCTGGTACGGGCCGGGCGGCGTGGGCTCGGGAAATCCCTTCCAGTCGCACGTGCCCCCCGCGACGATCGCCGCGGCGTTGCAGGCGCTGCCGACACTCTGCGTCCAGCTGTCGTAGGACTTGTTGTCCCAGTACCCGGCAGCGCCGTTGCCGGTGGCGGCTCCGTCGACAGGCTTGAACCCAGCCGTCTGACCAGCGCCCGTCGGCATCAGCAGAACGCTGCCCGCAAACGCCGTCGCCGGAAGGCTCAGGGCAAGTGCGAGCCCCATCGGAACCAGCAGAAGTTTTGGCATGGTCACACCGGCCTGGGGAGGAACCGCATCACACTCAATAGCAAGCACTGTGCCACCTTGGTCCCGACGCCGATCCGAGACGCGAGATCAGCGCCGATCGAGCCAGAAACCTGAAGAAACGAGTCGTACCTCTGGGTGAACGATGCCGCTCGCTCGAACGAACTGTGCGCCGAAGTCATCGCTGGCGCCGACTCAAGGCAACTGAATCGAGGCCTTTGCCAGCCGTGGCGATCAGCACCAGCGAGGGCGCCAGGCCTGCCGCCAACCGCGGAACCGTAACCGCCAGATGTTCCCTGACATCAGGCCAGTCCGACCAGACGAAGGCCAGTGCGCCGGCCCCCGCCGTTCCCAGAACGATGGTCAATGGTAATCGCAAACGCGAGTGGGGGTGCAACAGCACCGCCGCTGCGAGGCCCGGCCAGAGCAGACCCCACGTCCGTACGTCGGACAGCGTCGTCGCGTACGCGGTGCCGATCGGCCCGATGCGGCGGGCTGCCTCCCCGATGCCCCGCCATTCGTAGGCCATCCCCGTGACGCCGCCAACTGTCAGGATCCAGGCGTGCCAGGCCCCCGCGACGGCGATCGCCGGCCCTGCGATCGCCAGGGCCATGCGGCCGTGGCCCCACCAGGCGCAGACGGCCGCCGCGACGACCGAGGCCACGACCCCTTCCTGCTTGGTCCAGGCGAGCGCTGCCGCGAGCACGCCCACCAGCCAGAGCGTTGCGGCGTGCGACGACTCGTCGCGCCGCCAGGCCACCCAGACGAGGGCGGCCAGGAGGCCAGCCAGGGGACCGTCCGCATAGCCACTGGTGTAACTGCCCTCACCGATCCAGAGTCGTGGCGCCGCCGCGAGCAGGACCACGGCCCATGCGGCGCGGGAGGCTGAACCCGACCGCTCCAGCACCGCGGCTGCCACGAGCAGCAGGATCGCGGCGCCCCACGCCGCGGGCAGGACCTTCATGGCCCGTTCGTCCTCCACGGGTTGCCACAGGCGCACCCACGCCATCGCGAGCGGCACGTGCAAGGGGTAATCGGGCGCCGTCCAGGATCGCGTGAGGTCGGCGGCCGCTGACGCGGGCATCACGCCGTCACTGGCGGCGATGATGCGCGCCTTCTGGTACCAGACCACCGTGCCGTCCCATCCCAGATGCGTGCGGCTGGCGACCCAACAGGTCCAGCCGACGGCTGCCACCAGCACCAGCACCAGCACGAGGCGGCCGGGCATCGCTGGCGCTGTCGGTGACGGGCGCCGCCGCCGGATTCCCCATGCGAATCCGCCCATCGCCAGCATCGAGACGAGCGGGATCGAGATGTTCGGGCGGAGACCCAGCACTCCCGCCACGAGCAGCAGCGTTCCGGTCACGCAGGGACCGACGAGGCCCGCCAACCCGATCCAGGCCAGCGGAGGCAGCGGGGCATCGCGATGCCAGCCCAGCGCTACGACGGCGCCGCCTGCCGTCCACGCCACGCCCACAGCGGCAAGGGCCGGCAGAATCACGTGGCGCCGCCTTCGAGCGTGGCAGGGGCCTCGCCCTGCGACGAGAGGCAGAGCGCGGCAGCCTGCTGGTCGACCGGGCCGGGCGTGGCGCGTACAGGCGTCGCGTCACCCGGTCGCAGGTCGATGCGCCAGAGGAACCGGGGAGGCGTGTGAGGTGCGCGGAACTGCTCGAGCCGAGGTGTCGGCGCGCAGGCCACGTAGCTGACGGGCCTCGGCCACAGGCGCATCGACAGCACGAAATAGGCACTGGCCAGCGAGTCCGGTGTGCCGTGGCCCACGATGACCCCCGGGCCGTCTGGTAGCGTGCGCGCCAGTTGCTCGATGCGCGTCGCCGCGTCGTCGAAGGGCAGCATCTGCAGCAGGACGTCGCTGCTGGGAGAGCGGCGCACGTCGCGTCCGGAGGGAAGCGCGGGCACCAGGTGCGACAGCGGCCACGCCTGGCTGGCGACGATGCAGAGAACGAGCAGAAGAAGGTGGCGCGGCATCGCGGGCGGAACGCTCACTGCGGCGTGCGCGCCGCGGATGGTAGCATGCGCGACCATGGCCCGAAACCGTGCGACCGATCACACTCCGGCGGTGAGTGTGATCATCCCGACGGTGTCGCAGGCCGACCACCTCGCCGCGTGCCTCGCGGCCCTGCAGCAGGCCCATCCCGTCGGCGCGGACGCCCCAGAGGTCGTCGTCGTGCTCAACGGCGCGCTGCCTGCCGTCCGCGACGTGGCGCGAGGTGTGCCTGGCATCCGCGTCGTGGAGAGCGCCGTCAATCGCGGCTTTGCCGGCGGGTGTCGCCTCGGCGTCCGCGCCAGCCGCGCCCCCGTGCTGGCTTTCCTCAACGACGACGTGTGCGTCACACAGGGCTGGCTCGATCCCCTGCTCGAGACGCTCGCCGAGAGGCCGCGCGCGGGAGCCGTGGGCCCTCGCGTGCTGGGGTCTGATGGGCTCGTGCAGGAACTGGGGTCGGTCGTCTGGCGGGATGGCACGACGCGGCCGCTGGGGCGCGGCCAGTTGCCGACCGCGCTCGCCTGGCGCTGGCGCCATCGCGTCGACTACTGCTCGGCGTGCGCGCTCGTCGTTCGGCGCGCCGCCTGGGATGCGGTCGGCGGGTTCGACGAGGCCTTCCATCCCGCGTACTACGAGGACGTCGATTTCTGCCTCGGGCTGGAGGCCGCCGGCTACGAGGTCTGGGTCGATCCTCGCAGCGACGTCCTTCACGCCGAGTCTTCGAGTTCGACGTCGACGTTCAAGCAGTTCCTGTTCGCGCGGCACCACGCGCGTCTGGCGGGCAAGCGGGCCGCTCTGCTGACGTCTCGGGTTCCGGCGCCCACCGATCCTGCCCTGGTGGAGGCGGCGGAGCGCGCCGCTGTCGCGCGCCTGGCCGCGGCTGGGCCGCGTGTCCTCGTCGTGGACGATCGCGTGCCCCGCCATGGGCTCGGGTCGGGTTTCGATCGGATGGCCGATACCCTGTTGGCGCTTGCCGCGGGCGGCGCGCGGGTACGGCTGCTGCCGACGGAGATCGCGGCGGAGTTCGTCCCCGAACTCGCCGCTGCGGGCGTCGAGGTGATTGACGACAGGACGCCCGCGCGATTCGAGGCCGAAGCGCGCGCGAGCGACCTGATGATCGTCTCGCGACCCAACAACGCCCGGCGCGCCTGTGAGCTGTTCGCGCGCCTCGCGCCCGACGCGCGGCCCCGCCTCGTGTACGACGCCGAGGCCCTGTATCACCGTCGCCTGCTGCGGCAGGCGCAGCTGGTGGGTGCGGCGGAGGCGCTCGAACTGCAGGCGCAGGCCGCCACGTGGCTCGAGGCCGAGGCGGAGATCGCCAGTCCCGCCGACGAGGTGATCTGCGTCTCGGAGGACGAAGCGGCGTTCTTCCGTGCACGGGGGGCACGCCGCGTCCGGGTCGTGACGCCCTGGCTGCACCGCGCCGTCGCGACCGACGCGTCCCTGGCCGGACGCGCGGACATCGGCTTCGTGGCGGGCTGGTTGGCCGGAGCCAGTTCCCCCAACGGCGACGCGCTCGAGTGGTTCGTCACCGAGGTCATGCCGCTCGTCCTGCGCGAGGTGCCATGGGCCCGACTCCGCGTGACGGGCACCCTGCCGCCGCCCCTGCACAGGCTGGAGGGCCTGCACCTCACAGCCGAAGGCTTCGTGGGCGATCTCGCGGGCTTCTATCGTCACCTGCGCGTGGCCGTCGCGCCCCTGCGTTTCGGCGCCGGCGTCAAGCTCAAGACCGTCGAGGCGTTGCAGTACGGCGTGCCCATCGTGGCCACGTCGGTCGGGGCGGAGGGGCTCGAGGGACTGCCCGGCGGGGCGGTTGTCGTGGAGGATCAGGCCGACGCGTTCGCGGCAGCCGTCGTCTCCCGCCTGCGTGACGCGCCGACGTGGCGGTCGCACCGTGCCGCGATCGATGCCGCGATGGCCGCGATCCCGTCTGCGACGGATTGGACCGCGCTCCTGTGGGGGCCAGCCAGGGAGGACGCCCATGTCGGTCACGCGGTATAGCCGCGAGGTCGATCTCGACGACCTCAACAACGTCCACACGTTCGCGGTGCGTGCGGTGCCACCGGGGAGCCGCGTGCTCGACCTCGGCGCCGGCGACGGGTCCGTGGCACTGGTCCTTGCGGCGAAGGGATGCCAGGTCACGGCCGTCGAACGCGACCCGGAGGGCGTCTCGGCCATCAAGGCCCGTGGCGTGCACGCCATCGAGGCCGACCTCGACACGCTCGACGCGTCGGCCCTGCCTCGGGGCGGATTCGACGTCGTGCTGCTGCTGGACGTGCTCGAGCACCTCGTCGCCCCCGAAGCGGTGCTGGCGCGAGCCCGCGACTGGCTGGCGCCGGGTGGACGGTTCCTGATGTCGATCCCGCACGTCGCGCATGCCGCCGTGCGCGCGTCGCTGTTGCTCGGGCAGTTCCCGCGCACCGAGACCGGCTTGCTGGATCGCACGCACCTGCACTTCTTCGACCTGCCCCAGGTGCAGGGCCTCCTTGCGAGCGCCGGGCTGCGTGCCCTCGACGTGCTGACCGTCGAACGCGGCATCGACGAAACCGAACTCGCGGTGGCCTGGGACGACCTCCCATCCCAGGTGATGGACACCATCACCGCCGATCCGCTCTCGCGCGTCTACCAGTTCTTCATCGTGGCCATGCCCGGGGCGGACGGCGAGTCTGCCGGAGGCCTCATCGAGGCCATGCAGGGGCGCCTGCGTGCCGTCGAAGGCGCCTACCGCAAGCTCGAGGACTATGCGGCGCGGATCGAGGCCGACGGCCTCGCGCGCGACGCGGAGTCGCGCACGGCACGGCAGCGCCTCGACGAGCACGTGTCGCAGCTCGAGGCGCGCGTGCGTGAGCTCGGCGGGACCTGCGACAGGGTGCGTGCCGAGTACGCCGAGGCGCATGACCGGGCGGTGGTCGCGGAGAAGGCCCTGGAGGCCTCGCGCGCGGAGCACAGCCTGCTTGCCAGGCAGGTCACGAGCCTCGAGGGCCAGCTTCGCGATCTCGCAGCAGAGCGAGACGGACTCGACGCCGAGCGTGCCGAGGCGCTGGGACGCACAGAGGCGGCGGAGCGTGCGAGCGAGGCGTTGGCGGCGAGGGCGCGTGATCTCGGCGTGCTGTCGGATCGACTGCACGCGGAACGCGACGAGGCCGTCGCCCGCCAGGCAGCGGCCGCGATGGCGCTCGAGGCGGCGGATGCAGAGCGTCGACGGCTCGGCGATGACGTGGCGCGGCTCGACGCCAAGGTTCGCGACCTCGTGACCGTGACCGATCGATTACGCGCTGAACGCGATGAGACGGCCGCGCGCGAGGCGGTGTCGGCGCAGGCGGTTTCGGCCGCTCGCGCGGAACTCGCCGCGCAGGCCTCGCACCTGGCCGATGTCGGAGCCGACAGGGACATGCTCGCCCGGCACCTCACGGAGCGGATGGAGGAACTCGCCCAGTGCGGCGAGGTCAACGCGGCCCTGGTGCGTGAAGTGGCCGTGCAGCGCGAGTTCGCCGCATCACTCGCCGCGCAGGTGCCCCGCATCGCCGCGCGAGGCGGGGAGGCGGAAGTGCTCGCCACCCTCGAGCAGTTCCAGTCCGTCGCGCCCACGCCCGCGGACGCGGCAGCACTGGCAGCCGAGGCGACCGAGTTCCGGCGCCTCCAGGGCGCGATTGCCGTCAGGGCGCTGGCTCGGCTGGATGCGGTGTCGCGCCGCGTGCCGAGAGTGCGCTCGGCCCTGCGGGCGATCGCGCGTCGGGTCGCTGGATAGCGGGTCGCGGGCGAGCGGCTACACCCAGCGGGCGTCGACGTCGATGCCGACGAGCCCCGTCGCGCCGCCAGGCCAGGCCGACGTGAAGTGCCACGCCTCGTGGCGCCACTCGTGGTGCACGTGATCCGACTGCGTGCCGTCGGCGATGGCCACCGCGATCAGGTACTCGCCGGGGAAGAGCCGCGGCATCACGAACGCGAACTCCGCGCAGAGCGTGTCCCCGGCCCGCGCCGGGTGCTGCTGGCCGGTCGTCAGCGTGTTCTCCCCGAAGAGCTGCTGGCCCAGACGGTCCTTCACGTAGAAGCCGATCACCGGCCTGTCGAGTTGCACGTCCGTGCTGGCGACCACGCGGAGCACGACGGGCTCGCCACCTCGCGTGGACGTGACGTCCTGCCCGCGCGCGTCGACGAGTCGCACGTCGACGAGCCGCGCTCCGCCCACGTCGAGAGTCGCCGACGCCGGGCCGGAACAGCCCGGCGAAACCGTCGACGAGCCTGGCGCGACGGTCGATCGCGTCCCCGGGACGCCCGGCTGGGACAGCCGGGCGCTACCTTCCCCGACACCCGACTCCCCGACACCCGACTCCCCAACTCCCGACCCCCCAACTCCCGACCCCCCAACTCCCGACCCCCGACTCCCGACTCCCGACTCCCGACTCCCGATCATCGAATCGAAATACGCCTCGGTCACCTCACGCGGCGGGCCGTCCATCCGGAGCCGGCCGCGGTCCAGCCACAGGACGCGCGAACACAGGCGCTGCACTGCCGGCAGGTCGTGGCTGACGAAGAGCAGCGTCCCGCCCCGCGCCCGGAACGCGTCGAGGTGGGCGAGGCACTTCTGCACGAACCGGATGTCTCCGACGGCGAGCGCCTCGTCCACGATGAGCACGTCGGCGTCGACGTGCGCCATCACGGCGAACGCCAGCCGCACGTACATGCCGCTCGAGTAGGTGCGGACCGGTTGGTCGAGGTACGGTCCGATGTCGGCGAAGGCCGCGATGGCTTCTGCACGCGCCTCGATCGTGGACGTGTCGAGTCCGTGCAGCAGGCCGCTGAGCCGCACGTTCTCGCGACCCGTCAGGTCGGGGGAGAAGCCGGTGCCGAGTTCGAGCAGCGCGCCGATGCGTCCGGCGGTGCGCAGGGCGCCTTCCGACGGCACGAGCGTGCCGCAGAGGAGATGGAGGAGCGTGGACTTGCCGGACCCGTTGGCGCCGATGATGCCGACCGACTCACCGGGATGGACGGCGAAGGCCAGATCGCGCAGCGCCCAGCACCGCGTGCCGAGCGCCGCCCGTCGCTGCGTCGCCAGTCGCGCCAGGCCAGGCAGCATGGCCGCCAGCGTCCAGAGCGCGTGGCGCGCGCGGGCACCGTCACTCGGGAAGATGTCGTACGCCCGCCCGAGGCCCTCGACCGCCACCATAGTCGCCGGCATCCCGCTCATGGGCGACAGGGTATACGGACTCGCCGCGCATGGCGTGTCGGCCAGACCGCAGGCGCTGGCCGGATGGTATGCTGATGGGTCGATGAACTATCCTTGCTCCGGGCAAGGAGGACGAGGATGTCATCGGCGACGCTCACGAGCAAGGGCCAGATCACCGTGCCCAAGGACATTCGAACGGCGCTCAGGCTCGATGCTGGCGACGTGGTGGAATTCGTCGTGCAGGCCGACGGCAGCGTGCGGTTGACGCCCCGTCGTCGCGACGTCCGGAGTCTCGCGGGGATGCTGGCGCGGCCAGACCGACCGGCGGTCACGCTGGAGGCCATGGAGGCCGCCATCAGTCGCCGCGGCAGGCCGGTGCGGTGATCGGCCTCGACACCAACGTGCTCGTCCCGTACATCACACAGGACGACACGCGTCAGGCATCGCGGGCGCGCGAGGTCATCGAGCAGGCCGATGGCGGCTTGTTCCTCAGCGTGGTCGTGCTCTGCGAGCTGACCTGGGTCCTGCTCGGAGCGTACGGCGTGGGGAAGGCCGCGGTCGTCGAGGTCCTGGAGAGCGTGCTGGACGTCGGGGCATTCGAGATCGAGCACCGCGATGCCGTACGGCAGGCCCTGGCGGACTACCGCGTCGGGCGGGGAGATTTCGCCGACTACGTGATTGGTCGGCTCACACAGGCGGCACTGGGCAGCGCCACGGTCACGTTCGACCGTCGTCTGGACGGTCACCCGCTGTTCGACGTGCTCGGCGCGTGACGCCAGCGCATCCGGATCGCATGCCAAAGACTGCACTGATTACAGGGATTTCGGGCCAGGACGGGTCCTACCTGGCCGAGTTCCTCCTCGACAAGGGCTACCGCGTCGTCGGCATGGTCCGCCGCTCGTCGGCGCCGAACCTGTGGCGCATCGAGCACCTGCTCGACCGCATCGAACTTCGGCCGGCCGACCTGCTCGACCAGTTGTCCATCGTCCGCCTGGTCGACGAGGTACGTCCTGACGAGCTCTACAACCTCGCGGCGATGTCGTTCGTGCCGGCCTCGTGGGACACCCCGCTGCTGACAGGGGAGTTCAACAGCCAGGGTGTGACGCGCGTGCTCGAGGCCATCCGGCAGGTCAAGCCCGACACGCGGTTCTACCAGGCGAGTTCGAGCGAGATGTACGGCAAGGTGCGCGCCGTGCCGCAGAGCGAGGAGACGCCGTTCCACCCGCGATCGCCCTACGGCGTCTCGAAGGTGTTCGGCCACTACATCACGGTCAACTACCGCGAGAGCTACGGAATGTTCGCGTGCTCGGGCATCCTGTTCAACCACGAGTCGCCCCGCCGCGGACTGGAGTTCGTCACGCGCAAGGTCACCGACGGCGTCGCCCGCATCAAGCTGGGGCTGGCCGACAGCCTGCCGCTCGGCAACCTCGACGCGCGGCGTGACTGGGGGTTCGCCGGCGACTACGTCAAGGCGATGTGGCTGATGCTGCAGCAGTCGACGCCCGACGACTACGTGGTCGCGACGGGCGAGACGCATCCCGTTCGCGAACTCGTCGAGATCGCCTTCGGGCACGTCGGCCTCGACTGGGAGAAGTACGTCCGCGTCGATCCGCGATTCCTGCGGCCCGCTGAAGTCGATCTGCTGATCGGCGACCCCACGAAAGCGCGTACGAAGCTGGGCTGGACGCAGGACGTCGATTTCAGGGGCCTCGTCACGATGATGGTGGACGCCGACGTCGCGCGGCTCGAGCGCAGCGCGGTGCCCGCGCAACCGCTCGCGTAGGCCTTCCGCTTCCACGCGCGGTTGGACGCAGGCGCCGTCACGATCCCCGGGCGCGCACCAGCAGCGACAGCCCGGCCGGGATCGGCCGGACTCCCTCGGCCACCAGCCATCCGCGCAGCAGCGACCGAACGGCGCGCGCCGACGCCGAGTCCGGTCCCGTGCGCAGGCCGTCGTGAATCGGGCGGCCCAGCACGCGCTCGGCGAGGAAGCAGGGTGGCACGGCGAGGGCGTGAGGCCCAGATGCTACACTACGACGCCTTTCACGCCGACGTCTGGCCACTCCGCGTTCATGCCTGCTGACGTCTCCCCGGCACACGACCGCCCAGCGCAGCAGCGCTTCTCGATCGGACTCCTGGCCAACATCGGCGGCGGCCTCTGGTCGGCCGTCATGGCCATGGCCGTCCTCCCCCTCGTTGCCTCATGGATGGGCCTCGGGGCCTTTGCCCTCGTCGCGTTCTTCCAGGTCCTGCAGATGATCCTGCAGGTGTTCGACCTGGGCTTCAGCACGCTGATCAGCAGGGAACTGGCGGCTCGCCGCGCCAGGGGCGGTGGGGCGACGGACGAGCGCAGCCTGTTTGCGAGCCTGGAGGTCGTCTACCTCGCCATCGGCGTGGTCCTCGGGCTTGCGGCGTCCGTTGCGATGCCCGTGGCCGTCTCGCACTGGACCCAGACCGGGCTCGACGCAGTCAGCCTGCAGCGCAGCCTGCTGCTCATCGCGGTGCTGCTGGCCGTGAACTGGCCCGTGACCTTCTACTACGGCGCCCTGCAGGGCCTCGGCGCGCAGGTGCCGGCCAACGGCGTGCAGATGACGATGACGACAGCGGCCGCGCTCGGTGGGCTCGCCGCGCTTGCCGCCGTGGCGGCCACGCCTGATGTGTGGCTCGCGTGGCAACTGGCGGTCGGCCTGGCGCGGGCCGTCGCGCTCAGGACCCTCATCACGAGACGGCTGCTCGGCGGCCCCGCGCGCTGGTCGTGGGGCCAGGTCGTCGCGCACGCGCGTTTTTCGGGCGGCATCACGCTCGGCAGCCTGCCCGCCGTCGCACTCACGCACATCGACAAGCTGGCGGTGAGCTGGTTCGGATCGCCGTCGTCGTTCTCGATGTATTACCTCGCTGCCACGCTCGGGACCGCGCTCGCGATCGTCATCGCGCCGCTGTACCAGAGTCTCCTGCCGCGGTTGACGACGGCGTCGGCTGGTGGACCGGCCGAGGCCCGGGCGGCGTTCGTGGGGGCGAGCCGGCTGGCGGCGGCCCTGCTCGCGCCCCCGTCCGTCGTGTTGGCCGGCCTTGCCGTCCCCGCGTTGATCGCCTGGACCGGGGACGCGGTCATGGCGCGCACCGTCGCGCCCGTCACCGCGTGGCTCGCGCTCGGCAACCTCTGCAACGGCCTGCAGCACGTGCCGTACGCGATGCAACTGGCCTGGCGCTGGACGCGGCCGGCGGTGTTCATCCACACTGCGGCGCTGTGTCTGGCCGCTCCGCTGGTCGTCTGGGCCGCATGGCGCGGCTGGCTCGCTGCTGTGGCAGCCATCGTGGCGATGGCGTTCCTGTTCGAACTCGTCGTGTCGCTGGCCCTCACGCGTCGCCGGCTCGACTTCAGCCGGCTGGCGTTGGTCACACGCGCTGTTCTCCCGGGAGTGGCAGCCGGAGCCCTGGGCGCACTGGCGGGCGCGGCGAGTGCCACGTCGGCATCGCGCATGGCAGCGCTGGCCCAGTGCCTCGTCGGTGGCGTCGTCGCCGTGGGTGCCGTCGTCGCCATGGACACGACGGCGCGCAGCTACCTGCGAGGCATGCTGGGTCTTCCTCAATCAGGTCTCGCCCCGTGAGCGCATGCCGATGACGCGCACGACCGTGCTCTTCCGGGATTGGCCCCGGCAATCCGCACCGACCTATCTCTTGCGAGCGGTCGCGGCCCTGCTGCTCGGCCCACCCTGCGCGCTGCTCGCCTGGCTTGCCGGCACGCCGGGCATGGCGGCTCACGCCGCCAGCGTGTGGACCGGACTCGCGCTCCTGTGCTCGCGTACGCGCCGCTTTCCGCGCTGGGCCACCTTCGGACTCGTCGCCTGGCCGCTCGATTCCACGCGCTACGCGGAGTTCGGCGCGTGCCTCGCCGCAGTGGAGCCCGCCGGGCCAGCCGGTGACTATCTCGACGTCAGCTCACCCCGGCTGTTGCCTCTCCTCGTGCTCCGGCGCCTGCCGGGGCTGCACGCCACGATCCTCAATCCCGACGTCAACGACCTGCCGTTGACGCGCGCGCTGCTGGAGGACGTGGGCCTGGCCTCGCGCTGCACCTTCGTCGGGGCGCTGCTGTCGGCCGACACCGCGCCAGCGGCGTCCTTCGATCTCATCACGTGCATGTCGGTGCTCGAGCACATTCCCGAGGATCGCGTGGTCGTTGAGTCGATGTGGCGGGCACTCCGGCCCGGCGGGCGGTTGATTCTGACTGTCCCGTGCCGCGCCACGCCCGAGGAGCAGTACTCGAATCTGAACCAGTACGGCGTGCTGCAGACCGGTGACGACGGACTGGTCTTCCGTCAGCGCCTCTACTCGGAGGCCTGCCTCGCCGATCGCGTCTTCGAGGTCACGGGGCCGCCCGCGACGATCGAGGTGTGGGGCGAGCGCGAGCCCGGGTTCATCCTGCGCGACACGCTCGAGAAATGGTCGTCGCTGTCGTACCCGTTCTGGAGCGAGCCGCTCCGGGCGGGATCGCGCATCGTTCGCGTCGCGCGGATCGGCGACCTGCCCGGCGAGGGCGTCGCCTGCCTGGTGTTCGTCAAGCCGTCCTGAGCGCGACCTCGGCAATCGCGGACCACGTCGCGTCGGCGCAACGGTCCCAGGAGAACTCCTGCGCCCTCGTCGCGCAGCGCGCCGCGCACGCGGCCGCTGCAGCCGGGTCGTCCATGAGGCGGGCGATGGCACCTCGCACGTCGGCCACCTCGCGAGGATCGACCAGGACCGCGGCGCCAGGCGTCACCTCGCGCAGCGATCCGCCAGTGGTGCTCACCACGGGCACGCCGTGCGCCATCGCCTCGAGGGGTGGAATCCCGAATCCCTCGAGCGTCGAGAGGTAGACGAAGACGCCGGCGGCGGCATACAGCGCGTCGAGGTCCGCGTCCTCGACGAACGGCACGTGCACGATGGCACGGCGTCCCGTGGTCCGGTTGACTGCCTCCATCGCGCTTTCGATGTCCTCGTGCGGGTGGGTGCGATTGCGTCCGACGACCACCGCCTGCCACGCCGGTCGCGCCGCGAGCAGCGGCGCGAGCGCCTCGACGAGCGTGCCGACGTGCCGACGCGAATACATCGTGCCCACGTGCAGCACGTAGGGCCGGGTGATGCCCAGACGCGCCAGCGTCCCGGCCGCCCGATCGAGCGCGTCCCGCGCGGGCACATCGGCGGCCAGCGGGATGACGCGGAGCCTGTCGGCCGGCGTCTTCCAGTGCGTGCGCATCTGCTCGGCCGAGTACTCGGAGTCCGTGATGACCAGACGCGCCGCGGCGGCCGATCGACGGCCGATCCATCGCATCCGCGCGGGGCCCCGTGGCTCGCCGGGCGGCGGCTGATCGAACGAGATGTCGTGCATCGTCACCACCCGCGGCAGGCGCGTGAGCAGGGGCGTCGAATAGGACGGCGACCAGAACGCCTGCTGGCGGCCAAAGGCCGGGTGTCGCGGGAGTGCCAGTTGCTCCCAGACGGCGTCGCCGCCGCGGCCGCCTGGCGCAGGCACGTGTACGTACCGGCATGTCTCAGGGAAGGCATAGGCGGGTAGCGTCGACGGAGGACGTTCCGTGAACAGCGTGATCGCCCACTCGCCCGCGGGCGCGCGTTCGAGGATGCGCACCAGGTACCGCCAGACACCGAGGCCGTGATGCGGGAGGCGCGCGAGCACCCGCGCGTCGATGCCGAGGTTGATCATGCGGCCTGGACGGTACAATTCAGGGCGGTCACCCGATGAAGCAAGTCTTGCAGTCCATTCGCAGTGGGCAGGTCGACGTCGCAGACGTGCCAGCTCCGATCGTACCCGATGCCGGCGCGCTGGTTCGCACCATCGCCTCCGTCGTCTCGGCGGGCACCGAGCGCATGGTGGTCGAGTTCGCCGAGAAGAGCCTGCTCCAGAAGGCGCGCGCGCGTCCCGACCTCGTGCGGCAGGTACTGCAGAAGGTCAAGCGCGACGGCGTGCTGTCCACTGCCCGCACGGTCCAGCGCAGCCTGGACATGCCGATGCCGCTCGGCTATTCGCTCGTGGGCGAGATCCTGGCCGTTGGGCCGGCCACGCGCGGGCTCGCAGTCGGGGATCTGGTCGCCTGCGCGGGGGCCGCGCTGGCCAACCACGCCGAGTTCGTGGCCGTCCCTCAGCAACTCTGCGCCCGGCTGCCCGAAGGATTCGCCACGCGCGCGCCTGTCGAGCACGCCGCCTTCGCGACGCTTGGCGCCATCGCCATGCACGGGTTCCGCCTCGCGTCTCCGCAGGTGGGCGAGCGCGTCGCCGTCATCGGACTCGGGCTGCTCGGGCAACTCGCCGTGCAGATCGCGCACGCGGCGGGCTGCCGCGTCTTCGGCGTCGACCTGTCGGCCGAGCGCGTGGCGCTGGCGCGCCGGCTCGGCGCCGATGACGCCTGCACGCGAGACGATGCCGAGGCGCGCGGTATGGCCTTCACGCGCGGCGCCGGCTTCGACGTGGTGCTGCTGACGGCCGAGGCTCGCACCAACGACCCCGTCGAACTGGCCGCCGCGATCGCGCGCGACCGGGCGCACGTCATCGCCGTCGGCGCCTTCGACCTCCAGTTGCCGCGCAAGCCGTACTTCGGGAAGGAACTCCACGTGCAGGTCTCGCGTTCGTATGGGCCGGGCCGCTACGACCCCGAGTACGAACTGCACGGGCGTGACTACCCGATCGGCTACGTCCGCTGGACAGAGCAGCGCAACCTGGAGGCATTCGTCGACCTGCTCGACGCCGGCCGGCTGGACCTCGCGCCGCTCATCTCGCACAAATTCGACATCGCTGACGCGTCGCGCGCCTACGACGTCATCACCGGCAAGGCCTCCGAGCCGTTCCTGGGCGTGGTCCTGACCTATCCCGGCAACGCCGACCTCCGCACGCGCGTCGACCTCGCCACGGCCGTCGCGACGGTGCCGGGCCGCGTGGGCGTGAGCCTCGTCGGCTCGGGCCTCTTCGCCACCTCGACACTGCTGCCCGCGCTGGCCGCCGCGGGCGAGGCCTCCGTGCGACGGGGCATCGTCAGCGCGCAGGGCGTGTCTGCCACCACGGCCGGCAAGGCCGGCGGCTTCGCGTTCGCCGCCACCGACATCGACGAGGTGCTCGCCGATGCCGAGACGCAGGCCGTTTTCCTGCTCACCCGGCATCACCTGCACGCGTCACAGGTCGTCGCGGCCCTGCGGGCGGGCAAGCACGTGTTCGTCGAAAAGCCGCTGTGCCTGACGCGCGAGGAACTGGCCGGGATCGACGCCGCTCGGCAGGCGCATGCCGACAGGCTGCTGATGGTCGGCTTCAACAGGCGGTTCGCACCGCTCGCGGTGAAGCTGCGCGAGTTCGCGAGCACGGGCGAGCCGATGGTCCTGTCCTACCGTGTCAATGCCGGTTTCCTGCCGCCCGACCACTGGACGCAGGACCCCGCTCAGGGCGGAGGCCGGCTCGTGGGCGAAGGGTGCCACTTCATCGACTTCGCCAACTGGATGGCTGGTGAAGCGCCAGTGCAGGTCTACGCGCAGGCGATGGCCGACGTGGGGCGCTACCGGCAGGACAACCTCGTGATCGTCCTGACCTACCCGTCCGGACACGTGGCCACGGTCACCTATGTCGCCAACGGTGACAAGGACGCCGGCAAGGAGCGCGTCGAGGTGTCGTCTGGCGGACGCCTCGGCATCCTCGAGGACTACCGCGACCTCGTGCTGCACGCGGGGGGCCGGACCCGGCGGGACAAGGCGAGACTCGAAGCCGACAAGGGCCACAAGGCCGAGGTCGCCGCCTTCCTGGGATGCATCCGCGGGCAGCAGCCCAACCCCATGCCCTGGGCCGACATCGAAGCCACGACGCTCGCCACGTTCGCGGCACAGGACAGCCTGGCGCTCGGCACGGCGGTCGCCGTGCGGCCACCATCCGCCCCGGCGTCCTGATGCCTGCGCCGAGTCGACGAGGCCGGCGAGCGCGGGGCCAGGGCGATGCATCCCCGTGACGTTGTCGTGGCCCGCCAGCAGTGGAGCGAGCCGCGCCGCGCACGGAGACGGCCGGGCATCGTCGAGCAGGCCAGAGGCGCGCGCGATAGAGTCCACGGCGCCGGCAGTCGCGACGCACGCGCGCTTCAGCATGGGGCGCCCGGCTCGTGCCCGCCCACCACGGCATCGAGATCGAGCATCAGTCCCGCGGTGACTTCGAGCTGCTCCGGCGTGTCGATGGGGCGCTGCTCGACGGCGGCGGCCGACACGGCCCTGTACATCGCGGCGAACGCAGCCATCTTGTTCTGGCGGCCCCGTCGCCTGAGGCCCCGTCGGTCCTCCGCGCGGTAGTCGCCGTCGTTGACGATGCGGACGGTGGTGGCGCCGGCGCGCATCTCGATCACGTTCTGCATGCCGATGCAGTCGCTGCCCTGGTCGGTCATCGCCATGCTGAAGGCGGCGCCGTTCGCGAGTTCCGCCACGCACACGCTGTCGCCGTTGCGGGCCGTCCACCCATCGAACTTCGTCACCGGCGCGTACCCGTTGACGAACAGGAAGTGGTCGATCCAGTGGCAGCCGTTGCTCACGACGCGACCGCGTGACGCGGGCCAGCGGTACCAGTGCCGCGGCGGGAGGGGCACTTCGTAGACGAGGCAGCGATACGAGATGGGCGGCGCCGCCCCCGCTTCGCCGGCGGGCCCGTCGCCTCCCACGAGATCCTCACGCGCCATCGCCGTGAAGCTGGCGTAGCGCCGCTGGAAGCACGTGTAGAGCCCCCCGCGTCTCCTGCGCCACGTGGCGAGGAGGGTGTCGAGTTGCGCGCGCGTGGTGACCGGCGGCTTCTCGACGATGGCGCTCGCACCGCGCTCGAGCGCGGCGCAGGCGATCGGCGCGTGGGTGTGGTGGTAGCCGGCCGCGACGTACACGTCGTACCCGTCGTCGCGAGGCAGCGGGCTCGCGTCGAGGACCGGCGCGACGCCCCGGGCCGTCGCCAGCTGTGCCGGGTCCACTTCGTGAATTGCAGCCAGCCGCAGCCGTGGATCGAGGTTCGGCACGACGATCGTCTTGGCGTACTGGCCGTAGCCGAACAGGGCCACGCGCCGCCTGCCGTCGGAAGTCCCGCCGTCCTCTCCGGAGCGGTCGGCGGTCGCACTGCCGGATAGGTCGTGGATGGTCCACGCGAGGCCGGGCTGCCTGGCCGCCGCGATGGCTTCCACGAACGCCGCGTCGATCGTTGTCGCGTCGGGGGCGTGTCCGCTCTCAGGATGCCAGCCGGCAAGCGCCGCCAGTGCGCTGTCGCCGCCCAAGGGTGTCGCCGCCAGCGCCGTCGCCAGGGTTCCCGTGGCGACCTCCTCGAAGGTGCCGGCGCCGGGCCTCGTCAGCGCTGCGTGCACGACGACCCGTTCGCTGGCAAACGGGTGCAGCGGGCAGAGCGCGACGACGCGCGCCCCGACTGGCGGGGCTCCTGGCAGCACAGAGCCCTGGACGACCGTGCCGGAGACCAGGCTGACGTACTTCTCGTTCCGCGTGGCCTCGCGGCGCCGCGAGGCGATCTTCCGCGCCACTTCGCGTGGGCCGATCTCCGACACGTAGTTCCAGACGCGCCGCCAGTCGCGTGGCTGGACGAAATACGCACCGGTCACCGGGCCCAGCACGAGGGCGCGATGCACGGTGAGGCGGCACGCATCGGGGCCGCACCAGGGGTCGAGCCAGCCACGGTGCCACTGCCGCCCGTCGAAGGCATCCATGGCTCAGGCGATCCCCGGCTGGGAGTGCGCCACAGGGTCGTATTCGATCGCCGTCCGGACCACTGCCCTGTACGCCTCGGCCTCCCGGGCCGCGCGTCGCCGCACGGGGAGCATCGCCTCGATCTTCGCGAGCAGCAGTCGCCAGCTGAAGGCCGTGACGAGGATCGCACGCACGATCTGGTAACGCAGCCAACCGTGGTGCTTGCGGAACAGGTACAGGATGGACCGGTAGTGCGCCACGAAGCTGGGAACGTACACCTGCTCCTTGCTCTGGTGCATCAGGTGCACGACCGTGGCGTCCGGCACGTGGACGATGCGCCATCCGGCGTGACGGATCCGGTAACACCAGTCGAAGTCCTCGCAGTTGAGGAAGATGCGCTCGTCGAAGCCGCCGACCTTGTCGTAGGCCTCCCGGCGCACGACGAGGCAGGCGCCGTCGATCCAGTCCACCTCGCGCAGCGTGTCGTGCCTGTCGTACGCGCTGTGGACGTGCCGCAGCACCCCGCCGAGCCTCTCGCGCAGGACGCGGTCGGGCGGCAGCAGCGCCCGCAGGTTGAACGCGTTGGCCGCCACCGACAGCAGCGTGAAGTCGTGATGCCCCGAGTGCGCCAGTTCCCTGTTGATATCGAGGATGGTCGGGCCGCACGCCCCACAGTCGGGCGTCGCGTCCATGAAGCCGACCAGCCGCTCGAACGCGCCCGGATACACGATGGTGTCCGGGTTGAGGACGATGAAATGGCGTCCGGTTCCGGCGGCCATCGCGCGATTGTGCCCCCGACCGAACCCCAGGTTCTCGCCGGTCGCAAGAAGCTGCACTTCCGGGAACTCCCGGCGGACCATCTCGACCGAGTCGTCGCGCGAGCCGTTGTCCACGACGACCACCTCCACGAGGCCAGGCGGGCAGGTGTCCCTGATGGATGCGAGGCAGTCCCGCAGCTTGGCCGAGGTGTTGTAGTTGACGATCGTGACGGTTGCGTGCGGCATGAGTTCAGCGGGTCTCTTCCGCGCCCAGCCGATACCGGGACGCAGATCGGTCGCGCAGGCGGAGCAGCGCCTGGACGACCCAGGAGAGGCCAAGGCCGACGAGCGAGGCGGCGCGCAGCAACAGCGCGCTGACCCGGCCGTCGTGCTTGGCGAAATAGCGGACCAGGCTGTCGGCGTACCGTGCCTGTCGGAAGACGTTGTGCAACTGGATCGAACTGACGCCGAGCGCATGCACGACCCGGGCATCTGGGACGTAGCGGATGCGATACCCTGCCTCGCGGACGCGTCGGCAGAGGTCCACTTCCTCGAACCACATCCAGAAGCGCTCGTCGAACCCACCCACGCGGTCGATCACGCGGCGGGGCACGAGCAGGCAGGCGCCCATCGGCTGCTCGACGTCCTGCGCGCTCTCGTAGTCGAAGCCCGCGCAGTCGTAACGCCGGACGGCCGGCAGCCAGCGGCACAGGCGGTGCAGCTTCATCACCACCAGCAGTGACACTCCGAGCGTCGGCAGGCGCCGCACCGAGGGCTGCAGCGAGCCGTCGGGGTTGCGCAGCATGGGCGCCGACATGCCGATCGTCGCGTCGTCGAGCACGGCGGCCGCGGTCGCCAGGGCACCAGGCGCGCACTCGGTGTCCGGGTTGAGGAAGACGACCACGTCGCCTGCTGCACGCGCCAGTCCGAGGTTGTTGCCGGCGGCGAACCCGAGATTGCGCGGACTGGCCACGAGGTCCACCCACGGGAACTCGGTGCGGACCATGTCCACCGTGTCGTCGCCGGAGTGGTTGTCCACGACGATGACGTCGGCCGGACAGGGCGCCGCGCCTTCACGGACGGTACGCAGGCACGCGCGCAGGAGGCTCGCGCACTTGTAGCTGACGATGATGATGCTCAGTCGCGGCGGCATCACGCAGTCCCTCGTGCCCCCAATGCGCCGGCGCCGTCCAGGCGCGCGGTGGCCGTCACGATCGCGAGGCCGAGCGTTTCGAAGTACATGCCGACCGGGCTGTTGATGAACGGGTTGATCGCCGTGATCAGCAGGATCGCCGCGGTGGCGGCGGCCCATCCGGCGCCCACGGCACGGCTCTCGCCCGTGGTGCCGGTCCAGGCCAGCCGCGTGGCGCTCAGCAGCAGCCATGCCCAGCCCGCCAGCACGCAGACCGTGCCGATGAGTCCGACCTTGAGGGCGTAGTAGAAGTAACTGTTCTCGACGTACAGCAGGCCGTCCACGGGATACCCGACCCCGTAGCCGAAGAAGGGACGGCGGGCGATGTGCTCGATCAGCCGTGGGTAGAGTTCGAGACGGTAGGTCACGGACTGGTCGCCCCCGCCTGAGAAAAGGGCCATCACGCGGTCGCTGAGCAGGGCCACGGCGTCCGGTTGCAGGGCCGCGATCGGCACGGCGACGAGCGCGAGCAGGAGCACGCCCACCACCCACCGCAGCCGCCCTCCGCGGGTCGTCAGCAGCCAGAGCACCGCCAGTGCCACGACGGTCACCAGCCAGAACCCGCGCGTGAACGTGAGCAGGAGGGCGATCCCGAGCAGGATGCCGGCGCCGAGGTCCAGGCTGCGTGAGAAGAGGGGGCGGCCGGCGAGCCCGCGTGCCGCGAGCAGGGCGAGGCCCACGGGGAACAGCACGGACCCGACGAGGAAAATCCGGGCGTAGCGCGGCGAGTAGACCGTCATGGTGGCGATCGGACTCACGGCCACGGCCATGCGGTGCGGCTCTGCCGCGCCCACGAAGACGATGGCGTTGAGCCCCATCTGCAACAGGGCCAGCGTGACGATCGAGATCATGAACAGGCGTGAGAGGCGCCCGAGGCCCTGTTCCGTACGACAGGCGTCGGAGAAGACGAAGAACAGCAGCAGGAATGCCGGTGTGAGGCCATCCTGCAGGGCTGCCTGGTGACCCAGGGCCAGGCTGAGGGCGAGGGCGGCTCCCATCACTGCCAGGGCGAGCAGCACCGCGAGTCCCGCGCCGTGCAGTGGCCACGTGCGGTCACCCATGAGAAGCCTGCGTGTGCCCCAGCCGGCCAACAGCGCGCCGACGAGCACCTGCCTGAGCGAGAGAGGGCCGACGTCGACGCCGTGGCCCCAGCCGCCCAGCGCCATCTCGAACATCACCGGGGCGATGAGCGCCCACGGCACCATCACGGCGAGGAGGCCGGCGACGGGCAGCGTCGCCAGGATCAGCGCCGCTGCGGGGAAGCCGAGCCCCGCGAGCGCCGTGCTCGCCACGCCGACAGCGGCTGTCGGCGCCGCGATGACGGAACTGCGCCGGTTCATCACCGCGGGGCGACCGAAGCGCGGTCCTCCCGGACGTAGGTGTCCACGAGGGTCGCGAAAACGGCGAGCAGCAGTGTCGCGACGCCAGCGGCGACGCCGTTCAGCAGCGGGCGCGGACTGACGGGCCCGGGCAGGGCGGCCGCGGGCTCCACGACGCGCACGTCCGCGTTCTGGGCCGCCACCGAGAGGCGTACGTTCTCGTAGCTCTTCGTGAAGCCTTCGTAGGCGGACTTTGCCAGTTCGAAGTCGCGCTCGGCGGCCTGCTGGGCCCGCGTCCGCTCTGCGAGTTGTTGCTGCACCTGCACGAGTTCGCGGTCGAGCGTGGCCAGGCGCGTCTTCACGCTGGCCAGCGCCGCCTGCGCCCCCTGCTCCCTGGCCTGCGCTGCCGCCAGGGCCGGTTCGCCCTCCAGGTACACCGGGTTGATGACCTCGGTCTTGAGTTGCAGGCCCAGGATCTGGTCGCTTGTCGCCCCTCTGGAGGTCGCGGCGTCGCGCAGCGCGGTGCTTTCCTCGGCGAGGCTTCTGTTGAGCACCAGGGTGCGGCCCTGTTTGGCAAGGGCCTCCCCATAGCTGCGGGCCATGCCGCCGGCTTCGGCAGCCTCCTGCGAGAACTTGTCGCGGGCCTCCTCCAGCGTCGCGCGCTGCTCGAGACCGTACTCGAGCCGCTTGCTCAGCGCCTCGACCTGAAGCGTGGCCCTGGCCTCGGTGAGGCGGGCCTCCTGCGCTGCCAAAGTCTTCGTCGCGTCGTCCACCTGCTGGCGCAGGTACTCGCGCGCATCGGTGAGGTCGGCCGTGCCCAGGTCGCGGTTGAGCGCGGCCACGCGCGCCGTTTGCGCATCGAGCAGGCGCACGGCGGTGCTCGGATCGGGATGGTCCAGCGAGACGCGGAGCAGCAGCGTGCCGGGGACGGTCTGTACCTGGATCCCCTGGCTCAGCGCTGCCGGGGACATGTCGGCCACCTTCAGGTCGCGCAGCACGTGCTCCGCCACACGCTGACTGCGCAGGAGCGTCGCGATCGTCTGCGAGAACAGGTCGGCGCTGGCGCGCGCCGGCTCGCCGGCGGTTGTCGGCAGCTTCGACCCGCTCACGAGCACCAGCGCGCTGGCCCGGAACTTTCGGGGCAGCAACTGGCTCAGGCCGAACGCGACGATTGCCGCAGCGATTGTCAGGACGAGGATCAGGCGGGCCCTCGCGCGCAGCGCGTCGATCACCTCGCCGAGGTGTCGCTCGCCAGACCCCGGAGGCGCCGGTTCGTTCGTGGTGGACACGGTGTGCATGGTTGCCGGCGTCAACGACGACCGTCCCCGGCGTGCCGCCGGTACAGGTCGACCTCCTGCCGCACTCCTTCGGAAAACGGCCGGGGCGCGTACCCGAAGGCGTCGCGAGCGGCCTCCCACGGGAAGGCCTTGTCCTCCTCGATGCGATCGAGCTGTTCCACTGTCAGGCGTGGCCTGCGTGCGACCCGATTGTAAAGCCTAACGAGCGCGCGGACCGGGCCGAGCGGTACGGGCACCAGGACCCGACGACGGCCAAGGGCTGCCGCGGTCTCCTCGACCAGTCGCCTGAAACTGAGCGGGGCGGCGCCGCTCACGGCGTACGCCTGCCCGATTGCCGCGGGGGCATCGATGGCCGACACGATGGCTGCAGCGACGTCGTCCACGTGGACGGGTTGCTGCAGCGCGTCTGGCGCGACCAGCGGGATGACGGGGCACCAGTCCACGAACCGCATGAGCCGGATGACGTTCCTGTCGTCGGGCGTGCCGTAGATCATCGTGGGCCTGAGGATCGTCCACGCCAGTCCGCTCGCCTTCACGCGCTGCTCGCCGTGCAGCCGCCGTGGCTTGCTGCTCACGGCCAGCGACGTGAGGATGGCTGTCGTGCTCACGAAGACCCCGCGCCGGAGGGTCGCCGCGCGCCCGACGGCGTCCAGCAGCGGGTCGACCCAGTCGAAGCCGAGTGAGGCGATGTTGACCAGCGTGTCGACGCCCTCGAGCAGGCGGTCGAGCGCCGCCGCGTCCCTGAGGTCGCCGACGACGGCCGTCACGCCGTGGGCGTCGAGCACGGAGCGGTCCGAACCCACGCGCACGAGCGCCCGGATCGGGACATCTGGGTAGCGGGCGCGCAGAACGGGAATGGTCGCGCGTCCGGTGAAGCCGGTGGCCCCGGTCACGGCAAGGCTCGTCGGACGTGCCATGTCAGGCCCGACGCTCCGCACAGACGACGGACAGCAGCGCGGCATACCGCTCGGCCAGCACTCGCCTGTCGTAGTGCGCCCTCACGAACGCCCTCCCGGCCCGGCCCAGTGCCTCACGCCGTTCCGGGTCGTCGGCCAGTGCCAGGACCGCGGCGGCGATGGCGGCCGAGTCTTCGGGATCCACGACCACCGCACCGCCGGAGGCCTCGAGGATGCGGCGGGGTTCGCCGCGCACGCTGGCGACGATCGGGCGTGCGCAGGCGAGAATCTCGAACATCTTCGACGGGATGAACGTCTCGAAGAGCGCGATGTCGCGCAGCGGCACCAGCGCGATGTCGGCCGTCGCATACCAGGCCGGCATGCTGTCCTTGGGCTGGCCCGGCAGGAACACCACGTTGGGCAGGCCGAGCGTGGCCGCCCGTTCGACGAGTGCCTTCTTCTCGGCGCCTTCGCCCACGAATACGAAGCGGATGTCGTCGCGATCGCGAAGCATCTCCGCGCTCCGCAGGATCGCCTGCAGCGCGTGCGAGATGCCGTGGGCGCCGATGTACAGCACGACGCACCGGCCCGCGAGGCCGTGCGCGGCCCGCTGCGGCGTGTCGCCGCTCATCGGGTGGTAGTACTCCGGGTCCACCCCGTTGGTGACGACCTCGACGTGCGTCGGTGGCAGGCCTCGGGCCACCAGGATGTCCCTGAACGAATCGGTCACGACGACGACGCGCGCCGCGCGACGATAGAGAAACAGCTCGAGTCCCTCGAGCACGCGGATGATCAGGCGATTCTTCAGGATCCCGAGTTCGACGAAGATGCCGGGCCAGAGGTCGCGCACCTCGAAGACATACGGCACGCCCAGTACCCGACTCATCAGCCAGGCCGAGATCACGACGAAGAACGTCGGGGACGAGACGACGATCACGTCGGCACCGCGCAGCCTCGTCGTCGAGTACCAGAGGCTCGACAGCATGAACGACAGGTGGTTCATCGTCCGCTTGACGAAGCCCTCGTTGGGCGTGGCGTAGACCCAGTTGCGCAACACCCGCACGCCGTGGAAGTCCTCTTCCACGTAACTGACGCCCCTGTACGCGGGCGGCAGGACGCCCGTGGGATGGTTCGGCATGCCTGTGACGACGGTCACCTCGTGCCCCGCAGCCGTCCAGGCGCGCGCCAGTTCGCTCACCCTCGCCGAGGGTGCCCCGAGTTCCGGCGGAAAGAACTGGCAGATGAAGGCGATCCGCATCAGGAGGACTCCGGCGGGGTGAACGCATCGAGCGACGGCGTGCCCCTGCCCGCCGAGACGACACCGGCAGGAGACACTTCGAAGCCGGCCGCGACCGGGGCCACGTCCAGGGGCGCCAGCGCGAACGCCGAGAGACGAGGCTCCGGGCCGGTGGCCGACCAGATCAGCACGGGCGCGGGCCGCCTTGCGCCGAAGCGTTCGCCGTACCAGCCCTGCGGCGGCGAGACGACGCCTGACCTGACGACCGGGGGCACGTGCCCGGACCATGCCAGGCGAACCGCTGCCTGCCGGCGGCGCAGGATCAGGTCGTTCGCGCCAGCGCCCGGCTGCACGTCGGTCTCGGGGTGCAGGTGGAGGAAGGTGTCGATCCGGTGGGCACCGGGTCCCTCCAGCGCGTCGCGGACGACGAACACGCCAGTCTCGTGCAGCGCGAACGTCCGCTCGTGGGTGACAGGCGAGGCGAGCCGGCGGTAGCCGTCGTGCCGCCCCGAGAGCGTCCGCCATCCACCGCGTGTCGTGAGGGTTGCGCCGGCCACGCGCGCACGACGGGCCGCGCGAAAGCTGCCCCAGCACTCGCTCGAATCCTCGCCATCGACGCTCACGGTGTTGTGGGCGGGCGTGCTGCGGTAATAGGTGCGCCAGGGGCCCGGCGCGTACTCGTCCACGCCGGCATCGACGATCAGCCGCAGGCTGTCGAGCGACAGTTCGAACGTGAACGTATCGGCCTGGGCGTGAGCCGGAAGTTCGTCCGGGCAGAGTGCGCCCACGTCGGCCAGCACGTGGACTCGCGGGCTGGCCAGCACGACGAGGCCGCTGTGCATGTCGGGATGGCGCGCCGCGTGCACACGGAGAGGACCGTCGGGCACCAGAGGCCCTGACGGCCGCGACGTCCGGGCGTCCGCCGCAGCGTGGCGCAGCAGCGGCCGGTGCCGCAGTGCCGGGCGGTCGGGGGTCGGCACGTCCAGCAGGTCCCCCCATGCCGCTTCGAGTTCCGACGGCGCGAACGACATGTCGAGGGCGCTGTCGCCGAGCAGGGCGATGTCCCCGTCGGGATGCGTCAGACCGCGCAGCGCCTCGACCATCCGGCCGACCTCGGACCGCAGCGCGTCCGGCTGCTCGTGTCCGGTCGCACGCAGCACGAGCAAGACCTCGATCGCGTCCCCCAGTACCTGGCAGTGATACATCGGGGAGCGTTCGTAGTGGACTCCGTCGGCGAGGAGCTGTGCCCGCAGCGCGGCGACAAACGGGTCCAGCGTCGCGGCGGGCGCCTGCCAGCCTGGCCAGCAGGCCCCGGCGATGGCGAGTGCCTTGAGGTTCTTCAGGAGGTGGTTGCCGCCGACGTCGGTCTCGAGGTTGGCACCCAGGAACACGGCGTGGTCGCGCAGGCTGTCGGCCACGCGCCGATCGTCCGCGAACACGGACGGGGCGTAGATCCACGCGAGCAACCAGTTGACCAGGCGCAGCGAGACCACGTACGGGTGCCACGCGTCCCTGTGCTCGCGCGCACCGCAGGGCACGCTGTCCGCCCAATGCGATACGAGGGTGCGGAGGGTCTCACGGGCATCGGCGTCGCCCTGGGCCAGCAGGGGGGCCTCGTCGAAGTAGTGGAGGTGGTAGCGCCACAGTTGCGAGGCGTCCGTGGCCGCCCATCTGGGCGGCCACCCGACTGACACGGACGTGTTGAGGTAGCGTGGCGTACCGGCCTGCCACGCCTCGGCCACCTGCTTGACCTGCGCCATGCCCTCGGCGTCCAGCGGCCGAGGGGCCGAGACCGGCGGCGGAACGTCCGGGAGTGGGATGCGCGCACCCCTGTGCTTCCGCCAGCGGCCCGTCAGCCCTGGCGCGCATTCGCGCACCGCCCGGCCCACGCGCAGCCGCGCGCGAGCGGGAACCTGTCCTGGACGCAGGTAGCGGAGGGTGTGGAAGTACAGCTGGGCGCGTCGCATCAACGAGGGCCCCGGCGGCACGTACAATGGGGCGGTTCGGCCGCTGTGGGCCGACCGCTAAGAATAGCGCATGTTCCCCATTTTCACGGTCGCCCTGGCCGCCGCGACGCTCTCCTGGATCCTCGTCGCCGTCGTGAAGCGGGCCTCGGTGAGATGGCATCTCTACGACCACCCGAACGCGCGCAGCTCGCACGTCAGCCCCACACCGAGGCTTGGTGGCGCCGCCCTCGCACTGGTGCTCGTGGGGGGCATGGGTGTCGCAGCCGTGCGCGGGGCAGCGGGCGTTCCCTCCCAGTCCTGGTGGGTGCTTGCCGGCGTCGGGGCCATCGTGGCCATCGTGTCCCTCGTGGACGACCTCAGGCCGATGCCTGCCGGCGTCCGGTTCGCCGTTCACCTCGGGGCAGCCGTTGCGGTGCTCGCGGTGGTCGGGCCGCTCGAGGCCGTGGTGCTCGGGGCCCGCGCGTTCCCGCTGCCGGGTTGGTTGGGCGCGACGGTCCTGCTGCTCTGGGTCGCCGGCTTCATCAATGCCTTCAACTTCATGGATGGGATCGACGGCATCGCTGGCGGGCAGGCCCTCGTGGCCGGACTGGGCTGGATCCTCGTCGGGGGCGCGCTCCAGGCGCCGGCGCTCGTTCTCGCCGGGGCACTCGTGGCAGGGAGTGCGGCTGGATTCCTGGGCCACAACTGGCCCCCGGCGTCCATCTTCATGGGAGATGCCGGGAGCGCGCTGCTCGGGTTCCTCCTGGCGGCGTGTCCGGTCCTGCTCGGGGGGACGGCCGCATGGGTGCCGGGCGTGCTGCTCGTGTGGCCCTTCGTGTTCGACACGACAGTGACGCTCGTCCGGAGGCTCATCCAGGGCGAGCCTGTCTGGCAGGCGCATCGAAGCCACCTCTACCAGCGACTGGCGCCAGAGCGGCCTCGGCACGGGCAGGTCGCGGCGCTGTACATGAGCCTGGCCGCGGTCGGTGGGCTGCTGGCCATCTGGACCGTCCAGGTCGACGGCCCGCAGGGCCAGGCCTTCGTGGTTCCGCTGGCCCTTGCGGTCGCGGCCGCCTCACTGTGGCTCCTGGTCCGCCGGCGGGAGCGCGCCGGCGTCACGGTGGCGCTACCATCATCGTTGGAATCCTGAGCCCGTGCGGAACCGCTACATCCTGTTTGCCGATTTTCTCGCCGTCATCCTGTGCGCGGCCGCCGCCTTCGTGCTGCGGCTCGACTGGCTGGCGCCGTTCTCGCCCGGACACCCGTTTGCCGACGCGGTGCGGTTCTCGATGGTGGTGGCGCCGCTCGTCAAGCTCCCTGTCTTCTACGCGTTCGGCCTCTATGCGCGGTACTGGCGCTACGTGGCCCTGCCCGACCTGCTGACGATCTGCGTGGCGGTGACCGTGGCGAGCGTGATGTTCGCGCTCAGCGCCTTTGCGGCCATGGGGCTGGGTGTGGTCCAGGCGTTCCCGCGTTCGGTGCCGGCGATCGACTGGACGCTCACGCTGCTGGCCGTGGCCGGCGTCCGCATCGCCGTCCGGGTCTACGCCGAGGCGCGCGCACCCAGGGCTGCCGCTCCCGACAGCGAGTCCACCCGACGCGTGTTGATCGCCGGCGCCGGCGACGCGGGCGCGATGGTGCTGCGTGAACTCCACCGCAATCCCCAACTCGGGCTCGAGGCGGTGGGCTTCATCGATGATGCCGCGGTGAAGCTGGGCAAGCGGATCCATGGCCTGCGCGTGCTCGGGCCGCTCGAGGCGCTGCCCCGCGTCGTCGTCGACTACCGCGTGGACGAGGTCGTCATCGCGATGCCGACGGCGCCGGGCGCCGTGTTGCGCCGGCTCGCCGACGCCGCGCGCGAGGCCGGCGTGCCGGCCCGCGTGCTGCCGGGCGTCTTCGAACTGCTGGATGGCGGGGTCAGCGTCACCAGGCTGCGGACCGTCGACATCGCCGACCTGCTCCGCCGGACGCAGGTGCAGGCCAATCCCGAGACGGCGCGGTACCTGTCAGGCAGGGTGGTGCTGGTGACGGGCGCAGGCGGGTCGATTGGCAGCGAGTTGTGCAGGCAGGCCGCGCGCGCCCATGCGTCCACCCTCGTGCTGCTCGGGCACGGCGAGAACAGCATCTTCGACATCGCCGGGCAGTTGTCGCAACAGTATCCGGCCGTCCGCATCGTGCCCGTGATCGCCGACGTCCGCGACGGCGCTGCCCTGAAGCGAATCCTCGCCGAGCACCGGCCTGCCGTGGTCTTCCACGCCGCGGCGCACAAGCACGTGCCGCTCATGGAGAGCCACCCGAACGAGGCCATCACCAACAACGTGCGCGGGACGCAACTGCTGGTGGACGCCGCGCTCGAAGCCGGCGTGGAGCGCTTCGTCCTCGTATCCACGGACAAGGCCGTCGCGCCGAGCAGCGTGATGGGCGCGTCGAAGAAGATGGCAGAGATGATCGTGCGTGACGCCGCGCGTCGCAGCGGTCGCCGGTTCATGGCGGTGCGGTTCGGCAACGTCCTCGGCAGCCGCGGCAGCGTCGTTCCCCATTTCCGCCGCCAGATCGAGGCAGGCGGCCCGGTCACGGTGACGCATCCGGAGATGTCCCGCTTCTTCATGACCATCCCCGAAGCCTCCTACCTTGTGCTGAAGGCCGGCGGCCTGGCGCGGGGCGGCGAGTTGTTCGTGCTCAACATGGGCGAGCCGGTGCGTATCGTGGACCTCGCCGAGGACCTGATCCGGCTGTCGGGCCACGCCGGCGGCGACGTCCGCATCGTGTTCACCGGGCTGCGTCCGGGCGAGAAGCTCACCGAGGAACTCTGGGAGCCGGGGAGCCGCCTGGATCCTGTCGGTGGTGGCGACGTGTTCCGCGTTCAGGAGCCAGGCCCGCCGCTCGAGGGCGACCGACTCGCCCGCGCCGTCGGCGCCCTGTCGGCGGCAGCCGATCGCGGCGACGCGCTGGCGATCCATCACCTGCTGTCGGAGGCGCTGCCGACCTTCGTCTCGAGCCTGCACGCGGCCAGCGACATCACCGCGCCGTAGCGCCGTAACGCCGGCTCTCGGTGTCGTCTGGCGCGCCGTCTCCCTATCGATCCTTCGGGGCGGCTGTGGGTGCGCTCGGCCGCCGGTAATCGCCCCGCGACAGCAGCCGCTCCAGCCACACGTACAGCACGATGAACAGGTAGCGGCTGCCCATCTCCTGGATCTTCAGCTTGGAGACGCCGGTGGTGCGGTTGTACCAGTTGATCGGGACGACCGAGTACGAGTACCCGCGGACGATCGCCTTCAGCGGAAGTTCCACGGTGAGGTTGAAGTGCTTGCTGAGCAGCGGTGAACAGCCGGCGATGACTTCCCGTCGATAGCACTTGAACGCGTTGGTCACGTCGTTGAGCCCGATCCCGAACAGCAACCGGATGAAGGTGTTGGCCAGGCGGTTGAACACCAGCTTGTGCACGGGGTAGTCGACGACGCGCGCGCCGCGCACGAAGCGAGACCCGAACACGCAGTCCACGCCGCGCTCGATCTCCCTGTAATAGGTGACGACGTCGCCCGGGTCGTCGGACGCGTCGGCCATGACGATGCACACAGCGTCGCCGGCGAAGGCCTCCAGGCCGGCGATGACCGCGTGGCCGAACCCGCCGCTCCGGGGATTCTCCACGCGCCGCAACTCGGGCAGTTCCGGGATCAGGTTGGCGAGCGCCGTGGCGGTGCCATCGGTGCTGTGGTCGTCGACGACGACGATCTCGAATGGGATCGCCTCCTGCCGGAGCCGGCCGGCGAAGGCGCGCAGCGTCGACGCAATCCCCTCGGCCTCGTTGTGGGCGGGAATCACCAGCGAGAGGACAGGCAGGCGATCACTCACGAGGCGCGGCGACCGCAAAGCTCTGTTGCCCGAAGATGCGCCAGGCCGGACGCAGCTTCAGGTACAGGCGCAGCAGCACGAGCGAGTTCGGCAGCCGGCCGTGCGTGGTGAACGGGAGGAAGCGCCCGAGCATCGACACGACCCGGAAGCCGCTCATTTCGAGTGCTTCGGTGAGGCTGCGTTCGCAGAGCGGGGTGAGGTGGTCGAAGAACTGCCAGTAGTCCTCCTTGCAGTACCGGATGTTGGGCTGCAGGATCAGGAACCGGCCCCCGGGCTTGAGCACACGGCGCACTTCGCGCATCGTCGCGAGGATGTCGGGCCGCGACAGGTGCTCGAGGAAGTTGCTCGCGAACACGACGTCGGCCACGCCGTCCCCGAGTCCCGCGATGCGCGACGTGGACGTGGTCACGACCTCGACGTCGCCGGCCGCGTGCTTGCGCGTGTCGGGATTGAGGTCCACGGCGATCTTCCGGCCGGCGCGGATATGGTTGATGAACTCGCAGTAGCCGGCACCGATCTCGACGACAGTGGCATCGCGCGGGACGTACTGCTGGAAGAACTCGCGGCACAGCACGTCCCACATGCCGCGGCGGAACTCCAGCGAATCGGCGAAGCGGCGCTCGTAAATCGCCTGGACGTCCATCGTCATCGTGAGAGCGGCGCCTGCCAGCGCTCGACGTTCCTGTCGTGGATGTCCGCGAGCAGCGAGCGGACGTCGTGCTGCTGCACCCACGACGGATAGTGCCGCTTGAACTTGCCGATGTCGCTCACGTACCAGATGTGGTCACCGATGCGGTTCTTCTCCTCGTACGTCCACGACAGCGAGCGCCCGGCGATCTCCTCGCAGAGCGCGATGGCCTCGATCATCGAGCAGTGCGAGAAGCGCGACCCGCCGATGTTGTAGACCTCGCCGACGCGCGGCGCATCGACGAACGCGTGGAGGGCGCGCACGAGGTCGGCGCTGTGGATGTTGTCGCGCACCTGCTTGCCCTTGTAGCCGAATACCCGGTACGGCGTGCCCGTGACGGCGCACTTCATCAGGTAGGCCAGGAAGCCGTGCAGCATCGGTGCCGGAGTGGTGCGGCCCCGTCAGGCAGCCGCCGCGGAAGCACGCCCGTCTTCATCCCGAAGTACCGTCCGTACTCCTGCACCAGCACGTCGGCGGCGACCTTCGACGCGCCGAAGAGCGAGTGCGTGGACTGGTCGATGCTCATCGACTCGTCGATGCCCTCGGCGTACGGGTGCGTGGGGTCGATCTCCCAGCGCGTCTCCTGCTCGACGAGCGGGAGGCGGTTCGGCGTGTCGCCGTACACCTTGTTGGTCGACGTGAAGATGAACACCGTGCTCGGGGCAGTGCTCGCGGCAGGCCTCGAGCAGGATTGAGCGTGCCGACCGCGTTGACACGCGAAGTCGGTGAACGGCTCGCGGGCGGCCCAGTCGTGCGAGGGCTGCGCGGCCGTGTGGATGACCGCCGTGACGTCCGATCCGTATCGCGCCAGCAGGGTCATCACGGCAGACGCGTCGCGGATGTCGAGATCCTCGTGGCGGTAGCGCGGCCCGTGCCGCCGCTCGAGTTCGGCGCGCTGCCATGCCGTCGACGCCTCGTCGCCGAAGAAGCGCCGCCGCATGTCGTTGTCGACGCCCACGACGTCGAACCCGCGGGCGACGAAGGAATCGACGGCTTCCGAACCGATCAGGCCTGCCGAGCCTGTGACCAGGGCCACTGCCATGAGGGAAGTGTATCGTTCGGGTCGGCGCCCGTCACACGCCGGCGGCGCGGAGCGCGTCCGCGTGCGCTGTCATCCAGGCGTGCAGATCGCGCAGCACGTCTTCTGCCGTCCGTCGGGGCGCCCACCCGGTCGCGGCCATGACGCGGGCGTTGTCGGTGAGGTAGAGCCGGATGTCGGCCTGGCGCGTGTCGGGCACCGGACCGATGGCGATCCGGCGTCCCGTGATTCCCTCGCAGAGCGCCGTGGTCTCGAGGAGCGACAGGCTGCAGGCGCGGCCACCTCCGACGTTGAACGTCGAGCCGTCCAGCCGTTCGAGGGCCGTCACCTGGGCCACCACGAGGTCGGCGAGGTCATCGACGTGCAGGAGGTCTCTCACCTGCCGGCCGTCGCCGCCCCACCCGTTGTACGTGAGCGATCCGCCCTGGAGATGGCGCGCCATCCACAGCGAGAAGACGCCCTGGTCGACTTTGCCCATCTGCCAGGGCCCGGCGATGACGCCGCAACGGTTGACGATCGTCCGCAGTCCGAAGGCCTCCCCGTACTCGGCGATGAGCAACTCGGAGGCGAGTTTGGTGGCGCCGTAGATCGATCGGGTACCGGCGAGCGGGAAGTCCTCGCTGATGCCGGCCGCACTCACGCCCGGCAGCTCCTGCTGCGCCGCGATCTCGACGCGTGTCGGCGTGTCGTCCGTCCCAATCGCGTTGAGGGCGGCAACCGGATACACACGGCTCGTGGAGAGGAACACCAGTGCGGCACGCGCCCGGCGGGCCAGCTCCAGGCAGTGCACGGTGCCGCCGAGGTTGGTGTCCACGACGTAGCTTGGATCGCCGTCGTACCCCGCCAGCACCGAGGGCTCGGCCGAGCACTCGAGCAGCAGGTCCAGCTCGCGACCGAGCGGCGCGAGATCAGCAGGGCAGCGGATGTCGCCGTGGACGAACGCGACGCCGGCGTCGCGCAGACGCGCGAGGTTCAGCTCGCTGCCACGGCGCCGAAGATTGTCGAGTGCCGTGACCGTCGCGTCAGGCCACTCCGTTCTGGCTCGCAGCGCGAGCGCCGAGCCGACGAAGCCGGCGCCGCCGGTGACGAGCACGCGCCGCGGCGTCATCGCGCCTCGCGGAGTGTCAGCACGAACGACCCGACGGGCAACTGCGCCTGGATGCGCACCGGCAACCGCCGCGCGTCGTCGGAGATCCACACGGCGAGGCCTCGCCCGACAGGCTGCCCCTTCGCGTCGCGGATGGCCGGCACGACCTTCCAGGCCGCCGTCGATCCCATGCCGCTCTGTATCGTCTCCTTGCCGGTCACCCTTGCGGACACGCGGTACAGGTACCCCGAGTCGGAGACGCCGAACGTGCTGGCAGCGCCCGGCGCGAACGGGAGCGTCCGCATGGCTGTCAGCGCCGAGAGGCCGTCGTGCGTGGGACCGGGCAACTCCTGGTCCTGCGTCATCGTGGTCGTCGTGCGCATCTGGAAGGTGGCTTCCCGTTTCGCCTGGTCGAACCGGGTCTCCTTCATGCGCTGGCGTCCGTTCTCCTGGCTGAACACCGACCCGCGCTGCGGGAACAGCGTGTAGGCGTCCACGAGCGAGTCGGCCTTGTAGTAGACCGCGTAGAGCTTCGACAGCAGGGGCGTCGGGCGCCCTTCAGCGACGAGGTAGTACGCCGTCGATCCGAACGACGCTCGCTTGTCGCGCACGGTGAGCGTGGCGGAACCGGCAGTCAGATAGTCTGACCAGGACACATCGTAGGTCAGGGTCTCGCCCGGTCGGAACGGCACGATCTTCTCGGGGCCTGCGGGCCGAGCCGGCGTCGAAGGCGCCTTGGCACCGGGTGTGGCTGGCGCCGGGGCCGTCTTCGGCGGGGGACCGACGGGCGCTCCGAGGCGCGAGGGCAGGCGCTGGGCACCGAGGGCAAGCGTGAGGGGCCCCGCGAGGGCCAGGGCGGTCAACAGCGCACGGTGCGTCGTCATCGTGGATTGGCTCGAGCCCGTCGTCGGGCCGATCCGGAAAGTATAGACGAGACGATGGCAGGGCCTGCTCGCCCTTGGGCACGGAGACTGGGCGGAGGCGACGAGCCCGGCCCGCGCGCTACGGCTTTGTCGCGATGACCGCGTAGTCGAGATGCGTGAACAGGAGGCTGTTGAGCTTGTCCACGTTCGCGTTGACCGTGTAGTGCAGCGCATCCCCGCCGGCCACGTGCTGCAGCTTGTGCGCCTCGGGATACGGTGACCGGAACCGCACGTCCACGTGCGGGAAGCCACTGGCACGGACGAAGTAGGCCAGGGTATCCGGGTGCAGCGGGCGTACGTGCGTGATGTCGCGGACGTAGCTCTGGAAGAACGCGAACCAGCAGGCGACGTTGACGGTCTCGAGGGCGAGCACGCCTCCGGGACGCAGCACCTCGCCGGCGCGCTGCAGCAATCGCATCAGGTAGTCAGGCGCGAGGTGTTCGACCACCTGCGCCGCGAAGATGCCGTCGAGGCTCTCGTCATCCAGGTGCTGCAGGTATGCGAGCGCGTCGCCCTCGGTCGCGTCGAGGCCTCGCTGCCGGCACACCTCGACCATCTCGTGGTTGATGTCGAGACCCCGCGCGTGCACGCCCTGCTGGCGGAGCAGATCGAGGAACTCGCCGCGCCCGCAGCCGATGTCGAGCACCTCCTGTCCCGCCATGAACAGCGGGAGGTAGTCGCGCAACCTGTCGCGGATCACCGTTGCCGACCCACGGAACTGGTCCTCGAATCCGACGTACTTGAACGACTCGATCCCGCCCGTCGCGAACGAGTCGGTCGAAGTCGTCGCTGGCAGGGCCGGCTCGGTAGGTAGGGACCGCTCTCCGAGCGGTCCGTCAGCGACCGCCGCGGCGTCAGGTGACGGCCGGCTCGCCGCCTTCGCCAGGGCTTCGGCGCCCAGGGGCGAGCCGTCCCTACGAAACTCGAGTCCCTGTTCCCGGTCGCCGGTTGCCGGTTCCCGAGCGAGCATCCGCTCGACTTCCCGCTTCAACGTCTGCGTCGCGCGCGTGACCACGCCGAGCGACTGCGCGAGCTGGCCGTGTGCCGCGTCGAGTGCCGACACGCGGGCCTCATAGCGCCGTTCGCGCACGGCGAGCATCTCGAGTCGCCGATTGAGTTCGTCGCCGACGCCGCTGATGGCCCCGCCAGGACCCACGGTGCGGTGGTGCAGTGTCTCCACCGCCTCGCCCACGTCCTCGACGCGCCTCGTGGCCAGGCCGTCGAACTCGTGGTCCTTCGTGTCCACGTAGGGCGTGATTTGCTGCAGGTACACGATCAGCGCCGAGTGGAAGGCGGCAAGGCGTTCGAGTTCGACCCGCACCGTCGCGGCCAGGGTCGCGAGGGCGTCGTGCGACGACCGTGCCGCCGCCACATTGCGGTTGACGTGATCGACGAGCGCGGCGTTGAAGGTTTCCTGGCGCGCGAGCACCGGGGCCAGCAGGCTCCAGATCGGCCGGAGCAGGAGGCCCTTGAGGCCGCCGGGCGGCTGGACGCCGGCCAGAATCGCGAAGCGCTCGTTGAGGGCCGTGACCTGCGTCTCGTCGGGCGCTCCCTGCGCGCCCCCATCGGGCACCGGCGGCGTCGAGAGAACGGGAAGGGCGGCGTCCAGCGCCGACAACGCGGCGTTGTACGCGGCATCGGCGTCCTCGCGCGCGGCTTTGAGGCGCGCGAGGCGGTCCTTGTCGATCGAGCGGCTGAATCGGGCCTCGGACATGCGCGCCCGATTATGCGCGCGTCGCGGCGTGGATGGTGCCGCCCAGCGGGCTGCTGGCCGTCGCGTACCGTCGCCTGGGAATGCGCCCGGCGAGGTAGGCGAGACGTCCGGCCTGCACGGCGTGCTTCATCGCCTCGGCCATCAGCACCGGATGATCCGCCTGCGCGATGGCCGTGTTGAGCAGCACGGCGTCGGCGCCCAGTTCCATGGCGATCGCGGCATCCGACGCCGTTCCGACCCCGGCGTCCACGATGACGGGTACCTTGGCGAACTCCTTGATGATCGAGATGTTGTTGGGGTTCTGGATGCCCAGCCCGGAGCCGATCGGCGCGCCGAGCGGCATCACGGCAGCCGCGCCGGCGTCCTCGAGCTTGCGGCACACGATGGGGTCGTCCGTCGTGTACGGCAGCACCACGAAGCCCTCCTTGACCAGGACCTTCGTCGCCTCGATGAGTGCCTCGTTGTCGGGGAACAGCGTGCGCTCGTCGCCGATGACCTCGAGCTTGACCCAGTTCGACAGCCCCGCCTCTCGCCCCAGCCTCGCCGTTCGGATCGCGTCGGCCGCCGTGTAGCACGCCAGCCGTGTTGGGCAGGATGAACAACGATCGAGGCGATGAAGTCGATCAGGGACGTACCGCTCCGGTCGGTGAGATTGACCCGGCGCACGGCGACGGTGACGATCTCGGCGCCCGACGCGGCGTGGCAGTCCCGCATGACCTCGTGCGAAGGGTACTTGCCGGTCCCGACGAAAAGCCGGGAGGTGAAGGTACGGTCAGCGATGGTCAGCGTGTCGGACATGTCGGTGGATCCTGCCGGGAGATTGCCGCGGCGCCCAGCCATGCGCACGTCGCAGACAGCACGGCGAGCAGCGACAGGCACAGGATCGGCAGCACGCGCGGCAGGTGCGCCGCGCCGTGGCGGATGGTCGAGAGGAGCAGCACGTCGTCGAGCACCGCGCCGCCGGTTCCACGGACGAACAAGGCGGCGGTGTACGGCAGCGACGGGTAGGCCTCCCAGTAGTAGCGGGCGGTTTCGATGAGTCCGGACCAGGCGACCACAAGCAGGCCGAGGCACCACAGCGGCGTGGCGCGTGCGCCGAGCCCCCGGATGCCCAGCGCCCCGATGGCCACGGCCACGGCAGCGGGCGCCAGCAGAGGCAGGAGCCATCGACCCTGGTGGATGTCCTGCGTCCCGAGCAGCACCTGCCGGACCGATGGCTGCACCAGGCACAGCGCGCCGCTGACACCCCACGTGAGCCAGAGCGCGGCCGGGACGCTCCTGCGACCCGTGGCGAGCCGTTGGACGATGCCAACGAGCGCGGCACCGAGCAGCAGGATGCCAACCGCCTTCGCGGTGTCCGAGGCAGTCAACGCGCTCGCGCCGAAGTTGCCCAGTGTCGTCCAGGAACTCGCGAGCAACCCCTGGGCCTGCGTCAACAGGTCCCCGACCACCTGCTGCAGGAAGTCGAACGGCGAGAGCAGTGCCCCCGATGCGTCGACCCGCGCGATGCTGCGGCTGGGGAACCAGTACGCCCAGGCGGCCCCGATCGCGGCCGCGACGCCTGGTACGACGGCCAGTCCCAGCCACCCCAGCGGCGATCGTCGAATCAGGCCAGGAAGACCGGCGCACAGCACCATCACCGGGAGCGCCAGCAGGAAGGTCGTGCTGTCCTTCCAGGCATAGGCCCCAACGATTGCGGCGACGAGCAGCAGCGGATCCCACCACCGAGAGCGGCCCATCGAGAGCCGCGTCGCGGCCAGGAAGGCGAGGGCGCTGAACGCATTGGCCCAGGCATCCGGTGTCACGCCGCCCGCAACCGTGGCAGCCACAGGGTGAGAGGCGGCCGCCACGCCCGCGAGCAGCGCGTCGGTGGTCCGGCCGGTGATGACCATGGCCATGCCCCACGCGCACCCCGCCACAGCCGCGAGTGAGACCGATTGGGCGAGGCGCAGCCAGATGAGCGCGGACCCCGGCACGCCCACCCCGCAGAGACCCCTCAGGAGCCAGGCGTTGACCAGCCGGAATCCGGGCTTCGTCGTCGCCGGGAACTCGAGGAACCGCCCGTCCGGCGGCGCGAGGCACGCGTTGGCGGGCCCGGCCGCTGCCGGCGACAGGGCCGCCGCCTGCACCGACCCGAGGTAGACGACCTCGTCGGACACCTGGTAGATGGGGCGGACCACGGCGTGCGTCGCCGCGTGCGCGGCGGCCAGCAGGCTCACGGCGACCAGGCCGAGTACCGGGCCGTTCGCGCGGAGTGCCATCACGCTAGCCTCCGCCCACGAAGTTCACCACCTCGACGGCGTCACCGTCGCCCACGAGCGTGTCCTCGTAGGCGGCCCGCTTGACGACCACCTCGTTGAGCTCGACGGCGACCCGTCGCCCGTCGATGTCCAGACGGGCGAGCAGTGCCGCCACCGTCAGTGGCCCCGGCAGGTCGTGAGGTTCGCCGTTGAGTTGGATGGTCACGGAGTCGGGAGTCGGGAGTCGGGAGTCGGGAGTCGGGAGTCGGTAACCGGTTCCCGGGAATCGGTTACCGGGGCCGGGGACCGTCTCCGAGGATATCAACACGCTCGCGGCGCCGCGAGCGGAGGCCGACATCCCGCGCCTGTCCGGCGAGCGCGTGCCTCCAAACGCCTGGAGTGCGAGCGCCGCCACGTCTGGTTCTGGCTAGCGCAGGATGTCCACGTCCACGTCGAAGGGCCCGGCCAGACTGCGGGCCCATGCTGCGGGATCGGGCCTCAGGTGGGCGGGGGCGTCGGCGGGCCAGGGAGGTACCGGCTGCGCCGCAGCCCACTCGATCGCGCGAACGTAGTCACGCCGCATGCGCGCGAGCGTGTGCTGCGCGTCCCACCACTCGCGCGCGCGGCGTCCGAGCGACGCGCGCAGCTCTGCGTCGGCCACCAGGCGCCGCAGGGCCTGTCGCAGCATCGCTTCCTCGTCGGGCAGCTCGATGGAGACGGCCACGGCGCGCGTGGCGTCTGGCGGCTGGAAGACGACAGTGGCGTCGGTCCGATCGTGCTTGAGCAGCCAGTGCCGCGGGTCCAGCGTCGGGACATCCACGGTGGTGAGCTGGTCGGGAACGACGGTCGGCTTGCCGGCCGCGAGACAGCGCAGCCACGATGCCGAGGTCTCGTGGGCGGTGGGCCACCGGAGGCAGAGGCACACGTCGGCCTCGCGGAGTTCCGCGGCGAGCTGCTCGTCCGTCACGTAGCCTGTCACCTCGATCAGGTCGCGCGTGCCCGTGGCGGCGACGTCCTTCCAGAGCGCATAGTGCTCGCCGATCTCGCCGACGAGCCGCAGGCGAACGCCTCGCGCTTCCGCCCGGATGGCCGCGAGCGCTCGCAGGATCGTCAGGATCCGCTTCTCCGGCGTGATCACGCCGAACGCGGCCAGGACGACCTCGGCCCTCGCTGCAACGTCGGGAGTCGGGAGTCGGGAGTCGGGAGTCGAAGGGGGCGCCCCTCCCTGGGTTAGGTAGGGCCGGCTGTCCCAGCCGGCCACCTGCGCCCCGTCCCAGGCCGTCATCGCCACCCCGGGTCCGGTTACCGCTGGCCGGCCTGGGCGCGCCGAAGCCTTCGGCGGCGGGCTGCCGGTTGCCGTCTGTTCTTCGGCAGTCGGCGTTCTGCGTTCCGCGTTCGACGTGCTCCCGAGCCAAGGGTCCGGTACGCCCATGGACACCGTTGTGATGGGCGTCTCCGGGAACTCCTCGGCCAGCGCGTCGCGCAGCGGCCCGCTGTGGACGGCGACCGCGCGCGCCCGGCTCATGACCAGGCGCAGCATCGGCCACAGGTAGTACGGCGAGCCCTCGAGGCCCTCGACCACGAAGTCGGCGACCCGCGGGTCGATGCCCGGGTGGTTGAACCGGAACTCCGCGCGGTAGTCGTCCGCCCGCCCGTCGAGGAGCAGCGCCTGCGCCCGCGCGTGGTGCAGCGCCGCGTCGTGCAGCACCACGAGTCCCGGCCATCGCAGCAGATACGGCCACTGATACCGGTGGCAGCCGGCGTTGCCCATCTGGTACACGACGAGGTCGTACGGCGCGCGTTCGTGCGCCACGGCGAAATCGTAGGCCCGGAACAGGGGCAGGCCGAACGGGCCCTCGAGCGGCACCGTGTGCGGTCCTCGCCCCGCATGCATGTGGCCGCCGGCGGCCTGCCACACGCGGTCCTCGACGTACAGGTCGACCTGGTGCCGCCAGCGCAGGCCGTCCAGCACGTCGACGCTGTAGGCCGCGATGCCCGAGTGCACGGGAGGGAGCGGCGAAAACCACGCGAGGCGCATCGCGTAGGATTGTGCCCGAAATGACACACGGACCCGCCGCCCTGTCGCTGACGCGGGCGACGGGCACCGCGCTGGCGCTGGCTGCCGCCTGGCCCTCGCTGGGGCATGGCTTCGTCGGCGCGGGCCTCGACCCCTCCTGGCAGGACGGGCTCCGAGCCGCGGTCGAGCAGGGAGATGTCTTCGGGCGGGACGTCATCTTCACCCACGGTCCGCTCGGATTTCTCGTCACGCGGGTGCCGCCCGCGGGGCTGGGGTGGACGCTGCCGGCAATCGACCTGGCGCTGCTGGCGCTCTGCGGGTGGCTCGCCTGGCGGCTGGGAGGACGCCGCGGAGGCCTGGCGTTGCAGGGCCTGCTCGCCGCGGCGCTGGTCAGCTGCTGCCCGTACCTCGGCGGCATGGACCTGCCGATGGCGGTCTCCTGGCTGGGCCTCGCGTGCGTGGCCGCCGGCGCCAGCCCAGACACCGATGCCGGACGCGACGGCCGATCGCGCCGCGCCACGTCGGCCCCGTGGCTGGCCCTGGCCGGCGTCGGGCTCGCGAGCCTGACCTTCCTGATGAAGGCCAACACGGGGCTGATCGTTCCGGGAGTCACGGCCGCCTGGCTGGCATGGCGCGCGTGGGCGAGCCGCCGCCCGGGGCTGATGATGGCCGCCCTGGCCCTGCCGGTGCTGGTCGTGGGCGCGGGCGCCGCCGTCGTGCCCGTCAGCCTGCCGGACTTCGCCCGCTGGAGCGCACGCGTGGCTTCCGGATACCAGGACTCGCAGGCCGTGGCGTTTGCCGACGCCGGCGTGGTCCGCGCCTGGTGGGCCAGTGTCGCGGCGATCGGAACGCTGTTCCTGGCCGGCCTGTGGGCGTCCACGCGAGGCATGGTGGCGGCCGACAGGCTCGCGGTGCTGGTCGCGTGCGGCCTCGCGGCTGTCGCCATCAAGCAGGGGTTCGTCCGCGCCGACGTCGGACACGCCGCCATGGCCCTGCGGGCCCTGCCAGGCGCAGCGCTCGTCATGGCCGCCGGGGCATCACCGGCGCTCAGAACGCCAGCGATGGCGGCCGGCATCGTGGTGGTGGCCCTCACGTGGGCGCTGCAGGTTCCACATCCCCTGGGCCAGCCGCGGGCGCATGCAGCGGCCTCCCGCGCGTATGCCAGGGCCCTCTGGCGTGGCGACCTCACCGAGGCCGACACCCGTCACGTGCCGCGGTTGCCCGCAGGCTGGGTCGCGGCGCTGGCCGGGCGCACTGTCGACGTCCTGTCACCCGACCTGGTGCTGGTCACGCGGGAACCGGGCATCCGGTGGCGCCCTCGTCCGACCTTCCAGGGGTACATCGCATCCCATCCGTCGCTCGACGAGTGGAATGCGACCCACTTCCTGTCGGCCCGGGCACCGGACGTACTGCTGGTGGCCGCGTTCGCGACGTGCGTCGACGACAGGTGCTGGCTCGACGAACCGCGCACCCGCGAGGCCATCTGGCGAGCGTACCAACCCGTCGGCCGGGCGAACGACCTGCTCGTGCTCGCCAGGCGCGCGCAGCCGCTGTCGCTTGCCGAGACGTCGACCGTGAGCGTTGCGTGGTCGCTCGGCGCCGAGATCCCACTGCCGGCGCCTCCCCCAGGTGGGCGTCTTCGCCTCCACCTGCCTGTCGCCAGGACGGCCCTGGCGAGCCTGCAGCGGATCGCCCTCAGCCCGCCTGGACTCGAGGTACGCCTGTCTGGCGCTCTGGGTGCCCGCGCGGTGCGCGTGTGGCCGTCGCTGCTCGCCCAGGGGATTCTCGTGAGTCCGGTTGCCGAGTCGCCCGAGGGGCTCATCGACGAGGCAGCCGGGGCACTGGACCGCCTGGCGCGGCCACGAAGCGCGACCGTCTCGGCCTCCGACGGCTGGGGCTACGTTGTGACTGGCCCCGCCCGCCTGACCACGGTGGTGCCAGGAGCGGACTCCCGGCAGGTGGCCGACCCGCTGGTGCCGGCGCTGGACCCCGCGACCCCGGTCCGGGTGGACGCCTGGCGGGAAGCGGCGTCGTGCGAGGCCGGCTATGTGGATCATTGGCCCTCGCCGAATCAGCCGCTCATCGCGGGGTGGGCGGTCGTCCCCGGGGCGTCGCGGCCTGCGGATCGCGTCGTGTTCACACGGGCGGGCGGCGGTCAGGCGTCGCCGCTGGCAGCGGCGCTCACCGTGCGCTGGCGGCCGGACGTGGCAGCGGCGACCTCGAGCGGGGCGGCCACGCTGAGCGGTTTCCGCCAGCCGGCCTGGTGGTCTTCCGACGCCCCGCTGGCGCCGGGCGAGGTCGATGCCTGGGCCTGGGACTCGGCGTCGGGCGACGCCTGGCGGCTGTGCTGGGCGATGCCCAGGTGACGGCGCGGGGCGTGGGCCTCGGGAGTCGGGAGTCGGGGTTCGGGAGTCGGGAGTCGAGAGTCGGGAGGCGGGCGAGGAGCGGGTTCGACGGGTGCGATCGCGACCGGTTGCGGTGTCGCGGCGACTGGCTCCCAGCCCTTCCAGCACCGACGGTGATTGCAGATGTGGCCGAGGCGGGCTAGCATCTACGGGTTCGGCTGGCGTGAAAGCCGCTGGACGGAGCGCTACGAGGGCGCGTGTGATGGGCACACGCGGCCACGCTTGCGCAAATTTTCACAAGCGCCACCTCTGCCGCGCACGCGGCGACCGACTCGCATGGACGGCTGGCTTCCGGTTCTGCTGCTGATGGCCCTCGGCTTCTCGTTCGCCGCGGGCAACGTGTTCCTGTCGCAGTTCCTCGGGCCGCGCAACCCCACGGCCGAGAAACTCGCGCCATACGAGTGCGGCATGCCGCCCGTCGGCGACGCGCGCGAGCGCATGTCGGTCCGCTTCTACCTGGTGGCGATGATCTTCCTGCTGTTCGACATCGAGGTGGCCTTCCTGTACCCGTGGGCCGTCGCGTTGCGAGAGCTGCACTGGACCGGATTCGTCCAGATTCTGGTGTTCTTCCTGATCCTGATCACCGGGTACGTGTACGTCTGGCGGAAGGGCGCGCTGGACTGGAACACCAGGGACTGAGTGCCGCTGGCACGGGTCGAAGGAACTGACGGTCCGCACACACATGGCTGATATCGAGATTCCCGTTCTCACGACCACCGTCGACAAGCTCGTCGGCTGGGCCCGCCGATCGGCCATCTGGCCTGTCGCCTTCGGCCTGGCCTGCTGCGCCATCGAGATGATGGCGATGGCGGCCAACAGGTACGACATCGCGCGCTTCGGCGCCGAGGTCTTCCGCGGCTCGCCGCGCCAGGCGGACCTGATGATCGTGGCCGGCCGGCTGTCGCGGAAGATGGCGCCGGCCCTGCGGCGCGTCTACGACCAGATGCCCGAGCCCAAGTGGGTCATCTCCATGGGGGCCTGCGCCTCGGTCGGCGGCGTCTTCGACAACTACGCCATCGTCCAGGGCGTGGATCAGGTCGTGCCGGTCGACGTGTTCGTGCCCGGGTGTCCGCCGCGTCCCGAGTCGCTCATCTACGGGATCGTCCAGCTCCAGCGGAAGATGGCCCGGACGCCGCAGCCGCTGATGAACAGGGGCTGATTCCCATGGACATCGCGACCCGACTGGATGCGCTCCGGCAAGCCCTGCCGGACGTGGTGATCGAAGAGGTGCCCTCCGTGGACCAGCCCGCGATCGTGGTGCCGGCCGAGGCCATCGACCGCGTGGCCCGCCAGTTGCGCGAGCATCCCGCGCTGCGCTTCCAGGCGCTCGCGGAACTGACGGCTGCCGACGTCTGGCCGCAGGAGCCGCGCTTCGAGGTGGTCTACCACTTCGTGTCGATGGGACCCGAGGCGCTCGGCCCGGGCGTGCCGCCGGCGCAGCGCCTGCGCGTCAAGGCGCGCGTGGGCGGCGACGACCCGCGCCTGCCGACGATCACGCGCCAGTATCCCAACGCCAACTGGTACGAGCGCGAGGTGTTCGATCTGTTCGGGGTCGCCTTCGAGGGGCATCCCGATCTGCGGCGCATCCTGATGCCCGAGGACTGGGAGGGGCATCCGGCCCGCAAGGACTACCCGGTACAGATTCACAAGGCCGTGGACGTCGGTGCGGCCCTGCAGGTCACCGAAGAGGAGTTCGTGCGCAACATCGAGCGGCAGAAGCGAGCCGCCGGGACGAGCGCCGGCTTCAAGGTGCAATGAGCGATGCCGTCGCCGCGCGGTGCCTCGAGGCCTTCGACGGAACGGCCGAGGCGCATCGCCGGGCGGCGCCGGTCCTCGTGGACGGAATCGCGCGGACCGTGGTGCGAATGCGGGACGCCCTGGTGGGCGGGGGCAAGGTGCTGGCCTGCGGCAACGGCGGCAGCGCCGCCGAGAGTCAGCACTTCGCCGCGGAGCTGAGCGGGCGGTTTCGCCGCGAGCGGAAGGCACTGGCGGCGCTGGCGCTGACGGTGGATACGAGCGTGTTGACCGCGATCGGCAACGACTACGGGTTCGATCGCGTGTTCGCGCGACAGGTGGAAGCGGTAGGGCGGCAGGGCGACGTGCTGCTGGCGATCTCGACGAGCGGCAGGTCGCCCAACGTGATCGCGGCGGCGCAGACGGCCCGGGCGCTCGGTGTGGCGGTGGTCGCGCTGACGGGGGCCGACGCCGGGCCGCTGGGCCTGGAGGCCGACGAGGTGCTGGCGGTGCCCGACGGCGACACCGCACGCGTGCAGGAGGTGCACCTCACCGTGCTCCACGTGTTGTGTGACGAGATCGAGCGCGCGCTGGCCGGGGACGCCTGACGCGCGGGGGCAGGCTGCAGGCCTCAGACTGCAGGCTGCGTGACCCCATGGTGAGCGATGGAACCTGAGCGTGCTTGCGTAGCCTGGAGCCTGTAGCCCGGATATGGCTGAAATTCGCACCGAAACGATGACGGTCAACATGGGGCCGCAGCATCCCGCCACCCATGGCGTGCTGCGGCTCGTCGTCGAACTCGACGGCGAGCAGATCGTGAGCGCGGAGCCCACGATCGGCTACCTGCACACCGGCATCGAGAAGACCGCCGAGCAGAAGAAGTGGCAGCAGGTCGTCCCGCTCGTCGAGCGCATGGACTACCTCGGGCCGCAGTCCAACGCGCTGGCGTACGTGATGTCCGTGGAGAAGCTGCTCGGCATCGAGGTGCCCGAACGGGTCCAGGACATCCGGGTGCTCATCGCGGAGCTGCAGCGCATCTCCAGCCACCTCGTGTGGCTCGGCACCCACGGCATGGAGGTGGGCGCCATCACGATGATGATGTACTGCTTCCGCGAGCGGGAGCTGCTGCTCAACATCAACGAGATGCTGGCCGGTTTCCGCCTGTTCCCGAGCTACATCCGGATCGGCGGGCTCCGCGAGGACCTGCCGCACGGGTTCCACGACGCCGTCAACGCCTTCCTCGACCGCTTCCCCGCGAAGATGGACGAGTACGAGGGCATGCTGACCAAGAACTCGATCTGGATCGGCCGGACGAAGGGGATCGGCATCCTCACCAAGCAGGACTGCCTCGACTACGGGTTGCTCGGCCCCATCGCCCGCGGCTCCGGCATCGCCTACGACGTGCGCAGGGCGTTCCCGTACCTCACCTACCCGAACTACGACTTCAAGGTCTGCACGCAGGAGGACGGCGACGTCTACGCGCGCTACAACACGCGCGTGGCCGAGATGCGCGAGAGCTGGAAGATCTGCAAGCAGGCGATTGCGCGGATCACGCCGACCGGCGCGTGGGGCGTCGACGACCCACGCATCGTGCCCCCGCCCAAGGACAAGGTCTACTCGGAGATGGAAGCGCTGATCCAGCACTTCCTGATTTATTCGCAGGGCTTCACCGTGCCGGCTGGCGAGGCGTACGTGCCCATCGAGGGGCCGCGCGGCGAGCAGGGCTTCTACGTGGTGTCCGACGGCACCAACAGGCCGGTGCGCGTCAAGTCGCGTCCCCCGACGTTCCTCGCGCTGCAGGCGCTGCCCAAGCTGATCGCCGGCGGGCTCATCGCGGACGTGATCGCGGTGATCGGCTCGGTCGACGTGGTCATGGGAGATTCGGATCGATGAGTTTCCATCCGCAGATGCCCTACGGCGAGGGCTGGCACAAGAGCGAACGCTTCATCCCCGAGGACGGGCCGGCATTCGCGTTCACGCCGGAGCACCGCGCGCAGCTCGAGGAGCTGTGCACGCACTACCCGCCGGAACGGCGCAAGTCGGCCATCATCTCCGCGTTGTACATGGTGCAGGCGCAGCAGGGGCACGTCACGGGCAACGCGATGCGCCATGTGGCCGAGGTGATCGGCTGCACGCCGGCCGACGTCGAGGACGTGGTCACCTACTACGTGATGTTCTTCACCAAGCCGGTGGGCACCTACGTGCTGCAGGTCTGCCGGACGCTCTCGTGCGCGCTCAACGGCGCCGAGAAGGTGACGGCGGAACTGTGCAAGCACCTGCACGTGAAGCCCAACGAGACCACCGCCGACGGCATGTTCACGGTGATGGAGTTCGAGTGCCTCGGCGCCTGCAATCGGGCGCCCGTGGTGATGGTCAACAACGAGCACTGGCACGAGTGCCAGCGGCCGGAGGACGTGCCTGCCCTCGTCGAGGGCCTGCGCACGAATGGCCTCGCGGCGCTCTCGGGCTGCCACCTCGTGAAGGAGCGCGCCTAGTCATGTTCGAGCCGGTGCTGACCAAGTACGTCAACGAGCCGAACGGCTACACGCTGGACTTCTACGTCCAGCACGGCGGCTACCAGGCGATGCGCGCCGCGTTCGGGACGACGCCCGACGCCATCATCGATGCGGTGAAGAAGTCGGGCCTGCGGGGCCGCGGCGGCGCCGGCTTCCCCACGGGACTGAAGTGGTCCTTCGTGCCCAAGGACACCACGAAGCCGAAGTACCTGTGCGTCAACGCCGACGAGAGCGAGCCGGGCACGTTCAAGGATCACGTGCTCCTGGAGCGCAACCCGCACCTCCTGTTCGAGGGGTGCGTCATCGCCTGCCGGGCGATCGGCGCGAAGACCTGCTACATCTACATCCGCGGCGAGTTCTACCACCTGCAGAAGCAGATGGAGGCCGAACTGGCCAAGGCCCGGGCGGCCGGCTACGTCGGCAGGAACATCCTCGGGACCGGTGAGGACTGCGACATCTGGATTCACCGCGGCGCCGGCGCCTACGAGGCCGGCGAGGAGACCGCGCTCATCGAGTCGCTCGAGGGCAAGCGTGCGCAGCCCCGCCTCAAGCCGCCGTTCCCGGCCGTCGTCGGACTCTATGGCTGCCCGACCGTGGTCAACAACGTCGAGACCATCTGCAACGTGCCCCTGATCATCGAGAAGGGCGCGGAGTGGTTCGCCTCCATCGGCCCCGAGAAGAACACCGGCCCCAAGCTGTTCTGCGTGAGCGGCCACGTCAAGAAGCCCGGCGTGTACGAGGCGCCGATGGACACGACGCTCCGCCAGCTGATTTACGACTATGCTGGCGGCATCCGTGGCGACCGCGCGATCAAGGCCGTCATCCCCGGCGGCTCGTCCACGCCAGTGCTGCTGCCCGACAAGCTCGACACCCATCTCAGCTTCGACGGCATGGTCGCGGCCGGCTCGATGCTCGGGTCGGCGGCCGTCATCGTGATGGACGAGACCACCAGCATGGTGTGGGCGGCCAAGAACCTGATCCACTTCTACAGGCACGAGTCGTGCGGCAAGTGCACGCCGTGCCGCGAGGGGGTGGACTGGCTGTACAAGATCCTCGACAAGATCGAGCGTGGCGACGGCGAACTCCGCGACGTGGACCTGCTCCTCAGCGTCTGCGACAACATCGGCGGCAAGACCCTGTGCCCGTTCGGCGACGCCGAGATCGCGCCGGTGCTGAGCACCATCCAGCACTTCCGCGACGAGTACGAGACCTACATCCGAACGGGCGAGTCGCCCGTGCAGAGCGACTTCCGCGCGGCCGAACCCGTCGGCGCGCACTAACGAGAAGAGCCCGTGCCGACGATCAGTCCCAGTCTCGTCTTCCAGCTCACGCTCCTCGTCGTCGTCTTCTTCTCGCTGCAGATCTCCGCGGCGGTGCTCGTCTACTTCGAGCGGAAGATCTCCGGCTGGGCCCAGCAGCGCGTCGGGCCCAACCGCGTGGGCCCGCTCGGCCTGCTGCAGCCGCTGGCCGACATCGTCAAGCTGATCTTCAAGGAGGAGCTGCGGCCACGCGCCGCCGACAAGTGGCTCTTCTACCTCGCGCCGGTCCTGTCGGCAACGACGGCGTTTGCCGCCTTCGCCGTGATTCCCTTCGGACCGCCGACGACGTTCTTCGGGTTGCTCGAGAAGGCCGTGCCGCTGCAGGTGGCCGACCTCAACGTGGCGGTGCTGGTGGTCTTCGCGATCACCTCGATGGGCATCTACGGCATCGTCCTCGCGGGCTGGGCCTCCAACAGCAAGTACTCGCTGCTCGGCGGGCTGCGCAGCGCGGCCCAGATGATCAGCTACGAGCTCGCGTACGGCCTGGCGCTCGCCTCGGTGCTGGTGATCGCCAACATCGCTGTCGCTGCGCGAGATCGTCGACAAGCAGGCAGGCGCGTGGTGGCTGTTCGGCGCGATTCCGGTGCCGGCCTGGTACGTGTTCCTGGCGCCGGTCGGCTTCTTCATCTTCTTGATCGCGGGGATCGCCGAGACCAACCGCGCGCCCTTCGACTTCCCCGAGGCCGAGCAGGAGCTGGTGGCCGGCTACCACACCGAGTACAGCTCGATGTCGTTCGCGCTGTTCTTCCTGGCCGAGTACGTGAACATGGTCGTCGTCTGCGGCGTGACGGTGAGCCTGTTCCTCGGCGGGTTGGCTACCTGCCCGGGCTGCCCGACTGGCTGGGGCTGCTCTGGTTCGTGCTCAAGCTGGCCGTGCTGCTGTTCTTCTACATCTGGATGCGGTGGACCCTGCCGCGCTACAGGTACGACCAGCTGATGGACTTCGGCTGGAAGGTGCTGCTGCCGCTCTCGGTCGTCAACCTGCTGGTGACGGCGGCCGGCGTTCTCTACTGGAGCTGACGACGTGGACCCCCTGCTCTTCTATCGTCTTCGCGGCCATCACGGTGCTTGGCTCGATCGGCGTGATCGGGCAGCGCAACCCGATGTACAGCGTGCTGCTGCTCATCGGGTCGTTCATCGGCCTGGCAGGCCTCTACGTCGCTGCCTCGACTCGCCGTTCGTGGCGGTGACCCAGATCGTCGTCTACGCCGGCGCCATCATGGTGCTGTTCCTCTTCGTGGTCATGCTGCTCAACGCGCCACGCGAGGACGTGGCCGCCAGGCGCGCAGGTGCCGATTCCTGGCGCGGTGACGGTCTGCGGCTCGATGCTCTCGGTCGGCATGGCCGCGATGCTCGTGTGGGCGCTCGGCCGCCTCGGCGCGGTGCCGTTCGCGGAGGATCCGCAGGCCGCCGCCCGGTGGCCTCGGTTCGCGACATCGGCGTGATGCTGTTCACGCGACCACGCGTTCGCCTTCGAGGTCACCTCGATCCTGATCCTCGTCGCCATGGTCGGCGCCGTCGTGCTGGCCAAGGAGACCGTCTGAGGAGCGACGTCCCGCGATGATCACGCTCAACCACTACCTGCGTCCTCTCCGCGCGTGCTGTTCTCCATCGGGACGGCCGGCGTGCTTCCTGCGCCGGAACCTGATCACGCTGCTGCTCTCGGTCGAGATCATGCTCAACGCCGTGAACCTCACGTTCGTGGCGCTGGGACGCTTCAACGGGTCGGTCGAGGGCCAGATCATCGTGTTCTTCGTGATGACGGTGGCGGCCGCCGAGGCGGCCGTGGGCCTCGCGATCGTCATCGCGCTGTTCCGGCATCGCGAGACGCTGTCGCCCGACGCCTTCACGTCGCTGAAGTGGTAGGGCGCCATGACGCGATGTTGCCGATCATCATCCTCGCTCCCGTTCGTCGGGTTCCTCGTCAACGCCTTCCTCGGCCGCCGGCTGTCCCGGGCGGTCTCGGGCGGCGTGGCCGTCGGCGCGATGCTCGGTCGCCTTCGGCCTGTCGGTCGCCTCGGCCCTGGCAGATCTTCGGCGCGCCGGCCGACCACCGCGTGATCGAGCAGACGGTCTTCACGTGGATGACCTCGGGCGACTTCTCGGTCCCCGTCACGCTCCGGCTCGATCCGCTCGGCGACGCTGATGATGCTCGTGGTCACCGGCGTCGGGTTCCTGATCCACGTCTACTCGACCGGCTACATGCACGAGGAGCGGCCGGCGAGTACGCGCGCTACTTCTCGTACCTGAACCTGTTCGCGGCCTTCATGCTCATGCTGGTGCTCGGCGCGAACTTCCTCGTCATGTTCGTCGGCTGGGAGGGCGTGGGCCTGTGCTCGTACCTGCTGATCGGCTTCTGGTTCACGAAGAAGTCGGCGAGCGACGCGGGCAAGAAGGCGTTCGTCGTCAACCGCATCGGCGACTTCGGCTTCATCCTCGGCATGTTGCTGGTCTTCGTCGCGTTCGGCACGCTCGACTTCCAGGCCATCGCGGAGCAGGTGGCCACGATGCCCGCCGAGGTGACGTGCGGGCGTGCTCTCGGTCACGACGCTGCTGTTCTTCATCGGCGCGACGGGCAAGTCGGCGCAGATTCCCGCTGTACGTGTGGCTGCCCGACGCGATGGAGGGCCCGACGCCGGTGTCGGCCCTCATCCACGCCGCGACGATGGTGACGGCCGGCGTCTACATGATCGGCCGCAACGCCGAGCTGTTCAGCCTACGCGCCGCACACCATGCAGGTCGTGGCGGTCATCGGCGCGCTGACGGCGCTCATGGCGGGCACGATCGGCCTGGTGCAGAACGACATCAAGCGCGTGCTCGCCTACTCGACCGTCTCGCAGCTCGGCTACATGTTCCTGGCGATGGGCGTCGGCGCGTTCTCGGCCGGCATCTTCCACCTCTACACGCACGCGTTCTTCAAGGCGCTGCTGTTCCTCGGGTCGGGCGCGGTGATCCACGCGCTGCCCGGCGAGCAGGACATGCGGAAGATGGGCGGGCTGCGCAAGTACCTGCCGATCACGTACTGGACGTTCCTGATCGGCGCGCTGGCCATCGCCGGCGTGCCGGGGCTCTCCGGCTTCTTCAGCAAGGACGAGATCCTCTTCCAGACCTTCTACACGGGCCACACGGTGCTGTGGGCCGTCGGCGCGCTGACGGCGCCTGCTGACGGCCGTGCTACATGTTCCGGCTCGTGTTCCTGACGTTCCACGGCGGAACGCTTCGCCGTCGGCCGGCTCCCACGCGTCGGATGCGCACGGGCATCACGACGGTGGGCCGGCGCTCCCTGGGCGCCGAAGCCTGGCGGAGGCGGCGAGCCCGGCATCACGACGACTCCCACGGTCACGCGCACCACGGCGCGCCGCACGACTCGCCCTGGGCGATGGCGATGCCGCTGGTCGTGCTCGCGATCGGGTCGGTCGTGGCTGGCTACGTCGGCGTGCCGCACGCGCTCGGCGGCAGCAACCGGATCGAGACGTTCCTCGAGCCGAGCTTCCACCCCGCGTCGGTCCACGGCCCGGCGTCGCCGGCCGCTCGACGCGCTCGGGGCCAGCGACCATGGGGCGCCCGTCGCCCGGCCGACCACGGACGCCGGCGGTGGCTGCCGACCACGGCGCGCCCGCCGACGCGCACGGCGCGACCGCTGGCACGACGACCCGAGAGACGCAGACCGAACTCACGCTGATGGGCGTGTCCACGGTGCTCGCCTTCGTCGGCATCGGGCTGGCCGCGTTCTTCTTCCTCCGGCGCCCGCAGGCGGCCGACGCCGCCGCCGCGACGCTTCGCGCCGCTGCACCGGCTGCTGCTCAACAAGTACTACGTGGACGAGCTGTACGACGCGGCCGTCGTGCATCCGATCCGCGACGGCTCCGACCTCCGTGCTCTGGAAGACGCTCGACGTCCGGCGTCATCGACGGCATCGTCAACGGCACCGGCGTCATCTGGTGCGCGAGTCGGCGGCGCGCCCTGCGCCTGGCTGCAGACCGGGTCGTTGCGCGTCTACGCGGCGTCGCTCTTCATCGGGCGTCGCTGCTGGTCCTGGGCTACTACCTCGCGCGATGACCATGTCCCGCTCCTCACCCTCACCGTGTTCTTCGCCGTTCATCGGCGCGCTCTTCCTGCTCGCGCTGCCCAACAGGCACGGCGAGCGGAACGGCTTCGTCCGCCAGGTCGCCCTCGGCATCTCGCTGCTGACCTTCGCGCTCACGCTCGCGCTGTGGCGCGGCTTCGACCCGGCACGTCGGCCGATTTCCAGTTCGTCGAGCGGGTGCCGTGGATTCCGGCGTTCGGCATCGACTACCACCTCGGCGTCGACGGCATCAGCCTGCTGCTGGTCGTGCTGACGGGCTTCCTGACGCCGCTGGCGCTGCTGTCGTCGTGGGGCATCGGTCGAGAAGAAGGTGAAGGAGTTCTCGCTTCTTCATGCTCGCGCTCGAGACCGGCATGATCGGCGTGTTCGCTGTCGCTCGACCTGTTCCTCTTCTACGTCTTCTGGGACGCGATGCTGATCCCGATGTACTTCCTCATCGGGATCTGGGGCTACGACCGGCGCGTCTACGCCGCGGTCAAGTTCATCCTCTACACGATGGCCGGCAGCGTGCTGATGCTGGTCGCCATCATCGGGCTGGCGGTGCTGCACACGCGCAGACGACGGGCGCAGTACAGCTTCGACCTGCTGCAGCTGCTACCAGCTGGCGATCGACGCCGAAGACACAGCTCTGGTTCTTCCTGGCCTTCGCGCTGGCGTTCGCGATCAAGGTGCCGCTGTTCCCGTTCCACACGTGGCTGCCGGACGCGCACGTGCGAGGCGCCCACGGCCGGCTCGGTCATCCTGGCCGGCGTGCTGCTGAAGATGGGCACCTACGGCCTGCGTGCGCTTCGCCTTCCCGCTGTTCCCCGACGCGGCCGCTGCAGGTCGCGCCGTACCTGGCCGTGCTCGCGGTCATCGGCATCATCTACGGCGCGCTCGTGGCGATGGTGCAGCCCGACCTGAAGAAGCTGGTGGCCTACTCGAGCGTGAGCCACCTCGGCTTCGTCGTGCTCGGCATCTGCGCGATGAACGTGCAGGGCGTGCAGGGCGCCGTCTACCAGATGCTGAACCACGGCGTCAGCACGGGCGGCGCTCTTCCTCATCGTCGGCATGCTGTCGGACCGGCGCCACACGCGGCTGATCGCGGAGTTCGGCGGCCTGAAGAACGTGATGCCGCGCTGCGTCGCCGCGTTCCTCGTCGTCACGCTGTCGTCGATCGCGCTGCCGGGCCTCAACGGCTTCGTCGGCGAGTTCCTCGATCCTGCTCGGCGCGTTCCGGTGGGACCGGCGCTTCGCGGCGGTCGCCGCGTCGCGGCGTGATCCTGTCGGCCGTCTACATGCTGTGGATGTTCCAGCGCGTCAACTACGGCGCCGGTGACCAACCCGAAGAACGAGGACCTGCCCGATCTCGAGCCGCGCGAGTGGTGGGCGCATCGGGCCGATCGCTCGTCGCTGGCGATCGTGATGGGCGTGGTGCCCGGCGTCTTCCTGCGGCCGATGGCGCCGTCGGTGGACCGGCTGCGTCGCAGCGGCGTGCAGGCGCAACGACCGCCGGCTTCGCAGAGGCGCGGACGCCCGCCCTCCGCCTCGGCTCCGCCGGGCACGCCCGTCGCCGGTCGCGGTTCCCTGCACGTGACCTCCAAGCACGGCAGCCCGAGTGCATGACCGACCTGCAAGCCATCATGCCGATTCTCATCGTCACGCTCGCCGCGATCGCGACGATGCTGGCCGAGGCGTTCCGAGCCGAAGGGCGAGCGGATGCCGCTCGGCGGCCTCGGGCTCATCGGCCTCGTCGGTGCCGCCGTGGCGTCGATGCTCCTGTGGGACCGCAGATGCCGACGGCGTTCGGCGTCGTGCGTGCGGACAACTTCGCCCTGTTCGTCAACATCGTCCTGTGCGTCGTCGGCATCCTGACGATCCTGTTCTCGTCGCCGAGGTGCATCGAGCGCGAGCGGACTGCCCGCCGGCGAGTACTACGCGCTGACGCTGTTCGGCATCGCCGGCATGATGCTCATGGCGGTCGGCGACCGACCTGCTGGTCATCTTCCTCGCGCTCGAGATCATGTCGCTGGCGGTCTACGTCCTGACCGGCATCCGACGCAGCAGCGTCGGCCGGGCGCCGAGGCCGTCGTTCAAGTACTTCCTGCTCGGCGCCTTCTCGAGCGCCTTCTTCCTCTACGGCATCGCGTTCACCTACGCGCGTCGCCGGGCATCGACGCGCCTCGAGCAGGTGGCCGCGGCCATCGCCGGCCAGGTCGATCGACCCGAGCATCCTGGCGCTGCTCGCCGTCGGCCTGCTGCTCGTCGGCTTCGCGTTCAAGGTGTCGGCCGTGCCGTTCCACATGTGGACGCCCGACGCCTACGAGGGCGCGCCGACGCTCGTCACGGGCGTTCATGTCGACCGGCGTCAAGGCGGCGGCGTTCGCCGCGTTCGTGCGCGTGTTCCTGTCGGCCTTCGAGCCGCTGCAGCGGCGAGCTGGGTCCCGCTGCTCTGTGGGCTGGCGGTCGCGACGATGATCGTCGGCACGGTCGTCGGCGTCGCGCAGACCAACGTCAAGCGCATGCTCGCGTACTCGAGCATCGCGCACGCCGGGTACCTGCTCGTCGGCCTGATCGCCGGCCAACGCGGCGGGCAAGGCCGCCATCCTCTTCTACCTGGCGGCGTACGCCGTGACCAACGTCGGCGCCTTCGGCGTCATCGCCGCTGCTCGCGCACGCGACGACCACCCGCACGACCACGTCCGCGACTTCGCGGGTCTGTGGCACCGGCGGCCCGGCGCTGGCCGGCGCTGATGACGATCTTCCTGCTCTCGCTCGGCGGCTTCCCGCCGACGGCCGGCTTCGTCGCCAAGTGGTACGTCTTCAGCGCCGCCGTGCAGGAGGGCTACTACGGGCTCGCGATCGTCGGCGTGCTGACGAGCGTCGTCTCCGTCTTCTTCTACCTGCGCATCGTCGTGATGATGTACATGTCGGACGACGTCGCCGTCGACCCGGCCCCGATCGTGCCGCGCAGCGCGGTGGCCGGGTTGGCCATCGCCACCCTGGCGATCGTCTACCTCGGCGTCATCCCGTCGCGCGTCATCAACCTCGCCGTGCAGAGCGTGCAGGGGCTTTTCTGACGCCAATCGGCCTTCGTCACTCGGCCGTTGGCCTCCGTGGGGCGAGCGTAGGGGGCCGCTCCGATGGCTGGCTGGCGATGAGCAGAAGGTCTTTCCGAAGGCCGACGGCCGGTGCGCCGACGACCGACAGGTTCCTGATGTCGACCATCCTCGTCACCGGCGGCGCCGGCTTCATCGGCGCGAACTTCGTCCACCACTGGATCGGGCATCGGGCTGGCCGGATCGTCAACCTCGACAAGCTGACGTATGCCGGGAACCCGGAGAACCTCGCGTCGCTCGCCGGCAGTGGCCGCCATGAACTCGTGCGCGGCGACATCGGCGATCGCACGCTGGTCTCCGGCCTGCTGCGCACGCATCATCCGGTTGCGGTGATCGACTTCGCGGCGGAGAGCCATGTGGACCGGTCGATTTCGGGGCCGGCAGCCTTCGTCGAGACGAACCTGGTGGGCACCTTCGCGCTGCTCGACGAGGTCAAGGCCTACTGGGCCACGCTGCAGGACGGGCCCCGCGTCGATTTCCGGTTCCTGCACGTATCGACCGACGAGGTCTACGGCTCGCTTGGTGACTCCGACCCCGCGTTCTCCGAGACGACGCCGTACGCACCAAACAGCCCGTATTCGGCCTCCAAGGCCGGATCGGATCACCTCGTCCGTGCGTATCACCACACGTACGGCCTGCCGGTGCTGACGACCAACTGCTCGAACAACTACGGCCCGTACCAGTTCCCCGAAAAGCTGATCCCGCTCATCATCCACAACGCGCTCGCGGGCAAGCCGCTGCCGGTTTACGGCGACGGGAAGAACGTGCGCGACTGGTTGTACGTCGAGGACCACTGCTCGGCGATCGCGCGCGTGCTGGATGCGGGTCGCCCGGGTGAGACCTACAACATCGGCGGCAACGCCGAGCAGCAGAACATCGCCGTCGTCCACACGCTGTGCGACATCCTCGACGAGTTGTCGCCGCGCGCCTCGGGACGCTACTCGGACCTCATCACCTTCGTGCGCGATCGCCCCGGCCACGACAGGCGCTACGCGATCGACCCGACGAAAATCCGGACCGAACTGGCCTGGGAGCCGGCCCACACGTTCGAGTCGGGCATGCGCCAGACCGTCCGGTGGTACCTCGACCACCAGGACTGGGTGCAGCACGTCACGTCGGGTGCCTACCGCGAGTGGGTCGACGCAACAGTACGGACACTGACCAACGCGGACGCCGGGCGCAGGGCCTTGTACCCCGGTGCGATCCGAGGGGGCCGGTCCCTGCTGAGCCAGAGACGATCTGCATGCGGATTCGACTGGGTGCGTCTTTACCTGCATGGTAAAGCGGCTTTACCATGCAGGTATGAATTCAAGCATTTCCTCCAAAGGGCAGGTCACCGTGCCCAAGCCCTTGCGAGATCGGCTTGGACTGAAGCCTGGCACGACCGTCGAGTTCGAGCTCACCGACGACGGCGTGCTGATGCGCAAGGGTCACACGGGCCAGCGCCCGGTGGATCGGGTCCGGGGTGTCCTGGAGCGTCGCCACTCCACCGACGAACTGATCGACCAGATGCGCGGCGCGCGTCCACGACGCGGGGCCGAACCGCCCAAGGTCAGGCCATGACGACGGCGGTTGATTCGGCGGTGTTGATCGACGTGTTCCAGGACGAGCCGGCGTGGGCGCAGCAGTCGGCCGACGCGCTGCACGCGGCAAGCCGCGCCGGGCGTGTCGTCGCGTGCGATGTCGTGTGGGCCGAGGTGGCCGGCCGCTTCGGGTCGGCGCCGGCCGCGGTCGCGGCGATGTCCACGTTGGGAATCGACTTCGATCCGCTCGATGAGGTTGCGGCTGCGAGCGCGGGACTCTTGTGGCGGAAGTTTCGCGAGGCCGGTGGGTCTCGACGAGAACGTGTGGTTGCCGACTTCATGATCGGGGCCCATGCGCTCCACAGGGCCGATGCCCTGCTGACCCGCGATCGCGGGTACTACCGCCGCTACTTCAAGCGACTGAAGCTCATCGAGGTCGCACGATGAGGGCTCGATAGGCGTTCATCGTCTTGCCCCGGGCCATTGCCGTCCGGCCCACCCCGCAGCGCGCAACCATCGACACGCGAATCGCCTGCTGGAGGTGACTCGCCGCCGACGTCGGGTGGCCGTTCTCGAGCATGCCCGTCCGTGCGGACTCGGTCGACGCCCTGCCCGAGGGACAGGGCCCGCGGCTACGCGCTCGGATTCGTGACGACCGGTGGCGCCATGGATTACTGGTCCGCCGTGGCCTTGGCGAAGCGGACGGCGGGCCTCGACCGGTTTCAGCAGGCCGCGCTCGGAGAGCGGGTCCTGCCTCGAGGGGACGAATGACGGACTCTGCCTACTGCGCCGCGAGGCGCCGTCGGGCATCGGCGACCCGCTCCCGTTCCTGAGGGCCCTGCGCGACCTGTTCGGCGCGGCGGAGCGCCACCTCCACGGCCGCGCGGTCGCCGCGCGCGTACAGGACCGCAGCCATGGCCAGGAAGTGGCGCGCGTTGCCAGGTTCGAGGATGACGGCCTGCCTTGTAAGGTCGAAGCCGCGCGGGTCCTTCGCGTCCTGCCGGGCGCGCACGTAGCCCAGCAGGGACATGGACCGGGCCAGGTCGGCCTTCAACGCCAGCGACCGCTCGAGCGCCGCGGCGATGTCGTCCAGCGGGTGGTCGGCCGGCACGATTTGCAGCCGCAGTTCGGCCCACCCGAAGTGCGCGAGCGGGTCAGTGGTGCCGAGCGAGACTGCCCTGGCGAACGCCGATTCGGCGGCGGCGGTGTTCCCCGCGCGCCGCGCGGCGCGAGCCTGTGCAATCCACGCGTCGGCGAGGGCGCCATCGGCGGCCACGGCCTGACCTGCGAGAGCCGTCGCCGCCTCGGTCGACCCGGCCACGGCGTTGACGGTGGACTGCACGGCGAGGGCCTCGGCGGGCGAGAGCACACGGGCCTGCATCGACTTCGCGTTGCCGTCCATCGGCACCGTGTCCTTCAAGGCCGGGAACGAGAACCGCGTGACGTAGGCGCGGAACTGCCGCTCGAACGCCTGCACGTCGCCAAATGCCGCTCGGGCAGCCTCGGCTGGCGCGGCGCCCCTCTCCGACGCCTCCAGCAGCGCGCCGAGTTTCGGGCGATGCACTCCGCCATCGCCGAACATCAGGAAGTGCGTGAGCGCCCAGCTCTGCGCGTAGAAGATCGTCGCGCGGTTGCTCTCGGTGTAGTACTTCGATCCATGGTCCACCGCCAGCAGTGTCTCGAGCGGCAGTGGCACCTGTTCCTGCAGCGCGGCGAGATGGTACGACGCAGGCATCCCGAGCAGGATCGTCTCGGTCTCGAGCCGGGCGTGGCTGTAGAACTCCGCAAGCCCCTCGTTCAGCCACAGCGGCAACGCGCCCATCGTCTGGTGGACGAGCAGGTGCAGGTACTCGTGGTAGGCCACCTGGTAGCGCGTGTCGCGGTCCAGGTCGAGCCGGATGACGACGACGTTGGCGTCGTGTCCCGGCGCGAAGATGCCGGCGAGGTCCTCGCGGTCGGTGCCGACGATGGCGCCGAGCTGCCGGCCGGTCTTGACGGCGAGGATCGTCAGGGGAACGTCGGCCCGGGTGCTGATCTTCGACGTCTTGCGCAGCACCGCGCCGAGGCGCTCGAAGTTGGAGGCGACCTCGCGGGCGTCGCGCGCGCTGCCGTTGGTCACCACCCGGAAGTTCGGTGACCGCACTTCCGTCCACGTGTCGGCCGCCTGCGCCGGCAGAGCAAGCCACCCCAGGCACACAACGGCCGCGCAGATCGCGGCCCTTGACGTGGCACGCATCGCCTTTGACCTTTCCGGAGGGAGTGCCAGTCTAACGAAAGACCGGGGCGCCCGTGAAGACACAGGACGACAGGGCCCTCGGCGCGAAAGTTCTGGGGTAAGCTCGCGAGTCGCGAGCTTCCAGGCGGCGGCAGGCGGCCACCGGCGACGGGCAATCGACCAACAGCGATGGACAGGACCCACTTACGAACGAGCCTTGACGGCTACTACAGCGAAATCGAGTCCCTGATCCTCGACAAGCAGCATCCCGTGACGGGACTGCTGCCCGCCAGCACGGCTGTCACCGTCCACGGCAACTACCGCGACGCCTGGGTCCGCGACAACGTCTACAGCATCCTGGCGGTCTGGGGCCTCGCGCTCGCCTACAGGGCGCTGGACGACGGCGGCGGTCGTGGCTATCAACTCGAGCATCGCACCGTGCTCCTGATGCGCGGGCTCCTGCGGTCGATGATGTCCCAGGCGGCCAAGGTCGAGGCGTTCAAGTACAGCCGCGACCCGATCGACGCCCTGCACGCCAAGTACGACACCGAGACGGGCGGGCCCGTCGTGAGCGACACGGGCTGGGGTCACCTGCAGATCGACGCCACCTCGCTGTATCTGCTGATGCTCGCGCAGATGATCGCGTCGGGGCTGTCGATCATCTGGACGCGCGATGAGGTCAACTTCGTCCAGAACCTCGTGTACTACATCGAACGTGCCTACCGCACGCCCGACTACGGCATCTGGGAGCGCGGCAACAAGCTGAACCGCGGCGACGTCGAGATCAACGCCAGCTCTGTCGGCATGGCCAAGGCGGCGCTCGAGGCGCTGTACGGGTTCAACCTGTTCGGCTCGCGCGGCGCCCAGGACTCGGTCCTGCACGTCATTCCCGACAACATCGCGCAGGCCAACCTGACGCTCCTGTCGATCCTGCCTCGCGAGTCCAACACCAAGGAGACCGACGCGGCCCTGCTCTCGGTCATCGGATATCCGGCCTTCGCCGTGCACGACGCGGCGCTCGTCGATCGCGTACGGTCGGAGGTCGTGAGTCGCCTGTCTGGACGCTACGGGCTCAAGCGCTTCCTGCGCGACGGCCACCAGACCGTGCTCGAGGACGAAGGCCGCCTGCACTACGAGGCAGAGGAACTGCAGCGGTTCGCGCACATCGAGTCCGAGTGGCCGCTGTTCTTCACGTACCTGCTGCTCGACAGCCAGATGCGCGGCGACACGCGGGCCGCGGCGGAGTACGAGGATCGACTCCGACGCGTTGCCGTCGAGCGTGACGGGCTCGGGCTCCTGCCTGAGCTGTACTACGTGCCGGAGGAGGCCATCGACGCCGAGAGGGCCGCCCCTGGCTCACAGGTGCGCCGGGCCAACGACAACGTCCCGCTCGTCTGGGCGCAGAGCCTGTACCTCCTCGGGCGCATGCTGCGCGACCGCGTGCTCCTGCCCAACGACATCGATCCCCTGGGACGACGCCGGCATCGCTCGCCGCCGCCGCCCGTCGTGCAGGTGGTGTTCCTGGCGGAGGATGCGGCGCTGCAGAGCGAGCTGGCCGAGCGCGGCGTGCTCACCGAGACGCCCGACGACATCGCGCCGATTGCCGTGTACCTGCCGGACGACATCGCGCGCGCGTACGGTGAGGTCGGCCGCAACGTCGCGCTGGGCCTGACCGGGCGTTCGGCGCGGGCCTTGAAGAGCCTCGCCACCAGTCGTCTCTACAAGCTGCGCGGCCAGACAGGCGTGTGCCTGGCGTCGTTCTTCCTGCAGCGGGAGTTCTTTCTCGCGTACGACCTCGACTTCCTGCTGCGCCGGTTCGAGAGCGAACTCGCGTACCTGTATCGCAACTGGACGCTCCCGGGCCGCCCGACGGTGACGGTCCTGCTCACGCACAACCTGCTGGACGCCGACCGCGCCTCCTTCCACGCGCTGATGGGGGCGATCGCGAGCGGTCGTGTCGGCGACGTCCCCGTCAAGCGCGGACGCCTGGTCGAGCTGATGCCCACGGCCAACGTCGAGCGGATCGACCACCTGCATGACCTCGAGATCGCCGCTGGGCCGCTGGCCATGCGCATGGGACGCACCGCGGTGCTGTCGGAGCCGGGCACGCAGCGGCCGCTGGACCCCACGGCGGAGCTGATCATCGACACCACGGCCGACGCGGCATCGCTCGTCTCCCGACTCGCCGGCACGGACAACCTCTACGAGCAGATCGAACTGCTCGCCGCGCTCGCGCGCATCCAGTCGCTCGACAGCGAGATCAGCATGCGGGGCAACGCGGGGCCCGTACGCGATCTCGTCGAGGAAGTGTACGAACAGGCGGGCCGCCGTCGGCTGTGGGCGATCGTGCGCAGGGCCGCGGGCCTGCTCGGCAAGGTGGACGGCGACCTGAACCTGGCCGTCGGTGCGATTCTCGTGCGACAGAAGCACATCCAGGTCGGGCGCGCCTACACCGACGACTCGCTGATCGCGCACCCGATTCCCGATCACGAACTGCTCGCGAAGATCGACGCGTTCTGTCGTGACGACGTGCGCGACCGCGTGCTGACGCAGGAAATCCTGCTGTACCTCGGGCTGCTCGTCAAGGAGCGGCCGGAGCTCTTCGGCGAGCTGCTGACGCTGCGCGTGAGTCACCTCATCCTGCTGCTCACGAGCCAGCTGGCGCGCGAGCGGGACATCAGTCCGGGGGAGGCGTACGACGCGCTGATGGCACTCGCGCCGTCCGTCGTCCAGCAGCGCCTGCAGGGCGTGCTGGAGCAGTACCACGCCATCGAGGACCTGCCGCAGCAACTGGAACAACTGCATGCCCATGCCGTGCGTGGCGATCTCGACTGGAAGCCGGACCTGGGGCTGGAGAAGCTGCGAACGCCCCGCGAGGGCTGGCTCGCCTGGCGGCAGCATCGCGGCATCATCGACCGTCGTCCGCCGCACTTCTACCTGGATGTGTGGAACATCTTCAGGCACACCCACGCCCTGGTCATCGGCGAGAAGCTCGAACGCCGGAACCGCATGAACAGCAGCGTGGTGCTCAGTGACATGACACCGGGCGAGAAGGCGTTCGCGCTCTGGCTCGAGCACCTCCTCAACAGGATTGGAGCGGCCGAGTATCGTCAGCTCAACATCGAGGCGCTGAGCGTGCTGGCCAGCTTCTTCAGGCAGAACCCCAGCCTGCAGATCGAGGACGCCTGCGTGCTCGACGCCCTGATCGGCCACGCCGTGCGCCTGGCCTATCTCGAGCAGCACGCCGACCGCGAAGCCAGCTACAACGATCACAAGGCCGACGCCTGGGCGGCCTTCTATGCGAGCGCGCCCGCGCGCACGAGCACCTTCGTTGTCGCCGCGCTGCGCAGTCTGCTCAGGTTCAACGGAGACTCGGCCGCGGGAACGTAGAACGCCGAACGTCGAACGCAGACCGTAGAGCGCCAGACGCGCTGAAGCCTCCGGGGAGGGTGCCTACATGCGCATGGCATCGATGACGGCCCGCGCCAGGGGCTCGTCGTCTGCATCCGCCACGGTGCGTGGGTCGAGGCAGACCCTGTCATCGGCGATGCGCGCGATGACGATGGGCGTACCGCCTCGCAGCGCCGCGAGCAGGCGATCGGGCGACGACGAAGCGACCCGGACGATCGTCGTCGGCAAGGTCTCGCCGGGAAGGCTGCCGCCGCCTACGGTCGACGCGCCCGGCGCCGTGTCGCAGGGCGCCCCTGCGGCACGCAGTCTGGCCGCGATCTCCTCGGCGCGTGCCGCGAGGACGTCGGCGGTCAGGGTCAGCATCCGCATCACAGGCACGGTGGCCGCGGCGCGGCCGCTCGTGAACGCCCGCAGCGTTGCGTCGAGTCCCGCGTAGGTGAGCTTGTCGACACGGACCGCCCTCATCAGGGGATGCTGCCTGACGCGGGCGACGAGGTCGGCGCGGCCGACGACAAGCCCTGCCTGTGGTCCGCCGAGCAGCTTGTCTCCGCTGAACGCGACGAGGTCGGCGCCCTGCCGCACGCTGTCGCGCACGGCCGGCTCACGCGCCAGCACGGCGCGAGTCTCGGGCGGGAAGGCGTCCGGCGCGAACACATCGAATCCGAGCCACCCGGACCCCTGATCCTCGATCAGCGGGATGTCGAAACGACGTGCGAGCTCGGCGAGTTCGCCGATGGCCGGGCGAGTGGTGAACCCCTCCATCCGGAAGTTGGACGGATGCACGCGGAGGATGGCGGCGGTTCGCTCCGAGATGGCGGCCGCGTAATCGGTCACGCGCGTGCGGTTGGTCGTGCCCACCTCGCGCAGGAGCGCCCCGGACCCGCGCAGGATGTCGGGCACCCGGAAGCCCCCGCCGATCTCGACGAGTTCGCCGCGGCTGATGATCACCTCGCGCCCCGCCGCCAGTGCGGCGAGGACGAGCGTCAGCGCCGCGGCCGTGTTGTTGGCCGCCAGGCCAGCCTCGGCGCCTGTGGCTTCGCGCAGCACCGTCTCGAGGTGCTGGTGCCGCGACCCGCGCTGTCCGGTTGCGATGTCGAGTTCGAGCGTCGAGTAGCCAGCCCCCACACGCCGCATGGCCTCGAGGGCGTCGTCCGAGAGGGGCGCCCGCCCGAGGTTGGTGTGGATCACGACGCCGGTAGCGTTCACGGCGGGCTGGAGCGAAGGCCGGCTGGCACGCACGAGCGCGGCGTCGAGCCCTTCGACGATCAGCGTGGCGGCCTCGTCACGGCTTCCGGCCTCCACGCGCCCGGTCATCAACGCGTCGCGGACCCACGCGATCTGCTGGTCGAGGGCGGCGCGTACGAGGCGTTGTCCGTGGGTGTCGGCGAGGGCCCGCACGGCGGGCAGTCCCAGCAGGTGATCGACCGCGGGGATGACGCGCGCCCGTGACACGCCGCGATGCTACCATTCCCGTCGGGGCCGATGCCGTAGTGGCGGCATCCTCCGCCCAGTCCGACCGCTTGCCCCCGTGTGCGCATGACCGATACGCCTGCCAAGCCGACCGCCCCTGCCGATCGCGCCGCCGTGATTCCGGACTACCAGCCGCAGGAGCGGTTCTGGCCGTACGTCGAGTTGTCGGAAGAGCCGACGCCGGAGGAACTGGCCGCGCTGGACCCCGACCTCCGCGTGGCCCTGTACGGCCCGGCAGAGATCCCGTTCTCGTTCACGATCGTCTTCCCGCGTTTCGACGACCCGGAGTACGAGCGCGCCCTCCAACTCGCCAGGGCGTCGGCCGAGTACCGCGAAGTGGGGAGCGGCGAGCACTTCCGCGTGCGAGCGCGGTTCTTTCCGTCCGACGTCGAGCAGATGCGCGACCTGTTCGCCATCACCGGACGCCATCCCGGGTGCGAGGTGCTCGTGGACGACAGGCCGGTGCCCTTCGCGCGGGAACTGTGGCTGCCGCTCACGTGGTTCCTGCTGCCGCGGTGACGCGTGGCGACCACCGGAGCGAGCGGAGGCTGTCGCGGGCGTGGCCAGACCCAGCGCCACTGAACGTGAACTGCACGCGCTCGCGTCGCAGTTGAGGAAGGTCGAGGCGGAGTACACGATGTACTTCTCCGGCCGCACCGGTCGTGCGCCCGTGGAGAGTCGCCTCTCCCTGGACCGCGCGTTCAGGCAGTTCGATCGCGCCCACCTCGACAGCCCCGTCGTGCGTTTCCAGTTCGCCACGCTGCAGGCCCGGTACTCGTCGTTCTGCGATCTGTGGGACCGGGGCGTCCGCACGAGGGAAGAGGGTCGGGGCGGGCCCGTGGCACGCCAGTCGCTGGCGACCGCGGTGCCGCCCACCAACAGCGAGGAGTTGTTGTACGAGGCATCGTTCGGTTTCCGCCGGACAAGTCCGGCGGCTACACATGACCCGGGTTCGGCGGCTACACATGACCCGGGTCCGGCGGCTACACATGACCGGGTTCGGCGGCTACGCATGACCCGGGTTCGGCGCGCATGACCCGGGCTCGGCCGATACACATGGTCCCGTGCAGGAAGACGGTGCTGGGCGCGAACTGGACGCGCTCCGCGACTTGTACGGAGCGCTGATGAAGGCGCGGCGCGAGGCCGGTCGCGACGTGGTGCCGTTCCACAGGTTCGTGGCATTCGTCAGGGATCAGGTGCGCGACATGCGGGTGCGCCATCCCGCCACGGACATCAGGTTCCGCGTCACGCGACGGGGTGGCGCGGTCCGCTTCACGGCGCGCGCCGTCAAGGGCGGTGGAAACGAGGGTGGTGACGGGGATGCGTGAGGACGCGATCGGGATCGGGAGGGTGGCCGGGGAGGGAGCCGTGGGCGGCTCGGCAACCGCCCACGGGTGCCGCGCGAGGCTAGCTCACCTTCGTGACGTTGCCGGCCTGCGGGCCCTTCGGCCCGTCCACGATCTCGAATTCGACAGGCTGTCCTTCCTCGAGCGTCCGGAACCCGGCGCCCTGGATGGCCGAGAAGTGCACGAAGACGTCACTACCCGCGGCGCGCTCGATGAACCCGTAGCCCTTGGCGTTGTTGAACCACTTGACCTTGCCCGTTTCACGTTCCATGGTGCTGACCTGCCTTGCTTCGCCGCCGGCGCGGACCGGCAGAAGGTACGCTCGGCCGCCAAGGGCCCGGGCGCACGGTTACGCCGAAAAACCGCATGTTTAGCTCATCAGGTTGTTCCGGCGCCGGCAAGGATAGCGATGCCGACTCGACAGTGTCAAGCCACGTAAACGTCTGCTTTCGAACCCCATGTCCTCCTACGCCCTGATCAGCGTGTCCGACAAGACCGGCCTGGCGCCCTTCGCGCGCGGTCTTGCGGGCCTCGGCTATCACCTGCTCTCCACCGGCGGCACCGCGAAGGCGCTCGACGCCGAGGGGCTCGCCGTCACCCAGGTCTCCGACGTCACCGGCTTTCCGGAGATGCTCGACGGCCGCGTGAAGACCCTGCATCCACGCGTCCACGGGGGGATTCTCGCGCGCCGCGACAAGCCGGAGCACCTCGCCTCGCTCGCCGAGCATGGCATCCCCCTCATCGACCTCGTGGTGGTGAATCTCTATCCGTTCGCGCGGGCCGCGGCCGATCCCGCCACGACCGTTCCCGGCCTCATCGAGCAGGTCGACATCGGCGGGCCCGGCATGGTGCGCGCGGCAGCCAAGAACTTCCGCGACGTGCTCGTCGTGGTCGACCCTGCCGACTACCCCCGCGTGCTCGAGGCCTTGTCCGCCGCCGGCGCGGTGCCCCAGGTGCTGCGGTTCGAACTGGCGCGGAAGGCCTTTGCCCACACGGGCGCCTACGACCAGATGATTGCGTCGGAACTCGCGCACGTGACGATGGACGAGGGCGGCGGGACGCGCGTGGCCGCGACCGACCGCGAACGCTTCCCGGAGTCCGTGACGCGGACGCACGCGCGCATCCGCACGCTGCGCTACGGCGAGAACCCGCACCAGCCCGCCGCGTGGTACGCCGACGGCCCGGACGGATTCGGCAGCGTGACGATCCATCAGGGCAAGGAACTCAGCTTCACCAACCTCCTCGATCTCGACGCCGCCGCGCGCATCGTCCTGGAGTTCACCGAACCGGCGGCCAGCGTCATCAAGCACACCAATCCGTGCGGCGTCGCCACAGGCACCGACGCCGCCGACGCCTACGTGCGTGCGCGCGACGCGGACCCGCTCTCGGCATTCGGCGGCATTGTCGGCCTCAATCGCACGCTCGACGCGGCGACGGCCGAGGCGATCGTCTCCACGTTCATCGAGGCCGTCGTGGCGCCCGACGTCGACGAGGCGGCCAGGGCCATCCTCGCGAAGAAGGCCAACCTGCGCGTGGTGACTGCAGATTTCGCGTCGCTGGCAACAGCCGATTCCCTCGAATGGCGATCGATCCTCGGCGCAACGCTCGTCCAGCAGCGCGATCGCGTCACCGAGGCGCGCGATCCGTGGGGGCCAGACGGGGGTCTCAGAGTCGTGACGAAGCGCCAGCCCACTGCCGAGGAATGGCAGGCGCTGCGATTCGCATGGCGCGTGTGCGCCCACGTCAAGTCCAACACCATCCTGTTTGCGTCTGCCGACAGGACGCTCGGCGTCGGCGCGGGACAGATGAGTCGCGTGGACTCGGTGAAGGTGGCGATCATGAAGGCGGGGGAGGGTAACCTGACCGGCTCGGTCGTCGCCTCTGACGCCTTCTTCCCTTTCCGCGACGGACTCGATGCCATTGCCGCCGCTGGCGCGACGGCGGTGGTGCAGCCGGGCGGGTCGATGCGCGACCAGGAGGTCATCGACGCGGCCGACGAGCACGGATTGACGATGGTGTTCACCGGCCGGCGGCACTTCCGGCACTAGGGGCGCGGCGGCGACTGCGTGCTAGTGGCCCCTGTTCAGCATGAGTCGCTCGACCTGCGTGATCCGTTCGCGTGAAGCCGCGGGCGCGGGCGTGCCAGGTCTCAGCCGTGTCGGTCAGGAAAGGACGCGGGCGAGCAGTTCCTCGCGCGTCACGGCGACGGCTCCGAAGCGGCTCACCGCGACACCGGCGGCGACCGTCGCAAGCTGCGCGGCCTCGACGAGCGAGGCCTGGGTGGCCAGCGCCAGCGCCAGCGTGCTGATCACCGTGTCGCCGGCGCCGGTCACGTCGGACACCTCCAGCGCCGCGGCGGCGAAGTTGGCCTCGGTGGGCGGCGTCGTGCTGCCGTCCAGCACCCACATGCCCTGCTCGCCGCGCGTGATCACCACCGACGTGCAGTGCAGCCGATCGCGCAGCCGGCGAGCGGCGTCACGCGCATCGTCGTCGCTGCGAATGCGGGTGTGCGTGGCGGTCTCGGCTTCGATCTGGTTGGGCGTCACGAGGGTGACGCCCCGATACAGATCGAGGTGCGGGATCTTCGGATCCACGAGCACCCCGATGCCGCGTGGCGCGGCGGCTCCCATCACCGCGGCCATCGTGTCGGCCGTCACGCAGCCCTTCAGGTAGTCGGATACGAGCACGACGTCGGCCGTGCCGATGCCCGCCACGATGGCCTCACCCACCTGTGCGGCGACGTGACCGCCGATGTCGGCGTCGGACTCGAAGTCCACGCGGGCCACCTGCTGCTGCCGCTGCGTCACGATACGCAGTTTCCGCGTGGTGCGCCTGTTCTGGTCCACCACCAGATGGCTCGGCTCCACGCCGTGCGCGGCGAGCAGGTGCCGCAAACGCTCCGCAGCCTCGTCCGGGCCCACGACGCCCACGAGCGTGACCGTCGCGCCGAGCGCTGCGAGGTTCATCGCCACATTGGCCGCGCCCCCGGGACGGTAGTCGTCGTGGTCGTACTCGACGATGGGAACGGGCGCTTCGGGCGACAACCGCTGGACGCGGCCGAAGAGGAAGTGATCGAGCATCACGTCGCCGACAACGACGACGCGGCGACCAGCGAAGCCCTGCACGAGCGTCCGACCGGTCCTGTTGACGCCCTGGCGCTCGGGGCCTGGCCCGCCGAAGCCTTGGCGCTCGGGGCCCGGCCCGCCGAAGCCTTGGCGCTCGGGGCCCGGCCCGCCGAAGCCTTGGCGCTCGGGACCCGGCCCGCCGAAGCCTTGGCGAAGGCGGGTCACGGGTGCCGCGGGATCGACTCGGGGCGCTCCGCCGCGAACGGCAGGGTGAGCACCACGAGGAGGAGCATCAGGAACTCGGAGTCGCCGAAGTTGTACTCGAAGAGGCCGGCTCCGAGCATGGCGCACAGTGACGCCAGCGCACCTGCCGCCAGCGCGCGCGTCACGCCCGTCCTGTGCTGCACGCGGCGATAGAGATCGCGTGCGACCGTCGCGATGAACCACAGCCAGACCAGCAGGGCGGGGAGTCCACGCTCGGCCGCGATCTGCATCGGGACGTTGTGCAGGTGGACGTTCAGCGGCTGCACCGACTCCGGCACGCGGTACTGCTGGTAGACCGTCTTGACCTGATCCGGCCCGACCCCGGTGAGCGGGTGGTCCTCGACCATCGCGGCGCCGGACTTGAGCATGGCGACGCGATCCCTGTTGGTCGGATCCTTCATGTCGAAGATCGAGTAGACCCGCTCCGTGATGCCCGCCGGGGCGAGGACGACGGCGACGGCCAGTCCGAGCGGCACGATGGCCACGAGCCGCCGGTCTCGCAGCGCCAGCAGGACGGACAACCCGATGCACACCCCGACCCAGGCGCTGCGTGTGAAGGTGAGGCCGAGCGCCACGAGCACCGCCGGCAGCACGAGCAGGGGCCACACCCGGTCGCGACGGCCGAACAGCAGTCGCGCCGCCGCCACGCACGCCACGAGCATGAGCGCACCGGAGTACGTCATGTAGTGCGTGAGCGCACCCTGTGGACGGCGGCCGAGATTGTCGAAGTGGAGGAACCCGTACTGGAACAGCCCCACGAGCGCACTCGCCGCGCCCACGGCGATGATCACCGAGGCGAACAGGTGGGCGCGGTGTCCTCGCGCCAGCCGGTAGACCAGTGGGACGATGAGGAACAGGACCAACTGCTTGGAATCGACGAGGCTGAGCGCCGGATCGACGGACGCCGTCGTGGAGACGAGCGTGACGGCCGCGTAGGCGGCCAGCGGCCAGAAGAATCCCGGGACCTCGAGTTGCTCCTCACGTAGGACGAGCAGCGCGCCCCAGCACAGCAGCGTGAGGGCGAGCAGCACACCGGATGCGGCCACCGACAGCTGCAGCGCGGCGACGAAGCACAACAGGACCGACAACGAGAGCGTCTCGAGGCGGTCCATTCGTGCGGTTCGCAGTGCCGGCGCGGTCACGTCGTGCTCGACATCCTTCTCAATCGGGGCGGTCCGCCTGGGCCGGGAGCGCGAGGGCCCGCTCGGCTGCCGCGACGACCGCGTCGACGGTGATGTGCGTCAGGCACCGGAAGTCTCCGGGAGCACAGACGCGTTGTTCGCACGGCCGGCAGGGCAGGGCCCCGACATCCACGGCCGCACTCCAGATCTGCGGATCCCGCCAGGGCGCGGACCGCACCGGGAGGGTGGGACCGTAGAGCCCGACGACTGGCGTCCTGGTGGTAGCAGCCACGTGCAGCGGTCCGCTGTCTCCGCCGATGTAGAGCCGCGCCCGACCGATCAGGGCATGCAACTCGTCCAACGACATGTCCCCGCAGGTTCGAACTGCCTCCGGAGACTCGGGCCGGCGCTCACGCACCAGGCGAACCACCTCGGCAGCAGCAGCCGCCTCGGAGGGTCCCGACGTCAGGATGATACGACGATTGTGTCCCGCCGCCGAGAGCTTGTCGGTCAACTGGGCAAAGGAAGGCAGCGGCCAGCGGCGGAACGCATTGCCGGCGCTGACGTGGACCACGACCATTTCGTGACCCGGCGTGAGACCCTGGCCCGCCATCCAGGCCGCGACGGCTGCGTCGGCGTCAGGGGCATGGACCATGGTCACGGGTGCGCCCGCCGGGGTAGGGGCCGGCAGGTCCGGGAGCAGCGGGCCAAGGATGTCCCACTGGTTTTCCACCGAGTGCCGCGGCCGGATTTCGCGCGGCCTGGGCACGATGTCGGTGTACATCCACCGTCGTCCCTGGATCTCGAAGCCGATGCGCCGCGGGGCCCGGCTGAGCCAGGTGAGCCAGGCGGCCCTGGGGCCGCCGTGCAGGTCGAGGGCGACGTCGAATCGCTTGTGGCGGAGGAGGCGGCCGAGCCGGACGTCGTCCCCAAGTCGGGCCACGCCGCGTGTCCGGGGCGCCACGATGACCTCGTCCAGATCCGGATGATGGCGCACGACGGGCGCCGCGGCCGGTTCGATGAGGTACGCCAGGTGCGCCGAGGGGATCGCCTGGCGCAGCGCCCGGATGACAGGTGTGGTGAAGACGACGTCGCCAATCAGCCGCAGCCGCACGATCAGGACGCGCACGGGCGCGACTATACCCTTTCACTCCTGCGCCGCGTGTCGTTGGCTCGTCCGACGCGACCAGGGTAGACCGCAATCCAAGCGCGCACGATAATCGCTCATGCTCTCCATCGTCCTGCTGGCCGCGACGCTGGCGGCCCAGCCCGGACCTACGCCCGCGCCAGGGTCGCCTCCCCCCTCCCGTGCCGAGGCCTATCAGGCGTTCCTCGAAGCCCGGCGTCTGGAATCGGCAGGTGACGCCGCGGGGGCCATCGCCGCGCTCGAGCGGGCGACGACACTCGATGCCTCGCCGGGCATCCTGACCGAGTTGGCCCAGCTCTACGCCCGGCAGGATCGCGCCGATGACGCGCGGAAGGCGGCCGAGCGCGCAATCGCGCTGGATCCCGACAACGCCGACGCGCATTGGATGCTCGGCATGCTGGGCGTCCCTGCCTCGGCCATGCAGGGAGAGAACGTCGGGCCGCGCGACGCGCCCGCCGTCACCGAGGCCATCGGCCACCTCGAGAAGGCCGTCGTCGGACGCGCGTACGACCTCAACGTGCCTGTCGTGCTGGGGCGGCTGTACCTGCAGGTCGACCGCCCGGCCGACGCCGTCAAGGTCCTGCGGACCGTCTACGAGCGGGAGAACGGGGCCCTCGAGGCCGGCGCACTCCTCGCGCAGGCCCTCGAGCGTACAGGAGACCGCGACGAGGCGCTCCGGATCCTCGAGGAGGTCCTTGCCGCGGAACCGCAGTTCTTCCGGGCACGCCTGCAGCAGGCCGAACTGCTCGAGCGCGCCCGCCGCTGGAGCGAGGCGGCCGACGCCTACGACCTGGCGGCAAAGGAGAACCCGAATGCCTCCGAGCTCCGTCTGCGCCAGGCCACGGCCCTGCTCGGCGCCGACAGGCCCGCCGATGCCAAGGTGGTCCTGCTGCGGCTGATCGAGAGCCGCCCCAGTGATTTGCAGGCGCGGTACCTGCTCGCGCAGACCCAGCGCGAGATGGGCGACGGCGACGGCGCCGAGCGGACGGCGCGCATGCTCATGGAGCTCGCCCCGGCCGATGTCCGGGGTCCGGTGGCCCTGTCACAGGTCTTTGCCGATCGCGGCGATCACGCCAGGGTCGTCGAACTCCTCACGCCCATCGTCGAGAAGGGCACCGTCGGCAACTCGCAGTCGGCGATGGGCGTCACGATGCGGCTGGCGAGCGCGCATATGGCGCTGGGACAAGCCGACTCGGCAATCGCCCTGCTCGAGCACGCACGGACCGCACGCCCCGACCCCATGCTGGATGCCTACCTGCTCCAGACGCTCCTGAACGCGCGGCGCTTCGACAGGGCCGTGGCCGTGGGCCAGGAGGCCCGCAAGGCACGACCGGCCGACCTCCAGATCGGGCGACTGCTCGCCCAGGCCTACCTCGGGGCGCACAGGCCAGATGACGCGGTCGCGCTGCTCGAAGAGGAGCGCAAGCGGCGGCCGGCGGAATCCGTCGGTCACGCTGGCGCTGGCGACAACGCTGGCGGAAGCACGCAGGGAAGCCCAGGCGATGGCGCTGCTTGCCGAGGCGGAACCCCTGTTCGGGACGCAGGTGGCCTACTGGTTCCAGAAGGGGGCCGTCCTCGAGCGCTTCTCGCGTCGAACAGAGGCGAAGGCGGCCTTCAGACGGGCGCTCGAGATCGACCCTGCCCACGCGCCCACCCTGAACTACCTCGGCTACATGATGGTCGAGGACGGGGACGCGCTGGAGGAGGCCGTGCAACTCATCAGGCGGGCCCTGGACGCCGACCCCGACAACGGCTCCTACCTCGACAGTCTCGGCTGGGCGTACTTCAAGCTGGGCCGCGTGGCCGAGGCCCGCCCGCACCTGGAGCGCGCCGCCGACCTGTCGAAGTCCAACTCGGTCATCCTGGACCACCTGGGCGACGTGTTGATCGCCCTGAAGGACGGCCCGGGCGCGATTGCCGCCTGGGAACGGGCGCTCGCCGGCGATGGCGAGTCGATCGACCCCGCCGTCGTCAAGTCGAAGATCGAGCGTGCGCGCCGCCGCTAGGATGTGGCTTCGCTCCGGCGGCGTGGTCGCGGCGGTGGTCATCGCGGCAGCGCTGGCCGGGTGCGCGCCACGGACGGCGCGCCTTGCCCTGCCGACGGGCGCCGGTCTGCCGGTGCCCGACCTCGCTGCCGCCGAGCAGGCGGCACGCGCGTCGTGCCGCGCGTCTCCTGCCGTCACCGTGGACCTCCGGCTCTCCGGGCGCATCGACGGTGACCGCGTGCGCGGTACGTTGCAGGTGGGCGTGGCCCGCGACGCGATGCGGCTCGAAGGCCTGGCGCCGTTCGGCGCGCCCGTGTTCGTCCTGGCCGCGCGGCCAGGCGAGGCGGTGCTCGTGCTGCCGCGTGAGCCGGCTGTGGCAAGGGGGCCTTCGTCGGCTGAGCTGCTCGACGCCGTCGTCGGCGTGGGCCTGACGCCCGCCGACCTGCTGGCGATCGTGTCCGGTTGCGGTGTCCCGGACTGGAAAGTCGAGGGCGGTGTCACCTACGGCGGGACGTGGACACGACTCGACCTCGATGCCGGGCGCGTGCTGTGGCTCCGCGCCGGCGCGGATGGTCCTCCGGTCCTGATGGTGGCCGTCGATGGCCGCTGGCGCATCGAGTACACACGTTCGGCACCCGGTTGGCCAACCGCCATCCGTCTGCGCCCGGCCGACGATGCCAGCGGGAGGGCAACTGACGCGGTATTCGCCCTCGATGCCCCGGAGGCATTGGATGCCCTGCCCCCGGGCGCCCTCGACGTTCAGGTGCCTCCTGGCGCGCGGGAGCTCTCGCTGGCCGATCTCCGCGCCAGCCGCGGTCTCGCGGAGCGTTGACGTGATGTGGACGACGCGGGCGCCGGCCAAGGTCAACCTCGACCTGCGCCTGCGAGGAGTGCGGAGCGACGGGTACCACCTCGTCCGAACAGTCCTGCAGTCCATCGCGCTGGCCGACACGCTCACGCTGGTGCGGCGACCGGGTTCCTTCGGGCTCGTGTGCGAGACGCCGGGCGTCCCCACGGACGCCCGGAACCTGGCCTGGAAGGGCGCGGTGGCGATGTCGGAGTCGCTGGGCGTGTCGCTGGACGGCTGGCAACTCCGCCTCGAGAAGCGTGTGCCTGCCGAAGCGGGGCTGGGCGGAGGCAGCGCCGATGCCGTCGCGGCCGCGCGGCTCGTGGCGGCCGGCGCTGGTGCGAAGGTCTCGGCAGAGGTATTGGCTGGCGTGGTCCGGCCAATCGGCGCTGACGTGGCGTACTTCGCGTGGGGAGGCACGGTGCTCGGCGAGGGGGTCGGAGACCTGCTCACGCCGCTCCCGGACCTGCCGGACGCGCAGGTCGTCGTCGTGCGGCCGGGGTTCGGCGTGTCGACGCGTGAGGCCTACGGGTGGTATGACGAGGCCGCAGCTCGGTCGGCGCCACTGCGTGCGCCGGCACACGACGTGCAGCCAGCGAGGGACGTCCGGCCGGCCGGCGAGCCGGGGGCCGCCGTTGGCGGGCGGGCTGTCACCGACGCGTGGTCCTGGGGGGGCAACGACCTCGAGAGACCCGTGGCGGCCCGTCATCCGGAGATCGCGGCGATCGTGGGCCGGCTGCGTGCATCTGGCGCGTGGCTGGCAGCGATGTCGGGCAGTGGGTCCGCGTGTTTCGGTCTGTTCGATCCCGCGACCGACCTGGGGAGACTCGCGTCCGACTGGCCCCCTGGCTCGCGCGTCTACCGCACATCGGTGCTGACCCGGGCGACGTACGCCGAATGGACGCGTTGCGTGGCGTCGAGCTGAGCCGTGGCCTTGTGGAGCCAGGGGCCCATCGTGTACGCTATCGGTTTGCGCTCGGCCGGTGAGATGGTTCCGGGGCCGCAAACGCCGGCGGATGGGCACGTCCGGCGCGTCTTTGGCCGACAGTGGGGCGTCGCCAAGCGGTAAGGCACGGGACTTTGAATCCCGCATTCGAAGGTTCGAATCCTTCCGCCCCAGCCAATCCCCCTTCGGGGCATTGGTCGGTCGGAAGGTTTCCGGGACGCGCCCCTCAGCCATCCTGTCGCCGATGCCGATGGGTGGGATCGCGCGGACGCGATGATGGTGCACGTGGGGTTCGACTGACGGACATGGCGCGAACGAACTTGAAAGTGTTCTCAGGGAGTGCCCACCCCCAGCTGGCGCAGGAGATCGCCGAGTTCCTCTGCGTGGCGCCCGGACAGGCGCGGCTGCAGCGGTTCCCGGACACCGAGGTCTCGTTCCAGATCGACGAGAACATCCGGGGCACCGACGTCTTCATCGTGCAGCCCACGTCGCGTCCTGTGGACGCGAACATCATGGAACTGTGCGTGATGATCGATGCGTTCCGGCGGTCGTCGGCCTCGCGCATCACCGCGGTGATTCCGTACTACGGCTACGCGCGGCAGGATCGCAAGGACAAGCCCCGCGTGCCCATCTCGGCCAAGCTGGTGGCCAACCTGCTGAGCGCGGCGGGTGCCAACCGCATCCTGACGATGGACCTGCACAAGGCCCAGATTCAGGGGTTCTTCGACATCCCGGTGGACCACCTGTTCGCCGCGCCCGTGATCATCGATTACCTGGCGCGGCAGAACTACCCGAACGTGACGGTGGTCTCCCCTGATGCGGGCGGCGCGGAGCGGGCCCGGGCCTACGCCAAGCGCGTGGGCGCCGACCTGGCGATCATCGACAAGCGCCGGAGTTCGGAGACCGGGGCGGCCGAGGTCATGAACGTGATCGGTGACGTGCGCGGCCGGACGTGCGTGCTGCAGGACGACATCATCGATACGGCGGGCACGATCGTGAAGGCGGCACAGGCGCTGAAGGCCAACGGCGCCGATCGCATCATCGCCTGCGCGGTGCATGGCGTGCTGTCGGGGCCTGCCCTCGAGCGCATCGAGCAGTCGCCGATCGAGAAGCTGGTGGTGACCAACACGATCCCCCAGAGCGAGGCCTGCGACGCCTCGTCGAAGGTCGTGTGCCTGTCGGTGGCGCGGCTGCTGGGCCAGGCGATTCGCAGTATCCACGAGGAAACGTCGGTCTCCTCGTTGTTCGTGTAGGGAGTAGATCGGGAATTCGTCCCAATGGTAGGGCCGGCTCTCCGAGCCGGCCTGAGAGTAGGAGAGCTGGAAGCATGGATGTCACACTCGACGCCGCCGTCCGCGAGACGCGCGGCAAGAACGAAGCTCGTCGTCTGCGCGTGGCCGGCAGCATTCCCGCCATCATCTACGGCGGCGACCAGGAGCCGCAGGCCGTGGCCGTCAGCCCGAAGGAACTGTCGCGGCTGCTGCACTCCGGGGCCGGTCTGAACACGCTCATCGACCTGAACGTGGGCGGCACGACGACCAAGGTCATCGTGAAGGACTACCTGCTGCAGCCGGTCACGCAGCAGTTGCTGCACGCCGACTTCTACCGCGTCGACCTGGCCAAGAAGGTGCACGTCAAGGTGTCGGTCCGCCTGCACGGCGAGCCGCGCGGCGTGAAGGTCCAGGGCGGCGTGCTCGACTTCGTCCACCGCGAGATCGACATCGAGAGCCTGCCGGCCGAGATCCCGGAGCACATCGACATCGACGTCACCGGGATGATGATCGGCGACGGCGTGCACGTTCGCGACGTCGCGAAGGACCAGACCTGGACGGCGCTCAGCCCGGCGGACATGCTGCTCGTCCACGTGGTGGCCGCGCGCGTCGGCAGCGACGACGCGGCGGCAGCGGCCCCGGCCGAGCCCGAGGTCGCCAAGAAGGGCAAGCCCGAGAAGGAGAAGTAAGGTAGGGCCGGCTCTCCGAGCCCGGCCGTCTGCGCCATGACGCTCATCGTTGGGCTCGGCAATCCCGGCCCGAAGTACCGGGACACCCTGCACAACGTCGGATACATGGTCGCGGACCTGCTGGCGGCGCGTCATGGCGTGTCGTTCGAGAGCGCCCCGGCCGACGCGCTCATGGCGCGCGTGCGGGGCACCGGCGACGGCCTGCTGCTCGCCAAGCCGCTGACGTTCATGAACCGGAGCGGGAGCGCCGTGGGCGACCTCCTCCGGTTCTACAAGATCGACGTCGAGGACCTGATCGTGGTGCTCGATGACGTGGCCCTCCCCGCGGGACAACTGCGGGTGAGGCCAGAGGGATCGGCAGGGGGCCACAACGGCCTCAAGTCGATCATCGGCGTGCTCGGCACGGACCGGTTCGCCCGGCTCCGGATCGGGGTGGGCCGCGGGGATCCGCGGCGTGACCTCGCCGACCACGTGCTGTCCGCGATTCCGGCCAATCTCCGGCCGGTCGTGGACGAGGCGGTCGTCAGGGCCGCCGATGCCGTCGAGTGCTATGCGCGCGACGGCATCGAGAAGACCATGCAGGTCTTCAACGCGCCACCGCAGGGGTGACGCGTCCTCCTTGTCCGCCGTAGCTCGGCACCTCGGGTCCGAAGGGACCGAGGCAGCGGGCGAAGGTGGAACGTTCAGGCCAGAAGGAGGCCGAATGGCAGCACAGAAGCAGTACGAACTCGTGTACATCGCCTCGCCCGACGCGCCCGAGGACCAGCTCACGGAGCTGCAGGCGCTGGTCGAAGGCATCATCACCAAGGCGAACGGCACGATCGACAAGGCCGACGTCTGGGGCCGGCGGCGGCTCGCGTACCAGATCGGTCGCCACAAGGAAGGGCACTACGTCGTCCTCACCTTCAGTTGCGAGGGCGAGCTCGTCAAGGAACTCGATCGCCGGTTGAAGGTCAACGACGCGATCATCCGCCACCTGATCGTGCGCGTGGACGAAGAGATCCAGAAGGCCGCGCGTGCCAAGGCGCGTCGCGACGATGAGACCCGTCGCCGGCGTGTGGCCCGCGGTCTGCCGCCGGAGCCGACGCCCGAGGAGCTGATGGCCAAGCAGGCGGCACTCGACAACCAGGACGACGGGGAGATCTAGGATGAGCACCGACAACCCAGTTCAGGACGAGCGCGGCGGCCGCGGTGGCCGCAGCGGTGGCCCGCGCGGCGAGCGCGGCGGTGAGCGCAGCGGCGGGGGCGGCGGTCGCCGTGGTGGCTTCCGGCGCAAGCGCGTCTGCAAGTTCCGCACGGAGAAGATCGATTACATCGATTACAAGGACGTGCGGCTGCTCGCCCAGTTCGTTCCGGAGCGCGGCAAGATCCAGCCACGCCGACTGACAGGCACCAGCGCCAAGTACCAGCGCAAGCTGCAGGTCGCCATCAAGCGGGCGCGCTTCCTGGCGCTGCTCCCCTACGCGACCGACTAGGAAGGACGAGACATGATCGAAGTGATCCTGAAGGAGCACGTCGAGCACCTCGGTGAGCGTGGCGACGTGGTGAAGGTGGCCCCGGGCTACGCGCGCAACTACCTGTTGCCGCGTCAGCTCGCGCTGGCGGTCACCGCCGGCAACAAGAAGCAGATCGAGCACGAGAAGAAGGCGGCCGCGGCACGGGTGGCCGAGGAGCGTGCGGTGGCCCAGGCCCTCGCCACGCGATTCGCCCAGACCGAACTCACCTTCAGCCGACGTGCCGGTGAGAACGATCACCTCTTCGGTTCGGTCACCTCGGCCGACATCGCCGAGGCGCTGGCGTCCCAGGGCTTCGAGGTGGATCGCCGCAAGATCCAGCTGCCCGACGCGATCAAGGCCGTGGGCGAGTACACCGTGCCCATCCGCCTGCACCGTGACGTGACGGCGGAGGTCAAGGTCCACGTGGCCGCCGAAGGCGCGCCCGAGGCACCTGCCGCCCAGGCGTAAATCGCCGGTCAGGCCGGCTCTCCGAGCCGGCTCTACCTCTCGACAAGAAGAGAGCCCGTCACCTGTCACGCGGTGACGGGCTCTTCGTTTGTTCGCTACACTCTGTGTCCCGTCTCCGGGGCCCCCTCGATGAACGAACGCACGCTGCCTCACAACCTCGACGCCGAGCGATCGGTGCTCGGCGCCATCCTCCTGCGCAACGACGCGATCAACGCGGCGGTGGAGGTGCTGCAGCCGGAGGACTTCTATCGCGAGGCACACCAGCTGCTGTTGGAGCACATGATCCGGCTGAGCGAGCGCGGCGCCGCGATCGACCTCGTCACGCTCGCCGAGTCGCTCGACCGCGCCAGCGCGCTCGAGAAGGTGGGTGGACCCGCGTACATCACGCGGCTCGTCGATGGCGTGCCGCGCACGACCAACGTCGAGTACTACGCCCAGATCGTCAAGGAAAAGGCGACGCTTCGCCGCCTCATCACCGAGGCCGGCCGCATCGCGTCGGACGCCTACGACGCCGACCGCGACGCCAGCGAGATCCTGGACGAGGCCGAACGCAGCATCTTCAGCATCGCCGACGCGCGCATCGGCACGGGCTTCACGCCACTGTCGGACCTCGTCGACTCGGCGCTCGACACCGTCGAGAAGCTGCAGCAGTTCAAGAGCCTGGTCACCGGCGTGCCCACGGGCTTCTACGACCTCGACACCAAGACGTCGGGCATGCAACCGAGCGACCTCGTGATCATCGCGGCCCGTCCGTCGATGGGCAAGACGTCGTTTGTCATCAACATGGCGCAGACCGCTGCGCTCGAGCACGGCAAGGTCGTCGGCGTGTTCAGCCTCGAGATGTCCAAGGAGCAGCTCTTCATGCGCATGCTCACCTCGGAGGCGCGCGTGGACTCGCAGCGCCTGAGGCAGGGCATGCTGCTCGAGCGCGACCTGCCCGCCATCGCCCAGGCCGCCGAGAAGCTGTCGATGGCCAAGATCTTCATCGACGACAGCGCGTCGATCGGCGTGCTCGAGATGCGCGCCAAGGCGCGCCGCCTCAAGGCGGAGCACGGGCTCGACATGCTCGTCGTCGACTACGTGCAGCTGATGCAGGGCCGCGGTCGCTTCGAGAACAGGCAGCAGGAACTCACGAGCATCTCCCGGTCGCTGAAGGGACTGGCCAAGGAGCTGCACGTCCCGGTCCTCATCCTGTCCCAGCTCTCCCGGGCGCCGGACGCGCGCGCCGATCATCGCCCGCAGCTGTCGGACCTCCGTGAGTCGGGCGCGCTCGAACAGGACGCCGACGTCGTGATGTTCATCTACCGCGAGGACCGCTACAAGGGCCCCGAAGACGAGGACACCGGCGAGGCCGAGATCATCATCGCCAAGCAGCGCAACGGGCCCGTCGGTACCGTGAAGCTCGCATTCATCAGCGACTACACGCGGTTCGAGAACCTCGAACGCGGTGGCAGCGACTACTGACGTGCGGCACACGGTAGCGCGCGTGGACCTCGACGCCCTGCGGGGCAACGTGCGCGCGATTCGCGGCCTGCTCGACGACGGGGCGCTCGCGTCGGGCCACGCAGCGCCGGGCATCATCGCGGTGGTCAAGGCCAACGCGTACGGCCACGGCGCCGCCGCCGTCGGGCTCGCGCTCGAGGCCGAAGGCGTGGCCATGCTCGCGTGCGCCGACGTCGACGAGGGCGTCGAGCTGCGGGAGGCCGGCGTACGCGCTCCCATCCTCGTGTTCGGGGCGCTCGGCGTCTCGGATCCTCGAGGGCATCTTCTCCCACAGGCTGACCCCGACGATCTCGTCGCCGTGGGCCGGCCACGCGCTGGCCGAGGCCGCCGCCAGGCACGACTCGGTGCTCGGCTGCCACGTGAAGATCGACACGGGCATGAACCGCCTCGGCCTGCGCCACGACAACCTTCGGCGTACGCTGCCGGCGATTCTCGACGCACCCTCGCTCCGGGTGGATGCCATCTACACGCACTTCGCGACGGCCGACGAGCCGGAGTCCGAACACTTCCCCCTGCAGCAGCAGCGGTTCGCGGAGGCTCGCGACGTGGCGGCCGGCCTCGGACTGCGCACCACGCGCGCCCACGCCGCCAACAGCGCGGCACTGCTGCGCGATGAGCGCGTCTGGTTCGACGACGTCCGCCCAGGCCTGCTCCTGTACGGCATCGTGCCGCCGCCGCTGATGACGACCCTGCCGCTCGAGCCGGCGCTGTCGCTGCACAGCCGCGTCGTCGCCGTGAAGGGCGTGCGGGAGGGCGAGGCGATCGGGTACGGCCAGGCGTGCCGCGTCGACGGCCCGCGAACCGTCGCGGTCGTGCCGGCCGGCTACGCCGACGGCGTGGACTGGCGACTCGGCAACCGCGGCGTCGTGCTCGTGCGCGGGCGCCGCGTCCCCATCGTGGGCCGCGTGTCGATGGACATGATGTCGGTGGACGTCACCGGCCTCGACGTCTCGCCTGGCGACGAGGTCGTCCTGCTCGGGCGGCAGGGCGAGGAGCGCATCGACGCGCGCGAAGTCGCCGCCAGCATCGGCACGATCCCGTGGGAACTCCTGTGCCGGCTGGGGGCGCGGATCCAGCGGGAATACAGCCACGGCGGGTAATTGTGCAATTCTGAAATTGCCGATGCGTCCTCCCAAGACTGTCTTCGCCTGCACCAACTGCGGCGCACAGTCGCCGAAGTGGCTCGGGCGCTGCCCCGACTGCGGCGCCTGGAACACCTTTGCCGAGGAGGCTGCGACGCCACCGGCCCCAGCCGGCGGCGCGGCGGCCCGGCTGGGCCTCGGGTCGGCCACCGGCACCGCCCGGCTCTATGCCGACGTGGACATGGTGCAGGCCGAGCGCATCTCCACGGGTATCGGCGAGTTCGACCGCGTCCTGGGCGGGGGACTGGTGCCTGGAAGCCTCGTGCTGCTCGGCGGCGAGCCCGGCATCGGGAAGAGCACGCTCCTGCTTCAGGCGGCCGCGGAGTTCGCACGGCGAACGGGGCCGGTCCTGTACTGCTCCGGCGAGGAATCCGAGCACCAGGTGAAGGGGCGCGGCGAGCGCCTCGGCGTGGGCCAGGCGCCCCTCTACCTGCTGGCCGAGACGTGCACCGAGCGCATCCTCGAGGAGGTCCAGCGCCTCCGGCCCGCGCTCCTGATCGTCGACTCGATCCAGACCGTCTACTCCACCAGACTGACCTCCGCCCCGGGCACCGTCGGCCAGATCCGCGAAACCGCGACGCAGCTCCTGTTCCTCGCCAAGGGCCAGAACCTGCCCACGGTGCTGGTCGGCCACGTCACCAAGGACGGCGGGCTGGCCGGCCCCAAGGTCCTGGAGCACGTGGTGGACACCGTGCTGTACTTCGAAGGGGAGCGGCACCACACGCACCGGGTCATCCGGGCGGTCAAGAACCGCTTCGGTGCCGCGAGCGAGCTCGGCGTGTTCGAGATGACGGGCACGGGGCTCCAGCCCGTGCCCAACCCGTCGGCGCTCTTCCTGGCCGAACGTCAGCCCGGCGCGCCTGGCTCGGCCGTGCTCTGCTGTATGGAGGGGTCGCGGCCGATACTCGTGGAGGTACAGGCGCTCGTGTCGAGCAGCGTCTACGGCAGCGCCAGGCGGATGACCAACGGGGTGGACCAGCAGCGCCTGGCCCTGCTGCTGGCCGTGCTGGAGAAGCGCGCGGGCCTCAACCTGGCCGGCGAGGACGTGTTCGTGAACGTGGCGGGCGGATTCATGGTGGACGAACGGGCGGCCGATCTGGGCATCGTCGCCGCCGTGGTGTCGAGCATCCGCAACCGTCCCGTGCGGACGGGGACGGCCATCTTCGGCGAGGTCGGGCTGGCCGGGGAGGTCCGCGCCACCGGGCAGTCGGTCCTCCGGGTCCGGGAGGCTGCCCAGATGGGATTCACCCGGTGTGTCGTGCCCTCCGGCAACGTGGTGGCAGACGAGGCCGGGCCGGGTTGCGAGGTGGTCGGGGTCCGGACCGTCGCCGAAGCGCTGGACGAGGTGATCGGCTGGGATTGATGGGCGTATGATGTCGGCTGGCGTCGCGCGGCCGTCATACCCCTTCCATCATCCGGTCCGCGCCCGTCGGGCTCGAGCATTCCTCTTTCGGGGTCGCGCATGACCTGGTTCGTGTTTGCCCGCGTGCTGTTCGTGGCCGCGGTGGCCTATTCGGCCTCCCTCGTGAGGCCGGTCCACGAGTTGGCCCTCGTCAACGTCCTGTTCGGCGCGGGACTGGCCGGGCTCGTCGTCGTGTTCGAGACGCAGCTGCGCGACACGGCGGTGTCAGCCATGCTCGGCGCCGTCCTCGGCGGCACCATCGGCCTCAGCCTGGCCAAGACCATCACCACGACGCTCTTCTGGGCCAACACCGCCGACGGCCGCGTCGCATTCCTCCACACCGTCACGCTGCTGGCGCTGACCTACCTCGGGCTCGTCGTCGGCGCGCGCAAGGGCGAGTGGCTCGAGCCGGCGCGACTCATCAGCCTCTTCCGCGCCACGGCCCCGAAGAAGCACTACAAGATCCTCGACACCAGCGTCATCATCGACGGCCGCATCGCCGACATCTGCGAAACGGGCTTTCTCGACGGCACGCTCGTGATTCCCCAGTTCGTGCTCAAGGAACTGCAATTCGTCGCCGACTCGTCCGACGCGATGCGGCGCAACCGCGGCCGGCGTGGCCTGGACATCCTCCAGAAGATCCAGAAGATGACCAACATCGACGTGGTCATCTCCGATGTCGACTTCCCGGACGTCAAGGAAGTCGACCTCAAGCTCATCGAGCTCGCTCGCTCCCTCGAAGGCCGCATCGTCACCAACGACTTCAACCTGAACAAGGTGGCGGAACTGCGCGGCGTGCACGTGCTGAACATCAACGAACTGGCCAACTCGCTCAAGCCCGTCGTGCTGCCTGGCGAGTACATGAAAGTCTTCATCCTCAAGGAAGGCCGCGAGTACAACCAGGGCGTCGCGTACCTGGACGACGGCACCATGGTCGTCGTGGACAACGGCCGCAAGATGATCAGCAAGAACATCGACGTCGTCGTCACGAGCGTGCTCCAGACGACCGCAGGCAAGATGATCTTCGGCCGCTACATCGAGCCTGCCGGCGAGGCGCAACGCACGCCCGCCGAGGGCGAGATCACCGCTGCCACGACGACGGAGCCGGCCGCGCCGGGCACGCAGACGGCGTCGTTCCGCCGGCACCGGGCCATTCCGCAGACCTGACACGCCCGCATGGCAGTGCCCCCGTTTCACTGGTGGCGGACCGTCTTCTACCTGATTCCCGCCATCAGCCTGTACACCATCGTCCTCGGCACGGTGTCGCTGCTGTCGGTGCTCGTCGACAGGCGAGGGCACCTCGCGCACTCGTGCGCGCGGGCCTGGGCGTGGCTCATCCTGAAGACGACGGGCGTGACGGTGGACATCAGCGGGCTCGACACGCTGCCGCGCGAGGAGTCGTACCTGTTCCTGGCCAACCACCAGAGCATCTACGACATCCCCGTGTTGTTCTGGCATCTGCCGTACCAGGTGCGGATCGTCGCCAAGGCGTCCCTCGGGCGCTTCCCGTTCCTCGGCTGGCACCTGCGACGCAGCGGCCACGTGCTCGTGGATCGGAGCAACCCCGGCAACTCCACCATGCTGCAGATCAAGGAACTGATGCGGCAGCACGTGTCGCTCGTGGTGTTCCCGGAGGGCACCCGCAGCGCCGACGGCCGCGTCGCGCGGTTCCGGGCGGGCATCGTCATGCTGGCGATCGAGGCCGGCCTGCCCATCGTGCCGGTGGCGGTGGAGGGCACGCGGCACGTGATGCTGAAGGGACGACTGATGACCTGCCCCGGTCACGTGCGGGTGCGCGTGTTGCCGCCCGTGTCCACGCAGGGGTTGGAAACCGGGCAGGCGCGCCAACTCGCCGGCGTTATCGAGCGGCAGGTGCGCGAGCAGGTCGAGCAGATCCAGGCGGCGCCGTCGTGATCCTCGCCGTCGACCCGGCAGTGGCACACATCGTCGTTCCTGGTGTCATCGTGCGCCGCGGCGTGACCGTCCACGCCCACGACGGCCGTCTGGATGCGCCCCTTGCGGTGGCTGCCGAGGCCCTGCGGGTCGCGTCGGGGCTCGAGGAGGCCACGGCCGCCACGCGCGTGATGTACAAGCACTGTGGCATCGACCCCACGAAGACCCGCCCGTCGAGCGAGGCGTTGCTGCGCCGGGTGCGCAAGGGCGAGCCGCTGCCTCGCGTCAACGGGGTCGTGGACATCGTCAACTGGTGCTCGGCCGAGACCCAGAATCTCGTTCGGGCTGTACGACCTCGGCCACGTGCAGCTGCCTGTCACGCTCAGGCTCGGTGGCCCTGGAGAGGGCTACGACGGCATCCGCAAGGATCGCGTCAACGTCGAGGGCCGGCTGACGCTGGCCGATGCGGCCGGGTCGTTCGGCAACCCCACGTCCGACTCGGCGCGCACCATGACCACGCCGCAGACGCGCGACGTGCTCGTGGTGCTCTACGTACCCGCCGCGATGCCGCGCGCGAATGGCGAGCGTGCCCTCGCCCTCACGCGCGAGCGCCTGGCGGAGTACGCCGGCGGCGTCGAAGAGGCGGCGTACATGCGGGACAGGTAATTGTGAAATGCCCTAATACCCGAAGTGCAGCATCAGCATCGTGGCGCGGAGCACGCCAAGCCACGCGATGGCCAGCGCGACGACGGTGAGGCCGGTCGCCGCGGCGGCCGCGCGGCGCATGTACGCGGCGGACTGGCGCAGGCGCTCGAGGCCCGCAGCCACGAGCAGGGCTGCCGGCGCCGTGAGCGGCAGGATGTGGCGCGGCGTCCAGTGCACCACCATGTCGGGACGCGGCAGCAGATTGACGGCAACCCAGGCCACGAGCCCGACGCCCACGCCGAGCGTGCAGACGAAGACAGCCCGCATGGCGAACGCGGCGCGGCCCTCGGCGTCCGCCGGCCCCGCCCGCCCCGCCCGCCTTCCGGCGCGCGTCCAGCCGATGACGCCGCTCACTGCCACGAGCACCAGCACGACCGACGCGGCGGCGTAGACCAGCCAGACGCGCGACCCGGGGAACGGGCCCGCGCCGAGTGAACCGAAGCGTGCCCAGAACGGCTCGAACACCATCACGCGCATTTGCTGCCAGAACTCCGCCGTCCACGGCATGGGTCCGGCGGTCGGCACGAACCCGCCCACTTCGAGGATGGCCTTCTTGAACGCGAACGCCTGAGGGTCGCCGAACACCATCCAGGCGCGGATGGGGACCCACGCGGCGGCGACAGCCACGCCGCCTGCAAGCCGGAGCAGCGAAGGCCAGGCTGCCGCCAGCGCGCGGCCGACGTCGCTCGTGCGCGCCGTGTCGAGCCGCTCGCGATTGGCCGCAGCGAGCAGGCACGCCAGCACGGCCATTGGCACCAGGAAGACGGCCGTGGCTTTCACCGCATAGGCGGCGCCGACCAGCACCCCGGCCCACAGCTCGCTTCGGTTCCCGCCGCGGCCCGTGGCGATGCCCACGAGGGCCAGCGTGGCGGCAGCCGAGAGCAGGGTCGCAGGAGGGTCGGTCGAGACAGCGCCCATGACGGCGCACCACTGCGGGATCAGGCCGAGGCCACCAGCCACGGTGACGATGACGAGTGGATCGGTGCTCACCGTCGTGACCAGCCGGGCGATGACCCATGTCGTCGCCAGTGCCATCACCGCCGACACGAGCCGCAGCAGCAGGAGCCCGCGATGCCCGGTGGGCTGCGCCGATGGCAGGCCGTGCTGGAAGATCGTCGGCTCGGTGCCGCCGGGCCGCATGCGCGACCGTGGGTTGAGCGTCGGGGCCGGAGCGGCAGCGTCCAGGCCCGCCGCCTTCAGGACGACCGCGGCACCGAGGTAGTACAGCGGCTGCTGGACGAACTCGTACGACGAGGCACGCCACTCCGAGTCGTGTGGCGGCACGGTGCTCGGCAGCGTCCCCGTGGTCGCGACAAATCGCGCGTACTGGAAGTGCGCCAGTTCGTCCGGCGGCTCGAAGGGCGGCACCACCAGCAGGTACGTGACGACCGTGGCACCAGCGGCGAGCATGGCCATCCACGCGGCACCGCGCGGTCCCGCCGGGACGTCCCGGGCGCCGATGGCGCGGCCAAACCACGCCGCGCCGACCACACCGCTGACGAGCATCACCACGAGGACGGTCCCGAGAAGGAGCCCCGTTCGAGTGGGACTCCCGTCGTCGAAGGCACAAGGGAGGCTTCCGAGGCGCGTGGCGGGCGACAGGGCAAGGGTGAAGGGCCGTCGAGCGTCGAGCGTGAGGACGCCGCCGTGATGTCGCAACCGGACCACCATCGGCGCGCGCCACGGAGGACGAACGTCGCCAAGCGGCAGCGCGATGGGCGTGCCGGGCCGGGCCGTCGCGCTGACCGCGCCGGCGCGCCGGGCCGAACCGTCCGGCTCCGCCACGAAGAACTCGGCCTCGACTTGCCCGGGGTTGGGCGTCGAGGGCTGCAGGACCACGGCGCGCACGTCACACGCCGGAAGGAAGAGGACGACGTCGCGCGGCGTGGCGTCGAAGGCCGGCGTCGTGCCGAGCCAGGACGCGCGGCCGCGCGGGTCCGCTACGCCGAGGGCCCGGAGCGCGACCAGCGCGGCACCCAGCAGCATGGCCAGCACCACGATGGCCACGATCGGGCGTACCGCGCTCCGCATGGCGGTGTACCTTACCACTCGCATGGAGCGCGCCTCGTGATCGTCGATGTCGTCGTCGCCGCCGGCGGCCAGGGGCGCCGCCTCGGCGGCGTCGTGGCCAAGCAGTGGCTGGCCCTGGGCGACCGCACCATCTTCGAGCACAGCATCGCGGCGTGTGCCGCCGCTCCTCGCGTCCGCGGCATCGTCGCCGTCGTGCCCGAGGCAGACCTCGAACAGGCGCGAGTCCTTGCCGAGGCGGCGGCCGCTGGCAAGCTACGGGCGATCGTCGCCGGCGGCGCGCGCCGCCAGGACTCCGTCGCCGCGGGCCTTGCCGTCGTTTCCGGGGATGCCGACGTTGTGCTCGTGCACGACGCCGCACGGCCGTTCATCACCGAGGCGGTCATCGACCGTGTCATCGACGCTGCCGCGAGCGGCGGTGCGGCGATCGCGGCCGCCAACGTCCACGACACGGTGAAGCACATCGTCCGCGACGGAGACCGGCGCTGGATCGACGGCACCATCCCGCGTGACGACGTGGCGCTGGCGCAGACGCCGCAGGGCTTCCGCCGTGACGTGGTCGCCGCATTGCTGCCGGTGATGACGTCACCGATCGACGTCACCGACGAGGCCTCGCTCGCCGAGCGTCTCGGTCACCGCGTGCAGGTGGTCGAGGGAGACGCCGACAACGTGAAGATCACGACCGAAGAAGACCTGACGCGTGCGCGTCGCGCGCTGAGCGGCGAGTCGCCGGCCGGTCCCGCCAGCACGATGCGCATCGGGATCGGCTACGACTCGCATCGCTTCGCGGATGGTCGCGCCCTGGTTATCGGGGGTGTCCATGTGCCCGATGCACGCGGCCTCGCGGGACACTCCGACGGCGATGCCGTGTGCCACGCCGTGACTGACGCCGTCCTCGGCGCCGCGGCGCTGGGAGATGTCGGGGGGTTGTTCCCCGACACCGACCCAGCCTGGAAGGACGCCGACAGCCTCGCGCTCCTGCGCGACGCGTTCGCCCGCGTGCGGGCCGCGGGCTGGCGCCTCGGCAACCTCGATCTCGTCGTCATCTGCCATCGCCCGAAGATTGGCCGCCTGGCCGACGCGATGCGCACCTCGCTGGCCGACGCGCTGGCCAGCACGCCCGACCGCATCAGCGTGAAGGGCAAGACCCCCGAGGGCACCACGGCGCTCGACGACGCGATGGTCGTCCATGCGGTTGCCCTGTTGGAGCGCTGACACGCGCAGATCGACGGCCCGCTGCTCGGCGACGACCTGCGCCAGAACCGCGTCCGTCTCGGGTGTCGCTTCGTGGACATACCACCAGACCGCGGCGACGGAGACATCGACCACGATCACGTCAGGGCCGCCCGGCATCCCGAAGCCTGCGCACGCGCAACCCTCGAAGTCGTGCGCCGCTCCGGACCTGCTCCCGACTCCCGACTCCCGACTCCCAACTCCCGACTCCCCAACTCCCCAACTCCCCAACTCCCCGCTCCCCGATCCCCGGCCCCCGATCCCCGGCCCCCGGCCCCCGGTCCCCGATCCCCGGCCCCCGGTCCCCGGTCCCCGATCCCCTCCCGATAATGTCCCGATGCGCGTCCGCTTCGCTCCCAGTCCGACGGGCTACCTCCACGTCGGAAACGCCCGCACGGCGCTGTTCAACTGGCTGCTCGCGCGCGGGCAGGGCGGCACGTTCGTGCTCCGTCTCGAGGACACCGACGAGGCGCGCTCCACCATCGCCTCGGCCGACGCCATCCTCGAGGACCTGCGCTGGCTGGGCATCGACTGGGACGAAGGGCCGGACCGTGGAGGAGAGCACGGGCCGTACCGGCAAACCGAGCGCCTTCCGCTGTACCGCGCGCAGGCCGAACGGCTGTGCGCCGCCGGACACGCGTACTACTGCTTCTGTTCACCGGCCGACCTCGAGGCGGCCCGCGAGACCGCCCTGCGCGAGGGGCGCACGCCGCAGTACGCGGGCACGTGCCGCTCCCTCGAGCCGTCCGCGGCGCGGGCCCGTGTCGAGGCCGGTGAGCCTGCCGCCATCCGCTTCCGCGTGCCCGCCGAGCCGTCGGTGACCTTCACCGACCTGGTGCGTGGGCCCATCACGACAGACATCGCGATGATTGGCGACTTCGTCCTGCTGCGGCAGAACGGCCTCCCCGCCTACAACTTCGCCGTCGTCGTCGACGACATCGCGATGGGCATCACGCTCGTGGTGCGCGGCGAGGACCACGTGCCCAATACGCCGCGGCAGTGCCTGATTTACCGTGCCCTCGGTGCGGATCGTCCGCAGTTCGCGCACCTCTCGCTCGTGCTTGGCCCCGACCACGCGCCGCTGTCCAAGCGACACGGGGCCTCGAGCGTCGCCGACTTCCGGGCGCGCGGCATCCTGCCCGAAGCGCTGCGCAACTACCTGGCCTTGATTGGCTGGTCGCCGGGCCAGGATCACGAGATCCTGCCGATCGACGAACTGGCGCGCCGGTTCAGGGTCGAGGACGTCACGAAGAGCGCCGGTGTGTTCGATCCGGACAAGTTGGCGTGGATGAACAGGCAGTACATGAAGGACGCGGACCCGGCGCGTGTCGCGGCCCTGCTGGTGCCTCACCTGGTGGCCGCGGGCTACCTGTCCGCCGCGTCGATCGACGACATGCCGGGCGAGAGGACTGTCGTTCCCTTGCAGACCTTCCTGGCCGCGTGCGTGCCGCTGGTGGCCGGCGCCGTCGACCAACTCGCGGAGGCGCCAGAACGGCTGCGCACGGTGTTCGAGTCCCCTCGACCGGCTGTCGCCGTGCAGCACCTCGCCGCAGACGAGCCGGCGGCGGCCGAGGCAGGACGGGCTGTCGTGGTGGCGTTCGCGCGGGAACTGAGTGCGCGGCCCCGGCTCACCCGCGAGACGTTCCGCGAGGCTGCGCAGCAGGTGCGGCAGCGCACCGGCCAGAAGGGACGTGCCCTGTTCCATCCCATCCGCCTGGCGCTGACGAGCGCTGACAGCGGACCCGAACTCGACCTGCTCGTACCGGCCATCGAGGCCGGGGCGGACGTGCCCCTTTCCGCGGGACTGGCGCCCGTGGTGGGCTGCCGTGAGCGGGCCGCCATCTGCGCCGCGGCGCTGCTGGGAGCCTGATCGTGGCGCCCATCGTCATCGCCGGCGTCCATCCGGTGCGGGAAGCGCTGAAGGCGGGCGGGGTGCGCGAGGTGCGCGTGGGCGCGCGGGCCGACGCGCGCGTGACCGAGATCATCCGGCTGGCCGAGGCCAGGGGCGTGCCCGTTCGGCGGGTCGACATGGCCGAGCTGGAGCGTCTGGCGGACGGGGAGCGCCATCAGGGCGTGGTCGCGACGTTGGGCGACGCGCCCCGCCGATGGTCGCTGGAGCAACTGGTCGCCGCCGACGACACACCGCTCATCGTCGTCCTGGATGGGGTCGAGGATCCCCACAACGTCGGCGCCATCCTCCGAACCGTGGACGCGGCGGGGGCGACGGGCGTGGTCCGGCAGGAGCGGCACGCCGCCGCCCTCGGTCCTGCCGTGGCGCGAGCGTCGGCCGGAGCCCTGGCGCACGTCCGCATCGCCGACGTCGTCAACGTGGCCCGGGCCATCGAGACCCTGAAGGGGCTGGGGGTGTGGGTCGTGGGCCTCGACGCCGAGGGAGCGCAACCCTACGACCGGATCGACTTCCGCCCCCCCACGGCTCTCGTCGTCGGCGCCGAGGGCGAAGGACTGCGCCGGCTCGTGCGCGAGCACTGCGACTTCATCGCCGCCCTGCCGATGCGGGGCCATGTGAGCAGCCTCAACGTGTCGGTCGCCACGGGGGTCGTGCTCTACGAGGCCGTGCGACAGCGACTGGCACTGGACTTGCCTGCCGGCGGCCTTTCGGAATAAACTCACAGGTTGCCGGGTGCGGGACGACCGGGGCTGGAGTGGCAAGCGGGGCAGGTCGCGTGACGTTGTGACGGCGCGTGCGCGTGTGCTACACTTTCCTCCTTTGTCCGGCTGGCGTAGCTCAGTCCGGTAGAGCAGCTGATTTGTAATCAGCCGGTCGGGGGTTCGAATCCCTTCGCCAGCTCCAGAAAGTTGTGCAGGGAAGCGGTCAACACCTGGGGTGTCAGTGGGCGGTGGATGCGCCCGATTCCGAGTCCCACAGCGGGTTCAGGCCCGGTCAGTCGTTCGGCGAGGTTGCGGAGCGGTCAAACGCAGCAGACTGTAAATCTGTCGGCCAAGCGCCTTCGAAGGTTCGAATCCTTCCCTCGCCACCAGCCTTCGCTCACCACAAATCGGTGAGCTTCGGCTGGCAGGCCCTGAAGCTCCCAGACGGTGAGCTTCGGCTGGCAGGCCCTGAAGCTCCCAGACGGTGAGCTTCGGCTGGTAGGCCCTGAAGCTCCGAGACGGTGAGCTTCGGCTGGCAAGCCACAGTTGGTCGGTGGCGTTCGCGCGACGGCGGGCTACGGTTGATGAGCGAGCGACGCGGGTGGCACAGCAGGACCGGGGAAGTCGGGACGTGAACGTGCAGGGCGCGGATGTGGCCGTGAGTGAATGACGCGGATGCGGTGGGCGTGCCCGCCGTAGCTCGCGCAGCGAGCGTAGGCGGGCAGCCTCCGCCGGCAGCAGAAGACGAGGCCGGCTACGGCTAGCCTCGCCGAAGCGCAGTGAAGAGCGTGGCGCGAAGGCGGGAGTAACTCAGTGGTAGAGTCACAGCCTTCCAAGCTGTTGGTCGCGGGTTCGATCCCCGTCTCCCGCTCCAGCCTTCGCCCCCGCAAAGTTCGCGGGAGCTGCGGCTGGCAAGCCAAGTGCCGAGGCGCCCGAGAGTAGGTCGGACGAAGGCCGACTTGTCGGCCGAAGCACTCGGCGGAGTGAGCAGTGCGGAGGCCGATGTAGCTCAGTTGGCAGAGCGCGTCCTTGGTAAGGACGAGGTCACCGGTTCAATCCCGGTCATCGGCTCCATCCTTCGCTCACGCTTGGTCATCCCGAGCGTGAGATTCGGAAGGTAAGCCCTGAGGGGCGCCTGGCACCCGAGCATCAGCGACGGATGGCAGGCCTGAGGCGAAGGAGGCGCGCCGACGCTCTCGAGGAGCGAGGCGGGCCGCAGTTCAGGTGCCGTAACAACGACGAACACGTAGTCGCAGAGAGAGCGCACGGGCAATGGGCAAAGAAAAGTTCGACCGTTCGAAGCCGCACGTCAACATCGGGACGATCGGCCACATCGACCACGGCAAGACGACGACTGACGGCGGCGATCACCAAGGTGCTGCACAAGCACAACCCGAAGGTGTCGTTCCGGTCGTTCGATTCGATCGACAACGCGCCGGAAGAGCGGGAGCGCGGGATCACGATCGCGACGGCGCACGTGGAGTACGAGACGGCGAACCGGCATTACGCGCACGTGGACTGCCCGGGGCACGCCGACTACATCAAGAACATGATCACGGGCGCGGCGCAGATGGACGGCGGCGATTCTGGTGGTGGCGGCCACCGACGGGCCGATGCCGCAGACGCGGGAGCACATCCTGCTGGCGCGGCAGGTGGGGGTGCCCTACCTGGTGGTGTTGCTGAACAAGGTGGACGCGGTCGACGACGCGGAGCTGCTGGACCTGGTGGAGCTCGAGGTGCGGGAGCTGTTGTCGAGCTACGGGTTCCCCGGGCGACGACATTCCGATCGTGCGGGGCTCGGCGCTCAAGGCGCTCGAGGGCGAGCCGGAGTGGGAGAAGACGATCGACGAGCTGATGGAGGCGGTGGATGCGTACATCCCGATGCCGACGCGCGAGGTGGACAAGCCGTTCCTGATGCCGGTGGAGGACGTGTTCTCGATCTCGGGGCGCGGGACGGTGGTGACCGGGCGGGTCGAGCGCGGCAAGGTGAAGGTGGGCGAGGAAATCGAGATTGTCGGCTTCGGGCCGACGCGCAAGACGGTGGTGACCGGCGTCGAGATGTTCAAGAAGCTGCTCGACGAGGGCCAGGCGGGCGACAACATCGGGGTGCTGCTGCGCGGCATCGACAAGGAAGCCGTGGAGCGGGGGCAGGTGTTGGCCAAGCCGGGGTCGATCACGCCGCACACCAAGTTCAAGGGCGAGGTGTACGTGCTCACCAAGGAAGAAGGCGGGCGGCACACGCCGTTCTTCAACGGGTACCGGCCGCAGTTCTACATCCGGACGACGGATGTGACGGGCGTGGCCAAGCTGCCCGAGGGCGTGGAGATGGTGATGCCGGGCGACAACGTGACGATGGAGATCGAGCTGATCGCGCCGGTGGCGCTGGAGAAGGGCCTGCGGTTCGCCATCCGCGAGGGTGGCCGCACGGTGGGCGCGGGCACGATCACCGAGATCCTGCAGTAGGTCGGGCGGGGCGGCGGTAGGGCCGGTTCTCCGAACCGGCCGGCACGTGAGGTAGGGCCCGCTCGCGGAGCGGGCTGTCACCGCGAGTGCGGTGGATCAGGAAGCAATCATGAGAGACATCGTTCATCTCGCGTGTGGCGAGTGCAAGCGTCGGAACTACAGCACGACGCGCAACAAGAAGAAGACGACGGAGCGGCTCAACATGAAGAAGTTCTGCCGCTTCTGCAAGTCGCACACCGATCACAAGGAGAGCAAGTAGCGCCTCCGGGATCGGGTCGGCTGTCGAAGGTAGCGCCCGGCTGTCTCAGTCGGGCGACGTGTCGTACAGGCCAGTAGCTCAATTGGCAGAGCACCGGTCTCCAAAACCGGGGGCTGGGGGTTCGAGTCCCTCCTGGCCTGCCAGACTCGCCGGCAGTCGCCGGACGTGCGCCGGTCGCGAAAACCGCGATCGGCGCCGGGGCGTCTGCACTGAAGGAACCGTACCGTGAAGACCGCGATGGTGGACAACGTCAAGGATGCGCAGGTAGGTCGTCGCGAGCCCGAAGCTCCTGTCGCCGCGGCCGCTGGCCCGCTCGGCTGGTGGACCCGCGCCAAGGACTTCCTCACGAAGGTGCGCGAGGAAGTGGACCGTGTGACATGGCCCACGCAGCGCGAAGTGCAGGCCACGACCGTCGTCGTGATCGTCTTCTCGCTGATCATGGGCATCTACCTGTTCGTCGTCGATGCGGCCTTCAACAAGGTGGTCGAGTGGATCTTCCGGTGGCTCGGGGGGGCAGCATGATCGAGACGCAGGAAGGCGCGGCGCCAGCGCCGGGGCCGGTGCTCAACTGGTACATCGTGCACACCTACTCGGGCTTCGAGAAGAAGGTCAAGGAATCGCTCGAGCAGCGCGTGCAGGCCTACGGTCTCGAGGACAAGTTCGGTGAGGTGCTCGTGCCGCAGGAGGTCGTGGTCGAGATGCGGGGCGGTCGCAAGTACGAGGCCCCCAAGCGCATCTTCCCGGGCTACCTGTTCGTCGAGATGCTGATGACCGACGACGCGTGGCACGTGGTCAAGAACACGCCGAAGGTCACCGGGTTCGTGGGTGCGGGCGCCAAGCCCACGCCGCTGACCCGCGAGGAGGTGGAGAACATCCTCCTGCAGGTGCGTGAGAGCGCGGAGAAGCCCAAGCCGAAGTACTCCTTCGAGAAGGGCGATCAGGTCCGGATCAACGAGGGGCCGTTCACCAACTTCAACGGGACGGTGGACGAGGTCAATACCGAGCGCAGCACGCTGAAGGTCATGGTGACGATCTTCGGGCGGTCGACGCCGGTGGAACTCGACTTCCTGCAGGTCGAGAAGCTCTAGGTGCAGGAGAGCCGGATTCCGGGGAACCGACGCGATGACGCGAAGGTGGCTCCGGCCCCGGCCAAGCCGCAGGATCGATAAGACATGGCCAAGAAGGTTCAAGCACTCGTGAAGCTCCAGATCGCCGCCGGCAAGGCAACGCCGGCGCCGCCCGTCGGGACCGCACTCGGTCCCCAGGGTGTGAACATCATGGACTTCTGCAAGAACTTCAACGCGAAGACCGCCGGGCAGGACGGCCTCATCATCCCCGTGGTGGTGACCGTCTATGCCGACAGGTCGTACACCTTCGTGCTGAAGACTCCGCCGGCGCCGGTGCTGCTCAAGCGCGCCGCGAAGGTGGAGAAGGGGTCGGCCGAGCCCAACAGGTCCAAGGTGGGCACGGTGACGGCGGCGCAGGTCGAGGAGATCGCGCGCATCAAGCTACCCGACCTCAATTGCGAGTCGATCGAGGCGGCCATGCGCAGCGTCGCGGGCACCGCGCGCTCGATGGGCCTCGATGTCGTGTAGGTGAAATTTCTGAAATTCTGAAATTCTCCAATTTCAGAATTCCTGCAACTTCACAATTTCAGAATCGCAGGAATTTCGTAAGCGTGGGAGGCCGCAAGACGGCCGACTGCACCACGGAGGACACAGATGCCCACTCCAGGGAAGAAGTTTGCGGCGGCGCGCGCACAGGTCGAAGCGCGTCCGTACGTGCTGGACGAAGCGATTCCGCTCGTCCAGAAGCTCAAGTATGCGAAGTTCGACGAGACCGTCGAGGTGTCGATGCGCCTCGGTGTCGACCCCAAGCACGCCGACCAGATGGTGCGTGGCACGGTGGTGCTTCCGCACGGGCTGGGCAGGACCAAGCGCGTGCTCGTGATCGCCAATCCCGAGAAGCAGCGTGAGGCCGAGGCGGCCGGCGCCGACGTGGTAGGTGGCGAGGAACTCGTCGAGAAGATCGCGGGCGGCTGGACCGACTTCGACGCCGTCGTGGCGACGCCCGACATGATGCGTGCGGTGGGACGCCTCGGCAAGGTGCTCGGCCCGCGCGGGCTGATGCCCAACCCGAAGACCGGCACCGTCACGACCGACATCACCAAGGCCGTGCTGGAGATCAAGGCGGGCAAGGTCGAGTTCCGGGTGGACAAGACCGGCATCGTGCACGCGCCGATCGGCAAGGTGTCGTTCCCGACGGAGAACCTCCTGGCCAACGCGCACGCCCTCTTCGACAGCGTGATGAAGGCGAAGCCGGCGGCGGCCAAGGGCAAGTACCTCAAGAGCCTGACGGTCAGCTCGACCATGGGCCCAGGCGTGGCGATCGACACCTCGCATGTCGAGTCGCTCGTCAAGTAAGGGGAGAGACCATGGCTGTATCTCGTGCTGACAAGCAACTCGAACTCGGGCAGCTCACGGACGCCTTTGGCGCGTCGGAGAGCCTGATCGTCCTGGAATACAAGGGCCTGAAGGTCCCCGAGGTCACTGAACTGCGTCGCCAGGTGCGAGCCGTTCAGGGCTCGTACAAGGTCGTCAAGAACACCCTCGCGCGTCGCGCGATGGTCGGAACGCCCTTCGAGGCGTTGACGCCCCACTTCACGGGCACGACGGCCGTCGCCTTCAGCGGCGACGACCCTGTCGCGCTCGCGAAGGTGCTCACCACGTTTGCCAAGACCGCGCCGGCCCTCGTCCTGAAGGCCGCCGTGGTGCAGGGCGAAGTGGTCGAGGGCCCCGCCGTGAACGAACTGGCGACCATGCCCGGCAAGCCGGAGCTGTACGCCAAGTTGCTGTACCTGCTGCAGGCCCCGATGGTGCAGATCGTGAGCGTGCTGAGCGCCGCCCCGCGGGACCTGATGAACGTGCTGACGCAGGTGGAGAAGAAGAAGGGCGAGTAAGCCCGCCGAATGAACGACGGCCGCGCCCCGAGCAACGTCGAGGCGGCGGGCCCTACCGCTGACAGGTGAGGAGATCAGAACAATGGCAGACGTGACGCAGGATCAGGTTGTCGAGTACATCAAGAACATCTCGGTGATGGAGCTGTCCAAGCTCGTCAAGACGCTCGAGAGCGAGCTGGGCGTGTCGGCGGCGGCGGCGGCCCCGGTGGTCGTGGCCGGTCCCGCGGCAGCGGCGGCCCCTGCCGAGGAGCAGACCGAGTTCAACGTGATCCTCCTCGAGGCCGGCGCGAACAAGATCAACGTGATCAAGGCCGTTCGCGAGGTCACCTCGCTGGGCCTGAAGGAAGCCAAGGACCTGGTCGAGGGCGCGCCGAAGGCGATCAAGGAAGGCGCGACCAAGGACGAGGCCGCGGCCATCAAGAAGAAGTTCGAAGAGGCCGGCGCGAAGGTCGAGATCAAGTAGCACGATCCGGCTCGTCCGCCAGCCGCGTGCGCTCCGAAGACGCGCCCGACCCCGCCGGTCGGGCCGTCCGGGCCTCGCGGCTTTCGCCGTTTGTGTGAATCGGCTCCGAAGACCTCGTGCGACGGGTGGTTCGTGACGGACCTCACCCGGGGGAATCGTGAAAGTATGAGCAGCAGCCTGGCCAAGAACGTCTACCGCGAGCGCATCGACTTCTCCAAGATCCGGACGACAGTCCCGATTCCCAACCTGATCGAGATCCAGAAGAAGTCCTACGACCGCTTCCTGCAGATGTACACGCTGCCGGCCGAGCGCGAGGACGTCGGCCTGCAGGCCGTCTTCAAGTCGGTCTTCCCGATCTCGGACTTCCGGGAGAACTCCTCGCTGGAGTTCATCGAGTACTCGATCGGCAACTGGGACGAGTGCGGGTGGGGCGATGAAGCCCGCGGCCTCGTGCACGAGATCGGCGGGCGCCGCATGGCGCTCAACCTCAAGTACGACATCAACGAGTGCCTCGAGCGCGGGATGACGTACGCCATCCCGCTCAAGGTGACGATCCGGCTCGTGGTCTGGAACAAGGACCCCGAGACGGGCGCCAAGACCATCCGCGACATCAAGGAGCAGGAGGTCTACTTCGGCGACATCCCGCTGATGACCGATCACGGGACGTTCATCATCAACGGCACCGAGCGCGTCATCGTCTCGCAGCTGCACCGGTCGCCGGGCGCGTTCTTCCACACGGAAGACAAGACGCTGTTCATCGGCCAGCTCATCCCGTACCGCGGGTCGTGGGTCGAGTTCGAGTACGACAGCAAGAACCTGCTGTACGTGCGCATCGACCGCAAGCGCAAGTTCCTGGGCACGGTGTTCCTGCGGGCCCTCGGCCTGCGCAACGCCGACGAGATGCTGCGCGCGTTCTACACCGTGGACTCGCTGCACCTGCGCGGCGAGCAGGTGTTCTGGACGGTCAACGACAGCGCGGTGGACTGGCGCGCCGGCGAGGACATGACCATCCCCGGCACCGAGCTGGCGCTGACGCGCGGCAAGCGGATCACCAAGGCGGCGATTCGCGCGCTGCGGCACGCCGGCATCACCGAGGTGCCCATCGAGTACAGCCACCTCGAGGCCGAACTGCCGTACGCGGTGGCCGACGTCGTGGACCCCGCGTCGGGTGAGGTGCTGCTCGAGGCGAACGAGGAGCTGTCGGCGCGCGTGCTGGCCATGGCGCAGGAGAAGGGCATCGAGCGCATCGACGTCTTCTTCCCCGAGAAGGACGAAGTCGGTCCCGTGCTGTCGGCCACGCTCAAGAAGGACCCGATCCGCACGCACGAAGAGGCGCTCATCGAGATCTACAGGCGCCTGCGTCCGGGCGATCCGCCGACGCTCGAGAGCTCGCGCTCGCTCTTCGAGAGCATGTTCTTCAACCCGCAGAAGTACGATTTCTCGCGGGTGGGCCGGCTGAAGCTGAACACGAAGCTGAAGCTGCAGACCCCGCTCGACGAGAAGGTGCTGCACCCGCAGGACTTCTACGAGGTCATCAAGTACCTGCTGAAGCTGCGCCGCAACCCGGCCAACGTCGACGACATCGATCACCTCGGCAACCGGCGCGTGCGCTCGGTGGGCGAGCTGCTCGAGAACCAGTTCCGTATCGGCCTGGTGCGGATGGAGCGGGCGATCAAGGAAAAGATGTCGGTGTACCAGGAAATGACCACCGCCATGCCGCACGACCTGATCAACGCCAAGCCGGTGATGGCAGCGATCCGGGAGTTCTTCGGCAGTTCGCAGCTGTCGCAGTTCATGGACCAGACCAACCCGCTCTCCGAGATCACGCACAAGCGGCGTCTCTCGGCGCTCGGACCGGGTGGTCTGTCGCGTGAGCGCGCCGGCTTCGAGGTGCGCGACGTGCATCCGACGCACTACGGGCGGATCTGCCCGATCGAGACGCCGGAAGGGCCGAACATCGGCCTGATCTCGTCGCTGTCGTGCTACGCGCGGATCAACGACTACGGCTTCATCGAGTCGCCGTACCGCAAGGTCGAGCACGGCTCGGTGGTGGACTACGTCCGGATCACCGTGGGCGCGGGCAAGCTCGAGGCGGGAGCGGTGCTGCGCGCGAGCGAGGCAGTGGCGAGCCCGCAAGGCGCACCCGTCGCTCGAGTTCGAGCCGCACCCGTTCTACCTGTCGGCGTGGGAGGAGGACCAGTACATCATCGCGCAGGCCAACGCGGAGGTGGACGACGCGGGGCAGCTTCGTCAACGAGCGCGTCAACGCGCGCCAGGCGGGCAACTTCATCCTCGTCCCGCGCGAGACGCTCCAGTTCATCGACGTCTCGCCGAAGCAGCTGGTGTCGGTGGCGGCCTCGCTGATCCCGTTCCTCGAGAACGACGACGCGAACCGTGCGCTGATGGGCAGCAACATGCAGCGGCAGGCGGTGCCGCTGCTGCGCGCCAAGGCTCCCTACGTCGGCACCGGCATGGAGTACATCACTGCGCGCGACTCGGGCGCCGTGACGCTCGCGCGCCGCGCGGGCGTGGTGGACTACGTCGACAGCCAGCGCATCGTGGTGCGCGTGGACGGCGACCGAGGATGTCGAGCGAGATGGGCGCCGACATCTACAACCTGATCAAGTTCAAGCGGTCCAACCAGAACACCTGCATCAACCAGCGGCCGATCGTCCGCGTGGGCGAGAAGGTGCTCAGGGGCCAGGTGCTGGCCGACGGACCGTGCACGGAGATGGGCGAGCTGGCGCTCGGCCGCAACGTGCTCGTCGCGTTCATGCCGTGGCGCGGCTACAACTTCGAGGACGCCATCCTCGTCTCCGAGAAGCTGGTCAAGGAGGACTACTACACCTCGATCCACATCGAGGAGTTCGAGATCGAGGCCCGCGACACCAAGCTCGGGCCCGAGGAGATCACGCGCGACATCCCCAACGTCGGCGAGAACTACCTGCGCGACCTGGACGACAGCGGCATCATCCGCATCGGCGCCTACGTCAAGCCGGGCGACATCCTCGTGGGCAAGGTGACGCCGAAGGGCGAGACGCAGCTCACGCCCGAGGAGAAGCTGCTGCGCGCGATCTTCGGCGAGAAGGCCGGCGACGTGAAGGACGCGTCGCTGACCTGCCCGCCGGGTATCGAGGGCATCATCGTCGGCGTCAAGATCTTCTCGCGCAAGGGCATCGAGAAGGACGAGCGGGCCAAGGCCATCGAGGCCGAAGAGCTCGAGATGATGGAGAAGAACCTCCAGGACGAGATCCGCATCCTTCACGACGAGGTGAAGAAGCGCGTGATCGGCCTCCTGGACGGGCAGACGCTCCGTACCGACCTGTTCGACCAGCATGGCCAGCAGCGGCTGGTGAAGAAGGGCACGGTGCTGACGCGCGAGCTGATGCACGACGTGCCGTTCCTCTCGCTCGTCCGCTCGCGCGTCGAGGCGCGACGACCCGCGTGTCGAGGACGCGTTGCGCGAGATCGAGGAGCGCACGGACCGGCAGGTCGAGGTCACGCGCGAGGTCTTCGAGGAGAAGAAGGAGAAGATCCGGCGCGGCGACGAGCTGCCGCCGGGCGTCATCAAGCTCGTCAAGGCCTACGTCGCCATGAAGCGCAAGCTGTCGGTGGGCGACAAGATGGCCGGCCGCCACGGCAACAAGGGCGTGATCGCGCGCATCCTGCCCGAAGAGGACATGCCGTACCTGCCGGACGGGCGTCCGGTGGAGATCGTGCTGAACCCGCTCGGCGTGCCCTCGCGCATGAACGTCGGGCAGATTCTCGAGACGCACCTCGGGTGGGCGGCGCACGGGATCGGCGAGCAGCTCGACGCGATGGTGCGCGAGCAGCGGGCGATCGAGGACGTCAAGGCCAGGCTGAGCGTGGTGTTCCCGACCTCGGAGCGCGTGAAGGCGCTGTCGACGGCCGACGAGATCGCCGCGTTCACCGCGACACTCAAGGACGGCGTGCACTTCGCGACGCCGGTGTTCGACGGCGCGAAGGAGGCCGAGATCCGGCAGTACCTGGCGCTGGCCGGCCTGCCGGACCAGGGCAAGACGGACCTCTTCGACGGCATGACCGGTCAGAAGTTCGAGCAGAAGGTGACCGTCGGGTACATCTACATGCTCAAGCTCTCCCATCTGGTCGACGACAAGATCCACGCGCGCTCGATCGGGCCGTACTCGCTCATCACCCAGCAGCCGCTGGGGGGCAAGGCGCAGTTCGGCGGCCAGCGCTTCGGGGAGATGGAGGTGTGGGCGCTCGAGGCGTACGGCGCCGCGCACATCCTCCAGGAGCTGCTCACGGCCAAGTCGGACGACGTGACGGGCCGCGCCAAGATCTACGAGGCCATCGTCAAGGGCGATGCCAGCTTCACGCCGGGCCTGCCGGAGTCGTTCAACGTGCTGATCCGCGAACTCCAGGCGCTGTGCCTCGACGTGGAACTCGTGAAGTTGCGGGCGCGGCCCGCACCGGTGGTGGCCGAAGAGCCGGCGCCGGTCGAACCCGTGGGGCAGGGGGTTTAACGGACCATGCGACCAGACTTCTCGACCAAGGGCACCCTCACCGCGGACTTCGACTCGATCCGGATCAGTCTGGCCTCGCCGGACAAGATCCGTCAGTGGTCGTACGGCGAGGTGACCAAGCCCGAGACGATCAACTACCGCACGTTCAAGCCGGAGCGCGACGGCCTGTTCTGCGCCCGGATCTTCGGTCCGGTCACCGACTGGGAGTGCCTCTGCGGCAAGTACAAGCGGATGAAGCACCGCGGCGTCATCTGCGACAAGTGCGGCGTGGAGGTGACGCAGGCCCGCGTGCGCCGCGAGCGCATGGGCCACATCGAGCTGGCGACCCCGGTGAGCCACGTGTGGTTCTTCAAGGGGCTGCCGAGCCGCATCGGCCACCTGCTGGACATCTCGCTGCGTGACCTCGAGCGCGTGCTGTACTTCGAGGCCTACGTCGTCATCGAGCCGGGCGACACGGACCTCAAGCAGAACGAGCTGCTCAACGAGGACGCAGTACCGCAAGGCGCGCGAGGAGCACGGCTTCACCGCGTTCACCGCGCAGATGGGCGCCGAGGCCATCAAGGGCCTGCTGCGCAACGTCGACATCGCCACGCTCGCCGTCGAGCTGCGCGAGAAGATGAAGACCGAGCAGTCGATCCAGAAGCGGCAGAAGTACGCCAAGCGGCTGAAGGTGGTCGACGCCTTCCGCAAGTGCAACAACAGGCCGGAGTGGATGATCCTGGACGTGATTCCGGTGATCCCGCCCGAGCTGCGTCCGCTCGTGCCGCTCGACGGCGGCCGCTTCGCGACCTCCGACCTGAACGATCTCTACCGCCGCGTCATCAACCGGAACAACAGGTTGAAGAAGCTGATGGAGCTCAAGGCGCCCGACGTCATCATCCGCAACGAGAAGCGCATGCTTCAGGAAGCGGTGGACGCGCTGTTCGACAACGGGCGGCGGGGCCGCGTGCTGCGCGGGGCCAACAACAGGCCGCTCAAGTCGCTCTCGGACACGCTCAAGGGCAAGCAGGGCCGGTTCCGCCAGAACCTGCTCGGCAAGCGCGTGGACTACTCGGGCCGTTCGGTCATCGTCGTCGGGCCGGAGCTGAAGCTCCACCAGTGCGGCCTGCCGAAGAAGATGGCGCTCGAACTGTTCAAGCCGTTCATCTACAACAAGCTCGAGGAGCGCGGGCTGGTCGCCACCATCAAGCAGGCCAAGGAGATGGTGGAGGAGCAGCGGTCCGAGGTGTGGGACGTGCTCGAGGAGTGCATCAAGGAGCACCCGGTGCTCCTGAACCGCGCCCCGACGCTCCACCGCCTGGGCATCCAGGCCTTCGAGCCGGTGCTGGTGGAAGGCAAGGCCATCCGCATCCACCCGCTCGTCTGCACGGCGTTCAACGCCGACTTCGACGGCGACCAGATGGCGGTGCACATCCCGCTGTCGCCCGAAGCGCAGATCGAGGCGTCGGTGCTGATGCTCTCGAGCAACAACATCCTGTCGCCGGCCAATGGCGCGCCAATCGCCGTGCCGTCGCAGGACATCGTGCTCGGGTGCTACTACCTGACCAAGTCGAAGACTGGCGCGATCGGCGAGGGCCGGCTGTTTGCCAACCTCGACGACGTCGTGCTGGCGCTGGAGAACGGCGAGCTCGAGACGCTCACGCCCATCCGCCTCCGCTACACCGGCGACCTCATCGACCTGACCGTCGCGCGCGACGACCAGGCGGTGCTGCACACGCCGGTGCACCCGGTGGAGCGCCGCATCATCAACACCACCGTCGGCCGCGTGATCTGGAACAGCTCGCTGCCGTCGGAGATGCCGTTCATCAACGGGCTGCTCAAGAAGAAGGGCCTGCAGCAGGCTGTGCAGTACTGCTACCTGCACTTCGGGCTCGAGAAGACCGTCGAGATGCTCGACAGCCTCAAGACGCTCGGCTTCACCTACGCCACGCGGTCGGGCCTGTCGATCGGCATCAACGACCTGATCATCCCGTCGGTCAAGACCGAACTGGTCGACCACGCCAAGACCGAGGTCATCAAGGTCGAGCAGCAGTACCAGGAAGGCGCCATCACCAACGGCGAGCGCTACAACAAGGTGATCGCGCTGTGGTCTGAGGCGACCGAGAAGATCGCCGACAAGATGTTCGGCGAGATGGAGGAGCGCGACCGCTCGGGCCAGTCGTTCAACCCGGTCTACATCATGGCGGACTCGGGCGCGCGTGGTTCAGCAAGCAGCAGATCCGCCAGCTCGCGGGCATGCGCGGCCTGATGGCCAAGCCGTCAGGCGAGATCATCGAGACGCCCATCACGTCGAACTTCCGTGAAGGGCTGACGGTGCTGCAGTACTTCATCTCGACGCACGGCGCGCGCAAGGGCCTGGCCGACACGGCGCTCAAGACCGCCGATTCGGGCTACCTCACGCGCCGCCTCGTGGACGTGGCGCAGGACGTCATCATCCACGAGCCCGACTGCGGCACGATGGACGGCATCGAGGCGCGTCCGATCGTCGAGGCGGGCGAGATCATCGAGCCGCTGCGCGACCGCATCATCGGCCGCGTGACGCTCGAAGAGGTCGATCGACCCGATCAACCGCGAGGTGCTCGTCGAGGCGAACGAGGAGATCACCGAGGACCTGGCCACCGAGGTGCAGGAGGCCGGGATCGAGATGGTCAAGATCCGCTCCGTGCTCACGTGCGCCAGTCCGGCGCGGCGTGTGCGCCAGGTGCTACGGCCGCGACCTCGCGACCGGGCGCATGGTGGAGATGGGGCTGGCCGTCGGCGTCGTCGCCGCGCAGTCGATCGGCGAACCGGGCACGCAGCTGACGATGCGCACGTTCCACATCGGCGGCACGGCGTCGCGGATCTCCGAGCAGTCCACGCAGGAGTCGCGCCACTCCGGCACCGTCCGGTTCGAGAACATCTCGTCGGTCGAGACGGGGGTCGAGGGCGGCATTCGCGACATGGTCGTGATGAACCGCAACGGCAACCTCATCGTCCGCGACGCCAAGGGCCGCGACGTCGAGCACTACCAGGTCATCTACGGCGCGCGCCTGCGCGTGACAGACGGCCAGCAGGTCGAGCCGGGCCAGGTGCTCGCTCGAATGGGATCCGTTCACGTTCTCCATCCTCACGGAGGAGGCGGGCACGGTGAAGTTCAAGGACATCATCGACGACGTCACCGTCCACGAGGAGGTCGACGAGGTGACCGGCCTGTCGCGGCGGATCATCATCGAGGGCATCGACGAGAAGAAGCAGCCGCTCGTGGAAATCCGCAACCTCGATGGCAAGGTGCTAAGGAAGTACCACATCCCGTCGCACGCCCACCTGATGGTGGAGGACGGCGACGCGGTGACGCCTGGCGCCGTGCTCGCGAAGATCCCGCGCGAGACGACCAAGACCAAGGACATCACGGGCGGCCTGCCGCGCGTGGTCGAACTGTTCGAGGCCCGCAAGCCCCGCGAGGCAGCCGCCGTCATCAGCGAGATCGACGGCATCGTCAAGATCGGCGGCATCGTCAAGGGCCAGCGCAAGATCATGATCGTGCCCGAGGAAGAGGGCGGGGAGCCGCGGGAGTACAGCCTGCCGCGCGGCGTGCACGTGAACGTCCAGGACGGCGATCGCGTGCGGGCCGGCGAGCAGCTCATGGACGGCCCGAGCAACCCGCACGACATCCTCGCGGTGCTCGGCGAGAAGGAACTGCAGCGGCTACCTGGTCAACGAGATCCAGGAGGTCTACCGCCTGCAGGGCGTCAACATCAACGACAAGCACATCGAGACCATCGTCCGGCAGATGATGCGGTGGGTGAAGATCGAGGATGTCGGCGACACCGAGTTCCTGATCGACGACGTGGTGGACCGGTTCCGGTTCATCGAGGAGAACGAGCGCGTGCTCGACCTCGGGCGGCGTACCGGCCAAGGGACGGCCGATGCTGCTCGGCATCACCAAGGCGTCGCTCTCGACCGACTCGTTCATCTCGGCGGCCTCCTTCCAGGAGACCACGCGCGTGCTCACCGAGGCGTCCATCAGCGGGCGCACGGACACGCTGCGCGGCCTGAAGGAGAACGTCACGATGGGCCGGCTCATCCCGGCGGGCACGGGCTTCTACGCCTACTCGAACGTGCACATCCCGCCGGACGCGCCGCCGCCGCCGCCGCCACCGTCGCCCGACGACACGGACCTGGAGCGCGACCTCGACTACCTGTCCGACGCGGACGACCTGCTCGACCGCGAGCGCGGCGAAGTGGTCGAGTAAGGTAGGGCGCGGTCTCCGACCGCGCCGTTGGCAGGGCCGGCTGTCGCAGCCGGCCGCCTTCGCACGCGCGGGGGCGCAGGCAACACGGACGGGCGGGGCTTCCAGACGGAGGCCCCGCCCGACGCATTGTTGGGCGTCGTGGACGGCCAGGGACGGCCGCGAGCGTCCCGCGCCGTCATAATGCAGGGGGGCCTGACGGTCCCGACGCAAGGGGGAGAATCCAGATGCAGTCGAGTCTGCGTGGTTGGTTGTACGCGTGCGCAGCCGTGATGGCGATGGCGGTGGTCGGAGGCGGATCGGCAGTGGCCCAGGACCAGGCCGCGTTCGAGAAGCGCCTCACGGTGCACACCCTGGCCAACGGTTACACCTTCCTGATCCTCGAACGTCCGGTCGCGCCCGTGTTCTCGTTCGCCACGCACGTCGACGTCGGGTCCGCGCAGGAGGTGCCGGGCATCACCGGGCTCGCGCACATGTTCGAGCACATGGCGTTCAAGGGCACGCCGAGGCTCGGCACCACGGACTTCGCCAAGGAGAAGGCGGCGCTCGATGAACTCGAGGCCGCGTACATCGCGTACGAACGCGCGCGTGCGGCCGTCAAGCCAGACGCGGCCGAAGTGGAGCGCCTCCAGAAGGCTTATAAGGAGAAGGAGGCGGCAGCGCAGGCGTTCGTCGTCCCCAACGAGTTCGACGAGATCATCTCGCGCGAAGGCGGCGTCGGGCTCAACGCGTTCACCAGCGCCGACGCGACGACGTACTTCTACTCGCTGCCCACCAACAAGTTCGAGCTCTGGGCCTACCTCGAGTCGGAGCGGTTCCTGCACCCGGTCTTCCGCGAGTTCTACAAGGAGCGCGACGTGGTGATGGAGGAGCGGCGCCTGCGCACCGAGAGCCAGCCGATCGGCCGGCTGGTCGAGCGCCTGCTGGCGACGGCGTTCCTCGCCCACCCCTACAAGCAGCCGACCGTCGGCTACATGAGCGACCTCCAGCGCTTCACGATGACCGATGCCGAGCAGTTCTTCCGCAAGTACTACGTGCCGGCCAACATGGTCACGGCCATCGTCGGCGACGTGAAGGCGGCCGAGATCATCCCGGTGCTCGAGAAGTACTTCGGCCGACTGCCCCGTGGCGAGAAGCCGGCGCCGCTGCGCACGATCGAGCCGCCGCAGGCAGCCGAGCTCGAGGTCACGCTGCGCGAGAAGGCCCAGCCCATCTACGTCGAGGGGTACCACAGGCCCTCGGCGCTGCATCCTGACGACACCGTGTACGACGCGATTTCGGAGATCCTCGGCAGGGGCCGAACCTCGCGCCTGTACGTGTCGCTGGTGGAGAAGCAGAAGGTCGCGGTCCAGGCGCAGGTGGGCAGCGGATTGCCCGGCGTGAAGTACCCGCACCTGTTCATCGCGCTCGCGGTGCCGGCTCGCGGCGTCAGCAACGACAAGGTCGCCGAGGCGCTGCACGCCGAGTTGGCGCGCATGGTGAACGAGGACGTCACCGACGAGGAACTCTCGCGCTTCAAGACCCGCGCCAAGGCAGACCTGATCCGTTCGCTCGACAGCAACAGCGGCCTCGCCGAACAACTCGTCACCTACCACACGCTCACGGGAGACTGGCGTGACATCTTCCGGTATATCGAACGGACCGAGGCCGTGACCAAGGCCGACATCCGCCGCGTGGCCGCCGACGTCTTCAAGTCGACCAACCGTACGGTGGCGCGTCTCGAGAACGAGGCGGCGCCGGCCGCCGGAGGCACCCGATGACCCGGATGCGCACAGCCATCGCGCTGACGACGCTGGCGGTCGCCAGTCTCGTCTCGTTCCCTGCCGAGGCCCAGGTCGCCACGGTGGACCAGTTGACGTACCCGCCCCTGCCGGCCTTCTCGCTGCCGAAGCCGACGCGGACCGTGCTGCCCAACGGCCTGGTGGTCCTCGTGATGGAGAACCACGAGTTGCCCCTGGTCAGCGTGACGGCGCGCTTCAGGACGGGGTCCCTGCTCGAGCCCGCCGACAAGACCGGGCTGGCCAGCCTGACGGGGTCGCAGATGCGCGGCGGCGGGACGACGGCGCTCGCGCCAGAGGAACTCGACCGCTATCTCGAGGGCCGGGCCGCGTCGATCGAGACCGGAATCGGCGACGACGCGGGGACGGCGGGCATGAGTGTGCTCACGCAGGATTTCTCCGACGTCCTGCAGGTGTTCTCCGACGTCCTCAGGAAGCCCCGCTTCGACCCCGCACGCCTCGACGTCGCGCGTCGCGGCATCGAGGCGGGCATCGCCCGCCAGAACGACGACCCGAACAGCATCGCGGGCCGGGAGTTCCGCAAGCTGATGTACGGCGCCGACACGCCGTTCGCGCGGCAGGTGACATACGCGACGGTTCAGGCCCTGACGCGCGACGACCTCGTGGCCTGGCATGCCAGGTACGTGCATCCCGACCAGACCATCCTCGCCGTGCACGGCGACATCACCACGGCCGAGGCCATCGCGGCGGTGACGAAGGTCTTCGGCGGCTGGGCGCGCGGGCCGAAGCAGACCATCACGTTCCCGGATCCGCGGCCCCAGTCGGCCCAGGGCGTGTACGAAGCCGTCAAGAGCGACGTCGCGCAGTCGACGATCCGGGTCGGTCACATGGGGACGCTGAAGAGCACGCACCCGGACTACTACGCGGTGCAGGTGCTCAACGAGGTGCTGAGCGGCAGCTTCACGTCGCGGCTGTTCTCGACGGTCCGCACCGAGAAGGGCCTCGCCTACTCGGTGAGCGGCGCAGTCGGCAGCAGCTTCACGCGTGTGGCGCCGTTTGCCATGGGCACGAGCACCAAGACGGCGACGACGGCCGAGACGATCGAGACGCTCGTGGGTGAAGCGAAGCGGATCATCGCGGAGCCGCCCACCGAGGCGGAGATCCTGCGCGCGAAGCAGTCCATCCTGAACTCGTTCGTCTTCAATTCCGCGACCACGGGACAGGTGCTCGGTCAGCAGGTGAGCTACGAGTACTACGGCCTGCCGAGCGACTGGCTCGAGCGGTACCGCGTGGGCATCGAGAAGGTGACGGCGGCCGACACCGCGCGCGTGGCCAGGCAGTACATCAAGCCGGAGCAGTTCGCCATCCTCGTTGTCGGGCCCGCCGAGGGCCGCGACAAGCCGCTGAGCGCGTTCGGCGCCGTGAACACACTCGACATCTCGATTCCCGAGCCGCCCGCAGCCGCCCCGGCCACGCCGTCGGGCGCCGCTGCTCCCGGGGCCGAGGAGGCGGGGCGCGCGCTGGTCGGCAAGGCTGTCGACGCCATGGGCGGTGGTGCCGCAATCGACGCGGTGAAGACGTACCGTGAGGAGACGACGGTGACGGCCGCGACGCCGCAGGGAGAGATCGAACTGCAGTCCACCGTCGTCGTGGCGCCTCCCGACCGCGTGCGGCAGGAACTGGCCACGCCGATGGGCGCCATGACCATGGTGATCGCGGGCGCGACGGGAACCGTCCAGGGCGGCCCGCAGGGGTCGATGCCGCTGCCCGAGGCCCAGCGGACGCAGATGCTGAAGCAGTTGCAGCGGTCGCCGATCTTCCTGCTGCAGCGCCGCGGACGGCCCGATTTCAAGGCCGTCGCCGCCGGTGAGGGGAAAGTCGGCGACACGGCGGTCACGCTCGTCCGGGTGGAGGTCGAGGGCGACACGGTCACGCTCGGGATCGACCCGGCCAGCGGGCAGTTGCGCAGCCTGCTGGCGCGCGGCACGGGCCCCACCGGCGCTCCTGCCGACGTGCTCACCGAGTTCGACGACTACAGGCCGGCGGGGGGACTCCGCCTGCCGCACGCGCGCCGATCGTCGATCGCCGGCGCAACGGCGCAGACGGTCGCGGTCAGGAGCGTCGCGGTCAACCCAGAGGTCGCTCCCGACGCGTTCGCGACCGGCAAGTAGCGGATGCCAGCCACGCCTGCCCCGCCCGGGGTCACCTACGTCCACGGGCTCGTCCGCCCGGCGGGCCTCCACGCGCCGCGCGACTGGTATGCGCCCAATGACGCCTTCGGGTGGCGGGCTGTCGTCGTGCTGTTCGGCGTGCTGCTGGCGTGCGTCGCGGCGCTGCCGTGGCTCCTCGGGCGGTGGGGCGTGCTCGCCATCCTCCCGGTGCTGCCTGTCATCGGCGCGTACGTCTACAAGCTGACCATCCTGATGCACGAGTGCTGTCACCGCACGCTGTTCCGGTCGCGCCGGGTCAACGACGCCGTCGGCCTCGTATGCGGCGGCTTCCTCGTCACCAGCTACGACGCCTTCTGCCGCGCGCACTGGCAGCATCACCGCCACTGCGGCACCGAACACGATGGGGAAGAGTCTGATTACATGACGCTGCAGGATGCGTCGGCGCTGCGGCTGGTCCTGCACCTGGTCAAGCCGCTCTTCGGGACGCAGGCGGTACGGATGGCGCTCGCCGCGCTGCGCGGGATCGTCGCGAGGGTTGGCGCGGCGCACCCCACAGGGCCAGGCCACCCCGTCGCCCCGGTCGCCGTCGCACAGGAACCCGCGTCGCCAGCCGGCGCGCCGCGGCGGCACACGCCGATCGTGAGCCCGGCGGCTCAACTCGCGTCGATTGCCGCCTGCCAGATCGCGATTGCCGGCCTGTCGACGGGGTTCGGCCGCTACCCCTGGCTGGTCCTGGCGTACCCGGCGACGGCCGCGACGTTCGGTCTGTTCTTCAGCCGCGTGCGGGCGTTCTGCGAGCATGTCCGGCTGGATCGCCACGTCGGCGAGTGTTCCGTGCGGTCGCACCTGCCCAACCCGATCGACCGCCTGTTCTTCTACACGCTGAACATGAACCTGCACGTGGAGCACCACCTGTTCCCGCAGGTGCCCGCCTGCCATCTGCCCCGGGTGCGGGCCCTGCTCGGCGAGGCCGGCTACCTGCAGCCCGCGATGACCTCGCGCTTCATCCTCGGCACGATTGTCGGCGTCCTGGCCGACGCCCGCGCCCGCCGCCGGCAGACAGCCTGATGCTGATCGAGACGGCCGACGTGCCCTGCAGCACGTGCGGCAGCCGCGAGGCCGACGAGGTCGGCCAATCCCGCGACCACGAGTTCGCGACCTGCGACAACGTGTTCGTGTTCGTGCGATGCCGTGCGTGCGGGCTCACGTACCTGCGCAACAGGCCTGCGCCGGGCACGCTCGGCATCATCTACCCGTCGTCGTACTACCGATACGCGGCGTTCCTCGGACCTGTCACGACGTGGCTGCGCGGCATCGTGCAGGGCGGGCGCGTGCGGTTGCTGCGTCGGCTGGCGTCGTCTCGGGCGACGGTGATGGAGGTCGGCTGCGGCGAGGGCCAGCTGCTGCAGGCGATCAAGGCCGATGGCGATCCCTCGTGGCGCGTGGTGGGGGTCGACATCTCGCCCGAGGCCTGCGACGCCCTTCGCGCCGCGGGCCTCGAGATGCGCTGCGCGCAGTTCGAGGATCTCGAGTGGCCTGAGGGATCGGTGGACCTGGTGATCATGAACCAGGTCATCGAGCACCTGGCCGACCCGCGCGCATGCGTGGCCAAGGCCGTGCGGCTGCTGAAGCCCGGCGGACGGCTGCTCATCGAGACGCCATCGATCGGATCGTGGGATCGCGCCTGGGCGCCGTCGGACCGGTGGGGCGGCTGGCACTGCCCCCGCCACTGGTCGCTCTACACGAAGGACTCGCTCGGGGCGCTGCTGGCGCAGCAGGGCCTGACGGTGGAGCGCACCGAATACCTCCTCAGCCCGTTCATCTGGGCGCACACGCTCCAGAACATCGTGCGCGACAAGCCTGCGTGGCGCTGGGCGTCGGGGCTGCTGTCGGAGCGTTCGGTGCCGGCGCTGATCGCGTACGGCGCGATCGACAGCGTGCAGCGCTGGGTGACCGGACGGACGTCGAACATGCGGGTGATTGGGCGCAAGCAGGGACCGTAGAAACGCCACACGCCGTCCCGTCCTGTGCTACACTGTCCGTTCGCCGCGAGCTCTCGGGCGTGTGCAGGGCAGTCGACTGCGCGCCGAGGCAAGACTGGCGCGGGGGTTGCACGCGGACCCTCCACAGTGTTAAGCTCGCAAGGTTTTGTCGGGGTCAGGACACCCTATCTGACACCGAGCCACGCGAAGTGAGGCCCGGATCCCGGGCGCCGTGCTGGGCAGGCGGCGGGGGATTGGCGGGCACATCCGAGCGGAACGCCCCTGATGGCGGACCGCGAGCGACAACTTCGAAGACGTAGGGTACCCAGTTCCGGGTGCCAGGTCGGCCTTCTGGCTGGCTTTCAGGCCCGGGACCTCGCCAAAGCGGCGCGCAAGCGCCGCCAAGGCGGGCAGGTTCTAATCGGGCACGCCTGACGAGGCGTGCCTGGATGCGTGTCTGTTGCGTGGCCGGCTCCGAGAGCGGTCCCGGCCAGCAGGACGCGCGTGCAGGTGGAGTCACTGTGCCGACCATCAGTCAGCTTGTCCGCAAGGGCCGTGAAGCGGTCATCGAGAAGACCAAGAGCCCCGCGCTGCAGGAGAGCCCGCAGAAGCGCGGTGTCTGCGTCCGGGTGTTCACGCAGACGCCCAAGAAGCCGAACTCGGCGCTGCGCAAGGTCGCGCGCGTGCGGTTGACCAACAAGATCGAGGTGACGACCTACATCCCGGGCGTCGGCCACAACCTGCAGGAGCACTCCCTGGTGCTCATCCGCGGGGGCCGCGTGAAGGACCTCCCGGGTGTCCGCTATCACGTCGTGCGGGGCACGCTGGACGCCACGGGCGTCGCGAACCGCCGGCAGGGCCGGTCCAAGTACGGCGCCAAGCGGCCGAAGTCGTAGCAGGAGCTGAAGTCAGATGCCACGCAGACGAGAGATTGCCAAGCGCGAGGTCACGCCCGACCCGCTCTACAACAGCACGCTGGTGACCAAGTTCATCGGCTCGGTGATGAGCGACGGCAAGCGGAGCACGGCGGAGCGGATCCTCTACAAGAGCTTCGAGATGATCCAGGAGAAGACCGGTGAGGAGCCCCTCAAGGTCTTCAAGAAGGCCATCGACAACACGAAGCCGAGCCTCGAGGTGAAGTCGCGGCGCGTCGGCGGCTCCAACTACCAGGTGCCGATCGAGGTCAACGTCAATCGTCGCCTGTCGCTCGCCATCCGCTGGCTCGTGGGCTACGCCCGCACGCGTGGCGACGGCAAGACGATGGAGGAGAAGCTCGCCAACGAGCTGCTCGACGCGAGCAACATGCGCGGCGGCGCCGTGAAGAAGCGTGAGGACACGCATCGCATGGCCGAGGCCAACAAGGCGTTCGCGCACTATCGCTGGTAGGTCTGTGCATGAAGGCGAGCAATGCTGAACGTCTGACATTGGACGCCTTCATCTGAAATTACGGAATTTCAGAATTTCAGAATCGCATTTTCAATTTCGAGTATTCGACCAATGGCTCGTCAGGTACCTCTCAGTCGTACGCGCAACATCGGCATCATGGCGCACATCGATGCCGGCAAGACGACCACGACCGAGCGCATCCTCTTCTACACCGGCATCACCTACAAGATCGGCGAGGTGCACGAAGGCACCGCGACGATGGACTGGATGGAGCAGGAGCAGGAGCGGGGCATCACCATCACCTCTGCGGCGACGACGTGCTTCTGGCGCGATCACCGCATCAACATCATCGACACGCCCGGCCACGTGGACTTCACGGCCGAGGTCGAGCGCTCGCTGCGCGTGCTCGACGGCGCCGTCGCGGTGTTCGATTCGGTGGCGGGTGTCGAGCCCCAGTCCGAGACGGTGTGGCGCCAGGCCGACAAGTACCACGTGCCGCGCATCTGCTTCGTGAACAAGATGGATCGCATCGGCGCGAACTTCGAGCGCACGGTCGACCAGATCAAGACGCGCCTGCAGGGCAACCCCTGCGTGCTGCAGTTCCCCATCGGCTCCGAGGATCGCTTCCGCGGGGTCGTCGACGTCGTCCGGATGCAGGCCATCACCTACAAGGACGAGACGATGGGCGCGGAGTACGTGGTCGAGGACATTCCCGCCGATCTCGTCGAGCAGGCGCAGGCCTACCGCGAGCAGCTGCTCGAGAAGGTCAGCGAAGCCGACGACACGCTGCTCGAGAAGTACCTCGGCGGCGAGGAGATCACGGAGGCCGAGATCAAGGCGGCGCTGCGCAAGCGCGTCAACGAGTCGGTGCACAAGCGCGCCGAGGCGCCGTTCGTGCCGGTGATCTGCGGGTCGGCCTTCAAGAACAAGGGCGTGCAGCCGCTGCTCGACGCGGTCGTGGACTTCCTGCCCTCGCCGATCGACGTGCCCGCGATCGTGGGCGTGGCGGTGGACAACGCCGAGCAGCAGATCGAGCGTCCCGCGGACGACACGGCGCCATTCTCGGCGCTGGCGTTCAAGATCATGACCGACCCGTTCGTCGGCCAGCTCACGTTCATCCGCGTGTACTCGGGCGTGATGACCTCGGGCTCCTCGGTGCTCAACAGCACCAAGGGCAAGACCGAGCGCATCGGCCGCCTGCTGAAGATGCACGCCAACAAGCGTGAAGAGATCAAGCAGGTCTACGCGGGCGACATCGCCGCGGCGGTGGGCCTGAAGTCGGTCATGACCGGCGACACGATCTGCGACGACAAGTCGCCGGTCATCCTCGAGTCGATGGACTTCCCGGAGCCGGTGATTTCCCTCGCGATCGAGCCGAAGAGCAAGAGCGACCAGGAGAAGCTGGGCGTCGGCCTCGGCAAGCTGATGGCCGAGGACCCGACGTTCCGGGTCAAGACCGACCAGCAGACCGGACAGACCGTGATCTCGGGCATGGGCGAACTGCACCTGGAGATCATCGTCGACCGCCTGCGTCGCGAGTTCAACGTCGAGGCCAACACCGGCAAGCCGCAGGTCGCCTACAAGGAGACCCTGACGGTGGCCGCCGAGGGCGAGGGGCGTTACGTCCGGCAGACCGGCGGCCGTGGTCAGTACGGCCACGCCAAGGTGCGCCTGGTGCCGCGCCAGCCGGGTGAGGGCTACCTCTTCGAGAACAAGATCGTCGGCGGCGTGATTCCCAAGGAGTTCATCAAGCCGATCGACGAGGGCATCAAGGAAGCGTTGACCACCGGTGTGCTCGCCGGCTTCCCGATCGATGACGTCGGCATCGAGCTGTACGACGGCTCGTACCACGATGTCGACTCGAACGAAATGGCGTTCAAGATCGCCGGGTCGATGGCGTTCAAGGACGCGGCGAAGAAGGCCCGTCCGGTGTTGCTCGAGCCGGTGATGCGCGTCGAAGTGGTGGTGCCCAAGGAATACATGGGCGACATCATGGGCGACATCGCCAGCCGTCGCGGCCACATCCAGTCGCAGGAAGACCTCGGGGGCACGCAGATCGTCAGCTCGCGCGTGCCGCTGTCGGAGATGTTCGGCTACGCCACGGACCTGCGGTCGCGGACCCAGGGGCGCGCGACGTACTCGATGCACTTCGACCGCTACGAGCAGGCGCCGAACCACGTCGCCGAGGAAGTCATCGCCCGCATGCAGGGCACCAAGCAGTAGGGACGCGTTCGGAGAACGCGGCCCCACCAGGCAGGGCCGGCTCTTCGAGCAGGCCGAACCGCAAGCAGGATCCGTAGAACCGGAGATCAGGCGCAATGGGCAAAGAAAAGTTCGACCGTTCGAAGCCGCACGTCAACATCGGGACGATCGGCCACATCGACCACGGCAAGACGACGACGACGGCGGCGATCACCAAGGTGCTGCACAAGCACAACCCGAAGGTGTCGTTCCGGTCGTTCGATTCGATCGACAACGCGCCGGAAGAGCGGGAGCGCGGGATCACGATCGCGACGGCGCACGTGGAGTACGAGACGGCCAACCGGCATTACGCGCACGTGGACTGCCCGGGGCACGCCGACTACGTGAAGAACATGATCACGGGGGCCGCACAGATGGACGGCGGCATTCTCGTGGTGGCGGCCACCGACGGGCCGATGCCGCAGACGCGGGAGCACATCCTGCTGGCGCGGCAGGTGGGGGTGCCCTACCTGGTGGTGTTCCTGAACAAGGTGGACGCGGTCGACGACGCGGAGCTGCTGGACCTGGTGGAGCTCGAGGTGCGGGAGCTGTTGTCGAGCTACGGGTTCCCCGGGGACGACATTCCGATCGTGCGGGGCTCGGCGCTCAAGGCGCTCGAGGGCGAGCCGGAGTGGGAGAAGACGATCGACGCGCTGATGGAGGCGGTGGATGCCTACATCCCGATGCCGACGCGCGAGGTGGACAAGCCGTTCCTGATGCCGGTGGAGGACGTGTTCTCGATCTCGGGGCGCGGGACGGTGGTGACCGGGCGGGTCGAGCGCGGCAAGGTGAAGGTGGGCGAGGAAATCGAGATTGTGGGCTTCGGGCCGACGCGCAAGACGGTGGTGACCGGCGTCGAGATGTTCAAGAAGCTGCTCGACGAGGGCCAGGCGGGGGACAACATCGGGGCGCTGCTGCGCGGCATCGACAAGGAAGCCGTGGAGCGGGGGCAGGTGTTGGCCAAGCCGGGGTCGATCACGCCGCACACCAAGTTCAAGGGTGAGGTGTACGTGCTCACCAAGGAAGAGGGCGGGCGGCACACGCCGTTCTTCAACGGGTACCGGCCGCAGTTCTACATCCGGACGACGGATGTGACGGGCGTGGCCAAGCTGCCCGAGGGCGTGGAGATGGTGATGCCGGGCGACAACGTGACGATGGAGATCGAGCTCATCGGGCCGGTGGCGCTGGAGAAGGGCCTGCGGTTTGCCATCCGCGAGGGTGGCCGCACGGTGGGCGCGGGCACGATCACCGAGATCCTGCAGTAGGTCGCCGGCGTCGCCGGCGACGGACGGGGTAGGGCCGGTTCTCCGAACCGGCCGGCACGTGAGGTAGGGCCCGCTCGCGGAGCGGGCTGTCACCGCGCCGCGGTGACAGGGACGGACGGCTGGGACAGCCGTCCCTACCAGCGCGAGGAAGAGACAACATGTCTGGATTTGGCGAAAAGATCCGCATCCGTCTGAAGGCCTACGACGCCAGGGTGCTCGATCAGTCCACAACGGAAATCGTGGACACGGCGCGTCGCACGGGTGCCCGCCTCGCGGGTCCGGTGCCGCTGCCGACCGAGAAGAACAAGTGGACGGTCCTCCGCTCGCCCCACGTGGACAAGAAGTCGCGTGAGCAGTTCGAGATCCGCACCCACAAGCGGCTGGTGGACATCTTCGAGCCGACGCCGCAGACGGTGGACGCGCTGATGAAGCTGGATCTGCCCGCGGGCGTGGACGTCGAGATCAAGGCGTTCGGCAAGGAACACGGGAAATAGGTAGGGCGGGCTCTCCGAGCCCGCCGGGGCGGCGCGTTCGGAGAACGCGCCCTACCACAGACACGGGTTGGCGGTCTCGCCGAAGCTCCCCGCGCGCGGGTGCTGAGCGAGGGCGGATACGGACCCAGAGGGTGAGAGACACACGATGGTGACGGGAATCATCGGGAAGAAGATCGGGATGACGCAGTTGTTCGGCGCTGACGGCGTCGTGACGCCGGTCACCGTGATCAAGGCCGGACCCTGCGTGGTGGTCCAGACCAAGACGGCGCAGGCCGACGGCTACGCCGCGGCGCAGATCGGCCTGGTCGAGGACAAGCCAGCCCGGGTCACCCGCGGCCTGCAGGGCCACTATGCCAAGGCCAACGTGCCCCCGACGCGCGTGCGGCGCGAGGTCGGCATTTCGGGTGACGGCGTGACGGCTGGCAGCGAAGTACTCGCGTCGGCGCTGTTTGCCGACGGCGAAGTGGTGGACGTCATCGGCACGTCACGTGGCCACGGCTTCCAGGGCGTCGTCAAGCGTCACGGCTTCGCCGGCGGCGCGGCCTCACACGGCTCGATGTTCCACAGGGCCCCGGGCTCGATCGGCGCCTCGTCGTACCCGTCGCGCGTCGTCAAGGGCATGCGGGCCGCAGGCCACATGGGCTACGACCGCGTGACCGTGCACAACCTGAAGATCGTGCGCGTGGACGGCGACAACCACCTGCTCCTGATCAAGGGTGCCGTGCCCGGACCGCGCAACGGCATCGTCCTGATCCGCAAGGCCCGCAAGGCCAAGCCGGTGCGGGTGCCGCAGGTCGCGACGAAGAAGGGGAAGAAGTGATGCAACTCGACGTCGTCAACGTCAGTAACCAGAAGGTCGGCTCGCTCGACCTCCGTGACGAGGTCTTCGGCAACCGCGTGCGCACGGACCTGATCTGGGAAGCCGTGCGGCACGAGCAGGCCGAGGCGCGGCGCGGCACGCACGCGACCAAGACGCGCGGCGAGGTCGCGGGTTCGGGCCGCAAGCTGTGGAAGCAGAAGGGCACCGGCCGAGCGCGTGTCAGCGACGTGCGCAACCCGATCTGGCGCAAGGGCGGCACCACGCTCGGTCCGCAGCCCCGCGACTACGGCTACGCGTTCCCGAAGAAGATGGCCAAGGGCGCGCTGCGTGACGCGCTGGCGGCGAAGCTGCGCGACGGTGCGGTGGTGGTGGTGGACGCGCTCGCGGTGAGCGAGCCGAAGACGCGGGCGGCGGCGCAGTTGCTGCAGGGCCTGGGCCACACGCGCAAGACGCTCGTGATCGACGTGCAGCCGGCCGACGCGCTGGTGCTGTCGACGCGCAATCTCGCGGGCGTCACGCTCGTGCAGGCCAACCGGGTGACCGCGCGCGACGTGATGGACTGCGCCCGAATCATCGCCAGCCAGGCGGCGCTGACGCGCCTGCAGGAGGCGCTGGCCTGAGGCGCGCGCCGCAGACCAGGGACGAAGAATCATGAAACTCACCGACGTCATCCGCCGGCCGCTCGTGACCGAGAAGAGCACCCTGCAGCGCGAGCTGGGGAACGTGCTCGCCTTCGAGGTGCACACCGACGCCACCAAGGTGGAGATCAAGCAGGCCGTCGAGCAGCTGTTCGGCGCCAAGGTGGCCGCGGTTCGCACGGCGAGCCAGCGCGGCAAGCTGAAGCGCCAGGGCCGTTTCGTGGGCCGCCGCAGCGACTGGAAGAAGGCCTACGTACGCCTGAAGGCCGACCAGAAGGTGCCCGAGATCCTGGAGATCGCGTAAGCGAGGACGACCATGCCAGTCCGCAAGTACAAGCCGACGTCGGCGGGGCGCCGTTTCCAGACGGTGCAGACCTTCGACGAGATCACGACCACCGAGCCCTACAAGCCGCTCACCGAGCCGCTGAAGAAGTCGGGCGGGCGGAACAACAAGGGCGAGCTGACGTCGTGGTGGCGCGGCGGCGGCCACAAGCGCCCCTACCGCGTCATCGACTTCCGGCGCGACAAGCGCGACATCCCGGCGAAGGTGTCGACGATCGAGTACGATCCGAACCGGTCGGCGCGCATCGCGCTGCTGACTACGCCGACGGCGAGAAGCGCTACATCCTGCCCCGGTCGGGCTGAAGGTGGGCGACAGCATCGTGGCGGGCGTCTCGGCCGACATCCTGCCGGGCAACGCGCTGCCGCTGCGCAACGTCCCGCTCGGCACGGTGGTGCACAACATCGAGCTGCGGCCCGGCAAGGGCGGCCAGATGGCGCGCAGCGCCGGCGCGGCGGCGCAGGTGATGGCCAAGGAAGGCGACTACGCCACGCTCCGCCTGCCCTCGGGCGAGGTGCGCCAGGTGCACCTGGACTGCTACGCCACCATCGGGCAGGTCGGCAACCTGGATCACGAGAACGTGTCGATCGGCAAGGCCGGCCGCAGCCGCTGGCTGGGCAAGCGGCCGCACGTCCGCGGCGTGGCGATGAACCCGGTCGACCACCCGCTCGGCGGCGGCGAGGGCAAGACCTCGGGCGGCCGTCACCCGGTGACGCCGTGGGGCGTGCCGACCAAGGGCTACAAGACGCGCAACCGCAAGGCGACCGATGCGTTCATCGTGACGCGCAGGCAGAAGTAGGCCGGAACACATGGCAGATCGCTGAAGAAGGGCCCGTTCATCGACACCCCGCTCCTCGAGAAGATCGAGGCGATGAACGCGGCCAACGAGAAGAAGGTCATCAAGACCTGGTCGCGTCGCTCCACGGTCATTCCCGAGATGGTCGGGCACACGATCGCCGTGCACAACGGCAAGAAGTTCATCCCGGTCTACGTGACCGAGAACATGGTCGGGCACAAGCTCGGCGAGTTCGCCCCGACGCGGACGTTCAAGGGGCACCCCGCGAAGGCCGAGAAGGCCGCGTAGGTAGGAGGCGACGATGGTGCAAGCGACAGCGACCTCGCGAGGTATCCGCACCTCGGCCCAGAAGACCCGGCTGGTGGTGGACCAGATCCGCGGCAAGAACGTGACGAGCGCGCTCGCGATCCTGCAGTTCTCGCCCAAGGGCGTGGCCCGGAACATCCACAAGCTGCTCAGGTCGGCCGTCGCCAACGCGCAGCAGGTCGAGGGGTTCGGCGGCGACGTCGAGCGGCTCTACGTGTCGGCGGCGTACGCCAACCAGGGCACCTCGCTCAAGCGCGTGCGGCCGGCCCCGATGGGCCGGGCGTTCCGGGTGGTCAAGCGGACGGCGCACCTGACGGTGGAGGTGGCCGAGCGGCCGGTTCGGCGTCGGGCACCGCAGTCCCCGTCGAGGCCCCGCGCCCGCAAGGCGGCCGGGAGCGAGACCAAGTAGCTGCCGAATCCGGTGCGGACGGCGATCGAGTGACGCCGTTGCAGCGCATTCTGCATTGAGCATTTCTGCGAAGAGAGAGACGATGGGCCAGAAGGTTCATCCCTACGGATTCCGCCTCGGGTTCAACAAGACCTGGCGGTCGCGCTGGTACGCCGAGAAGAAGTACGCCGAAGCTGCTGCACGAGGACCTCAAGCTGCGCGACGACCTCAAGCAGCGGCTCGGCGCACGCCGGCGTCTCGAAGATCGAGATCGAGCGGGCGGCCAACAAGCTCAAGGTCAACATCCAGACCTCGCGTCCCGGGCATCATCATCGGCCGCAAGGGCGTCGAGGTCGACCAGCTGAAGGACGAGATGCAGAAGCGCACCAACCGCGAGGTGTTCATCAACATCCTGGAGATCGACAAGCCGGAGCTCGACGCGCAGCTCGTCGCCGAGTCGATCGCCATGCAGCTCGAGAAGCGCATCGCCTTCCGCCGCGCGATGCGCAAGGCGGTCGAGTCGGCGCTGCGCTTCGGCGCCAGGGGGATCAAGGTGCGCGTGTCGGGCCGCCTGGGCGGCGCCGAGATCGCGCGGTCGGAGTGGTACCTGGAGGGGCAGCTGCCGCTGCACACGCTGCGCGCCGACATCGACTACGGCTTCGCCGAGGCGCGCACGACGTACGGCGTGATCGGCGTCAAGGTCTGGATCTACCAGGGCGAGCGTCTCGTGCCCAAGTTCGGTCGCGAGGAGAGCAGTACCGATCGCCGCGGCGTGCCGCGGGCGGTCGGGGAGAGGAACGATTCGCCATGTTGATGCCCAAGAAGGTCAAGTACCGCAAGCAGCAGCGCGGGCGCATGCGGCAAGGCGCTGGCGCGGCTCCGACGTCTCCTTCGGCGACTACGGCCTGAAGGCGCTGGAGCCGGCTGGCTCACCGCGCGCCAGATCGAGGCGGCGCGTGTCGCGATGACGCGCTTCATCAAGCGCGGCGGCAAGATCTGGATCCGGGTGTTCCCGGACAAGCCGATCACCAAGAAGCCGCACGGAGACGCGCATGGGCAAGGGCAAGGGCGCGCCGGAGGCCTGGGTCGCCGTGGTCAAGCCGGGCCGCATCCTGTTCGAGATGGAAGGGGTGGACGAGGCCACGGCCAGCGAGGCGATGCGGCTGGCGGCGCACAAGCTGCCGATTCACACGAAGTTCGTGACGCGGTTCGCGCAGGAGCAGGCGTGATGGCCAAGGTGACGGAGCTCAGGGACCTGGGCGTCGAGCAGCTGGAGCAGCGCGCGACGGAGATCGACAAGGAGCTGTTCACGCTGCGCATCCGCAAGGCGATGGGACAGCTGGACAGGCCCCTGCAGATTCGGGCCCTGCGCCGGGATCTGGCGCGGGTCAAGACGGTGCTGCGGCAGAAGGCCGGCGCCCGCTAGGGCGCGCCGCGGAGAGGGCAGGAAGCGAGCATGGCAGCCAAGGCAGAGATCGTCGGTCGCGTCGTGAGCGACAAGATGGACAAGGCCGTCGTCGTCGCCGTGACACGGCAGGTGCGTCACGGGGTCTACGGCAAGGGCCAGCGGAAGACGTCGCGGTTCATGGCCCACGACGAGGCCAACAGCGCGAAGGTCGGCGACACGGTCGCGATCGTCGAAAGCCGCCCGCTGAGCCGCCGCAAGCGGTTCGTGGTGACGCGCGTCGTCGAGCAGGCGAAGGTCATCTAGGAGGACGCGATGATTCAGATGCGATCGATCCTGGACGTGGCCGACAACTCCGGCGCGCGGAAGATCTCGGTGCATCAACCCGATTGGCGGGTCGACCGGGCGCTACGCGCGGCTCGGGGACATCGTGACCGCGTCGGTGAAGGAGGCGGCGCCGGACGGCAACGTGAAGAAGGGCCAGGTGGTGAAGGCGGTCATCGTGCGCACGCGCAAGGAACAGCGTCGCAAGGACGGCAGCTACATCCGCTTCGACCACAACGCCGCGGTGCTGATCAACGACGACGGCGAGCCGATCGGGACCCGCGTGTTCGGGCCGGTGGCGCGTGAGCTGCGCGAGCGGAAGTTCATGAAGATCGTCTCGCTCGCCCCGGAGGTGCTGTAGGCGATGGCTGGCTTGAAGCGGATTCGCAAGAACGACGAAGTCATCGTCATCGCCGGCCGCGATCGCGGCAAGCGGGGGCGTGTGACCCTGGTGGATGCCGAGCGCAACCGGGTGGTGGTCGAGGGGATCAACCTCGTCAAGCGGCACACGAAGCCGAACCCCCAGAAGCAGGTGCAGGGCGGCATCGTGGAGAAGGAGGCGTCCATCCACGCCTCCAACGTGATGCTCGTGGACCCGGCCTCCGGCAAGCGCACCCGCGTGGGGATGCGCATCGAGAGCGATGGCCGCAAGGTCCGTGTCAGCCGGCGCAAGGACGGCGGAGTGATCGACAAATGAGCCGGCTGAAGGAGCGCTACACAAGCGAGGTGGCGCCGGCGCTGCAGAAGGAGTTCGGGTACGCCAACGTGATGGCGATCCCGAAGATCACGAAGGTCGTGGTCAATCTCGGACTCGGCGAGGCCACCCAGAACGCCAAGATCGTGGACGTCGCGGCTGACGAGCTCATGCGCATCGCGGGCCAGAAGCCCGTGGTCACGCGAGCGAAGAAGTCGATCGCACAGTTCCGCCTGCGCCAGGGCATGCCCATCGGTACGATGGTCACGCTGCGGGGCGAGCGGATGTTCGACTTCCTCGATCGGCTGATCGCGATGTCGCTGCCGCGCGTGCGCGACTTCCGCGGCATCCCGACGAAGGGCTTCGACGGGCGTGGCAACTACACGCTCGGTCTGAAGGATCAGCTGCTCTTCCCGGAAATCGACTACATGCGCGTGGACAAGCCACGCGGCATGAACATCACCGTAGTGACCACGGCCAAGACCGACGAGGAAGCCCGGCGCATGCTGCAGCTCCTCGGTTTCCCGTTCAGGCAGGGCTGAGATGGCGACGACAGCGAAGATTGCCAAGGAAGAGAAGTCCCAGAAGTTCAAGGTGCGCGGGCGCAACCGCTGCAAGCGGTGCGGCCGTCCGCGGGCGTACCTGCGGAAGTTCGCCCTGTGCCGTCTCTGTTTCCGTGAGCTCGCCCTCAAGGGTGAGGTCGCGGGTGTGACCAAGAGCAGCTGGTAAGCCACAGCAGGGCCGGGAGCGCAGGCCCGATGGCCGTGAGGCCGCGGGAACCGCGCTGCCGTGGAGCGCGCGACGGAGCCGAGAGGCCCGCGCGGCGCCCGGCCCACGAGGACAAGGTATGACTGACCCGATTGCCGACATGCTGACGCGGATTCGCAACGCCGTCCAGTCGCGCCACACGCGCGTGGACGTCCCCGCGTCGAAGCTGAAGCTCGAGATTGCCCGCATCCTGGAAGCGGAGGGGTACATCGGCGGCTTCAAGCTGATGGACAACCCCACCGTGCCGGGTTCTCCGCAGAAGGTGGTGCGCATCGCGCTCAAGTACGGGCCGCGCGGCGAGCGCGTCATCTCCGGCCTCGAGCGCGTCAGCCGCCCTGGCCGCCGCGTCTACTTCGGCCGCGAGGCCGTCCCCACCGTGCTCGGCGGGCTCGGCACCGCGATCCTGACCACGTCGCAGGGCGTGATGACGGGACGCGAGGCGACGCGCGCCGGCGTCGGTGGCGAAGTGCTCTGCAACGTCTGGTAAGGACAGAGGAACATGTCTCGAATTGGCAAGAAGCCGATCCCCGTCCCCAAGGGTGTGCAGGTCACGCTGAAGGACGGCCTGGTCGAGGTGAAGGGCCCCAAGGGGCAGCTGTCGCAGTCACTGCCGCCGGGCGTCACCGTGGCGCTCGAGGACGGCCAGGTCGTGGCCAGCGTCAGCGAGGCGCGCGAGCACCGCAAGTTCCACGGTCTCGGCCGGACGCTCGTGGCCAACGCGGTGCAGGGCGTCTCGGAGGGCTTCAAGCGCGAGCTCGACATCGTGGGCGTGGGCTACCGCGCCGAGGTCAAGGGACGTGACGTCCACTTCGCCCTCGGGTACTCGCACCCGGTGGTCTTCCCGTTGCCCCAGGGCATCGACGTGGCCATCGAGAAGCAGACCCATGTGACGGTGACGGGCATCGACAAGCAGTTGGTGGGGCAGGTGGCCGCCAACATGCGGTCGCTGCGCAAGCCGGACCCCTACAAGCAGAAGGGCGTCCGCTACACCGGCGAAGTGCTGAAGAAGAAGGCCGGCAAGGCCGGCGCGAAGTAACGCGCTGAAGCGGAGAAGCTGCCGTGAAGATCGAAACCAAGAAGGACCGTCGCGACCGCATCCGCCTGCGCCTGCGCAAGAAGCTGGCCGGTGACGCGGCGCGCCCGCGCCTGGCGGTGTTCCGCAGCGTGGGCCACATCTACGTCCAGGCCATCGACGATGCCAGCGGCACGACGCTGGCGTCGGCGAGCACGACCGAGTCGGCCATCAGGGGCGCACTCGGCGAAGGCGAGCGCCCGGGCAACGTGAAGGGCGCGGCGGCGGTGGGACGTGTCCTCGCCGAGCGGCTCAAGGAGAAGGGCATCACCCGCGTCGTGTTCGACCGCGGCGGGTTCCTGTACCACGGGCGCGTGCGCGCCGTCGCCGAAGCCGCGCGCGAAGCCGGCCTCGAGTTCTGAGGACTGACATGTACGAATTCCGCGATCGCATCGACGCGAGCCAGTTGGAGCTGAAGGACACGGTCGTGTCCATCAACCGCGTCACCAAGGTGGTCAAGGGCGGCAAGAATCTGTCCTTCAGCGCCCTGGTCATCGTCGGCGACAGCGCCGGCCACGTCGGCTTCGGCGTCGGCAAGGCCAAGGAAGTGCCCTCGGCCATCAAGAAGGGCATCGAGGCGGCCAAGAAGTCGCTCATTCGCGTGCCACTCAAGGGCACGTCGGTGCCGCACGAGATCACCGGGCGCTTCGGCGCAGGTCGCGTGCTGCTCAAGCCGGCCCCAGACGGCACCGGCATCATCGCCGGAGGTGCCGTGCGCGCCGTCGTCGAGGCGGCTGGCATCCAGAACGTGCTGACCAAGTCGCTGGGATCGGCCAACCCCCACAACGTGGTGCGAGCGACGATGGCCGGGCTCAGGGGGCTCAAGGATCCGGCGACGATCGCCCGCCTCCGCGGCAAATCGGTCGAAGACCTGCTCAATGCCTGAGGACGTGATGTCTGCAACCACACCCCGTCGACAGAAGCCGGCCACGGCCGCGGCGCCCAAGGGCAAGACCCTGAAGGTGACCCTGGTCCGCAGCGTGATCGGGTACGACAAGAAGCAGGGCGAGATCGTGAAGGGTCTCGGGCTGCGCCGGATCGGGCACACAGTGGAGGTGCTGGACCATCCCGCGATGCGCGGCATGATCCAGAAGATTCGCCACATGGTGACGGTCGAGTAAGGTAGGGCGCGGTCTCCGACCGCGCCGCCGATGAAGTCGGCCTCGGCCCTCGGGCCTCGGGCCTTCGGGCACGCATCGCGTGCCGCAGGACGCAACATCATGGATCTGAGCGATCTCAAGCCGGCCAAGGGTGCGACGCACGCCAGCAAGCGCGTGGGCCGCGGCCAGGGGTCCGGTAATGGCAAGACGGCCGGTCGAGGCCACAAGGGCGCCAAGTCGCGGTCGGGCTTCAAGCGCAAGCGCGGGTTCGAGGGCGGCCAGATGCCGCTGCACCGCCGCTTGCCGAAGCGCGGCTTCACCAACATCTTCCGCGCCGACTTCGCGGTGATCAACCTGGACCAGCTCGAGAAGCTGTTCGAGGCGGGCGCCGAAGTGACGCCGGACGTGCTGCACGGCCACGGACTGGCGCAGGGCTCCCAGAAGATCAAGGTGCTCGGCCGCGGCGAGTTGACCAAGCAGCTGACCGTCAGGGCGCACAAGTTCAGCGGCGCCGCCGCGGAGAAGATCCAGGCGGCCGGCGGCACGGCGGAGAGCCTGTAGCTCTCGCGCGTCAACTGCAGAACGCCGAAGGCAGGGGGGCCTCGTCGAGGCGCCCTGGTCTGCCGGGCTCGGAGAGCCGGCCCTGCCCGTCGGCGTTCGGCGGTCCGGATTCCACAAGGTCGGGCCCGTTCTCCGAACGCGGCCCCACCGTCGAAGTCGACAGCATCGAGAAGACCGATGGATAGTTTGAGGAACATCTTCGCCGTCCCGGAACTTCGCACCCGGGTGCTGTTCACGCTGGGATTGCTCGGCGTGTTCCGCATTGGCCACCACATCCCCACGCCCGGGGTGAATACCGAGGCGCTGGCGTTGCTGGCCGAGCAGGCGCGCAACACGATGTTCGGCCTGTACGACCTCTTTTCTGGCGGCAACCTCTCGCGCGTGACGATCTTCGCGCTGGGGGTGATGCCCTACATCAGTGCGTCGATCATCCTGCAGTTGCTGACGGTCGTGTGGCCGACGCTCGAGCGCATCTCGAAGGAGGGCGAACTCGGACGACGCAAGATCACGCAGTACACGCGCTACGGGACGATCCTGCTGTCGGTGGTCCAGGCGCTGAGCATCGCGATCTTCCTGGAGCGCCAGACCAACATCGCCGGCGGGCTGCCGCTGGTCTACGAGCCCGGGTGGGGATTTCGCCTGCTGACGGTGCTCACGCTCACGACCGGTTCGGTGTTCGTGATGTGGCTGGGCGAGCAGATTACCGAGCGTGGCGTCGGCAACGGCATGTCGCTGATCATCTACGCGGGCATCGTCGTGGGCCTGCCGCGGGCGGTGATGACGACGCTGGACCAGCTGAAGACCGGCGAGATCGGCCTGCTGCGGCTCGCGCTCCTGGTGCTGGTGATGGTGTCGGTGGTGGCCGTCATCGTGTTCGTCGAACGCGCGCATCGCCGGGTGACGGTGCACTACGCCAAGCGGGTGGTGGGCCGACGCATGTACGGCGGATCGAGCACGCACATTCCGCTCAAGGTCAACACGGGCGGCGTGATGCCCGTCATCTTCGCGTCGTCGCTGCTGGCCTTCCCGGCGACCATCGCGGGCATGTTTCCGCCCGAGAGCTGGGTACAGCGCGTGGCGCAGCAACTGGCGTGGGGCATGCCGCTCTACAACCTGCTGCAGGTGGCGCTGATCATCTTCTTCGCGTATTTCTACACGGCCATCGTCTTCAACCCGGACGACGTCGCCGAGAACATGCGCAAGTACGGCGGCTTCGTGCCCGGCATCCGTCCCGGCAAGCGGACGGCGGAGTACATCGACCTGATCCTCACGCGGATCACGCTGGTCGGCGCGCTGTATCTGGCCGCGGTCGCGCTGCTGCCCGAGTTCCTGATCAGCGGCTTCAAGGTGGCCCCGATTCCCTTCATCGGGGAGTCGCTGGACGCCGCGCTGCCGGGCTGGTTCACCAACGGGCTCGGGGTCACGTTCTTCTTCGGCGGCACGTCGCTCCTGATCGTGGTCGGCGTGGCGATGGACACCGTGCAGCAACTGGAGTCGCAGCTCATCATGCGTCACTACGACGGGTTCATGAAGAAGACCCGCATTCGCGGACGGAGAGGGTAGGGGCCGCGCGTTGTCACGACCTGGCCTCAACGTGGTGATGCTCGGCCCGCCTGGTGCGGGCAAGGGCACGCAAGCCAGTCGTCTGGCGCGTCGGTACGCGGTGCCGAAGGTGTCCACGGGCGACATCCTGCGGGAGTCGGCAGCGGCCGGGACCACGCTGGGCGTCGAGGCCCGTGCCCGCATCGACCAGGGCCATCTCGTCAGCGACGAGGTGGCCATTGCCATCGTCAGGGAGCGCCTCACTCGACAAGACGTGGCTTCAGGGTTTATCCTTGATGGTTTCCCGCGTACGGTGGCTCAGGCCGAGGCGCTGGACGAGATGATGGATGGGCGCTCGCCGCTGACGGTGCTGCACCTGGTGGTACCGGTGGACGTGCTGGTGAGTCGACTGCACGCGCGGCGCGTGTGCAGCGTGTGCGGGACCAACGCGGACCCGACCAAGCCGGACGTGGGGGTTTGCGCCAGCTGCGGTGGCGCGCTCGTGACGCGGGCTGACGACGACGAGCAGGTGGTGCGCAACCGGCTGCAGATCTACGAAGACCAGACGGCGCCGTTGGTGCACTTCTACCGCGGCCGTCCGACGTTCTTCACGATCGACGGCAACCAGGCGCCCGATGCCGTCGGGGCCGCGATGCAGGGGGCGCTCGCGTCGGCCATGAGCGTGGTGCAGGGAGGCGCGTCGTGATCACGTGCCGGTCGGCCGAGGAACTCGTGAGGCTGCGAGCGGCCAACCAGTTGGTCGCCCGGATTCTCGCGGAACTGCGGCAACTGGTGGTGCCCGGTGCGACGACGGCCGGCATCGACGCGGCGGCCGAGCGCCTGGTGAGAGAGGCGGGGGCCCAGCCGGCGTTCAAGGGGTATCGCGGGTTTCCCGCGACCATCTGCGCGTCGCGCAATCACGAGGTGGTGCATGGCATCCCCTCGTCGCAGCCGCTGGCCGAGGGCGACATCCTGTCGATCGACATGGGGGTCAAGCTCGACGGGTATTACGGAGACTCGGCAGTGACGGTGCCTGTTGGGGCCATCAGCGCCGACGCGCAACGGTTGCTGGACGTGACGGAGGCCTCGCTGTACCGGGGCATCGACGCGGTGAGGCCCGGCGCGCGGGTGTCGGACATCGGGCAGGCGGTGCAGAGCTACGTGGAGACCCAGGGATTCACTGTCGTCCGTGAGTTCGTGGGGCACGGAATCGGCACGAAGCTCCACGAGGAGCCGCAGATTCCGAACTACGGGCCCGGGGGGCGCGGGCCGCGTCTGTCCGAGGGCATGGTGCTGGCCATCGAGCCGATGGTGAACGCGGGGCGCGCGGCGGTGCGGGTATTGTCGGACGGTTGGACGGCCATCACGGTGGACGGCACGCTGTCGGCGCACTTCGAGCACACGGTCGCTGTGACCGCGGACGGCGCCGAGATCCTCACGGCCAGGACGACGGCCGGAGTGGCTGAGGTCAGGTAGGGACGGCTGTCCCGGCCGTCCGTGACCGGGGCGGAGGGGGTCGTCGGCATGGTCCGTGAAGCGGAGGGATTGCGCGGCACGGTCATCGAGCAACTGCCGCAGGCGCTCTATCGCGTGAGCCTGGATTCGGGGCACGTGATCACGGCGCACGGCACCGGGGACCCGCATCGGAACTTCGTGCGGATACTCGTGGGGGATCGGGTGGTTGTGCGGATGTCGCCGTTGGACGTCACGCGCGGCCGGATCATCGGGCGGCTGACCCCTGGGGGTCGCCGGCAGAACGACGACGGCAGGTAGGGCCGGCTCTTCGCACTTCGACCAGCTCAGGGCGTCCTGAGTGAAGTCGAAGGCCGGGCCCGGCCGAGAGCGAGAGACATGAAGGTCAGAGCATCGGTGAAGCGCATTTGCGTGAAGTGCAAGATCGTCCGGCGGCGTGGGGTCGTCCGGGTGATTTGCGACAACCAGAAGCACAAGCAGCGGCAGGGATAGGGGGCATGGCACGTATCGCAGGTGTGGATCTTCCGCGGACCAAGCGCGTCGAGATCGGGCTGACGTACATCTTCGGCATCGGGCGCAAGCGCTCCGGTGACATCCTGAAGGCGTCTGGCGTGAGTCCGGACGTACGGGTCAAGGACCTGACGGAAGAGGATGTTCGGTCGATCTCGAAGGTCATCGAGGACGTGGGCGGTGTCGAGGGCGATCTCCGCAAGGAGATCTCGCTCAACATCAAGCGCCTGATGGAGATCGGCTGCTACCGCGGCCTGCGGCACCGCCGCAGCCTCCCGGTGCGCGGTCAGCGCACCAAGACCAACGCGCGTACCCGGAAGGGCCCGCGCAAGGGCGCGATCGCCAAGAAGAAGACGGTGTAGGACAGTAGAGCGATGGCAGACGAAAAAAGGGCGCAGGCCGCAAGAAGGTCTTCAAGAAGCGCGGCGAGAAGAAGGTCGTCCACAGCGGAGTGGCGCACATCCAGGCGTCGTTCAACAACACGCTGGTGACGATCACCGATGCCGAGGGCAACGTGGTGTCGTGGTCGAGCGCCGGGGCGATCGGGTTCAAGGGATCGCGCAAGGGCACGCCCTTCGCCGCCACGCAGGCGGCCATGAATGCCGGCACAGCCGCGAAGGACGTCGGGATGCGCTCGATCGAGGTGCGTGTGAAGGGACCGGGTGCGGGTCGCGAGTCGGCCGTCCGCGCTCTCTCCAACGTCGGGCTGGACGTGAAGACCATCCGCGACGTCACGCCGATTCCGCACAACGGCTGCCGGCCGCCCAAGAAGCGTCGCGTCTGACGCGTCGCGGGTGACCCCGGTCGTTCAAAAGGGAGGGCACGCCACCGGCGTGCTGTTCCGCGCGCTTCGGCGCGCGCCGTGAGAAGGACACGAAGGCTACATGGCTCGATACATCGGACCCGTCTGCCGCCTGTGCCGGCGAGAGGGCATGAAACTCTTCCTCAAGGGAGAGCGCTGCTACACGGACAAGTGCGCGATCGAGAAGCGCAACCTGCCGCCCGGGCAGCACGGCAAGGCGCGCAAGGCCAAGATGCTCGGCTACGGCCTGCAGCTGCGCGAGAAGCAGCGTGTCAAGCGCATCTATGGCGTGCTGGAGAGCCAGTTCCGCCGCTACTTCGAGGCCGCCGACCGCCAGCGCGGCATCACGGGCGAGACGCTCCTCCAGTTGCTGGAGCGCCGCCTCGACAACGCGGTGTACCGGCTCGGGTTCGCTTCATCGCGGCCCCAGGCCAGGCAGCTGGTCAAGCACGGCCACTTCCTCGTCAACGGCAAGAAGGTGGACATCCCGTCCTACCAACTGCGCCAGGGCGACGTCGTGAGCCTGCGCGTCTCGAGCGAGAAGAACCCGGCGATTCTGCACGCGATGGAAGAAGTGAAGGGTCGCGGCATCCCGGACTGGCTCGCCCTCGATGCGTCGGCCCCGTCGGGCCGCGTGGTGTCGCTGCCGACGCGCGAGCAGATCAACCTGCCCGTGCAGGAGCAGCTGATCGTCGAGCTGTACTCGAAGTAGCTGCCGGACTCGTCCGGCAGCCGGCCGGGCGACCGGCGGCGGCCGCCGGGCTCGCGCGATTGGCGCGGCCCCGGCCCTTCTTACTGACTGGAAAGGACTACATCGATGCTGTGGAAGGGATTCCAGCGTCCGAAGCGTCTCGACGTCGACCGCGAGGCCCAGACCGGCCGATTCGGGCGATTCACCGCGCAGCCGTTCGAGCGCGGATGGGGTACCACCGTCGGCAACGCGATGCGCCGGGTGCTGCTGTCGTCGATCGAGGGCGCGGCCATCACCGCGGTGAAGATCGAGGGTGTTCAGCACGAGTTCTCGCCCGTGGAAGGCGTCGTGGAGGATGCCACCGACATCATCCTCAACCTCAAGCAGGTGCCGTTCAAGCTGCATGGGGACGAGACGAAGATGCTCTACATCCGGGTCGACAAGCCCGGTCCCGTGTACGCCCGTGACATCGAGGTCGACCAGGCGGTCGATGTGCTCGACCCGGACGCGCACATCGCCACCGTCTCCGAGGGCGGCAAGCTGTACATGGAGATGCGCCTGAAGAACGGGCGCGGCTACGTGTCGGCCGACCGCAACTTCGACGAGGATCTCGGCATCGGCTGGATCCCCGTCGACTCCGTGCACTCGCCGGTGCGCAAGGTGAACTACCTGGTGGAGTCGGCGCGCGTGGGTCAGAACACCGACTACGACAAGCTCACCCTCGAGGTCACCACGAGCGGCGCGCTGTCGCCGACCGAGGCGATCGAACTGGCCGCACAGCTGCTGCGCGACCACCTGTTCATCTTCGGCGGCGACGACGACGACGACGTGGTGATCGGTGAAGGCGGCCAGGCCACGCCTGCGACGCTCACCGAGGAGAGCAACGAGCACCTCGACAAGAGCATCGAGGAACTCGAGCTGTCGGTCCGGTCGTACAACTGTCTCAAGAACGCCAACATCCGGACCATCCGGGAGCTGGTGGCCAAGACCGAGAACGACCTGCTCAAGACCAAGAACTTCGGCCGCAAGTCGCTCAACGAGATCAGGGAGATCCTCCAGACCATGGGGCTCAGTCTCGGTATGAGCGTGGAGCAGCCTCAGTAGGCGAGTAGACCAATGAGACACGGTGTTGCCCATCGCAAGCTCGGACGCGTAACCGAGCACCGCATCGCCCTCCTGCGCAACCAGGCCCAGGCGTTGCTCCGCCACGAGCGGATCCAGACCACGCTGCCCAAGGCCAGGGAGCTGCGGCCCTACGTCGAGCGCATCATCTCCATTGCCAAGCGCAGCCTCGTTGCGCCGGGCACAGACGAGGAGAGGCGCGTCCGGCGGCTGACGGCCGAGCGGCTCGTCGCGCGCGACGTGGCCGACAAGAAGGTCGTCACCAAGCTGTTCGACACGCTGGCTCCACGCTTCGTCGAGCGGCCCGGTGGCTACACGCGCGTGCTCAAGCTCGGTCACCGGCGCGGCGACGCCGCCGAAGTCGCCCAGATCGAACTGGTCGGCAGCGAATACGACCCGAACGCGAGTGACGCACCAGCAGCCGAGGCCGCCGAGCAGCCGAAGGGGCTGCGGGGCCGTGCCAGGGCTGCGGTGAAGAAGCTGCAGGACGAAGGCGCGACGGCGGGCGAGGACAAGCCCAAGCGCGCCCGCAAGAAGAGCGAGTCGTAGGCGGGTCCGTTCATCCCGCGCGCCTCGGAGAGGCGCCGCCACCAGAATCCAGAGAGCCGCATCGCACCTCGCGATCGCGGCTCTTTGCGTTACGGCCCCGTGGGGATGACGGCCCGGTGGGAGACCTGGCCCTACCGTCGCATCACGGGCTGCGTCCACGCCGCGTGGCCGTTCGACTCCAGGACCTTGGCCCGGACGTAGCCTTCGGTGCCCCTGATGCGGTATGTCGCCTCAGGTCCCTGCACCTCCTCGAGCACCGACCCGCCCTTCCCGATGAACTGGATGCGGTAACCCGCCCATGTCGCCGGTTTCACCTTGATGGTCACGGTGCCGTTGGCCACCTGGTAGTCGGCCAGTTCCACGCCCGTCGAGGCGTAGAAGTCGCCACGCTCCATCGCCTCCAGAATGGCCCTCGCCTCGAGCTTCTCGGCTCGCACGACGACCCATCCCATGCCCGGCCTCGACGACTGCAAATCGTCCAGTCTCTTGAACTGGTGGGCATCATCGGTCGCGACGCCGTAGAGGAGGACGCCGCGGGAGAGGATCGTGTCCCACATCTGCTCGAGGCTCGGGTGCCCGCTGCCCCCGAGGTTGTTCACCATCGGGTGGGCGTTGTAGACCTCGAACAACCTGTTGTTGCGGAGGGCGGCGAGCTCGTCGGCCGTGATGGCCCAGCCGAAATTCGGGTGATTGACGTGCGGCACGCCGTTGGCCATCCGGATCGCGTCGACGTTCTTCTGGAGGACGTCCGTCACGCTGGTGCCGTCGCGCCGGGCCTCGATGAGACGCGACGGGTCGAGACCGTTGATGTGGAGCGGCTTGTTGTCGAAGCTCGAGGACACTTCCTCGCCGCGGATGACGAGGAACTTGTCGTCCGCGCCGTGCAGGGCCTGCAGCGCGGACGTCTCGGTGAGGTAGTTGTGGTCGGTGAGGACCAGGAATTGGTAGCGGTGGTCGCGATACCAGCGGACCACCTCGTCCGGCGTGCTGTCGCCGTCGCTGTTGAGGGTGTGGGTGTGCGTATTGCCCTTGAACCAGCGCAGCGAGTCTCCGGGGGGCACCGGCGATGCAGGTTGACCGGCCACGACCGCGTACAGGCCAGCGCACAGGACGAGCGACGCGAGGAGGATTCGGCGGCTGTTCATGTGCCCCAAGCGTATCGCAGCCACCTGCCGTCAGACGAAAGGTCGAACTCGCAGCGGCCCCGTTGTGGTGTCAACCGCACGACGGGCCGGGCTCGGAGAGCCGGCCCTACCCACAACCGCCCGTGTTCCTGATTCCCGGTTCCTGCAGTCGCAGCGGCGGTGACCGGCCGGCCCTGGCCCACGGTCCTCAGGCCTCGCTGTGCTCGACTCCGTGCTCGGTCTTGTGTGCCGCGACAATCTTGGCCTGCAGGTGCGCGGGCACTTCCTCGTAGTGCGAGTGGGTCATGGTGTACGAGCCGCGTCCGCCCGTGGCCGACGTGAGGTGCTGCTCATAGGTGAGCATCTCGGCCATCGGCACCTGCGCCTTGATCACGGTGGCGTGCCCGCGGGCGTCCATGCCGCTGATCCGCCCACGGCGCCCGTTGAGGTCGCCCATGAGGTCGCCGGCGTAGTCGCTCGGCGCGTGGACCTCGACCTGCATGATCGGCTCGAGCAGCACGGGCCTCGCGCGGGTCATGGCGTCGCGCAGCGCGAGGGAGCCTGCCATCTTGAAGGAGAGTTCGTTGCTGTCGACGGGGTGGAAGGACCCATCGAAGACGGTGGCCTTGAAGTCGACCAGCGGGAACCCGGCGAGGAAGCCCCGCACGCGCGCTTCCTGGATGCCCTTCTCGACGGCCGGCACGAACTGGCGGGGGATGGACCCCCCGAAGATGTCGTCCTCGAACTGGAAGTCGGACCCGCGGGGCAGGGGTTCCACGCGGATCTTGCAGTCGCCGAACTGCCCATGACCACCGGTCTGCTTCTTGTGGCGGCCGTGCGCTTCGGTCGCCGCCGTGATCGTCTCGAGGTACGGAATACGCGGGAGCTTCAGCGTCACGTCCACGCCAAAACGGCGCTTCAACTTGGCGACGGTGACCTCGAGGTGCATCTGCCCCTGCCCGGAGATCAGCAGTTCGTGCGTGCGCGGGTCGCGGTCCGTCCGGATCGTCGGATCTTCTTCCTGCAGGCGATGCAGGGCCGTGCTGATCTTGTCCTCGTCGCCTCGCGTCTTGGGTTCGAGCGCGTAGGCCATCAGGGGAGGCGCGAAGGTGATGGGCAGGAAGGTGATGTCGCCAGCCTTCTCGGACAGGGTGTCACCCGTCTGGGCTTCCTTGAGCTTCGCGATCGCGCCCAGGTCTCCGGCGTGCAGTTCGTTGACCTGTGATTGGGCCTTGCCCTGGAGCGCCATCAGGTGCGCGATGCGTTCCTGCGATCCGCGCGTGAGGTTCGTGAGGGTGCTGTCGTTACGCACGACGCCCGTCACGACGCGGAACAGGGAGATACGGCCGGCGAACGGGTCGGCGACGGTCTTCCAGATGAACAGCCGCGTGGGTGCGTCGTCGTCGGCGGTGACCTCCGTCGCCTCGCCGTTGGCATCGACGGCGGCCATCGGGCGGTCGGCAGGTGACGGTGCGTATTGTGCGAGGGCCTCGAGCAGCCGATCTGCCCCGATGTTCTCGGCGCCCGACGTGCAGAAGACCGGCACGACCGCGCCCGTCCGCACCGCGGTGCGCAGTCCCGCGATCAGCTCCTCGTCGTTGAGCGTGCCCTCGTCGAAGAAGCGCGACATCAGTGCATCGTCGGCTTCGGCGACGAGCTCCACCAGTGCCTCGCGCGCGTTCCTGGCCTCGGCGGCCATGCTCTCGGGGATCGCGACGGGCTTGCCCCTGCCGGTTCCACCCTCGTAGGTGTAGGCCCGCTGCCCGATGAGGTCGATGACGCCACGGAAGCCCTTCTCCTCGCCGTACGGAAGCTGCACGGGCACGAGCGTGCGCCCGAACGAGGCGTGGAGGTCCTCGAGGGCCGTGGCGAAGGACGCCGCGCTCGCGATCGAGGCGATTGACGACAACGAAACGCGCCAGGCGTTCGCCCTGGGCCAGCGCCCACACGCGCTCGGTCTGCACCTCGACCCCCGACACGGCGTCGACGACGATGAGCGCCGCGTCGGTGACGCGCAGCGCGGCGCCTGTCTCGCTGAGGAAGTTGCCGAACCCTGGCGTGTCGACCACCGTGATCTTGGTCCCCTGCCAGTCGAGCCAGGCCGGGGTCGCGGCCAGCGTGTGCTTGCGCGCGATGGACTCGTCGTCGAAGTCGGTCGGCGCCGTCCCGTCGTCCACGCGACCGAGGCGCGTGGTGGCACCCGCGGTGAACAGGAGCGCGGAGATGAGCTGGGTCTTGCCGGAGCCGTTGTGGCCGACGACTGCCACGTTGCGAATGGACGCCGCTGCATAGGTGGGCATGAGCACCCTCGAAAGAGGAAACGAGCTACACGCCCGGATGCTATGCCAGACGCGGCGGTGCGACAAGCACCATGCTCGACCCGGTGCGGACCTTCGGCGGGCGACGGTGTCGATCGGGCGTTGGCCTGCGCGCTGGTAGGTCCGCTTGCGGGGCGATAGCCGACGGCCGCATGCCGAAGGCCTTCTCTACTCGTACCGGAGCGCCTCGATCGGGTCGAGTTTGGCAGCCTTCACGGCCGGCAGCATGCCGAACAGGATGCCAACGGTGGCGGAGAAGCCGACGCCGAGCGCAAACGACCAGAGCGGCAGGGCGACGGGGAAGCCCGCGAACACGTTGACGGCGTAGCCGATGCCCGCGCCGAGCAGAATCCCGAGCAGTCCGCCCAGCATGGTCAGGAAGACCGCCTCGATCAGGAACTGGATCAGGATCTCGCGCCGTCGGGCCCCCAGGGCCTTGCGGACGCCGATTTCGCGGGTCCGCTCGGTGACCGAGATGGTCATGATCGCCATCACGCCGATCCCGCCGACCATCAGCGCGATCGACGAAATCACGAACAGGGCGAGCACGACGGCCTGCGTGAACTGGCGCAGGAAGCTGACGATGAAGTCGGCGGTCACCGTGTCGAAGTCGTTCTCGTCACCGAGCTTCAGCCGATGCCGGGCGCGCATGATCGCCTCGATCTCGGCCCGCAGTTCGTCGGTCGTGACCCCGTCGGCCGCCATGACGATGATCGTCAGCGGCCGGAAGAGGATCCCCCGGAATCTCGGCGTCGGATACCGCTTCTCGTACGTCGTGTGTGGAATGATCGCGAAGTTGTTGGCGTCGCCGAGCGCCGCCGGGCGTTTGTCCATCACGCCGATCACGGTGTACCTGTCACGCCCGACGCGGACCTCCTTGCCGATGGGGTCGATGCCGCGCGTGAGGAACAGCGTCTCGGCCGGCGAGTAGCCCAGCACGATCACGTTCCGGCGGTTCTGCACCTCGAAGTCGCCGAAAAAGCGTCCAGCCATGAACGGGATGAAGTTGAGCTCACCCCAGTTCGCCGTGGCGCCGATGACGGCGGCGGGCTTGGTCGCCTCGCCGGCGAACGACATCCGCTCGATGGCGGCGAACGGTCCGCCCCCGCCCAGCTGCAGCCCCACTTCGGCGACCTTGGGCGAGTCGGCGAGCGCCTTGGCGTCGTCGTTGGTCAGGTTCGGCCGCTTGATCAGGTCGAGGAAGCTCCGGCCGCTCGAGAAGCTCTGGAATCCCAGCTTCTGCACGAAGACCGTGTTGCTGCCAAACGCACGAATCTGGCTCTCGAGCGAGTCGCCGAAGCCCTTGATCAGCGATGTCATCGCCACGATCGACATCACGCCGATGACGACGCCGAGGATCGTCAGCGCCGAGCGCATCTTGTTGGCGCGCAGCGTGTCGACCGCGATGTTGAGGACTTCCCAGAGCATGCCGCCGCCAATCGCCACGTGTCTACTCCCGCCTCAGCGCTTCGATGGGGTCGAGCTTCGAGGCACGGATCGCCGGATACAGGCCGAAGAACAGGCCGACGACGGCAGTGATGCCGATGCCCATGGCCACGGCCCACAGCTCGATCTTGGCCGGGATGGGAGAGAAGTAGTCCACGAGCCACGCGACGATGAACCCGAGCAGCGTGCCCACGAGGCCGCCGACGACCGAGAGGGTCGTCGACTCGGTGAGCACCTGCCACACGATGTCGCGGCGCCTGGCGCCGAGGGCCTTGCGCAGGCCGATCTCGCGCGTGCGCTCGCTCACGACCATCAGCATGATGTTCATGATCACGATGCCGCCCACGAGCAGCGAGAGCGACACCAGGCCGATCAGCACGGCGAATGCGCCCTGGCTGAAGCTCTTCCAGAGCTCCATGAACGTGTCGGACGTGACGATCCCGAAGTTGTCCTTGTCGCGCGGACGCAGCTTGCGAGACGTCCTCAGCGCGACGCGGGCCTCCTCCATCGCCTGCGGCACCAGCGACGGGTTGATCGGCTTGACGGTGATCTCGAAACTGCGCCGTGAGCCGAACATCTTCTGGAACGCGCCGAGCGGGATCAGGACGAAGTCGTCCTGCGAGTTGCCGAAGAGGCTGCCCTTGCGCTCGTTCACCCCGACCACGCGGAAGTGGACGCCGTTGACCATGATCGTCTGGTCGACGGGGTTGCGGCCCTTGAACAGTTTGTCGGCCGTCTCGATGCCCAGATAGGCGAGGGGCCGCGATCGCTGAATCTCGATGCGACTGACCGTGCGACCGCGCTCGGCTTCGTAGCCGCCGAACTGGTCGTACTCGGCCGACACGCCCCGCACACCGACGCTCTCGAGCGTCTCGCTGCGGAACGTGACGTTGGCCTGGCTGTTGGACTGCGCCATGACCGCGTCGATCGTGCCGCCCATGCTCTTGATCGCCCTCAGGTCGACCAGGGAGACGTCGGGGTTGCGCCGGCGCGCCTCTTCTTCCTCTTCCTCGTTCGTGATCACGCCGACGCGGGCGATCTGGAAGGTGCCGACGCCGACCTCCTGCACGATGGTCTCGGCCACGTAGCCGTTCATGCCCTGAATCAGCGACACGACCGCGATGATCGAGGTGACGGCCACCACGTTGCCGAGCACCATCATGAACGACCGGAGCTTGTTGGCCCAGATCGACGAGAGCGCGAGGCTGACGGCGTCGAGGAACTTGTTCATGGACGGTTCGCGGCCCCTACGACTTCTTCTTGGCGTCGGCGTCGGACAACCGGACTTCGTCCCCGTCCTGCAGGTCTCGCACGGAGTTGAACGGTCCGGTGATGACCCTGTCGCCGACCTTCACGCCGGACAGTACCTCGAAATGTCGTTCCCCGGCGATGCCCGTCGTGACCGGCACGAATTCCGCGTTCTTGTCGCGCATCACGAAGACGCCTTCGGTCTCCTTCCGCGTCTGCCCCTCGGGCAACTCGGCGGGCGTGGCCGGCGCGGGCGCCCTCTTCTTGCCCTCCTGCTTGGGCGGCCTGACGATGGTGCCGGCCTTGTCGTAGATGAGGTCGCGGACGGCCATCGCCTGGATTGGGACGGCAACCGCCTGCGTGCGCGTCGCGGTCTCGATCTCGGCCGAGCACGTGAATCCGGGCCGGACTTCCTCGATCGTCTCGTCGAGCTGGACGGTGACCTTGAAGTTCGTCGCGGCCTGTCCGGCGCTCGCCGTGGTCGTCGTCTGAATCGGGCTGTTGCCGATCTCGGTGACCTTGCCGGTGTACTCCTTGCCCGGGAGGGCGTCGATCGTGACCTTGGCGATCTGGCCGATGCGCACCGACGGGATGTCGGTTTCGTCGACTTCGACCTCGGCCTCGATGATCGACATGTCGGCGATGGTCAGCAGCACCGTGCCCGCGTTGTTCATCGTGCCGATGACCACCGTCTCGCCCTCCTCGATGTTGCGTCGGGAGACGATGCCGTCGATCGGTGACTCGATGCGGGCACGGCTCAGGTTGTACTGGGCCTGGTTGAGCGCCGCCGCTTCCTGGCGGATCCGCTGTTCCTGTGTGCGGATGTCCTGCTCGCGCTGACGCAGTTCCGCCTCCCGGATCGTGACCGTGTTGCGTGCCTGGTCGAGTGCCTGCCTGGTCGTGAGCTGCTGCGCCCACAGCTCCTCCTGGCGCTTCAGCTCTTCGCGGGCGAGCGACAGGGTCTCTCGCGCCGTGACGATGGCCAGCCGCTGCTGCTCGAGCTGCGAGCGCGCCGCCTGCCGGCCAGCCTCGCCCGATTGAACGGCCGAGGCGAGATTGCGCGGGTCGATCTGCATCAGGAACTGGCCGCGCTTGACGCGATCCCCTTCCTCGACCGACAGCTGCGTCACGCGCCCCATGTTGTCGGCGCTGATGTTGACCGTCCGCTTGGCCTGGATCTTCCCGGATGCTGACACGATGGCCGTCAGGTCACGGGCCTGGACGGCCTCGACGGTGACTTCCTTCCCGGTCGTCCTGCGAAAGGCGAAATTCGCGTAGGCAAGGCCCCCCGCGATCGCCAGCACCACGACGGCCCAGAGCCATCGCTTGGTCGAACGTTTCATCTTCCCCCCAGAACCGCTTTGATGGCCGCAATGGCCAGACCGATGAGGACGTACACGACGAACAACCCACCCGCCACCGAGGTCCACCTGCGGCGATACACCGCGCCGAGGCCCATGGCGAGCACGACCAGATACCAGATCCAGAACAGGTCGATGAAGCCCAGCACCGAGGCCAGGAACGACCCCTCACTCAGCCCCGGGAAGAACACGCCGAGGTTCGTGGCGCTGCTCATCGACTCGCGCTGGTAGTTGATGGGCAGCGAGAACACCTGCTGCAGCAGGCTGATGACGCCCGCGTGTGACACGACGGCCAGCACCTGCTTGTACCGGGCCTCGCCACCGAGCACGGTGAACGCCCCGAACAGGATGCCCGCGAGCGCTGCGGTCACGAGCGGGCTGAAGAACAGGATCGACCCGGCCTGGATCCACGCCGCGAAGCCTGCCTGGCGCTGGATGGCCGTGTACATCTCGCCGGTCACCGTTCGGCCGAACGACTCGATGCTGGCCACCGCCTGGTCCACGTAGGCGGCCTTGCCTACCTCCGACGACAGGAACAACGTAAAGCCGGCCGCGACCAGGACGGTCGTCAGCGCCAGCACGTCGAACCAGCGCGGGTGTTCGGCGATGCTGGCCATGGTGTCGCCGGGTGACAGGACGACGCCGATGACGCGCTGGACCAGGGAGAGCGGGCGGGCCGCTGAAGCAGACGGGGCCTGAGACATGGGAAAGCCGTTGGGACGAGTGGGATGCACCGGACGAGGCTCAGCCCCGTCCAAGTCGCTTGGTCGTCACGGCTATATTACGCAACCCATGTGATGGATGTTCGGAACCGGACACCCGCGCCGGCGTGCGCAAACCCGAGCCGCCTGGCAGGAATCAGCGCGGACCAGGCCAGACCAGCCGAAGGGACGAGCGGGTACACTGGCGGGATGAATCCGCGACCGCGGCTCCATCAGGGCCAGACCCGCTCGCCGATCCGCTGTCCCGCGCGGGCGTGGCGCCCGGGCGGGACCTGCCTGAGGGTCGCGTTCCTGGCCGTCCTCCTGGCGCCCGCGCCGGCCGCGGCCCAGGCCATCGAGGCCGTCGGCATGCGTGCCCTCGGTATGGGCGGTGCGTTCGTGGCGGTGGCCGACGACGCCTCGGCCACGTACTGGAACCCGGCCGGCCTCGTGACAGGGTCGGTCTTTTCGGCCGTCGCCGAGTACGGGCGGGCGAAAGCTGAAGACATTGCGCTCCCACCCGGCCCGGTGAGTGCCCGCCGGGGTGCGGCCAGCGGCACCGGGACGCTGCTGGCGCTCGGGACCTGGCCGGTCGGGATGACGGTGTACCGGATCGCCACAGCCGCGGCGGTGGTGACCGAGCCCCAAGACTCGACGTCCCCGGCCGCTGCGGCCCGGCTCGACCGTCTCGCCACGACCCACGTCGGCGTCAACGTCCTCCAGACCATCGTCTCGGGGCTGCACGTCGGCGCGACGGTGAAATACGTCTACGGGAGCGCGGGCGTCGGCGACCGCCTGCCGGCTCCCACCGACCCGCTCGGCGATGCGGAGGGCCTCGATACCCGCGGGAGCAACAGGTTCGACATGGATGCCGGCCTCATTGCCGAGCTTCGCGCGGTGAAGCTCGGCCTCACGGTCCGGAACCTGTTCGAGCCGGAGTTCGACACCCCAGTCGCCGGCACGAGGCTGGCACTGGAGAGACAGGTCCGGGCAGGTGTGGCGGTTCGCCCCACGGACCGACTGATCCTGTCCTTCGACGCTGACCTGACGCGAACGCCTGATCTGGGGGGCGAGCGGCGATCGATGGCTGCAGGCGCGGAGCAGCGCCTCTGGCACGAGCGCCTGGCCGTGCGCGGCGGCTTCCGGGTCAGCACGGTCGGGGAGTCGAGAGCAACCGTGACGACGGGCGGCAGCGTGAGCCTGCGGAGCGGTCTCCACGCCGACGGGTATCTGGCAATCGGGGTCGCCGATTCGGCTGGCGACGGCTTCGGCCTCGGTCTGCGCCTCACCTTCTGACAACTCGAGGCCGTCCCCCGGCCGAGCGCGACCAGGCCCGGCCGGCGTCTGGTCAATTTTTGCCACCTGCTGCCGATTCCCCCTCAGCGGAGAATGCACCCCCCGTGCCGGGACACCCAGGTTCCGGCGTGTCAGTGACGGAGTCCGTCACCTGGCATCCGGGGTGCAGTGTGTCGTCAGGGGAACATGGCGGTCAGAATCGGTGAACTCCTCCTGAAGGAGAAGAAGATCACGCCGACACAGCTGCAGGAGGCCCTGGGCTACCAGAAGGCCAACGGCGGCAAGCTGGCGATCAACCTCGTCAAGCTGGGCTTCGTGCGCGACGAGGACATCACCGCGCTTCTGAGCCGCCAGTACGGCGTGCCGTCGATTGATCTCGGCCGGTTCGAGATCGACCCCGGCGTCGTCAAGCTGATCCCCTCCGAAACCGCCCAGAAGTATCAGGTCATCCCCCTCAGCCGCGCCGGCGCGACGCTCACGCTGGCGATGACCGACCCGACAAACGTGTTCGCCATGGACGACATCAAGTTCATGACGGGCTACAACGTCGAGCCGGTCGTGGCCTCGGAGCAGGCGGTGGCCGACGCGATCCAGAAGTACTACGCCGCGCCGTCGCGCGCATCGACGGGTCCGAACACGCTGGAGCTGGCCAACCGCGCGCTCGAGGCCGCCCAGCAGCAGGCCGACGCCAACGGCGAGGCCGTGGAAGTCCTGGAGGATCTCGAGGAGATCGACGTCGCCGCCCTCGAGAAGCAGACGGGCGAGGCGCCGGTCATCCGGATGGTCAACATGGTGCTCACCTCGAGCATCCAGAAGGGCGCCAGCGACATCCACATCGAGCCCTACGAGCGCGAGTTCCGGATCCGGTTCCGTATGGACGGCATCCTCTACACGGTCATGCAGCCGCCCATGAAGTTCCGGGACGCGATCATCTCGCGCCTCAAGATCATGGCCAAGCTGGACATCGCCGAGAAGCGACTCCCGCAGGACGGTCGCATCAAGATCCGCATCAACGACCAGGGGCACAGCAAGGAGATCGACTTCCGCGTCTCGTGCCTGCCCACGCTGTTCGGCGAGAAGGTGGTGCTGCGCCTCCTCGACAAGGACAAGCTGATGCTGGACATGACCAGGCTCGGCTTCGAGTCCTCGTCGCTCGCCAAGTTCAAGACGCAGATCGAGAAGCCGTGGGGCATGGTGCTGGTGACGGGCCCGACCGGCAGCGGCAAGACCAACACGCTCTACTCGGCGATCGCGCAGCTGAATACGCCCGACACCAACATCATGACCGCCGAGGACCCGGTCGAGTTCAACATGGCCGGCGTCAACCAGGTGAACGTGCGCGAGAGCATCGGGCTCACCTTCGCCGCGGCGCTGCGTTCGTTCCTGCGTCAGGACCCGAACATCATCCTGGTCGGCGAGATCCGCGACTTCGAGACCGCCGAGATCGCCGTGAAGGCCGCGCTCACGGGGCATCTGGTGCTGTCCACCCTGCACACCAACGACGCGCCGAGCACGGTGAGCCGCCTGATGAACATGGGCATCGAGCCCTTCCTCGTGGCCAGTTCGGTCAACCTGATCTGCGCCCAGCGTCTGGTGCGGCGGATCTGTGCCAAGTGCAAGGTGCCCCACCCGCTCCCGGCGCAGGCCCTCGTCGACATCGGCTTCACGCCCGAGGACGCGCACGTCGTCGTCCCGATGCGCGGGACCGGCTGCGACGCCTGCAACCACACGGGCTACAAGGGCCGCGTCGGCCTCTACGAAGTCCTCGAGATCACGGACGAACTCCGTGAGTTGATCCTCGTCGGTGCCTCGGCCCTCGACCTCCGCAAGAAGGGCATCGAGGAAGGGATGATCACCCTGCGCCAGAGCGGCCTGCTCAAGGTCAAGGACGGCGTGACCACCACCGAAGAAGTCACGCGCGAGACCGTGAAGTAGCGGGACACCACGGCGAAGCCTGGCTGGCCTCGGACGGGTGGTCGACGACGGCCGACGGCTCGATGACAGCAGCGGCCCCGGATCTCAGAACTGTCGTCCCACCGTCAGCCCCGGTACGCAATCCCTGCACTCGTCGAGGGAGCGGCGAATTGTTCGCGCCGCGGTCAATCCTTGCAACTTGTTTCCAATCAACGCGTTACTGGTCTTGTCGTCTCCTGAGGTGGAGGTGACATTTTCTGGCGTCCAGGTTGCACAGACGTGAGTCGACGCTCACGACCTGTCTCCGGTCTGCCGATTAGGAGGCCGGCGCGTGAGCGCCGTGGGCGGTCCGCGGCCGGATGTGCCGGGACCGCGCACTCCTGTCGCGGGCGACGCTCGCGACCGCAATCGACGGCTGGCGTACCAGGACCCCATGGCGACACTGCCCGAACTGCTCAAGACGACGGTGGAGCTCGATGGCTCCGACCTCCACCTCACGACGAGCGCGCCGCCGACCGTGCGCGTGCACGGCAAGCTGGTGCCGCTCAAGCTGGCGCCGCTCACGGCGCCCGAGACCAAGCAACTGGCCTACAGCGTCTGCACCGACGCGCAGAAGAAGCGGTTCGAGGAGACGCAGGAACTCGACTTCTCCTTCGGTATCCGCGGCGTGGGCCGCTTCCGCTGCAACATCTTCAACCAGCGGGGCGCGGTAGCCTCGGTCTACCGCCTGATTCCGGAGAAGGTCCGCGGGTTCCAGGAGCTGAACCTGCCGCCGATCCTGGCGCGGCTCTCCGAACGGCCTCGCGGCCTCGTGCTCGTCACCGGCCCGACGGGCAGCGGCAAGTCGACGACGCTGGCGGCGATGATCGACAAGATCAACACCGAGCGTCACGAGCACATCCTCACCATCGAGGATCCGATCGAGTACATCCACCAGCACAAGGGCTGCCTGGTGAACCAGCGCGAGGTGCACAGCGACACGCAGGGCTTCAGCCTGGCGCTGCGCGCGGCCCTCCGCGAGGATCCCGATGTCGTGCTGATCGGCGAGATGCGCGACCTGGAGACCATCGAGTCGGCCCTGCGCATCGCCGAGACGGGCCATCTCACGTTCGCCACGCTGCACACCAACTCCGCGGCCCAGACGATCAACCGCATCATCGACGTCTTCCCGGCGCACCAGCAGTCGCAGATTCGCACGCAGTTGAGCCTGGTGCTGGAAGGCATCGTGTGCCAGTCGCTGCTGCGTCGCGCCAATGGGCCCGGGCGCGTGGTCTCACTCGAGATCCTCGTGCCGACGCCGGCGATCCGCAACCTGATCCGCGACGACAAGGTGCACCAGATCTACTCGATGATGCAGGCCGGGCAGGAGAAGCTCGGCATGCAGACGATGAACCAGTCGCTGGCCTCGTTGTACCTGTCGCGGCAGATCGCGCTCGAGACCGCGATGGCGGCCTCGTCGTTGAAGGAAGAACTGCAGGAGATGATTCACCGCGGCGCCGGCGTGGTGCCGGGAGCGGGGCTGAACCGGCACGCGATGCCGGTCCCGGCGCGGCGCTAGTCCGCCGCCGGGCGCCGGAGCGGGGAAGAGTGGGGCGCGTGTCGACGTGCCCCGTGAGGGAGGCGTGGGGCGAGCCCGGGCCGACCAGGACGACCAAGGCCGGTGGCCCGAAGGCCGCGGCCGCAGGAAAAGGCTGAACTGATGCAGGCGTTTGCATTCTCCGGACGGACCCGCGAGGGCGAGTCGATCAGCGGCGAGCGGCAGGCCGAGTCGCTGGAGGCGGCCGTCGCCTCGCTGCGTCGCGAGCAGATCCTCATCACGCGCATCGACCCGGTCAAGGCGCGGGCACGCTCGATGCCGAAGCCCGGGGGCAAGGTGCCGGCCAAGAGCCTGGCGATCTTCACGCGGCAGTTCAGCGTGATGATCGACGCCGGCCTTCCGCTCGTCCAGTGCCTCGACATCCTCGGCCGGCAGGAGCCGCACAAGAAGTTCGCGGCGACCATCCTCAAGGTCCGCGAGGACGTCGAGAGCGGCATGTCGCTGGCCGAGGCGATGCGCAAGCATCCGCGCACGTTCGACGCGCTCTTCACGAACATGATCCAGGCGGGCGAGGCGGGCGGCATCCTCGACACGATCCTGAAGCGGCTGGCCACCTACATCGAGAAGAACGTCAAGCTCATCGCGCAGGTGAAGTCCGCGATGATCTACCCGGTCGCGGTCATCATCATCGCCGCGATCGTGGTCGCCGTGATCCTGTGGAAGGTGATTCCAACCTTCGCGCAGATGTTCGCGGGGCTCGGCGCGCAGTTGCCGCTCCCGACGCGCATCGTGATCGCGGCCAGCAACGGCCTGGTGACGTACGGCCCCGTCCTCATCATGGGGCTGGCCGGCGTGGTCTTCGCCATCCGGACGTACTACCGCACCAACCAGGGGCGCCACGTCATCGACAGCATGCTCCTCAGGGCGCCGATCCTGGGGATCATCCTCCGCAAGGTCGCCGTGGCCCGCTTCTGCCGCACGCTGTCCACCCTGATCAGCTCGGGCGTACCGCTGCTCGACGGCCTCGAGATCACGGCGCGCACGGCGGGCAACGCCATCATCGAGGACGCCATCATGGAGACCCGCGCCAGCATCGAGCGCGGCGAGACCATCTCCAAGCCCCTGCAGGACACGAAGGTGTTCCCGCCGATGGTCACCCAGATGATTGGCGTGGGCGAGGCGACCGGCGCCCTCGACATGATGCTGTCCAAGATCGCGGACTTCTACGAGGACGAGGTCGACACGGCCGTGGCAGGCCTGCTCACGCTGCTCGAGCCCATCATGATCTCGTTCCTCGGCGTCATCGTCGGCGGCATCGTCATCTCGATGTACCTGCCGATCTTCGACCTCATCTCGAAGCTCACCTAGCGATGCGTACGCCGATGCCGGCGACCGTGCACGACGTCGGGCGCGCCCCGTGGCCCCAGCGGCCCCGGCGCGCGGCGCTCGTATGGCTGGCGGGGCTGAGGGCCCTCGTGGCCGTCAGCCTGCTGGCGCCACTGGCGGCGTTCACAGCCGGTCAGGGGCACCTCGCGCGGGCCGCCTGGCTGGGCCTGCTGCCTGTCGTGCCACTGGCCAGCAGCGGCCTGGGGCTGCTGCTCCGGGAACGCGCGTCTGCCTCCGTCCTGTCCACTCAGTTCTGGCTCGACGCTCTCGTCGTGCTGGCAGTCGTCTGGACGACGGGGGGCCTGCTGAGCCCCTATACGCCGCTCATGCTGCTGCCGGTGCTGGCCGCCAGCGTGCTCGGCGGTCGGGCGGTGGGCCTGCGCGTGGCCGCCGTCCTCGGCGTCGGCGTCACCGTGCTCGCAGCCGCCCAGTACGGGTGGCTGCCCGTGCCGTTGCCGCTGCGCCAGCCACTCGAGGCGGGATTGCTTCCGCCGGTTTCGCTGGCGGCCTACACCGTGTGTGCCAACGTGGGTGGCGTCGTCGCCACGGCGCTGCTGGTCGGGCACCTTTCCGAGTCGCTCACGCGCACCGGCGCCGACCTCGCGCGAGCGACGAGCAGCCTCGCGGACCTCACCACGCTCAGCCAGCGCGTCATCGACAGCATGGCGGGCGGGCTGGTGGTCACCGACGCGCAGGGGAGTGTCGTGCTCTTCAACCGGACGGCCGAGGCCATCACTGGCCTCCGCGCCGACGATGTCCTCGGACAGCCGATGGAGCAGGTGTTGCCGACCCCCGAGGCCGAGGTGGTCGACGGCCTGCCGACGCGCGTGGAGTGGTCGTTCGGTCGCCAGGATGGCACCGTGATCGAACTCGGCGCCACGGTGGCGCCCCTGCTGGCCGGCGGCGGGCACCGCGCCGGACAGTTGGTGACGTTCCAGGACCTCACGCTCATCAAGCAGCGCGAGGCGGAGCGGCAGCGGCAGGAGCGCCTCGCGGCGGTGGGAGAGATGGCTGCCGGCATCGCGCACGAAATCAGGAATCCGCTCGCATCGATGAGCGGATCGATCCAGTTGCTGCGGCGCGAACTGGATCTGCGTGACGATCAGGCGACGCTGCTGGACATCGTCATGCGGGAGTCGCAGCGCCTCAACGACATCATCAAGAACTTCCTGTCCTACGCCGGCCCGCAGCGTGTGACCCGCGCGCGCGTCGACGCGGCTCGCCTCGTGCGTGAAGTCGGCGCCTTGCTGCAGCAACAGGATCGGGGGCCTCGGCCGCCCGTAACCGTGTGCGTGGATGCCCCGGACGCCGTGTACCACGACCTGGACGAGGCGCAGTTGCGACAGGTCGTGTGGAACCTGGCCAGCAACGGCATCAAGGCCATGCCCGATGGCGGCACGCTCCGCCTCTCTGTCCGGGCGGTTGCCGACGCCAGTGGGCCATCGCTTCGGCTCTCCGTGCGAGATGAGGGAGTCGGCATCGCGCCCGCCGACGTCGAACGCATGTTCCAGCCCTTCCAGAGCGGGTTCCGGCACGGCAGCGGACTTGGCCTGGCCATCGTCCGTCGCATTGTCACGGACCACGGCGGTCGCGTGGTGGTGCAGTCGACTCCGGGCAGTGGCACCGACGTGGCGGTCTCGCTGCCGGCGCCGCCGACCCGGCCCCTGGACGATGCCATGCCGCGGAGCGCGTGACGCATGCGAGCGACGGCGGTGCAGGTCAAGACGTCGACACCCTCCCGATCCTCGTGGTCGACGACGAGCGGTCGATGCGGGAGTTCCTCGCCATCATGCTCAGTCGCGAGGGTCATGATGTGGTGGCGGCCGAGAACGGCGCGCAGGCCCTGGCCTCGCTGCGCCAGCGCGCCTTCGACCTGCTGATCTCCGACATCCGGATGCCCGATTGCAGCGGCCTCGACGTGCTGCGCGAAGCCAAGGCGCTGCAGCCGGACCTGCCCGGCATCCTGATGACCGCGTTCTCCTCGACGCAGACGGCCATCGAGGCGCTGCGCACGGGCGCCCTCGACTACATCAGCAAGCCGTTCGACGTGGACGAGATGAAGCGCGTGGTAGCGCAGGCCATCGAGCGACGGCACTTGCGCGAGCACGGTCCGGAGGCTGACGACACGCCGGCTGATGGCCGGCCGCGCGCCGCCGACACGATGATCGGGCGCGGCGTGGCGATGCAGCGCGTGTTCGCCCTCATCGAGGCCATCGCCGGCACCTCGAGCACCGTGCTCGTCACGGGCGAGTCCGGCACGGGCAAGGAGATGGCTGCGCGCGCCATCCACCGGCTCTCCCCGCGCGCCGACCGGCCCGTTCGTGGCGCTCAACTGCGGCGCGCTGCCCGAGACGCTGCTCGAGTCCGAGCTGTTCGGCCACGAGAAGGGCGCGTTCACCGGCGCGGTGCACACGACCCGCGGCCTCTTCGAACAGGCGGAGGCGGCACCATCTTCCTCGACGAGATCGGCGAGATGAGTCCGCTGATGCAGGTCAAGCTGCTGCGGGTGCTGCAGGAGCGCCGGTTCCGGCGCGTCGGCGGGCACGAGGAACTGGCGGCCGACGTCCGCATCATCGCCGCGACCAATCGCGACCTCGCGAAGATGGTGGCCGAGGGGACGTTCCGCGAGGACCTGTACTACCGCGTCAACGTCATCCCGGTGGCGCTCCCGCCGCTGCGCGAGCGGCAGGACGACATCCCGCTGCTGGCGCAGCACTTCGTCCAGCGCTTCGCGCGCGACATGCGTCGACCGGGTGGAGAACTCTCGCCGGAGGCGCTCGACGTCCTGGTCGGCTACCGCTGGCCCGGCAACATCCGCGAGCTCGAGAACGTGATCGAGCGCGCCGTGGCGCTCGAGACCGGTCGGGCGATCACGCCGGCAAGCCTTCCCGAGCACATGCTCGCCGCCTTGCCGGCAGCGGTGGTCGCCGTCGCGTCGGCTCCCGACGCGGGGCTCGGCGCCCCGACCGCCGGTGTCCCGCGATTCCCGGAGACAGGCTTCGACCTGGAGCGGCACGTGCAGGAACTCGAGCGCGAGTACCTGGCCGAGGCCCTCCGCCGCGCCGACGGCGTCAAGATGCGCGCCGCAGACCTGCTCGGCATGAGCTTCCGCAGCTTCCGCTACTACGCCAAGAAGTACAACCTGTAGATCGGGACGGCGTCTCGAAATGAAGGATTCTTCATTTCGGAACGCAGGATGCCTGACCGGAATGACACAGGGACCGCCGAAGGGCGGGCTGCCCTGCCGGACGCGCGGGCGGTGCTGGCTGCCCCTTCATTCTGCATTTCGGTGCCCCGTCGTTCATTTCAGTGAACCGTCCTTCATTTCGCTGAACCGTCCTGCATCGCGGGTGAGCCGTCCTTCATTCGACCGGTGCGGTCCTGCATTCGACTGACAACTTCCGGCACTCCGAGGTACCGTGAGTTGTCGCTGCTGACAGGAAACGTCAGCGCCACGTCGATCGTGGGGGGCGGGCCGACGACCATCCGACCGCCCGCAGCGTCAAAATGATTGGTTTTTGCAGAGTCTGAGCGGATCGGTGAGGCGGGAGGGTGTTGGCACCTGCCTTGCTTTACTAGTGGGCACGAAGGGTACGGGGGCGCAACAACGCGAACCTCGACAAACGGGCCACCGCAGGACGCTCAGAGGAGACAGGCACACCATGAAGATCCGCAACAACAAGGGTTTCACGCTCATCGAACTGCTCATCGTCGTCGCCATCATCGGCATCATCGCGGCGATCGCCATCCCGGGCCTGCTCCGCGCCCGTATGTCTGGCAACGAGTCCTCGGCGATCGGCTCGCTGCGCGCCGTCGGCAGCGGCCAGGCGACCTACGCGGCCAGCTGCGCGGCCGGCGGCTTCGCTCCGGCGCTCGGTGACCTCCTCCTCGTTCCGGTCGGCAGCACGGCGGCCTTCATCAGCCCCGACCTCGACCCGGCCACCAACCCGGCGACCGCCGGTGCCGGCGCCGGCAAGAGCGGCTACGACGTCCTTCTCGTGGCCGCGGCCGGAGCGCTTCCGGTGACGCCGGCCGCTCAGGTCTGCGTGCCCGGTGCGGCGGCCGCGGTGTCGGCCTTCTACGCTTCGGCCATCCCGCAGCAGGTCGGCTCGACCGGTCAGCGCGGCTTCGCGACCGACCAGCGCGGCACCGTGTTCCAGGACACGACCGGCGTTGCGCCTCCCGAGCCCATCGTGACGGCCGGCACGGTGACGCCCGTCGAGTAGTCGCCCCAAGCATCGCCCCCTCCTGTCCACGAGGCCGGTTCGCCGGTCTCGTGGTTTTTTTGTGTGCGGCTCAGGCGCGTCGGCGCAACGGGGCAGCATCCGGAAGTGGCTCGTCGTTTGCATCGACTCGCCGGCATGACTCGCACGCTACGCCTGGGCCGGGCGCACGGCTTCACCCTGATCGAACTGCTGATCGTCACCAGCATCGTCGGCGTCGTCTCCGCAATCGCCATCCCCGGATTGCTGCGGGCCCGCGTTTCCGCCAACGAGGCGTCGGCTGTGCAGTCGCTGCGGACCCTCGTGAGCGCGCAGGCCACCTACGCCACCACGTGCGCGAACAACGCGTACACGACATCGCTCACGCTCCTGGTCAGCGAGCGGTTCGCGTCGCCCGACATCGACATCACGCCCAAGAGCGGCTATCAGTTCCAGCTGGTGCAGGGCCTCGGCAGCATGGCACTGCAGGCTGACTGCACCGGTCAGCCGACGCGGAGCGGGTACTACTTCCGGGCCGAGCCGATTTCGGGCAACAACGGTCGCCGGGGCTTCGCGACCAATCAGGCCGGCGCCATCTGGCAGGACATGAACGGCGTGGCCCCGCCGGAGCCCTTCACTGTCGGGCCGACCATCACCCCGCTCGACCAGCAGTGAGTGGCCGCCCGGTCGCGGATGCGGCCGGGTGACATGCTACGATCCCGAAGATCCCATGTCGTCGCGCGCCTACACTGCCGCACTGGCCTTCGTCCTCCTCGGGCTCGGCGCTTCGATCGCGTCGACCGTCGTCCACTACCAGCTCGCCACGACGCCTGGCTACGAGAGCTTCTGCGACGTCAGTGCGACGTGGAGCTGCACGCAGGCCTACCAGAGCGAGTACGGCCGTGCGCTCGGCGTGCCGGTCGCCATTCTCGGCGCGGGCTACTTCGCGGCGCTGCTGGCGCTGTTGACGCTCGGACGCCGCCTCGACGCGCTCGCGAGCTACCTGCTCGGCGCCTCGCTGCTGGGTCTCGCCGTGGTGGCGTACCTGGCCTGGGCCACAATCTTCGTCCTCGGCACCCTGTGCCCCCTGTGCCTGGCGACCTACGCGGCTGTCGTCGGCCTGTTCTTCACTGCCGGTGCCGCGGCGTCCATTCCAATGATCGACGTACCCGACCGCCTCTCTCGCGACCTCCGCCGCCTCGTGGCCAGCCCGCTGGCACTTGCGGCGTGCGTCCTCGTCCTTGGGGCGACGGCCGCGTCCGCCGCGCTCTTCCCGAACAATCCGGTGACGGCGTCGACCTCGGCCACGCCTGCGGCCCGTGCGGCCCAGGCCGCCGCGCAGGTTGCCGCCGCCCCGCCGCTGACCGACGAGCAGAAGGCCCAGGTCCGGGCCCAGTTCGACCAGCAGCCGCGAATGATCGTCCCGGCCGACGCGCCAGGGGCGTCGGTGGTCGTCGTGAAGTTCAACGACTACCAGTGCCCGCCCTGTCGTCAGACCTTCGAACTCTACGAGCCCATCTGGGAGAAGTGGGAGCGTGTCGCGCCGGGCAAGGTCCGGTACGTGAGCCGCGACTTCCCGCTGGAAGGTGAGTGCAACGCGAGCGCGCCAGCCGGGCAGCACCAGGCCGCGTGCGAGGCCGCCGCGGGCGTCCGCATGGCCCGGACCGTCGGGAAGGCCAAGGAGTTCGAGCACTGGCTGTTCGCCAACCAGCCGTCACTGACGCCGGCGATGGTCAAGGACGGACTCCGGCAGGTGGCGGGCATCGCCGATTTCGACGCCCGCTACGCCGGCGTGCTGACCTCGGTCAAGAGCGATACGGCGCTTGGCGCGAGCCTCGGCGTCCAGTCGACGCCGACGTTCTTCATCAACGGCGTTCGCATCCCGGGCGGCATTGCGCCGCAGGTGCTCGACTACATCCTCGAGTACGAAATCGGCAAGGCCGGCGGGCAGGCCGTCAAGTGACCCGCGGCGGCTGCCGATAAGCGGGGTGCCCGGCCCAGTGGCCAGGCGCCCTGCTCGCACGACATGCCCGAACCGGTCCTCGACGTCGATCGCCTCACGAAGGACTACCCTGTCGGATTCTGGAGGCCGCGTCCCTACCGCGCCCTCCACGACCTCAGCTTCGCCGTCGCCCAGGGCGAAGTCTTCGGGTGTCTCGGACCCAACGGCGCCGGCAAGAGCACGACGCTCAAGCTCCTGCTCGGGCTCGTGACGCCGACCTCGGGCACCGCACGTCTCTTCGGCCACCCTGTGTCGAGCGTGGCCGCGCGCCGCCGCGTCGGGTTCCTCCCCGAGAACCCCGTCTTCTACGACTACCTCACAGGAGAGGAACTGCTGACGTATTACGGTCAGCTCTGCGGATTGCGGACGGCCGACGCCGCGGCGCGCGGGTCGCGTCTGCTCGACCGCGTGGGCCTCGGCGCAGAGCGACGCATGGCGATTCGCCGCTACTCGAAGGGGATGGTGCAGCGCCTCGGGGTGGCTCAGGCGCTCGTGCACAATCCCGACCTCGTGATCCTCGACGAACCCATGTCGGGGCTGGACCCCATCGGCCGCCGCGACGTCCGGGCGCTCATCCAGTCGCTGCGGGACGAGGGCCGCACGGTCCTGTTCAGCAGCCACATCCTCTCGGATGCCGAGGCGCTCTGCACGCGCGTGGCCATCCTGGCGGCTGGCCGCCTGCAGGCCCTGGGCGGCATCACCGACCTCGTGCAGTTCTCCGTGCGCGCGTGGGAACTCCTCGTGGACGGCGTCGAGGATCCCCTGCGCCAGCAACTCCTGGCCGCCGGCGCGACCCTGACGGACCTCGGCTCTGGTCGCGTGCAGGCCCACCTGCCCGGCGCGCAGGCGCCAGAACCGCTCCTCCACCTCGTGAGCGGCGGAGGCGCCCGCGTGCTGTCGCTGCAGCCGGTGCGCGAGACGCTGGAGGAGGTGTTCCTGAAGCACGTCGAGGGCAAGCGCCGCGAGCCCGGAGGCGATGCGGCATGACGCTCCGCCTCGTCCGCGCCGTGGCGCTGAACACGTTCCGCGAGGCTGTTCGCGATCGCGTGTTCTACAACCTGCTGCTGTTCGCCGTGCTACTCGTCGGCGCGTCGCTGATCATCGGCCAACTCGCAGCCGGACAGGACGTCAAGATCATCAAGGATCTCGGCCTGGCCTCCGCGCAGCTGTTCGGCGTCGGCATCGCGATCTTCATCGGAATCCAGCTCGTCGCGCGCGAGGTCGAGCGGCGCAGCGTACACGCCACGCTGTCCAAGCCTCTGGCGCGTCCCGTGTTCCTGCTCGGCAAGTACCTCGGGCTGCTCCTGACGCTGGCCGTCAACATCACGGTCATGGCCGCGGCCCTGTTCCTGGTGCTGCTGGCATACAGCGCGCTCACGCCTCCCGGTGTGCAGGCTGTGTGGACGGCCCCCGCCGTCGATCCCCGGCTGCTGACGGCCCTCGGACTCATCTACGTCGAGCTCGCGGTGGTCACGGCGATTGCGCTGTTGTTCTCGACCTACTCCTCGGCGCTGCTCTCGACCACCTTCACGGCGGCGATCTGGGCCGCCGGGCATTTCGTCGAGGATCTCCGCACGATCGAGCAGGTCGGCGCGTCTGGCGCCACCGCGTGGGTGGCCCGGCTGGTGTCCTGGGTGCTGCCGAACCTGGCCCTCTTCGACGTGAAGGCCGAGGTCGTCCACGGGGTACCCGTCCCTGGCGGGCAGGTTGTCTGGGCCGTGGCCTACGGGGTGGCGTACAGCGGCGCGGTGCTGCTGCTGGCCATCGCGATCTTCCAGCGGCGGGACCTCAAGTGACAGCGGGCCCACCCTTCGCCAGGCGCATCCCCTGGCTCATCGGGGCGGGCGCGCTCCTGGCCTCGTCGGTCGGGCTGCAGGCGCTGACGTTGCGCCAGCGTCCCGAGCGCGATCTTCCGGCCGTCCTGTACCTGCAGTCGCCGGAGGTCGCGCGACGGGCCGTCCTGGGCTTCGATGCGCTGGCCGCCGACCTGTACTGGATGCGCGCCCTCCAGCACTTCGGTGCGACGCGGCTGCGAACCCGCGGCCAGAAGCGCTTCGAGAACCTGTACCCGTTCCTCGACCTGGCCACGTCCCTCGATACGCGCTTCAACGTCGCGTACCGGTTCGGAGCGATCTTCCTGTCCGAGCAGCCGCCAGGCGGGCCGGGCCGGCCCGATCAGGCCGTCGCGCTGCTCGAAAAGGGTGTGCGGCACAACCCGCAGCGCTGGGAGTACCACCAGGACATCGGGTTCGTGCACTACTGGTGGACGGGCGACTACACGAAAGCGGCCGAGGCGTTCTCCCGGGGCGCTGCCGTGCCGGGCGCGCCGTGGTGGTTGAAGTCCCTTGCGGCCGTGACGCTCACGCAGGGGGGCGACAGGCGGACGTCCCGGCTGCTGTGGCAGGCGCTGGCGCAGACGCCCGACAACGAGTTCCTCCAGCGGGATGCCCGCCGTCGGCTGACACAGCTCGATGCGCTGGACCAGATCGACGAACTGACGGCCATCGTCGAGCGTGCTCGCGCGAAGGGTGCCACGGCACCGTGGTCATGGCCGCTGCTGTTCGAGCAGGGTCTGTATCGTGTGCCCATCGACCCCTCCGGCACGCCATACACCATCGACATGACGACCGGACGCATCGACGTCGCACGCCAGTCTCCGCTCTGGCCGTTGCCGGCCGAGCCGCGCACCCTGACGACCCGGACACAGGAACCGCGATGACGCCCGACACCGTGTCGCTGATCCTGCTCGGCGTCGTCGGGTTGCTCGTCGGCAGCTTCCTCAACGTCTGCATCCACCGGCTGCCGCGGGACCTGTCGGTCGTGTTCCCGGCGTCGCACTGTCCCTCGTGCGAGCGCCCGCTGCGCTGGTATCACAACGTCCCCGTGGTCAGCTGGCTGCTGCTGGGGCGCCGCTGTGCCTTTTGCCGCGCCCGATCTCCGCGCGCTACCCGGCCGTCGAAGCCCTCAACGCGGGCTTGTCGATCCTGCACGGCTTGTGGTTCCCGTGGGACGCGCTGCTGGTCGTGCGGCTCGTGTTCGCGTCGGTCCTCCTGGTGCTGTTCTTCACCGACATCGACTGTCGCATCCTGCCCAACGAGCTGACGGTCGGCGGCATGGTCGCGGGCCTCATCGCGTCGGTCTTCCTGCCGCCCGGCATCAGGTCGGCGCTGCTGGGTGTGCTGCTCGGTGGTGGCAGCCTCTGGGCGACGGGCGCCGCCTACGAACGCTTGCGCGGCGCGGAGGGCATGGGCATGGGCGACGTCAAGATGCTGGCGATGATCGGCGCCGTGCTGGGCTGGCCGCTCATGCTGCTGACGCTCGTGTGGTCGTCGATCGCGGGCGGAGCGGTCGGGGCCGTGATGCTGGCGATGAAGGCCGACGCGCGGACGACGGCGCTGCCGTTCGGCGCATTCCTCGCTCCGGCGGCCCTGGCCGCGTCCCTTGTGGGCCAGCCGGTCCTGGACTGGTATCTTGGTTTCTACCGCTGATGCCGCTCGTCACGCTGCTCTGGCTCGTTGGACCGCTCGTCGTCTTCTGCTTCGTCCTGGCCTGGTCCGTGCGCCGGGCTTCTCACCGCCAGGACGTGCTGCAGGCGGCCCGCGCCCGGGGGCGAGAGACCGAGGGCGGCCTGACGTCGGCCGTGACGGAGGCCCTGACGCGCATGCGCGGGCAGGAACTGGCGCAGCAGGCGCGGTACGAGGCCCTCGAAGGCTTCCTGCAACAGGTGGTCGAGAGCTTGCCGCTCGCGTTGTTCGTGCTCGGACGCGATGGGAACCTGCGGGTGGCCAACGCCGAGGCCCTGCGCTGGCTCGGCCTCGCGCAGTCGGCTGCCGGGCAGGTCCTCTGGACCCTCGACGGCACCGAGCCGCTCCGGACTGTGGCCGAGGAGTGTCTGCAGACGGCGGCCCGGCGCGATGCGTCCCTCGTTGGACCAGGCAGCAGCGGGGCTCGTGTGCCCGTGACCGCACTGCCGCTCCGCGCCGCTGACGGCGACGTGGACGGCGTCCTCTACCTCGTCCACGTCGAACGCGTCGCCTAGGGCGTGCAGTCCCTGCGCGCGGTCGCGCCAGGTCGGATGGCATGAATTGCCACCATCCGATCGGGTTCGCGCGAATGTCTGCGCTATTCCAACGGCCATCGCTGGCGCGGCGCTTGCCCTTACGCCGGGCATGGCACACCCGCTCCAGTCGAACCGAGGCTCGTCGCTCCTGGAATCCGTCATCGCCGCCGGACTCCTCGTCACGGCACTCGCGGCCGCGCTTCCGCTCGCCGTGTCCACAGCGGCGGCGGTGCTCCACGCCCGAGCCGACCTGCTGGCTCGCCACCTCGCCCGCCAGCGACTCTCGCAGTTGCTGGTCCTCACACACGTCCGGGCGCCAACGGGAATCGTGGCGGACCAGCAGTCGCGACTGGACGATGCCGAGCCGTTCCGCGTCGGTGGCGCGGGCCTCATACCAACGGGGCCGGCCCCGCTCCAGGTCACGGCCGAGCCGACGGTCGACTGGCTCGACGCGCACGGCTCGTGGCTCGCCGGGGGATCGCAGACGCCGCCCGCGGCGCACTTCCGTCGGCGATGGGCGGTCCTGGCGGCAGGCATCGAGGGATGCCAGCGTGTGTGGGTGGAGGTGGCCCCACTCGGACCGTCGGTCGGCGACCATACGGCTCACGCCGATGGTGTGCACTGCCCCTGGGGTGTGGGGCAGCCATGACTCGCGGTTCCGACGCGCCGCGGACGTCGAGTTGCCGTGAGGGATTTACGCTCGCGGACCTCCTGGTCGCGACGGCAATCGCGCTGGCGACCCTCGCCGTGGTGACGGCAGCCCTGCCGCCGGTCCTCGATGCGGTCCAGATCGTTCCCGATGCGACCGACCTGCAGCAACGCGCCCGTGCGACGGAGTTGCTCCTGGCCGGTGTCATCGGCGGTGCGGGGGCGGGCGCGGACATCATCGGGGAGAGCCCGCTGCCGCGCGCGGTCCCCGCTGTCTGGCCGCGTCGCGTGCTGACAGGAGCCGATGCGCCGGGTTCCGCCTGGGCCGACCGGCTCACCGTGTGGCACGTCCAGGCCCGGGCGGCACAGGCCCCAGTCGCCGCGGCGGTGCTGCCTGGCGACGTGACCGTGAGGCTCACCTGGCATCCAGCGTGCGGCGTGCACCCTTCGTGCGGGTTCCGGCGCGGCGACCTCGTGCTCGTGTACTCGCGCACGGGGGCGATGGCCCTCGCCAGCCTGGCTGCCGTCCAGGACCTGCTGCTGACGCTCGAGTCGCCGGTCGATCAGGCGATCGACGTGCCTGCCTTCGCGGCCGTGCTGTCGGCCACCATGCTCAGCTTCGACGCAGTCCGTCGGCAGGTGCGGCGTGCCGACGACTCGGCCCCGACCCAGCCGGTCACAGACGACGTGGTGGGCATGCGCGTACGCTACTACGGAATCTCTGCCGCCCCGCGCTGGCCCGCGATGCCTGGCGCAGACACGTGCGCGGTGTCGGCCGACGGCACTCCACGGCTCCCGTTACTCGGGCCCGTTCCCGGTCCGCCCGTGGAACTGACGCTGGCCGACCTGACAGATGGCCCCTGGTGCGGGGCCGGGACCTGGCGCTTCGACGCCGACATGCTGCGCATTCGCGCCGTTCGGGTGGCCCTGCGATTTCAGGCGATCTCTCCAGGCGTACGAGGCCGAGCGGCGGAGTGGTTCGCCATGCCCGGACACGCGCGTCGCCCAGGACAGGAGGTTCGTGATGTCGAGCTCGACGTGTTCGTCACGGCGCCCAACCTCGCGTGGGCCCAGTGAGCGCGGCGTGGCGCTACCCGGCGTCCTGCTGCTGACCGCGTTCCTCGTGGGGGCTACGGGGTGGCTGGTCGGTCACCGCTCAGCGGATCTCGCCATGAGCGGCGCCCTCGAGGACGCCCACGCGGCGGCGCGTCTCGCGGAGGCCGCACTCCAGGTCGTCGCCATGGCGCTGGGCCAGGTCGACGACTGGACCGTCGTCGATGGTCTGATGGTCCCGTTGTCGTGTCCCACGCCCACCGTGAGCCTGGTCCCGCTGGACGAAGACGAGGAGCGTCGCTGGCTCCAGGCGCAGACCGACGCCGGCAGCCGCTGGGGGGCAGATACGCCGCAGTGGTGGTCGCTCTGGGCGTGTCATGGGCCCGGCGTCCTGGGGCGACCGGGCCGCCGAGGTGCCGCGCCGGCCGTCATCGTGTGGGTCGCTGACGAGCCCGAGGGCGACGCCGCGCCCTTCCGTTCCTCGAATCAGCGATTGCTGCTGCACGCCGTCGCCCGGGCCGGCAGCGAGGCGCGCGGCGCGGCCAGTGTCACCATCGGGCGGGCCAACCCCGGGGCGGCGGTCACCCTGACGGCGTGGAGGACCGAACCTGGCAGCTGAGTTCAACCTCCGGCGGGTTCGGCCAATCATTCGGGGGATGACCGTCCGCGGCAGGCGCGCCGCGAGCCGGACGAGAGGAGGCAGGGATGAGTGGACGCAACACAGTCGTGCTGGCTGGCCTGCTGATGGGCGCGCTGGTGAGCCCCGCTGCCGGGCAGTCACTGGGCGACGTGGCCAGGCAGGAAGCGGCACGGCGCGAGAAGGTCAAGGGCGGCAAGGTGCTCACCAACGCCGACCTGCCCGCGTCGGCCATCCTCGTGCCTCAGGACACGGCGCCGCCTGCCGGCGAGGAGCCAGGGACCACGCCGCTTGCAGCCGCAGCGGCGGCCGCCGCCGGCCCCGGGGCGGCTGCCGAGCCCGGTGCCCCGGCCGCTGCCCAGGCTGGCACGGCAAAGGCGAGCGATGCGGCAACGGGTTCGGCCGCGGCGGCCCCCACCGACGACGAACCGGGGTGGCGGGCGCGTGCCGAGCGGATCAATTCAGAACTGTCGGCGGCACGTGCCCAGGTGAGGCAACTCAAGGCGCTGTCGGATCGCCTGTCTCTCGAGGCGCAGGCCTCCAATCCAGCCATTGCCGCGCGAGCGGCCGACGAACGGGAAGCGCTCCGCGCGCAGATCGCGCAGGCCGAGGCGAAAGAGGCCGCGGCAGCCGCGAACCGCCAGGCCCTCGAGCGGGACGCCCGCATTGCCGGTGTGCCGCCCACGTGGATTCAGTAGTCACAGTCCCGGGCCACGTCTCCGTGTCCTGTCGCGAATGTAGACCATGCTCATGATGCCTGGGATCTCGCCGGTGGCCGCGCCCCGCACCGCGGCACAGCGCGAGACGGCCGACGTCCTGCTCGTTGATGACAACGAAGACCTGCGGTACGTGCTTGCAGCGGTGTTGTCGCGGCACGGCCACCGCATCGTGGAAGCGGCCGACGAGTCTGCCGCCATCGAGGCACTCCGCCTGCACCGTCCGTCCCTGGTGCTCTCGGATCTGAGGCTGCCCGATGGCGACGGCCTTGGCGTCCTGCGCGCGGCCAAGGAACTCGACCCCGCGCTGCCGGTGATCCTGATGACGGGCTTCGGCGCCATCGACGAAGCCGTGGCGGCAGTTCGCGAAGGCGCCCTGGATTACCTCACCAAGCCGGTCGACCACGAGCACCTCCTGCTCACGGTCAGCCGCGCCATCGAGCAGCGCCGCATCGTCACGGAGAACTTCCTGCTGAAGGAGGCGCTCGGGGCCAGGCACGGCGCGCCCACCATCGTCGGGGAACATCCCGCGTTGGTGGAGGTGTTCCGCAGCCTGCAGCGCGTGGCCCCCACGGACACGACGGTCCTGCTCGGAGGGGAGAGCGGGACGGGCAAGGAACTCGTCGCCCGCGCGCTGCACGCGCAGAGCGACCGCGCCGCCGGGCCGTTCGTCGCGATCAACTGCGCCGCGATTCCGGAGACGCTGCTCGAGACGGAACTGTTCGGTCACGAGAAGGGCGCCTTCACCGGCGCGAACGCGCGCAAGCCGGGCAAGTTCGAGGTCGCGCACGGTGGCACGCTGTTCCTCGACGAGATCGGGGAGATGCCCGTCAACCTGCAGGCCAAGCTGCTGCGCGTGCTCGAGACCCGCAGCTTCGAGCGACTCGGGAGCAACACGACGCTGCACGTGGACGTCAGGCTCGTCGCCGCCTCCAATCGCGATCTGCGCGCGGCCGTCTCCGCGAGGACGTTCCGCGAGGACCTGTTCTTCCGGCTCTCGGTCTTTCCGATCGAGATCCCCCCGCTGCGGCAGCGCGTGTCCGACGTGCCACTGCTGGCCGGGCACTTCGTCGAGCGCTTCGCGCGCGAACAGAACAAGCGGCCGCCCCACCTGTCCTCGTCGGCTGTCGCTGCCCTTGTTGCGCACCCGTGGCCGGGCAACGTGCGGGAACTGCAGAACTGCATCGAACGCGCGGTGATCCTGGCCGAGGGCGACACCGTGCACGCCGCGCAACTGCAGATCGGCGCGGGTGAGGGCACCCGGCTGGCGCTGCCGCCGACGCCGCGCGACCCCTGGGACGACATCGACATCTCGGGCACCCTGCCGGAGGCCTCACGCCGCGTGCTCGCGGAAGTCGAGCGGCGGAAGGTGAGCCAGGCTCTCGACGAGGCCGGCTGGGATCAGGCCAGGGCCGCGGCCGCCCTCGGGATCCCGCTGCGCATGCTGCTGGCGCGCATCCGTGAGTTCCGTCTGACGCCGTCAGCCCGGTAGGCCGATCGCCGCGAGGCCGGCTCGTACCTGGGCCTCGTCCACGTCGGTGGCAATCGTCGTCGCGCCGATCCGCGTGGGCAGCACGAAGTGGAGCGTGCCGGCGACGACCTTCTTGTCCCGCCGCGTCGCTGCGAGGATGGCGTCGCTGTCGAGCGAGGCCACGGCCGGCAGCGGGCCCATGCCATCGAGCAGGTCGACGAGCGCGTCGTGATCCTCGCGTCGCCAGGTCCCCCGGGACACGGCGATCGCCGATGCCGCCTTCATCCCGTAGGCGACGGCTTCACCGTGGCGGAGGAGGCGGTAGTGCGTCACCGCCTCGAGCGCGTGACCGATCGTGTGACCGAAGTTGAGGATGCGGCGCAGGCCGTCCTCCCGCTCGTCCTTCGTCACGACGTCGGCCTTGATCGCGCAGCACTCCGCGATCACGGGCAGGAGCGCGTCGGGCGCTCCCTGGAGCAGGGCGGTCATCGTCTCCGCGCAGCGTGCGAACAAGGCCGGCGACGCGATGACGCCGTACTTGACCACCTCGTACAACCCGGCGCGCAGTTCACGCCGGCTCAGGGTCGTGAGGACCGTCGGGTCGACGGCCACGAGCGCCGGTTGGTGGAACGCGCCAATCAGGTTCTTGCCCAGGCGATGGTTCACGCCCACCTTGCCGCCGATGGCGCTGTCGGTCTGGGCCACGACCGTCGTGGGGACGTGGACGAGCCGGATGCCCCGGAGGTAGCTGGCGGCGGCAAATCCGGCGAGATCGCCGACGACCCCGCCGCCGACAACGACAAGCACGGCCTTGCGGTCGACGCCGCGCGTGACGAGCGCATCGTGGACCTTGCCCATCGTCGCCATGGTCTTGGACTTCTCGCCGTCGCTGACGAGCACGGGCGCGTCCTCCGGCGGCATCGACAAGCCTCGCCGGACGGCCTCGCCGTGCAGGGCCCACACCCGTGGACTGGAGACCACCACCATGCGCGACGTTCCGGGGCAGGCTTCGGCGACCGCCGCACCCAGGGACGAGAGCAACCCCGGCGCGATGAGGATGCGCGACACCTGCGCCGACTGCGTGCGGACTTCGAGGACGTGAGGCGACATGGTGTGGGCGCGCCGACCAAACCCGGCGCGAGGCGGGTGGTAGGATAGCAGGGCCCGGCGGCGCCGAGGCCGCGCGCCGCGTCGTGGGCGGCGGCCCAGGCGCCAGGCGAACGTGTTCCGGCTGGTGAGCCGGACAGGAGCAGGCACTCTCCTTGTGACCACCCGTCCCGATTTCCTGGTCCTCGGCAGCGGCATCGCTGCGCTCCGCGCGGCGCTCGCGCTGTCGGGACGAGGACGCGTGTGCCTCCTCACCAAGGGTGAGCCCGAGCAGGGCAGCACCGGCTGGGCCCAGGGCGGCATCGCGGTCGCGATGGGCGACGACGACTCACCCGGTCTGCACTTTACCGACACGCTGGCCGCCGGAGACGGGCTGTGCGAGCCCGCAGCGGTTCGTGCCCTCGTCGACGAGGGGCCGCGCTACGTGTCCGAACTGCTGTCGTGGGGGGCACGCTTCGACCGCCTGCCCGATGGCCGGCCTGCCCCGACGCGGGAGGCCGCGCACAGCGTGCGGCGGGTGCTCCACGCGGAGGACGCCACGGGCCGCGAGATCAGCCGGGTGCTGCACGAGCGCGTCGCCGCGTTCCCGGCCATCACGATCATCGACCACGCCATCGTCACAGACCTCCTGTGCGAGGGGGGCCGGTGCGTGGGAGCGATCTACCGCGACGCGCGCGACACGAGGCACGAGGTGCGGGCCGGGGCCACCCTGCTCGCCACGGGAGGCGCCGGACAGGTCTTCGCGCAGACCACCAACCCGACGGTCACGACAGGCGATGGCATGGCCATGGCCTTCGAGGCCGGCGCCGAAGTGGCGGACCTGGAGTTCGTCCAGTTCCACCCCACGGTGCTCGACATCGCGGGCCGTCCCCGCTTCCTGCTGTCGGAGGCGCTGCGGGGCGAGGGCGCCCGGTTGGTCAACGCCAGCGGCGATGCGTTCATGGCGCGCTACGAGGAGGCGGCGGAACTCGCACCCCGCGACCGCGTCGCTCGCGCCATCGTCCGCGAGCGCCAACGCACCGGTGCGCCGATCTATCTGTCGATGGCGCACCTGACGGACCTCGACGTCCACGCGCGCTTTCCGCAGATCTCCGAGGCCTGTCGCGTTGCCGGGCTCGACCTGGCGCGCGATCCCATTCCCGTGAGCCCGGCCGTCCACTATGTGATGGGCGGTGTCGTGACCGATCTCGACGGACGCACGTCGGTCCCGGGGCTGTATGCCGCGGGCGAGGTGGCGTGCACGGGCGTGCACGGAGCCAACCGACTCGCGAGCAATTCGCTGCTCGAGGGGCTGGTGTTCGGAGCCCGCGCAGGCCTGGTGATGGGTGAACCGCCCCGCGCCCGGGAGACATGGGGCGACGGGCGTCTCGTCGCCTGCCAACCCGTCGTTCCCGAGCCTCCGGGTCTGCCACCGGCCGACCTGGACGTCGCGACGGTGCGCGCGCGCGCCTGGCGCGACCTGGGTCTGGTTCGCACGGCGGAGGGACTCCAGGAAGCCGCGTCGTACTTCACGCGCGCCCGCGCCGCGTGCGCGGGCACGCCCGCCACGGATCTCGCGGCGGCGCAGTTGCGAAGCCTCGTCACCGTCGCGTACCTCATGGCACGCGCGGCGCTCAGGCGAGAGGAAAGCCGCGGCGGGCACTACAGGACGGATTTTCCGGAGCGCCGCGACGACACGTGGGGCCACCACTGCAGCGACGTGCTGCAGCGCACAACAGACTGACCGACGACGATGAGCGAGCAGCAGCAGGGCAAGGGACAACAGGGCAAGGGCGGCGGGAAGGGCGACGGGCTCGTCACGGCCATCACCGCGCAGGCCGACGACTATTCACGGTGGTATCTCGACGTCGTGCTCCGCGCGGAGTTGGCCGACTACACGCCTGGCCTCAAGGGATGCATGACGATCCGCCCGTACGGGTACGCCATCTGGGAGCGCATCCAGCTGCTGCTCGACGCGCGCCTGAAGGCCACGGGACACGTCAACGCCTACTTTCCCCTGTTCATTCCCGAGAGCCTCCTCATGAAGGAGGCCGAGCACGTCGAGGGATTCGCTCCCGAGGTCGCGTGGGTCACGCACGGCGGCAAGGAGAAGCTCGAGGAGAGGCTCGCGATCCGCCCGACGTCGGAGGTCATCATCGGGACGATGTACGCCAAGTGGCTGCAGTCCTGGCGTGATCTGCCCATCCTGATCAACCAGTGGGCCAACGTCGTCCGATGGGAGAAGGTGACGCGCCCGTTCCTGCGGACGACGGAGTTCCTCTGGCAGGAGGGCCACACGGTTCACGAGACCGAGGCCGACGCCGAGGAGGAGACGCTCAAGATCCTCGGCATCTACAAGGAGTTCGTCGAGACCGAGCTGGCGATGCCCGTGATCGACGGTCGGAAGAGCGACGCCGAGAAGTTTGCCGGCGCGGCGAAGACCTACTCGATCGAGGCGCTCATGGGCGACGGCCGCGCGCTGCAGGCCGGCACGTCGCACAACCTCGGACAGAACTTCGCCAAGGCGTTCGACATCAAGTTCCAGGGGCGCGACAAGGTCGAGCAGCATGCCTGGACGACGTCCTGGGGCGTGTCCACGCGACTGATCGGCGGCTTGATCATGGTGCACGGCGACGACAGCGGCCTGGTGCTCCCGCCCAACATCGCCCCGTATCAGGTCGTGATCGTGCCGATTCCTCGCGGCAACTGGCAGGAAACGGTGTTGCCGCATGCCCGGGAGATTCGTGATCGGCTGACCGCCGCCGGCGTGCGGGTGTTCCTCGATGACCGCGATGCCTACACGCCAGGGTGGAAGTTCGCCGACTGGGAGATGCGCGGCGTGCCCGTGCGCCTCGAGATCGGGCCCAAGGACATCGAGAAACAGCAGGTCGTGCTCGCCAGGCGTGACACGCGGGAGAAGCAATTCGTGCCGTCCGACGGCCTGGTGGCCGCGGTGCAGGGGTGGCTCGCCGACATCCAGGCCGGGCTGTTCGAGCGTGCCAGGCGGGTGCGTGAGGAACGCACCCACTACACGGAGAGCTACGACGAGTTCAAGACGCTGATGTCCGGGGCGCGTCCGGGGTTCGTGTTCGCTCCCTGGTGCGACGATGCCGCCGTCGAGGCGCAGGTGAAGGCGGAGACGCAGGCGACGATCCGGAACTACCCGTTCGCCGCGCCGCCTGCCGAGGGCAAGACCTGCTTCGTCACTGGACGTCCAGCCACCGCGGTGGCCTGCTTCGCCAAGGCGTACTGAACGTCGCGTCCTGAATCGTCATCCCCACAGCGCCGCAACGGCGTCCGGCAGTCGCGCGGCCAGCTTCCTTGCTGCCGCGTGACGCCGGGTGAGCTTCTCCCGCGCCACCACCGCGCGGAAGATGGCCACCAACTGACCGCGGAACCAGTCGTTGGTCGTGCGCTGCCAGGCGTCGGCCACGTCGTCGAGCACCGACACGTCGCCCACCTGCTGCAGGGCTGACAACATGCCGACGGGCGTGCGGTCCCCCAGGGCCTCGAGCGTTTCCCGCAGGTCGTACACCCCGAGCCGGCTGCCGCGCGCTGCCAGTTCCTGATGGGCCGTGGCCCGCAGCACCCGCCACGCCTCCTGCTCATCCGCGGGCTTGCCGGATTCGTGCGCCCGGATGCGCTCGATGAGCCGGTGCAGCACCGTCAGCGGTACGGTCGCGCCGTGCCCGGCGAGCGCCAGCCGCACGGGGGCCGGGGAGGAGGGCAGGTGACCAGCCGCCGCGGCCTCAAGGCTGGACTCGCCGAGCGATGCCTGGGGGCCTGACACCGAGGTGAGTTCCTCGTTCAGGGAGGTGACGGCGGCGCGGACCGCCTCGGACGGGTCGCGGAGGAGCCGCGTCCGGAGCGGCTCGACAATGTCCGCATCATAGCTGGGAGAGCGGTCCGCCGCCACGATGGCCTCGAACGCACGGAGGCGCACGGCATCTCCGCGGGAGGAATCGAGCAGGGTTGCGGTGAGGGCCTCGAGGGCGGCTGTGGCTGCAGCCGCGTCGGGGGCGTCGAGAAGGGCACCCATGGCGTCCACCGCTGCCGTCGCCACGTCGAGGACGTCGTGGGTGAGCAACGGCCGGATGGCGCTCAGGGCGGCCGGATCTCCCATGCGCTCCAGGACTCGGAGCAGGCGAGGCTGCAGGGTGACGTCGCCCTCACCAAGTCGGGTGAGAACGGGCCGAAGGGCGGGTCGGCCGAGGATGGCCAATCGCGCGATGGCGGTCTCGACGGCCACGGGGTCGCGGCTGGCCACCAGTTCGTCGAGCAGCACCTTGGACTGACCAGGTCGGGACGGCACGGGCGCAGATTGTAATGCCTAATGACAAAACAAAAGCCCCGGCTGTTGCCAGCCGGGGCTTCGTCTTGCGCGCGGGCGGGGCCGGATGGCCCTACTGCGTCACGCGGACCGTGAGAGCAGCGCGGCGGTTGAGGCGGCGCGTCTCCTCGCGGCTGTTGTCGTGCTTCGGTCGCTCCTCACCGTAGCTCACGGTGCGGATGCGTTCGGCGCCGACACCGCGCGAGCCCAGGTAGTCGCGCACCGAGTAGGCACGACGCTCACCGAGGGCCAGGTTGTACTCGGCCGTACCGATGTTGCAGGTGTGGCCCTCGACCTCGATGCGGAGCTCGGGGTTGGCCTGCAGGGCCTTGATGGCCTCGTCGAGGATACGCGTGGCTTCGGGCCGCAGCGTGTAGCGGTCGAAGTCGAAGTGCACGTCCTCGAAGGTGTAGTCCTTGATGGCGGGGCGCACCACCTGGATGGTCACCGTGTCGGTCACCGAGCCGCCCTTGCCGTCGGTGACGGTCACCGTGCAGGGCACGGGGCCTTCCTGGCCGGGGGCGGTCCACAGCGTCTCGCGGTTGGACGGCTGCGCGATGGTGCCGGCGGGGCAGGACCACTTGTAGTTGAGCGGGTCGCCGTCCGGATCGTTGGCGTCGGCCGTGATGGTCGAACTCTTGCCGACTTCGACCGTGCACGGGTTGCAGCGCGCCTTGACCGTCGGCGGCCGGTTCTGGGCCATCGGCGTCGGCGGGGGCGGTGGGGGCGGTGGGGGCGGCGGCGCCACGAAGGCAGTGGCCACGCCCGGGTGGAAGCCGATGCGGAACTGCATGCTGACCTTGTCGAAGGTCTCGTCGGACGCGCCTGGCAGCAAGTCGCTGCGCGCGTCGTGCTTCATGGCGTAGGTGACGCCCGCGCCCGCGAAGAAGCCCTTCGAGCTGAAGTACGTCGCCCCCAGGGCCAGATCGAGCGGGCTCTTGATGGGCCACACGCCGAGGCTGGTCGAGCCATCGAAGGCCTCGAGCCCGCTGGACGTCAGGTTGTCGTCGAAGTAGGCCTCACCAAACATCTCGGCGGTGATCTTCAGTCCGCTCCGGGTGGGGAAGCCCAGGCCGAACCCATACCGCAGGCCGTTGCTCTGGTTGGTGCGCTCCGCGTCGGCGCGGGCCGCGAAGCCCACGTAGCCGGAGACGTCCACCTTCTCGTTGGCCTCGGCGCTGACGATGTAGTCGATGAAGAAGTCGGCCTGTCCGGAACTGGTGCCCTTGTCGGCCGAGCCCGTCGGCAGCTTCGCCATGGCCTTGAGGGCCATGGCCACTGGAGCCTGGTTGGCCTGCGACAGGAGGTTCACCTTGCCGCCGACGTAGAGGTCGCCGAAGGTCGTGCCGGACCACGGCTGCTTGACGAGCGGATACTCGTTGTTCGGGCCGCCCGCCTCGCTGCCTCCAGCGAAGACGGGCCGGATGTCGCGGTCGATGCGCGTCACCGCAGACAAGGCCCCGAACACCTCGGCGCGTCCTCCGATGCCGTAGCCGAAGGTGATCGGGAAGAACCCGATGTTGGTGAAGCCTTCCTGACGGTCGAAGTTGGTGTAGTACGCGCTGGCGGACCAGCGGCCCGCCGGCAGTACCTCACCGAGCGGGACGAACCAGAGACCGGTGTCGCCCTGGAACGTGGGCGCGGCCGGTCGGGTCTCGGTGATCATCTGGCTCGCGGCCGGATCGGACTGCTGGGCGAACCCTGCAGGCGCAGCCATCGCCAGACCAACCGCGGCGGCGAGACCTACCCTGAAGAGGCGTGTCATGTGTATGTCCCCAAGTTTGAGCTGAACGTACGTCACTTACAAAAATTTCTACCCGGGCATAGTACCGGCCGGACCGGCTGTCGTCAATTCCATCCGTAAGCGGGTCCAGACGAGGCGGGCCGCCACGGCTCCTGCGCACTCGTCACCAAAGGCTTGCAAGAGACTCGCCAACGGTCAGAACCGTCGGGCTGGGTGCAAGGCGGCTCACGCCTCGGCCCGGGGTGTTCGTTTCTTGAACGCCCAGGCCACAAAGATACTGACGCCATACAGACCGATCATCGGCACGGCCACGAGAAACAGTGAGAGAGGGTCGGAGCCAGGCGTGACGATCGCGGCCACGATGAAGATGATGAGGATGGCGTACTTGGTGTGCCGTATCAGGAATCGCGGCGTCACCATGCCCACGCGCGCCAGGAACATGACCAGCGTCGGCATTTCGAAAACGACCCCGAGCCCCAGGGCCATCCGGACGTAGAGCGAGAACACCGGCTCGATGCGTGGTGCGAACTGGACGGTCTCGTCGGCGAAGCTGCCGAAGAAGTTCCATGCCGCCGGGAACGCCACGTAGTGGGAAAACGCGCACCCGAGCGTGAAAAATACCGTCGACATGAACACGAACGGGATCGCGAACCGTTTCTCGTGCGCGTACAGCCCCGGCGCGATGAACGCCCACACCTGCCACATGATCAGCGGCATCGCGATCAGCAGACCCGCGAGCGCCGCCATCTTCATGTAGAGCAGGAACGCCTCGGTCGGCTCGGTATAGATGAGCTTTCCGCCCGCAGGCAGAATCGCCTGCAACGGCTTCATGATGAAATCGAAGATCTGCTCGATGAACAGGATCGAGACGACGAAGCCGACGAACACCGAGGCGAGGGCCCGGATCAGGCGCCCGCGGAGTTCGTCGAGGTGCTCGAGGAACGACATCTTGCCGCCGATCCCCTCGTCCTCTTCGTCGTCATCGAACGGGCGCGGCGGCGGAGGGGCGGCGGGAACGGGGGACAAGGACATGCGGTGGGGACGTTTGGAGCCGGAGGCTTACAGGTTCGCGCCGCGCGGCGTGGTCTCGGCAACCGCCGGCTGCGCTTCGTCCTGCGCCCGGTCGTAGAAGTCGTCCTGGTACGGATCGCTCGAGTCCCCCTCGGGGGCCGTCGCCGGTTCGCCGGGCGTCGTGGCGGGGGCCGCAGCCGCGACGGGGGCCGGGGCCGGCGCCGACTTGGGTGCGCGCTCGCGCTCCTCTTCCACCCGGATTTCCTCTTCGAGCGAGTTGCGCAGTTCGTTGGACGCCCGCTTGAACTCCGCCAGGCTCTTGCCGAGGGACTTGCCGAGTTCGGGCAGCTTGCGCGGGCCGAACACGATGAGGGCGATGACGAAGATGATGACCAACTCCGGCATGCCGAGAGAACCGAACATGATGCGCTCCTGAGAGAGGGGTCCGGGGAGCGACCCCGACGAGCCGGGCAGTGCTTGGACCAGGCTCGATTATGGAACGCGCGGACAAGGGGGTCAATCGGCGTGACGAGTCGATGCAGGCCGCCGTTGGTGCCTCCCCGGGCGCGTGGTACGCTGCGATCATGCCGAAGAGCCGCGCGCTGCCCGCGGTCCTGTTCGCCGTGGCCGTCTCCGCGCTCGTCGGAGGCGTCCTCGGTCGTCGCGCACAGGCCACCGCCGACCCGCTCACGGACCGCTACCGGGTCTTCACCGCCGCGCTGGCCGCCGTCGAGCAGGAGTACGTCGAGGAGGTCGAGTCCGATCGCCTCGTCTACAGCGCCATCTCCGGCATGCTCCAGACGCTCGACCCCCACTCGAGCTTCCTCGACCCGCGGGCGTACGCCCAGATGCGCGAGCGCCAGGAGGGTCGGTACTACGGGCTCGGCATCAGCATCTCGGTCCTCGACGGCGACATCACCGTCATGTCGCTCTTCGAAGGGTCGCCCGCCTACAGGAAGGGCATCCGCCGCGGCGACGTGATCGCGCGCATCGAGGGAGAGGACACCAAGGGCTGGACGAGCGACCAGGCCGTCAAGCAACTGCGCGGGCCCAAGGGTACGCAGGTCAAGGTCGGGTTGCGGAGGCAGGGCTACACGGAACTCATCGAGCTGTCCGTCGAGCGCGACGAGGTCAACATCCCCACACTCCAGGGGGTGTTCATGATTGGCGCCGACACCGGCTACGTGCGCCTCAACGACTTCTCCGAGACGACAGACCGCGACCTCGGCGAGGCCCTCGACACCTTGAGCGCCAAGGGGATGAAGCGGCTGTTGCTCGACCTGCGCGACAACCCCGGCGGGCCGCTCGACCAGGCCATCAAGGTCTCGAACCGGTTCCTGCCGCAAAGGCGACATGGTCGTCTACACGCGCGGCCGCATGCGCAACTCCGACCAGGACTACCGGGCCTCCGATGCAGGTGATTTCGGCACGATGCCCGTTGTCGTCCTCGTGAACCGCAACAGCGCGAGCGCGTCGGAGATCGTCGCGGGCGCCCTCCAGGATCACGACCGCGCCCTCGTCGTCGGCGAGAAGACGTTCGGCAAGGCCCTCGTACAGTCGGTCTACCGGATCAGCGAAGGCGCCGGCCTCGCGCTGACGACGGCGCGGTACTACACCCCGAGCGGGCGCCTCATCCAGCGCCCCTGGGACGGCACGTTCGACGAGTACCTCACCTACTCGCTGCGGGAGCAGAAGGCGGATGAGCCCAGGGATCCGGCCAACCTCAAGCACACTGACGCCGGTCGCAAGGTGTATGGCGGGGGCGGCATCGAGCCCGACAAGTACATCGCCGGCCCGGTCGAGGGGTTCAACCCGAGCCGATTCGGCCGTGCGCTCTGGGCGCGCCAGATGTTTGCCGACTACGCGGCGCGGTACTCGGCCGAGGGCGATACGCGCATCCAGGGCAACGGGCAGAACGCGCGCACTGAGCCGTGGCTTCGTCGTGGACGACGCGATGGTCGCCGACTTCCGCGCGTATCTCGAGTCGCGGCGGGTTCGCGTCGACGACGCCGCCTTCACGACCGATGCGGCGTTCATCCGGGCGATGATTCGGTACGACATCGACCTCGCGTTGTTCGGTGTCGAGGAAGCCCGTCGCAATCTCGTGGCCCAGGACCCCCAGGCGCAGTTCGCGCTCCAGCAGTTCGAGGAGGCTGCCCGGTTGCCCCTGCTCCAGACCAGTAGCACGGCCGCCCGGCAGGCGCCCTGACGTCGGGGATCCGGAAATCCGCGGAAAGACCCAAGTCCTAGTAGGTGCTGGGGGCTCTTGCCCCAATTAGTAGTTGCCTGCTAGACTCCCCGCCTGCCTTCACCTGCCTGGCCGCTCCGATGCGCGGCCCGTCGTTCCGTGTGCTGACATGCGCCTCAATCGCCTCGAAATCAACGGCTTCAAGAGCTTTCCCGATCGCGCCGACATGGCCTTCGACCTCGGCGTCACGGCCATCGTCGGTCCCAATGGCTGTGGCAAGAGCAACGTCGTCGATGCCATCACGTGGGTGCTGGGGGAGCAGAGTGCGAAGAGCCTCCGCGGCGAGCGTATGGAGGACGTGATCTTCGCGGGAAGCGATGCCCGCAAACCGACGCACACCGCCGAGGTCAAGCTGAAGATGAGCGGCGTGATCTCCCGCGTCGGGCTGGAGGACCACCCGCAGCGCAAGACAGTGGCGCAGGAACTCGAGGACTCCGTCGAGACGCTGACCGCCGACCTGGTGCTGGCCCGCGACGTGGAGGTCTCCCGCCGGCTCTACCGCTCGGGTGAGAGCGAGTACCTGATCGACGGTCACGTGGTGCGCCTGCGCGACGTGCAGGACCTGCTGATGGACGCCGGCCTGGGGGTCAAGGGCTACGCGGTGATCGAGCAGGGCAAGATCGGCCAGATTCTCGCGGCCAAGCCGACGGAGCGCCGGCAGCTCATCGAGGAGGCCGCCGGCGTCACCAAGTACAAGACACGGCGTCGGCAGGCCGAACTGAAGCTCGAGGCCGCGCAGCAGAACCTCACCCGCGTCGACGACATCATCTTCGAGATCGAGAAGCAGCGTGGATCGCTGAAGCGGCAGGCCGCGAAGGCCCGGCGCTACCGCACGCTCCGCGAGGAACTGCGCCAGTGGGAGAAGCTGCTCTTCGGCCAGAAGTATCAGGCCCTGCAGGCAGCGATGGCCTCGGCGATGACGCGCCTCGAGCAGGCGCGGGCCAACGAGACGGGCCTTGCCGGACGCGTCGCAGAGATGGAGGCCGCACTCGAGCGGCTGCGCATCGAACTGGCAGAGGCCGACGCCGCGGCGAACGCGTCACGCCAGGCCGCCCACGCCAAGGAACTGGAGAGCGGCCGGCGCCAGCAACAGCTCGAGTTCGACCTCGAACAGGTGCAGGCCATCGGCGTGGCCCTCGTGGGCATGCAGGAGGAACTCGGCCGCCTGCAGGAGCGCATCGGGCCGGCCCAGGAGGAACTCGACGCCCGCCGGGCCGGCAGCGCGCAGGCGGATCGGGAGCGCGACGACGCGGCTGCGCGCGCGAGCGACGAGGATGTCGCCGTGCAGCGGGCCGCCGCGGAAGTCGGGGCGCTCGAGCAGGCGGTGGAGAAGGCACGCGGGGAACTCTACGCGGGCATGACGCAGGTCAATACGCTGCGCAACGCCATCGAACGGGCCATCGAGGCGCGCGACCGCATCGCGCAGGAACTCGGACGCCTCGAAGTCGAGAGCGACGACCTTCGGCTCGAACAGGAAGCCGCGCTCACCGATCGGGAGCGCGCGAGCGCCGAGCTTCGGGAGGCGCAGGCCGCCCTCGACCGCGTGCGCGCGACACGAGCGGCCAGTGAGGCCGCACTGGGTGCCGCACGCATCGAACGCGAGTGGCGCGAGCGCGACCTGCGGGCACGAGAGCGGGAAGCGTCGGGTCTCCAGGCGCGCCTGAAGTCCCTCGTCGAACTCGACGCCGCCCGTGCGGAGTACGGCGAGGGCGCCCGACTGCTGCTCGCGTCGGCCGAGAGCGGCATCGCGCACTTCGGTTCCGTGGCCGACGCCCTCGAAGTCGACGGCGACGCCGAGACGGCCGTGGGCGCCTGCCTGGGCGAACTCGTCCAGCACGTCGTCGTGCCCGACATGGCCGCCGTGCAGGCGGGCCTCGCCTTCGTGCGGGATCGCGACGCCGGTCGCGTCGGGTTCCTCGTCGCCGACGACATCATGCCCGCCGAGCCACAGGCTCCGCCCGTGGCCGGGCTGCGATCGCTGCTCGAGGTGGTGCGCGTGGCAGGTCCTGCCGCCGCGCACGTCCGCGCGGTGCTGGCCGACGCCTGGATGGCCGAATCTCCCGCCCAGGCGCGCGAGGCCGCGCGACACGTGTCGGGTCCGGTGGTGACGCCCCAGGGCGACGTGTTCCGCGGCGCAAAGCTCGTGTCTGGCGGTGGCAAGGCCGACGCGAGGCAGATCCTGCACACGAAGGGGGAGATCAAGGGGCTCCGCGAGCAGAGTCGCCAGGCGCAGATCGACATCGAGCGTGAGGCCGGCGTGCTCGCCGAGGCCGACGCCGTGATCGCGCGCATCGCCGACGAGATCGCGACGTTCACCGCCGAGCAGGTCACCCACGAGAAGGCGATCGTCGGTCTCGAACTGCAGGTCACCCGGGCCGGGGACGAGCGCGACCGTGTCGCGCGCCGCATGGAGCTGATCGACAACGAGCGGCGTCGCGCGAGGGAGGAGCGGGCCGGGCTGGAATCCAGGGAGGCCGAAGCCCGCCGTACCATCGAGGACCTCGAGGTCGAGCAGCAGATCCTCTCCGACGCGCTCGCCGACGCGCAGCGCCGCCTCCTCGACGGTCGCGAGCGTCAGGCATCTGTCGGCCGGCGTGCCGCCGAAGCGCGCGCCGCGCACGCCGCCCTCGTGGAGCGCGCCTCCGCTCTTGGGCAGGACGTCCGTCGCCTCGAGGACGCCGCGGCCGACCTGCGGCAACGCATCTCCGGACGTCAGGCCGAGGTGGACGCCTCGACGGTCCGTCGCAGCAACCTCGAGCGCTCCATCGAGGCGCTCCGAGCCGCCATCGACGGCGACCTGCTGGCACTCGACGAGTTGAAGCAGCGCGTGATCGAGGCCGACGAGCGTGTCGTGGCCGTGCAGGGCGGCTTTGCCGAGCACGAGGCCCATGCCCGCGAGGCCCGTCGCGGCCTCGACGACGTGCGGTCGCTCTCGACGGCCCTCGAGGTGGCGCGCGCCACGGCCGAAGCCGATCTCTCGCACCTGGCGGAGTCGTGCCGCGAGGTGCTCGACCAGAGCCTCGAGGACGTCGCCGAAGCCGTGGCCCTGATGCTCGCCGACGAGCAGGCCCTCCCGAGCGCCGCGTCGGTGGCGGCCGCCGAACGCGCTGGCGCCGACGAGGAGGGCGTCGAGCCCGGTGTGACTGCCGAGGCCGCCGACGCGGCCGCAGAGGCCGAAGGGCAGGTCGAGCCGCCGCCGCCCGTCCTCAGTGCCGAACAGGCCATCACCAGGCTGAAGGCCCGGATCGCCGGACTCGGCGCCGTCAACATGATGGCCATCGAGCAGTTCGACGAACTCGAGCAGCGGCATACGTTCCTGACCGGCCAGCGGAAGGACCTCGTGGACGCGATCGCCTCCACGGGTGAAGCCATCTCCCGGATCGACAAGACGACGCGCGAGCGCTTCGCCGAGGCCTTCGCGGCGGTCAACACCAATTTCGAGCAGATGTTCATGACGCTGTTCGGGGGTGGACGCGCGGGCCTCGTGATGCTCGATCAGGACGATCTGCTCGAGAGCGGCATCGACATCGTCGCCCAGCCGCCCGGCAAGCGACTCCAGAACGTCCAGCTGTTGTCGGGCGGCGAGAAGGCGCTCACGGCGATGGCGCTGATGTTCGGCATCTTCAAGTACCGGCCCAGCCCGTTCTGCCTGCTCGACGAGATCGACGCACCCCTGGACGACGCCAACATCGGCCGGTTCGTGGAGATGCTGCGCAGCATGCAGGACCACACGCAGTTCGTGCTGGTCACGCACCACCGCAAGACCATGGAAATCGCCGACAGGCTCTACGGCGTGACGATGGAGGAGCCTGGCGTGTCCAAAGTGCTCCGGCTGGACCTGACACACTAGACGGATCGGCGGGCCGCCGGACAAGTCCGGCGGCTACGGACGACCTCTGCAGGTGGGCGACCAGACCTGTAGCTGCCGGACTTGTCCGGCAGGCCGAGCGACGTGGCGTCAACGGTGTAGCTGCCGGACTTGTCCGGCAGCTTGTCCGGCAGGCCGAGCGACGTGGCGTCAACGGTGTAGCTGCCGGACTTGTCCGGCAGCTTGTCCGGCAGGCCGAGCGACGTGGCGTCAATGATGTAGCTGCCGGACGTGTCCGGCAGGGCCGATCGACATCCCGTGAACGAAGACAAGGGCACTCGCTACCGTCGCGCCGAACGTGGCCTGCGTGTCCTCGAGGTCGGGGCCGCGATGGCGGCACTCGTGGCGCTGGCCGTGAGCCCGCTGCCGGCAGCGCTGCGGTCGTGGGTGGATCGCACCGTCCCGACGTCCACGTGGCGCGCCGACCTGGTGCAACTGGGCGGAGCCGCGGCGATCCTGTCGGTTGCGCTGGGGCTGGCGGCCCTGGCGGCCTCCCCATTCGCGCTTCGGCGCCTCGGCGCGCTGGCACGTCGGTACAGCGTGCCAGGGATGACGGGTGCGACGCTGCTGCGCGCGTACGGCAGACGAAGTGGCGCCATCGTCATCGTGGGCAGCCTGGCGTGGTGGTGGTTCGCGCGGATCGCGGCCGTCGCGCCGCTGTGGGCCGGTGTCGGCCTGGCCGCATCACTCCTGGCCGTCGCCGGCCTCGCGATGCTGTGCGCTCCGTGGGCGATCCTCCTGTCACCCCGGGTACGTCCCGTCCGTGACGAAGCGGTCACCGGCCGCCTGCACGGTCTCGCCTCTCGCGCGAATCTCCGGCTCGCCGGGCTGCACGAGTGGGTATTCGGTCCGCACGGCAACCACGCCAACGCCGCGCTCGTGGGCGTCGTCGGTCCCCGGCGCCTCCTGCTGTCGGATACCCTGATCACGGGGTGTCCGGCCGAGGAGGTGGACATGGTCGTCGCGCACGAACTCGGACACCATGCCCATGGGCACACATGGCAGCGTGTTCGGCAGCAGGCGGTCAGCCTGCTCCTGGCCGTGCTGGGCGCGCAGGCAGCCGCCGCCGGGCCGGCGCGCCGGTTCGCGGGGGCGGCGGGGCTCACCGACCCCGTGGCGCTGCCGTGGATGCTGCTCGGGGCCAGTGCCGTCTGGCTGGCCATGCGCCCGTGGCACCTGGCCCAATCGCGGGCCCACGAGGCCGAAGCCGATGCCTTCGCGCTGGCGCTGACGGGCCGTCCCGACGTGCTGGCACGGGTGTTGACGCGACTCGGCGCCAGGAATCTCGCCAGCGACGACGACTCACTGATGACGCGTGCGTTCTTCCTCACGCATCCACCCGTGCCGGCGCGTATCGCCGCCGCCCGCCGTGCCGCCACGCCCGCCCAGTCCGGGCCAGTCTGAGGGACTCATGATCACGCGCCGTGCCTTCACCACATCCGCGCTCGCCGGGCTGTACGGGGCCGCGGCCCTGCGCGCGCAGTCCGACGAGGCCAATTACGACGAGGCCAGGGTTCCGCCCTACACGCTGCCGCCCGTTCTGGCCGCCGCGGGCGGCCGGGCCATCACCACGCGTGACGGGTGGGCCGCCCGCCGGCCGGAGATCCTGGATCTCTTCTCGGGCCACGTGTACGGCCGCACGCCAGTGGGGATGCCCTCGTTCACGTCGGCCCCTGTGGGCCGTCCTGCCCTCGTGCTGGATGGGCGCGCCTGGCGCCAGATCGTGCGCCTCGACTGGCACGGGCGGGCGGCGCTCGACGTGCTCGTCTACCGGCCGCGGCACGAACGGCCCGTCCCCGTGTTCGTCGGGCTCGACTTCTTCGGCAACCACGCTGTCGATCCGGACCCGGCCATCCCGCTGTCTACCCGCTGGATGCGCGCGAGCGAGCCCAATGGCATCGTCGGCCACAGGGCGACGGAGCGGTCGCGCGGGACCACCGCGCGACGCTGGCCCGTCGATCTGATCGTCGAGCGCGACTGCGCGCTCATGACGGCGTATTGCGGCGACCTCGCCCCTGACGACCCGTCGGTCGTACGCGATGGCATCGCGCCCCTTGCCGACCGCCTTCAGGACGGCATTCCAGCGGAGGAGCGCTGGGGCGCGATCGGGATGTGGGCGTGGGGCCTCTCGCAGATGCGCATCGCGGCAGAGGGCGTGCCCGGCCTCGACGCGCGCCGCGCCGTCGTCATCGGGCACAGCCGCCTCGGGAAGGCCGCGCTCTGGGCCGGCGCGCAGGACGAGCGGTTCGCGATGGTCGTCTCCAACGACTCGGGCGAGGGCGGTGCGGCCCTCAGTCGTCGCATGTACGGCGAGACCGTCGCGCGTATCACGCGCAGCTTCCCGCACTGGTTCTGTCGCCGCTTCTCGACGTACGCGGAGCGCGTGCCCGAGCTGCCCGTCGACCAGCACCAACTGCTGGCGCTCGTGGCGCCCCGCGCGCTGCACGTCGGCAGCGCGATCGAGGATCGATGGGCCGACCCGCGCGGGGAGTTCCTCGCCACGCGCGCGGCAGACCCGGTGTGGGGCCTGCTCGGCGCGGCCGGGCTCGGGGTGACGGAGATGCCGCCCGTGGACGCGCCCGTGGGCCACCGCGTGCGGTATCACGTGCGCACGGGCGGCCACGACATCACGCGGTACGACTGGGCGCAGTACCTCGATACCGCGAATGCAGAACTCAGGTGAGTGCAGGATGACTACCTGACGATCAGCTCCCCGCGCATCTCTTCGCAGCCAGGGTCCGCGCGCATGCTGCAGTAGAAGGGGAATCGGCCCACCTCGTCGGCGCGGAACTCGAACGTGATCGTGCCGCCAGGGGGGATCCGTTTCTGGATGCGGTAGGCGTCCACGGTGAAGCTGTGCGCGATGTCGGCCGACGTGATGGTCAGCCGCACGACGTCGTTACGGCGGACGTCGATGACCTCTGGCTCGAACTCGTACTTGCGCGCCGTGATCGTCATCGAGCGCTTGCCGGCGGGTTCCGGATCCTGCTGGCGCCAGGAGGGCAGCACGACGGCACACGCCGCCCCGAACCGTGCGAGCCACGAGCGTCGTGTGGAGCGGGTGTTCGCAGTCATCGCGCCTCCAGCCGAGTGTCTCCAGCCGGCCGGGATCGTGTCAACGCCAGCCCCGCCTGTCGGCGGCGGGGCCGCCCGGAAACGGCGAGGGGCCGGACGCGAACGCCCGGCCCCTCTACGCCCTGATGCGGGAGCGCGTCGCTACGCCTTGGGCTGCTCCTCCTGGAGAAGCGCCTTGCGGCTGAGGCGGACCTTGCCCGACGGATCGACGTTGAGCACCTTGACGAGGAGCTGTTCGCCTTCCTTGAGCTCGTCCCGGACGTCCTTGACGCGGTGCAGCGCGATCTCCGAGACGTGCAGGAGACCGTCCACGCCGGGCATGATCTCGACGAACGCGCCGAAGTCGGCGATCCGCTGCACCTTGCCCATGTAGCGTCTTGCCGATCTCCGGCGTCGCCGTGAGTTCCTGGATGATCGCCAGGGCCCTGGCCGACGAGGCCTCGTCGTTGCTCGCCACGTTGATCCGGCCGTCGTCCTCGACGTCGATCTTCACGCCCGTGCGATCGATGATGCTGCGGATCATCTTGCCGCCGGGCCCGATCACGTCGCGGATCTTGTCCACCGGGATGTGGATGGTGACGATGCGCGGCGCGTACGTGCGAGGTCTCGGCGCGCGGTGCGGCAATCGTCTCGGCCATCTTGCCGAGGATGTAGCAGCCGACCCTCGCGCGCCTGCTCGAGCGCGCGTCCGCATGATCTCCATGGTGATGCCGCTCGACCTTGATGTCCATCTGCAGCGCGGTGATGCCGTCGCCCGTGCCGGCCACCTTGAAGTCCATGTCGCCGTAGTGATCTTCGGCGCCGGCGATGTCGGTGAGCACGGCGTAACTTGCCCGTGGCCTCGTCGAGGATGAGGCCCATGGCCACGCCCGCGACCGGCTGCGCTCAGCGGCACGCCCGCGTCCATCATCGCCATCGCGCCACCGCAGACGCTGGCCATCGACGACGAGCCGTTGCTCTCGAGGATGTCCGACACCACCCGGATCGTGTACGGGAACTGGTCCTCGGTCGGCATCACCGGCGTGAGCGCACGCTCGGCCAGCGCGCCGTGCCCGACTTCACGCCGGCCGGGGCCGCGCATGAAGCCCGTCTCGCCCACCGAGAACGGCGGGAAGTTGTAGTGCAGCATGAACCGCTTGTACGACTCGCCGTCCATGGTCTCGATCTTCTGCTGGTCGTCGGCCGTGCCGAGCGTCGCCGTGACGAGCGCCTGCGTTTCGCCGCGCGTGAAGACCGCGGAGCCGTGAACGCGGGGCAGGGTCGTGACCTCGGACCAGATCGCACGGATCTCGTCGAACTTGCGTCCGTCGAGCCGGTGGCCGCGCTCCAGGATCTCGTCGCGCAGCACCTTCTCCTTGAGGCCCTTGAAGATCTTCTTCGCCTCGAGCTTGCGCTCGATCTCGCCCTCGGGGATGGACGCCACCAGGTCCTCGAGGACCTGGTCCACGCGGCCGTAGCTCTCCAGCTTGTTCCTGATCCGCATGGCGTCGGAGAGCGGCACGTACACCTTCTCCTCGACCTCCCGGTAGAACGCGTGGTTGGACGCCTTGGCGGGCATGACCAGCTTCTTCTTGCCGGCGGCCGCCGCGAGGTCGTCGATCGTGGCGACGATCTGCTTGATGGCGGTGTGCCCGGCGTCGAGCGCCCCCACCATCTGCTCCTCAGTCACTTCCTGCGCGCCAGCCTCCACCATCATGATCGCGTCGGCGCTGCCGGCGATGATCAGGTCGAGCTTGCTGGTCTTGCGCTGGGCGAACGTCGGGTTGATCACGTAGGCGCCGTCGACGTAGCCGACACGCACGCCCGCGATGGTCTTCCGGAAGGGCATCTCCGACAGCGCGAGCGCGCAGCCGGCGCCGGTGACGGCCAGCACGTCGGAGTCGTAGTCGGTGTCGGCCGACACCACCATCGCGATGATCTGCGTCTCGAAAGCCCAGCCTGCCGGGAACAGCGGGCGGATCGGCCTGTCGATCAGGCGGCTCGTGAGCACTTCCTTTTCGGTCGGCTTACCTTCGCGCTTGAAGAAGCCACCCGGGATGCGGCCTGAGGCGTAGGTGAACTCGCGGTAGTCGACCGTGAGGGGCAGGAAGTCGATGCCCTGCCGCGGCGTGGCCGCATGGCAGGCCGTGACGAGTACGACCGTGTCGCCCATCCGGACGAGGACGGAGCCGTCGGCCTGCTTGGCGAGCTTGCCGGTTTCGAACGAAAGCGCCCGGGAGCCGAGCTCGAGACTGCGTGTGTGCATGGGGTTCCCTGTCATGTGAGTGCCAGGGGACCTCTCTGCCCTGGCTGTGTGCGAGAAAACGACCTGCGCGAGTGGGGCCGCACGGCAACGATGCCTGCCGGGCCTGCCACGGCCGCGCGCGGTCGGCGAGCGGAACAAACACCAAGGGACGGGGCTGGGCCCGTCCCTCCGCTGCCTCCGCTACTTCCGGATGCCGAGACGCTTGATGAGCTGGGCGTACCGGTCGGTGTTCTTGGCCTTCACGTAGTCCAGCAAACGGCGTCGCTGGCCCACCAGCTTCAACAGGCCGCGTCGCGAATGGTGGTCCTTCGCGTGCGTCTTGAAGTGCTGCGTCAGGTAGGTGATGCGCTCGCTGAGGATGGCCACCTGCACTTCAGGAGAGCCCGTATCGGACTCGTGCTGGCGGAAATCCTCGATCAGATTGGTCTTGCGGTCCTTCGTCAATGCCACGGTGCTGCCTCCGCGATCGGTCCAGTGGACGTCCCATGAGGGCACCGGTCCGTCGTCGTGTAGTGATGGATGACGCCCGACTGGGCGTCAGCGAACCCGTAATGATAGCCCATTCCTGCCGCTCTGCACCAGCCGCGCAGCCGTCACCGCAGCACGATGTCGGCGTGCAGGGTCGCCGCGCCGGCCTCCGCCGGCCTGGCCAGGGCCACCATGTGGCCGTCGTCGTCAAGCAGCCGGACGCGGCCCTGTTGGTCGCCGCGGCCCAGCGACGTGGCGACCTGTTCCGGTGTCGGCGTGATCGGCAGTCCGTGCAGTACCGCGTCGACCTGTGAGGCCTGCAGCCGCATCGCGGGAAACTGCGGCAGCGTGTCTGCAATCGGCACGAGCCGCTGTGCCAGGGCCTCCGCGTCATCGGCAAGGACCTCGCCGAGGGGGCAGGCGGTCGCCTCGGCGAAGGGACCGGCGGCCGTCCGGCGGAGGGCCGCGAGATGGGCCGGCACTCCGAGGCGGGCCCCGAGATCGCGCGCGAAACTCCGGACGTAGTAGCCCGACGACACCTCGAGGTCCACCGTGGCCGCGTGGGTCTGCGGCTCCCACGCCGTCAGGGCGATCGTGTAGGCCGTGACCTCCACGGGCGCGAGTTCGACGACATGGCCCCGCCTCGCGAGGACATAGGCGCGTTCGCCGTCCACCTTTTTTGCCGAATGCGCGGGGGGGACCTGGGGATGGGTGCCCACAAGTCCGGCAATCGCGTCGCGCACGCTGCCGGCGTCGAGCGCGTCGAGGGCGTCAGGGCGGGCTGTCTCGACCACGACACCCGTTCTGTCACCCGAGTCGGTGCTGCTGCCGAAGGCCACGGTCGCGCGATACGCTTTGCGAGTGCTCGTGAGGAACTGCGACAGCCGCGTCGCCTTGCCGATCACCACGGGGAGCACGCCCGTGGCGAACGGGTCCAGGGTACCCGTGTGACCGACCCTGGTACCGCGCGGCAACCGTCGCCGCACGGCCGCGACGACGTCATGCGACGTCATGCCCTCGGGCTTGTCCACGCTCAGGACACCGTTCAGGGGACCGATCACGTGAGCGCGTCACGCAGCAGGGGGAGCAATCGCGCTCTCACCTCGCCGATTGGGCCCGCGACGGTGAATCCGCTGGCATTCAGGTGGCCGCCGCCGCCGAACTGCTGCGCCACCGAGCGGACGTCCACGGCCCCCTTCGATCGCAGGCTGACGCGCGTGACCCCGTCCTCGTCGCTGCGGAGCAGGCACACAGCACGGATGTCGCGCGCCGTGAAGGGCAGGTTGATGAGTCCGTCGGTCTCGTCGGGCGAGGAGCCGGCCCGCGCGTGCTCGTCCGGCGTGAGCGTGAGGACGGCCAGCCGCCCGTCGCCGTCCATCTCCATGCCATGGAGCAGTTCGCCCATGAGGCGCAGCCGCGCCAGGCTGAAGCTGTCGTAGGCGACCTGAGCGATCCGCACCGGGTCCGCACCCGCGAGCACGCTCCGTCGCGCGAGTTCGAAGCTGCGCGCAGAGATGTGCGAGTGCCTGAAGCCACCCGTGTCCGTGAGCAGGCCGAGATAGAGGTAGGTCGCGATCTCCTTCGTCCAGGCCACACCGAGCGCGTCGACGGCGTCGGCGACCATCTCGACGCACGCGGCCGCGCCCTCGTCGAACCAGTTCACCGTGCCGTAGGCGGTGTTGCCCAGATGATGGTCGATGTTGACGATGGTCGCCGCGCGTTCGAGCCCGGTGATGCCCGTGCGCTCGATCGCGCCCGATTCCATCACGATCGCCGTGGCGCCGGTCGCGTCGACGGCGCGCGTGACGTCGAGCGTGTCCATGTGCGGGAACTCGAGAAACGCTGCGGGAGGCGGGTCGGCGCAGAGGGCCCGCACCTGGCGGCCCATGGCCCGCAGGGCGGCGGCCATCGCCATCGTCGCACCCAGTGAGTCGCCGTCAGGCCGCGCGTGCCCGCAGATCAGGACAGGGCCACCGAGCCGCAGCGCGTCCACGAGCTCGCGAGGGACGGCAACGGCCGCCTCACTGAGCGTCGTCATCGGTCGTCGTCTCGGCGGTCGTCGTCTCGACGCGTTCGCGGGCCTCGCGTTCGGCGCGCTCGCTGGCGATCTGGCGGAGCAGCGTCTCGACGCGCTCGGTCCGCTCGACGTTCTCGTCGTAGTGGAACCGCACCTCGGGTGTGCGGCGCATGTTCATGTCTTCGGCCAGGCGGCGGCGCACGAACGGCGTGGCGCGCTCGAGCGCGCGCGCGGTCCTGCGGCGCTCGACCTCGTCGCCCACGAGCGTGTAGTAGACGCTGGCCAGGCCCATGTCGCTCGTCATCTTGACGTGCGTCACCGTCAGGAGTCCGATGGCCGGGTCCTTCACTTCGAAGGCCAGCAACTGCGAGACCTGGTCCTTGATCTGGTCGGCGATCCGCTCGGCGCGGGAACCGGAAGACTGCATGATCTGATTCTACGTAATTGCGGGATACCGAGTGCGGGAATGGCGGGAATCCCGCATGGCGGCATGGGGGTGAGGTAGGGACGGCCGTCCCGGCCGTCCATGGCTGCCTGCCAGCGAGTGTGCCGAGATCGCGATCGCGGAGAGGGACGGCTCGGAGAGCCGTCCCTACCTGACGACCTAGCCCGGGATGGTGACGGCGATCTCCTCGCTGCTGAAGACCTCGATGATGTCGCCGACCTTCACGTCGTTGAACCGCTCGAAGGTCATGCCGCACTCGAGCCCGTTCTTGACCTCGGCCACGTCGTCCTTGAAGCGGCGCAGCGAGCTGAGCTTGCCGGTGTGCACCACGGCGCCGTCGCGCAGCAGGCGCGCCTGCGCGTCGCCCGAGCGGCGGATCGTGCCCTCGGTGACGAAGCAGCCGGCCACGGTGCCGGCCTTCGGCACCTTGAAGACCTCCCGGACCTCGGCCATGCCGATCCGGGTCTCCTTGAACGTCGGCTCGAGCATCCCCGCCATGGCGGCGCGGATCTCGTCGGTGACGTTGTAGATGATCGAGTGGAGGCGGATGTCCACCTTCTCGCGGTCGGCGACGGCCTCGGCATTGCGGTCGGGCCGCACATTGAAGCCGATGATGATGGCTTCCGAGGCGGTCGCGAGCAGCACGTCCGACTCGTTGATGGCGCCCACACCGGAGCTGATGACGCGGACCTTGATCCTGTCGTCGCCCAGCTTCTGCAGCGAGTCGGCGAGCACCTCGGCCGACCCCTGGACGTCGGCCTTGATGATGAGCGCGAGCTCCTTCACGTCGCCCTCGGCGATGTGCTTCTGGAGCGTCTCGAGCGTCATGCGGCCGCCGCGGGCGCCGAGCGACTTGGCCTTGGCCTGTTCCTCGCGGAACAGCGCGATCTGGCGGGCCTTGGCCACGTCGTCGACTGCCTGGAACGTGTCGCCGGGTGTCGGCACGCCGCCGAGGCCGAGCACCTCGACTGGCGTCGACGGTCCGACTTCGCGGACGCTTCGGCCACGGTCGTCCTGCAGCGCGCGGACCTTGCCCACGATCGTGCCGACCAGGATCGTGTCGCCGACGTGCAGGGTGCCGTCCTGGACGAGCACCGTCGCCACCGGGCCGCGTCCGCGATCGAGCTTGCCTTCGAGCACGGTGCCCGAGGCGTTGCGCGCGGCGTTGGCCTTGTGCTCGCCGATTTCGGTGACGAGCAGGATCATTTCCAGCAGCGTGTCGAGATTCTGGTTGCGCCTTGGCCGACACAGGCACCATGACCGTCTCACCGCCCCAGGCTTCAGGGCAGCAGGCCGAGGTCGGCCAGTTCCTTCATGACCCGTTCCGGATTCGCGTCAGGCTTGTCGATCTTGTTGATCGCCACGATGATCGGCACGTTGGCCGCCCGCGCGTGGTCGATGGCCTCCCGCGTCTGCGGCATCACGCCGTCGTCGGCGGCGACGACCAGGATCACGACGTCGGTGACCTTGGCGCCGCGCGCGCGCATCGTGGTGAAGGCCGCGTGGCCCGGCGTGTCGAGGAACACGATCTTGCGACCGTTCAGTTCGACGGCATAGGCCCCGATGTGCTGGGTGATGCCCCCGGCCTCGCGTTCGGCGACACGCGTCGTCCGGATGCTGTCGAGCAGCGTCGTCTTGCCGTGGTCGACGTGGCCCATCACGGTGACCACGGGCGCCCGTGTGACCCGGTCCTCGGGCTTGTCGGTGCCTTCCTCGAACTCGACGATCTCCTCTTCGAACGACCGCACCTCGACCTCGGCGCCGAACTGACGCGCGAGCATCGTGGCCGTGTCGGCGTCGAGCGTGCTGTTGATCGTCATGCGCATGCCCTGCTCGAGGACGACACGCATCACGTCCTTGACCTTGGCCTCCAGCTTGTCGGCCAGGTCCTTGACCGTCATGCCCTCGGCAAGGGTGATGATCCGGGTGATCGGCGGCGGAGCCGCCGGGCCCTGGACGACGGGCGCCTCGAGGCGCGTACGACGACCACCGCTACGGCCGCCCGGCCGCGGCCGATGACCAGTCCCGCCGCCGGGGCGATAGCCGCCGGGCTGAGGCGGTCTCGGGAACTGGGCCGCGCCGGGGCGCTGTCCCGGCTGGATGCCAGGGGCTGCCCCGCCGAGCGGACGACCGCCCGGTCCGACAACGCCGGGCGCCCGGCCGATGTTGGCGTACGTGGGCTGATAACTCGGCCGCGCACCCTGCGGCAGCGGTGACCGAATCGGCTGCGTCGGCAACGGCCGTGGCCCTCCGGGCAGGGCCGCGCCTGGAGGCAGCGGCCGTGGCCCCGCCGTCGGCGGCCGTGGCGGGCCGGCAGGGCCTGCCGGACCAGCCGGACCGGCCGCGGGCTGCTGCCGGCGTATCGGGGGCGCCGGGGGCGGCGCCACGGGGCGCGGTGGCCGCATCGGCGGCGCGCTGACGGGACGATTCGGGTCTTCGACGCGAAGTCGCAGCGACGAGGGCACCTGACGGCCACTGGCGTCGGTTCCGTCGTCGCCGACGGGCTCCGCCGTCGCGGACTCGCTGGCGGCAGGTGGCGCTGTCGACTGCGCGGCGTCGGGCGGCGCTGCCGCGGCGACCGACGGCTCCGATTCCCGGGTGGCCTCCTGGACCGGCGGAGGGGCTTCCATGGCCGGCGGGGCACTGGGCGCGGCCACCGGCGGCGCCGTCTGGACGGGCGCGGGCGCCTCGTCTGCCGGCACCGGGATGGCCGCCGGGGCAACCTCGGCGGGCGCGGGTGCCTCGGCGACGGCTGCAGGCATTTCCACCGTCGGCGCCTCGTCGGCACCGGAGGACGGCGTCGGGGACGCCGTCCTGGACGCCTTCACCAGGCGGGGCGGCGGCAGGGGCGCCGGCTTGGGCGGCTCGGGTGCTGCCGCCGCCTTGCCGGACTTCTTGCCCGACCCTGACCGCTGGGCCGGGCCCTCGAGAAACATCTGCGCGGGCGGTGGGAGCGAAATGTTGCGCTTGCGCGCGTGGCGCTCCACGAACTGCCGGGCCACCACCTCTTCGATGGTGCTCGAGGCCGAACGCACCTCGATGCCCGCCTCATCCTTGAGGAGGTCCATGACCTCCTGGCTGGGAGCGTTCAGCAGTTCCGCGACTTTATAGATCCGGACAGTCGACAACGTGTCCCCTTCGTTCTAGGGCCTAATCCTGCTTGACGTCGATTGCGCCCTCGGCGCTCGGACCCGTGTCGGCTCCGTCGTGCGACGTCTCCCCTGCTGGCTCGTCCGTACCGGGCGCAGGACTTTCGTCTGCGACAGGCTCGGCGGCCGTCTCGATGCCCATGTTGGGATCGAACAGGGCATCCATGGCCGCGGCCCCCGTGAGGGGCGCCTCGGCCTGGCCCTCGGCCACCGCGTTCCAGTCGAACCCGGCCAGCTGGGCCTCCACTTCCTTGCGCTTCTCTTCTTCGCTCTTGATGTCGATCTTCCAGCCCGTCAGCTTGGCGGCAAGCCGTACGTTCTGACCCTTCTTGCCGATCGCGAGCGAGAGCTGGTTGTCCTCGACAACCACCTCCATCACGCGTTCCTGGTCGTCGACGATCGTCACGCGCTGGACCCGGGCCGGGCTGATGGCGTTCATCACGAACTCCACCGGGTCCTCCGAGAACTCCACGATGTCGATCTTCTCGCCGCGGAGCTCGCGGATGATGGCCTGCACGCGCGTGCCCTTCATGCCGACGCAGGCGCCAACCGGATCCACGTCGCGCTCGCGGCTGTAGACCGCGACCTTCGCGCGGTCGCCCGCCTCGCGCACGGCCCCGCGAATCATCACCGTGCCGTCGTAGATCTCTGGCACTTCCTGCTCGAACATCTTGACGAGCAGGGCCGGGTCGGTCCGCGACAGGATGACCTGCGGTCCCTTGAGGTTCTCGTTGACGTTCTTGATGACCGTGCGCACGCGGTCGCCGATGGCGTAGTTCTCGGCGCGCGACTGCTCCTTGCGCGGCAGGCTCGCTTCGATGCGCCCGAGCTCGACGATGATGTCGCCCTGCTCGAAGCGCTTCACGGTGCCGGTCACCACCTCGCCGACGCGCGACGAGAACTCGTCGAATACGTTGCGGCGTTCGGCTTCCCGCACCTTCTGGAAGATCACCTGCTTGGCCGTCTGAGCCGCGATGCGTCCGAGCTTTTCCTTGCTCTTCGGGAACTCGATTTCGTCCTCGAGTTCGATGCCGGCCGCGTAGTCGTCGCCGTAGACGCGGTAGATGTCCTGGGCCTCGCCCAGCGAGATCTCCGTCGCCGGGTTCTCCACCGTCTCGACGACCTTTTTCACCGCCAGCAGCTCGACCTCGCCCGTCTCGTAGTTCAAACGGGCCTTGAGGTTCTCGCCTTCCTTGCCGTACGACTTGCGGGACGCCGTGAGCACGGCCTCCTCGATGGCCGTGATCACGATGGCCGGGTCGATGCCGCGCTCCTTGGCGAGCGTCTCGATCGATTGTACGAGCGGGTTGGTACTCATCGCGTCTAGAACTCCACCTCGAGGCGGGCCCGACTGATCTCCGCGAGCGGAATCCGTCGCTCTTTGCGACGACCCACCTGCAGGATGACGGCCTCGTCCTCCACGCCGGCAATCCGGCCTTCGAAATGCGTCTGGCCGTCGACACCAGCCGGCACCACCATCTTGGCGAGCCGACCACTGAACCGCCGATAGTCGTCGGCGTGGCGCAGCGGCCGGTCGAGGCCCGGTGACGACACCTCGAGGGTATAGGCGTGGTCGAGCACGTCCTCCACGTCGAGAATCGTGCTCAGGTCCGTGCTCACCCGTTGACAGTCCTCGATGCCGATGGACTGCTCCGGCGCCTCCACGACCACGACACCGTCGGCGTCGCGCTGCAGCGGTCTGTCGATGACGACACGCAGCACCCAACCGCTCGACTCCCGCCTGCGCTGGATGTCGAAAATGTCGAGCCCGTAGGAGACAGCGACCCTTTCAGCCGCCGCCCGGACGCGCTCCAGGCGCGTATCGGTTGTCACGTCGACGAGACAGCGACCCCTGAAACACAAAGAGTGGGCAAAGCGGCCCACTCCGGAAGGGTAGCCTGAACTCCAATCGTGGACTGTACCATGGAGCAGGGGCCCGATGGTAGAGGGCTGCTCCCTGACTCATGCGCCTTCGGCCCCGACTGGACCGCACGATCAGATCGTAGCCAGCCGCGTCCACCACCTCGACGTCCACGAACGTGCCGGGGGGGAACGCCGTGGGGTCGCAGTCCGTGAAGAACACCACCGGGTCCACGTCCGGGGCCTGGCCCGCCAGCCGGCCCTGCAGCACCAGGTCGTGCTCCGGTCGACGGGCCGTCCACCACGACGCGCGCCACCTGCCCGATGCGCGCCTTCTGGCGCCGGGCGACCATCCGCTGCTGCAGCCTGCATCACGCGCCGCTGCCGCCGCCGCTTCACGGCCTGCCGGCACGTCGTCCTCCAGTGCCGCGGCTGCCGTGCCCTCCTCGTGCGAGTACGTGAACACGCCGACGTGGTCGAACTCGACCGTCCTGACGAAATCCACGAGCTCGTCGACGTCCGCCTCGGTCTCGCCGGGGAACCCGACGATGAACGTCGTGCGCAGCGTGACGCCGGGCACGCGCGTGACGCAGGCGGGCCAGCAGGCGCTCGTAGCTGCGCCGGGTGCCAGGCCGCCGCATGCGTTTCAGCACGGCCGCCGACGCGTGCTGCAGCGGCAGGTCGACGTACCGGCAGACCTTCTCGCAGTCCGCCATCGCGTCGAGCACGTCGTCGCGTGATCGTCGTCGGGTAGAGGTACAGCAGCCGGATCCACTCGAGGCCGTCGATCCGCGTCCAGCGCGCGCAGCAGGCGCGCCAGCGCGCCGCGTTCCTGCCGGTCGCGATCGATGCCGTAGAACGTGGTGTCCTGCGAGATGAGGAGCAGTTCCTTCACCCCGCGCGCCGCGAGCGCGCGGGCCTCGGCGCACGATCGAGGCGTCCGTCGCGGCTGCGGTATGCGCCCCGCAGCGTCGGGATGATGCAGAACGCGCAGTTGTAGTCGCAGCCTTCGGCGATCTTCACGTAGGCGTAGTGCCGCGGTGTCGTCAGCACGGCGCGGCGTGTCCGCGTCGTAGAGGTAGGTGGGGAGCACGGCGTCGCGATGCCGTGCTGATGCCCTATCGGCCTTCGGCCGTGGGCCATCGGCCTTCGGATCGGAACTCGAATTCTGGGCGAGGTCGCTTCGCGAACCCTCACGCGTCAAGGTCGCGCCGCGCCGTCAGCGCCGCGTGTGAACAACGCCACCGGCCGCGCTGCATCGCCACCACTGCCGGCGCGTGGCCCGCCGAAGCCCGTGGCGAAGGCGGCTCGATGGCGCCGACGATGTCGAGCGACCTCGCCGGTGCCGAGCACCGCGTCGATCTCGGGGATCTCGCTCCGGAGTTCGTCGCGGTAGCGCTCGGCGAGGCAGCCGGTGACGACGAGTCGCTCGCGCGCCCGCCCGTCTTGTGCTGCGCCATCTCGAGGATGGCGTCGATGGACTCCTGCTTGGCCGAGTCGATGAACGCGCACGTGTTCACGACGATCACGTCGGCCTCGGCCGCGTCCGCGGTGATCTGGTGCCCGGCCTGCTCGGCGAGCCCGAGCATCACCTCGGAGTCCACGAGGTTCTTCGGGCAGCCGAGGGAAACAAGTCCAATTTTCATCAGGAAAGCCGTGATGCGGAGGTCAGGGCGCGGTCTCCGACCGCGCCGCTGTCGGGCAGCGGCCGCGTGGGACCCGCCTTCGCCCCAGGGCTTCGGCGAGCCAAGCACGCGGCCCTCCCGTCGTTCTGCTACGGATACAGCCTGTACAGCATGCGCGGGTAGGGAATCGTCTCGCGGACGTGTTCGAGGCCGCAGATCCAGGCCACGACGCGCTCGATGCCCATGCCGAAGCCGGCGTGGGGCACCGATGCCGTAGCGGCGGAGGTCGAGGTACCACTCGAACGCCTCCTGCGGCAGGTCGTGCTCCTTGATGCGCTGCAGCAGCAGGTCGTAGGTCGTCGAGGCGCTGGCCGCCGCCGATGATCTCGCCGTAGCCCTCGGGCGCGAGCATGTCGACGCACAGCGCCAGCTCGGGCCGCTCGGGGTCGGGCTTCATGTAGAACGCCTTGATCGCGGCCGGGTAGCGGTGCACCAGCACCGGACGGTCGAACTGGCCCGACAGCACCGTCTCGTCGGTGCCGCCGAAGTCGCCGCCCCACTCGACCGGGAGTCCCCTCGCCTGCAGCCTGTCGACCGCCTCGTCGTAGGTGATGCGCGGGAACGGCGTCGTGCACGCGTCTCGAGCTTGCGACGTGTCGCGCTCGAGCGCGTCGAGCTCGGGCCGCCGCCGGTCGAGCACGCGCGCGACGACGGACACGACCAGTCCTCGGCCAGCTCCATCACGTCGTCGAGGTCGGCGTACGCCATCTCGGGCTCGACCATCCAGAACTCGGTCAGGTGCCGGCGCGTCTTGGTCTTCTCGGCGCGGAACGTCGGGCCGAAGCAGTAGATCTTGCCGAGCGCCATGGCGTCGGCCTCGTTGTAGAGCTGGCCGCTCTGCGTCAGGTAGGCCGTCTGTCGTCGAAGTACTCGACCTCGAACAGCGTCGTGGTGCCCTCGCAGGCCGCCGGCGTGAAGATCGGCGTGTCGACGCAGGATGAAGCCGCGGCTGTCGAAGAAGTCGCGGACCGCGTCGATCACCTCGTGCCGGACGCGCAGGATCGCGTGCTGCCGCTGCGATGCGGATCCAGAGGTGCCGGTGGTCCATCAGGAAGTCGACGCCGTGCTCCTTCGGCGTGATCGGGTAGTCGTGCGCCTCGGCGACCACCGTCGAAGCCGCTGCACGTCGAGCTCGAAGCCGCCCGGCGCGCGGGCGTCGGCCCGCACCGTGCCCGTCACGATGAGGGCGGTCTCCTGCGAGAGGTGATCCGCCTTGGCGAACATGCTCCTCGCCGACTGTCGGCCTTCGACATCACCGCCTGGATGAAGCCGGTGCCGTCACGGACGGTCAGGAAGTGAATCTTCCCGCTCGATCGACGGTTGTGCAGCCAACCGCGCAGGGTGACGTCCTGGCCGGCGAACTGGGCGATGTCCTGGATGTAGGCGACGGGCGGCATGGTCAAGGAAGACAGGATCGCAGGAAAGCAGGAAAACAGGAAGGATCGGGAAACGGGGATCGGGAACCGGGGAACGGGGAACGGGGAACGGGGAGCGGGGAACGGGGAACGGGGAACGGGGAACGGGGAACGGGGAACCGGGGAACGGGGAACGGGGAACGGGGAGCGGGGAACAGGGAACGGGGACCTCACTTCGGTAGGGCCGGCTGTCCCAGCCGGCCGTCGCCGTGGCCCTTGGGCCGCGGACATGTCATCGCGCCGGTTCGACGACCATCAGATCGGTCCCCTGCGCGTTGATGGCCGAGATGAGCAGCCAACGTTCGTCGGGCGATACCGCCATCCCCCACCAGGTGCGCTTGTCGAGTGTCGCCAGGGTACGCCGCTGGCCGGATTCGATGTCTACCGCTTCCACAACGACCGTGCCGAGTGACACGGCGATTCCGGGGGGGCGGGTCGTGAGGACGTACACGGTCCGGCGGCCGACCACGAAGCCGCGATGCTGCGGGTCGGTGAGTAGGGTCGGCTCGCCATTCGGCAACGCGACACGCCACAGGGTCGATCGCTGGTTCACGAGCCTGCTGACGATGAGCCACCGGCCGTCGGAGGTGGGTTCGCCGACAGCCCCCTCGGCCATCGTCGTCGAAGGCCCGCCGGTGGCCGGCATCCTGCGGACCTCGGGGGGCCCCGGAGGGCGGAAGGACCCGAAGTAGATCGACTGCCCATCGCGCGACCAACGTGGATTGCTCCGGTCGCCGGCGCCAGTGGTGATGCGGCGGACCTCGGCCGTCTGGACGTCAACGGAGTAGATGTCACTCTGGCCGTCGACGACGGCCTCGAAGGCAATGGTGCGTCCGTCGGGTGACCAGCGGGGGGAGCCGCACAGCGCTGCGCCCATCGTCGTCATCTGCCGCGCGTGGGCGCCGTCGATGTCGGCGATCCAGATTTCCTCCGTGCCCGTGCGCGTCGAGGCGAAGGCGAGCCGCGTGCCGTCCGGCGAATAGGCGGGCGTGTGCTCGTCGAAGGTGGAGGCCGGCAGGTTGGTTGATTCGAACCCCTTCTCCGGATGCTGCAGGTCGAGTCGCCAGAGCCCGGAGTCCCTGAACTGCCTGACGTACACCATGCGGCCCGACGAGGCGATGTCGAGCCCTGTCGCTTGCTCACCCGCGAGCATGGCCTCGGGCTCACCAGCCGCAACGCCGCGCGGGGCGTCGAAGGGCACGCGCCACAGGCGGGAACTGCCGAGCCCGGCGCCGCTGGAATACACCAGTGCGCGATTCCCGGGCGCCCAGGCGACCGAGATGACCTGCCGTGACTGCGATGGGATGAGTTCGACGGGCGCACCTGACGGTTGCATGTCGGTGCCGATCGGCTGGACCATCAGCGCACTCTGCCTGGCACCCGTCGGGCGGATGAACGCGAGATAACGGCCGTCGGTCGAAAAGACTGGTCCCCTGCCGCGCATCCCGTCGGGCGTGAGGCGGCGCCGTTCTGGACCATCGGCCTCGAGGACCCAGATGCCTGGGGCACCGTCGATGACGGCACCCACTGCGATCCATCGGCCGTCCGGACTCCAGGACACGTGCCGCACGCTCATCTGATACTCGACGCTCGGTGGGATGACACTCACGGTGCCGACACGGCGGGCGGTGCCGCCGAGGGCGGGCATCACGATGACGTCCTGTGCCTGACTTGTGACCACCTGGCTGAGGAACGCGAGACGACGACCGTCCGGCGACCAGGCTGCGGCTCCCTCCAGGAGCGAGTCCGTCGTCAGGCGTATCGGCTCGCCGCCGCCGATGCTCTTGACGTAAATGTCCCAGTTGTCCTGCCCTGGGCCGTCCCACATGAACGCGACCTGCGAGCCATCGGGGGACAGGCTCGGTATCGTTTCATCGCCGATGAAGGCCGTCAGCGGCGTCGCCGTGCTGCCGAAGCGCGGCTCGTGGTCGGTGGTGTCCGTGCGCTGGACCAGGCGCCAGCCGATGGCCGACAGCGCGACGGCGGCCAGCACCGTCAGCACGGGGAGGAGCGGTGCTCGCGGCCGCTGTTCGAGGGGCTCCCGCGACGCGTCGAACGGAACAACAGGCCTTGGCGCGACGGCGGCCAGGCCAACGGCGGGCGACTCCTGTTCGAGATCGACCAGCGGAGCGGCCTGCGTTTTCACGGTCGGCGTGAATCGATACCCGACCCTCGGCACCGTCTCGATCCATTCGTCGGCGTGCTCACCAAGTGTCTTGCGCAGTGTGGAGACCTGGAACGTGAGATTGGCTTCCTCCACGAAGGTGTCTGGCCACAGCGCCGAGATCAACTCCTGACGCGAGAGCGCGCGACCGCCGCTCCTCAGGAGGATCAGCAGCAACTCATACGTCTTGGGAGGGAGGGCAAGGGAGTGGTCATCGCGCGTCACGCGGTGGCGCGCGGCGTCGACCGCAATCGGGCCGAATCTGTACAGCTCGCTGGCCGTCGACGAGTTGCCTCGCGCATCGGCCGTCCGCGGCAAATCCTTCGACATGGCGGCGCCACCTCGAGACTTGCGTTCCCTGGATACCGGGGTGTGGCCCGTACCCGCACCACCCCCGGATTCCCGACTGTGTGTGCATTGTACGCGTCGCGCGGCCGTCCAGGCTCGAGGGCAGGAGTGGAGCCGCGCTGCCTACGGCTCCTCGCTGAACGAGAACGCGCCATCGCCCAGGAGGGACTCCAGCCGCCGTCGCGCCGCGCCGGCCCTTCGCAGTGTCGGCAACGGCCCGTCAGGTCCGGCTGCCAACTCGAGCATCAGCGTGCCGTCGTAGCCGACCTTCTGCAGGCCGATGAGCAACTCCGGCCAGTCGATGACGCCGTCGAAGGGCAGCAGGTGGTCGTCCCTGCGGCCGCCGTTGTCGTGTAGGTGTGTGGTCACGAGGTAGCCGGCCACGGTTTCGAGCGCGTCGATGACATCGCCCTGCAGCCGCGCGTGGCCCACGTCGAGGCAGATTCCCAGGCTGGGAAGGTCCTCCTCCTCGATCATCCGAACCAACTGGCGGGCGGTGGACAGGGCGTTCGGGATGACCTCGACGGCAATCCGCACGCCCACGCGCTCGGCCACCGGGACGAGCGCCTCGAGCGTCCTGAGCACCGCGTCGCGCTGGTTGTCGCCCGTCGCGGGCGCGTACTCGTCCGGCACGCCGAGGTGCAGTACGAGATACCGGTACGGGGCGACGCTGGCCAATTCCAGCGCCCGGGTGCACTCCTCGATGGTCCGCGCCCGCTCGGCGGCCGCGGCCGCGGCCGTCGAGAACGGCGGCCCCCATGTCGTGCCGTGCAGGAACTCCGTGATCGGGGCGTGGACGCTGTGCAGGCGGACGCCCGACGCGGCGCACCAGCCCGCGAGGTCACGCCCCACCTGCAGGTCGTGGTAGTCCACGTGCGACCGGGTGGCGAACACCTCGACCGCCGAGAAGCCGTGTGCGGCCATGGCGTCCAGATGGCCGGGCCCCAGCGTCTCGGCGTGGAACAGGTGCGTGGAGAGTCCGAAGTCCACGGCGCCATCCTACGGGAAAAGGGCAACGGCGCGAAGGCAACCGCCGCGCCGCGCGTCACTGCCCGGCCTAGCGCAGTTCGTCCACGTGCGCGGCCAGCAGGTCGTGCAGGCGGCCGAATGACGAGTAGCGCGAGAGGTTGGTCCGCACGTGCCGTAGCGTCCGCGGGATGTACTGGATGTACACCGGATTCTGCTTGGCCGTCGTCTGGTAGCCGAACGTACCCAGTGCCTTGAGGTTCCGCTGCAGTGACATCACGTCGAACCGCTCGCGGAACTCGGCCTCGGCCTCCGGACGGCCCGTGAGCGCGAGGAAGTAGGCGAGCAGCCAGTTCACCGTGGAATCGTTCAGGTCCACGTACGCAGTCGCGGAGCAGCGACGCCAGGTCGTAGGTGTCGGGCCCGAGCCGTGCGTCCTGATAGTCGATCATGTAGAGCTGCTGCTTGTGCAGCATCAGGTTGCGGCTGTGGTAGTCGCGGTGGCACAGCACGCGCGGTTCCGCCGCCAGGCGTTGCACCAGCAGCCGCAGTTCGGCGCGGATCGCCTCCAGCGTGGGCTCGTCGAGCGCGACACCGCGGTAGCCGAGCAGGAAGTGCTTCAGGAAGAAGTCCATCTCCCACCACAGCTTCGCCTCGTCGAAAGCGATGCCGTAGGGCAGGTAGGCGTCGGAGGCGAGGTCGGCCCCCCGATGCTGCAGCGTGGCGATGAGCCGGACGGCCTCGCGGTACAGTCGGCCGTGCTCCTCGAACGTGGTCAGGCCCAGGTGGGCCTGCAGCGTGACGTCGCCCAGATCCTCGAGGAGCAGCAAGCCCAGGTCCGGCGCCTCGTCGACGATGCCTGGCACCGGCACGGGCATCCGCGACAACAACCGCGTCACGTTCAGGAAGGGCAGCGTCTCGTCGAAGGCCGACGGATACGCCGCCAGCACCATCGTCTGGCCATCGGGCGCGATGAGGCGGAAGTAGCGACGGTCCGACGCGTCGCCCGTGAGCGGCACCACGCGCACCCCGCGGGCTCGATGCCCACTCCTGCCGAGATACTGCTCGATACGGTCCTGGAACGAATCAGCCACCAGCACGTCCTGTCACGGCCGCTCACTCGAGCCGGCCCCGCTTCCTCGCTGTTCACCTGCCAAACGCGCCGAGCATGGTAGCAGGTCCACTTGCGCGGAACCGGGAGTTGGGGAGTTGGGAGTTAGGGAGGGACGGCCGTCCCGGCCGTCCATGGAGTCGGGAGTCGGGAGTCGGGAGTCGGGCACGCGAGGGGCCGGGGGGATGCTCAGCGTGTGGCGTCGCTCAGGGTGGTGCCGGGGGGGAGTTCGACGAGTCCGGTGACGACGACCCTGTCGAGGATGCAGCCATCGGGCACCACGGCGCCCGGCCACACGACGCAGCCGCGGAGCCTGGCCGACGGCGCAACCGTGGCAGTCGGGTCGATTAGGTTGCCGTCGGCGTCTCCGGCGAGTGTGGCGCACGTGCGGCGGTAGTCGTCCACGGTCCCCACGTCGTCGAACCGCGCGGTGAACACGACGCCGCGCACCGCGCCATGACTCGAGGCGATCAGGCGCGGGTACAGACCGGCGACGCTTTCGCCCGGCGTGTCGTCGGGCAGCGGCGCGAGCACGTCCCGCTGGACGATCTGGACGCCGGGGAAGTGGACGCTGGAGACGGGACTCGTGCGCGGCACGAAGCCGCCGATTGCGCCAGACGCCAGTCGCCTGCCGCTGGGGGAGGACGCGGTGGGCGTCTGGGGCACCACGCCGTTGTTGCCGTCGTCGGCGTCGAGCAGGACGCCCCCGTAGCGCCCGGGTTCCGGATGCGGCATCAGGCCGAGCGTCACGAGCGCGCCGCTGGCCTGGTGCGCTTCCCAGAGTTCACGGATCGGGATGTCGCAGAGAGTGTCGCCGTTGACGATGAGCAGCGTCTCGCCGTCGACGAGCGGCAGGGCGTGTCGTGGTCCACCGGCGGAGCCGAGCACCCGCGGCTGTTCCCACGAATAGCGTACCCGCAGGCCCAACTGCGAGCCGTCGCCCACCTCACGGGTGATCGTGTGAGGCAGGTGATGCAGGTTGAGCACGGCCTCCCGAATCCCCTGGGCGGCCAGGCTCCTGAGGATGAGTCCCACGAGGACGTCCCGGCCCACGGGCATCGCCGGCTTCGCGCGGTAGTCGCTGAGCGGGCGAAGCCTGGTGCCGAGCCCGGCCGTGAGGACCAGCGCGGGTGGCGGCCAGGACGTCATGCGGGAAACAGCATGTGAGGGCCGAGCCCGTGGGCGGCCCCGCGTTCGGTGTGGAGTTGCGCGTACGACGCCGTCAGGTACTGCGACGGGCCGAACCCGAGCCGCTCGGCCAGCGCCGTGATCCGGCCTGCGTCGCCTTCGAGTTCCATGAATACCCCGACGGGCGTCTCGTCGATCGAGACGATGCACGCTGCATCGCCGAATTCCTCCCTGTACTTCTGGTACCGGAAGGTGACCGCATACCCGAGGGCTTCGAGGATGAGGCGCGTCCGGACGGGATCGCCGACGCTCGTTTCGAACTCCGCCCGCACCTTCATCAGGCCCGGTTCCGGCGGTCCCTTGTACGTGACGATGCCAGTCGGACCGTCCAGGCGCAGCCGCAGCGTGCAACGTTGGAGCCGAAGCCGTCCGTCGGAGGTGTCGTAGAGCGCGTCGTCCTGGAGGCGACGCGGGCGGAGCAGGGGGAGGCCGAGCGTGCCGACGGCGGCACGCGCGGCCTCGAGTGAGGGGTATTCGAGCTTGATCTCGCGCTCGACCACTATTCCTTGCGGATGGCGAACCCGAGTTCCTGCCCGCCACGCAGCACGAGCATGCGGGCGAGACGGCCGCTCGCGATGGCCTGCAGCTTCTTGGCCGCATCGGCCGCGCTGGTCACGGGCTGCCCGTTGATCTGCGTGATGACGTCGAAGCGACGGAGCCCGCTCTGCGCCGCGGCGCCACTCGGGTCGACCTCGGTCACGATCGCGCCGCCGGTGCTGCGCGGCAGCTCGAGCCGGCGGGCGATGTCGGGCGTCACGTCCTCGAGTCCGATGCCGAAGCCCGCGGTCTCCTCGACGCTGCTCTCCTCGTCAGGTGTGGCGCCGGCCTCGGCCTCGAGGTCGAGTTCACCCACCGTCACGCTGAGTGACGTCTTCTTGCCGTCGCGCAACACGACCAGCGGCACGGTGCTCCCCGGCCGCGTCCGGGTGACCATCTCGACGAGCTGATCCCGGTTCTTCACGGCCTTCCCGTTGAACTCCACGATCACGTCGAGCGCCTTGACGCCGGCCTTGGCGGCGGGACCGCCGGACGTCACCGTGTTGACGAGCGCGCCGGCGCGGCTGGTGAGGCCGTAGTCCTCGAACGCCTCGGCGTCGATGGCCTGGATGGACACGCCGATCATGCCGCGCGTCACCTTGCCCGACTGCAGCTGCGGCACCAGTTCACGCACCAGGTTGATCGGGACGGCGAAGCCGATCCCCATGTTCGATGCCTGGCCCCTGTCGCTGAGGATGGCCGTGTTGATGCCCACCACTTCGCCGCGCACGTTGAGGAGCGGCCCCCCGGAGTTGCCCGGATTGATGGCGGCGTCGGTCTGCAGCATGTTCACCGTGCGCGACGGCGCCACGGTGAACGGGCGGCCAAGGGCGCTGATGACGCCGACGGTGACCGTGTGGTTCATGTTGAAGGGGTTACCGATGGCCACCACGAAGTCGCCCGGCTGCATCTGGTCCGAGTCGCCGAACTTCACCTGCTGCAGGGCGGTCTCGGGCTTCTTCAGCAACTGGATGAGCGCGCTGTCGGTCAGCGGGTCGCGCCCGACGATCTTGGCCTCGTACTCGATGTCCCCGTCTTCACCGTAGAACGCCACGTGGATCTTGTTGGAGTTCTCGACCACGTGGTTGTTGGTCAGGATGAGCGCCTCGGCCGCGTTGATGATGAACCCCGTCCCGGCGCCCTGCGTCTGCGGCTGCCGCTGCCGCTGATTCGGGCGTTCGTTGCCGCGCGGCACCTGGTCGGGGAAGAAGCGGCGCAGGAAATCCTCGCCGCCGAAGAACTCGGTGAGCTCCTCGGTGCGCGGCGTGGATTCGGTACGGATGTTCACCACCGCTGGTGACACCTCGCGCGCGATCGTCCGGAACGTGGTCGCATCGATGTTGCCCGTGATGGGCGAGCTGTTGGCGGGGGGGGCGGCGGCAGCCGACTGGGCGGCCGACGTCGGCGACAGGTCGAGGCGCGACGCCAGGACCATGCCGATGGCAACGGACGCGATGGCCAGCAGCACGGCGTAGAAGAGGGTGGTCTTGCGAGTGGACATGCGTGGTCTCCGTCCCGACTACGGCTCCAGGGCGGCGATGGCCCCCTGGCGGGGCCCGCTCACGCGGGCCTCGGTTCCCATGATGACGACGTTGATCTCCGTGCGGACGCCGAACGTCGGAAAGTACAGGCCAGGCTCGATCGTGAACCCGGAGCCGCTCAGCAACTGCCGCTCGTCGCGGGTCTCGTAGTCGTCGAGGTGGGCCCCATTCCCATGGACGCTTTCGCCCAGGCTATGGCCGGTGCGGTGCAGGATGGCGTCGGCATAGCCAGCCTCCTCCAGCACCGACCGGGCGGCCCGGTCCACCTCGAAGCCTCGCGAGAACCGGCCGGCATCCAGCGCCAGCTGAACCGTGGACACCCCGGCGTCACGGGCCCTCGCAATCGCGTCGAACGCCCGCGCCATCTCGGCCGGGACGCGGGCACCGGTGTAGGCCACCCACGTGATGTCCGCGTACACGGCGCCTGGCGTCGCCTGCTTGCCCCACAGATCGAGGAGCACGAGCTGGTCGCGTCCGATCGGCTGATGTGACGACGCGGTGGGCAGGTAGTGCGGGTTACCGGCATTGGCCATCACGGCGACCACGGGCGGATCCGAGCTGACCAGGCCCTCGTCGGCGAACCACTGAACCATCTGCTGCTGGAGGGCGAACTCGGTCGTGGGCGTCCCGGCCACCACCTGCCGCAAGGCGTCGAACGCCCGGTCCTTGATCCGGTGCAGGGCGTCGGACGCGGCCTGGTGCGTGGCGACCTGTGCTGGCGTCCACACGGCCTCGAACTGCTGCACGAGGTCGCCCGACGAGACCACCTCGACGCCGCGGCGCCGCACGGACTCCAGTGTGCCGGCGTCGACCCGCGACAGGTACGGGATGTTGCACTCGGGGGAGTATTCCATGGCGATGCGCGTGGCGCCTGCCAGCAGCGCATCGAGCCCGTCGTCCAGCGACTTGCGCCCCGCGTAGGGGTGCATCGTGCCTGGCAGGCCGTCCAGGTTGTGGCGCTCGACGGCATGGACCAGCCCGCTCGGCTCCCCGCGGGCCGGAATGTAGTAGTACCAGCGACGCGTCGTCATCTTCGGCGCATGGGTCAAGCCGGCGAGGGACTGCGCGATCGGGTTCGATCCGTGAAAATCGTAGAGCAACCAGCCGTCCAGTCCGGCTGCCGCGAGACTCGCCTGTACCGCCGCCACGTCGAGGGGCATCCGGAAAGTATACGGCGGCTCAGCCGCAGGTACAGAGTTGGACGCCGATGGGCACCCGGTGGTGCCGGCCCGGTGCGACGACAGGGCGGCGCGCTCATCCGTCGGGTGGAGGGGCGCCTGGCGGGTCCCGCCGACGCGGACTCGACTGCGCGCGCCCCGAGTGCGTCTTATAATCCTGTGTTACCCAGCGCTGATGCCGGCGCACATTCCAGGCGGCGCGTCCCGACAGGGGCCGGTGCCGCACGCCTTCGGTACTGCTATGCGTAAATTCGTGTCTTCCACGGCGATGCTCGCGCTGCTGGCCGGGGCCGCCCTCGTCGCCCAGCAGGGCGGCGCTCAGGCTCCCGCTCCCGCCGCACAACAGGCGCCCGTCCCGCCGTCGGCCGCGCAGGTCGGGCCCGATGGTGTCCAGCGGCCGACGTTCCGCGCCCAGATCGACTATGTCGAGGTCTCGGCCATCGTCACCGACGACGATGGGAATCCTGGTGTCGAACCTGACCAGGGCCGACTTCGAGATCCTCGAGAACGGCAAGCCGCAGACCATTTCGGTGTTCACGCCGGTCAGCATCCCCTTCCGCGAACCGGAGCGCACGCTGATCGAGGGGCGCCCGCTCAAGTTCGACGTGGCCAACAACGAAGGGGTCCGCGACGGGCGGGTGTACGTGATCGTCCTCGACGACTTCCACACCGGCGCGCAGCGGTCGGCGCAGGTCAAGCGGGCGGCCCGCCAGTTCATCGAGAAGCACGTCGCCGCCGACGACCAGGTCGCGATCATCCACGCCAGCGGGCGCAACAACGCGTCGCAGGAGTTCACGAGCAACAAGGACCTGCTGCTGTCTGCCGTCGACAAGTTCATCGGGCTCAAGATCCGCTCGGCAACGCTCGAGCGGCTGTCCGACTACCGCAACCGCGTGGAGTTCCTCAACGCGATGCGGTCGACGGGTGACGAGGGCGCGGCGCGCGACAGGGCGCTCGACATGCTGGATCCCGAGCGCGCCTTCAACGCCCGCTCCGCGATGGACACGCTGCGCAACGTGTCGCGGCTCCTCGAGACGATCAACGGCAGCCGCAAGTCGGTGCTGTTCTTCAGCGAGGGCATCGACTACGACATCACCGACATCATGGGGACCAACACGGGTGCGCGGTTCGCGAGCGACGTGCTGTACTCGATGCGCGATGCGATCGGCGCGGCCACGCGCAGCAACGTGGCCTACTACACCATCGACCCGCGCGGTCTGGTTGGCATGTCCGACGACGAGATGGACATGCAGGCGCCGCCACAGGACGTCACGCTCGGCCTGAACCCCTGGAACGTTCGCGACGAGCAGCGGCTCGCGCAGATGAGCCTCATGTCGCTCGCCGAGGAGACCGGCGGCGCCTACTCGGTCAACAGCAACGACTTCGAGCGGATCTACGACCGGATCGTCCGCGACAACAGCTCGTACTACCTCCTCGGGTACTACCCGACCGACGACCGCAGGAACGGCAGCGTGCGCCGCATCCAGGTCAAGGTCAATCGCAAGGACGTCAAGGTCTTCGCCAGGAAGGCCTACCAGGCACCGAAGGACAAGGAGGAGCGTCGGGTCACCGAGTCGGCCGCGGGCACGTCGCCCGAGGTCCGGACGGCGCTCAACTCGGCATTGCCCACGCCCGGGCTGACCCTGTCGGTCCAGGCGGCGCCGTTCAAGGGCGTCGACAAGAAGGCGTCGGTGGCCGTGACGGTCCAGGTCGAGGGCGATCGGCTCGCGCTGAAGGAGAACGGCGACACGTACACCAACGGCCTCGAGATCTCCATGATGGCCATGGACCTGACGGGCAAGGTGCCCGATGGCGATCGTGCCAACCTCGATCTGAAGCTGCGCAAGCAGACGCGGGACCTGATGGCGCAGGCGGGGATCCGCTCGGTCGCGACGCTGGACCTGCCTCCGGGGCGCTACCAGTTGCGCGTCGCCGCGCGTGAGGCGAACAACGGGACCCTGGGGTCCGTCTTCACCGACCTCGAGGTGCCGGACTTCTCCGAGCCGTTCAGCATGAGCGGCATCCTGCTCTCCTCGTCCGGAGCCGCCTTGACCCCCACGCCGCGCATGGACGAGGAACTCAAGAAGCTGCTGCCCGCGCCGCCGACGACCACCCGCGGGTTCGCGACCATCGAGTCGATCTTCGGGTACGTCGACGTCTACGACTCGCTGCAGCCAGCCCACGGCGTGGACATCACCACCAGCGTCACACGTGTGGACGGCACGAAAGTCTTCAGCTCGACCGAGGCGCGCAAGTCGTCCGAGTTCGGCGGCGGCAAGGGCGGTGGGTACGGCGCCCAGTTCGAGATCCCGCTCAAGGACTTCACGCCGGGTCTCTACGTGCTCAAGGTGGAAGCCAAGCCAACCCTCTCCAAGCCCGCCGTGTTCCGGGAACTGACCTTCGCCGTCTACGGTCCGCCCACGTCCGAAACGGCGTCCGCCGCCGCGACGCGCATCGTGCCGATCGCGCACGGTCCGCTCAGCAACGGGTCCACCGCGCGCGAGTCGGTCGTCCGCAGCGCCGAGGAGTGGAACAGCCTCTGGGCCTCCCTGCCCACCAAGCAGGCCGCGCCCCAGGTGGCCTTCGACCAGATGATGGTCGTCGGCGTCTTCGTCGGCAACCGTCCAACCACCGGCTACAAGGTGGAGATCACGGGCGCCCGCAAGGAGGGCGACGAACTGGTCGTCCTGTGGAAGGAAGTGCCACCGGTGCAGGGCTCCAGCGTCAATGCGACGGTCACCTCTCCATTCGCTGTCGCCGGGTTGCCCCGGCATGACGGCCCCGTGCGGTTCGAGAAGGCGGGGAGTTGAACGTCGACGCCGAACGTGGAACGCCGAACGCAGAACGCCCGCCTCGAGCGGGCGTTCCTGCATCCGGGCGCCGCGTGAGCGGTGCCAATCCGCTCGCCAGGAGACCAATCGCCCGGGTGCAGGCGGCGGCATCCCCATGTGGTTTACGCTGATCGCCGCATGACCGTCTCCGCCCCTCCTGCCCCGCCGCGGTCCGGCACCCGTGGCGCCGAGACGTCGCTTGGAATGAGCCGGCGGCAGGCGGCGCTGCTGGCGTACTCGGCGGGCTGGATCAGCGGGGCGCTCGTGCTGTGGCTCGAGGGGCGCGACGCGCAGACCCGGTGGCATGCGGCACAGTCCGTGCTCGGCTTCGGTGCCATTGCCCTGCTGGGACTCCTGTTCCTCGGTCTGGCGGCGGTGGGCTTGCTGTGGTCGCTCACGCTGTTCCGGGCGAGCCTGTGGGCGGCGCAGGGACTTGTCGTCCTGGGCATCGCGCTGTGGCTGTGGTCCCTCGTTCGTGTGGCGTTCGGGGGCACGCCCCGGTGGCCCTTCCTCGGGCGACACGCGGACCGCCTCGCCGGCGCGGGGCCCGGCATATGATGGGATGAACCAAACATCCAAGATGACGTGCCACTGACCGAACTCGTCGAACAGCTTTCCATGCACAGGACGCTTGGGTCGGCCCCACGTGAGGAACTCGCGTGGCTTGCCGGCCACGGCACGCTGCGCCACGTGGCTGAGGGCGTGGTCCTGGCGAGCAAAGGGATCGTCGTCGAACAGATGCTCGTCGTGCTGACCGGGCACATCGCGATCTTCGTCGATCGGGGCGCGGGTCCACACCCGGTGATGGAGTGGCGGTCGGGCGACGTGACGGGCGTGTTGCCCTTCTCCCGGTTGACGAATCCTCCGGGCGACACGGTGACGCTCGTGCCCACCACGGTCCTGGCGCTCCACCGTGACCTCCTGCCGGCGCTGACGCGGGAGTGTTACGCAGTCACCTCGATCCTCGTCCACACGATGCTCGATCGCGCGCGCCACTTCACGTCCGACGACCTGCGCGACGAGAAGTTGGCCTCGCTCGGAAGGCTTTCGGCTGGCCTTGCGCACGAATTGAACAACCCGGCGGCCGCCATCGAACGGAGCGCGGTGCTGCTCGAGAAGCGCCTGGACGAGGCGGAACGCGCAACCCGCGTGCTCGGTGCGTCCCGCCTGACCGAGGAACAGCTCTCGGCCATCGACGCGGCGCGCGTATCGTGCGTCGCCTCACCCGCGTCAGGCGTCCTGTCGCCCATACAGCGAGCCGAGCGCGAGAACGCGATCGCCGACTGGCTCGACGACAACGAACTCGACTCCGGCATCGCCGCCGTGCTCGCCGAGACCGCTGTCACGCTCGACGCGCTCGACGCGCTCGCCGGGGCCGTCTCCGGACCAGCCCTCGAGGCCGTGCTGCGCTGGGCCGCTGCCGGCTGCACGGTCCGCGACCTGGCGTCGGAGATCCAGGATGCCGCCACGCGAATCGTCGGACTGGTGCAGGCGATCAAGGGGTTCACGCACATGGATCAGGCGGCAGTGGCCGGGCCTGTCGATCTGGCCACGAACCTGGGCAACACCGTCACGATCCTGCGGTCCAAGGCGAGAGCGCGATCGGTGTCCGTGGCGGTCGACATCGAGCCGGGCCTTCCGCGCGCGCTCGGTTTCGCCGGTGAACTGAATCAGGTCTGGGCGAACCTGATCGACAACGCCATCGACGCCGTCGCCGTCTCGGGCCACGTGGCCGTGGCGGCCAGGCGTCAGCGGCAGCAGGTGGTCGTGTCGATCGTCGACGATGGCCCGGGCATACCGGACGAGTACCTGGCCCGCATATTCGACCCGTTCTTCACGACGAAGCCTGTCGGCCAGGGGACCGGGCTCGGCCTGGACATCGTCCGGCGCCTGCTGGCCCACAACAAGGCGAACATCGAAGTAGAGTCCGCACCAGGGCGCACGGAGTTCCGCGTGTGCCTGCCGATCGCCGACGCGGCGTCGAGCCGCTCGCCCTCATGACCAAGCCCATCCTTCTCGTAGTAGACGACGACCCGCAGGTGCTTGCGGCGGTGCGCCGCGACCTCCGGGCGCAGTACAGCAGGGAATACATGGTGATGAGTGCCGTGTCTGGTGATCAGGCCCTCGCCACGATCCAGGAACTGAAGGCGAGGGGCGACGCCCTGGCGCTGGTCCTCAGCGACCAGCGGATGCCGGGCATGCACGGCACCGAGCTGCTGACCCGTTCGCGCGAGTACTACCCGCAGGCCCGTCGTGCGCTGCTCACCGCCTACTCGGACATCGACGCGGCGATTCAGGCCATCAACGACGCGCACCTGGATCACTATCTCTCCAAGCCCTGGGCCCCCCCGGAGGAACGCCTCTATCCGGTTGTCGACGACCTGCTCGACGCGTGGGGGGCTGAGGCCCGGCCCGAAGAGACCGGCCTGCGGCTCGTCGGCTTCCAGTGGTCGCCTCGCTCGCACGCGATCAAGGATTTCCTCGGGAGCAACCTCGTCCCGTATCGCTGGCTCGACGTGGAGCGGAACCCGGACGCTCGCGTGCTCCTCGATGCCACCGGTGTCGCCAACGAGGACCTCCCGGTGCTGTTCTTCGACGACGGCAGCGTGCTGCGCAGCCCCGAGCCCCGCGAGGTGGCGGAGCGGCTCGGGCGGCCCCTCGCTGCGACGCTCGACATCTACGACCTCGTGATCGTCGGCGCTGGTCCAGCCGGACTCGCGGCTGCCGTGTACGGCGCGTCCGAGGGGCTGCAGACGTTGCTGCTCGACAGGCACGCGCCGGGTGGCCAGGCCGGCACCAGCTCGCGCATCGAGAACTACCTGGGATTTCCCGCTGGCGTCAGCGGGAGCGAACTGACTCGTCGCGCCGTCACCCAGGCGCAGCGGCTCGGAGCGGAGTGCCTCGTTCCCGTCGAGGTCGAAGGGGTCAGGGTCGAGGCCGGCTACAAGCACGTCCTGCTGGGGGACGGGCGTGAGGTCGTGACGCGCACGCTGCTGGCCGCCACGGGGATGGTCTACCGCGAGCATCCCGCGCCCGGGATGGCGGCGCTCGCGGGCGCGGGCGTCTACTACGGCGCGGCCACCACGGAGGCGCCCGTCTTCGCGGGCAAGCGCGTGGTTGTCGTCGGCGGCGGCAATTCGGCAGGCCAGGGCGCGATGCACCTGTCGCGATATGCCGCCGACGTCCAGATCGTGATCCGCGGGGAGTCGCTGGCCACCACGATGTCGCGCTACCTGATCGACCAGATCGCGCGCACGCCCAACATCGCCGTGCGGGTGCAGACGGAGATTGTCGGCGTCGAAGGCACAGGCCACGTCGAGCGAGTGACCTTCGCCACGTCCGGGGAGGGTACGCGAGAGGAGCCCGTGGACGCGGTGTTCGTGTTCATCGGCACCCGGCCTCGCAGCGACTGGCTCCCGCCCGAGGTGTTGCGCGACGAGCGGGGATTCGTCCGCACGGGACGCGATGCCCTCACGGCGACGGGCTTCGCGCGGGTGTGGAAGGCCCATCGCGAGCCCTTGCCTCTCGAGACGAGCGTGCCCGGCATCTTCGCGGCCGGCGACCTGCGTGCCAACGCGATGAACAGGGTGGCGTCAGCCGTGGGCGAGGGGTCGATGGTCGTCCGCTTCGTCCACGAGTACCTCGCCCTGACGTGAGGCGCCGCGCCTCCGGCTGACGCCGGGTCCACTCGCCGTAGCGGTCCAGCCGGAGCCCTACAGTTCCCCGTTCCACTCCTCGGGGTCGGCGGCCGTCGAGCGGATGATCTCGAGGTGCCACTTGCCGCCGCCCCACGGCTCGATGACTTCGGCGCGACCACCACGTCCACCAGCACCTCGTGCGAACGTGCGGGCCTCCGGGTCGCCTTCGAGGTGATACGCGGGCTCGTCCCAGCCGAACGTGGGATAGAGGACCAGCGTCAGGAACAGGTCGTAGCCGTCGTCGACGACGATGAGCTGACCGCAGGGACGCTTGAGCGTCGAGTGGTAGATGAGGTACTTCTCCGCGCTGTGCGCGCGGATGTAGCGCTTGAGAGCGAACTCGCGCGCGACGATCTCCTCGACGGCGATCTTCTTGTCCCAGCAGTCGCGGCAGTACGTCTCGTCACCGCGCGGTTCGGAGACGTCCTTGGCGCCACAGAGCGGACAACGCGCGCTGGCAGACGGTGCGTCGGGACATCCGGCGCATTGTACGCCTGGCAGCGGGGCGACGATGGGCAAGGCGACAGGGGCGAACGGGGCAACACGCCCGGTTCGCCCTCCTGCGCTCACTTGCTCGTCGAGGCTCGCCTCGAACGCGGGGAGCGTACATGCGCTCCACGTACTCCTTGACCATGCGACGGGTACAGAACCGGGGGGCGACGGTGCGGATCGACTCCTTCACCATCCGCGACCCACCGGCGCGGGATGTCGTGGTCGTCGCGGTCGTAGAAGGCCGGCACGACCTCGTTCTCGAGCAGGCGATAGAGCGCGTCGGCGTCTGCCGCATCCTGGGCGCCCGGGTCATGGTGTTCGACGCCCGGGTCGATGATCCAGCCGTTGCCGCCCACGAAGCCCTCGGCCCACCAGCCGTCGCCGATGCTCAGGTGCAGCACGCCGTTGACGGCGGCCTTCATGCCGCTCGTGCCGCTGGCCTCGAGCGGCTTGCGGGGGTTGTTCAGCCACACGTCGCACCCCTGCACCAGGTAGTGCGCGACGTGCAGGTCGTAGTCGTCGACAAACGCGATGCGCCCGCCGAACCGCGGGTCCAGCGCACGGCGATAGATCCCCTGGAGGGCGTGCTTGCCGCTCTCGTCGGCCGGGTGCGCCTTGCCGGCGAAGACGATCTGCACTGGCCGGCTGGGGTCGTTCAGCAGGCGTGCCAGGCGGTCGGGGTCGTGGAAGATCAACTCGGGCCGCTTGTAGGCCGTGAAGCGCCGCGCGAAGCCGATCGTCAGCGCCTCCGGATCGAGCAGCGTGCCGCCCGCCAGGACGCGCGCCGCCGGCACGTTCTCGCGTACCCAGCGCTCGCGGATCCGCGCGCGCACGAAGTGGAACATGTACGCGCGCATCTTTTCGCGCGTCTCCCACAGTACGGCGTCGGGGATGTCGAGGATGGCGTCCCAGACAGCCGGGTCGTCGTGGCGGGCGCGCCAGTCGGAGGGCAGGTACGAGTCGAGGGTCAGGGTCAGTTCGAGTGACAGCCAGTTGGTCAGGTGGACGCCATTGGTGACGGCCTTGACCGGTTCCTCCTGCGGCGGGAGTTCCTGGCCAGAGGGGCGCCCACATCTCGCGCGTCACCTCCCCGTGCAACTGGCTGACCGCGTTGATGCCCGCCGCGCTGCGCATGGCCAGGGCCGTCATGTTGAACAGCGTTCCGCCGCCGTTGTCGTGGCGGCCGAGCGCCAGGAAGTCCTCGCGATGGTCGCCGAGGCCGCCCCAGCACCCGGCCAGGTGGGTTTCGACCATGTGAAACGGGAAGGCATCGTGTCCGGCCGGCACGGGGGTGTGCGTGGTGAAGACCGTGCTGCGGCGCACCGCTTCGTGCGCGTCGGCAAACGAATAGCCCTGTTCGAGGTACTCCCGGATGCGCTGGAGCACCACGAACGCCGCGTGTCCCTCGTTGAGGTGCCACACGGCCGGGTCATAGCCGAGGGCGCGGAGCACCCGCACGCCGCCGACGCCCAGGATGATTTCCTGCTGCACCCGCGTCTCGCGGTCGCCCCCGTAGAGGCGTGCCGACAGTTCGCGATCCCAGGGCGCGTTCTCCGGCAGGTTGGTGTCCAGCAGGTAGAGCGTAGATGCCCCCGAGCTTCACGTGCCAGACCGATACGAGCACGGTCCGGTTCCCGAGCGGGACAGCGATGACGAACTCGTGACCGTCGGCGTTCAGCGCGCGCTGCGTGGCGGCGTTCTCCCAGTCGATCTGCTCGTACTTCTCTTCCTGCCAGCCGTCGGCCGTGACGGTCTGATGGAAGTAGCCCTGCGGGTACATGAACCCGACGCCGACGAACGGCAGGCCGAGGTCCGACGCTTCCTTGCAGTGGTCGCCCGCCAGCACGCCCAGGCCACCGGCGTAGATCGGCAGCGACTGGTGGATGGCGAATTCGGCCGAGAAGTAGGCGATGGGGCGGTCTCGCCCGATGCTCGTCCGGGCGGCCCACCACGTGTGCTCGCCGGTGCGCGCCGCCCGCAGCTGGCCGATGACGTCGTCGAACAGGGCGAGGTAGGCGGGGTCGGCAGCGGCCTCGGCGTAGCGCTCGGGACTCACGAGGCGGAGCATGCGCACCGGGTTGTGCGCCGTGAGGCGCCACACCTTGTAGTCCAGCCGGCGGAAGACCTCGCGCGCATCGCGGTGCCAGACCCACCACAGGTCGCTGGCCAGTTCCTGCAGGGCGGCAATACGGTCGGGAATCACGGGAAAGTCGGGCATGGTCCTCTTGAGGGGGCCGGCGCAGACCCGCGCCGCCACAGGTCAGCTATCGTACACTCAGCCGCATGCCATCCCATGTGAATCGCCGCCATTTCGTCCGGACCGGTGCGGCGGCGGCCGGTCTGGGACTCGCTTCGCGCCTCGAGGGCGCGCCGGCCATCCTGCAGGGCAAGGCCCGGCCCGTCGTCGTCGCCTCGGCCAACGGCAACAGGTACACGCACGACGGGCAGGAAACCTGCGTCGTCCGCGCCTTCCGCCTGATGACGGCAGGGACGGACGTGCTCGAGGCCCTGATTGCCGGCGTCAACATCGTGGAACTCGATCCAAGGGACACGAGCGTGGGGTTTGGAGGCCTGCCCAACGCCGATGGCGTCGTGCAGTTGGACTCGTGCTGCATGCACGGCCCGCGGAAGCGGGCCGGGGGCGTCGCGGCGCTGGAGGGCGTACGCACGCCGTCGAAGATCGCCCACGCGGTGCTGCAGAACACCGACCACCACCTGCTCGTCGGTGCCGGCGCCCAGCGTTTCGCGACGCAGCTGGGGTTCACCGTCGAGGACGACCTCAACACCGACACGTCGCGCAGGCTGTGGCTCGAGTGGAAGCGCCGTCTCGATCCGGAGCACTTCCTCGACCCCGACAAACGCGCGGACGCCGCGTTCGACGCGGGCTGGTCCATGGTGCGCGACGGTCTGATCGAGAAGGACCACTACTTCGGCACCATCAACTGCAACGGCGTGAACGCCCGCGGCGAGATCTGTGGCGTGACCACGACGAGCGGACTGGCGTGGAAGATCCCGGGCCGCGTGGGCGATTCGCCCATCCTCGGCGCCGGGCTCTACGTTGACGGCGACATCGGCGCCGCCGGGTCGACGGGTCGCGGCGAGGCCAACCTCTATGGACTCTGCTCGTACCTCATCGTCGAGCAGCTGCGCCAGGGGCGGTCCCCGAAGGACGCCGGCATGGAAGCACTGCGCCGCGTCAAGGCCAACACCATCGAGAAGCGCCTGCTCGACCCGAAGGGCAGCGGCAACCCGAGGTTCGGGCTGAACTTCTACATCGCGAACAAGGCCGGCGAGGTCGCGGGTGTGTCGATGTACCCGAGCGAGTACGCCGTCTGCACCGAAAACGGACCCGAGACGCGCAAGACCGAGCCCCTGATTGCCGGCCCCGCGCCGGACTAGCGAACCCGGGCCCCGGGGTGCCTGGTTCAGGCCAGGCCCCCGGCAGGTGGAATCGATGTCCCGACTCGATCGACGCATCGCGCTGGTGACGGGCGCCGCACGTGGAATCGGCCGCGCGGTGGCGGAGTGCCTTCACCGTGAAGGCGCGACGGTGATCGTGACCGACATCAACGACGCAGAAGGCGAGGGCGCGGCCGCCCGGTTGGGCAGTCGCGCCGAGTACCGCCATCTCGACGTGAGTCGCGAGGAAGACTGGCAGGCTGCCGCCGAACACGTGGCCCGGACCTACAGCGGTCTCGACGTCCTCGTCAACAACGCCGCCATCACGGGCCTGCTCGAACGCGGGCCCCACGATCCCGAGCACTTCCATCTCGCGTCGTGGCGGCACGTGCACGCGGTCAACCTCGATGGCGTGGCCCTCGGCTGCAAGTACGGGATTCGACTCATGAAGCTGCGGGGCGGCGCCATCGTCAACGTGTCCTCGCGCAGCGGCGTCGTCGGGATCCCCGGCGCTGCCGCATACGCCTCCAGCAAGGCCGCCGTCCGCAACCACACCAAGAGCGTGGCCCTGTACTGTGCCGAGCAGGGGTACGGCATCCGCTGCAATTCGGTGCATCCGGGCGCCATCCTCACGCCGATGTGGGATGCCGTGCTGGGAGAGGGCCCCGCTCGGGACGCGGCGATCGCCGCGCTCGGACGAGAGGTGCCGCTCGGCCGCATGGGCCGTCCGGAGGAAGTCGCGCAGGCTGTGCTCTACCTGGCCTCGGACGCCGCCTCGTACGTCACCGGTGTCGAACTGCATGTGGACGGCGGCATCCTGGCGGGGGCGGCCGCCCAGCCGGCGCCGATCGTCGAGCCGGATCCGAAGGGAATCTGATGGGATTGATGAGTCGTTCGGTCCTCGCGAGTGCCGCGATGGGTCTGTCGCTGATGGCGGTGCTGCCGGCGGCGGCGCAGGCCCCGGCGGCCACGCCACCATCCGCTCGTGTCGTCGCGCTGGCGCCGGCCTTCCCTGAAATCGACGCGATATTCACACGCTATGCCCGCGACGCGCACGTTCCCGGAATGGCGTGGGGCGTCGTCGTGGACGGCGAACTCGTGCACGCAGGCACGCACGGCGTCCAGGATGTCGCCTCCGGTGCTCCCGTGACCGCTGACACGGTGTTCCGCATCGCATCGATGACCAAGAGCTTCACGGCCGCCGCCATCCTGATGCTTCGCGACGAGGGCCGTTTGTCGCTCGACAATCCGGCCGAGCGCTTCATCCCGGAACTGAAGGGCCTGCGTTACCCCACGACGGATTCACCCCGCATCACCATTCGCCATCTCCTCACGCACTCGGCCGGGTTCCCCGAGGACAATCCGTGGGGCGACCAGCAGTTGGCCATCACCGACGACCAGATGACCGCCCTGATGACCAGCGGCATCCCGTTCTCGAACCCGCCGGGCATCGCTTACGAGTACTCCAATTACGGCTTCGCGATCCTCGGACGCATCGTCTCGCAGGTGTCCGGCCGGCCCTACCGCGACTACGTGCAGACGCGCCTGCTCGACCCGCTCGGCCTGTCGGCCACGACACTGGACGCGCCGGCGGTTCCGGCCGGCCTGCTGGCCCGCGGATACAGGTGGGAGGACGAGCGCTGGAAGGAAGAGCCCCCGCTGCCCGACGGTGCCTTCGGCGCGATGGGCGGCATGCTCACGTCGCTGCGCGACCTGGCACGCTACGTCGCCTGGTCGAACGACGCGTGGCCGCCGCGGGATGCCGCCGACACAGGGCCGCTGCGCCGCGCCTCCCGGCGCGAGATGCAGCAGGTATGGCGCACGAGTCTCGCGACAGCGCGGCGCGGTGCGGGCGGTGGCCTCGACCTCAACGCGGGGGGCTACGGCTACGGGCTCCGCGTCTCCCAGACCTGCACATTCGGTCACGTGGTGGCGCATTCGGGCGGACTGCCCGGATACGGTTCGCAGATGCGCTGGCTGCCGGAGTACGGCGTCGGGCTTGTCGCGATGGGATCGCTCACCTACACCGCGTGGGGGCCTCGCTTCGACGAGGCACTCGAGGCCCTGACGCGATCGGGCGGACTCAGGCGCCGGGAGCCGGAGGCGTCGCCAGCGCTCACGAGTCTGCGCGCCGACGTCACTCGGCTGATCCAGGCGTGGGATGAGGGTCTCGCCGATCGCATCGCGGCCAACAACCTCTACCTCGACATCGCGAAGGACCGGCGCCGCCGCGAGATGGAGATGCTGCGCGCGAGGCATGGGGCCTGTCGGGCCGACGGCCCGTTCGTCGCCGAGAACGCACTGCGGGGGCAGTGGGTGATGCCGTGTGAACGCGGCGCACTGCGCGTGGCCATCACGCTGGCGCCCACCGTGCCGCCCCGGGTGCAGTTCCTGTCGGTGCGATCCGCAGACGCTGTCGACACGCCCACGCCGGGTCCGATGGCCTGCATCCCCTGACGAACCAGCCGATGCGCCAGACATTCGGACGAGCGCGGCTGGACGGCTGGACGGCCGGGCTAGCGCTGCTGGACATCCAGCGTCAGCGCCGTCAGCAGTTGGTCGTCGCACAGCACGTCGAAGACGTACGTGCCGACTTCCGGCAACTCCAGCTCGAGGGGGAGGTTGAGGGTTACGGCCGGACGTTCGTCGGTAAAGGCCACCATCTTGTCTGCGGCCAGGCCCTCACTCCCTGACGGGAACCATCCGCGGAGGGTGATGCGCTTCGGGCCCCGTGCCGCGCCACCGCGCAGCGCGATCACGGCGCGCAGGTTGATGACGAGCGGCGGGGTCGCCTCGTCGGAGGGGTCGTCGATGGCGAGCCCGTCCACGATCCCGATGACGTTTGCCGTTCCATCCGGCTGCAGGTCGATGCGCTGGCAGAGGACCGCCAGGGCTACGTAGGGACCGCCGGCCACGCTCATCCGGCGAGTGTAGCAGCCTGCTCGGGGCGCCGGAGGGCAGTGCCCGCGTCAGGGTGAAGCGGCGTCAGGACGCCGCCCGTACGGGGCCTGTCGCCTGAGGCCTGGCCTCGCGCCAGCCCCGCTGCAGCAGGCCGTCGAGCCACGCCGTGGCGGCGACATCGAGCGCGTCGCGCGTCTCGAAGACCCGGCTCATGACGAGCTTGCCATTGACCAGCTGGCGAAGTTCCAGGCCGAACGCGTGCGGTGCGCAGTCGCACCGCACGAGCTGGCCAGCACGGTGAAGTCTCCAGAGCACGCGGCGACGCTGAGGGAGCATGCGCATCGGTCGTCTCCTGCGTGGAGGGTGTCGGTGTCGACTCCACCACGGCACGGGACTACCGCAAGTCCTGTGCCCGGCGGTGATGTCCGCGAATCCGGGCGGCGACGAGGAAGTGCCGCCACCGGATTCTCCGCCTGTCAGGAAACGAGACAGAAAAAGGTGCCTGTCGGCACCTTTTCAAGGCGGGCACGATGCCACACCTGATTCCTGACGAGTTCCAGCTTGGCCGAACTCGATGCCGACTCGGCCGTCATGCCGACTCGTCTGAAAGTATTGGTGCGGAAGGAGGGACTTGAACCCTCACCGAGTTGCCCCGACAGGTTCCTGAGACCTGCGCGTCTGCCAATTCCGCCACTTCCGCAAGGGGCGCGTGACCGGGTCGGTCACAGACGACGAAGTATAGCGCACCTGCCGCCCCGTGCGGAAGGGGCGAGGCCGCGTGTGGCGGAAACCCGGGTGCTATCCTCCTGATTGAGACATCGACAATTCCGGCACCTGCCACGGCAGTGCCGACCCTTTCAAAGGAACGAGTGTGGCTGTCCGTCGAGGCGTATGGGTGGTGGTCGTCCTGCTGGGCTTTGCGGTCCTCGTCTCGGCAGCGTTCGTCGCGCTGTCGTGGGTGGCCTTCCGGCGGCCGCCCGGGGTTCCGGACAAGGGCGTCCTCGTACTGAAGATCGAAGGCGACCTCGAGGAGCACTCGACCAACCCGTTCGACTCCCTCTTCAACGAGCCGGTCACGGTCCGCAGCGTCAGTGCGGCGCTTCGGGCCGCCAAGACGGATACGCGCATCACGGGCGTCCTGCTGCGTCCCATCTCGGCTCCCGCCCTCTGGGGCAAGGTGCACGAGCTCCGCGATGCGCTGGTCGACTTCCGATCGTCAGGCAAGCCGCTCGTCGCGATGCTCGAGTTCGCTGGCGACCGCGAGTACGTCCTGGCCTCGGCGGCATCCCGCGTCGTCCTGGTGCCCCCAGGGCAGCTCAACCTGATGGGGCTGGCCAGCTATCAGGTCTTCCTGCGCGGTACGTTCGACATGATCGGGGCCCAGCCCGACCTGCTGCACATCGGTGACTACAAGACCGCCGTCAATACCTTCACCGAAAAGGGATTCACGCCTGCCCATCGGGAGATGACCGAGTCACTCAACCACGACGCCTTCGAGCAGTTGGTCGCGGTGGTGGCGAGCGCGCGCAAGAAGTCGGTGGATGACGTACGGGCCATCGTCGACCAGGGGCCGATGCTGCCCGCGGCCGCGCTGGCCAACGGGCTCGTCGATGACGTGGCGTACATGGACGAGATCGGCAAGACGAGCGGTCTCGGAGACAGATTCAAGGAGATCCCGCTGCGCCAGTACCTCACCGTCATGCCAGGCACCCGGCCCGGCCTCAACGCGCCGCGCGTGGCCGTGCTCTACGCTGTCGGCACGATCGTGTCGGGTGAGGGCGGCACCGGACCCACGGGCGAGTCCGTCGGATCCGACAAGCTCACCGAGTACATCCGCGAGGTGCGCAACGACGACAGCATCAAGGCCGCCGTCCTGCGGATCGACAGCCCCGGGGGCTCGACCGTCGCCTCCGACGTCATCTGGCGTGAACTCATGCTGCTGCGCGCGCGCAAGCCGCTCGTGGTCTCGATGTCCGATCTCGCGGCATCGGGCGGGTATTACATCGCGATGCCGGCGCACGTCATCGTCGCGCAGCCAGGGACGTTGACGGGTTCGATCGGCATCTTCTCGGGGAAGTTCGTCACCAGCGGCACGTACAACAAGTTGGGGATGACGATCGAGGCGGTGAGCGAGGGCCGCTATGCCCAGATGTACTCGGGCATGCGTCCCTTCACGCCGGACGAGCGCGTCAAGATCGAGGAGCAGATGCAGGCCTTCTACGATCAGTTCGTCGAGAAGGTCGCCGAGTCCCGTGCATCGACGCCGGAGAAGATCGACGCGCTGGCACAGGGCCGTGTCTGGACGGGGCGGCAGGCGCGCGAACGGGGCCTGGTGGATGAACTCGGGGGCCTCCCGCGGGCCATGGCCATCGCCAGGCAGCGGGCGGGCATCGGCGCCGACGACGCGGTGCAGACCGTGGTCTACCCGCCGCGCCCGAGTGTGTTCGAGGTGCTGTCGACGATGGGCGCCGCGCAGGACATGCGGGCATCGTTGGGCGAGGCACTCCTGAGCCAGCAGGACCGCGAAACCCTCGCCGCGGTGCGCCGGCCGCTCCGCCTGCTGCAGCGGGGCGAGTCGCTCGCCCTGCTGCCCTGGGTGTTCGTGAGGTAACTCCCACCCCACACCTCGCGACCGGACCCTCACGGATACTCGTAGGCGCCGGCCTCTCATGAATCTCGTAGGCGCCGGCCTCTCATGAATCTCGTAGGCGCCGGACTTGTCCGGCGCCCTGCCCGCGGACAAGGCGCCGCCCGCGGGACAAGTCCCGCGGCTACGACCCTCGGATTCCTGCCTGCCTGGCTGGTGGCGCTGGCGCCATGGACCACTCAATGGATCTCGTAGGCGCCGGACTTGTCCGGCGCCCTGCCCGCGGGACAGGTCCCGCGCCGACGCGATCCCTTCGACGCTAGGTCGTCAGCCGCTGCAGGACGGCCTGGTCGATGCTGATGCCCATGCCCTGCTTGGCCTTGGTCATGTAGCTTGCGAAGAACTGGGACCGCTTCTGCGAGGCCAACTCGCGCCGGATGGCCTCCCGGTTCTGTGTCAGAGCGTCGGGAGCCACGTCGCTTCGGCTGGCCACGCGCAGCACGACGGCGCCGTTGGGCGTGGTGATCGGGTCACTGACGCTGCCAACCGGGAGCGAGAAGGCCACCTGATCGACGGCTGGGCTCGGGCCCACTTCCGGGATGGCCGCGCCGCGCGCGATGTCCTCGGCCGTCCGGAGCGTGAGGCCAGCGGCCTTGGCGGCTGCGGCGAAGTCGGCCGCGCCCTTGAGGGCGGCTGCCGACGCCTGTGCCTTGCCCCTGGCCAGTTCCTGGGCCCTGGCTCGCTTCAGGTCGGCCGTGGCCCGCTCCTTCACCTCTGACAGGGCAGGCACGCGGGCGGCTTCGCTTCCCGTGACGGTGACGAAGGCCACGCCGGTCCCCGTGCCCAGCGGCCCGCTCACCTTGCCTGCCTCGAGGGCGAAGACCTGCTCGGACACGTCGGGCGACGCGCCCAGCCCCGGAATGGGCTCCGTGCGCGTGAAGAGCGGCGATTCCTGGACCTTGAGCCCACGCTTGGCGGCAGCCGTGTCGAGGTCGGCCGGCGCCTTGACCTCGGTGGCAATTGCGGTGGCCAGGTCCTGCACGCGCGTCTGGGCCCGCTCGAACTTGAGCTGCTCGGTGATCTGCGGCCGCACGGCATCGAGCGGTTGGACCTCCGCTGCCTTCTTGTCGGTGACCTTGATGATGTGGAAGCCGTACTGCGTGCGGACCACGTCGCTCAACTGGCCGACGGGCAGCGAGAACGCGACGGCCTCGAATTCCGGCACCATCCGGCCGCGGCCGAAGAAGTCGAGATCGCCGCCGTTACTGGCGCTGGCCGGGTCCTGCGAGTTGGCACGCGCGAGGGCCGCAAAGTCGGCGCCGGCCTTGATCTGGCTCAGCAGTTCCTCGGCCCTGGCGCGCACGGCCGGCTCTTCCTTCCCCTCGGTGCTCAGCAGGATATGGCTGGCGCGGACCTGCTCGGGCTGCGAGTACTGGTCGATGTTCTGCCGGTATGCGCGCTGGATGTCCTGCTCGGGGACAGTGATGTTGTTCCGGATGGCCTGCGCGTCGAGCAGCAGGTAGCGCACCTTGCGCCGCTCGCCGATGCGGTAGGTCTCCTGGCTGCGCTCGAAGTAGGCGGCGACGTCGGCATCCGATACCTGCACCTGGTCGAGGAACGACACGGTGGGGAACGACACGAGTTCGAGGGTCACCTTTTCATTGCGGCGGCGGTACTCGGCGTCGGCCTCGGCGTCCGACACCGTGATCCACTCGGTGAGCGTCGCGCGCATCTTGTCGAGGATCACGCTGTTGCGGATCTCGTCCTCGAACTGGGCGGCCGTGATGGGCGGCCGCTGCAGGCGCAGGAGCTGCCGGTACCGCTGCTCGCCGATGAACTGGCCGTTCTCCTGGAAGGCGGGGATGCTCATGATCCGTTCCCGCACTTCCGCGTCGGTCGCGGAGATCCCCAGGCGCGTGGCTTCCGCGATCACGGCCTGCTGGTCGATCATCTGCTGCAGGACCTGGCGGTCGAGTCCCAGCTGCCGCAGCATGGCCGGGCTCATGTTGCCGCCATACGCGTTCCGGAACTGCGCCATCTGCGCGTTGTAGGCCCGCGTGAACTCGCCAACAGTGATCGGGCGCCCCTGCACGGTGGCGACCGCTTCGCCTGTCGCGCCGGTGCCTGTCGGCGGCGAGAGGAAGTCGGGCACGTAGAAGAACACGAATGTGAGCACCACGAGGGCGAGGCTCCACTTGAGCCACCCCTGGTGGCGACGCATCCGGTCGAGCATGGTCATACGGTCGTTCTCCGGGGGGCCGACGACTCCCGCCGCCCCCTGACGGAGACGCGGCCATGTCGGCACAAAGACCCATCATTATACGGCACTGGATGTGCAAGGCTATGATAGCGGCCGTGGCGTTAGCCACTCACGCACACAATCTTGCCGCCATCCGTCTCGAAGTCACCCCCTGTGAACCTGGTCCTCGATCTGCCCCGTCTGTCGCGCTCCGCCCGGCGTGAGCTGCGGTCACGGGCAGCCCTGCACGCCTGGTGGCTCGACCTCCAGCGGCATGTCAGCGGGCCAGCTCTTGCACGGTTTCTCGTCGCCAGGCTGTCGGAATGGCTGCCGCTGCCGGTCTGGGCGGTTGCGGTTCCGGGGCCCGCCGGAATCGAGGTGCTCGCCGGCGACACCCGCAAACGCCGGTTCGCCGACGCCGCGGTCGTCGTGGCCGAGGCCGCGCTGTCGGCTGGGGGCCACTGGAGCGCCGCGTCGGTGCGCGCGTCGCTCGGTGTCGGTCCGGATGCCGCCGCTGTCGTGTGGGTCCTCCGCGACCGAGAAGAGATCGTGGGTGTCATCGCCGGTGTCGCGGCGGCCCCCGCGCCACGGCCGCCGGACGTGGATGGAACCGCCGACAAGCTCTGGGCCGACGTGCTGGAACCAGTGGGGCTGGCTCTGTCGAGGGCGCGGCAGCTCGACCGCATGAAGGCACTGGCGTCGGTCGACGACCTGACAGGCTTGTACAACGCCCGACACCTGCATGTCACAGTCGATCGGGAGCTGTCGCGGCTGTCGCGGACGGGCCGGCCGTTGTCGCTGGTGTTTCTGGACCTCGACGCGTTCAAGCGCGTGAACGACCGCCACGGCCACCTGCTCGGCAGCCGGGCGCTCGTCGAGGTGGGGCACCTGCTGCGGGCCTGCGTCAGGGCGACCGACACGCCCGTGCGCTATGGCGGCGACGAGTTCGTGGTTGTGCTGCCGGGGACGAGCCAGCGCGACGCCAGTGGCGTGGCGCGGCGGATCCAGCAGCGCGTGGCCGCACAGACGTTCTTGTCGGGACGGACCGTCGACGTGCGCCTGACCGTCTCGGTCGGCGTGGCCACGGTCACCCGTCCCACGTATACGGCCGCTGACCTGATTCGGACCGCCGACGAGGCGATGTACTGGGTCAAGCGCCACGGCCGCAATGGCATCAGGGCCGTCCTGCTCGGCAGGGGAGCGCGTCCCGCCGCGAAGGTAGGGCCGGCTGTCCCGGCCGGCCGTCTCAAGAGGAGTACCACCGAGTGAGTCTGCGTTCGCTGTTCTCGTTGTTCTCGAGTGACCTGGCCATCGACCTCGGCACGGCCAACACGTGCGTCTACGCGCGGGGCAAGGGCATCGTCGTCAACGAGCCGTCGATCGTGGCCATCAACAAGGTCAACGGCCGAGTCGAGGCCGTCGGCAAGGAGGCCAAGGAGATGCTCGGCCGCACGCCCGGGCAACATCGTCGCCATCAAGCCGATGAAGGACGGCGTCATCGCCGACTTCGAAGTCACCGAGAAGATGCTGACCTACTTCATCAAGAAGGCCCACAACCGGAACGTCTGGGTGCGTCCGCGCATCGTCATCGGCGTGCCGTCGGAGATCACCCAGGTGGAGAAGCGCGCGGTCAAGGACAGCGCCTATCGCGCCAAGGCCAGCGAGGTGCACCTGGTCGAGGAGGCCATGGCCGCCGCCATCGGCGCCGGCCTGCCGATCACCGAGCCCTCCGGCAACATGATCGTGGACATCGGCGGCGGCACGACCGACATCGCCGTCATCTCGCTGGCCGGCATCGTCTACAGCAAGGCGGTGCGCGTGGCCGGCAACGAGATGGACGAGGCGATCATCCAGTACATCAAGAAGAACTACAACCTGCTCATCGGCGAGCGGACGGCCGAGCAGATCAAGATGGAGATCGGCTCCGCCTTCCCGCTCGAGGAGCGCGCTGACGATGGAGATCAAGGGGCGCCACCTGGTCGAAGGCGTGCCCAAGACCATCACGATCACCGACGAGGAGATCCGCGAGGCGCTGGCCGAGACCGTCAACGTCATCGTCGACGCCGTGCGCGTGGCGCTCGAGCGGACGCCGCCGGAGCTGTCGGCCGACATCGTCGACCGCGGCATCGTGCTGACCGGCGGCGGGTCGCTGCTGCAAGAACCTCGACAAGCGCCTGCGCGAGGAGACCGGCCTGCCGCGTGGCGATGGCCGAGGATCCGCTGTCGTCGGTGGTCCTCGGCGCCGGCAAGATGCTGTCGGACTTCAACCTGCTGCGGAAGATCTCCATTGACTGATGAATGTCTAGCGCCGAACGCCGAGGGCGCGGCCATGCACCGCCCAGGCGTCACACTCTCGTAGGCGCCGGACTCGTCCGGCGCGCAGGCGCGCGGCCCGCGGGACAAGTCCCGCGGCTACGTATCCCGATTCCCGTCGTCACTATTCCGTAGGCCGTATCGCAGTTTCCGACTCCCGACTCCCGACTCCCGACTCCCGACTCCCCGACTCGCGTGCTGACCAACGACCGCGGCCCCGTTCTCGAATTCCAGAAGCGCACCGGTTACCTGCTGGTGGCGGCGCTGCTCGGGCACGTGTTGCTGATTTCGGCGCAGGTGAGCTCCCAGCAGGGCGTCAGCGTGCTCGAGACCACGATCTTCGGGGCGCTGTCGCGGGTGCAGGCGGCAACGTCCTGGGTGACGGAGGGCATCAGCGGCGCGTGGGGCAACTACGTGGCGCTGCGCGGGCATCGCGCCCGCGCCGACGCGCTCGAGCAGCAGCTCGATCGCATGGGCGTCGAGCTGCAGCATGCGCAAGCTCAGGCCCGCCGTACCGAGCAACTCGAGCAAGTCCTGCAGTTGCGCCGCACTGAACTGCCGGCGACGATGGTGGCCAGGGTCATTGCCGCGGACCCTGCCGCGGCGTTCCGCACGGTCACCATCGACAAGGGCGCCGCTGACGGCGTTCGGCGCGACATGGCCGTGCTGTCGCCGCTCGGCGTCGTCGGCCGTGTCATCGACGAACCGGCGGCGCACGCGGCGAAGGTCCAGCTGATCATCGACCGCAACGCGGGAGCGGGGGCCGTCATCGAGCGCAGCGGCGCCGGCGGCGTCGTGGTGGGGGGCGAAGGTGACACGCCGCTCCGCATGGACTTCGTGTCCAACCTGGCCGATGTCGTGCCGGGCGACCTGGTGATGACGTCTGGCCTCGACGGCATCTACCCGCGCGGGTTCGTGATCGGCCGCATCGAGAAGGTCGAACGGGGCTCCGGCCTGTACCGCCTCATCGTGATCCGGCCGCGGGTGGACTTCTCGTCGCTGGATACGGTGCTGCTCGCGACGGGCCCGCAGCCGGCGCCGCTGGCGGCCACCTCGCCGTCCCAACCGTCAGCGCCTCCGGCACCCGCTGGGGCGAAGCCGGGCGCAGCGGCAGGAGAGACCGGACGTGTCGCGGTGCCCTCGACCGCCGAACCGGCCGCAGGACCGCCTGTGCCATGAGCCGGCTCGTGTTCGTGGGGCTGGCGACGGTCGTGGCGCTGATGCTGCAGACCGTTGTCGGGTACCAGCTGTTCGGTCGCCTGATCGCGATGGACCTCGTGCTGGTCGTCGTGGTCGGAACGGCACTGTTCTTTGGCCCGACGGCGGGGCTCGTGACGGGCACGATCGCCGGGCTCTGCCAGGATGCGCTGTCTGGGGGGGTGCTCGGCGTCGCCGGCCTCGCCAAGACCCTGGCCGGGTTCGTCGCCGGCGTGGTGGCCACGCAGTTCATCGTGAGCAGCGTGATCCCCCGCGGCGTCGTGTTCTTCGCCATGACGTGGCTGCACGGGATCTGTTTCCTGGGGCTCTACGCCATGATAGAGAGACACGGGATCGGCCGCCCCTGGCGCCAACTGCTCCTGCAGAGCGTGTTGAACGCCGTGGTCGGGGTGGTCGCCACCCGTACGATTGAGCGCGGACCTGAGTGGTGGCGGCGACGCCAGTACGCCAGGCGCGCGGAGGGACGACGACTGGTGCGCTGAGCGCCCGGTCCGCACGGACGATGCCGTTTGCCGAGGAACGCCTGAACCTGCCGTTGCGCTTGCGCGTGCTCCAGTGGAGCCTCGCCGCGGTGTTCCTCGCGCTGGCGACGGCGTTCTGGTACTTCCAGGTCGCGCGCCATCAGCAGTTCCTCGAGATGGCCGAGAACAATCACCAGCGGGCGCTGCCCCTGGTGGCGCCGCGGGGGGTACTCTTCGACCGTCGGGGCGCCGTGCTCGTCGAGAACCGCTTCGCCTTCAACATCTCCATCGTCCGCGAGCAGGCCAACGACGTCGCGCGGACGGCCATTGCCGTGGCCGACCTGACCGGCGCGGCCATCGAGACCATCAACGACGCGCTCGATCGCAGCAAACGGCTCCCCGCGTATCGCCCCATTGTCGTCGTGCGTGACGCCACGGAGGCCCAGATCGCCGCCGTGGTGGCACACCGGCTCGAGCTACCGGGCGTCGTCATCGAGAAGGTACCCACGCGGCGGTATCCACCCGACTCGATGGCGGCCCACCTGATCGGGTACGTCGGGGAAGTCACCGACGCGCAGCTGGCCCGTCCGGAATACAAGGACATCCAGGGCGGCGCCGTGGTGGGGCAGGCCGGCGTCGAGCAGACCTACAACCCGCTGCTGATGGGAGCAGACGGCGCGCGACACGTGATCGTCAACAGCCGCGGCCGGGAGATCGATGTCCTGGGCGAGGACGAGCCGGTCGAGGGGCGACGCCTGCAACTGACAATCGACGGCGACGTCCAGCGAGCCGCCGAGGAGGCGTTCCGCCATTACGGCTTCCGGGGCGCCGCCATCGCGCTGGCGCCGTCCACCGGCGAAGTGCTCGCACTCTCCTCACTGCCGGCGTACGACCCCAACTCGTTCGCGGTAGGTATCGGCCGGGCGGAATGGAACGGCCTGCTGACCGACCCGCTGCGCCCGTTGAACAACCGCGCGATCCAGGGCCGCTACTCCCCAGGGTCGACGTTCAAGATCCCCGTGGCAGTGGCGGGTCTCCAGGAGGGTGTGATCAGCCCGGAGACGCGCATCTTCTGCGGCGGCGGCGCGTCGTTCTACGGACGGTACTTCAAGTGCCACAAGGCCGGCGGACATGGCTCGGTCGCCATGCGCGAGGCGCTCGAGAAATCCTGCAACGTGTACTTCTACACGCTCGGCAATCTGCTCGGCGTGGACCGGATTCACAAGTGGGCCACGGCGCTCGGGCTCGGAGAGATCAGCGGAATCGACCTGCCGCACGAGACCCAGGGCATCATGCCTTCCACGGCCTGGAAGAAGCAGCGGACGGGTGAGAAGTGGTACGCCGGCGAGACCATCTCGGTATCGATCGGCCAGGGGCAGGTGTCGGTCACGCCTGTGTCGCTCGCGGTGATGATGGCCTCGGTGGCCAACGGAGGCACGCGGATCGTGCCGCACCTGGTCCGGGCCGTGGACAACGGCAAGGGCTGGGAGCAACTGCCGCCCCCCGAAGGTCAGCGTGACCTCGGCATTTCGCCCGGGCACGTCGACGTCGTCCGCGAGGGCCTGTGGATGGTTGTCAATGCCGCCGGTACCGGCGGCCGCGGGCGCATCGTCGGGTACGACGTGGGCGGCAAGACGGGCACGGCGCAGGTCATCTCGAATCAGGGCAGGGCCCGGGCCAAGGGGAGCGAACGCGACCTCCGCGATCACGGATGGTTCGTGTTCTTCGCTCCGGCCAGCAACCCGACCATCGCCGGCGTGGTCTTCGCCGAGCATGCCGAGCACGGTTACTCTGCGGCGCCCATCGCCAAGTACATGATGGAAACCTGGTTCGCCAAGCAGGAGGGGCGTGCGCTGCCCACGCTGACGCCCGTGCCCGGGGCGCCCGCACCGACGGCACCCGCACCGACGGCCCCTGCGGGCACCACAGTCGTCGCCGGCGGCAATCGGCCCGGGACCACGGCACCTGCGCCGCCTCCTGTCGGTCAGGTGGCCACCCCGGTCCCGACGATCGCCTCCCGAACAGGAGGCGCCCCGTGAGGAACACGACGCCCGATTCCCGGAGGCGCGCACGTGTTTGAGCAGCGCCTGTACAAGCATCTCGACTGGAGCCTGCTGGCAGCCGTCCTGACGCTCTGCCTCGTTGGCCTGCTGATGATCTACAGCACGACCTACGATCCCATTCGCGGCTCGGTCGGCCGCGAGTTCTACACCCAGCTCTCCGCCGTCGGCATCGGCCTCGTGGCGATGGGCGTCGTGCTGCTCATCGACTACCGCACCCTGTCCGAATATGCGCCCGTCTTCTATGGCGGGATCGCGGTCCTGTTGCTCTACGTCCTGTTCTTCGGCGTCGTGGCCGGCGGATCCCGCCGCTGGATATCGCTCGGCGTCTTCAACCTCCAGCCCTCCGAATTCGCCAAGGCAGCGCTGGCGCTGCTCCTCGCCACGTGGTTCGGCCACGAGAAACTCTCCGGGCAGCGCACGGGCGACCTCGTCATCGCCGGGGCCCTGCTCCTCCTTCCGTTCCTGCTCATCGCCCGCCAGCCGGACCTCGGTTCGGCTGTCACGCTCCTGCCGGTCCTCGGCGGCATCGCGTATGCGGCTGGTCTGCGCACGCGTCTCATCGGCTACGCACTGCTCGTGTGCGTGCTCCTGGCACCGGTGGCCTGGGTGTACGGGCTCAAGGACTACCAGCGGTCGCGCGTGGTGACCTTCCTGGATCCCTCACAGGACGCCCGCGGCGCGGGCTACCAGCAGATCCAGGCACGCATCACCGTGGGGTCGGGCGGCCTCACGGGCAAGGGGTTCCTCAACGGCACGCAGGGCCAGTACAAGTTCCTGCCCGTCGCCCACAACGATTTCGTCTACTCCGTGCTTGCCGAGGAGCACGGGTTCCTCGGCGTGCTCGTCACGCTGGGGCTCTACCTGTTCGTGTTGATCCGCTCGCTCGAGGCGGCGCGGCTCGCGCGGGACCGCGTCGGGGCCTACCTGGTGGTGGGGCTCGCCTCGTGTTTTGCCTTCCAGGTGATTTACAACATCGCGATGTCGGCCGGCCTTGCGCCGGTCAAGGGGCTCACGCTGCCCCTGATGAGCTATGGCGGCTCGTCGATGATCGCCACGCTCATGAGTTTCGGCTTCATCCTCAATGTGAGGATGCGGCGATTCGCGAATTGATGGTGACCACGTACTTCCTGATCGTGTGGCACTGGGTGCTGCGACAGCTCGACCTGACCCTCGGGTCGCGAGCGTCCGGCCTCGTGTCGTCGTGCGCGCGTCGCACGCACGCCTCAGGCGGTCCGGTTGCCGGGAGCTTGCTGCATGACCAAGGAAATGATTGTCTCGGCGACCGATCGCGAGACGTCGGTTGCCATTCTCGAGGACGACCAGGTCGTCGAGTTCTTCATGGAGCGGGAGCGCCAGCAGGGCGTGGTCGGGAACGTCTACAAGGGGCGTGTCTCGAAGGTCCTGCCTGGCATGCAGTCCTCCTTCATCGACCTCGGGCTCGAGCGTGACGGCTTCCTCTACGTCTCGGATGTCATCACGCCGGTCGAGGCACTCGAGGACGATCCCGACGAACCGTCGACCCCGGCCGACGATGGGGCCGACGACGGACGCGCAGACGACGCAACTGCCGGAGGCCCAGCCGATGCGGCGGCCGGACACGCGCACGAGGGAGCGGCCGGGCACGCGCACGAGGTAGCGGCCGGGCACGCGCACGAGGTAGCGGCCGGACTTGTCCGGCCGTCCGACGGCGCCGGCAGTGACGATGAGACCGCGGCCGGCGCCAGCGGCCAGACGCCAGCTGTCCAGGCGGCCGCGAAGGGTGCCGATCGTCGTCAGCGGCAGGAGCGCGCCGCGCAACCCAACATCGAGGACCTGCTGAAGGAAGGGCAGGACGTTCTCGTGCAGGTGGTGAAGGAGCCGATCGGGACCAAGGGCGCCCGCATCACCTCACACGTCACCATCCCCGGCCGATTCCTCGTCTTCATGCCGACGGTGGACCACATCGGCGTGTCGCGCAAGATCGAGTCGCGCGAGGAGCGGTCGCGCCTGCGCGGCATCGTGCGCCAGTTCCGCGAGGCGCACGCGTTCAACGGCGGCGTGATCATCCGCACGGCGGCGGCCAATCGCCCGGACGCCGACATCCTCGGCGACCTCGAGTACTTTCACCAGGTGTGGCTGGAGATCAAGCACAAGTCGGAGACACAGCGCTCGCCCGCGCTGATCTACCGCGAGCAGAGCCTCGTGGCCAAGCTGCTACGCGACCTGCTGACCGACGAGTTCAGCGTCATCCGCATCGATTCGCCCGAGGAGTACCGGCGGGTGACCGCGCTCGTCGAGCGGATCATGCCGGCGATGTTGCCGCGCGTGAAGCTCTATACGCGTGACTATCCGATCTTCGAGGAGTACGGCGTCCGGACCGAGATCGACAAGGCCCTGCGCAGCAAGGTCTGGCTCAAGTCCGGTGGGTACATCGTCATCAACCAGACCGAGGCGCTCGTCGCAATCGACGTCAACACGGGGCGCTACGTCGGCAAGAAGACGACGGGACGCCTGGAGGACACGATCCTCAAGACCAACCTCGAGGCCGTGAAGGAGATCGTGCGGCAGTTGCGTCTGCGCGACATGGGCGGCATCGTCGTCCTCGACTTCATCGACATGGAGGACAAGAAGAACCGCCAGAAGGTCTTCCAGACGCTGGAGCAGGAACTGCGGCGCGATCGCGCCCCGAGCAAGGCCATCCAGGTGTCGGACTTCGGCCTGATCATCATCACGCGCAAGCGCGTGAAGCAGAGCCTCGAGCGGCTCATGACCGACGCGTGCCCGTACTGCTCGGGCACGGGCACAATCAAGTCGAGCACCACGGTGTGCCAGGAAATCCTCAACGAGATGCGGAAGGTCGGCAACGATCTCGACGGCAACGGCGTACTTCTCCGCGTGAATCCGGAGATTGCCGAGGCGCTCGCCGGGGACGAGCGCGGCGTGCTGCGTGAGGTGGAGCAGGTCGTCGGACGGAAGGTGACCGTCCGTCCCGATGCCTACCTCCATCACGAGCAGTTCGACGTGATGAGCTTATAGATCATTCGGAGGCAGGGCCGCGTGTCCCACGCGGCCGCTACCCACAGCGGCGCGGTGGGACACGCGCCCTGCCTCGCCGGGAGACTGCATGCACAAGGTACGTTCATTCGTCGGGGCCGCGACCGTGGCCGGCCTGGGGCTGGGTCTGTCGGCCCAGCAGGCCCCGCCAGCCGGTCAGCAGCCACGGGAGATCCGGGGCACCATCCCGGCGCGGCCCGACGGTGCCGTCGTGCAGGTGCCGCGGACACCGTCGGTGGATCAGGCCGCGCACGATCGCGGGCGCGGCGTCTGGGTGCGCGAGTGCGTCGATTGCCACGGCTCCCAGGCGCGCGGCTCCGACACCGGGCCGAACATCATCCGGACGCGGACGGTCAATTTCGATCGGTCGTCGCCGACGCCCGGCAGCGTGCTCGGGCCGTTCCTGAAGGCTGGCCACGTGACGCAGAGCGGCAAGCCGAGCGCCACCTTCACCGACGAGGAGATCGTCGGCCTCGCCCACTTCCTGCGCCAGCGTGTCAACGACACGATGCGTGGTTCGCCCGTGTTCACCGTCGGCGACATCCTCGTGGGCGACCGGGCCGCCGGCGAGGCCTACTTCAATGGTCCGGGCCAGTGCACGTCCTGCCACACGGCCACCACGCGCAGCCTGGCCGGCATCGCCAGCAGGATTCCCGCGCCCGTCGACCTGCAGCAGCGGATGTTGTTCCCTGGCGCCGCTGGTGCCCGCGGTCGCGGCCGCGCGGCACCCGCGAGCAGCAGTACCAACGCCATCACGGCCACGGTCACGCCGCCGGCTGGCCCCACGCTGTCCGGCACGCTGCTCGAGCAGAGTGATTTCTTCGTGACGCTGCGCCTCGAGGACGGTTCGGTGCGCGCCGTCCGCAAGGTTCCCGGGACGAAGGTGGTCGTGACCAACCCCCTGCAGGCCCATATCGACCTGCTCGACGTCATCACCGACACGCAAATCCACGACCTGGTCGCCTATCTGGTGTCCCTCAAATGACGCGCCTGATCCCTCTTCTCGTCGCACTCTGTCTCGCGACGACTGTCGTGGCCCAGCAGTCGGGCCTCACCGTCGCGCAGATTCTGAAGCCGTCCCCGTCCTCGTGGCCGACCTACAACGGCGACTACTCGGGTAAGCGGTTCAGCCCGCTCGCATCGATCACCGACGGCAACGTCAGGCACCTCAGCCTGGCCTGGCTGTACGACCTGCCCGGCGGGGGGACGATCAAGGCGACGCCGCTGCAGATCGACGGCGTGCTGTATTTCACGATCCCCGATCACGCGTACGCCGTCGAGGCCAGGACGGGTCGCGAGATCTGGCACTACACGTGGACGCGCAACAGGGGCGGGATCCACATCGGCAACCGCGGGGTGGCCGTCCTCGGCGACTCCCTGTACTTCGTGACGCCCGACTGCAATCTCGTGTCGCTCGACGTCAAGACAGGCGCCGAGCGGTGGTTCAAGGAGTACTGCTCGCTCGAGATGGTCTACTACGGCTCGGTGGCGCCCGTCGTCGTGAAGGACAAGCTGATCGTCGGCGTGAGCGGCGACGACCTCGACATGCCGGCCTACCTCGACGCGCGCGACCCGAAGGACGGCGAGCTGATCTGGCGGTGGTACGTGACGCCGCAGAAGGCGGGCGACCCGGGGCTCGAGACCTGGCCGAACCTCGACATGGCGCAACACGGCGGCGGCATGACGTGGCAGCCCATCACGTACGATCCCGACCTGAACCTGATCTACGTGACCACGGGCAACCCACAGCCCGTCGTGGCGTACAGGAACAGGGAAGGCGCGAACCTGTACACGGCGTCGCTCGTGGCGCTGGACGCCGACACAGGGAAGATGAAGTGGTACTTCCAGGCGTCGCCGCACGACACGCACGATTGGGACGCCACGCAGACCCCCGTGCTCTTCGATGGCACTGTCGACGGCCAGCCGCGCAAGCTCGTGGCCATGGCCTCGCGCAACGGCCATTTCTTCGTGCTCGATCGCGTCACAGGCAAGAACCTCGTGTCGGCCGAGTACGTGAAGACCAACTGGTCGCTCGGGTACGACGAGCGCGGTCAGCCCATCCCCAATCCTGCCAAGCGGCCGCAGGTGGCCGGGGCGCTCGTCACGCCGAACCAGGGGGGCGCCACCAACTGGTTCTCGCCGAGTTTCAGTCCCCTGACAGGTCTGTTCTACGTCAACGCGAACCGCGCGTTCAGCGTCTGGTACATCTACGACGCCAGCGACAACCCCATGGGGTGGGGCGGCACCGACCGCGGCGGATATGCCGAACAGGGACAGCTCAAGGCCATCGACTACCGCACCGGCAAGATCAGGTGGAGCGTGCCGCGGTACGGCGGCAACTCCGGACTGCTCACGACGGCGGGCAACGTGCTGTTCGGATCGGGTGCCAATGGCCTGGCAGCCTACAACGCGACCACCGGCGAACCGTTGTGGGATTCACGGATCGGCAACGTGACCAACGGCCCGATCACGTACGAACTCGACGGCCGTCAATACGTCATCGCGGGCGCCGGGGCACGGCTGGCCGCCTTCGTACTCAACCCGTGATGCGGCCGGGAGCGCACGTCCTGTCCTGTCGGCGCGTCGCGCGCCGGGCGGCGGCCGTCGCGGTGGTGGCCGCTGTCTGGGCGACCTCGGTGGCGTGGACGGCGCGGGCCGGTCAATCCGCTCAGCCCATCCCGGCGCAGGCGGCGGGCCCCGTGCGCGACGGCGAGTCCACCGAACCGCCCGAGGCGTTCCGGCGCGTCTGCATCAAGTGCCACACGTCGGATCGCGTGGTGCAGGGGCGTCGCTTTCGAGCGCAGTGGGACGAGTTGATCGAACAGATGGTGGCGCGCGGCGCCGTCGTCAACGACGACGACTACGACGTGATCATCGCGTACCTGATGGCCGATTTCGGGCGGGTGAACGTCAACACCGCGTCTGCCGCGGATCTGGCCGAAGTCCTGCACCTGGAGCCGGCCGAGGCCGACGCCATCGTCACGGCGCGCACGCAGGCGGGGAAGTTCGCCGATTTCGAGTCCCTGGTGGGCGCGCCCGGCGTGCCCGTCGACGCCCTGACGAAGCGGCGCGACGCGCTGTTCTTCTGACGCGCCCCGCGGCGGCGTGGGGACGCGGCGGCTCCGAGTCCGTCGGCGCCCACTCGAGGGGGGAGCCGCAGGCCTCTTCGAACACGCCGCCCGCGGCTGCTGACACACAAGAAAGGCCGCCCCCGCGAGGAAGCGGCCTTCATTGTCGTTCCGCAGGGCACCACCTGAGGCGCCCCGCCCGACACGAAGCCCCGACTAGGCCGGGACCAGGTGAACGAGGTAGTGGTTGCCGCCCCGATTCACCCAGACGCGCAGGTAGTCGTCTCCGCGCAGCATCTCGACTTTCGCACTCCCGGCAGCCGGGCCTGCTCCCTTCGAGACGTTCTTGATCTCGCTGTTCGGGACGACGCTGACGACCTCGCGTCCCATCACCTTGCCGCCCCGAACGAACTCGACCCAGCGCTCGTAGGGCCTGGTTGCGCCGGTGGGGGCTGGCGGCTCTTCTCCCGTCAGTCGCAGCTGGTAGCTGCCCGCCGGGAGGGTTTCGCCGTTGGCCTTGACGGCGCGCGGCAGGCGTACGGTCCCGAGCGACGTCGTGCCAGTCGGCAGCGCCGACGTGTCGGCCTCCGCCGTTGCCGGCTGCGCATTCGGGGCCTTGTGCTGGGCCGCCAGTGGTGAAGTCGTCGCCAGCAGCGCGAACGTACCTGCAGCGAGCACGCCCGTCAGTCCAGCCATCGTTCTACGCGTCATCCGTTGCCTCCTGATCTCCGTCGGCGATTATACGCCCATCACGGGGCGAATGCCGACGTGAGACCGTCATCGGCTCCGGCCGTCTCGTCCGTTCGTGCCCCCGACTCCCGACTCCCGACTCCCCACTCCCGACTCCCGACTGCCGACTGCTCCTGCTCTCACCGCTTCTTCACGACCCGGATGTCGCCCGTAAAGGTCGTGAGGTCGAAGAAGGCCGACCCGTCGCCGACGGTGCCGCGTACCTGACGCGTGCCAGGCACGAGGGGCTCGGTGGGGACGTCACTGGAGACGTCGCCCTTGAACGTGTTGGCCTCGAACTGGAAGCCCCCGGACGACGGGGCGAAGACGGAGATGTCGCCCGCGTGCGTCTTCAACTCGTATCGCCCGGCCTTGCGTGGCATCGACGCGAACTCGATGTCGCCCGTCACCGTCCGCACGAGCGCACGCTCCGGAGACGACTCCCTGATCTGGACACTGCCGCTCACCGATCCCATCGTCAGCGAGGCGGCCCTCACGCCCGTGGCGATGACGTCACCGCTCACCGACTGGAGGTTCGTGTCGCCCGTGACCACGCTGCGGGTGAGCATGACGTCGCCAGACATGCTTCGCAGCAGGCGGACGCGCGACAGGGCTTCCCCTGCGACGTCGCCGCCCATCGACTCCACGCGCACGTCGCCCGGCACGTTGGTCACCGTGACGTTGCCGTGCAGGTTCTTCAACTCGAGGGCCGTTCCGGCAGGCAGCGCGATCTGATAGTCGGTACGGACGCGCACACGGGGGGCCCGCTGAGCGGACGGGTTCGGGCGGGGGATCGCCGAGCGGACGGCCACGCGGTTGGCGTGCTCGGACACCTCGATCTCGATGGACTTCAGCAGGGCGTCCACGTCCGCCCCGCTGCCTTGTGCGCGGTGGACGATCGACAGCCGGCCCTCCCGTCCCTTGCCGCCGACGACGACGACATCGCCCCACATGTTGAGCAACTCGAGCGTGATGCCCTCGCCGCCCTTGAACTGGCGGACGATGGCCTCGGCGTCCACCCAGGGGCCGCCGCTGCCCTCACGTCGCGACTGGCGCTCCCGTCCGCCGTCGTCCGGCGCGGGCCTGCGGGGTGGCCTCGGTGTCGCCGGTGGCGGCGGTGGCTGTGGCGCGGGCTGCTCGGCGTCGATCACGCTCGTCCCCGGTGCTGCCAGCACCGGCGGCGCGCCCAGCGCCAGCACACTCGCACACAGCAGTCCCTGCCAGATTCGGTTCATGCTCATCATCCCTTGTTCAGCCCCGAGGCAATCGCGGTTGCCCGTGCCGGATTGCCCTTCCGCATCTCGTTCATGAGGGCAATCGTGTCCTGCAGCAGCGATACCTTGCGCCGGAAGGCGTCAAACAGACTTTCCTGCGCGATCTGGCTCTCCGGGTCCGTCCGCAGCGCCTGCCGGCTGTCGTCGATGGCCTGGTCGATGATCTCGAGGTTCGCCCTGACAGTGGCCATGACCGCCGGATCCAGGGGCGAGTCGGTCTCGGTCGCCACCCGTTCCAGCCCCGCGATCGCGTTCTCGTAGTGCTTTGCCGCCAAATCGAGTTCGCTCTCGATCGATGTCACCAGGTCCGACGGCGTGGCGGGATCCGCCCCCGAAGCCGTCACCGGTGCCGCTGGTGCTTCCGCGGTATCCAGGCCCCGCCGCAGCACGAACAGGGACCCGGCGATCACGAGGACCAGCGCGGCGGCCAGCGCCACCCAGCGCCAGTCCAGTCGGTGCGTCCGGGCGTCGGTCTCGACCGCCGCGGCCGCGGCCCGCTGGATGTCGGGATCGGCTTCCAGGCGCGCGGACAGGCGTTCCCATGCCCGCGGTGCGGGACCCTCGGCGCCGATCGCCCGCAGTTCCGCCTGCAGGCGTCGCGCATCGGCAGCCAGGGCCCGGCACTCGTCACAGCCGGCGAGATGGACGTCGAGCCTCTCGGCCTCCTCGCGGCCAAGTGTGCCGATCAGCTGCGCATCGAGCGCCTGCTGTGCGTCCTGGCACGTCACGCCCGTCGTCCTCCGTCTCCGCCCCGGTCGAGCAGCGTCCGCAAGCGCATCCGGGCCTTGTGGACCTGCGATTTCGATGTTCCTTCGGCAATCCCCAGCATCGACGCGATCTCCCGATGCTCGAAGCCTTCCACGTCGTGCAGGAGGAATGCCGCCCGGCAACCGGCCGGCAGCGCCTGCAGTGCACGCTCGAGCGCCAGCCTGTCGAGCACGCCGCCCCCGGGGGTGGTTGCCCGAGCCGGTGGCAGGTCGTCGTCCAGCCACTCGGTCTGCTGGTCGTTACGGCGGGCCTTGCTGCGCAGCCTGTCGAGGCACGCGTTGACCCCGAGCCGGTACAACCACGTCCCCAGCGACGAGTCGCCCTTGAACGAGGAGAGCTTCCGGAAGGCCAGGAGGAACACCTCCTGCAGCATGTCCTCCGCGTCCTCGGCCCTGCCGAGCATCCGGTACGCCACGGCGTACAGGCGCGTGCTGTGGGCGCGGTACAGCTCCTCGAATGCCGCGAGATCTCCAGTGCGGCATCGTGCGGCGAGCCGCACATCGGCGGCATGACTCGTCACTGGCATCTTTGACGGTGAGCCTGTCGACAACGTTGCCGGAGGTCGCTAGTGGTACGAGCCGGACCAGGGGCGGGTTCAGACGAACGGCGAACGCCGGGCAGCCTCACGGTTCCCACCGCACGGCGGCGAAGTTGCGAATCCGGCGGCCCAGCACCGTCAGCCCCTCGGCCCGGAGCAGCGCCGCCTTCTCGGATTCGTGCCCGCCGTAGCCGCCCAGCGCACCCCCGGCGGCCACCACCCGGTGGGCCGGAAGGCGGCGAGGCCCGCTCGTGGCCATCAACGTCCCCACAGCCCGGGCCGCTCCGGGGCGTCCCGCCGCCGCGGCCACGTCGCCATACGTGGCCACGCGCCCGGCCGGGATGGCTCGCACGGCGTCGTACACCCTGTCGGTGAACGACTTCGGCCTCCTCTGTTCAGCCGCGTCCGCTCGAACACGTCGTGTCATGGCCAGGCCTGCTGCCGACTCCCGACTCCCGACTCCGTCGGTGCGGGACGTGTCCCGCCCCAGTCGGCCGGACAAGTCCGGCCGCTACGACTCCCGACTCCCGACTCCTGACTCCGTCGGTGCGGGACGTGTCCCGGTCCAGTCGGCCGGACAAGTCCGGCCGCTACGAATCTCGGATCCCGGACTCCCGACTCCCGACTCCCGACTCCCCAGTCAGAAGGTGAACACGACCCGCAGCCGCACCTGTGTGCCTCCGAGATTGGTCTCGTCGTAGTAAGCCGAGACGCCGCCGGTGCCGATCGCGTCCGGCACCCAGCGATACATGGCGTCGGCCGTCACGCCGAGATGTCGTCCGAACGGGAGTTCCACGCCGCCAAGGACGTGGTAGCTGCCGTGGGTGTCGCTGACATCGTCGCCCGAGTCCGCGAACTCCGACGTCTCCTCGTACGACTGGAAGCCGAACCCGCCTCCTGCGAAGGGGACCGGTCGCCATCCTGGCTTGCCTGTCGGCCCGGGACGAGGTGTGCCCGCGAACCGCCACCCTATCGACACGTCGATCGGCGACACGGTGACCTCCGCCGGAATGCCCAGGTCGATGATCTCGCCGCCGTCGGTGACGAACACGCGCGACCCGTCGGCGGAGAAGCGCGAGAGGCTGACGTCCACGAAGAGGTTCCGGCCGAGGAGCAGGCCACCGCCCCCGCCGAAGATGATGCCGCTGGACGAGTCGAGCACGGCCGAGAAGCTGTCTGCCGCCGTGAACGACTGGAAACCCACGAGTCCGAAGCCCCGCGCCCGGATGGCGGATGACCGTCGCGCCGCCGCCCGTGGTTCCGGCGTCGCGTCCGGGTCGGGAGCCTCCGGCACGGGGTCCACCGGGTCCTCAGCGGCCCGCGGAGGTTCGACCGGTACCTGCGGAGCAGTCGGTCGAGGCTCCTGCGCCGACGCCGCGGACGTGGCCAGAGCCAGGGCGAGTGCCACGGGCAGCCATGCGGACAGACGCCGGCCGCTCATCTGGCGATGCCGAGGCCGCGAAGGGTGGCGCGGGCGTCCACGAGGCCGAATCCGTACTCGTTGTCGCGACCGGCGGTGCCGCGGTCGGTCGCGAACTGGCGAATGGCCGCCTCCATGGCCGCCGGGTTCCTGACGCCCTGCGAGTAGAGCAACGCCGCCAGGCCCGCGACGTGTGGCGCGGCCATCGAGGTGCCCTGATAGCCGTCGTCCTCGAGCAGGTCGAAGCGAGGTGCCAACTGGTTCAGGCTGATCGCGGACGACCTGTAGGTCTGCTGCCACACGCGCCCGGCGGCGCCACCGACTCTGGAGTTCCCGCCAGGCGCGGCGATCTCGATGAAGTCGCCAGTCGTGGAGTAGTAGGCGCGGTTGAGGTCCTGGCCCACGGCGGCCACGGCCATCACACCGTTGATGTCCCTGGCGTACACGGCGGGGTACCCGGGGACGTTGCCCTCCTCGAACCGGTTGCCGCCCGACAGCGTCACGAAGGCGCCGCGCGACACCGCGTACTGCAGTGCACTCTGTGTGGCCGTCGACGCGTCCGTGCCGCCGATGCTGACGTTCATGACCTTGGCGCCGTTGTCGGCCGCGTAGCGGATGGCCCTGGCCTCGTCGGACGAGAAGCACACGCCGCCCTCAAATGCGGGGGGCACCGTCGACACGCCGTCCTCGGCCAGGAAGAACAGCACCTCCCACTCACTGAGGCACACCTTGATCGGCATGATGCGCGCGTTGTAGGCCACGCCGACGCCGCTTTCCGCGTTGGCGAGTTGCCCGAGCGTGCCGGTCACGTGCGTGCCGTGACCGTCCATGTCGTACGGCAGCGTGTCCTCGTACAGGAAGTCGTACGGCGCCACGAGCCTGTCGTTCGAGACGATGTCGGTGCTGCGCGCGAACGGCACGTCGACGATCTGCAGCCGCCCGCCGAAGAAGCGGGGGAAGCGCAGCACGTCGTTGGCCATGGCGAGCCCGCTGTCGATCACGGCGACCACGACGTCGCGTGCGCCGTCGTTGATGTCCCATGCGCGCTCGAGGTTGATGGCCCGCATGTGCCACTGCCGCGCGTACGACGGGTCGGTCGGCGTCACCTCGGGATGGCGCAGCGCGTCGGGCTCTGCAAACTCCACTTCGGGTCGTGCCGCCAGAGCGGCCGCGGCCGCCGGAACGTCCGCCTCGAGCGGCAGTTCGACGTAGCTGAAGTCCGCCCACGCCTCACCGCTGCGAATCGAGGTGGCGGTGCCAGGCAGCGCCATCGTGACAGCGGAGGTTTGCGCCTGTGTGGGCAGCCCCGCGCGGAACTTCACGAGCACACGCCCCGGGACGTGCGTGGTTCCAAACCGCGCGGCGGCACGCAGGCGTGCGCCGAGATCGGTACGCGGGCGACGCGTGAAGTCGGGTGTCTGGGCCGACAGGACCAGGCCGAGGGCAGCCACGAGAGCCAGCCCCATCGGAATCACGGAACGACGCACGGGAGTCTCTTTCGTGTGTGGCCTGCAGGCTGACGCAGCGCCTGGTCCGGATGGCCGGCCCTCTTCATTGTCGGCCTCGCCATGTGGCCGGTCAAGGCGTGGTGGGGCGCTGGTCCTGAGGGTGTGCCACCGTCGTCTCAGGCCGGGCCGGCGGCGCGGTCAGGGCATCGACGCGCGCCATGCCGTCGGCCGCCGCCAGCGTGACGCCGATGATCCGGGCCAGCGTCGGCACGATGTCGGCCGGACTCGAAACCGCCGTGTAGCGCCCCGGCACGAACTGCGGTCCGACGAACACCAGGGGGACGTGCTGATCGTAGGCGTACGGCGTGCCGTGCGTGGCCACGATGTGGTACGGGAACCAGTACGGGTCGAGGAGCAGGATGATGTCGCCCGATCGCCCGGCGAACGCGCTGAGCCTGGCCGCGTGGGCGAGCTTGTCCGACGCCGCCTCGTAGCGTCCGGCCAGCAGGTCCACCGTTCGCCAGGCGCGCGCGATGCCGTCCACCTGCTCCAGGGACGTGCGGAGGGCATCCCACTCGCGGGGCGCGAGGGCACCCAGCCTGCCGGCTGCCTCCCTGGACAGGTACAGTTCCGCCCCCGTGCTGCTGTCGAGGACGGCGCCGCCCAGTCCGAGGGCCTGCATCGCCGGCGAGGTCACGAACCCGCGCGGCCCGTCGAACCACGTCGACACCGTCGACCGGTGGCCGGCCAGGGAAATCGCCGAGCGCGCCTTGAGGGCCATCGTGACGACCCTGGGCGCGATGCCGAACTGGGCCCGCATCTCGTCGGCCAGTGTGGGCGTGGCCAGCCGCGCGCTGCTGTCGCCCCCACGTGCGGCCAGGGCGCCGTACGTGACGTTGGTCACCGCCGCATCCCCGGTGCAGGCGACGTCGCGCCCGCTGGCGCGGTCGAACCAGGCGTTGGCGATCATCCCGTGGATCTGGGGCATCGCGCCCGTCCCGATCGCGGCATGCCCGGCACAGGTCATGGTGCTGGCGGCACCGCGGCGCCCGGCCGCCACGACCCGAGCTGGCTAGAGCCTGGCAAGCAGGTACTGCCTTCGGAACTTCCGCTGCAAGTGCTGGTTCGGTGCCTTGTGGCTCGTCACGCGCATCGCGCTGGCGTCGTAGAGCAGCGTCTCGTTCGGGAAGTGCTCGGCGACGCTGCCGAGCAGCACGGCCTCGGTGACCAGCGAGGCGTAATCGAATCCCGCCGAGCACGTGGTGCCCGGGCCCTTCAGCACGGCGTCGAGGAACTCGTGGTAGTGATTGCGCTCGGGCACCGTCGGGATCGTCCGCCCGGCGAACCTGTCGGCCGGATGCAGGGTCGGCGGTCCGATGTGGGGCAGCAGGATCGCGCCGTCGGCGCCGATGATGACAGCGCCCGAACCCGGCAGCTTGCCGCCCACCGCGTCGGCGACCTCCTGCGGCGGCCGGGTCGCGCCGTCGTACCACCAGAAGTCCAGCGTGCTGCCGGCCGTCAGCGCCGTGCCCGGAAAGACGAACTTGATCCTGGCGTCGATGGGCCAGTTGCCGTGGACGGCGCCGGGCCCGTACGACGTCACCGACTGCGGCAGGTACAGGTTCACGCCGCGAATGGGCGTGCTGAAGATGTGGCAGCCCATGTCGCCGAGCGTGCCCGTGCCGAACCCCACCCGCTTGCGCCAGTTGGAGGGGTGGTAGACGTCCTTCTTGTACGGTCGCTTGTCGCTGACCCCCAGCCACATGTCCCAGTTCAGCCCCTCCGGAATCGGGTCGGCCCCGGCGGGAATCGGCGACATGTCGCCCCACGTCTTGTCGCAGAACGTGTGCACCTCGCGCACCTTGCCGATGAACCCGCTCCGGATCATCGCCTCGGTCGCCAGTTGCGTCGGGTGCGAGGAGATCTGGATGCCCATCTGCGAGACGAGCCGCTTCTCGCGGGCGACATTGGCCAGCATGCGGGTCTCGCGCACGGTCGCCGTCGAGCGGCTTCTGGACGTACACGTGCTTGCCACGGGCCATGGCGGCCATCGCGATGGGCGCATGCATGTGGTCGGGCGTCGACACGTTCACCGAGTCGAGCGCGTCGGCCTCCTTCGCGAGCAGCTCGCGCCAGTCCTGGTAGACCCGCACGTTGGGGAAGAGCTTCCTGACCTGTTCGGTGCGCGACAGGTCGACGTCGGCCACGGCGACGAGGTCGAACGCCGGGTGGCTGGAGAAGCTGCGGATGTCGGCAAGCGCCATGCCCGACGCGCCGAAGCTGGCGTGGCGGACCTTGCGCCCGGCCTGCGCGTGCAGGGCTCGGCTCGCGAGGGGCAGGGCGGCGGAGGCCACGGCGAGTTCCTGGAGGAACCGGCGGCGATTGTAGGAAGACGGCATCGTGTCTGGATCTCCGGGAGGGCGTGACCGCATTCCGCGGCCCGGCCGTCCCCTAGTGTGGATCGAAGGCCGTTCCCGTGCCCACACCTCCGCCACCGCTGCTTCGCGCAGGCGCCCCTATTTCAGGGGCGTGCGGGCGAGCGGGAGGACGCAGCAGGCCGCGCCCCACAGGTTGGCCACGAGGCTGCCGCCGACCACGGCGCCAGGCGCGACATGCGGCAGCCAGCCGAGCAGGTGGGACAGGTCGAGGGCGCTCCGGGCGAGGAACGCGCCGCCGAGCCAGGCGAGGGCCGCGCGGGCGTCGCGAACGAGGGTCATGAGGGCCAGGCCGCACGCCAGCACGGCGCACGCCATGTCCAGTGCGGCGACGGGCCCCGGGCCGGAGGCCGCGAGGCCCGCCAGGAACGCCGCCGAGAAGGCCAGCAGCACCGCGCCGGCCTGGGCCAGGCGCAGTTCGGCCACCACGCGGTGCGGTGCGTAGCCGGGAATCCTCACGGTCTGCCAGGTCAGCACGGTCAGCGCCGCGCCCAGCGTCAGCGCACCGATCAGCAGCGCGCGGCTGGTCTCAGAGGCCATCGCGGAACGTCACGCGGCCGCCGCGAACGGTGAGCACGGGGCGCGCGGTCAGGATCTGTGCGTCGGGCACCTGCATGATGTCGGCCGAGAGCACGAGGAGGTCAGCCAGGGCGCCCGGGCGCAGCGTCCCGAGGTCCTGTTCCATGTGGGCGGCGTATGCGGCCCCGGCGGTGAAGCTGTGCAACGCCTCCGCACGGGTGAGCCGCTGGTCGGCCGTCCAGCCGCCCGGTGGCTGGCCAGCACGGTCCTGCCTGGTGACGGCGGCGTAGAAGCCGAACATCGGGTTCGGTTCCTCGACGGGGAAGTCCGATCCGTTGGCCAGTCGCGCGCCGCTGCGGAGCAGGGCCTGCCACACGTAGGCGCCCTCGCGGGTCCGGGCATCGCCGATGCGCTGCGCGACCCAGGGCATGTCCGATGTGGCGTGCGTGGACTGGACGGAGGCAATGACGTCCAGGGCCGCGAACCGGGGGATGTCGTTCGCCGTGAGGATCTGCGCGTGTTCGTTGCGCATCCGCAGATCCCGGCTGCCCGGAACCTCGCGCTGCAGTCGCTCGAACAGATCCAGCACCGCGGTGTTGGCGCGGTCGCCGATCGCGTGGATGCACGGCTGATAACCAGCCCGCACGGCCGCCACTGCCTGGCGGTACAACTCGTCGGGCTGGGTGACGAGCAGGCCTCGCGTGCCGGGTTCATCGGCGTAGGGTTCGTGCAGGGCGGCGCCCCGCGAGCCGAGCGCGCCGTCGGCCACGAGTTTGACTGCGCGCACCGTGAGCAGGTGTCCCGCGTGGCCGACGAGCGGCGGCGGCAGGCTCTCGCTGGTGCCGGGGGGCCGCAGCATCACGTACAGGCGTGTCTTCAGTTCGCCCGCGTCGGCCGCCTGGCGATACAGCGCGATGTCGTCCCAGGCGACGCCCGCGTCGTGAACCATTGTCAGGCCGAGTCTGGACGCGAGTTCGTCGGCCAGACGGAGTTGCTCGCGCTTCGTCGTCGCATCGGGCGCCGGGATGTGCCTGGAGACCAGTCCCTGCGCCGTATCGACGAGCACGCCTGCCGGGGCGCCATCGGGCGTGCGAATCACGCGCCCGCCGTCCGGGTCCGCGACCGGGGCCGTCAGCCCGGCCGCGCGCATCGCCGCGCCGTTCACCCACGCGGCGTGGCCATCGACGCGCGACAGGTACACAGGGTGATCGGGCACGGCGGCATCGAGGCGTGCGGCCGTGGGCCATGACGGATCGGGCCAGTCGTTCTGGTCCCAGCCGCGACCGACGATCCACTGCCCCCTGGGCACGGTCTGCGCTCGGGCTCGCACCGCTTCCACCACGGCGTCGGCGCTGGACGTGCCGCGAAGGTCCACCTGCTGCAGGCTCTGGCCCAGGCCGAGCACATGGCCGTGCGCGTCGTGCAGGCCGGGGATCACCGCGCGTCCACCGGCGTCGATCAGTTGCGTGGCGGGCCCGCGGAGCGCCAGGGCCTCCTCGTTCGTGCCCACGACCGCCAGGCGGTCGCCGCGTACGGCGATGGCCTGCGCCTCGGGACGTGACGGGTCGACCGTGTAGACCCTCGCGTTGGTCACCACGAGATCGGCCGGGGAGGCTGGTGTCGCGGACTGGCCGGCGCAGGCCGCACCGGCGGTCGCGAGGACGGCTGTACAGAGCAGATGGATGCGGCGCATGGGGAAGCGGTGCCAGTATACTTGCGGCCTCTTCATGCGAGCGGTCGACATCATTCGCGCCAAGCGCGACGGCAACGCCCTGACCCGTGAGCAGATCGCCTGGGTGGTCGCGGGCGCGAGCGACGGCTCGGTGCCCGACTACCAGCTCTCCGCCTGGCTGATGGCCGTGTGGCTGCGCGGGATGTCTGCCGAGGAGACGGCCTGGCTCACCGAGGCGATGGTCGGCTCCGGCATCCGCGTGGACCTCTCGGCCGTGCCCGGCGTGAAGGTGGACAAGCACAGCACCGGAGGCGTGGGCGACAAGACGTCGCTCGTGATCGCGCCCGTCGTGGCTGCCCTCGGCGTGCCCGTGCCGATGATGTCGGGGCGAGGTCTCGGTCACACCGGAGGGACGCTCGACAAGCTCGAGAGCATCGCGGGTTTTCGGACGCGCCTCACGCTCGACGAGTTCCGCGCGCAGATGGTCGAACTCGGGTGCGCCCTCATCGGACAGACAGACGAGGTCGCGCCGGCGGATCGGACGCTCTACGCACTGCGCGACGTGACGGCCACCGTCGAGAGCCTGCCCCTGATTTGCGCCTCCATCCTGAGCAAGAAGATCGCCGAGGGGATCGACGCGCTGGTGCTCGACGTCAAGACGGGCAGCGGCGCCTTCATGGCGCGCGAGGACGACGCGCGTGCGCTCGCCGATGCGCTCGTGGGCCTTGCCGAGCGGTCGGGGCTCCGGGTCGCCGCATTGCTCACCCAGATGGACGTGCCACTGGGACGCGCCATCGGCAACGCGCTCGAAGTGCGCGAGTGTGTCGACGTGCTGCGCGGCGGAGGGCCTGCCGACCTCGTCGAGCTGTCCGTGGAACTCGCCGCGCTGATGGCGTGGCTCGGTCAGCGGTATGCGTCGCTCGACGATGCGAGGGCTGCCGTCCGCGACGCACTCCGGGATGGCCGGGGGCTGGCGAAGTTCCGGGCTATCGTCCAACGGCAGGGCGGCGACGTGTCGATGATCGACGACACCGCGACGCTGCCGGCGGCGCCCGTCCGTGACGTGTTCGTCGCGCCTCGCGCCGGCTACGTCGCCCGCTACGACGCTGGCCTGCTCGGACGTGCGGCGGTGCTCCTCGGGGCCGGGCGTGCGAAAGCCGAGGACCCCGTCGACCCGGCCGTCGGCTTCGAACTGCTGGCGGTCCCTGGCGACCCGGTCTCTGAAGGGGCACCGCTCATCGCGATTCACGCGCGCACGGCCGACGACGTGGCCGCCGTGCTGCCGATGCTGGCCGAAGCCCTGTCCATGACCGACGCCGCGCCGCCCCCGCGCCCGCTCATCCTCGATCGCCTGGGACTGGCCCGCACGCCCTGATCGTCCGAGCTCGACTCCCGACTCCCCGACTCCCGAGCCATGCCCGACATCCTGTCCGCCCTCGACAACGCCGTCTCGGTGCTGCGCCAGCGCGCCGGGGCCACGCCCGATGTGGCCGTCGTGCTCGGATCCGGGCTCGGCGACTTCGCCTCGACGCTGACCGACGCCATCGTCCTGCCGTATGCCTCGATTCCCGGATGGCCATCGTCGGCGGTCGTCGGCCACGCGGGCACGCTCGTGGTGGGCACGCACGCCTCCGGCGCGCGCGTCGCCGCGCTCTCGGGCCGGGCGCACCTGTACGAGGGCCATCACGTCTCACGGGCCGTCTTCGGTGTGCGGACCATGGTGCGGTGGGGCGTGCCGCGCGTCGTCCTGACCAACGCGGCGGGTGGCATCAACACGGCGTTCACGCAGGGTGCGCTGATGCTGATCGACGATCACATCAACATGCTCGGCACCAATCCGCTCGTCGGGCCGAACGAGGACGACCTCGGCGTGCGGTTCCCCGACATGACCTACGTCTACGACCGGGCTCTCCGCGCGCTGGTCGTCGAGGCGGCGGCGTCCGCGGACGTGCCGCTGCAGCGCGGGGTGTATCTCGCCACGCTGGGGCCGAGCTACGAGACGCCCGCCGAGATTCGCGCCTTCCGCGTGCTGGGGGCCGATGCCGTCGGCATGTCCACCGTGCCCGAAGCCATCGCCGCGCGGCACATGGGCGCGGCTGTCGTGGGCATCTCGTGCATCACCAACCCCGCGGCCGGCGTCGTGGATGAACCCCTCGATCACGAGGACGTCATGAAGACGGCGGCGCGCGTGCGCGGCCAGTTCATCGCGCTGCTCGACGCGTCCATCGCCCGGATGGTGCAGGCGTGAAGGCACTGGCGTGACCCACTCGGACGAGGAACTCGTGAACGCGGCGCGTGCGGTGCGCGCCAACGCCTGGGCGCCCTATTCGAAGTTCGCCGTGGGTGCGGCGCTCCGTCACAGGGACGGCCGCATCGTCACCGGCTGCAACGTCGAGAACGCCACCTACGGCCTGACCGTCTGCGCCGAGCGCGTGGCGGTGTTCAAGGCGGTGTCCGAGGGCATGCGCCCCCACGAGTTTGCCGCCGTGGCCGTCGTCGCCGACACCGACGAACCGACGCCGCCGTGTGGCGCATGCCGCCAGATCCTGTGGGAATTCTGTGGCGACATCCCGGTCATCCTCGCCACCCCGACCGAGGTCACTGTCGTCCTCGGCATGCGTGAACTGCTGCCGCGGCCCTTCGACGGACGCTTCCTCGGGGCGTAGCGCAGGTATCATTCCCCGATGCTTCCGACGATTGCCTGGCAGGATGACGCGGTGGTCATGGTGGACCAGCGCAAGCTGCCCACCCGCGAGATCTACCTGACCTGCACGACGCCCGCCGAGGTGGCCAGGGCCATCAAGACCATGGTGATCCGCGGCGCGCCGGCCATCGGCGTCGCCGCGGCCTTCGGGCTCGCGCTCGGGGTGCGGCGCAGCAAGGCCGCCGGCACCAAGCAGCTCACGACGGAGTTCCTCAAGGACTGCGACCTGCTGGCCGCCACGCGTCCCACGGCGGTCAACCTGTTCTGGGCCATCGATCGGATGAAGCGGGTGTTCTCGGAGCGGGTCCTCGGCGGGGCTGGTGTGGAGGACCTTCGCCAGATCATGCTCGCGGAGGCGCACGCCATCCACGACGAGGACGTCGCGAGTTGCCGTGCGATCGGGCGGCACGGCGGCGCGCTGGTTCCCCAGCAGGCGGGCATCCTCACCCATTGCAACGCCGGAGCACTGGCGACGGCTGGATACGGCACGGCGCTCGGGGTGATTCGGGGCGCCGTCGAGCAGGGCCGTTCGGTGACGGTGTTCGCCGACGAGACGCGCCCGGTGCTCCAGGGCGCCCGGCTCACGGCGTGGGAACTCGTGCGCGACGGCATCGACACGACGGTCATCGCCGACAACATGGCGGCCGTGCTCATGCGCCAGGGGCGGATCGACTTCGTCGTGGTCGGCGCCGATCGCATCGCCGCCAACGGCGACGCGGCCAACAAGATCGGCACCTACACGGTCGCGGTCCTCGCCAAGGAACACGGCGTGCCGTTCTACGTGGCCGCCCCGCTCTCGACGATCGACATGCGGACGACGGACGGCGACGGGATCCCGATCGAGGAACGCCACCGCCGGGAGGTCACGCACGTCGGCTCGACCCAGATAGCCCCCGACGATGCCAAGGTCTACAACCCGGCGTTCGACGTCACGCCGCATCGCCTGATCGCGGGCATCATCACCGAGCGTGGCGTCGCGCGCGCGCCGTACGTCGAGTCGCTCCGGGCGCTGTTCGCAGAGGCGGCACCGGAGGTCGGCGCACGCTGATGCGCGTGCTCGGGATCGAGAGCAGCTGCGACGAGACGGCGGCCGCTGTGGTCGAGGCTCTTGCGCCGGCAACCTGGCGCCTGCGCTCCAGTGTCGTGGCATCGCAGGTGGAGATCCACCGCGAGTGGGGCGGGGTGGTTCCCGAGCTCGCGGCCCGGCAGCATCTCCGTGACATCTGCGGTGTCGTCCAACGCGCCTTGTCCGAGGCCGATGTCAGCTGGGAGGGCCTCGACGCCATCGCCGTGACGCAAGGCCCGGGCCTGGTCGGGTCCCTGCTGGTCGGTGTCAGCTTTGCCAAGGCCGCCGGCGCGGCGCGCGGCATTCCAGTCATCCCCGTCCACCACCTCGCGGGGCATATCGAGTCCCTGACGTTGCACAACGGCGAACTGCCGTACCCGGCGGTGGTGCTGGTCGTGTCAGGCGGACACACGAGCCTCTATCACCTGCCCGCGCCCGGGGTGTACAGGCTCGTCGGGCGGACGCGCGATGATGCGGCTGGCGAGGCATACGACAAGGTGGCCAAGCTTGTCGGGCTCGGATATCCGGGCGGGCCGATCGTGGACGTCCGTGCGCGCCGGGGCAATCCGCACGCCATTGCGTTCCCCATCCCGAAGCTCACGCACGACGACAGGAACCAGGGGCCCGAGACGCACCTGCCGGAAGGGTTCGCCCAGGTCCTGAAGCGCCGCGCCGACTTCAGCTTCAGCGGTCTCAAGACGGCCGTCCGGCGGCACGTCGAACTGGCCACCGACAAGGGCGCGCGCCCGCTCGGGGAGAGCGAGGTCGACGACATCTGCGCCAGCTTCCAGCGCGTGGTGATCCAGACGTTGCTCGACCGCACGTTTCGCGCGGCCGAGTGGTTCGATGCGCGTGCCGTGGGCATCGCCGGCGGCGTCGCGGCCAACAGCGGCCTGCGCGCGGAGGCCGGGGCGCGGGGCGCGGTGGTCGGCCTGCCCGTCTTCGTGCCGAGCGTCGCGCTGGCCACCGACAACGCCGCCATGATCGCCGCCGCGGGACTGCGCCGCTGGGAGGCGGGCGACCGCGGCAGTGCGCTCGACTTCAACGCCGACGCCAGCCTCGCCCTCCAGGGCTGATCGTCAACCGCGTCTCGGCGTGCCGTCAGTGAGGCGCGATCGCTTTCCCGAAGGTGTAGGTGATGCGCCACAGGGTCTCGTGTCCGGGATCGACGCTGGCATCGACGTAGGGCTCGGGGCAGACCGTCCGCGGCGCCGACCAGAAGACGAGTCGCGTCAGGGGCCGATCGCCGCGGATGCGGACCGAGGCCCCCGTTGCCGTGTGTTCCATCCGGAAGTCGTAATCGTCGGCCGACGAGCCGAACCCGGCGAACTCCGTGAACACGTTCTCCCCGCGCAACAACTCGCGCGTGAAGCGGAGCGTGCGGCCGTCGAGCGCGGCGAGTGGCTCGATGGGCCTGGCGGGGCGCGCGTCGAAGGGGAACCGCACGCGGATCGCGGGGCCGGTGGGTTGGCGGTCCAGCGTGAAGAAGTTGTGGTTGTAGACCATCGTCTCGATGCGCTTGCGCCCCGTGTTGCGAAGCGAGTGCTCGATGACGAGCGTGTCGCCCGCGAGCCGCAGCGTCTTGCTGTAGACGTACGCGTACCCGTTGGCCTCTCCGAGGCGGTGCACGAAGGTCAGCGCATCCGGCGCTCGCTCGACGGTCCACGCCCCCGCGTCGACGATCTCGTACGTCGCGAACCGCCTGTAGGCCGGTTCCTCCGGCTTGCGCACGTGTCCCACGCCGATGCGCAGGAAGGTGCCCCCCACGGCTGCCTCCGCGTAGCCCACCGAGGAATCGCCGGCCTGGAACTCCTCGACGGGGCCGGTGATGCCGTCGTGCAGCAGCGGGTCGTGCCGCGGGAACCACGGACCGAAGTACTCGTGCCCGTTCCAGCGGAGGCTCGCGACGGCGCCCGACCAGTCGAAGCGGGTGCCGCGGTAGTACCCCGCGACGGCGTCCGGCAGGTACACGGTGGCCTGCAGTTGGCCGTTCGAGATCTCGGCCTGGGGGAAAGCGGGCGGGGCGTCCTGGACGATCGTCATCAGCAGCAGCGCGAGCAGCAGGTGCACCTGGGTCTCACTCCTGGACGGCGAAGGCGATGATCGTGGCCCCCGCCGCAACGGCGATGTGTTGCCGGCCATCGAACCTGTACGTCATCGGGGACGCCTTCCACGACTGGTTGGTGTCGAAGGACCAGAGTGGCGCGCCCGTCGACGCGTCGACGGCCACGAAGGCGCCGCCTTCGATGGCGGCGAAGACGAGGCCCGTCGCCGTGGTCAGCGTGCCGCCCCAGGAATTCGCCTCCCCGGGCTGGGGCAGGGCCCAGCGCACGGCACCGGTCCTGATGTCGATGGCGCGGAGGATGCGCTGGGGCACCGGGTCGGGTGCGATGCGCTGGGAGCCGCCGAGATACGACTTGCCACTCTCCCACGGGCCCTGTCGGCGTGTCGTGTAGATGCTGCACTTCTCGAAGGTCTGCACGTAGTAGAGCCCCGTGGCCGGGTTGAACGAGGGCGCGAACCAGTTGGTGGCCCCATCCTGCGACGGACAGACCCGTGTGCCCTGCGGCGACGGCTCCTGGTTGGGGAGCCGGATTGGCCGTCCGTCCGCGCCGATGCCGCTGGCCCACGTCAGGTGGGTGACAAATGGCGTGGAGACGAGACGCTCGCCGGTCACGCGGTCGAAGACGTAGAAGAACCCGTTCCGATCGGCGTGCAGGAGCACCTTGCGGGGGCGCCCGTCCCACTCGACGTCGGCGATCACCGAGGTCTGCGTCGCGTCCCAGTCCCACACGTCGTGCGGCGTGAACTGGTAGTACCAGCGGAGGCGGCCGGTCGTGCGTTCCAGCGCAAGGATGCACGAGGCATACAGGTTGTCGCCCAGCCTGTCGGATCCGTCGTACTCCTTGGACGGATTGCCCGTGGGCCAGTAGACCAGGTCGAGGTCGGGGTCATAGCTGCCCGTGAACCAGGTCGGCGCGCCACCGTGCTCGATGTCCGTGCCCTGCCAGGTCTCGGAACCCGGCTCGCCGGGTCGCGGAACCGTGTGAAAGCGCCAGACCTCCTTGCCCGTCGCCTGGTCCACGGCGGCGACAAAGCCGTTGGCGCCGTGCTCGCCACCCGCCACGCCCGTGATCACGAGGTCGCCTGCCGTGAGTGGCGCTGACGAGGCCGCGTAGTTCTGCCGCCAGTCCGCGAGGGGCGTGTCCCAGAGCAGCGCGCCAGTGAACCGGTCGAGCGCAATCACGTGTGCGTGGTCGGTCATCATGAAGACCCGATCGCCGGCCACGGCCACGCCGCGATTGGCGTGGCCTCCCGTCACGCCTTGCGTGCGCGCCCGCTTGTAGTGCCATAGCCGGCGTCCGCTGCCCGCGTCGAGGGCGAGGCATTCGTTGGGCGCGGTCACGTACATGATGCCGCCGACGACCACCGGCGTGACCTGCAGGGATCCGGCGCCCGGGATCGTCGCCATCCATCTCGGCGCCAGCCGCCCGACGTTGTCCTTGTCGATGCCACGGAGGGAGGTGAAGCGGTTACCGCCGGTCTCCCCGTTGTAGGTCGGCCAGTCGACGTCCGACGTCACCGGGCGCATCAGGTCGCCGTGCGGGCGCAGCAGGTGGATGCGCGAGTCGCGCGTGCGAATCTGGAGCTCCGACAGCCCTTCGCCGAGCACCTCGCCCTCGAGGGTCGAGCCATCGGTCAGCCGTACCGTCCGGCGTGGAAGGGGAGGTTCCACCCGCTGGATCGAACGCAGGTGCCGGATGAGCGCGGCCATGTCGGCGGTGGGGAGGACCTGGGGCGGCATGCCCTGCGCCACCCGGCCCTGGCGCACCAGGACCGTGATGTCATCGTCGCTCAGCGCCGGCAGACGGGTGGTGATGGCCGGTCCCATCTCGCCACCGTTGCCGTCACCGCCATGACAGAGCGCGCAGCGCTGCTCGAACACCTGACGGCCCCCGTCGGGTTGCGCGTGCGCCCCTGACACGTTGGCACCCGCGAGGATCACCGCGAAGAGAATCCCGATGCGCATCGACTCCGGATCGTACGGCCAAACTGCGCCCCCGGGCCCCCGGGCGTGCCGACGGACGTTGGGCTCCCCCCGGCGCCCGGTCGTCGGATACGCTGGAGCGGCGTGTCCCAGCGTCTCTACCCCTCTCGTCCCATCGTCGGCGTCGGCGGCGTGATCGTCGATGGCGATCGGGTCGTCCTGGTCAAGCGCAGGTTCGAGCCCCTGGCGGGCCGCTGGAGCATTCCCGGCGGCACGCTCGAAGTGGGTGAGGCGCTCGAGGAGGGTGTGGCCAGGGAACTGCAAGAAGAGACGGGGCTCGTCGTGCGCGTCGGTCCGATGATCGAGGTGTTCGACAGGATTCTCCGCGACGATGACGGCCGGGTCCGCTACCACTTCGTCCTTGTGGACTACCTCTGCCTGCCTGTCGGCGGCACGCTCGAGGCCGGCGACGACGTCTCGGATGCGGAGTGGGCGCCCTTCGATGGGCTCGGTCGCTACGAACTCACCGAGAAGGCCACCGCCGTCCTCGCGCGGGCGCAGGGCATGGACCGACGCTGGTAGACGTCCCGTCCCTGATATATTTCCCGACCCATGCATACTCCTGGACCCGCCGAGACGCGGGACGTGGGACTCGACAGCGAGTTCCGACGCGGGCTGGGCCTCTACGACGCCACCATGGTCGTCGTGGGGTCGATGATCGGATCCGGCATCTTCATCGTCTCGGCCGACATGGCGAGGCTCATCGGCAGCCCGGGCTGGCTGCTGCTGGCGTGGGTGCTCACGGGCGTCCTCACCGTCGGCGCGGCCCTGGCCTACGGGGAACTGGCCGCGATGATGCCGCGCGCGGGCGGGCAGTACGTCTTCCTGCGCGAGGCGTTCTCGCCCGTGTGGGGGTTCCTGTACGGCTGGACGCTGTTCACCGTCATCCAGACAGGCACGATTGCCGCCGTCGCCGTTGCGTTCGCGCGGTTCATGGGCGTGCTGTTCCCGGCGATCGCGGAAGACAACTACCTCATCTCGCCCATTCACCTGACCTCGGGGTACGCGATCTCGCTGTCGACAGCGCAGCTGCTGGGCGTGATGCTGATCGCGCTCCTCACGTGGACCAACACGCGCGGGCTCGAGTACGGCAAGATCGTCCAGAACGTCTTCACCACGGCCAAGACCGGCGCGCTTGTCGCCCTCATCGCGGCCGGCCTCATCTTCGGGTGGAACGCCGAGGCGGTCTCGTCCAACTTCGGCAACCTGTGGGAGCCGCGCGGCGTGGTGGAACTCGCGCCTGGTCTGACGGCCGTCAGCGCGTTCGGGCTGTTCGTCGCGATCGGCATCGCCCAGACAGGTTCGCTCTTCTCGTCGGACGCCTGGCACAACATCTGTTTCACGGCCGGCGAGGTGAAGGACCCGCGGCGCACGCTGCCGCTCTCCATGGTGCTCGGCACGGCGATCGTCACGGGGCTGTACGTGCTGTCCAACGTCGCCTACCTGGTGGCCCTGCCGCTCGCGTCCATCCAGTCGGCGCCCTCGGACCGCGTCGCCACCCTGCTGCTCAACACGGTCGTCCCCGGCATCGGCGCCGGAGCCATGGCTGCCGCCATCATGGTCTCGACGTTCGGCTGCGTGAACGGCCTGGTGCTGGCCGGCGCCCGCGCCTACTACGCCATGGCCAGGGACGGCCTCTTCTTCCGCCGCGCCGGCCAACTCAACCCGGCGCGCGTGCCGGCCTACGGTCTGGTCCTGCAGGGACTCTGGGCCGTTGTCCTCGTGCTGCCGCGCACCTTCGACGCCACGACGGGCCGGTACGGTAACCTCTACTCGAACCTGCTCGACTACGTGATTTCGGCGGCGCTGCTGTTCTACGCGCTGACGGTCGCCGGGTTGTTCCGCCTGCGCAGGACGCGCCCCGACGCGCCCCGACCCTACAAGGCGTTCGGGTATCCGGTCGTGCCCGCGCTCTACATCGCGGGGGCATTGGCGATTCTGTTCGTGCTGTTCGCGTACAGGCCGGCCACCACGTGGCCCGGGCTCGTCATCGTGCTGGCGGGCCTGCCCGTGTATCTGCTGGCCCGCGGCGGGGGGCGCTCGTGAACTGGACGCCCGACCGCGACAAGGCCCTGGCGCTGCTGCACCAGTACACGAAAGGTGAGAGCCTGCGCCGCCACGCGTACGCCGTGGAGGCCGCCGTTCGTGGCTACGCCCGCCGGCTCGGGGAGGACGAGGCGTTGTGGAGCGTGACGGCGCTCCTGCACGACTTCGACTACGAGCAGTGGCCCTCGCTCGAGGATCATCCCTACAAGGGTGTCGAGATCCTCAGGCAGCACGGCTACCCGGAAGTCGTCACGCGCGCCATCCTCTCGCACGCCGACTACAGCGGCGTCACCCGCGACAGCCCGCTGGAGCGCGTGCTCTACGCCTGCGACGAGATGTCGGGCTTCGTCACGGCGGCCGCGCTCGTGAGGCCGTCGAAGAGCATCATGGACCTCGAGGCGTCGTCCGTGCGGAAGAGGATGAAGGACAAGGCCTTTGCCCGGGCCGTGTCTCGCGAGGACCTGATTCGGGGCGCGGAGTTGATCGCCATCCCGCTCGAGGCGCACATCGCCAACGTCATCGAGTCTCTGAGGGAGGAAGCCGACGCCCTCGGGCTTCGTGGCGTGTGACGGGGCACAGACCGGGTCACGGGTCACGGGTCACGGGTCACGGGTCAACGGGTCACGGGTCACGGGTCTCGGGTTCCGGGTATCGGGTATCGGGTATCGGGTATCGGGGACCGGATCCGACAACTCGTCCTCGGGGGCGGGGCTGGCAACCCGGACCCCGAACCCCGACCGCACTGCTTCCGTATGTAGGCTGTAGCCAGCAGGTGGCAGGCCGGTACCCGTGCTCCGCGAACCGTCACCCGCTACCCGTCTACCCGTTACCCGTGACCCGTTCCCCGTGACCCGTACCCGTTCCCGACTTCGAACCCCTTGACCCTGTGAGCATCGAACCCCCTTCAGTGGTGACCCTGGACGATGTGACGGTCGTCTACGGAAAGAACGAGGCCCTGTCGCGCGTGGCGGTGCAGTTTCCGCCAGGCGCCGTGGGGCTGCTCGGCCCCAACGGCGCCGGCAAGAGCACGATGATCAAGGCGCTGCTCGGGTTCGTGGCGCCGACGCACGGTCAGATGCACGTGCTCGGCCTCGACGTGCGCCACAAGGCCCAGGAGATCCGGTCGCGGATCGGCTACATGCCGGAGAACGACTCGCACATCCCGGGCATGAACGCCGTCACGTTCGTCGCCTACTGCGGGCAGCTCTCCGGGCTGCCACCCGTGGACGCCATGCAGCGCGCGCACGAGGTGCTCTACTACGTCGGCCTCGGCGAGGCGCGCTACCGCAACGTCGAGACCTACTCGACGGGCATGAAGCAGCGCATCAAGCTCGCCCAGGCGCTGGTGCACGACCCCGACCTGCTGTTCCTCGACGAGCCGACCAACGGCATGGACCCCAAGGGCCGCGACGAGATGCTCGCGCTCATCCACGACCTCGGCCACAACAAGCGGGTGAACCTGATCCTGTCGTCGCATCTGCTTCCCGACGTCGAGCACACCTGCGATCACGTCATCGTGATGGACAAGGGCCGCATCGCCACGCAGGGCCCCATCGCCACGCTGAAGGGGCAGGGCGGCAGCGTGTTCGAACTGCGGATCAAGGGCGACCTCACCGCTTTCCTCGACGTCCTCCGCCAGGACGGCCTGGAGGCCCACGGCACCGACGAGGACGTCATGCGCGTGCTCGTGCCGGCCGGTCGGCGTGCGCGCGACGTGTTCACGCTGGCGGCCACCCACGGCATGCAGGTCCGTCACCTGCGGCCGAGCGTCCCGACGCTCGAGGACGTCTTCATCGACGCCATCGAAGGAGGCGGCCGTGCCCATCCATGATCAGTCGTACCGGCGCTACGGCGGGGAGCGCCGGCCGGTCCAGAGTGCCTGGACCGTCATCGCGCGCGCCGGCCTCATGACCTTCATCTCGCGGCGGGCCTTCCTCGGGCTCCTGATCGTGTCGTGGATCCCGTTCGTCGTCCGCGCGAGCCAGTTGTTCCTGGCCTCGAACTTCTCGCAGGCCGCGACGTTCCTCGCGCCCTCGACGCAGACCTTCCGCGACTTCCTCGGTCAGCAGGCGATCTTCGTCTTCCTCATCACCGTCTACGTCGGCTCCGGGCTCATCGCCAACGACAGGCGCGCCAACGCCCTGCAGCTGTATCTCTCGAAGCCCGTCACACGGGCCGAGTACATCCTCGGCAAGATGACGGTGCTGGCGACGTTCCTCATGGCCGTCACCTGGCTGCCGGCCATCCTGCTGTTGCTCCTGCAGATCGCCTTCTCCGGCAACTTCACGTTCCTCAAGGCCAACTCGTCGCTCGTCGCGTCGATCACGCTCTACTGCCTGCTCGTCGTCATCGTCATCACGTTCGGCATGACGGCGCTCTCGTCGCTCTCACGCAGCAGCCGATTCGTCGGCATCCTGTTCGCGGGCCTGCTGATCTTCTCCGACGCGATGTTCAACGCGCTGCGCTTCATCACGGGCAGCACGGCCATCTCGTGGGTCTCCATCCAGGCGAGCCTGGACCAGGTCGGCGACGTGATCTTCAGGCAGGCGCCGCGGCACCAGACGCCCGTCGCCGTGTCGGTGCTGGTGCTGCTCGCCGTCATCGCCATCTCGGTGTCCGTCCTCGAGCGCCGCGTGCGCGGCGTGGAGGTGGTGGCATGAGCGCCGCGGTGATCACAGCCGAGCACGTCTCGAAGTGGTATGGGCAGGTCATCGGCCTCAACGACGTGTCGGTGACGATCCCACCGGGGATCACGGGGCTGCTCGGGCCGAATGGCGCGGGCAAGTCCACGTTCATGAAGCTCATCACGGGACAGCTCAAGCCGAGCAAGGGCGCCGTGACGGTGCTCGGGCAGTCGATCTGGGGTAACCCCGGGGCGTACGCCCGCATTGGATTCTGCCCCGAGCAGGATGCCTTCTACGAGCGCATGACCGGGCTCGAGTGGGTGTCGGCCCTGGTTCGGCTCAACGGGGTCTCGGGCACGGCCGCGCGCGAGGCCGGGTTGCGCGCGCTCGAGGCCGTGGACCTCGTGCCCGCGGCCGACAAGAAGATCGGCGCCTACAGCAAGGGCATGCGCCAGCGCGTCAAGCTCGCCCAGGCGCTCGTGCACGACCCGGAACTCCTGATCCTGGACGAGCCGCTCACGGGGATGGATCCGCTGATGCGGCGGCGGACCATTCGCCTCATCCGCGACTGGGCCCGGGACGGCCGCAGCGTGCTGGTGTCGAGCCACATCCTCCACGAGGTGGAGGCGATGACGAGCAACGTGCTCCTCATCAACAACGGCCGGATCCTGGCCGAGGGCGACGTCCACGACATCCGCGCGCTGATCGACCACCATCCGCACACCGTACACATCCGCGCCGAGCGTCCGCGTGAACTGGCGCGCGAGTGCCTGTCCTACGCCTACGTGCGCAGCCTGCGATTCGAGGGCGATGCGCTGGTGGTCGAGACCGACGCGCCCGACACCTTCTACACGCAGTTGACGACACTCGCCGCTGTGGAGACCTTCGGTCGCATCGAGGAGGTCACCTCGCCGGACGACAACCTCGCGGCGGTGTTCGGGTATCTGGTCAAGTGAACGGGGAACGGGGAACGGGTACCGGGGTACGGGGAACGGGGAACGGGTACCGGGGTACGGGGAACGGACGGGTACCGGGTACCGGGTACCGGGTATCGGGGATCGGGGATCGGGGATCGGGGATCGGGGATCGGGTATCGGGGCTCGGATGCCGGGTGTCGGTGACCGGTTCGTTGCCGGGGCGATTCGGAAACGCCATAGTCGAGTCAGCGTTCGAGGGAGACGATGAGCTTGTGCATCATGGCGCGGACTCGCTCGACGAGTTGGAGCATCGGTGCGAGGCTGTGCTCCGGCAGGTAGCCGACCCGTTCGACGAGCAGCAGCAACGTCGTCAGTTCGTTGGCCGAGCCGCGTGCCATGTGGAGGAACCGGAGGTAATCCGGTCGGGTGCCGCGGCCGTACCCTTCGGCGACGTTGCTGGGGATGGAGACCGCCGCCGCGCGCATCTGTGCGCCGATGCCGTATCGCTCCTCAGTGGGAAGCTGAGGCGTCGCGCGAAGGACGAGCACCGCGAGGTCCATGGCGCGTTGCCAGACCTCGAGTTCGTGGAAGTCGTTGAGGGGGCTCATGCCCTCACTGGTGAGCCAGTTCTATGCCGACATTCGGAAGCGCACAGATGGGCAGCACGGGTGATGAAACGGCCGGTTCGGCCCCGGGTGAGAAGCCGGTACCCGTGACCCGTAACCCGCTCCCCGTAACCCGTGACCCGGCCCCCGTAACCCGTGACCCGGCCCCCGTAACCCGGAACCCGCTCCCCGTGACTGGTGACCCGGTCCCCGTGCCCCGTGACCCGGCCCCCGTAGCCCGTGACCCGGTCCCCGGCCGTGAGGCGGGCCTGAGCCTGTGGCGTGCCGCCCTCCGGATCTTCGACCTGTCGCTCGACCAGATGCTGTGGTCGCGGCGCACGGTGTTCATGGCGCTGGTGGTCGGTGGCCCACTGGTGATTGCGCTGCTCGTGAGGGTCATCGACCTGCTGGCCGTGCGCGAGGGCGGCGTGCAGATCGATGGTGTCGTGGTCAGCAGCCCGGCAATCTTCGGCCTGATGGTGTGGGTGTTCTACCTGCGCTTCGCCGTGCCGGTGCTCGCCGTGTTCTACGGCACATCGCTGATGGCCGACGAGGTCGAGGACAAGACGATCACGTACCTGTTCTCGCGGCCCATCCCGCGGGGCGCCGTCCTGCTCGGCAAGTACCTGGCGTACCTGGTCTGCACCGTGGCCGTCGTGCTGCCGTCGGTGGTGCTTGTGTACCTGCTGATCCTCTCGCGGCCAGGCGCGTCGCTGGCCAGCGGGTTCACCGACCTGCTCAAGGACCTCCTGGTCATCGTCCTGGGGCTGGCGACCTACGGGGCCGTGTTCGCGTGGGTGGGGGCACAGTTCAAGCGGCCGCTGCTGACCGGGCTGGCGTTCGTGTTCGCCTGGGAACCGGCGATGCTGGTCGTGCCGGGCTACCTCCGCCGCTTCTCGGTCGCGTACTACCTGCAGGGACTCGTGCCCCAGGCCATGCCGACAGACGACAGCACCGTCAGCCTGCTCACCTCGTTGTTCCGGGAGTTCCCGTCGCCGGGCACCAGTTTGTTCTGGCTGGGGCTCATCACGGGCGTCACCCTCTGGCTGGCCATGCGGACGGTCGCGAGGCGTGAGTACGTGCTGGAACAGTAGGGTTCCAATGCAGGATTCCTCACCGAAATGCAGGGCGATTCGTCCCACCGTCGCCGGTCGAGATGGAACCCCGACAGTCCGAACTACGTTACAGTGGCTATACAGGAGCGATTCCTCCGATGAGCAACCCAAAGACGCGCTACCTTCTTCTCACCTCGGCCGCCATCCTCACTGCCGGCCTCGCCGCGGGCACTGCCGCCTACTTCGGCGGGATGCCTCAGGCGTTTGCCAGTAACGCCGGCCCGGACGAGCTGTCCCTGGTGCCGGCTGGCGCCGCCGTCGTCGCCTACGCCAACGTCCAGGGTGTGATGTCATCGGAGTTCCGTCAGCGGCTGACCAGCCTGATGGACGAGGACGCCGGCCAGGGACGGCAGGAATTCCAGGAGCACACGGGCATCGACGTCGAGCGCGACATCGACGCCGTGATCGCCGCCATGGCCGCCCCCGTCGAAGGCGCCAACATCCATGACGGCGGCTTCGTCGCCCTGCGCGGCCGCTTCGACACGTCGAAGATCGAGGCACTCGTCAGCAGCAAGGGCGGGCAGCTCAGCGAGTACAAGGGCGCCCGGATCCTCCTGCCGCCTGCCGAGACGCCCGAAGGTGATTCCGGCACCGAGGTCGCGCCCCGCACGCACAAGGCCCCGATCATCGCCCTCGTCAATGCCAACCTGGTCATCGTCGGCGCAGAGGCTGCCGTGAAGGCTGCCATCGACCGCAACAACGGCGACGGCACCGCCAGCATCACGAGCGACGGCGAGTTCGTCCGCATGCTCGAGAGCGTCGACCAGAACTCCACGGTGTGGGCCATCGGCCGGCCGAGCGTGCTCCAGGGAAGCACCGAGGTGCCGACGCAGGTGCTGCAGCAACTGCCCGAGGTACGTTGGTTCGCTGTGTCGGGCCACGTGAACGGCGGCCTGCAGGCAACGCTTCGCGCCGAAGGCAAGGACGAAGAGGCCGGCAAGAACATGCGCGAGGTCGTGCAGGGCATCCTGGCGCTGGCGCGGCTGCAGGTGGATGCCAAGCCCGAGCTGAAGCCCTTCCTGAACTCCGTGCAGGTCGAAGGCGCCGGCAACGGCGTGGCCCTGCACGTGACCCTGCCGAGCGAGATGCTGGACGTGATCATCAAGCAGGCCAGCTCGACCCATCAGGGCCACTTGAAGCGGCTGCACGAGACGCCGCAGCGCGCTGAAGACTGAGCACCGTCCGCCGCGCAGGACGCGGTACGGAATGAAGGCCAGACATCGATGGGCCGGACGTGAACGGACACGTCCGGCCCGTTTGTTTTCTGCTAGACTCCGAGGCTCGGACAGGCTGTCGAGCGCGCAGGCCTCCGACCCCGACCGAGGCACTTTGACCACTGCGGCGTTCTTCTATGGCACGTTGATGACCGGTTTCGATCGGCGTCGGCGCGCGGGCATCGAAGGCAAGCTCCGGAACCGCCGGCGCGGGTCGATTCGTGCCTCCCTCTACGACCTGGGCATCTACCCCGCAGCCATCCCCGATCCTGACGGGTGCGTCTGGGGCGAGGTGTACGAGATGGAGGACGCGGGCGGCGTCCTGGCAGCCCTCGACGAGATCGAGGGCTACCGCGAGGGACACATCGCCCAGAGTCTCTACACGCGCCACCTCTACCCCGTGCAGCTCGAGACCGGCGAGACCCTCGATGCGTGGGTCTACTTCTACAACGCCCCGCTTGGCGGCGCCCAGCGCATCGACTCCGGCGACTACCTCCAGCACGTGCGAGTGAGGTAGGGCCGGCTGTCCCAGCCGGCCGCAATCCCCGTTCGTCGCGGGCGCCTCGAGAGAGGCGCCCCGACCGTCCCTTGATAAGCTGGGACATGCTTCTCAGCCGCGTCGCCCTGGCGACAGTCCTTGCCGTCGCTGTCGCCGAGTCCGCCTCCGCGCAGGACGTCGACCCGCGCATCGATCACGCCCTCGCGCAGGTCTCGGCCGAACGCCTGAACGAGGTGGTCGAGAAACTGGCTTCATTCGGCACGCGGCACACCTTGTCGTCGCAGACCGACCCGACTCGTGGCATCGGCGCGGCGGCGCAGTGGATCCACGACGAGTTCGCCAGGGCGAGTCCACGGCTTCAGGTCCGTTTCGACGACCACGAAATTCCCGCGCAGGGCGCGCGCATCGTTCGCGACGTCCGCATCCGCAACGTCGTCGCCGTCCTGCCCGGACGTTCGTCCCGACGCATCTACGTGAGCGGCCATTACGACAGTCTTGCCCGTGCCGCGTCGGCCAGCGGCGGCTTCGACTGGGCGGCCGGCGACCTTCCCGCGCCGGGCGCCAACGACGATGGCAGCGGCACCGCGCTGACGATGGAGGCCGCGCGCGTGCTGGCGCAGAGCGGCATCGAGTTCGACGCCACGCTGGTGTTCGTGGCGTTTGCCGGCGAGGAGCAGGGGCTGGTCGGGGCGCACCTGCATGCCCAGAAGGCCGTCGCCGAGAAGGCCGTCATCGATGCCGTCTTCAACAACGACATCGTGGGCAACTCGCGCGGAGGCAACGGAATCGTCGATGCCGAGTCCGTCCGTGTGTTCGCGGAGGGGCCGGAAGACTCCCTCTCGCGCCAGCTGGCCAGGTACATCCAGCGCATGGCGGCGCGCTACGTCCCTTCGCACCGGGTACGCCTGATCGCTCGCCACGACCGCTTTGGCCGCGGCGGCGACCACACGGCGTTCAACCAGCGTGGCTACGCCGGCGTGCGGTTCAGCGAGGCCAACGAGAACTACGGGCGACAGCACGTGGTGGAGGACACGCCGGATGGCGTCGACGCCGCGTACCTGGCGCGGAACACCCGCGTCAACCTTGCGGGAGTCGGCGTCACTCGCCCTGGCGCCGGCGGCGCCGATCATCGCCAGCGAGCGAGGCGTTCCCCTGCTCGATCGGAACCCGTCCGGCTACGACGCGCGGCTCCGGTGGCGCGCGTCAGAGGGAGCGGTCGGCTATCGCGTCTTCTGGCGGGAGGCGTGGACACCCGACTGGCAGTTCGAGCGGCACGTGGGCACCGTCACCGAGGTCGTGCTGCCGGATGTGTCGATCGACGATTACGTCTTCGGTGTCGCGGCAATCGGTCCAGGCGGGCACGAGAGCCTGGTCTCGGCGTACGTCAACCCGCCCCGAACGCCCGTCGAGATCAAGGCGAAGTGAACCAGTCGGCCTTCGTCATCCGGCCTTCGGGTATACGGATCGGCCAGACGTGCCTGGCGCGCCGTAGCCGCAGGCGAAGGCGGGTCCGTGCCGAATCGGCGGCCCTGCCCGCGGGACAAGTCCCGCGGCTACGATTCTCGGATTCGCGCCGCCGCCCCCGGATTCGTGCCTGCTGGTGGCGCTGGCGTCGGGGACCACCTGTCCGGCCAGCGGGCATGGATACGTAGCGGCCGGACTTGTCCGGCCGCCCCCTGGCCTGTCAGTGGATGTCGCCGTGCTCCGCCATGACGATGACGCCGCCGACGCGTTGCAGGAAGCCTTCGATGGCCAGGCGGGCGGCCGGAAGGACGTCGAGGAACTCGATGCCCGACGTGTAGACGACGAGGGTGTCGTCGAGCGCACGCACGCTCGCGTGGCAGACCCGCCCCTTGAGCACCACGGTCTGATCGCCCAGGTTCAGCCTGAACGCACGCACCGAGTTCACCCGCAGCGGCTCGGGCGTCTCCACCCGCGCGCCGAGCGGCGACAGGTCGGTCACCGTGAGCGGCCTGTAGACGGTCACTTCGCCGCTGAGCCCGTTCGGGAGAGGAATACGGAGGCGCTGGCGTTGGTTCATGCGTTGGCGGGAGGGAGCGTCCCACTGTCCGGAATCGGCACCAGACCCCCCCGGCTCCAGCCTAGAATAGCCCGGTGTCCCCGACCTACCACAACTACATCGATGGACAGTGGGTGCCCGCGCACTCGGGCGCGACCTACGAGAACCGCAACCCTGCCGATCGACAGGATCTGATCGGCCTGTTCCCGCAGTCGGGCAAGGCCGACGTGGAGGCTGCCGTCGCGGCCGCCAGGCGCGCCTTCGCCGACTGGCGTCTCGTGCCAGCCCCCGGGCGCGCCGAGATTCTGTACCGCGCGGCGCAGCTGTTCCGGGAGCGCAAGGACCGGTTCTCGGACGACATGACCCGCGAGATGGGGAAGGTGCTCGCCGAGACCGCCGGCGACGTGCAGGAAGCCATCGACATGAGCTACCTGATGGCCGGCGAGGGCCGGCGCCTGTTCGGCCAGACGACGCCGTCGGAACTCCGGAACAAGTTCGCGATGTCCGTGCGCCAGCCCATCGGCGTGTGCGGGATGATCACGGCCTGGAACTTCCCGATGGCCGTGCCGTCGTGGAAGATCCTGCCGGCGCTGGTGTGCGGCAACACCGTCGTCTTCAAGCCGGCAGAAGAAGCGCCGCTCACGGCCATCAACTTCGTCCAGACCCTCGTCGATGCGGGCCTGCCGCCAGGGGTCGTGAACCTCGTGATGGGTGACGGACCCGGCGCGGCCGCGCCGATCGTCGAGCACCCGGACGTCGCTGTCGTCTCCTTCACGGGCTCGACGGAGACCGGGCGCCTGATCAACGAGACGTGCGCGCGCACGTTCAAGAAGGTCCACCTCGAGATGGGCGGCAAGAACGTCATCATCGTGATGGATGACGCAAGGCTCGATCTTGCTGTCGACGGCGCCGTGTGGGGCGGCTTCGGCACGACGGGCCAACGCTGCACGGCGGCCAGCCGCGTCGTGGTGCACGAGGCCGTGTACGACACGTTCATCGAGCGCTTCGCCGCGCGGGCCGCGACGCTCGTCGTGGGCGACGGCAGGCGCGACGGCGTGCAGATGGGACCGTCCATCCACGAGGCCCAACTCGAGAAGGTGACGGAGTACGTCGAGATCGGTTGCGCCGAGGGCGCGCGACTGGTGCTCGGCGGGTCGCGCCTGACTGGCGGCGACTGGGCGAACGGCTGCTTCCACGAGCCGACGATCTTCGCCGACGTGACGCCGTCCATGCGCATCGCGACGGAGGAAATCTTCGGCCCCGTCGTGTCGGTCATCAAGGTGCGGTCACTCGAGGAGGCCATTGCCGTGGCCAACGACGTCGCCTACGGTCTCTCGGCGGCCATCTACACCCAGGACATCAACACCGCGTTCACGGCGATGCGCGACGTCTACACCGGGCTGTTCTACGTCAACGCGCCGACGATCGGCGCGGAGGTTCATTTACCGTTCGGCGGGGTCAAGGCAACGGGCAACGGTCACCGCGAAGCCGGCATCGCGGCGCTCGACGTCTTCAGCGAATGGAAGTCGATTTACGTCGACTTCAGCGGCCGGCTCCAGCGTGCCCAGATGGACACGGAGCAGATATAGCGCAGGAACGCCGAACGCCGGACGCGTAGGTGCGGGACTTGTCCCGCAGCTCGTCGGCCGGACCGGCCGCTACCGCGGGCCGGGTTGGGACAACCGGCCCTACCGCGGGATCTGAACCACCGATCGCGGGACAACCGGCCCTACCGCGGGATCTGAACCACCGATCGTGGGACAACCGGCCCTGCCGCGGGATCTGAACCACCGATCGCCAGACAGACGAAGGGCCCGATGGGATGTTCCCACCGGGCCCTTCGTCGTGAGCGTTGTCGACCGAGCTCGCGAGAGCAGCGGTGCGACTAGAACTCGTCGGAACGTCCGAGTGGACGTTCCGACGTGAGCGTTGTCAGCCGAGGTCGCCCAGCGACCGGAGGCTGACTAGAAGTTGAACTTCACGCCGAAGCGGACGGTGCGGAAGCCCTGGAACGAGTTGGCCAGGCCGTACGCCGTATTCTTGCGCTGCGGCAAGGCTGGGTTGTTCAGGTACGTCTCGAACTGCGGGACGATGCCGTTCGAGAGGAGGTAGTTCAGCGCCTCGGGCTCGTCGGCCACCGGCAGACCGAGCGTGCCGATGCTCGGGTTGATGGCGGCCGGCGTGTTGACGAAGCCGAGGACGTTGTCCTCGTTGAACAGGTTGAGGACATTGAACTCGAGCGACAGGGAGCGCGAACCGCCGAACCGGATGCGGTGCGAGATCATCAGGTCCGTGTTCGTGAACATCGGCGTGCGGCCCATGTCGTTGCGCTCGTAGAGCACCGCGGCCGCGTAGAACGTGTAGAAGCTGGTCTGCGGCGTGCCGGACTGGAACGTCGTGAAGGCGGCGAAGTTGGTCGACATCCCCGCCCAGTCGAGCAGGTACGAACCAAACGCGTTGAACACGTGCGGCCGATCCGTGGCCAGGACGCCGTTGTCGGGCGTGCCCGCGGCGGTGAAGCCGAGGTGCGGCAGGTCGAAGAAGCGGTTCACACCGGGCGAGGTGCGGCCGTTCTCGTCGGAGCTGGCCAGACCCGAGTAGTTGCCCTGCAGCTTGCTGAACGTGTACGCCACGTTGAACTGGAAGTTGTTCTGGAAGCGGCGGTCGAGGCGCATCTCGAGGGCGTCGTACACGCGCTCCGGCGTGGTCGTCTTGACGTAGCCGAACGCACGTGCGGTCTCCGCGTGCAGCCCCTTACCGGGGTTGCCGATGATGTAGGCCTCGGAGCCCTCGGGCGTCGGGAAGCCGGCGTCCTCGATGGCGTCATCGACCGACTTGCGGGTGTAGCGGACGCTCGTCGCGAAGGCGTTGCCAAGGTCGCGCTCGAAGCCGACCGTGAACTCCGTCTGCGTGAACGGCTTCAGATCGGGGTCGACCTTGCCCGTGAAGATGTCGGCGTTCGGGTCGTTGGACGCGATACGGAAGTCGTACTGGCAGCGGGACAGGCCGGTCGAGTTCGCGATCGGGCACGTGCCACCGAGGACGTCCGGGTTGCTGCCGATGATGCGGCTCAGCGTGTAGGAGTCGTAGGTCGTGTTCGGGAAGATCTCGAAGTAGTCCGCCCGGAAGAAGTCGCCGCCGAACGAGCCGCGCGGCAGCTCGAACTTCAGGCGATCGTTGAACTTGTTGTAGCTGGCGAACAGCTTGGTGCGGCCGTCTCCGGTCAGGTCGTACGCGACGCCGAGGCGCGGCACGATCTTGTCGCCCCAGCCGAAGTTGATCGGCGGCGCGAAACCGTTGAACGACGGCAGGTCTTCCTTCTCCATGCGCACGCCGGCGTTGATGGTCAGGCGTGTCGTGGGCTGCCAGCGGTCCTGGAAGTAGAGCGAGTTGGCCGTATTGGCGGCCGCGCCGACGGTGCCGAATCGAATCAGCTGACCAGCGCCGATGGCGTCGGGCGACACCGGGTCGTTGCGCCCGGTGCGGTCGTTGATCGTCTGTCCGTAGTACAGGTCGACGCGGCCCAGGGGCACGTAGCCCGTGTTGACGTCGTTGGCCACGCGCGAGTACTGGTGGCCGACCTTGAACTCGTGGCGACCGGCGAAGTCGTCCACGAGGAACGCCACGCTGGTGTCCACGGTCCAGCGCTCGGAGCTGTCCTCGTATCTCTGGGTGTTGCCCGTTGGCAGGTTGTCGAACCCGAGCGCGCAGCCCGCGCCGGCCGGCGGCGCCGAGTTCAGGCAGCGGAAGCGCGTCAACTGCGGCACCATGTCCGAGTTGAGCAGTTCATTCAGGTAGCCTCGCGCCGCGCGCGAGCTGATCACCACACGGCCGCTCGGCGTCCAGGTGCCGCCGACCGAGAAGTTGTAGCCGTCCTGCTTGCCGCCCTGCTGCGACGTGAGGGCGTTGCCGGTCAGGATGCCGGTCGATTCCGCCGAAGTTGGCCGACGGCGGCGCGTTCCCGAGCGAAATCTGGTTGTGCGGGTACAGGCCGTCCTCGATGTACGGGTTGTACGTCCATGTCCCGGTCAGGCGCAGGCTGTTGGCGGGCTGCAGGTCCACGCGACCCTGGAAATACTCCGAGCGGGTCTTGCGCTCGTAGGTTTCCTCGCCCGTCTTGATGCGGGTCGCCGGATTGGTCGTGAAGTACTCGGTCGTGCGCTCGCCGCTGTAGAGCTGCGGCGAGTAGCTGGCGAAGAACCACGCCCTGTCACGCAGGATCGGGCCGCCGAGGCCGACCACCGGGTAGGTGTTCGTGTAGGAGTCTTCCTTGTACGGCAGGTACTCGTTGGTCTGCTGGAAGTTGGCCCCGGTGCCGGTCCGGAAGCTGTTCAGCGCCGGACGCGGGCTGCCGTTCATGGCGTCGCTCTCGAACTCGATGCCGGCCATGCCTCGGAACTGGTTGGTCCCGCTCTTGGTCACCACGCTGATGACGCCGCCGGTCGCCCCGCCGAACTCGGCGTTGAACCCGGAGGTCTTGATCGACATCTCCTGGATGAACTCGAAGGGCAGGTTGTTGTTGACGTTCAGCACGCCCGTGCGGAAGTTACCCGTCTCGAGCCCGTCGATCATGAACGAGTTCTCGGAACCGCTCGCGCCGTCGATCTGGAACCCGCCGCTCAGGGCCTCTTGCCGCGCTGCCGGAGCGAGCTTCAGCAGGCTCGTCATGTTGGTGCCCTTCGGCAGGTTCTCGATGGCGGCCGCCGTCACGTTGGTCTGGATCGTCGTCTGGGCCGTGTCCACCCGGGCGGCCGCGGCCTCGACCGTGACCTGCTCGGCGATGCCGCCGACGCTCAGCGTCACGTCGACAGTCGTGGCCTTGCCAATGGCGACGGGCACGTTCTCTGAGAGGTTCGTGCCGAAGCCCTGGAGCGACGTCGTCAGACGGTACGTCCCCGGGGGAATGGCAGCGAACGAGTACCGACCATTCTCGTCGGTCACCTGCATCTGGTTGACGGCCCCACCCTCGAGCTTGACGGTGGCACCCGGAATGGCCGCCTTGGAACTGTCGACGACCGTGCCCGCAACGGCGCCTGTAGTCTCCTGGGCGAACGCTGGGGGTGCGCAGAGCACTGCCGCTAGCAGCACCCACAATGCGCGATGAATCATGTCCTACCCTCCTGGAATTCCTCAAAGCCCCGCAAAATGCGGGGCGACGGTCCTGTCGAGGACTCGGCGGGCAGCGAAATGCACTCATCCGCCCACTCGTCCCTCCCTCTGGACGAATGGTGCCTTGCATGGTGTGTACCGGATCCTAGAAGTGACGGAAACGTGACTATTTACGAAATTCCGTCAATCCCAGTCATCAGATCCATCATGTCGCATGATGGAAATCCAATTCATTGAATTTGTCCGAGGGGCGAAGCGGCTGTCTGCGGGGTTGGATCGGTTCGCTACGGAGACGATCTGATGACGGCGAGCCGGCCTGTCGCGACGTCGTACGCTGCGCGTGCCTTGTGGGCTTCGGCCGTCGCCCCGATCTCGCGCGCAGCCGCGTCGGCTGTCGCGAGTTCCCGGAGGTTCACCAGGAACTGGGTGGAGTCGCCAAGTGCGAACCTGTCACGTTCCGCCTGCTCGAGGTCGCGCGCCAGCTGCACCTCACGCCGCACCACCTCGACCGTTGCCAGGGCCGCCTCCAGGGCGCTGGCGGCGTCTTCGACCTCGGCGCGAACCCGGTCGCGCGCGTAACGGAGTTCGGCGTCCAACTTCGCAAGACTCGCCAGGGCCGACCGCTCCTGGCCACGTCCCTGCCGCCGCTGGATGGGCAGCTGCAGCGATGCGCCCGCATCCAGCTCCGTGCCTTCAAGGGTGCGGGATCCGTCGCCGACATCCCGGGACACGGCCGCGTACACATCCAGCGAGGGCAGCAGCTCGTTGCGCGCCAGCGAGAGGACGACCTCCTGCTGCTCCCGGTTCAGGACGATGGCCCTGACGTCGGGCCGGGTCTCGAGGGCGCGCGCGACGTCGGCCTCGAGTTCCGTCTGGGTGACAGGCCCAGGGGGTGGCGGGAGATCGGGCAGCTGGTCGTCGGCGGGCCGGCGGAGCGTGCCGTCGACGTGGCGATAGAACAGGGACAGGCCGATCGCCTGGCGCTCGACGAGGCGTCGGGCGGCGACGATGCCGCTCTGTCGCTGCAGGATGGCGCGCTGGTTGTCGAGGCGTTCGACGGGCGCCACGGACCCGAGCCTGACGGCCTCCGCGAGGTCGCGATCGCGAGCCTCGGCAATCGTCAGCAATTGCTCGGCCACAGCCCTCTGGCGCCCCGCGGCCACCCAATCCCAATACCGGAGGGACGCCTCGCCGAGGAACCGCAGTCTCGACACGGCCACGCGCTGATCGGCGAGCTGGGTCCCCAATGCCGTCCGCTCGAGCGCGCCGCGTCGCGCGTCGATCGCCCGATTGCGCAGCAGCGGCAGCGAAAAGCCGGCTCTCCACTCGCCGTCGGTGAGGGTCTGCGCCTTGCCGTCGTAGGGGGCGAAGGTGCCGCGGCCCAGGCGGTAGCCCCCGAACACGGAGCTGCCCGCAAAGGTCAGCGGCTGCAGCAGGCCGATGGATGCCGACTCGTTGTCGTAGACCTCACCGCGCAGCACGTCCGCACCAGCAGACAACCGCAGATTCGAACGCCCCCTGTGCCGCCTGCGCGTCACCCGCGGCCGACTCCTGCTCGCGCCGCGCCGCATCCAGCAGCGGGAAGGCGCTGTCGACTGCCGTCAGCAACTGGTCCAACGTCAGCGTCGTCTGGGCATGTGCCGCCGCGCCCGCGAGCATCGCCGCCGTCGCGATCGAGGCGGTGATCAGCGGCCGGATCACTTGCCGCTCCTCACCTTGACCACCGCCGAGTCGCCGCCCTTGTCGCCCGCCCCGTCGTCCAGCGCCACCACCGGCGGGAAGCCGTTGAACTGCCGCCACAGCTCGTACCCGAGCGACACGACGTCGAGCAGCACCCATCCGTTGGCGCGCACACCCTGCCGCAGGTACTGGGCCGAGGGCCACGGTTCGTCCGCGGGATCCGGCTCCACGAGCACCCGGAACTTGCCCTTGCCATCGTCAGTCGCGTCGACGAGCAGGACGCGGCCGCCGAACGTCCCGACGGCGACAGACGGCCAGCCGCTGAACTGCAGGGCCGGCCAACCCTCGAACTGGAGACGCACGTTCCGGCCTTCGCTGACCATCGGCACGTCGTTGCCGTCGAGGAACAGCTCGACCACCGTTCGCGTCGTCGTCGGGACGATCACCACCAGCGTGGCGCCGGCCTTCAGGAACTCGCCGTTCTGCCGGGCGACGACGCGCCAGACGGTGCCGTCGACGGGCGCGGCCACCTTCTGAGTCGCCTGGCGGGCGGCGCGCACGTCGAGGCGCGTCAGGTCGGCCCTGGCTTTGGCGAGGTCGCTCGAGGCAGAGGCGTGTGCGGCCCAGGCTTCGTCGATCTTCGTGTCGGCATCGGCATCGGTCCGGAGCCGTTCCTGGTCCAGCGAACTCTCCTCGTGTCGCGCGGCGTTCAGCGTGGCCACGGCGCGGTCGACGTCGGCCACCCGCTGCGCGGCCTCGAGTTCAGCCAGTTCCACCAGCCGCGTGGACGTGAGGCCCTTGGCCGCCAGCGCCCGCTGACGTTCGAGATTGAGGTCGGCCGTCAGCTTCGCGGCCCTCGCCGCCGCCAGCGCCTGCTCGGCCGAGGCGACGCGTTCGCGGGCCATGCGCACGCGCAGCCCCGCGGCCTGCACGCCGGTGTCCCGCGTGTCGCGGAGTCCGCCGACGCGGTCCTCAATCGTGCGCAGCCGCCGTTCCGTCTCGGTGACGCTGCGGACGAGCGATTCACGCTCCTCGGCGAGCCGCTGCATGATGAGCGGGTCGTTGTCGGTCAGGTCCACGAGCGGATCGCCCTTCTTCACGGGCGTCCCCTCGACCACGTACCACTGGAGGATCCGTCCGTCGATCGGGGCCTGGACGTTCTGCGGCCGCTCCTCGGGGTTGTAGGCGAGCACGCGGCCAGACCCGGGGATGTTCTGCTGCCAGGGCGTGACGACGAGCAGCACCGCGCCGAGTCCGATGAGGAGCAGCAGGAGGCGCGCGAGGATACGAGACGCCCGCGGCGCATGCAGGGCCCGCAGCGCCACGCGTCCCTCGGTTTGCCACTGTGTCGAGCGTCGCATCTGCGTCATGGCTCCACCGTCCCGGGCCGGGCTGGCCCGCCCCGTGCGGAATCGAGGGGAAGGCCCGCCCCCGCCGTGGCCTCGATGTTCGACTCCCGCTGCAACCGGGTCGCCTCCTGAATCTGTCCGCCGTGCAGCGTGACCACCCGCGAGCAGCGGGCGAGCAGGTCGGGCTCGTCCGTGATGCACACGAGGGTCCACGGGGCGTCGTCGCGGAACAACCGCTGCAGCAAGTGCTCGCGTTCTTCCGAGTAGTCGATGCGGTCCAGCACGCCATCGATCACCAGAAGGCGCGGCTGGCCGGCGATCGCGCGGGCCACCATGAGGCGCCATGCCTGCCGGGACGACAGCGGCCGGCCACTTGGATGGAGCCGCGTCGAGAGTCCTTCGGGCAACGTGAGCAGTTCGTCGTGCAGGCCGACCCGCTGCAGGGCCTCGACGACGTCGTCCAGCGACAGGTCTTCGCGGCCGAGCCTCACGTTGTCGACAACGCTGCCGGGGAACACCTCGATGCCCCGCACGAGCGACACGCGGTGGCGGAGGTCCGCCAGCGGGATGTCGCGGGCATCGACGCCGTCGATGAGCATCGTGCCGCGATTGGGCGTCCGCAGCCCGAAGAGCACGTCCGCGAGCGTGCTCTTGCCCGATCCGATGGGACCCGTCACGCCAATCCGCTCGCCCTGACCGATGTCGAGCGCCGCCACATCGAGCGCGCAGACGTCGCTGTCGCTGTAGCACACCTGCACCGCCCGGAGCGTCACGGCCGCGGGACCGTCAGCCGCCAGTGTGGCCTCGCCTCCGGCCCGCTCGAGCGGCAGGTCGACGAGTACACCGAGCTTGTCGATGGCGGCCACCAGGTCGTAGAAGACTTCCAGCTGCTTGCCGAACTTCGTGAACGCGCTGACCATCAGCGCGACGATCAGTTCGCTCGCGACGAGTTGCCCGAGCGTGAGCTGTCGCGAGATGACCAGCCAGCCGCCGATTCCGAGCAGCAGCGAACTGGCCACGGCCTGCAGCGCGAACGAGCCGATGATCTGGCGCAGGAGAATCCGGAAGTGCTTCGCGCGATACGCGAGGTAGTCCTCCAGCAGGGCATGCGAGCGTCGTGTCGCGTACTCGGGTCCGCCCATCGACTTGAAGGTGATCAGGTGCGCGGCCAGTTGCTCGAGCCATGCCTCCAGCGCGTACTTCGCCTTGGACTCCCCGATGCTCGTCGCCACGGCGCCGCGACCGAGCACGAACACGATGAAGAGCATGGCCGCGACGATCAGGACGTCGAAGGCCAGCAGCCACGGGTGGTACAGCGCGAGCAGCACCATGCCGATCACGGTCTGCATCACGATGCTCAGGCCGTCGATCAGGAGCAGCGCGGCCGACTTCTGCACCGTGACCACGTCGAAGAAGCGGTTGACCAGTTCGGGTCCGTGATAGCGGTCGAAGGCGTCGGCGCGCACGCGCAGCAGGCGATGCGTGACGTCGATCGCCGTGCGGGCGAACAGGCTACGCTGGATGATCTCGACGACGCCGGCACGCAGGGCGTTGATGGCCGCCGAGAAACCGAGACCGACCCCGACGAGCAGCGTCAGCACCACCAGCGGCTGCAGGACCGACCCGAAGGCGATCGTGTTGACCAGTGACTGGACGGCGATCGGCACGACGAGCGACAGCAGGCCGATGACGACGGAGTAGACGACGGCCACCCACAGCGTCTGCCGTTCGCCCTGGAGGAGGGCACGCACGCGTGTGATGGGGGCCATGGGCTGATCGCCTCGGGAGCGCATCGCCGACAGCGGCGCCACGGCCTCCGCGATCATCCATCGCACCTGCGCGCTCGTGTCCGGCAGGCCGAGCTGGCGCGCCAGTGCGCGGGCAGACGTGGTGCGTGGCCGCGGGGAGCGCATCGGATCGACGACGGTCACGCGGCTGCCACGCGCGCTGAGAATGGCGACGGGCGCGAGGCGGTCCGGGCGGGCACCGAACGTCACCCAGGGGTGTGACGCGTCGGCGTCACGCAGGACCTCGTCGAAGGGCCGCTCGACGGCGAGTCCGTCGAGCCCGACCTGCTGGAGCAGCCAGTGCAGCTGTTCCAGCGGGCCGTCGTCGGGCCGCTGCGCCAGGCGTCGGAGCGCGGCGTCGAGCGTCTCGGGGTCGATCTCGACGAGGTGGGCAGCGAGCATCCAGCGCACGAGGGCGCGCCACTCACTCTGTTCGAAAGAAGGCGAGGCAGTCATCCGTGCTTATACTCTCGCGAATCGTAATGTTCAAACATTTGCATATTAGGTACGCGATGCGTGAGACGCTTGTCAACTGGGCGGCGGTTCGCGGCCGCTGGCCCCGTGTTGGGACCCTGGGATGCGCGATTGACGGCCGTGGCCGTCACAGCGTAGCCTAGTGTCATTAGTTCATATGCATATGTCTGCATGTGTATGAGAGTCTCAGTATCCTCATCGCGCGAGCGTGACTCGATGCCTCACCGCCAACTGGTCGCCAAGGAACTTGGCCACCTCTTCAGCGTCTTCAGCCACCCGGACCGCATCCGGATCGTCGAGGAACTCAGGGACGGCGAGCGCGACGTCAATGCCCTGCAGGCCGCCCTGGACGTCACGCACTCCCGCACGTCGCAGAACCTCGCGATCCTCCGCGCCCACCGACTCGTCGCCGAGCGGCGGGAAGGACGTCACGTCTTTTACAGGCTCGTGAATCCCGACGTCGCGCGCTGGGTGCTCGACGGCCTGCGCTTCATCGAGGCCGATCTCGAATTCGTGGAGCGGCAGCGCTCCGCCATCGAAGAGGTGCGTCAGCTCTGGCAACCGGACCCGGACGGGTCACCGTCGTGATACCAGGGCCTGCAGGCGCGCTCGAGCCCGTTCCTTGAACGAGTGGTCTTCCGGCACGTAGTCGCGATGGGCCGGCGCCTCGAGAACCTGCTGGTAGAACTGGACGGCTGCGCTCGGTCGTCCCTCGTCCTCGTACAGTTCGCCCAGGAAGTACAGGCTCACCACGGAGTGCGGGCTGTGGGTGAGCGACTTGCGCAGGTGGTGCTCAGCCCTGGCGGCGCTGCCGCCGAACAGGCCCGGCACCTTGTGGTACCAACGGCCCAGCGCCCGGTCCGCAGACCCCTCCATGAAGCCAGGATCGATGGCCAGTACCCGCTCGAGCGCCTGCTTGATGCGGCTGCGGTACTTGAGGCCCTCGCGGAGACCATACGACTCGGCGAGCGCACCCAGGGTGGCTGCGAGCCAGAAGTGACCTTCCGGCCTCGCACCGTTGAGCGCGATGGCGTTGGCGGCAGCCGCCTGGCCGGTTTCGAGCCACATGCGCCGCTCCGGAGCGGGGCCGAGCGTGCCGAGGTAATAGCTCGCCCGGGCCAGCTTCCAGCAACCCACGAAGTCCTGTGGCGCGGACCTGTGATGCGCCAGATACAGGTCGGCCGCCTGGCGAGCCGCGACCTGATCCGCGCGCTTGGCATAGAGCGCGTCTGCGGCCGCGGGGACCTGGGCCGCGCCCGGCGCGTCTACGCACAAGGCCATGAGGGCCGTAAGGTAGACTGATTTGATGCAGACTCTCATCCGTTCCCTGCTCGAGCAGCTCGGAGAGGATCCTAGCAGGGAGGGACTGCTGCGCACGCCGGAACGTGTCGAGAAATCGATGGCGTTCCTGACCAGCGGTTACAGGGCCGACGTGGACGCCATCCTCAACGATGCCCTCTTCACCGTCGACTACAGCGAGATGGTCATCGTGAAGGACATCGACTTCTACAGCCTCTGCGAGCACCATCTCCTGCCGTTCTTCGGCAAGTGCCACGTTGCCTACATCCCGAAGACACAGGTCGTCGGCCTCAGCAAGATCCCGCGGCTCGTGGACGTCTACAGCCGGCGACTCCAGGTGCAGGAGCGGCTGACCAACGAAATAGCGGAGTGCATCCGCGAGAAGGTCGATCCGCTCGGCGTCGGCGTCATCATGCAGGGCACGCATCTGTGCATGGCGATGCGCGGTGTCGAGAAGCAGAACTCGTGCACCGTCACGAGCGCGATGCTCGGCACGTTCCGCAGCGACGCGCGGACGCGAGCCGAGTTCCTGCAACTGGTTCGATAGACATCCGCCTCCGGCCCTAGTGAATCCGGCCTGACCCCGTCTGCGCGATCAGCAGGCGCTCGAGGATCGGGAGCAGTGCCTGGCCGCGCGCCAGCACATCGGGCTTTTCGAGCAGCGCGACTTTCTCGATCGTCGGGATGTCCAGCGCCTGGCACACGGCGTTGATGAGCGCCTGGTCGGTCAACGCCGGCGGCAGCCGTACGTCTCCACGCGTGATGGCCGGGAGCAGCAGGGTCTCGACTTGTCGCCGGATCGCCGTCACCGGCGCATGGTCGCCCTGGGTATCGACGTCGGTACGCCACTGGACCCGCGCCAGGCGGTACGGCGTCTCGCGTTCAAGTTCCTCGTCCACGACGAACGTCGAAATCCCCTGCAGCACGATGTGGAATCGCCCATCGTCGAGCCGCTCGTGGTGGACGAGCGAGCCGACGCACCCCGTGGCGTAGATGGGGGGACGCCCGTCGTAGTCCTGCTGCCACCCGTCGCGCAGCACGGTCATGCCGATCAGCTTCGACCCCGCCAGGGCATCACGGGTCATCGCGCGATAACGCGGCTCGAACACGTGCAGCGGCAGGTAGACGTCCGGGAAGAGGACGACGTTGGTGAGCGGGAAGAGCGGGATCTCGTTGGGGAGTGTCACGGCTGGATCCAGATCGGGAACCGGCAACCGTCGGTTCAGTGCACCGTGCGCGTCTTCTTGTCCAGGTAGTCCATCAGCACATAGCGGCCCAGCGTCATCGGCGTCGTGAAGTACGCCTTGCCGTGGCAGATCTGGGCCACCCGGCGAACGAACGCCATCAGTTCGTAGTCGCGGGCCAGCATGAACGTGTTGATCATGATCCCCGCCTTCCTGCAGGCGGCCACCTCCGCGAACGTCTCGGACACGATGTACGGGTCGAGGCCGAATGCGTTGCGGTAGATCTGACCGTCCGGGCGCGTGATCGCCGACGGCTTGCCGTCCGTGATCATCACGATCTGCTTCATGTCCTTGCGCTGGCGCTCCAGGACGCGCCGCGCCAGACGAAGGCCCTCCCGCGTGTTGGTGTAGTACGGTCCGACGCGCACCCGCGCCAGTTGTTCCACGGGCACTTCCTCGGCCGAGTCGTGGAAGAGCACGGCGTTGAGCGCGTCGCCCGGGTACTGGTGGCGGATCAGGTTCGCCAGCGCGAGCGCCACGCGCTTGGCGGGTGTGAAGCGGTCCTCCCCGTACAGGATCATGCTGTGGCTGCAGTCCAGCATGACGACGGTGGCGCAGGAACTCTGGTACTCGCCCTGCGTCACGTGCAGGTCGGGATAGTCCAGGTCGAATCCCTCGCCAGGCGCCGGCAGCCCGTTGCGTCCGACCGAGCTCAGGAGCGTGGCCACCGGATCGAGGTTGAGCGTGTCGCCATACTCATAGGGCTTGACCGCCCCGCCGGCATCGATGCCGGTCGCCATGTCCCGCGTGTCGTGACGCCCGGCGCTGCTGCGTCCGAGGGACCCGAGCAGGTCTCGCAGGGCCCGATAGCCCAGGAAGTCGATCCCCTTGTCGGTCACCTCGAAGGTGACGGGCGGCAGGTCGCGGCCCTGCTGGCCTCCGCTGAGCGTGCCCTGGTCGGGCCGCGGCGTGAGGTAGCCCTGCTGGCCCATCCGATCGATCAGCCTGTCGAGCAGTTGCTCGAGGCCTGACGCGCTGTCGCCGTCGGCTGGTTCACCGAGCAGACGCTCCATCTGCTCCGGCGACAGGAGGCCGTTGGCCAGAAGCGCCTCGATGATGGCGTCGCGCAACTCGTCACGGGTGTGCCCGTGCGCGTGGGGATCCGGCTCGTACGGGTTCTCGAACCCGCTCGACAGCAGCAGGTCGGACAGCTTCGACAGGAGCTGTTCGAGATCGATGCCCTCGAGGTCGTCCGGGATGAACTTCGTGTATCGGTATTTCACGTTCGGGCTCTGGTCCTTGGCCGCGCGCCGCGCGCCGGACAAGTCCGGCGCCTACATCTGCGATGGCTGCCATCAGCCATCAGCCATCAGCCATCAGCCACCAGCCATCAGCCATCAGCCGTCAGTCATCAGCCGTCAGGCATCAGGCATCAGTTGTACCGCCCCCCGCCACCCCCGGCCCCGCCGAAGCCACCGAAGCCGCTGTCATCGTCATCGTCGTCGCGCAACAACTGGCGCTCGCGGCGCTTGTCGGCCTTGCCGCCGCGGCGCACGGGTTCCTCGCCGGCGGTGAACGTCCCCGTGGCGCTGCGGGTGATGCGCTTCTGGGCGTGCAGGCCCTCGAGCACGAAATCGATCGCAGACGCGATGAGCGGCGCGGGCGCGTCTTCCGGCAGGCCCAGTGCCTCGGGGACGTCGGCCAGTCCCTGCACTTTCGCGGCTTCGTCCAGCAGCGTCCTGGCCGACGCGGTGTCGTGCAGTTGCAGCGATCCGCCCATGTCGAACCACTCGATCACCCGCCGGAGGTTGTGCCCGCCCATGTGCGCGTCGAAGACCTGTCCGACGGCCGCGCGGATGATGTCGGCGGCCACGTTGTCGGCGCCCTTCAGCTCGCCTTCGTACTCCAGCTCCAGCTTGCCCGTGATCGCCGGCAGGGCGGCGTAGACGTCGGACACGCGGGGCACGGCCAGCGACTCGTCGTTCAGCACCGCGCGGCGCTCGGCGTTGGACACGACCTGCTCGAGCACGGTGATCGGGAGGCGCTGGCTCACGCCCGAGCGCTTGTCGACCTTCGGTTCCTTTCGAGCCTGGAAGGCGACCTCCTCCACTACCTCGCGGATGTACCGCGGCACCTCGACGGAGTGGGCATCGTCGGTCCGGGTCGTCCACGCCTCCTGCTCGGTGATCGCCACGCCCTCGGCCAGCGTGGCGGGGTAGTGCGTGCGGATCTCCGAGCCGATACGGTCCTTGAGCGGCGTGATGATCTTGCCGCGCGCCGTGTAGTCCTCCGGATTCGCACTGAACACCAGCAGGATGTCCAGCGGCAGCCGCACCGGGAAGCCCTTGATCTGCACATCCCCCTCCTGGAGGATGTTGAACAGGCCCACCTGGATGCGCCCGGCGAGGTCCGGCAATTCGTTGATGGCGAAGATGCCCCTGTTGGCGCGTGGCACCAGGCCGTAGTGCATCGTCAGTTCATCGCCCAGCGCCAGCCCGCCACGCGCGGCCTTGATGGGGTCGATGTCCCCGATCATGTCGGCGATGGTGACGTCGGGCGTCGCGAGCTTCTCGACGTAGCGCCGGTCCCTCGGCAGCCACTCGACGGGCAGGTCGTCGCCCGCCTCGGCCACCCGATGACGCCCGTAGGCGCTCAGCGGGGCCATCGGGTCGTCGTTGGTCTCGGAGCCCGGGACGATCGGGATCTCGTCGTCGAGCAGCGACGTGAGGGCACGAAGCAGCCGGCTCTTGGCCTGGCCGCGCAGGCCGAGCAGGATGAAGTGGTGGCGCGCGAGGATGGCGTTGACCACCTGCGGCACCACGGTCTCGTCGTACCCGAGCACGCCGGGGAAGATCGGGCCGCCCGCCTTGAGGCGGTTCAGCAGGTTCTCGCGCAACTCGGATCGCACGGGGCGTCGTGCGACGCGTCCGGCCGCGATCGCTCGCTTGAGGGCACCAAGCGTTGTCGGTCGGGACATGGGGGCGATAGTATCAGGTCGGTTTCTGCAGAGCCGGCACGGCTCCCGTCCTCCGGCGCCGGGCCTGGCGCGGACACACTGTAGGACTCCGACCACCGCGTCATGGTTGCTCCCGCCGCGCCCCCGGCGCATCCCGTGGTTTCGCTCGACGTGCCCCTCGTGTACGCGCACCGCGGCGGTTCCAGGCTGCGTCCGGAGAACACGCTCATCGCATTCGACAATGGGCTGTCACTCGGCGCCGACGGGCTGGAGTTCGACGTCCGCCTGTCGGCGGACGGCGTGCCGATGGTGCATCACGACGAGACGATCGATCGCACGACGGACGGCCAGGGCCCGCTGTCGTCGTTCACGGCCGAGGCGCTCGCGCGCTTCGACGCCGGCTACCACTTTCGCGACCTGACGGGCGCGGCGTGGCGCGGCCGTGACTGCCGCATCCCACGGCTGCGGGACGTGCTCGAACGCTACCGGGACGTGCCCTGCATCATGGAGTTGAAGGGGACCGACCCGGAGGTGGCCAGGCGCGCCGTGGCGGAGGTGCGCGCCGTGGATGCCATGGGTCAGGTCTGCTTCGCGGGCTTCGACGACCAGGTCGTGCGGGCCGCGCGCGCCGCCGGCGCCGACGTCGTGTCGGGCGCCGCGCGCGAGGAGATTCGCCGGTTCCTCTACCGATCCTGGGTGTGGGCCGCGCCTCGACACACGGCGTTCCAGGCCTTTCAGGTACCCGAGGTCGCCGGCAACACGCGCGTCGTGTCGCGACGCTTCGTGCACGCGGCGCGCCGTGCGGGCGTGCCCGTCGCGGTGTGGACGGTCGACGACCCGGCCGACATGGAGCGCCTCCTCGAATGGGGCGTCCGCGGCTTGATCAGCGATCGTCCGGATCTCGGCCGTGCCAGTCGTGCGTCTGTGGAGGGCGTCACACTGACGCCGAGGTGCTGGCCGGGCCGCAGCGCCGCTCCGGCTTGCGCGTGCGCCTCCAGTGGAGGTGTGGGCCCGTGGTCGCGACTCGGCCCCGCCCCGCCGTCCGGCAACAGGACGAGCCCGAACAGATACGCGACGACAACGACGAACGCCACGTAGGCGGTCGCCGCACCGTGTGGCGTGTAGCCCAGCGCGCCGAGCGACACGCCCTCGAGCAGCGTCGTCACGACCCTGCGAGCCAGGCTGCCTTCTGGCGCGTAGAGGCCATCGAGCACCACGTACTTCAGGACGAACGCCGCGAGCAGCACGACGCCGAGACTCTGCATCGCGCGCGCCCTCGTGGGCTGAGCGGCGAGCGTGTTGACCAGGAGGAGCAGGAAGAACACCGACGCCAGCATCTGCAGCAACCCCGCCTCTGGCGACAGCGCCGTGAACACCTGCGCCGAGGCGAGCAGCAGCGTCCCCATCAGGACGGCGCCGTTGGCATTGGCCAGGCCCGTGCGGTGCGGGCCGAGCAGCGTCCACGGGGCGAAGACACCCGTGCGCACGAGGACGCCCACCTGGAGCAGGCCGAGGACGAGTGCCATGGGCGAGGGCGGCAGGAAGCGCCAGGCGCCCGTGGCGGCGTCGGATTCGGAAGCCGCCTCCGGCCGCGATCGCGATGAGCAGCAGCGGCAGCACCACCGCCTCGCGCACGACGAGGCGAGACCAGGGCGGCGGCGTCATCGTCGCTTGCGCAGCACGCGCAGGGGATTGAAGTCGGACGCGTCACGGCGAAGGCCCTGCTCGAGTTCGGCCTTCAGTTCGTCGGCGGTCTTCATGTCGAGAGCGTCGTCCTCGACCCTGAGGCGACCGCCTGGCGCGACGGCAATGGCCCGGTTCACGGCTTCGAGGCCACTGGTGAAGAGCGTGTCGTCGCTGTACACGCGACCCCAGCCCTGCCTGTAGAAGCTGTAGGCGATGAAGAACTGCGTGCGCGCGTCGCGTGCCGCGGGGTCGGCGCGCTCGAACGCCGCGCGCGCCTCGACGAACTTGTCGGCGTCGAAGAACCGGCGTCCCTCGTCGAAGTGCGCCGTGTCGATCTGGTAGGCACCGACAGAGGCCGAGACGGCGCCGGTCAGTTGCTCGAGGTTGGTCGGTTGGTGCACGAACAACCAGACGAGCGCGCCGCAGCCGGCCAGCGACACGGCGAGCCCGACGGCCCGCACCACCGTCTCTCGTGTCGCGGGCGCCAGTGTCCTCGTCATCCCACGAACACCACGTGCACGAGTCGGGGACCGTGCACGCCCCTCGTCAGCGTCATCTCGATGTCGGCCGTGCGGCTGGGGCCCGTCACGACGACGACGTTGGCGGCCTCCCGGAGCATCCCGGGTTCGGTGGCCCATAGCGCGCCGAGCGTGGCGTGCAGGTGCGACACCGACACGAGTGCGACGTGGATGGGCGGCAGCAGCGAGACCAGCCGCGCGCGTCCCTCGCCGTGCACGAGAACGATGGAACCCGTGTCGACGAGCGCCGCGTGCGCGCCCGTGATGCCGACGACGGCGCCGTCGAGCCGGCGGTAGTCGTGGTCGCGTGACGTCTGGTCGGGGTGCACGCGGGCATCGAGGCGACGTACGCCACGCGCCTGGACGAGGTCCGGTACGTCGGGGAGGGGCAGGTGCGGGGCGTCCCACGAGACGAACGGCGCCGGCCCCGCCTGGCCAGGGGCCTGCCACTCCGGATTCTCGAGGTACGCGAGCGCGATGTCGGCGGCCGCCTGCGCGCCCGAGACGCGGGACACTCGTCCACCGACGGCCTCGCACGCCTCGGTGAACGTCTCGAGGGCGGCCTCGACCGTCAGCGGCATCGGGGCCGTCGGAAAGGGGCCGGGATGCGGGACGGGCTCACCGGAAGGCCTGAGCGCGTCGCGGACGTCACGCGGGAACAGGTCGCGGATTACGAGCGGCCCTTGCGCCGCCGGCGCACGCGGGACGTGAACGTCTCGGCGGCCATGGCGGGGAAGTGTCGGTGCCGCGTCCAGCCCGCGAGTGGGCCGGGCAGCCTGTCGAAGCCATCAGGACCCAACCACCGCGACACGCGGCGCGCGACGGCCGACGCGAGCCTGAAGAGCCGCGGGTGCGTGGCAACCAGGCGGAACACGTGCAGGCCATCACCGACCCAGCGAGGCGTGTGGCCGCCCTCCTCGGCGCGGGCGCGCAGCGCCAGCAGCATCCGCGGGATGTCGATGCGGACCGGGCATGCGTCCGTGCAGGCACCGCAGAGACTGCTGGCCTGTGGCAGGTCGGCCCACGGGTCGATGCCGAACGCACCGGGGGTGAACACGGCGCCGATCGGACCCGGGTACACGCTGCCGTAGGCGTGACCGCCGATCTCCTGGTACACGGGGCAGACGTTCAGGCAGGCGCCGCAGCGGATGCAGTAGAGGATCTCCTCGAGGTCGCGTGCGGAGCATGCGGGTGCGCCCGTTGTCCACGAGCACCACGTGCAGTTCCGAGGACCGTCCGGGTCGTCCTCACGGCGCGGGCCCGTGATCACGTTGGTGTACACGGTGAGCGCCTGTCCGGTGCCGCTGCGGGCGAGCACGCGCAGGGCCACCGCGAGATCGGCAGCCGTCGGCACGATCCGCTCGATGCCCATCAGCGCGACGTGCAGCCGGGGCACCGTCGTCGAGAGTCGTCCGTTGCCTTCGTTCTCGACGAGGCAGAGGCTGCCGCTGTCGGCGACAGCGAAGTTGACGCCGCTGATGCCGAGGTCGGCGGCCAGGAACTCGGCGCGCAGCGTGCGGCGCGCGAAGGCCGTCATCTGCGCGATGTCGGCGACCTCGGCGTCGCGTGGCGTGCAGTTCGCGGCGGAACAGCTCGGCGACCTGCTCCTTCGTCTTGTGGATGATCGGCGCGATGATGTGCGACGGCACGTCGTCGGTCCAGCTGGACGATGTACTCGCCGAGGTCGGTCTCGACCACGCGCATGCCGGCGGACTCGAGGGCGTCGTTGAGGTGGATCTCCTCGGTCACCATCGACTTGCCCTTCACGACGCGCTTCACGTCGTGCCGGCGCGCGATGTCCACCACGAGCCGCGTGGCCGTCCCGGCATCCGCCGCGAAGTGCACGTGGACCCCGGCGGCCCGGGCCTGCTCGATGAACTGGTCGAGGTAGCGGTCGAGGTTCGCGATCGTGTGGGCCCGGATCCGGCGTGCGTGGTCGCGCGCGGCCTCGCCGTCGGCAACGGCGGCGATGGCCCGGCGCCGCGCGACGACCATCCGTCCCGTGGCGCGGTCGAGGGCCGTCTGCAGGTTCGGATCGGCGATGGCCTGCTGCGCGCGCCTGTAGAAGGAGAGCGGCGACACCTGGTTCATGCCTCGGCGCCTCCGATCAGATCGGCCACGTGCCGCACGCGCACCCGATGCCCCTGCCTGTCGAGTCCTCCCTGCATGTGCATGGCGCAACTCACGTCCGTCACGGCAATCGTGTCGGCGCCCGACGCCACGATCTGCCGGCACTTGCGGTCGAGCATCGCGCCGGAGATGTCGGGCAGCTTCACGGCGAACAGTCCGCCGAACCCGCAGCACGTGTCGTGCTCGGGCAGGTCCACCACCGTCGCACCGGCCAGGTGGTCGAGCAACTGCCGCGGCTGCGCATCGACAGCCACACCTCGCAGGCCATGGCAGCAGGCGTGGTACGCGATCGTCCCGGCGGCCGTGCTGGGCACGGCGGTGACGCCGAGGACGTCGACGAGGAACTGCGTGAACTCGTACGTACGGGCGGCCAGCGCTCGCGCGCGCCCGGCCCAGGCCTCATCGGCCGCCAGCAGCGCCGGTGCCTGGTGGACCAGCATGTCGGTGCACGACCCCGACGGGATCACGATGGGCGCGGGATCGCGTTCGAGCACGGCGATCGTGTGCTTCGCCATCGCGATGGCGTCAGCGCGGGCGCCGGCGTTGCAGGCGGGTTGTCCGCAGCAGGTCTGGTCGTCGGGGACGACGACCTCGAGGCCCTCGCGCTCGAGCACGCGCACCACCGCCTCGGCCGTCTGCGGCGAGAAGTGATCGACGAGGCAGGTGACCAGCAACTGGACCCGCTGGGGCCTGATGGTGGCCGGCGTCGCGCCTGGCGGGGTGTCCATCCTGCGCGGATTATCCATCAATGCCGGGACGGCAGCGAAGATGCGTGGCCGGCGGGCATCGCGGCATCGCACCATTTCCCGTAGTATTCCCCCGTGACTGATTCGTCCGCGCCGTTCCGCTGGGGGATCCTCGGGGTCGCCCGCATCAACAGGGCCCTGGTCGGTCCCCTGTCGTCCGAGGGCCACCAATTGCTGGCCGTGGCGTCGCGCAGCCTCGACAGGGCCCGCACGTACGCGCACGCGCAGGGCATCCCGCGCGCCTACGGCAGCTACGACGAACTGCTCGCCGACCCCGAGATCGACGCGGTCTACATCCCGCTGCCGCACTCGATGCACGTCGAGTGGGCGGAGAAGGCCGCCGAAGCGAAGAAACACGTCCTCGTGGAGAAGCCGATTTCGCTGGACGCCGCGGGCGTGCACACCCTGCAGTCAGCCGCGCGCACGCACGACGTGGTCATCACCGAAGCGTTCATGTACCGGCACCACCCGCTCGTCGCCAGGGTGCGCGAACTCGTGCACGACGGCACGATCGGGCGCCTGCAGGGCGTACGCGGCACGTTCTCGTTCGTGCTCGACAGGCCCTCCGATGCCCGCCTCGACCCGGAGTTCGGCGGGGGCAGTCTCTGGGACGTGGGCTGCTATCCCGTCTCGTTCGCCCGGACCATCGTCGGCGCGCGCCCGCTGTCGGTCACGGCGGCGGCCCGCTGGTCGCCGGCCCGGGTGGACCTCACGCTGTTCGGCCAGATCGTGTTCCCCGACGACGTGGTCGCGCACGTGCACAGCAGCTTCGAGTCGCCCTTCAAGACCGAGATGGAGATCATCGGCAGCGCAGGGCGGCTGCTGATCAGGCATCCCTTCAAGCCGGAGCGGACGGAGACGATCGAGGTGATGACGTCCACCGAGAGCCACACGGTCACCGTCGAGGGCCCCGCCCTGTATCAGGGTGAAGTGGATGACGTCCGCGATGCGGCCCGCGCGGGGCGTCCGCCGCTCGTCACGCTGGACGACAGCCTCGACAACGTCGAGACGCTGACGGCCCTGCTCAAGGCCGCGCGCAGCGGCAGCGTCGTCGACGTGGGGTAGTACGCGTGCGCGGACCCGTATCGCGCCGCTTCCGCACCGCCGGCGCGGCGCCGTCGTCTGTCTCCCCATGAGCCCTCAGGGTCGTCCCAGGCGTCCGGCCTCGTCCCTGCCACTGGCCGGCGACGAACGCGGCGCCGAGTACCTGTCTGGTCAGGTCGAGCGCGTGACGTATCACGAGCCCGAGAGCGGCTTCTGCGTCCTGCGGGTCGGGCTCGGCGGACGGCGCGACCCGGCCACCGTCGTCGGCCACGTCGCGCAGGTCGCCGTCGGCGAACACCTGCACGCGACGGGCGCGTGGGTCCACGACCGCACGCACGGACAGCAGTTCAAGGCCACCTGGCTGCGCGTCTCGCCACCAGACTCGCCAGAAGGGATCGAGCGCTACCTCGGGTCCGGCCTCATCAAGGGCATCGGCCCCCACCTGGCGCGGCAGCTGGTCGAGGCATTTGGCACGGCCGTGTTCGACGTGATCGAGCGCGAGCCCGACCGCCTGCTCGACATCGCGGGCATCGGACGCGTGCGCGCCACGCGCATCGTGGAGAACTGGCAGGGCCAGAGGGCCGTGCGGGAGATCATGGTGTTCCTGCATGCCCACGGCGTCAGCACCAGCCGCGCGGTCCGCATCCATCGCACGTACGGAGCCGACGCCGTCAGGGTCCTCACCGAGGACCCCTACCGTCTTGCGCGGGACATCCGCGGCATCGGGTTCCTCACGGCCGACGTGATCGCGCGGCAGGTCGGCGTGCCGCTCGACGCCCTCGGCCGCCGGCGAGGGGCCCTGCTGCACGTGCTCGCCGAGGCGGTGGACCAGGGACACTGCGCGCTGCCCGCCGACCAACTCCGTCAGCGCGTCGCCGTCCTGACCGAACTCCCGCCGGCGACGATCGACGAAGCCCTCACCGTCGAGGTGGATTCCGGCGCGATCGTACCCTCGACAATCGCCGGCACGCCCGTGTACGCGCTTGCGTCGCTCGACACGGCCGAGCGGTCCGTCGCCGCGCGCCTGGCGCACCTGGCGCGGCAGTCGAGACCGTGGCCGGCCATCGACGCCGACCGCGCCCTGCCGTGGATCGAGGCGCGCCTTTCCCTCGTCCTGTCACCGAGCCAGCGGGCCGCCGTGACGCGCGCTCTCGATGCGCGCGTGCTGGTGCTGACAGGAGGCCCAGGTGTCGGCAAGACCACCGTGCTGCGGGCCATTCTCGGCGTCCTGACCGCCAAGGGGGTTCGGCCGCTCCTGGCCGCGCCGACGGGCCGTGCCGCCAAGCGCATGAGCGAGGCCACCGGGCTCGAGGCGAAGACCATCCACCGATTGCTCGAGATCAACCCGGCAGGATGGCCGATTCCGCCGCCGGGCGGGCCACCCGCTCGAGGGCGATCTGCTCGTGGTCGACGAGTCGTCCATGGTGGACGTGGTGCTGATGGCGCACCTGCTGCAGGCCGTTCCGGACACGATGGGCCTGTTGCTTGTCGGCGACGTCGACCAGTTGCCATCGGTGGGGCCGGGCCAGGTGCTGGCCGACATCATCGCGTCGGCGTGCGTACCCGTCGTGCGGCTGACCGAGATCCACCGCCAGTCGGCAGACAGCCGCATCGTGGTCGCGGCGCACGCCATCAACGCCGGGCAGATGCCTGCCTTCAGTCAGGCAGGAGACGGGGACTGCTTCTTCGTGGAGGCCGAAGACCCGGAGCGTGCCCTGCAACGGCTCCAGCAGGTGGTGTCCGAACGCATCCCCCAGCGCTTCGGTCTCGATCCCGTACGCGACGTTCAGGTGTTGTGTCCGATGAACCGCGGCGGCCTCGGCGCGCACGCGCTGAACCAGTCGCTGCAGCGGCTGCCGAATCCCCATGGCGCGCCAGCCATCGAGCGGTACGGCCAGCGGTTCGCCGTCGGCGACAAGGTGATGCAGATCGAGAACGACTACGACAAGGAGGTCTACAACGGTGACCTCGGCGTCGTCCGGGGGATCGCCGTCGACGACCAGACGATGACCGTGGAGTTCGACGGCCGGCCGGTCACGTTCGACTTCGGGGATCTCGACAGACTCACGCTGGCCTACGCCACGACCGTCCACAAGGCGCAGGGCTCCGAATACCCCGCGGTCGTGATTCCCGTCACGACGCAGCACTACCCGATGCTTCAGCGCCACCTCCTGTACACCGGTGTCACGCGCGGCAGGCGCCTCGTGGTGCTCGTCGGGCAACCCCGCGCGCTGGCGATCGCCGTGCGGGGCACGCAGGTGCGGCGACGATGGTCGCAGTTGCGCGACCTGCTCGCGCAGCCTGGCCCTTGACGGCGCGCCGTCGATGGAGGAGGCTGCCGGTATGTCGATCCTCTGCGCCGTCGACTTCTCCCGAGCCTCGGCCCTGGCCCTCATCACCGCGGAGCGTATCGCCGCGACCTTCCAGCAGCCCCTGACCATCGTCACCGTCGCCGATCCCCTGCTGGCCGCGGCGGAACGGATGCAGTCGGGCGGCGATCCGCTCACGCTGCTCACGTCCGCCCTCGGCGAGTTCGTCGACGAGACGCTGGGCGCGGGGGCGTCAACCCGCCATCGGCTGCTCGTTCCTGTCGGCGAGCCCTCGAGCCTGGTGCTGACAACGGCCGATGCCGTCAACGCGCAGCTGATCGTGGCGGCGACGCGCGGCGCGAGCGGCGTCGGCAAGTTCATGTTCGGCTCCATCGCCGATCGCCTGCTGCGAACGACGACGCGGCCCGTGCTCGTCGTGCCGCCCGTCATCGACGGCGGGCCGATGCGCACGCTTGGCGCCATGCACGAGGTGCTCGTGCCCATCGACTTCCACGAGCACACGCTGGGCGACGTGCGGATTGCCGAGCGGGTGGCCAGGGCCAGTCACGCGCGGCTCCGGTTGCTGCACGTGGTGCCGGGCGGTACCTCGATGCGATGGACGGTGTTGCGTCCGGCCGCGGCGGCCCAGATCGACGATCGGTTGAGCGGCGCCCGTGCCTCTGCCTTGGATGCGGCCCGTCAGGCGCTCGAGCGGCTTGGCGAGGCTGTCGGCGGCACGCCTGGCCCGACGCTGGAGGTGGTGGAGGGAGCCGTCGCCGACCAGATCGCGCTGGTGGCCGAACGCGCCGACGTCGATCTCGTGGTGCTGGGGCTTCGCGGGGTGTCCAGCCTGCTGGCGGGTGCCCGGGTCGGCAGCGTGGCGTATCGCATCCTCTGTGCATCGCCGGTGCCCGTGCTGGCCCTGCCGCACGAAGCGCGTGTGGACAGCACGCTGGCATTCCTCGCCAGCGGCGCGCCTACGACCGGAGAATGAAGCGCGCGATGGCCCGGGCCAGCGCCACGTCGTCTGGCGCCTCCACGCGCTGGGCCTGACCGCGTCCAGACAGCGAACGACACAACAGGTCGGCCGACGACGGAGGGGCGTGCGCCACGCAGAGCGTCGGTCGATCGAGCCGGGCCACCGCGGCGCGGGTCGACCAGTCACTCGGGCTGAACGGCCTCAGCGCCAGGGCCGGCGGCTCCACCTCGAAGAACGCCGTTGGTCCGGGATCGACGAGCACCACACCCGCGACCCGCCGGTCCGGTCGCATCATCTCGCCCGCCACGGCCATGGTCTCCGCGCCGAACTCCACGCCGCCGATGAAGACGGGCAGCCCGGTGCCGGCCAGCGCGTCGGTCAGGCGCTGCAGCTCCAGCGCGACATCGCGCGGCGAGCGGCGCTGCCAGAACGAATGCAGCGCGTCGATGCCGACCACGTGGATCCCCGAGGCCGCCAGCCGCCGGGCGAGCGTCTCCTCCGCCTGACGCCAGCCGCGGGCCGGTGACAGGAGCACCAGCATGCCGCGCGGCGCCGACGACCAGGCCGCTGTCAGGGGCAGGTCGAAGTGCCGCAGCCAGCGCTCCACGGGCGTCGCCTCGCGGGCAGGATTGGCCGCCGCCGCCGCCAGTGCCAGGTCGAGCGGTGCCCTGAGCGAGTGCGCCGAAGACGCAAACTGCCACCGCGCATCGGTCGCCGCTCCCGGCGCGTCGTCGTCGCAGGCCGCCATCAGGTCGTCTGCGCGCGCGCCGACCGAGACGGCAGCCGGCAGGGCGTCGGCGCGTGCACCGGCGATCGCAGGGCCGGCGACGGCCAGGGCACCAGCCGTCGCCACGACGACGGGACGAAGGTATCGCGTGAGGCCGGCGTCGCGCTGGGCCCGGCGCGACACGTCCTCGAGGCGCGCGGCTGCGCTCGCGCATCCGGACGGCGTGTCGCCGAAGCGCGTCGTGTCCACGTCCACGAGCAGGACGTGCCAGGGGATGGCGTTGACGAGAGCAATCCGCTCGGCGCGCGTGCCCCCGCGGTGCATCAGGAGGACGACACCCGTCGGCGCCGCTCGCGGCACATGCACGGACGAGGTGCCAAGGTGGGGGAGGTCGAGCTGGAGTTCCCGTGTCCCCAGCCGCGCGGGCGTCGCGCTTCGCAGGTCGTCGCCGAGCCCGGCGCCGGCGCCCAGCACGAGTACGAAGCCCGCGGCCATGCGGCGGAGGACTTCCCGGAGGCGCGTGGGGCGACCAGCCATGGGACTTCGTCGAGGCTAGCAGAGAAACGCGAGAACGCCGAACGCCGGACGGAGGACGCCGAACGTGGAACGCCGACTCCCGAACCCAGGTAGGGCCGGATGTCCTACCCGGCCGCCACCCCGCGGGCCGTTGCATCACGCATCATCATCAGCCCGCTCCCAGTCCCGCGCCCGTTCGACGGCTCGCTGCCAACGGCGATACCGGCGGTTGCGTTCCGCCTCGTCGATCGTCGGGGCGAATTCGCGGTCGAGCGCCCAGTTCCGCCGCACATCGTCGAGGTCGTTCCAGTAGCCGACGGCGAGGCCGGCGAGGTAGGCCGCGCCGAGCGCCGTCGTCTCGCCGACGGCCGGGCGCCGGACGGGCACGCCCAGGAGGTCGGCCTGGAAGTGCAGCAGCGAGGCGTTGACCGTCGCGCCGCCGTCCACCTTCAGGCTCGACAGCGTGATGCCGGAGTCCTGCTGCATGGCTTCGAGCACGTCGCGGGTCTGGTACGCCATCGATTCGACAGCCGCGCGTGCCAGGTGCGACGCGGTGGTGTTGCGCGTGAGCCCGATGACGAGACCGCGCGCGTACGGGTCCCAGTACGGCGCGCCCAGGCCCACGAACGCGGGCACGAGGAGCACGCCGTCGGCGTCCGTGGATTCGCCCATCAGGCGCTCGACATCGGCAGACGTGGGAATCAGCTTCAGGCCGTCGCGCAGCCACTGGACGACTGCGCCGGCGATGAAGACCGCGCCTTCGAGGGCGTAGGTCACCTCCGATCCCCGCTTCCACGCCACTGTCGTCAGCAGGCCGTGGCTGGAGGGGGCCGGCGCCGCCCCAGTATTCATGAGCAGGAAGCAGCCCGTGCCGTACGTGTTCTTCGCGCTGCCGGGCTCGAAGCACGCCTGACCGAACAGCGCGGCCTGCTGATCGCCGACGGCGCCGGCCAGCGGAATGGGCGCGCCGAACAGGTCGGGCAGCGTGTGGCCGTACACCTCGCTATTGCTCCGGATCTCGGGGAGCATCGCGCGTGGCACGTCGAGCAGCGCGAGCAGTTCGTCGTCCCAGTCGAGCGTCGAGATGTTGAACATCAGCGTCCGCGACGCGTTGCTCACATCGGTCACATGGATGGCGCCGCCCGTGAGGCGCCACAGGAGAAAGGTCTCGATGGTGCCGAAGAGCACCTCGCCGCGGGCCGCGCGGGCGCGCAGGCCGTCGTGCTGGTCGAGCAGGTACTTCACCTTGGTGCCCGAGAAGTACGCGTCCACCACAAGGCCCGTCTTCGCCCGAATCACGGGTTCGTGGCCCTGCTGCTTGAGCCGGTCGCAGATGCCGGCGCTCACGCGGCTCTGCCACACGATCGCGTTGGCGACGGGCTTGCCCGTCGCCTTGTCCCAGAGCACCGTCGTCTCTCGCTGGTTCGCGATGCCGATGGCCGCGATGTCGGCGGCCGTGATGCCTGCCGTGGCCATCGCGTCCTTCGCGACGGCCACCTGCGATCGCCAGATGTCTTCCGGGTCGTGCTCGACGAGCGCGGGACCAGGAAAGATCTGGGGAAACTCCTGCTGGGCCTGGGCGACGACCCGTCCGTCACGCCCGAACACGATGGCGCGGCTGGACGTGGTCCCCTGGTCGAGGGCGAGAACATATTTCATGGTCGGCTACCGTTCCACTCGCTGCACGGGGTCGCCGATCCGGTTGGTGTGGGCCGGATGGCGATCGCGGATGCAGAGGTCGTAGGCCGTGCCGCCGACGACGCCACCGACGCACGGCCCGACGATGGGTACCCACCAGAACGCGTTGGCCGCCGTGAACACCTCGCCACCCCAACCGGCCAGCGCCGTGAACAGGCGCGGACCGAAGTCACGGGCGGGGTTGATGGCGTATCCCGCGTTGACGCCAAACGCCATGCCGATCGCGACCACCGTGAGTCCGACGAACAGCGGCACGAGGGAAGCCGAGGGCGGCGCGTTCCGCTCGTCGCTGAGCGCGAACACCATCGCGACGAGCAGCGCCGTGCCGACGACCTGGTCCACGAACCCGCCGAAGGTCGACAGGTACGCCGCCGGGTACGTCGCGAAGATGCCGGCCGTACCCTGCGGGCCGAGGACCTGCCGGACACCGCCGTCGAAGGCCGCCAGCGCCTCGCGATAGGTCAGGTACACGATCGCCGCCCCGACGAAGGCCCCGAGCAGTTGCGCGACGAGGTAGGACGGCACGCGTGCCCAGGGGAAGCCGCGCCGCACCGCGAGCGCCAGGGTGACGGCCGGGTTCAGGTGCGCGCCGCTGACCCCCGCCGACGCGTAGACGCCCAGCACGACGGCGAGGCCCCAGCACAGGTGGATCCCGAGGGGACTGCCTGCGCTGTTGCTGCTGAGCACGGTCTGCGCAACCACGCCCAGGCCCACGGTGAGGAGGATGGCCGTACCGAAGAACTCCGCGAGGGCTTCACGCATCGTTGTCGCTATCCAGACTGGCTGACCGACTTCAGGTCGGCGCGTTGCTCGGCGTAGGAGGTGTCGAAAGCGGCCACGCGGGGATCGTGCGTCCACCCGAGGCGCCGGCATGCGTCGGCGTACAGGGCCGGCCACCAGTTCTCGTGCCGGGTGAGTCCGTCGCGCTGCCAGGCGGTCCAGTCCATCAGGACCTTCGACCAGGCGCGATCGCCCGCCCGCAGCGCCTCGGTGTGGCTCGGCATGGCCGACACGTACCACTGCTTGCCGATGCGGGCGTGGAGCACCTCGTCGGCCCAGTCGTAGTCCTGGAAGGTCACGGCCAGCGGGGAACCGGCCGCCTGGGCGACCTCCCACTCGTACCGCTTGCCGTGTTTGGGCATCAGCCCCTGCTCGATGAAATAGAGCACGGCATGACGCTCCAGGGGCGTGATCTGCGTATTGAGCCCGAGCGACCACGTGAAGTTCACGCGCACCAGCGAGGGCCAGTCCACGCCGAGATTGGCGAAGAGCACCTCGCCCATCATGGCGTGCCGCGCCTCGTCCCAGAGTTGGCGGGTCATGTCGCGCGCGTAGCCCCACGGCTTGCCCGGCGTCTCGACGATGATGCTGGCCATCATCTCGGGCACGTCGATCTCGCGCAGGCGCTTGTAGGCGAGCATCAGGAGCTTGGGCTGTGGCGGCAACGACGAGTCGTAGATGAAGGCTTCCGCGTTCACGCCCATGTTGTAGGGGTCGGCGAAGCGGGCGTCACGCTGCGGCACGGGGTCGAAGGCCTGGGGTGTCGCGGAGAACCGGGGCGCGGGGCACGCCGGAGCGTCCGGCGCGGTGCCGTCGAGCCCATGGGCGGAGGCGAGCGCCGTCCGCAACAGTTCAATCCAGGAGGTCGAGGGCTCGTCGACGGCGGCCAGTGCCTGTGCCGCCTGTTGTCCCGCCACGAGCGCGTCGCCGAGGTCGAGGCGTGCGTGCCGCAGCAGGTGCCGGGTCGGCGCGTCGGCCAGCGGATGTCCGTCCGCGTGCAGGGCCGCGCACGCGTCGTCGAGTGCGGGCAGCAGCACGGTGTAGAGCGCGGCGCACAGGTGCGTGCCGTCGGGTGCCGCGGCGACCTCGTCGAGCGCCAGCTGGAGGCCGGCGGGCGGCGGATCCTCGAGACCGAGCGGAGGCTCGCGCATCTCGCCGACGCGCGTGCGAATGGCCGTCACGAACTCGGCCAGCAGCCACGCGTGATGGCTGTAGAGCATCTTGAGTTCGTACTGCGGCTCGGCCGTGATGCGCGACACGAGCGCGCCGTGGGCGGCGCGGGCCGTGGCGTGCAGGCGCTTCAGCCGGTTGACCGTCGCATCCACGCTGAGGCCCGGCGCCGTGGCCTGCGCGAGCGAGCAGAGTCCGGCCAGCGCGGGCAGGCCGGGGACGGGATCTGGAGGTGTGGGCATGGGGCGACCTCTCCGGAACGGACAGGATACTCAATCAGTCCGGCGGCTGCGAGACTCACGAGAGTCCGGCCGCTCCTACGCGACCGCGAACGGCCAGTGCTTCGTCTGCCGTGACCAGACGAGGAACGCCACGCCGCCGGCCGCGAGCAGGACGAGACCGAACAGAATCACGAACGGGTCCGTGGTCGCAAACAGGAACAGCCACCCGAAGAGGGCCAGGATCAGCGGGATCGGATAGAGCCACACGCGGAAGGGGCGGGGCAGGTCCGGCTGCGTTCGCCGCAGCAGCACGAGCGCGGCCATCTGGCCGATGAACTGGACGAGGATGCGCATGGTGACCAGTGCATCAATCACGATGCCGAGGCTCAGCGTGCTCCCGAGCATCGCGAGCAGGCCCACGGTCAGCAGGGCCACGTGCGGGAAGTGCTGCGTCGGGTGCAGCCTGCCGAACACGCGGAAGAACGTGCCGTCGAGGGCGGCCGCGTACGGAATCCGCGAGTAGCCGAGGAGCAACGCGAACACCGACCCGAAGGCCGTCCACAGCACGAGCAGCGTGAACACGCTGGCCACCGACGTGCCGTAGAGCCGCTCCATGAACACCGACACGATGAAGTCCGACTTCGGGTTGGCCGAGGCCGGCACGAACTCGCGCCACGACACCACGCCGATGATCGACAGGTTGATCGCGATGTAGATCAGGGCCACCGCGAACACGCTGATGATGATCGAGCGCGGGATCACGTAGCCCGGATTGCGCACCTCGTCGCCGATGTAGCAGATGTTGTAGTACCCGAGGTAGTCGTAGATGCCCACGCGCGCCGCGGCGCCGAGCCCCATCAGGAAGCCGATCGAGAAGTCGAAGGCCCCCGGCGGGAAGTCGAAGGCGGTGCCCGCGTCGAAGTACAGCGCCCCGCTGACGATCACGGCGAGCGTCGTGAGCAGCGTGCCGATCCACAGCATCACCGTGAGCCGTCCCACCGACTCGATGCGGCGGTAGAGCAGGGCGATGTTGACCACGCCGACCGACATCGCGATGGCGATGACCCAGGCACGCGACATGTCGGGCCAGAAGTACCGGGCGTACTGGGCGAACCCGATGTAGCCCGATGCGATCTCCAGCGGTCCCGACAGGATGAACTGCCAGATGAAGAGGAACGCCATCAGGCGGCCGACCTTCTCCCGCCCGAAGCCCTCGCGCAGGTACTGGTAGGTGCCCCCCGAGCCCGGCATCGCGGCGCCGAGCTCGCTCCAGATCAGGCCGTCGGCGACGACGATCACGAGGGCGACGAGCCAGCCGAGCAGGGCCTGCGGCCCGCCGAGGGCCGTCATGAGCAGCGGGATCGTGATGAACGGCCCGATCCCGATCATGTTGCTCATGTTGAGCGCGGTGGCCTGCAGCAGGCCGAACCGGCGTTCGAGGCCGTGCGGCTGGCCGGGATGCGGAAGCGGGGGAGCGGCGCTCATCTGAAGCGCGCAGTATATCCGGCGCCCGTCTCGGAATCACCGACGGAGTCCGCCGTAGCCTGACCCTGCCAAGGAAGGGAGGGCGAAGGCGGATGTCACGTTTCGCCTCCCGTCAACCACCTGCCCTGGACCTGTCGCTCGATTTCCCGGAGGCCTCCGTGTACGCATCGGTTCCGACCTGGCGCGCCGTCGTGTGGTGCAGTGCCATCGCTGTTGCCCTCAGTGCCCCGCCCCTCACGCCCGCCCGCACGCGCGCCGACGAACGCGGCACGCCCCTGTCGCCGCCCCCGTTCACGGACCCGGCTCCGCTCTCGGGTGAGGCTCGCCGGCGGGCGCTGGACGCCATCGGCGCCGTCCCGCTGCACTTCGAGCGCAACCACGGGCAGGTGGCCCCGGGCCACGACTTCGTCGCGACAGGCGCCGGATACCGCGTCGGCCTGGCCGCCGCTGGCGCGACCCTGGTCCTGTCGGGCGACGACGGGCCGCGCGCCCTTCGTCTCCTGATCGAGGGCGCCGACCCGGCTGCCACGGGGGGCGCGCTGGAGACCCTCCCTGGCGTAGCGTCCTACTACAGGGGCAGCGATCCCGACGGCTGGCAGGTCGGCGTGCAGACGCACGGCCGGGTCCGCTACGCAGGCGTCCTCGAGGGTGTCGACGTCGTCTACTACGGCAACCAGCGCCGGTTGCAGTACGACTTCGTTGTCGCGCCGGGCAGTGACCCTCGTCGAATCGCCGTGCGGGTGGAGGGGGCAGACAGCCTCGCCCTCGGCGACGAGGGGCAGCTCAGGATGACGGTGGGCAACCGGGTCATCGAGCAGGAACGGCCGTTCACGTATCAGGACATCGACGGACGTCGGCAGGAGATCGCGAGCCGCTTCGTTGTCGACGCCGACAATCGGACCGTGCGCTTCGCCATCGGGGCGTACGACGCCACGAGACCACTGGTGATCGACCCCGTCATCGCGTACGCGTCCTACTTCGGCGGGGCGGGAGAGGAGGGCGTGCTGGACCTCGCCATCGCTCCCGACGGCGGCCTCGTCGTCTATGGCTGGTCCGAGGACGTGCAGACCACGCTGCCCTTCCCCACGACGCCCGGCGCGATCAAGTCGACGCGCGGCAGCGACAGCGACGCGTTCGTGGCCAAGTTCGACGCGGCCGGCACCACGCTGCTGTTCTCGACCCTGCTCGGCGGAAACGGCATCGAGAACTCGCCGCAGGCGTACTACTTCGTCGGCGGCATGGCCGTGGACGCCAGCGGCAACGTGCACGTCACCGGCACGACGCGTTCCTCCGACTTTCCGACGCTGAGCGCCTTCGACGTCGACTACAACGACGACGATCCCGGCGCCGTGGGGCCAGACGACGGGTTCTATGCGAAGTTGTCGCCCACAGGCGCGCTGCTGGTGGGCACCTACTACGGCGGCCGCTACAGCGACATCCCGTTCGGCCTCGACGTCGATGCCGCCGGCAACGCCTACATCGTGGGCCGGACCTCATCATCGGAGAGCACGGTGAGCCCCGGCACCGGCTTCTTCCCGATCGTCGGTGCGGCCAACGACGGCACCCTGGGCGGATCGACGGACTTCTTCATCGCACGCTTCGCCGCGAACGGCGCGTTGACGTACTCGACCTACGTCGGCGGCGCGGGCTTCGAGATTGCGGGGGCGGCCGACATCCGCGCATCGCGCACCACGGCCAATGTCGTCTATGTCGGCGGTGATGCGGGCAGCAGCTCGTTCCCGACGGTCAACAGCGTGCAGGCGTTCCACACGGGCCCCGACGCCGTGTTGTTCCGCATGGACCTCTCACGCGCGGCCGGCAACCAGATCACGTGGAGCACCTTCCTCGGCGGCAACGGCGTCGACTACATCAACGCCCTGGCCGTGGACGCCACCGACCGCGTCTACGTCGCCGGCTCGACCAACTCCAGCCAGGCGACGTTCCCGATCATGCCGACCTGGTCCGGATCGTCGGCGCCCTCGGGCACCGACGTGTTCGTGGCCAAGTTCAACGCCAGCAGCGGGGCGTCCGCCCGCGTGTACGGCATGCGCCTGAACGGCAAGTCCACCGACGAAGGCAAGGACATCGCCGTCGACGCCGACGGCCAGGCGTGGGTGGGTGTCGGCAGCAACTCGTTCTACAGCCCCGTCGATACCTACTTTCCGCTGAAGAACAACCTCGACCCGGTCAACCCGGCCAACGGCGTCCGGACCGCGCTGGTGCAGATCAACGCGGCCGGCACCGACGTGCTCATGTCGACCTACGTGGGGTCGCGCAACGGCCGGGGCGACACGATCGCCGTCGCCATCACCCCGCAGGGCGAGCCCATCGTCGGCGGCAGCACGGGCAACACGTTCCCGGCGACGAGCGCGTTCCAGCCGGTGTACGGCGGCGGCGATGCCGACGCCTACCTGCAGCGGCTCGGCCAGCGCGCGGATCTCTCGATCACCAAGGTCACCGACAAGCCCTATCCGCAGTACACGGTGCTCGCCGGGGAGTCGGTGACGTACACCATCACGCTCAGCAACCCCACCGGCGATACGGCGAAGAACATCCTGATCACCGACAACCTGCCGAGCGAGGTCGTCTTCGTGTCGTGCGCGACCACGCTGGGCAGCTGCGGGGGGACCGGCAACGCCCGGACGATCTTCATTCCGTCGCTGGCGCAGGGGCAGAGCGTGACGGTCACGCTCGCCACCGTGGCGGCCCCGCACGTCACGGCGGGCATGATCTGGACCAACTCCGCGAGCTTCACGACCGACACGATCGATCCGAATCCCGGCAACAACACGGGGGGAGGCGCCGGCAGTCCTGCCGACGGCGGCACGCCGACGACAGCCGACGACCCCGGGGGGGATGCCGACGGGGATGGATTGGTCAACGAGTTCGAGGACCTCTTCGGACTCAACAGCGTGAACCCCGGCGCCGCCGACGGCCCCGCCGGCGATCCGGACGGCGATGGCAAGACGAACCTGCAGGAGCAGGACGATCTCACGCACCCGAGGGGCACCGACGTGGTCTACCTGGCCGAGGGGGCGACAGGCACCACGTTCGACACGCAGCTGGCCTTCGCCAATCCGACGAGCGAAGTGGCCCGCGTGCTCACCACCTACCAGAAGGGCGATGGCACCGAGGTCAAGACGTACGACCAGCTCCTGCCGCTCACGCGCAAGACGATCGACATCAAGGGGGTGCCAGGCCTGGACAACGCGGAGTTCTCGACGCTCGTGGAGGCCGACACCGGCCTGGTGGCCGACCGCACCATGCTGTGGGGGCAGGGCGGCTACGGCAGCCATGCGGAGCGCGGCATCGTCTCGCGCAACCAGACGAGGTGGTTCTTCGCCGAGGGCGCCACCTTCGGGCCGTTCAACCTGTTCTACCTGATCCAGAACCCGACAACGCAGGACGCCGTGGTCAGGGTGACCTATCTGCTCCCGTCTCCCGCTGCGCCGCTCGTCAAGAGCTACACGGTCGGGAAGCAGCAGCCGCTTCAACATCTGGGTCGACAACGAGGGCATCACCGATCCGGCCCTCGCCGCGCTCGCGTCCACCGACGTCTCGGCGATCGTCGAATCGACCAACGGCGTTCCGATCATCGCCGAGCGGGCCATGTACCTGAACCAGCCCGGTCAGGACTTCGGCGCGGGCCACGAGAGCGCGGGCGTCAACGCGCCGGCCACGCAGTGGTTCCTGGCCGAGGGCGCGACGGGCAACTACTTCGATCTGTTCATCCTCATCGCCAACCCCGATGCGCGGGCCGCGACAGTCACGGCGGACTACCTGCTGACCACGGGCGAGGTGATCACGCGCCAGTACGCCGTGGCCGGCAGAAGCCGTTTCAACATCTGGGTGGACCAGGAACCCGGGCTCGCCGACGTCGCGGTGTCGACACGGATCACCTCCACCAACGGCGTGCCGATCGTCGTGGAGCGGTCGATGTGGTGGCCCGGGCCGACGTCCGCGACCTGGCATGAGGCGCACAACAGCCCCGGCGAGACGAGCACGGGCACGCGGTGGGCCTTTGCCGAGGGTGAACTGGGTGGTCCGCGCAACATCGAGACCTACGTGCTGATCGCCAATACCTCGCCGTTTGCGGGCACGGCGCGGGTGACGGTGATGTTCGAGGACGGAAGCGCGCCGATCGCGCGCGACTTCCCGCTGAACCCGAGCAGCCGGTCCAACGTGGTCCCGGCGGCGCGACTTCCCGGAGACCGCCGGAAAGAAGTTCGGGATGGTGATCGAGAGCATCGGCGCCACGCCGGCGCAGATCGTCGTCGAGCGGGCGATGTACTCGGACGCCAACGGCGTGCACTGGGCTGCCGGCACCAACGCGCTGGCGACGAAGCTGCCATGACGTCGGGCGCGGTCCGGGTCGCGTACAATCCGCGCACCATGAGCCTGAGGTTCTCCGCGATTGCTGCCGTGTGCCTGCTGGCCGGCGGCGCCGTCCTGTCCTTCGCGTCCTCTGCACGCGCGCAGCCGGCCTCGACCGACGAGCAGGCGGTCGTGGCTGTCGTGCAGCGCCTGTTCGACGCGATGGCCGCGTGCGATGCCGCGGGCGCGCGCGCCATCACGATGCCGGAGGGACGCCTCTACCGTATGGTCATCGGCGCCGATCCGGCCGTGCAATCCAGCACGTTCGAGGAATTCAACGCCGGCCTCGGCCGGTGCGGGCGCAGGATGCTGGAGCGCATGTGGACGCCGCAGGTCCGCGTGCACAAGGGCATCGCGTCCCTGTGGGCACCGTACGACTTCTGGCTCGACGGCGCGTTCAGCCATTGCGGCATCGACAGCTTCGAGCTCGTGAAGACCCCTGATGGCTGGAAACTGACGGGCGGCACCTACACGGTCGAGCGCGACGGCTGCGCGCCGAGTCCGCTCGGGGTCCCGTCCTTCACCGCGAAGACACCATGACGATCCTGACGAGCACGGCCGCCACGCTGGTGGCTCTCCTGGCAGCCGCGGCCCAGGCGCCGGCCCCGAACCCTGACGTCCGCTGCGATGCCGTGCTGACCAGCGACGAGGCCGTGGCGATCGCCGGCGACGGGTACGCGGGCCCCGCCGTCGACGAGCCCCGCCCGGGTTTCACCCGGTGTGAATGGCAGGGGAGCGACAGCAACTTCGGCTTCACGTTCGCGAGCCTGCGTACGCTGAAGGACGATCAACGCTCCGCCGACGAGGAGTTCGAGTTCGACGTGTCGGCCGTCGAGGACGACACGAAGAAGCGCGAGGCCTTGCCGGGTGTCGGCGTCCGCAGCGCGATCGTCGTCCTGGGTGAGGACACGTTCCTGCTGGCCGTGCAGCGCCCCGATGGCGTCGCGCGGATGATCGCCTACAAGGTCAGCCGTGAAAAGGTCGAGGCGATCGCGAAGGCGATGGCCACGCCCTGAGCGTGTGCCCCGACCTGAACGTGTGACGGCTCCGCCGTCAGGCGATCAATCGCCGGCCGCGACGGCGCTGCGCACGAACGTCTCGATCTGATCGGCCGACATCGCCCCGGCCGTCCGGGCCGCCAGCCGCCCCCCGTCGTAGACCGCCAGGGTCGGGATGGACCGGATCCCGAGGCGGGCCGACAGATCGGGCACGGCATCGGTATCCACTTTGGTCACGAGCAGACGGCCGGCCGTCCGGCTCGCCACCAGTGCGACCTGCGGCGCCACCACGCGACAGGGGCCGCACCACGCTGCCCAGAAATCGACGAGCACCGGCAGCCTCGACGCGCCGACCAGGGCGTCGAACTGCTCCGCGGAGGCAATCTCCACGGGCTCGCCTGGCGTCGTGATGTCTGTGTGGCACTTGCCGCACCGTGTCGACTGCCCCAGCGTGGCGAACGACAGACGATTGGCGGCTCCGCACGCGCGACACGACACGATGAGCCCTCGGGCATCCACCCGCACGCTCGACATGGTCACCTCCGTCACCACCCGGCACGTGCCGGGATCGTCTGCACTGTAACGCGTTCGTGCACGCCCGCGCCTTCGCGCTAGACTGCTGCCGTTTGCCGCGGCCGGCGGGCGTCGCCCGAGGCCCGCCTGTTCGGCGCGCGCATTGGCGTGGTGCCGAATTTTCGGCAGGCGGTGGGGATTAATCCTGCCGCGTGGCGTGCGGCGCCGGAATGACGGCGACTTGACCACGGGCTTTGCCGCGCTGGTCGGCTGGCCCGGATGTTGCGTTGACGGGAGGGTGCCCGCGCCCTCCCGCGGGTGCTCCTGCGTGACGACTGCGTCTTCATCCATCCTCGACGAGACGGCCACCCTGCCGGCGGCACCACTCGTGTGTCGCCATTGCGGGGAGACGTGCGCCGACGCGGACATCCGGACCCACGCCGGGATGTTCTGCTGCCACGGCTGCGCCTCGGTCTACTCGCTGCTCGAGACGCACGGCCTCACGCGGTTCTACGCCTGCGACACCGGCGCCGGCGTGTCGCAGCGTGCGGCGAGCGGCCGAGACGCGGCGCGGTTCGCGCCACTCGAGGACCCGGCCATCGCGCAGCGCTTCATCGACGCGCACGACGGCACCTTCGCGCACGCGACGTTCTCGGTGCCGTCGCTGCACTGCGCATCGTGTCTCTGGCTGCTCGAGCAGCTCTGGCGTTTCGACGAGGGCATCGGCCGGAGCGAAGCCGACCTGATGCGCCGGACCGTGCGGGTGGCGTTCCGTCCCGACCGGACCACGCTCCGTGCCGTGGCGGAACGGCTCGCCTCGCTCGGCTACGAGCCCGTCATCGACAGTGAACGGGCGGCGGGACGCATGCCTGCGTCCCGCCGCGACCTCTACCTGAAGCTGGGCCTCGCTGGGTTCGCCGTCGGGAACATGATGCTGTTCAGCATCCCGCGGTACGCCAACGGGGCGCCGCTCGAGCCAGCCTTCCAGCGGCTGTTCGACGCGCTCAACATCCTGTTTGCCGTTCCGGTCCTCGTCTACAGCGCCTCCGGCTTCTTCACGTCGGCCTGGCACTCGTTGCGGATGCGCGCCATCACGCTGGACGTGCCCGTCGCGCTCGGCCTGGCCGTCCTGTTCCTCCGGAGTGTCTGGGACATCGCCACGCGCAGCGGGGAGGGCTACCTCGATTCGTTCGCCGGGCTCGTCTTCTTCCTGCTCATCGGCCGGCTGTTCCAGCAGGTCGCCTTCGATCGCATCGCCTTCGACAGGACGGTCCTGTCGTTCCTGCCGCTGTCGGTTCGCGTGGCGACGGGAGACGTGATGGCGATGCGGCGCATCGAGGATCTCGAGCCCGGCGACGTCATCGTGGTGCGGGCGCAGGAGGTGGTACCCGCCGACGCCGTGTTGCTCGAGGGCCACGGGCGCATCGACCAGTCGTTTGTCACCGGCGAGCAGGATCCCGTATCCGTGCAGGCGGGTGAGACGATCAGCGCCGGCGGCCGGGTCGTCGGCGAGGCGCTGCGCCTCGAGGTGCTGCGGCGGGTGTCGCACAGCCGTCTGGCCGAGTTGTGGAACAACCCCGTGTTCGCCGCGCCGCGTGGGCACTGGCTCGAGACCGTGACGGCGCGGTTCGGGCACGCGTTCACCGTGGGGGCGATTGGGCTTGCTGCCATCGGCTTCTACGCGTGGTGGCCCGACGCGCGCGCCGCTGCGCACGTGGCGACGGCGGTGCTCATCATCGCGTGCCCGTGCGCGCTCACGCTGGCCGCCCCCATCACGCTCGGCACCGCGCTCGGCAGGCTCGGTGAAGCCGGAATCTACCTGAAGCGGGGTGCCGTGGCGCTGGACCTGAGTCGTGTGAACGCGGTGACCTTCGACAAGACCGGCACGCTGACGACAGCGGAGGCCGGGGCCGACGTGCGCCTGCATGGCCTCGACGAGGCCGACTGGGCCCGCGCGCGTCGGCTGGCGGCCGAATCGGTGCATCCCGTGAGCCGGGCGCTGGCGGGGCGAGCACCAGTGGACGGCGCGGTGACCGACGTGCGAGAGTCGGCAGCCGAGGGCGTCACCGGGGTGGTCGACGGCGCCCGTGTGGCGATCGGCGCCGCGAGTTTCGTCGCGTCCGTCGCCGGCCTGACGCTGTCGAGCGAGGCGGGACGCACGTGGGTCAGCGTGGACGACCGTATCGGCTGGCTCACGCTGGTGACGCCGGAACGCCCGGGCATGCGCAAGGTGGCGGCCGGCCTTGCGCCCGCGTACGAGACGTGGCTCCTGTCGGGCGACCACGATGGCGAGGCGCCGCGATGGCGGGAGGCCTTTGGTGACCGCATGCGGTTCCGGCAGTCGCCCGAGGACAAGCTCGACGCGGTGCAGTCACGGCAGGCGGCCGGGCGGCGCGTGCTGATGGTGGGTGACGGGCTGAACGACGCCGGCGCACTCGCGGCGGCCGACGTCGGCCTGGCGGTCTCCGACGACACGGCCTGCCTGGTTCCGGCGTGCGACGCCGTGATCGCGGGGGACAGGCTGACCCTGCTGCCCGACGTGCTGCGCTACGCCCGCCGGGCCCGGGCCGTGATCGTCCTCTGCTTCGCCGTGTCGGTGGTCTACAACGTTGTCGGGCTGTGGCTGGCGTTGACGGGCCGGCTCACGCCACTGGCCACGGCCATCCTGATGCCGGTCAGCTCGCTCACGGTGGTGGGCCTGGCCACGGGACTGATGCGCGTGGGTGCACCCGGAGGCGCCTCCCGATGACCGTGATCTTCTTCCTCATTGCCGCTGGTGCCGTGGTGGCCGGCGGCTTCCTGGCCGCGTTCGTCTGGGCCGTGCGGTCCGGCCAGTTCGACGACACCACGTCGCCGGCCGTCAGGGTGATCCTCGACGAGCCGGCCGGTCCGCCCCTCAACCGCAGTCGTGAAGGGTCCTAACTCCATGCATGACGTAGATCAGTCGCCCGGATCCGGGCCCGCCGGCCAGCGAGACGCTGGCGCCGTCGAGACGTTCGCGTACGACAACGCGATCGTCCGGAACTTCATCGTCGCCACCTCCGTCTGGGGCGTGGTGGCGTTTCCTCGTCGGCCTCATCGTCGCGATCAAGCTCGTGTCGCCGGAGTTCCTGAACTTCCTGCCGCAGCTGTCGTACGGCCGCATGCGGCCGCTGCACACCAACGCGGTGATCTTCGCGTTCGTGGGCAACGGCATGTTCATCGGCATCTACTACTCGCTGCAGCGGCTGTGCAAGGCGCGCATGTTCAGCGACCTGCTCGAGCCGATTCACTTCTGGGGCTGGCAGCTGATCATCGTGTCGGCCGCGCTCACGCTGCCGCTGGGCTTCACCACGAGCAAGGAGTACGCCGAGCTGGAGTGGCCGATCGACATCGCCATCACCCTGGTCTGGGTGGTGTTCGGCATCAACCTGATCGGCACCATCTGCAAGCGGCGCGAGCAGCACATGTACGTGGCCGATCTGGTTCTACATCGCCACGGCCATCACCGTGGCCGTGCTGCACATCGTCAACTCGCTCGAGCTGCCGGTCAGCCTGCTCAAGAGCTACTCGATGTACGCCGGCGTGCAGGACGCGCTGGTGCAGTGGTGGTACGGCCACAACGCGGTGGCGTTCTTCCTGACCACGCCGTACCTCGGCCTGATGTACTACTTCCTGCCCAAGGCGGCCAACCGGCCGGTGTTCTCCTACCGGCTGTCGATCATCCACTTCTGGGCGCTGATCTTCATCTACATCTGGGCCGGGCCGCATCACCTGCTCTACACCGCGCTGCCGGACTGGGCGCAGTCGCTGGGCATGGTGTTCTCGCTCATGCTCATCGCGCCGTCGTGGGGCGGCATGCTGAACGGCCTGCTGACGCTGCGCGGCGCCTGGGACAAGGTGCGCCAGGACCCGATGCTCAAGTTCATGGTGGTCGGCGTGACCGCCTACGGCATGGCCACGTTCGAAGGGCCGATGCTGGCCATCAAGAGCGTCAACGCGCTCTCGCACTACACCGACTGGACGCATCGCGCACGTGCACACCGGCGCGCTGGGCTGGAACGGCTTCCTGACCTTCGCGATGCTCTACTGGCTGGTCCCGCGGCTCTACGGCACGACGCTGTGGTCCGTCGAAGCTGGCCAACTACCACTTCTGGATCGGCGACGCTGGGCATGATGTTCTACGCGATGCCGATGTACATCGGCGGGCGTCACGCAGGGCCTGATGTGGAAGGAGTTCACGGCGGACGGGTTCCTGCGGTATCCGAACTTCCTCGAGACCGTCGTCCGCGATCCTGCCGATGTACTGCGCTGCGCGCATCGGCGGCGGCACGCTCTTCCTGGTCGGCGCGCTGATCGGCGCTGTACAACCTGTACAGGACCGACGCGCTCCGGCGTCGTTCATCCGCCGGCGAGGCGGCGCAGGCCGCGCCGCTCCGGCCGCTGCCGGCGATGCCACGCGGCTCGGACGTGGCATCGCTGGCTCGAAGCGCGAGCCCGTCCAGTTCGCGCTCCTGACGTCGTGGCCGTCGTTCGATCGGCGGCGTGGTCGAGTTCGTGCCGACCGCGCTCGATCAAGGCCAACGTCCCGACCATCGCCACCGTGAAGCCCTACACGCCGCTGGAAGTCGAGGGGCGCGACATCTACATCCGCGAAGGCTGCGTGGGCTGTCACTCGCAGATGATCCGGCCGTTCCGCTCCGAGACCGAGCGCTACGGCGAGTACTCGCAAGGCCGGCGAGTTCGTCTACGACCACCCGTTCCTGTGGGGCTCGAAGCGCACCGGGCCGGACCTGCATCGCGTCGGGCGGCAAGTACCCGGACGCCTGGCACTACAAGCACATGAAGGATCCGCGGTCCACCTCGCCGGGCTCGATCATGCCGCGCTATCCCTGGCTGTACGACGCCCGCTGGACGACACGCACATCGAGGGCAAGATCATCACGCTGCGCCGGCTCGGCGTGCCGTATCCCGAGGGCTACGAACGGCAGGCGCGCGCCGACATGCAGGCGCAGGCCGCGCAGGTCGCCGAGCGGCTCCAGGGCGCAGGCATGTCCACGCCGGCCGATCGCGAGATCATGGCGCTGATTGCCTACCTGCAGCGACTCGGCACCGACGCCAAGGCCAGGCCGCAGGCCACCCAGGCGAGCCTCGCACCGTCAGGGGAGGGCCGCTGATGTACAAGGAAGTGCTTCGCACGATCGTGGGGATCGAGGTGTTTCCCATCCTCTCCCTGCTCATCTTCGTCACCGTGTTCATCGTCATGCTGGTCTGGGTGATGCGCCTCGATCGCCGCACCCTGGCGACCTACGCCACCCTGCCGCTCGACGACGACGACCGCACGTCCGGGCGCGCCGATGGCCGCGACGACCTGGGAGGAGTCCAGCTGTGAGCCAGAAGAAGGACGAACTGCTCAGCCACGAATACGACGGCATCCGCGAGTTCGACAACGCCCTGCCGAAGTGGTGGCTCTATGGCTTCTACTTCACGATCGTTTTCGGCATCGTGTACGCCATCAACTACCACATGCTCCCCACGCCGTTGTGGGGCAAGCCGGGCATGATCGCCGAGTACACGGCGGAGATGGAGGAGGCCAGCCGACTCGCCGCCAGTCGCCCGAAGGCGGCCGGCCCGAGCACTGCGCTTGTCGTCCTCACCGATCCCGAAAGTCTGAAGAAGGGCCAGGAAATCTTCGAGGGCGCGAGTCTCTGCCATGCCTGTCACCGCAAGGACCTCGGCGGGATGGTCGGTCCCAACCTGACCGACAACCTCTGGATCCACGGCTGCACGCCAGCCGAACTGGTCAAGAACGTCGCCACGGGATTTCCGCCGCTCGGCATGCTGCCGTACGGCAGCGGCCAGGCCCTCACCGACGAGCAGTTGCTGCAGGTGGTGAGCTACATCCTGTCCAAGCAGGGCAGCAACCCCGAGAACCCGCGCGCCGTCAATCCCGAGCGCGAGAAGGCCTGCAGCTAGGCGCACGATGAACACCGAGACCACGGCGCCGCACGGGTTCGACGAGGACCACGAGTCGTTCCGCGACGAGCTGGCCAGCGTTCACAGGGACGGCCGGCGCAAGTGGGTCTATGCGCGCAAGCCGTCCGGGCGGTTCTACTCCGCCCGGACGCTCGTCAGCTACGTGCTGCTGGCGTTGCTGCTCTTCGGCCCGTTCGTGAAGGTGAACGGGCAACCGATCCTCCTGCTCAACATCATCGAGCGCAAGTTCATCGTCTTCGGCCTGGTCTTCTGGCCGCAGGACTTCTACCTCCTCGTGCTCTGCGTGCTGACGGGCTTCGTCACGATTGCCCTCATCACGTCGGCGGTCGGGCGGATCTGGTGCGGGTGGCTGTGCCCGCAGACGATCTTCCTGGAGATGCTGTTCCGGAAGATCGAATGGCTCATCGAGGGGTCCGCCCAGCAGCAGGTGCGGCGCGACAAGGCCCCGCTGACATTCGACACGGCGTGGAGGAAGGCGCTCAAGCACGCCATCTTCTTCGCGCTCTCGTTTGTCATCGCCAACGTCTTCCTCGCCTACATCATCAGCGCCGACACGCTCTGGACCATCGTCACCGACCCGCCCCGCGAGCACATCGCCGGGTTGTTCGCGATCACGGTGTTCAGCCTCGTCTTCTACGCCGTGTTCGCGCGCTTCCGCGAGCAGGCCTGCACGCTGGCCTGTCCGTACGGGCGCGTGATGGGCGCCCTCGTCGACCAGCAGACGATCACGATCACCTACGACCGGCGGCGGGGCGAACCACGCGGGCGGCTCCACAAGGGGGTACAGGAGGCCGCGAAGGGCGACTGCATCGACTGCGGCCAGTGCGTCACCGTGTGCCCGACGGGCATCGACATCCGCAACGGCATCCAGCTCGAATGCGTCGCCTGTACGGCGTGCGCGGACGCGTGCGACGACGTGATGCGGCGTATCGACAGGCCGCAGGGGCTGATCCGGTACACCTCAGAAGAGGCCGTCCGCACGGGTCAGCCGAATGCCCTGAGCTGGCGTGTCAAGGCCTATGCCGTCGTGTGGCTCGTGCTGCTGGCCACGGCGGTCACGCTCATCGTCCGGCGCCCCCCCATGGACGTGCTGATCCTCAGGCAGCCGGGCACCCTGCAGACGACGCTCGACAATGGCGATGTGTCCAACTTCTACAACGTGCAGGTGATCAACAGGACGAAGAGCGCCTTCACGCTCTCGTACCGTGTGGTGGCACCCGCCGGCGGGAGCATCACGCCACTCGGGCCAATCGGCGACGTGCAGCCGTTCGGCCTCGTCCAGAGCCGCTTCCTGCTTCGCCTGCCCGCGGCGGCCGTCTCGGGCACGAGCACGCCCGTGCGCATCGAAGTCACGCAGGCCGGTGAGCTCGTGGAGACAATCGACACATCGTTCCTCGCGATTCCTCAGGATGGTGGACGCCGATGAAAGTCCATTGGGGCGTGGCCGTGGCGGTCTTCTACACGGCCTTCGCGCTCGCCACGATCGGGTTCGTCGTCTTCGCCATGACCAGCGACGTGGGACTGGTCGCAGACGACTACTACGCCAGGGCTCTTGCGCACGACGCCCACATGCAGGCGACGGCCAACGCCCAGGCACTCGGGACGGCGCTTGGCGCCGCGCTGACCCCGCAAGGCGTCGTGGTGCGGGTGCCAGCCTCGATGGTCTCCCACCTGCGTGGGACGGCGACCCTGTACCGGGCCGCGGACGCACGAGCCGACCGCACGGTGCCGCTCGCACCGGGACCTGACGGCACACAAGTGCTGTCGATCGCCGGACTGCCACCCGGACGATGGCGGCTCGAGATGCGCTGGACGGCTGAAGGCCGGGACTACTACGCGGAGCGCGATCTGCGGCTGCCATGACGGCCTTGCTTGCCGGTCTCGCCTTCGGTCTCGCGGGCAGCGGCCACTGCGCCGCCATGTGCGGGCCGCTGGTGCTGCTGGCCAACCCGGTGCCCGGTTCGTCTGCCCGCGGACGGGCGAACGCCTCGCCGGCCCTGGCCGTCCACGCCGGGCTCTACCATCTCGGGAGGGCGTCGACGTACCTGTCGCTCGGCGCGCTGGCCGGACTTGCCGGCGGGGCGATGGCGCGCCTCGGGCTCGGGCGGGCGCTGGCCATCCTCGCCGGCGTGGCGCTGCTGCTGCAGGCGGTTGCCGCGACCCGCCTCGTCTCCGCGAGATTCGGGTCGCTGGGCGTGGCACCTCTCGTGACACGCGCGCTGGCGCGGGCCGGCGCCTGGATGCGGACGCATCGGGTGCGGGGCCCCATCGTGTTCGGCGCGCTGAACGGCCTGCTGCCGTGTGGCTTTCTCTACGCGGCGCTCACGGCGGCCGCGGGCTTCGGCGACCTGAAGCAGGCGCTGCTGTTCATGAGCGCATTCGCGCTCGGGACCACGCCCGTGCTCGCCGTCGTGGCACTGGCCGGCGGATCGCTGTCCGCGCGGGTGCCACTGCTGATGCGGCGTGCCGCTCCCGTCGCACTCGCCATCGTCGGCGTGCTGCTGATCGCGCGAGGCATCCGGACGCCTCACGCCGCCCACGACTTGCCAGCCGCCCCCACCGCGTCGCCGCACGGGATCCATCACGGGCAGTGACGCGAGGGCCGGGCTGGGACAGCCGGCCCTACCTTGCGACTGGCCGGGCTGGGACGGCCGTTTCGACCGTGCGGCTGGCCGGGCTGGGACAGCCGGTTCGACCTTGCGGCTGGCCGGGCTGGGACAGCCGGCCCTACCCGACTATGCGTCCGCGCGTTCGAGGCCGCACCGCGCGATCCGATCGCCCAGCGTGGAGCGCTTGATGCCGAGCAGACGGGCCGCGCGTGACTTGTTGCCGCCGCTCACCGTGAGCGCGGAGGCAATGCACGCGGCTTCGATACGGCGCAGATACTCATCGAGCGATAGCCCGCCCAACTGGTCGAGCGAGGGCGGCTCCCGAAGGGCAGGAGTGCTCTCTGCCCCGAGGTGCCGCGACGTGAGCATCGGTGGAAGCGCCGGGGCGTCCAGCGGGCCGCCCGCGATGTCTTCCCAGACCGGCATATCGTCCTCCTCCACGGCTTCAGGCGCGCGCCCCGGCGAGGGCACGAGATCGAGCCCGCTGTCGCGGAACAGGACGCTCGCGCCCAGGCAGCCGATGCGCACCTGGCCGCACGTACAGCTTTCGGCCATCCGCTCGCAGGTGTTCTCCAGCTCGCGGACGTTGCCCGGCCAGTCGTAGGCCAGCAGGGCCTGCATGGCCCCCGTCGATACGGGCACCGGGGGCGCCCGGCGGCGTGCGAAGAACCTCTCCATGAAGTGCGCAACGAGGGCGGGGATGTCTTCGCGGCGTTCGCGCAGTGGTGGCACGCTCACGGAGAGCACGTTGAGCCTGTAGTAGAGGTCCTCGCGGAATCGCCCCTGCCTGACGAGCCGCAGCAGGTCCCGGGTGGTGCCGGCCACCAGCCGCACGTCCACCGGGATCGGTTGGGTGGAACCGACGCGCTCGACCGTGCGCTGCTGCAGGATCCGCAGCAGCTTCACCTGCATGGACAGCGGCAGGTTGTCGATGTCGTCGAGAAAGATCGTGCCGCCCCGGGCGCGCTCGAAGTGGCCGGCGCCACCGTCGGCCAGGCCCGTGCCGGCATCGCGCTCGCGGCCGAACAGGTCGGCTTCGACGAGGCCCTCGGGGAACGGCACGCAGCTGATGGCGAGGAAGGGCGCGTCGCGTCTCGTGCTGTGCAGGTGCAGCGCGTGGGCGACGACTTCCTTGCCCGTGCCGCGCTCGCCGGTGACCAGCATCGTGCCCTGCCCCGGACCGACGAGCGCCAGGTACCGGAAGATGGCCTGCATCCGCGGATTGCGTCCCACCACGATCGACTCGAGGCTGAACAGCTCGCGGTCGGACGCGGCCATGTCACACCACCTGGACGACGCGGAGCGTCGGGCTGAGCCGCCGCAGGACGGACTCGAGACCCACGTGGAGCGTGAGGTGGGAGGTGGGGCAGTCGGCGCAGGCGCCCGTGACGCGCACGCGGACCTCGTCACCGGCCAGATCCACCAACTGGATGTCGCCGCCATCGGCGACGAGAAAAGGCCGGACGCGCGCGAGCACGCCTTCGACGGCCGTGCGGCTGGGCATGGGCGAACCCCTCCGGTCCGCCACGTTAGCACCGCCGGGCATCCGACGTCTGTCAGACGATTCTGATATTTGGTGCCGGGAATACGGCACTGGACGCTGGGCGGCCGGTCGTCAAGCGACGCGTCGAACGTGAGGCAACCTGGCGACCGACCGTGTCATAGGCACCCGCGGACTCACCATGCATGCGTCATGCTGGACTGGCCTGCATGACTCCGCCGCTGGTCACGCCACGCTTCCTCACGCTCTTCGGCTTCAGTTTCCTCGTCTTCGCATCGGTGTTCCAGTTGCTGCCGGTGGCGCCGTACAGGATGCTGGCGCTCGGCGGCACGCCGGCGTCAGCGGGCTGGTTTCTCGGACTGCTCACCATGTCGTGCGCAGTCGCCGCGCCGCTCACGGGGCCGCTGTGCGATCGGGTGGGGCATCGCCGCTCCCTGATCATCGCGGGCGCCCTGCTCTCGGCCATCACGGCCAGCTACGCGGCGGTGAGCGACAACAGGCTGCTGCTGGCCATCGTCGTCGCACACGGCGTCGTGTGGTCGGCGCTGATGGCGTCCTCGAGCGCGTACGCGACGTCCACAATCCCGCCCGCGCGGCGCGCCGAGGGGCTCGGCTACTGGGGACTGGCGTCGATCCTCGCGGTAGGGCTCGCGCCGTCGCTCGGCTTCTGGGTGTACAGCTTCGGGTGGGTCACGCTGTGTCTCGAACTGGCCGCACTCAACCTGCTCATGACCGTCGTCGGGTGGTGGCTGCCCGATGAGCGGATTGCCGCGGAGGCTGCCGGCTCCACCATCGCGCCCGCGGAGCCGCGGAGCTTCGGCGTCGAGTGGCGGGTCATCGTTCTGGCCGCGACGCTGTCGTGCATCTCCTTCGGGTATGGCGGCCTGACGTCGTTCTCGGCCCTGTTCGCCGACGCGATCGGGGTGACGCCGCGGAGCACCTTCCTGACGGCCATGGCGGGCTCGGTGATTGCCAGCCGGATGCTCGTCGGGCGCAGGCTCGACGCCTGGGGTGCTGGCGCGGTGCTGACCGTGAGCCTCGTCATTCCCGTCGTCGGGCTGGTGCTGCTCACGATGGCCACAGGCCGTGCGGGGTTCGTGCTCGCGGGGCTCGCGTTCGGCGCGGGATTCGGCCTCGTGTGGCCTTCCTTCGCCGCACTCGTGATGGGGTCGATTCCCACGGCCCGCCGCGGCGCCGCGTTTGGCGCAATCCTGGCGGCCTTCGACACGGGCATCGGCGTCGGGTCGGCCACCACCGGATGGATGGTGCGTGCGCACGGGTTCCGTCCGGCGTACTTCGTGGCGGCTGTCGTGGCGGCGCTGGCCCTGCCGTACTTCCTGATCGCCCGCCGACGGCTGCACCTCGGCGAGGCGGTGCACTGAGGACGGTCGCCCCATCGCGACGGCGGGGCATACCGAATGCGTGGAGGTAGGGCGCGGTCTCCGACCGCGCCGTTGGCGGCCGCGTCGGGCACCCCCGTCTGTGGTCAGCGTGTTGCGACGGGGTACACGTCCACGCGGCGGACGAAGAGTTCGGCGCCTTCGGACTGGATCATGATCCGGCCGCGCGTCAGGCTCGGCGAGGTGCCGACGTTCACCACGCGGCCGTTGACGATGTTGGTGATGCGGTCCTTCTCGACGATCACCTCGAGGCGCGTCCATTCGGCGCCGTGCCCCTCGACGTCCTGCACGCCGCGGAAGCCGAGCCGCCCATCCCAGTCCGGATCCCGCCCCGACCAGTTGATGCGGTCGCCGCCGCCGAAGACCTTCGGCGTGCCCGCAGGGTCGTAGTACGGCTCGCCTGTCCTGTCGACCGACACGGTCGAAGTCATCGAGGAATCGAGCCGCTGCCCGGCGGCATCGTGCCCGGCGACAACGATGAAGTCGCCGATGCCCCCCTCGATGATCTGCGCCTCGATGGAGCGCATCCACGGGCCGTTGAGATCGGCCCGCGTGTTGCCGTCCGGCCCCTGGCAGTGGACGAGGACGCCGCTGTCGCGAGCCCGATCGAGCCGCGGCGGCCATGTCACGGCGCCCCACCGGAATTCGACGACGAGGTGGTAGGTGTCGAACTCCTGCGTGGTGACGATGCCGCCGTACTTCTGACCCGAGATCCGGATGGCGGGGGCGCCATCGACGGCGCCGACGACGCTGAAGACCTTGTCGGGGTCGGCCCGGTGGTCGCCGACGAGCCACGTGTAGAAGTTGGAAAGGTCCCTGCCGTTGAACAGATGGACCGGATCGTCTGCTGCCCGGGCGGTGTCGGCGCCGAGCAGCACGACGATCAGGACCGCGACGCGGGGGAGGTCACGAAGGCTGATCGCGGGCATGGACCGTACAGAGTGTGTCACCGATCGGGGCTGCGTGTGCACTGTCGAACGGCAGGGGAGGAAGGGGAAGGGAGAAGGGGAAAGGGAAAACAAATCGGCCCGGTGCCTGTCGAGGGCATCGGGCCGTGTGTGTGAGAGCGTTGGGCGCAATCTGTGTCGGTCAGAGCAAGGGCCGCGCTGATGCGGAGGTCATGGGCGCTCGGCAGCTGCCGGTGAGGCGTGGTGGCCTCGGTGTCGCGGCGTCCACATCAGCGTGACCGGTGGGTCACTTCCGGTGGCGTATCACCTGTCATGGCACCTCACATTCCCTGCGTCCTGCAGTGCCGTCGGACGTCTGCGGGTCTCGTTCCGTAGCCGGCAGCAGCCGGATGGGGTGTCAGCCCATGTGACGGTGGCTCCGTAGGCGTCCTGGCGGTGTCTGCGCTGGCGCGACCGGTGTCATCCTGGGCACCCGTCGTGCCGTGCGCTGTACGGTGGTTCACCCTCCCTCGTCATCGTCTCTCTCTGATTCAGACCTTACGCCTCTCGAGGTTCCCCCGCAAGAATCGACCGCCATCACAATCTGTACATATCGATCTCAGGTCATGCTCCGGCAAGCGTCCGCACCTCGTCGAAGAACGCGCGCTTGCGCGGGGTGTTGATACGCCACTGCACCGGAGGGCACTGATAGCCCTCGGCGTAGTCGTTCGCGCCGGGGTCGAAGTACCCCCACGAGGCGTACGAGGCGATGGCGCTCGTCATGTTGTTGGCCGGCTGGTCGAAGTCGAAATGGTCGTCCTCGTTGAACACGATCGGCTTCGGCGTCCACCCGTCGAGCGCCCGTGTCTGACGAACCATCTCCGCGATGCGCGCGGGGTCCTTCACGCCGTTGCCGTGGATCAGCACCAGGTCGCTCGCGCGCACGACGTCTGCCGTCGGCACCCTGCCGCCGCCGAAACTCGTGCCCACGAGCAGGCGCCTGCCGTCCTGTTCCATCGATCGCACCAGGGCAATCAACTCCGAGACGCGTCCAGGCTGCAGGATCGCGTGCTCGTAGCGCGGCACGTCGCACTCGTTGTTCACTTCGACGATCACGTGCCGCCAGCCCCCGTCGAGCAGCCACCGTGTGGCATGCCGCACGCCCGCGCGCACGGCCGCCTCGTCGCGGAGCCGCTCGTCCTGGCCGAAGTAGAAGTAGCCCACGATCACGACCATGCCCAGATGGTCCGCCTCGTCGAGGATGCGCGCCAGGCGCGAGAGGTAGTCCGTCCGCAACGTGCCGTCGGCGTCGAAGGCGCTGTTGTGCCAGGGCTGCTGTTTCGAGTAGCCCTCGGGACTTCCCCCCTGCAGGTTGATCGTGATGGCGAGCAGTCCGTGTCGCCGCCACTCGGCCATCGCGGCCACGAACTCGCGCGTGTTGCGGTCGGGGTCCCAGCGCCCGGTGTCGGGATACGCCCATCGCGACCGCGTCGCCGGGTTCCTGTCGTCGAAGATGCCCTGCACCATTCGGGCGTTCATCAACAGGCCCTCCACGCGATGACCGCGATACGAGCGCCCCGCGTACGTCGGGCGTCCATCGATGTGGAAGGCCTCGCCTTCGATCGACACGGCCGTGCGGCGGCGTTGCGCGGCCTGGGACAGGGGTACGAGCGCCGGCGCGAGCGCGGCACGCATCAAGTCACGACGGTTCATCTGCTCTCTCCGGGAACGACCGATATCTTGGCACACCGGGGACCTCGCGCGGCGCCGCCCGGCTCGCGTTCAGGTGTAGGCTTCGGCGTGCGCATGCGACGCCGCACCGCCCTGCAGGTTCTCGTCTCGTCGCTGGCAGGCCAGTGGGGTCGCGCCACCGCGCGGGAGGAGGGATGGATGCCGCTCTTCAACGGGCGCGACCTGTCGGGCTGGGACACTTTCCTCGGCAAGCCTCATGCGTCGACCGAAGTCGCGGGTCTTCTCGCGCGCCCGACGGCACGTACGCCGACGTCGTCGGTCTCAACCGTGACCCACGTGGCGTCTTCTCGGTCGTCCCGGTGGACGGGGCGCCGGCGATCCGCATCTCGGGCGAGATCTACGGCGCGCTGATCACCACGGCCGAGTACGAGGACTACCACCTGCGCTTCCAGTTCAAGTGGGGGGGCGGCGCTGGCCGCCACGGCCAGAGCAGCCGCGCGACACCGGGTGCTGCTATCACTCGGTGGGTCCGCTCGGGGCCAGCTACGGCTTCTGGATGCGGTCGTTCGAGTTCCAGATCCAGGAAGGCGACGTCGGCGACTTCTACAGCCTCGCGGGCGTCATCGTCGACGTGACGGCAACACCGACCAACCCAGCCGACCCGAAGAGCGACCTCGCGTATGCGCCCGGTGCGCCGCTCGTCGTCGGCACCAGGCGCCGCGTCGTCAAGGCCGCGACGGTCGAGCGACCCCTCGGCGAGTGGAACACGCTCGATCTCTACTGCGTCGGGCAGCGCAGCGTCCACGTCGTCAACGGCACCACGCAGGTCGTGCTCTCCGGCCTGCGCCATGTCGTCGACGATGTGGAGGTGCCCCTCACGCGCGGCCGGCTGCAGTTCCAGTCCGAGGCGGCGGAGGTCTACGTTCGCGCGATCGCGATCCGTCCGATTCGCGAGATCCCCCTGCCCGTGGTTACCGTCGTCGGCGCTCGACGTGACCGCTTCCCGTAACCTCATGGCGGCCTGCGCCGAACGCCTGCCGGCTGTCAGCGGATGACGAGGGGGCGCAGCGGCCGGACGTGGATGTTGCGGAAGGCGACCGGACCGTGGTCCCCCTGCAGCATCAGCGGATGCGACGGGCCCTCGCGCACGTTCAGCGCGGCCCGCGTCGGACCTGCGACGTCCACGTCCTGCTGGACCACCTGACCGTTCAGCAGGACGCGCAGGAACCGCGCCGGAGCTGTCTTCGTGCCGGCGGCGTCGAAGCGGGGCGCGCGGAACCAGGCCTGATACGACTGCCACTCGCCGGGCCGCCGCGCCGCGTTCACGCGCGGCGCCGACCCGCCCACGCCCGTGTCGTCGATCCACTGGTGATAGATGCCGCCGAGATCCCCGGATGTCAGCGGCTCGGTCGTGCCCCAACTGTCGAGGATCTGGATTTCGTACAGGCCCTGCAGGTAGACGCCGGAGTTCGACCCCCTCGGCAGCATGAACTCGAGGTAGAGCTCGATGTCGCCGAACGCGCGCGTCGTGCACAGGTTGGCGGTCTTGCCCGTCGGCCCGTTCAGGATGACGCCCCCGCCGGTGCCGCGACCCGAGAGCTGCGTCGGGCTCAGGATGCGCTCGTACCGGATCGCGCGCACCGTGCGCCACTCGCTCGTCGCCGCGGGGTCGCAGGCCTGCCATCCCGCCAGGGACGCGCCATCGAGCAGCGGTTCCCAGCCGTCCTCGAGCAGGTAGGGCGGGTCGCCGTGCGCGTCGCCGTCCTGGATGGGTGAGATCGCCGGCGCCTGTGAGCCATCGAAGCGGGAACGCCTCTCCGAGGCGCCCACGGCCGTGACCAACGCGAGCACGAGGAGCAGCAGGGCACGCATGCGCGGCAGTGTATCCCTGGCCCCGACTCGCGACGCGTCGCATACGTGCTGGACAGGTGATGTTGTCGTTCCGAGCGCGTGCGGAAGCGGTAACATCGGACTATCGGCGCACCTGCCGGCTCTGCGTGGCGTGCGCCCGTGAGGAGGTCAGGATGCCAGCCCCGGTGCTCGAACCGGTGACGATCGCAACAGAGGTCGGCCATGACATCGGCGGGGATCTGTGCGTGCCCGTCGACGCGACGGGTGTCGTGGTCTTCGCGCACGGCAGCGGCAGCAGCCGCTTCAGTTCGAGGAACCGCGCGGTGGCGGCGTCGCTGCACGCCCGCGGGCTGGGCACGCTGCTGCTGGATCTGCTCACCGAGCAGGAGGCGCAGGTGGACGCCGTGACGCCGTCCTACCGGTTCGACGTTCCCAGGCTGGGCAGCCGAATCGTCGTCGCCACCGACTGGCTCCAGAGGCAACCGAAGCTCCACGCGCTGCCTGTCGGTTATTACGGCGCAGCCTCTGGTGCCGCCGCCGCGCTGATTGCCGCGGCGGAACGATGGACGGTCGTCGGGGCCGTCGTGTCACGCGGTGGGCGCCCCGAACTGGCCGACGCGGCACTGCCGCGTGTGCAGGCCCCCACGCTCCTCATCGTCGGTGGGCTCGACCAGGAGGCGCTCCGGCACAACGAGCGCGCGATGTATCGCATGACGAGCGCGCACGTCGAACTCGAGGTCGTGCCGGGCGCGACCCGACTCTTCGAAGAGCCGGGCGCGCTCGACAGCGTGGGACGACTGGCCGGCGACTGGTTCACGAAATACCTGCGTCCGTGCTGAGCGGCCCGACTGCCTCGTAGCCGCCCCCATGTCTCGGGTCCCGGGCCCCGCCCCGGGCCAGCCCCTCCTTACGGCGCCTGCAGGATGCGTCCTTCGACGACGGGAGCGACGGGCGAGTACGCGCCGAGGTAGTCGATGAGCAGACCCAGCAACTCCCGTTCGAGATGGGTGATGTCGGTGCCCGACGCCAGTACCGTGTAGCCGTCCCCGCCCCGCATCATGAAGTCGTTGGTCACCACGCGGATGGTGTCGGCGGGTCCCAGCGGAACCAACGGTCCGCCGATGCCTGCCGGCGTCTTCCAGATGCCGAGAATCTCAGGCGTCGTCCCGTTGCAGATGAAGGTGAATTGGATACCCGACACCTGCGGGAACCGGCCAGTGGACGTTGCGGGGCCGCACGCGGGCGAGACCCCGTTGAGCAGCGCCGCCTCCATCTGCGCGCCAGTCAACGTGACGAGGACCGCCAGGTTGCCGAAGGGCAGCACTGAAAAGGCCTCGCCGAATGTGATCTCGCACGGCTGCTCACCGGCCGAGGGTGGGGAGCAGAGGAAGTCCGCCCGCAGGCCGCCCGAGTTGGTCAACGCCGCGTCGATGCCCGCGCCGGCCGCGCGCATCGCGTCGGCCACGAGGTTGCCCATGGCCGATTCGAGCAGCCGCGTCGGGGCACGCCTGATGTCGAAGGCCTGGGTGCCGACCACCTCCCCGAACCCGCGGGTGTAGACGTGCTGCGCCTCCGCTGTCGACTGCGGCTTGCTGCATCCGTCCCCTGCATCGACGTTCGGCGCCATGTCGGTGATGCCGCGGGACTGGACGTCGGCCCTGTATCGGACCACGTCGCCCGGCGCCGGCGAGAGTGCACCCACGGGCACGGTGAACGTGATCGTGTCGCCCGAGACGACGATGCTGCCGGGGCCGTGGGTGCGGCCCTTGTGCAGCATGAGTCCCGTGTCGTCGGTAGTCAGGCAGAGCGGATTGCCGTCGGCGAGCGTGGCCGTGACGAACGTGCCGCTGTTCTTCGGATACTCGACAAGGTTGGGCCCGCTGTCGAACCGGAGCCGGTACTTGCTGCGGGCGTCGGGTTCTGCGCAGAGCCGGAGCGTGACGACGATTTCCTGTGTGAAGGGTTCGAACAGCGCCGTCAGGGACCTGATGTCGTTGGCCCCCCCGCCGCCGTCACCGCAGGCTTCGGGTTGGGCGAATGCCCCGCCCGCCGCTGCCACTACGCCGCAGGCGGCCAATACCGTCCGGACCAGCCATCGCGAACATCGAGTTCGACTCACGTCGTACCTCCATTGTCGCCGCGCATGGAACGCTCCGCGCCCCACGAAGCGGCCTGTGTTGGCGCAGGCGTCCTCCCGCGTTGGTGTGTGCTGTGAGCCTCAACAGTATGCCCATCGCCCGTCGAGGTCAATCGCGCCGGGGCCGTCTCGAGGGAGCCGCGCTCAGCGGACCGTGTAGGCTGCGAGGATGACCCTCGAGCCTGACCCGGAGCCCGACCTCGAGGTGCGCAGATCGGAGAGCATCGAGCGCGCTGGTGACTGGTCGCTCGTGCTGCACTCGGCCGCCGTCGCCCACCGCATCGACATCCGCGACGGCCGGCTCGTGATCGCTGTTGCGGTCGATGACGGCCCGCGGGCGCTCGCGGCGCTGGACGCCTACGACGCCGAAAGCATCCCCATCGTGGAGGTGCCCGCGCCCGACCTCGGCCCGAGCCCGCTGGGCCTGGCGCTGGCTGTCCTCATCACGGCGTTGCATGCCGCGGTTGGCGCCCGCGGCGGCGCCGTGGCATCGATGTGGTTCGCGGCTGGCAGCGCCTCGGCGGCCGACATCGTCGCGGGCCAGTGGTGGCGAGCCATCACGTCGCTCATGCTGCACGCCGATCTGCTGCACCTGGTCGGCAACGTGCTGGCGTCCCTGCTGTTCGTCTCGGCCGTGGGGCGGTGGCTCGGCGCCGGATTCGGCGGCGCCGTCGTGCTCGCGGCGGCGACGACCGGCAACCTGCTGACAGCGTGGTTCTACCAGGCGCGCCACGTGTCCGTGGGCGCCTCGACGGCGACGTTCGCGGCGCTGGGCGTGCTGTCGGGTCTGCAGGTCGTGCACCGGTACCGGTACGGCGAGCCGCGCCGCCGGCTGCGGGCGTGGTTTCCGCTGGCCGCCGGGCTCGGTCTCATCGTGATGCTCGGCAGCGGCGAGCGGGCCGACATCGTCGCCCACCTGGCCGGCCTCGGCGCCGGTGTCGTGGCCGGACTTCTCGTGGCTGTCTCTGGCGTCCGCACGCCGGGACGATCGGCGCAGGCAATGCTCGGCGTCCTGACGGTGCTGGCCCTGGCGGGCGCGTGGGGCCTCGCGTTCCGGGCGTACAGCTGACACGCGACCCTCGACTCCCGGCCGCTCACCGCTGATCGCTGACCCCTGACGCCGGCCGCGCCGCGGCGCGGCCCGTCATTTCCTGGCGCGGACGGCGAGCGTCAGCATCACGCCGCCGACGACAACGAGCACGGCGCCCCAGGCGAGGTTGACGTTGAGGCTCGGATAGAGTGCAGGCTTCCCAGCCACCCGCCCTTGATGCCCGCGACGGCGCCTGCCGGCAGCGTGAGGCCGTGATGCAGTGCGGCGGCGACCGTGCCGCCGAGCAGGCCGAAGAACGCGCCGTGGCCCGTCGCGCGTCTCCAGAACATCCCGAGCAGGAAGGTGGCAAACAGCGGCGCGTTCACGAAGGCGAACACGAGCTGCGCTGAGCGCGATGCCGACGACGGTGATGAGGCGACCGACCATCAGGTAGTGCGCGTCGGAGGCGTGCGGCTTGACGTGGCTCTGATACAGGTCGTACGTGAACACGGTGTTGAACGCCGTCACGTATCGCGGGGATCGCGCCCACCCAGTTAGAAGTGGCTCGTGGCGATGCCGTACTTGGCGCCGGAAGCGGCCATGCCGATCATTTCCTGCGCGCCGAGGTTGGCCGAGAGGAACGCCAGGCCGGCAATCCACGCCGGGATGGATCGTCCGGAGAGGAAGAAGTCCTCGCTCGTCTTCTGGTGCCGCTTCAGCACCCAGCCGATGCCGAACACGAACGCGAAGTAGACGAGCAGGATCAGGTAGTCGACCCGCGCCAGCTGGATTCCAGGCAAGGAGCCTCCTCTTCGGGCACGCCGCGTCAGGCTGCGGCGCGCGGCCTAGGGTACGCCGACTGGCGTGTGCGGGGCCCGGTCGATTCGTGCGCTCAGAGGTTGCCCGCGCGCATCTGCTCCAGCAGGTAGTCGGACGACCGCACCGCGAGCGCCATGATCGTCATCGTCGGGTTCTGCCAACCGCTCGACGGGAAGCACGACCCGTCCATGACGAACAGGTTGCGCACGTCATGGGCCTGCAGGTACGGCGTCAGCACCGAGGTCTTCGGGTCGGTGCCCATCCGCGCGGCGCCGAGTTCGTGCGCCTGCCCGCGCATGCCGAGCCGCAGGCGAATCCGCGTCGCGCCGATGCCGTCGAGAATCTCGGCGGCGTGAATCGCCATGTCGCGCTGCATGGCGCGCTCGTTGTCGCGTGGCGACAACCGGAGCCGCACGACAGGAATGCCGTACGCGTCCAGGGTGCCCGGATCGACGGTGCAGGTGTTGTCCTCGTACGGCAGGCACTCGCCGAACCCGCCGAAGCTGACGGTCACGGGACGGGCCCGGGCGACGGCTCGCACGTAGGACTCACCGAATCCGGGGGCCCCGAGGTCGAGGCCGGCGCCGACCGACGTGCTCAGGCCGTAGCCGCGGACGAAGCCGTCGGTCTTCGGTCCGCCGGGCAGGTTCCTGACGCGCGGTGTGAGGAGCCCGCACGGGCGGTTCGGGCCATTGACGTCGGGCTGCTCGATCAGGTCCGGCACTTCGCCGGAGGCGCCCGCGTCGGCGAAGTGCGTCATCAGGTACTTGCCCAGCACGCCGCTCGAATTCGCGAGGCCGTTCGGGGCCTGCCTCGTCGCCGAGTTGAACAGCAGCCGCACCGATTCGAGCGTCTGCGCGCACAGCGCCACCACGCGTCCGCGGATTTCGCGCGGCTGGCGCGTCTGTCTGTCGATGTAGAGGACGCCGCGGGCCCTGTGCGTGCCGGGGTCCATCAGCACCTGGCAGGCCATCGCGCCCGTGACCAGCGTGCACCGCCCCGTCGCGAGTGCGTCGGGCACCGTGGTGAAGGCTGAGCTGAAGTAGGAATGCGTCACGCATCCGTGCTCGCACGGACCACAGTAGTGGCAGGCCGCCCGGCCGTTGATGGGGCGCGTGAGGTTGGCGGTGCGCCACTGCGTGACCGTGTAGCCGAACGCCTTCGCCACACGGTTCCTGACGGCGTACTCGTTGCAGGAGAGTCCCATCGGCGGCTGGAAGGGACCATCGGGCAGCTGCGCGAGCCCCTCGGCCATGCCCGAAACGCCGACGTACGCCTCGACGAGGTCGTAGTACGGCTTCAGATTCGGCGTACGTCAGCGGCCAGTCCACGCCGTGCCCGTCGTGCGATGCGGCCTTGAAGTCGAAGTCTCCCATCCGCAGGCAGCCGCGGCCCCAGATGTTCGTGCGTCCGCCGACCACGCGCGGTCGTACCCACTGGAAGCCCGGGTCCGACTCGTCCACGTACGGCTCGTCCACATCGTCGACGTACCAGTCGGCATTCCATTCGCGTACGGCGTAGGACTGCGACTGCGTCGGCCGGCGCTCGGCGAGCGGCCGCTTGGTGCGTCCCCTGTACGGCAGCTGCCATGGCTGGATGTGCTCGGTGTAGTCCGCGTCCGTGAGCGGGCGCCCGGCTTCGAGCACGGCCACCTGCAGTCCGGCCTCGGCGAGCCGCTTGGCGGCCCAGCCGCCGGACGCACCCGAGCCCACGATGACGACGTCGAACAGGCGGGTGGAGGGATCGCGCTGTGTCACGCGCTTCACCATACGCGGGACTCGCCTGGCGGTCCACGTGTCCGACTGCCGCGCGTCGTCTGCCCGGCCGCTATGAGCCGCGCGATGTCGTCTTCGAGTGTGTCGCGTCGCGAGCTCCTCGCCACCGGTGGGGCGCTGGCCGCCGGCGTTGCGGTCGGGCCGGATTGGGCGAAGCTGTTCCAGGCCGGCCCTGCGGCAGACGCGGCGCGCACCGAGTCCGCGGAGGTGGCGGTCGCGGGCGCCCAAGCCCATCGAGCCGGGGACCTATCCCGTGATCCTCGAGCCGCAGGCGGTGGCCGATCTCATGGGACCGCTCGTCGCGGCGCTGGACGCGAGGGCCGCAACCTGCGTTTCAACCAGAGCGTGATCGCGATGCTCGCGCCGTGGAACGTCGAGGCCATCGGCGCGCCGGTGCGGCACTCACGGTTCATGGTGCCGGCGCTGCGGCCGGCGGGGTTCACGTTCACGTCGGTATCCGACGCGATCTGATGTCGTGAGCGAGGTCGCGCCTGCAAATGTCGGGCATCCGCGCCGAACATCCCGGCATCACCGACACGGGGTGGCTGGTGGAGGTCGTCCAGCGGACGTACAGCGACGACGTCGAACCCGCCGAGCGGGCCCGCATCATCGCCACACATCCGGGCAACACCGGGCCGGGCTCGGAGAGCCGGCCCTACCGGTGCGGCGTCGGTGCCCGACTCCCGACTCCCGACTCCCGACTACGGCACCAGCGCGGCGGCGGTCGTGAAGTTCGGCTCGATGTCGACGGGCACCGCGCTGAGCTTGTCCAGCACCGCCTGCACGGGCGGACGGATCACGGCGCGCGCGAGGAGCGCCGTCGCGCCCTCGTAGTCCCCCTTGGCCTGCACCGTCATGATTTCCGTCGTCAGCGCCTGCACGGCCGCGCGGATCTTCGACGGCTCGACGCGGAACGTGCCATCGCCGTTGACGACGATGGCGCCGGCGTCCAGCAGCGCGTTCAACTGGATGGCGATGCCGCGCCCGTGCGCAGACGAGGTGCCGAAGCGGATCGACCGGAACGTGGACGCGAGGAACGTCGTGTACATCGTGTCGGCCATGCCCTTGTCGATGACCCCATCGTCGACCAGCGTCTGCAGCGCCCACAGCCCCGAGATGTCGGCCTTGGCTTCCTCGAGCGTCGAGTACGTGTCCTTCAGCTGCGCCCGCACCGTTGTCGTCTGCCCGCCGACGGTGATGGTGTTCGGCCCGAGGCCGTGCATCAGCTCGTGCATCAGGATGTGCGTGAAGAAGGCATCGAACTGCACACGGTCCTGGTCGGCGGCCTGCAGCGCCACCTTCGCGATCGGCTGCAGCACGAGCCGGAACTTGGCCTCCTGGGTGTTCTTGAGCATCGTCCGCTTGGTCCCCTTCTCCTGCGCCACGCGCTCGTCGTTGGGGAGATTGAACGCGGCCGTCTGCACGCCGCGGTTGCCGTCGCCTGCGCTGAACACGACGTTGACGACGCGGATGGGGGAGAGCGCGCCGAGCTGCGGGTTGCGGAAGGCCGGATCGATGGGCAGGCGGTTCTCGAGGCCCTGCAACTGGCTGGAGAATTTCGCGAGCTTGGCCGTCTCGGCGTCGTCACGCAGCGTGATGAAGGCCTCGAACCCGGCTTTGGCGGCAAACCAGGTGTCCTCGTACACCTCGTAGGGCCCGATGGTCGGCTCGATGGACGCGTCCAGTTCCATCCACGCGACGTCGGAGGCGTAGTAGTCGTTGCTGAAGAAGGCGTCCGCCCGGCTCTCGAGGAAGCGCTTCAGCGTCGGCTGCCTTGTCGCCGCTGCCGCCGCGCGCAGGTGCGCGGCGGCAAGCGCCAGTTCACCCTGGTACTCGACGGCGTACGGCACGGCCATGAAGCGCCCGTCGGTCCCGCGCCGGATGGTGGTGAAGAAGCCCCTGCGCCTGCGCCTTCGCCGCGGCCGGGAGGGAGGCCATCCATTGCTCGACCTCCTCCTTCGTGGCGCCGGCGGGGTAGTAGTTGGCGCCCCCCGGCTTGTCGCCCACCCCCTCGATGAACGGGGCGTTGCCATCGAGCCGCGACCAGGGGCCCTTGTTCAGGATGAAGTAGCGGAGCCTGGCCTGGCCGACGGGCGTCGGGTCGCCCTGCAACTGGAGGAGCATCGAGGGGCTGCCGGCCCAGACCTGCCGCAGGAAGAGGCCGTCGATGACACGCGCGGCCGAGACGAGGTGGCGCAGGGCCGTCCGCTCGTGCTCGGGCAGCGCCGTGAGGTCGGCGCCGATGTCGGCCGGCGCGAACCGCGCGGCCTTCGCAACCAGGTCGTCGGCGGCGCCCGCCGGTGCGGCAGGCGCCGTGGCTGCCGGTGCCTGGGCCGGAGGCGGGGCGGCCGGCTGGCAGGCCGACGAGGCGGCGGCCCACAGGCCGAGGGCGAGGAGCGTCGCGGTGCGGCCCGGCGCGGGGCGACTGGTATGGGTCATGCGCGAATGATAATGTAACGAGTTGTTCATACCCCGGCGACGTCCCGTTGCGGACTCGGCCGACAAGCCCGCCTGGCTACAGGACTCAGAATTCCATGACCAACGGCCCACAGGACGTCCAGGACACCACCGCGATTGAAACCCAGGAGTGGCTCGACTCGCTCGAGTGGGTCATCCAGCACGGCGGGCCCGAGCGCGTGGCTCAATTGCTCGATGCGCTCGAATCGTACGCGCGGCACAAGGGCGTGCTCCTGCCGTTCGCGGCGCACACGCCCTACATCAACACCATCGCGCCGGCGCATCAGGAGCCCTTCCCCGGCAACCGGGAGATCGAGCGCCGCATCAAGAGCCTCGTCCGCTGGAACGCGATGGCCATGGTGGTGCGCGCCAACAGGAACTCCGACGGCATCGGCGGCCACATCTCGACCTTCGCCTCGTCGGCCACGCTGTACGAGGTCGGCTTCAACCACTTCTTCCGCGGGCCGGATCATCGCCGACGGCGGCGACCTCGTCTACTTCCAGGGCCACGCGTCGCCGGGCATCTACGCCCGGGCGTTCCTCGAGGGCCGGCTGTCGGCCGCAGCACCTGGAGAATTTCCGCCGCGAACTGGCCGACGGGCGGCGGGCTGTCGTCGCTATCCGCACCCCTGGCTGATGCCGAACTTCTGGCAGTTCCCGACGGTGTCGATGGGCCTCGGGCCGATCATGGCGATCTACCAGGCCCGCTTCATCCGCTACCTGGAGGACCGCGGCCTGAAGAAGCCGACCGGCCAACAAGGTCTGGGCGTTCCTCGGCGACGGCGAGACCGACGAGCCCGAGACGCTCGGCGCGATCACGCTCGCGTCGCGCGAGAAGCTCGACAACCTGATCTTCGTCATCAACTGCAACCTCCAGCGGCTGGACGGCCCGGTGCGCGGCAACGGCAAGATCATCCAGGAACTCGAAGGCGCGTTCCGCGGCGCCGGCTGGAACGTCATCAAGGTCATCTGGGGCACCGAGTGGGACGACCTGCTCGCGCGCGACAAGTCGGGCCTGCTCGTCCAGCGCATGGGCGAGGTGGTGGACGGCGAGTACCAGACGTACTCGGTGTCCGACGGCGCCTACATCCGCCAGCACTTCTTCGGCACGTACCCGCCGCTGCTCGACCTGGTGAAGCACCTCTCCGACGACCAGCTGAAGAAGCTGCGGCGCGGCGGCCACGACCCGGAGAAGGTCTACGCGGCCTACAAGGCGGCGATCGAGACGACAGGGGGCGCCCACGGTGATCCTGGCCAAGACCATCAAGGGCTACGGTCTCGGCGAGACGGGCGAGGGCAAGAACATCACGCACCAGCAGAAGAAGCTGAACGAAGAGGAAGTGCTCAGCTTCCGCACGCGCTTCGACATCCCGATCTCCGACGACGACGTCGTCAAGATGCCGTTCTACCAGCCGGCCGACGACAGCCCCGAGATGACGTACCTGCGGGAGCGGCGCGAGCCGCTCGGCGGCTACCTGCCGCAGCGCCGGAACGAGTCCGACACCATCGCGTTCGAGGGCCTCGACGAGTCGTTCGCGGAGTTCCTCGAGGGCTCCGACGGCCGCGCGGTCTCGACGACGATGGCGTTCGTCCGCATGCTGACCAAGCTGCTGCGCGACAAGGCGTTCGGCAAGCTGATCGTGCCGATCGTCCCCGACGAGGCGCGCACCTTCGGCATGGAGGCGCTCTTCCGCCAGGTCGGCATCTACTCGCGCGAACGGGCAGCTCTACGAGCCGGTCGACAGCGACCAGCTGCTCTACTACAAGGAAGCCAAGGACGGGCAGATCCTCGAGGAAGGCATCACCGAGGCCGGGTCGATGTCGTCGTTCATCGCGGCGGGCACGGCCTACGCGACCCACGGCGTCAACACGATCCCGTTCTTCATCTACTACTCGATGTTCGGCTTCCAGCGGATCGGCGACCTGATCTGGGCGGCGGCCGACATGCGCGCGCGCGGCTTCCTGCTCGGCGGCACCGCCGGCCGCACGACGCTCAACGGCGAGGGCCTGCAGCACCAGGACGGCCACAGCCACCTGCTCGCCTCGCCGGTGCCCAACTGTCTGGCCTACGATCCGGCCTTCGCCTACGAGATCGCCGTGATCATCCAGGACGGCATCCGCCGCATGTACCGCGACAAGGAGAGCGTCTTCTACTACCTGACGCTGATGAACGAGAACTACCCGATGCCGGCGATGCCCGCGGGCGTCGAGGAGGGCATCCTCAAGGGCCTCTACCGGTTCCAGTCGTCATCGCTCAAGAAGCCGAAGGCCCACGCGCAGCTGCTCGGCAGCGGCGCGATCCTGCACGAGGCGTCATCGACGCGGCCGCCATGCTCGAGAAGTACGGCGTCGCGGCCGACGTCTGGAGCGTCACCAGCTACAACGAACTGCACCGCGACTGCCAGGCGGTGGACCGCTGGAACATGCTGCACCCCGGCGACAAGCCGAAGGCGTCGTGCGTGTCGTCGAGCCTGAAGGGCGCCCCCGGCGTCGTCGTGGCGGCGTCGGACTACGTCAAGGTCCTGCCGAGCGGTATCGACCATCACGTCGCGCAGCCCATGGTCGCGCTCGGCACCGACGGCTTCGGCCGCAGCGAGAGCCGCGAGGCGCTGCGCGACTTCTTCGAGGTGGACGCGCGCCACGTCGTGGCCGCCACGCTGTCGCTGCTGGCCCGCGAGAAGCAGATCGACGTCAAGGTGGCGAAGGCCGCCTTCAAGGACCTGGGCATCAACCCCGACAAGCCAAACCCCGCCCACGCGTAAGCATCAGGCATCAGGCATCAGGCATCAGCAGACATGGCGAACGAATTCACGCTGCCCGCGCTGGGCGACAACATCAAGGCGGGGGACGTCCTCAAGGTGCTGATCAAGCCGGGCGACACCGTGGCGGTCGATCAGCCGGTGCTGGAACTGGAGACCGACAAGGCGACGGTGGAGGTGCCCTCGTCGATCGCGGGCACCGTGGCCGACGTCAAGGTGAAGGACGGCGACCGCATCGACGTCGGACAGGTGGTGTTCTCCGTGACGGATGGCGGCGCCGCTGCCGCACCGGCAGCCCCGGCGAGTGCCGAGGCGACGCCAGCGCCAGCCCCGGCGGCCTCGCCGGCCGCGGCGTCCGCCGCACCGTCGGCCAGCACGCCGACCCCGGCGGCCCCCAGCGACGGACGCGTCGGTGGGGGGCGTGTCGAGGTCCATCTGCCGTCGCTCGGCGAGAGCGTCAAGGGCGGCGATGTCCTCCGCGTGCTCGTCGGCGTGGGCGACACAGTGGCTGCGGACCAGGGCATCCTCGAGCTCGAAACCGACAAGGCGACAGTGGAAGTGCCGTCGCCGGGCGCGGGCGTCGTCAAGGAGATTGTCGTCAAGGACGGCGATCACGTCGACGTCGGCCAGCTGATCCTGGTACTCGAGGGCGGAGCCGGCGCGCCGGCCGCGGCCCTGCAGGGTGCTGGAGCGGTGGCGTCGCCGGCTATGGGCGCGCAGCCGGCTCCTGCGGGGGATGCGGCGCCCGGGACGACACCGGTCGCCACGCCGCCGTCGCCTGGCTCCGGCGCCTCGTCGAGCCGGCCCTCGGCGCCAGCGAGCCCGGCGAAGGGGGCGGGCACCGGCGCCGTCGCGCCGCCCCGGCCCAACGTGCCGGCCGCGCCGTCGGTCCGCCGCATGGCGCGTGAACTCGGCCTGGACATCGCCGACGTGCCGGGTTCCGGCAAGGGCGGGCGGATCACGGAAGCCGACGTGCGCGCGCACGCCAAGAACGTCATCACGGGGAAGGTTGCCGGGCCCGCCGGCGCCGCGCCGGCAGGCGGCGGGTTCGCCTTCGAGCCGCTCCCGGACTTCACGCAGTTCGGCGCGGTCGAACGCAAGGCGATGCGCGGCATCCGGCGCAAGACGGCCGAGCACATGGTGGCCGCGTGGCACACCATCCCGCACGTCACGCAGTTCGAGAAGGTGGACATCACGGCGCTGGAGCAGCTGCGCAAGCAGTTCGCCAAGCGCGTGGAGGCCGGCGGCGGCAAGCTGACGGTGACCGCCATCATCACCAAGGTCATCGCCGTGGCGATGCGGAAGTTCCCGCAGTTCAACACCTCGGTCGACCTGGCCGCCGAGGAAGTGATCTACAAGTCGTACGTCAACGTCGGCATCGCCGTGGACACCGAGCGCGGGCTGCTCGTGCCGGTGCTGCGCGACGTGGACGGCAAGTCGATCACGCAGATTGCCGCCGAACTCGCGCAGCTGGCCGAGAAGGCGCGGACGGGCAAGCTGACCCTCGACGAGATGTCGGGCGGCTGCCTCACCATCACCAACCTGGGCGGCATCGGCGGCACGGCGTTCACGCCGATCGTCAACCACCCGGAGGTGGCCATCATCGGGATGTCGCGGTCGGCGATGGAACCGGTGTGGAACGGCACGGCGTTCGAGCCGCGGCTGATGCTGCCGCTCTCGCTCTCGTACGACCATCGGATCATCGACGGCGCAGACGCGATGCGCTTCCTGCGGTTCGTCGCCGAGGCGCTCGAACAGCCGTTCCTGCTCGCACTGTAGGCGGGCGCGCTGACGGCCGGGCTCGGAGAGCCGGCCCTACCAATCGGCCGGGCTCGGAGAGCCGGCCCTACCATCGGCCGGGCTCGGAGAGCCGGCCCTACCAGACGCCATGGCAAACACCACACCACTCGTCGTGCTGGGGGCAGGGCCGGGCGGCCACGCCGCCGCGTTCCTCGCCGCGGATCTCGGGATGCCTGTCGTCCTCATCGACGAGGAGGCCAACCCCGGCGGCGTCTGCACGTATCGCGGCTGCATTCCGTCGAAGGCGCTGCTGCACGTGGCCAAGCTGCTCGCCGAGGCGAAGCACGCCTCGCACTGGGGCATCGACTTCGGCGAGCCGACGATCGACATCGACAAGCTGCGGGGCTTCAAGCAGGGCGTTGTCGATCGCCTGACGGGCGGCCTCGGCCAGCTGTCGCGCCAGCGGAAGGTCACCTACATCCAGGGCCGCGCCAGCTTCGTGGACGCGCACACCCTCAGGGTGGCGCTCACGGCGGGCGGCGAGCAGGACGTCCGCTTCGAGAAGCTGATCATCGCGACCGGCTCGCGCCCCACCACGCTGCCCAACGTGACCATCGGCCCGGATCGGCTCCTCGATTCGACGGGCGCGCTCGAGATGACGCGGGTGCCGACCAGCCTCCTCGTGGTCGGCGGAGGCTACATCGGCCTCGAACTCGGCACCGTCTACGCGGCCCTCGGCACCGAGGTCACCGTCGTCGAGATGCTCGACCGCCTGCTGCCCGGGGCAGACCGCGACCTCGTCAACGTGCTGGGCCGTCGCATCAAGGCCATCTGCAAGCAGGTGCTGACGAGCACGAAGGTCGTCAGCATGGAGGAGAAGGCCGACGGCGTACACGTCACCTTCGATGGCGACGTCGAGCCGAAGACGCAGGTGTTCGACCAGGTGCTCGTGTCGATCGGCCGCAAGCCGAACGGCCACGTCCCCGGGATCGAGCACACGGGCGTCGAGGTCACGCCGCGCGGCTTCATCACGGTGGACCCGCAGCGCCGGACGACGGTGCCGCACATCTACGCGATCGGCGACGTGGCGGGGGAGCCGATGCTGGCGCACAAGGCCACCTTCGAGGCCAAGATCGCCGTCGAGCACATCGCGGGTCACAAGGTCGCCTTCGAGCCGGCTGCGATCCCGGCCGTCGTCTTCACCGACCCAGAGCTCGCCTGGTGTGGCCTCACGGAAGCCGAGGCCAAGGAGCGGGGCATCGCCGTCGAGGTCGCGAAGTTCCCGTGGGGCGCGTCGGGCCGCGCCACGACCGTCGATCGCAACGATGGCCTCACCAAGCTCGTCATCGAGCCGGGCACCGAGCGGATCCTCGGCGTCGGCATCGTCGGGGTCAACGCGGGCGAGCTGATTGCCGAGGGCGTGCTGGCCGTGGAGATGGCGGCCAACGCGTCTGACCTGAAGATGACCATCCACGCGCACCCGACGCTCGGCGAGACCATCATGGAGTCGGCCGAGGTGTTCTTCGGCACCGCCACCAACTTCTACAAGCCCAGGAAGTAGGCACCATGGAACTCACCTGGCTCGGACACGGCACGTTCCTGTTCACGTCGCCCGGCGGCGTGCGCGGCATGATCGATCCCTTCCTGTCGGGCAACCCGTCGTGCCCGCCGGCCTTCCACGACGGCTACGGTCCGCTCGACGTGATCCTCGTCACGCACGGCCACAACGACCACGTCGGCGACCTCGTACGCGTGGCGCGGGCCACCGGCGCCACTGTGGTCGGATCGTGGGAACTCGTGCAGTGGCTCGCTCCGCAGGGCATCACGGCGCTCGAGCCGATGAACGTGGGCGGCACGATCGACGTGAAGGGACTGCGTGTGACGATGACGCAGGCCTTCCACAGCGGCGGCTTCCTCACCGACGACGGCCAGATCGTCTACCTCGGGCCGCCCGCGGGCCTGATGGTGCGGTTCGAGGACGGCTACACCGTCTACCACGCCGGCGACACGTGCGTCTTCTCCGACATGCGCCTGCTGGCGGAGATGTACGAGCCCGACCTGGCGATCCTGCCCATCGGCGATCGCTTTACGATGGGACCGGAGCAGGCCGCCAGGGCCGTGGACCTGCTGGGCATCCGACACGTCGTGCCCACGCACTTCGGCACGTTCCCGCTGCTGACGGGGACCGTGCCTGCCTTCGAGGCGCTGCTGCCGGCGGGAGTCACGGTGGAGCACCTCAGCCCGGGCGTTTCCGTCACCCTGCCCTGACGCCAGGGCCGGTTCGGACGGAAGGGCCTCGTTTGCTCAGCGCGCGGTGCTGGTCACCGCAGGCGCCTCTCATGGATGTGGCCAACGCGAGCCCGGTCGTCAAGGTTCCCCTCCCCGCCGAGGTCGAGGCCGAGTTGCGCAATCTCGGCGAGGTCGACCTGCTCGTCGGCATCCCGTCGCTACAACAACGCCGACACGATCGGGCACGTGGTCAGCGCGATCAGCGCTGGCCTGGCCAAGCACTTCCCGCTCATGCGGGCCGTCTGCGTCAACTCGGACGGCGGATCGAAGGACGGCACGCCCGACGTGGTGGCGCGCGCGGGCGTCGCTTCGCCGTCGGCCCTGCTCGTGCGGCACCCGCTGACGCCGATCCACAAGATCATCACGCCGTACCACGGCATTCCCGGGAAGGGGAGCGCCTTCCGGACCATCTTCGCCATCGCCGATCGCCTCAACGCCAGGGCCTGCGCGGTGGTCGACTCCGACCTGCGCAGCATCACGCCGGAGTGGGTCGAGCTCCTGCTCGGCCCGATCGTGCAGGAGGGCTTCGACTACGTCTCGCCGCTCTACCTCCGGCACAAGTACGACGGGACGATCACCAACTCGATCGTGTATCCGCTGACGCGGGCGCTCTACGGCAAGGACGTGCGACAGCCGATCGGCGGCGACTTCGGCTTCTCGGGCCGCCTCGCCAGGCACTACCTCGCCAAGCCCGTGTGGGAGACCAACGTCGCCCGATTCGGCATCGACATCTGGATGACGACGACCGCGATCGCCGAGGAGTTCAAGGTCTGCCAGGCGTTCCTCGGCGCCAAGATCCACGACGCCAAGGACCCCGGCTCGGACCTGGCCGGCATGCTGGTGCAGGTGGTGGCCTCGGTGTTCGACCTGATGGAGGCCTACGAGAAGCGGTGGCCGCAGGTCGAGGGGGTCGATCCGGTCCCGCTGTTCGGCTTTCCCCACGGCGTCGGACTCGAACCCGTCGACGTCGACGTGGACCGCATGATCCGGATCTTCCGCCAGGGCTCCAGGGACCTCGGCGAGTTCTGGGAGATCGCGATGGCCCCGGACACGCTGCGCGGCGTCACCGACGCGGCAACGACCGATCCCTTCGTGTTCCCCGACGCGCTCTGGGTGCGCGTCATCTACGACTTCGCCGTCGCCTACCGGATGGGGCGCCTGGCCCCGGATCCTCTGCTCCGCTCGCTGTTCCCTCTCTACCTGGGACGCACGGCGTCGTTCGTCCTGCGGACGGCCCACAGCGGAGCCGACGACGTGGAGGCCATTGTCACCGGACTCGCCGACGAGTACGCGCGACAGAAGGACTACCTGAGGCAGCGCTGGACGGCCCGGCGTTGAGAGGAGGGGCAAGATGCAGACGATCGTGGGCGCAGTCCTCGACAACACCGTGCGCGAGTTCATGACCCGCCTCGCGGCGTTCGGGCCCAACCTGCTCGCCATGGCCATCATCCTGGTTGCCGGTGCCGTCGTCGCCGTCGCCATCGACCTGTCGGTACGGTTCGTGCTGCCCCGGCTCGGGTTCGACCGTTTCGCGTCGCGGACGGGGATCAGCACCGTCCTCCAGAAGGGTGGCATCGTGAGCCCGCCGTCGCGCGTGCTCGCCCACCTGCTGGCCGGGATGGTGCTGGCGGGTTTCATCCTGCTGGCCGTGGCCGCGCTGAACCTCGAGGTCGCCGTCGAACTCGTCTCGAGAGGCTTTCTCTACCTGCCGCAGGTGCTCGTCGCGATCGCGCTCCTGCTGGTCGGCACGATGGTCGGGGCCGTCATCCGTCGCAGCGTGCTGATTGCCGCGGTCAACGCCGGACTTCCCTCGGCCCGGATCGTGGCGGCGGGCGCGCAGGCGGCCGTGATGATCCTGGCGGTGGCGATGGCCCTCGAACACCTCGGGGTGGGACGGCAGGTGCTGCTGCTGGCGTTCGCGATCCTGTTCGGCGGCGTGGTGCTTGCGCTCGCACTCGCGTTCGGTCTCGGCGCTCAGACCCTCGCCCGCGGGGTGCTGGAGCGGATGGTTGCCCCTCGGCCGCCGGCCGACCCGCGCGACGACACCAGACGTCATCTCTAAAGGAGGTAGCATGGCGCTTCCGTGACTTTCCACGCACCGCGGATCGCCGCTGCGGTTCTGTTTGCAACCTTCTTGCCCATCGTCGCTGGCGCAGGCCAGCCGAGGGAACCGGCCAGTGCCATCGACGGACCCGCGACTCCCGTGGCGCCGGAGGTGATGGCACGCGACGGAACCGGCCGCCCCACCATGCGGGCCACCCGGATCGACGCCCCTCTCACGATCGATGGCCTGCTCGACGAGGACGCCTACGCATCGGTCACTTCGATCAGCGACTTCATCCAGCAGGAGCCCCGCGAAGGTGAGCCTGCTTCCGAGAAGACCGAAGTCTGGATTCTCACCGATCGCGATCACCTCTACATCGGCGTCCGGTGCCACGACAGCCAGGCCACGCGCATCGTTGCCAACGACATGCGCCGCGACGGGCGCAACATCGGGCAGAACGACAATCTCAGCGTCGTCCTCGACACGTTCTACGACAGGCGCAACGGCTACGAGTTCCTCGTGAATGCCGTCGGCGGCATGGCCGACAGCCAGGTCACCGACGAGCGGGACGTCAACCGCGACTGGAACACTGTGTGGCGGTACCGTGCCAGGCGCGACGCTGGTGGATGGACCGCGGAGATGGCGTTCCCGTTCCGATCGCTCCGGTACCGGCCGGGCACGTCGCAGACGTGGGGCCTGAACATCCGCAGGACCATCCGGTGGAAGAACGAGTTCGTCTACCTCAGCCCGGTGCCGCGGGCACAGGGCGTGCGGGGCATCCTGATGCTCTCGGCGGCGGGCACCCTTGTCGGGCTCGAGGCCCCGTCGGGCGCGTTGAACCTGGACGTCAAGCCCTACGTGCTCGGCACGGCGAGGGCCGATCGTGCGGTGGATCCCGCCTTCAAGACCGATGTGGCCGGCGACGCGGGCGTCGACGTGAAGTACGGCGTGACTCGCGGGCTCACCGCCGATTTCACGTACCGCACCGATTTCGCGCAGGTCGAAGACGACGACCAGCAGGTCAACCTCACGCGGTTCAGCCTCTTCTTCCCCGAGAAGCGGGAGTTCTTCCTCGAGGGCCAGGGCATCTTCGCCTTTGGCGGCGTCGAAACGGCACCACGCGCCGGGACGTCGCTCGGCCCGGTCAACACGCCGGTGCTGTTCTTCAGCCGGCAGATTGGCCTGCTCGGAAGCACGCCCGTCCCGATCGACGTCGGCGGCCGGCTGACCGGCAAGGCGGGTCGCTACAGCGTCGGGTTGCTGGATATCCAGACCGGCGATGCGCCGGACAAGGGTGCGACGTCGACCAACTTCGGCGTCGTCCGGCTCAAGCGCGACATCCTGCGGCGCAGCTACATCGGCGTCATCGGCACGCGGCGATCGCCGACCACCGACGCCACTGGCACCAACTCGGTCTTCGGTGTCGATACGGGGCTATCGTTCTTCGAGAGCCTGACGATGCTGGGCTACTACGCGCAGACCAGCACGCCCGGCCTCCAGGGCCGGGACCGCAGCTATCGGGCCCGAGTGGACTACCAGGTCGACCGCCTGGGCCTGACGGCCGAACATCTCACCGTCGGACAGAACTTCAAGCCCGAAGTCGGCTTCCTTCGTCGAAGTGACTTCATCGAGTCGCTGGCGCAGGTGCGGCTCAGCCACCGGCCCGCCTCGTTGCCGTCGGTGCGCCGCTTCAATCTCGAACTCGGTCTCGACTACATCACCAACGGCGCCGGGGCCGTCGAGAATCGACTGATCCAGGCGGCGTTGCGGACCGAGATGCAGAGCGGCGACTCGTGGAACGTCCGGATCCAGGACACGTACGAGTTCGTTCCCGTCCCCTTCACGCTGCCAGGTGGCATCGTCGTGCCGGTGGGTGGCTACAGCAACCCGTTCGGCGTCGCCGCTTACACGCTGGGGTCACAGCGCCGCGTCTCGGGCGAGGTCAGCGCCGGGTACGGCGGCTTCTATGATGGACGCCGCACCGACCTGGCCTACCGCGGCCGCGTGGAACTGCTGGCCCAACTGTCCCTGGAGCCCGGGATCGGGGTGAACTGGATCGACCTGCCGCAGGGGCAGACGGTCGCCAGGCTGGCCAGCGTGCGCAGCACGTACAGCTTCGGGCCGTCGATGTGGGTGGCGGCACTCCTGCAATACAACTCGACCCAGAGCCTGTTCAGCAGCAACGTGCGTTTCAGGTGGGAATACCTGCCGGGCAGCGACCTGTTCGTCGTGTACAGCGACGGGCGCGACACGGTGGACCGCCTTCGGCCAGCGCTGCAGAATCGCAGCCTGGCCGTGAAGTTCACCCGTCTGCTGCGGATACGCTGAGCGGGCCGTCGCCGGGCGTGTGAGTCGACAGCCGGCCTGGGTGACGTCCGACCCACGACACCGCCGAGTTCCAACGAGTACCAGGCTTGACGCTCGAGCACGGAAAGGGACCGATGAAGCGACATGACGCGGTGATTCTGGCCGGCGCCACGGCCCTGCTGATCGCGGCTGGGGTCGACCCTCGGCTGCCGGCTCTCGCACCGACAGTCGTCCGGTATGAGGAGGTCAGGGAATGGCCGCGACTTGCCGCCGACGTGCAGATGGGAGAGGCGGCGGGCGTGGCCGTCGACAGCCGTGGCCATGTGTTCGTGTTCCACCGCCCCGGCCGGGGCTTCGAGCCCTCCGCGACCGCGTTGCTGCCGGATCCGGCGGTGCTCGAACTCGATCCCGAAACGGGACAGGTCATACAGTCGTGGGGCGCCGGGCTGTTCCTGGTCCCACACGGGATCTCGATCGACGCCCACGACAATGTCTTTCTCACGGACGTCGGGCTCCACCAGGTCTTCAAGTTCTCGCGCGACGGGAGGCGGTTGCTCACCCTTGGTGAGGCGCGCGTGGGCAAGTGGGACGCGACGCACTTCAACCAGCCGACCGACGTCGCCATCCGACCCGATGGGGCGTTCTACGTCTCGGACGGCTACGTCAACAGCAGGGTGGCGCTCTTCGACGCGCAGGGCGCGTGGGTGCGCGAATGGGGTCGGGCGGGATCCGGCTCGGGCGAGTTCAGTAACCCCCACGGGCTCGCACTCGTGTCGCGGGGCGCGGACGTGATCGTGGCAGACCGCCAGAATGCCCGGCTGCAGGTGTTCGATCGAGCCGGTCGGTTCACGCGCCAGTGGCGCGGCGTCAGGGAGGCACCGACGACCGGGCGGGTCTTCAGCGTGGCCACCGACGCGGAAGACGCGCTGTATCTAGGCATCCGGCGCGCGGACTACGATACCCGGCACACGGGCGTCGTGAAACTGGACCGTCAGTGGAGGATCGTCAGCGCCATCGGCTTCGGCCAGCCCGGCGACCCCGTCTTCAACGCGGTACACGATGTCGCCGTCGGTGCCGATGGCGCCATCTACGTCGCCGAAACCCGGACCAGGAGGGTGGTGAAACTCCGCCCCGTCGTGTCCCGCTGACCGCCCGGATCACCCGCGGCGATGTTCGGCCCGCTGCGCGCCACGCCGCCTCGTCGAACGCGCCTGAACCGGCTGATCCCGTTCTCCTGCAAGGGCAGGGCGCTGTGTCCGGGAAGGACCTCGCCAACCCGGTCGGTGCCATCGGCTCGCTGGCCCTCTGCTGCAGGCACACCTGGAACGCCGATGAGGCCTGACGCCGGCAGGCGCCACGCCGACGTCGTGCTCGGCGTTCGGGAAGGCCGTCTCCGAACGCGTGCAGAAGTCCTGAAGGCGTCAGAGTCATGAACTTCGTTCTCCTCCTGGGCGGCCTTTGTCTCGGTCCACCGCTCGGAATGCCGAGTTTTGTTGACCTCAGCCATTGGGCACCTTCTTGCACTTTCTGAACTGACAGACCAAAAGCTAGGGCAGGCCTTGCTCCGTGCCACGGAGAAGGTCTGTCTCCGCGGCCCCATCACGCTTCGGGCCCAAGTCGTTCTGCGGGGTACACCCTCGGAACGGGGCGCGCCGGGCCAGGCCATGAAATCCGCCACGCCCGCCATCGTCGGCACGGTCCTCGGCAAGGCCCTCGCGCCGTTCGACGGTCCAGGCACCGCCGTCATCGCCGTGCCCGTCAACGTGAAGTAGCGCCTCCTCATGAAAGACACGACCGCCGCAATGAGACACACGACGACAATTCTGACGCTCGCGCTCGGCCTCCTCTGCAGCCAGACGGCGACGGCGCAGGCGCCGCGCACCATCAGCTATCAGGGGACACTCACCGAGGCCACAGGCGCGCCGGTCGCGAACGGGAGCTACACGCTGGCGTTCCGCCTCTACGCGAGCCCAGACCCCTTTGCCGGTGTGCCGCTGTTCAGTGAGACGCAGACGCTCCCTGTCTCCGGGGGCGTCTTCAACGCCATCATCGGCGGGGCCACCCCTGGCGGCATCCCGCCATCGGTCGCGTTCGGCATTCCGCTCTACCTGGGGATCAGCGTCAATGGCGCGGGCGAGCTTCAACCGCGCACGCCGTTGACCTCGAGCCCCTACGCGTTGGGGCTGGCGCTGCCCATGGCGCTCGCCAGCACCGCCAATTCGCCACTGCTCTCCATCACCAACACGGGTACCAACTCCGAGAACGACGCCGTGTACGGGAAGAGCGCCGGCGCCCATGGCGTGCACGGTGTCAGTACGGCCGGCTCCGGCGTACGCGGCGACGGCGACATCGGCGTGGTGGGCCTCAGCACCAACCCGTCCGGTGGCATGGGCGTCTTCGGCGGGGCGGCCAACGGCATCGGGGTCCGTGGCGACAGTGAGACCGGCACCGCCGTCTACGGCGCCTCGAACAGCGGCACGGCGCTGCACGGTATCAGCGGCCAGGGTTTCGGTGTGCAGGGCGACAGCACCGGAGGCACGGGCGTCTCCGGCTACAGTGCCTCGGGCACGGGCGTCTACGGCACGAGCGGCAACGGCACGGGCGTGCGTGGCGGCGGCGGCCCAAGTGGCACCGGCGTCTATGGCGCTACGACCAGCGGCTACGGCGTGCTCGGCGAGAGCGTCGGCAATGGTCTCGGCATGTTGGGTGTCAGCGTCAGCGGCGCGGGTGTTGCCGGGAGCAGCACGAATTACTGGGGCGTCTCCGGTCGTCAGCACCAACAGTGTCGGTGTGCGTGCGCGCAGCACCATCAGCACCGCCCTGGACGCCGAGAGCGAGAGCGGCCACGGGGTGATCGCCACGGCCAAGACCGGCAACACCGCCGGGGTGATCGCCGTCAACACCTCGGTCGGCGTGGCACTCGTGGCCAGGTCGGTGCTCGGTGACATCGCCTACTTCCAGCAGGGGCCGACGGCGCAACAACGTGGCCCGCATCGGCTTCAACGGCAAGGGGTTTTTCAATGGCGGTACCCAGACCGGCGGCGCCGACCTCGCCGAGTCGTTCGACGTCGAGGGCAGCCGCGAGCGTTACGAACCTGGCGACGTGCTGGCGATCTCGACCCGCACCGATCGCACCATGGAGCTGAGCACCGAGGCCTACTCGGCCCGTGTCGCCGGCGTGTACGCGACCAAGCCTGGCGTGCTGCTGAGCGACCTCGACATCAACGCCGACGGGTCGCACCGTGTTCCTGTCGGCATGGTCGGCGTGATCCCGACCAAGGTGTCGGCCGAGAACGGCATCATCCGGCGCGGCGACCTGCTCGTCACCGCGGCGACCCCGGGTCACGCCATGAAGGCCGGGGCGACACCTGCGATGGGCACGGTGCTCGGCAAGGCGCTCGAAGAGTTCACCGCGACTGGGACGGGCGTCATCAACGTGCTGGTCAACGTCAAGTGACCAGACGCGTCATGACCGTCACCTCACCCGCACGCGCCACGAGTCCACCCCGGTCCCTCATGGGCCCGGCACGGCTGGCCTGCGCCCTTGCGCTCGTCGTGGCCATCGACGTCAGCGCCCAGCCCGCTGCGGTCCGCGGCGTCATCGTCAACGGTGCGACGTCTGCCTCCGGATCGACCCGGACGTTGACCGGTGTCGCCGGGCAGCCGGCGGTCGGCGCGATGGCCGGTGGCGGCCTGATCGTCTCCGGAGGACGCTTCGCCTCGCCGACGCTGGCCGGGTCGCCGTCCCTGCAGCCGTCGGTCGGCACCACCGCCGGTGGCACGCGCGTGACGATGCTCGGCAACGGCTTCACGCCGGCGGCCACCGTCACGTTCGACGGCCTGCCGGCCGCCCTCGTCGAGTACGTGGACGCGACCTCGATCGTCGCCTTCACGCCACCGCATGCCGCGGGAACCGTCAGCGTCGTGGTCGATACGGGTGCGACGGTGTTCACGCTCGCCGGCGCCTATCGCTACGTCACGCCTCCCGTGTCCGACACCACCGACTCGGACGGCGACGGCATGCCCGACACCTGGGAGTTGCGCTACAGCCTCAACCCGCAGGACCCGCTCGACGCCGCCTACGATCCAGACACCGACGGGCTGACCAGCCTGCAGGAGTTCCAGCGCGACTCGCATCCGCGGGGCCTCGTCACGCGCTACCTCGCCGAAGGCGCGACGAGTACGTTCTTCGACATGCGCATCGCCCTGCTGAACCCCACCGCCTCGCCGAAGACGGTCCTGCACCGCTACCTGCTGAGCGGCGGCACGGTGCAGACGGCGTATCTGGTCGTCCCGCCCCTGACGCGCGCCACGATCGACCCGCGGACGACCCTCGGCAATGGCACCTCGGAATTCTCGACGACGGTGGAGGCCGACGGACTTGTGATCGTGGATCGGACGATGACCTGGGATCGGGCCACCGGCTATGGCTCGCACGCCGAGACGAGCATCGTTGCCCCGTCCACCAACTGGTACCTGGCAGAGGGATCGACGCGGGCCGGCTTCCAGCTGTTCTACCTGGTGCAGAATCCCGACCCGACGGCCGCGGCGACCGTGACGGTGGAGTACCTGCTGCCGGCCCCGGCGATGCCTGTCGTCCGCTCGTACGGCGTCGGCCCGAACAGCCGCCAGACGATCTGGGTGAACACCGATGGCGCCCTGTCGAGCACGGACGTGTCGGCCTCCATCACCAGCGACCGTCCCGTGATCGTCGAGCGGGCGATGTACCGCAACTCGGCCGCGCAGACGTTTGCCGCGGGCCACGAAAGTGCCGGCGTGACCGCGCCGTCTACCGACTGGTTCCTCGCCGAGGGTGCCACCGGCAGCTTCTTCGACCTGTTCGTCCTGATGGCCAACCCGGGCAGCGTGTTGGCGACCTGTGACGTGCGCTTCCTGCTGCCCACCGGCACGGTCGTGTCGAGGCCGACGCTGGTGCCGGCCCGCAGCCGCGAGAACATCTGGGTGGATGCCGAAGGCGGCCTGCTCGCCGATACCGCGGTGTCCACCACCGTCAGCTGCGACCAGCCGATCATCGTCGAACGGGCGATGTGGTGGCCGGGCTCGTCGGCGACCTGGACGGAGGCCCACAACTCCGCGGGTGCGACCACGACCGGCACCCGCTGGGCACTGGCCGAGGGCGAACAGGGCGGCACGCGCTCGACCGAGACCTACATCCTGATCGCGAACACGTCACCGTTCGATGGGCAGGCCCGCGTCACGCTGCACTTCGAGGACGGCACGAGCGCGCAGCAGGTCGTGGCCGTGAGCGCCAACAGCCGCAGCAACGTGGCCGTCGGTGCGCCGACCACGTCCGGGGGATTCGGTGCCACCGTGCAGAACCGGCGGTTCGGCGCCGTCATCGAGAGCCTGGTGCTGGCCGGCGCCGGGCAGGCCGCACAACTCGTGGTCGAACGGGCGATGTACTCGAACGCCGGCGGAGTCGTCTGGGCCGCGGGCACCAACGCCCTGGCGACGAAGCTGCCGTAGGCTCAGTGGCGTGGCACGTCCTCGACGATCGTCCAGCCGAGGCACGCGGCATCCTCGCGGGCGCGCGCCGAGGGGGCTGACGGTCATGCGTCCGGTTTCGGTGGTGCTCGCGGTGCTGTGCGCGTGCGCGATCCTGGCGCCTGGCGAATCCGTGTTCGCCCAGGTCCCAGTCGCGGCGTTGTCGCCGACCGAGACGACGGCAGGTCCGGAGGCAGTCGAGGCGTCTGCGTGGGAGTTCTCGGCCTCGGTGTTCGGCTACGCCCTGCCCGACGATCGCAACTACGCTCAGCCGTCGTTCACGGCCGACCGCGGTTGGCTCCACCTCGAGGCCCGCTACAACTACGAGGCCCAGGCAACCGCGTCGGCGTGGTTTGGCTACAACTTCGCCGGCGGCGACGCTGTCTGGTGGGAACTGACGCCGATGGTCGGCGCGGTGTTCGGTCATACGACAGGCATCGCGCCGGGCTACCGTGGCGCCTTCGGATGGAAGTGGCTCGAGTTCTCGAGCGAGGGCGAGTACGTCGTCGACACCACCGACTCGTCAGAGTCGTTCTTCTACAACTGGTCGGAAGTAGCGGTGGTGCCGGTCGAGTGGTTCCGGGCCGGCCTGGCGACGCAGCGCACGCGTGCGTACGAGAGCGAGCGCGATATCCAGCGCGGCGTCCTCATCGGCTCGTCGTTCAAGCGCCTCGACGCGACTCTCTATGTGTTCAACCCGGACGACGCCAGGCCGACCGTGATCGTCGCTGTGGCCATCGCCTTCTGACGTAGGGACGCCTCGGCGAGGCAAGCCGCCGGCCACGACGCTCCGCACGTGCTCGCGCGATGCGGTCCGCGAGCGCCCTGGCTACACGGGTAACGCATGGCACTGAACATCAGGAATGCCGAGCTGCCTCGAACGCCCTGTGAGCAGGCCAAGCCAACAGCTATGCTCCTCGCATGAGACAAGCCTCTGCCCTTTTCGCCCTCCTGCTGGTGCCGCTCTCCGTCTTCGCTCAGCAGCGCGCCATCACCCACGACGATGTCTGGCTACTCCATCGCATCGGAGCGCCGACCCTGAGTCCCGACGGGAAACTCGCCGTGTTCTCGGTGACCGAGCCGTCGTACGACGCCGACAAGAACGTGTCCGATCTGTGGGTCGTGGCCACCGACGGATCCGCTCCAGCGAAGAAGCTGACCAACACCCGCGGCGGCGAATCGGGCGCGGCGTTCTCGCCAGACGGCAGGACCCTCGCCTTCTCGGCGCGACGTGACGGTGATGAGGCCGCGCAGATCTATCTGCTTCCTCTCGACGGTGGAGAGGCGCGACGCCTGACCAACATCCCCACTGGAGCGTCCACTCCGAGTTTCCGGCCGGACGGCAGAGTGCACCAACTTCGCGGAAGGAGCGACGACCTCGACGACCACAAGCGGCTCTCCGACGAGCAGACGGCACGCAAGGACACCGCGCGCACCTACGACGATCGACGAGGAACGAGTCCGACGTGGACGCCCGACGGGAAGTCGATCGTCTTCCAGGGCATCGCGAACCGGCACAACGGGATGTTCGAGGAGGCCGAGATGGCACTCTACGTGGTTCCCGCGGCCGGCGGCGCGCCGAAGCGCATCACTCCCGCAGGCACGAGTTACTCGAACCCCACGTTCAGCCCCGACGGCCAGGCGCTGTACGCCGTCGAGTCGCGCGCCTCGACCCCGACGCAGATCTACTTCGTCAATCGCCTGGCCCGGTTGACCGGGCCCGACTGGTCGCAGATCCAGATCGTCACCGCGGGCTGGGACCGGTCGGTCGGCGGCCTGTCAATCGCCGGCGACGGACGAACCCTCTACATCGAGGCGCAGGACCTCGGGACCACGAAGATCTTCCGGACGAGCACTGCGGGAGGCACGCCGGCCATCGCCTACGCGCCCGAGACGGGCTCGGTCACCGGCCTGCAGTCGGAGGGGGGCGTGATCGTCGGCCGATACGCGGCCTCGACCGATCCCGGCCAGATCGTGCGCGTCGATCCCGCGACGATGAGAGTGGTTCGACCAGTCCCCCATCCGCTACTCGAAGAACTGGAAGACGCCGATGCTCGTGACCCAGGGGGAGATCGACTTCCGCGTGCCGATCAGCGAGTCGATGACGACGTTCAAGTTGCTGCAGCGCCTGAAGGTGCCCGCGCGTTTCGTGATCTTCCCCGACGAGGGCCATTGGATCCTCAAGGGACCCAACAGCAGGAAGCACATGGAAGAGGTCATGGGCTTCCTCGCGAAGTACCTGAAGGCCACCGACTGAGCCACCCTCGCACACTCGCTCCATGACCGGGGGCCCTCGACCGCCACAGCGACGCGAGGCGCGCTCACGATCGATGGTGCGGTCCCCGCGCACGACGACTGGCGTGCTGGCGACGGCGTGGCCGGAGGGCGAGCTCATCGGCGGCAGTGATGCGCGGTGAGGTTGTACACTCCATTCGCGGCAACGCTGTCGCAGGCCCTGCATCCGCTGCTCGTTCCGTTTCGACCGACGAACAGGCTTCGGCCCAGAGGTGTTCTCATGAAGAAGATGTACCGCGCGTGCCTCATGCCGGTGGTGCTCGTGCTGGCCACGACCGCCGCCGTGCTGGCGATTCCCTTCGACGGGGTGATGCTCGACGACTTCACCCAGTTCCCCTACCTGTGGCGGTCCTCGCCCGACGTGAGGCTCGACCAGGTGGTGATTCCCGCCGGCGGACCGCTGGCACTCCCGGGCCAGACCACCGACGAGCCTGTGCTCTCGGTGACGCCGCCCCTCCGCATCGCGGTGCAGGTGCAGGGGACCCGCTGCAAGGGCGGCAACGGCGTCGTGCCGGTCGTCATCCCGACGACGCCCTGGTTCGACGCGGCGACGATCGATGAACGCACCGTCACCTTCGGGGCAGCGCACGAGGCCCACGTGGACCGGGCTGGCGTGCCGCGCCGTCACCTGCAGGATGCGGATGGCGACGGCGACCTCGACCTCGTATTCCACTTCCGGGCGTCGGAGATCGACGGGCCGTGCGATTCGCCTGCTACGCCGATCAACGGCCGCACGTTCGACGGCCAGGCCGTGACCGCGGGCGGGGCCGACGCCTGGTTCGGCCGCGAGTTCGTCACGCCGCAGGACTGGAGCGTCGCCGACGGACTGCGCTTCTGGTACTACGGGCGCAACAGCGGCGACACGATCGCGGTGGAGGTGCTCGACAACCGTGCGCCGGACCCGGGACCGGCAGGCTGGACGCTCGTGTGGGCCGACGAGTTCGACGGCGCCGCTGGCGCGACGCCAGACGCCGCCTACTGGACACCCGAGATCGGCGACGGCACCGCGCAGGGCATCCCCGGCTGGGGCAACCAGGAACTGGAGTACTACACCGGCGACCCCGCCAACGCGGCGACAGACGGCGCCGGCCACCTCGCCATCACGGCGCGCGCCGCCGACGGTTCGCTCACCTGCTACTACGGCCCGTGCCAGTACACCTCGGCGCGGCTGATCTCGCAGCACAAGGTGGAGTTCGGGTACGGCCGCGTCGAGGCGCGCATCAAGGTGCCGGCCGGAGCGGGGCTCTGGCCGGCGTTCTGGGGCCTCGGCTCGAACATCGGTGAGGTCGGCTGGCCCCAGACGGGCGAAATCGACATCATGGAGTTCGTCGGGCGGAATCCCAACGAGATCTTCGGCACGATTCACGGACCGGGTTACTCGGGGGGCGCGTCCTTCGGTGGCACCTACGACTTCGGCACCGGCGCCTTCAACGCCTACCACACGGTGGCCGTCGAGTGGCGGCCCGGCCGAATCGACTGGTTCGTGGACGGCGTGAAGTACCACACGGCCACGCCGGCCGACGTGGCGCCGAATCAGTGGGTCTTCGATCACCCGTTCTTCCTGCTCCTCAACCTCGCGGTCGGCGGCAACTTCGGGGGCCCGGTTGGCCCGGACACGGTGTTCCCCGCCACGCTGCTCGTGGACTACGTGCGTGTGTACCGCGGCCCGGACACGTCGGAACGGTTCGAGTCCGCGTTCACCGACGACTTCTCCGGGTGGCAGGAGGTGGTTCTGCCTTTCGATGGCTTCGCGCGGAGTGCCGTCCAGCCAGCCGGCGCGCCGAGTGACGGATTCACGCTCAGCAGCGTGTGGGGCTACGGGTTCCGCCTGCCCGACAACGGCATGAGCACCGGCGACGTGCTGATCGACGGTGTCGGCCTCACCCAGCCGTCATCGGTCGTCGTCACGACATCGGCCAACACCGGGCCGGGCTCGCTGCGCGCCGCCACCGCCGCCGTGGCCAACAACGGCACCATCACCTTCGCCCCGTCGCTGACCGGCGCCACCATCGCGCTCGCCGGCCCCATCGTGGTGGGCGGCAAGACGATCACCGTGGAGGGCGCGGGCGCGCCGGGGATCGTCCTGAGCGGTGGAGGGGCCGACCGCATCTTCATCGTCGACGCCGGCGCCGGGCTGTACCTGCGTGACCTCACGATCACCAACGGGTACGGGTTCGACCTGGCCGGGGGCGTGCTCAACAACGGCACCCTCGACATGGACCGGTGCATCGTGACGAACAACGTGATGACCAGCGGCGCCGTGGACTTCTGGAAGGGCGGGGCGGGCATCTACAACGGCGGCGGCAGCACGTTCCGTCTGAGGAACAGCACGGTGAGCCACAACGCGGCCACCAACGGCGCCGGCGGGGGCATCTACGCGTTCTTCGGCGCGACCATGCAGATCGAAAACAGCACCGTCAGCGGAAACTCCTCCACTGACGTCGGGGGAGGCATCCGGAACCTGAGCAACGCGACGCTGCTCAACAGCACGCTCAGCGGCAACCGGGCCACGGGCTGGCACGGCGGCGCGATCTTCCACACCGACGGCGCGCTGACCCTGACCAACACCACGGTCACCGGCAACGCGGGACCGGACTGGGCACCGTCCACCATCTTCGTCGGCACCTTCGGTCCGGTCGACACGTCGATGACGCTCCAGAACAGCATCGTCTCGGGCAACCAGTGGTATGCCTGCGAGCGGGGCGCCTTCGGGTCGGGAATCGTGACGATCACCTCGTGGGGCAACAACGTCACGCAGGACGCGTCGTGCGCCGCGGTGGCCAGCGACATCGTCGCAGCCGATCCGCAGTTGGGCCCGCTTGCGGGCAACGGCGGGCCGACGTGGACGCACCTGCCGTTGCCGGGGAGCCCGGCGATCGACAACGGGCCCACGTGCCCACCCACGGACCAGCGAGGCGTGTCGCGCCCGCAGGGTGCGGCGTGCGACGCCGGGGCGGTCGAGCGTGAACCATAGACTCGCGAAGGGTTCCGCTCCTCTGCGTTCCCGGTGAGGGTCGGCAGCATGGTGGCCATGCCCGGCCTGCCGGTCGCGCTCCGTGTGTTCGTTGCCGCGTGTGCCGCGACCGCTGCGGTCGCGGTGCCTGTCGTGCCAGTCATTCGCGCGGCCGATCGCCCCGTCGCGTGGGTGGCGGCGACGGGGCGGCTGGAGCGGGCGGTCAACGCGCACGCCGCGCGCGGCCTCCGGGTTGCAGCGGTCAGCGACGGTCTGCCGCAGGCGGTGATCGCGATGCAGGCGCCCGATGGGGACGCGCCCCCTGCCGAGTACCGCGTCGTCGGCGACAAGGACCTGGCGGCCGCGCTGCAGCCGCTCGTGGACGAGGGCTTCGTCCCGGTCGTCTCGGCGCAGCGGGTCAACGCCGGCGCGCAGGTGATCTTCGAGCGTGTGGGGACGCCCCGCGGGCGAGACGAGTGGCACCTCGCCGAGTTCGCCGACTTCGAGGCGCTCGACGCGGCCCTCGCGTCGGCGGCCGCCGAGGGATACCGGGCCCGCCTGCTCGTGCAGACTCAGCTCAAGAGCTGGCCGGGCCTGTCGCACCGAGGGCTCCTTCTGGCCTCCCGGCCGACGCGAGGTGCCGCGCGGGAGACCCGTGTGGTCGTGCACCGGTCGCGGAACCTCGATGACGCCGCGGCGGTCGTGGCCGCCGCGGCATCCGAGGGCTTCGAGTTGGACCTGCTGTTCACGAGCGCGCGCGACGGAAGCCAGCAGGGGCGCCGGGAGCGGCTCGTGATCACCATGTCCAGGGCAAAGGGCGCGACGAAAGCGGCCGGCCCGGTGCGGCTTGCGCGCACGTCCAGCTTCGGCACGTTCGGCAGCGGTGTGCCGCTCGGGGCCGCGCCGTTCTGGACCGACGACTACGTCTACGCGTGGTCGCCCGCGGAACGCCGTCAGACGTGGGCGAGCCCGACACGGCTCTCGGACTCCGAAGGCCGCGGCGTCAACATCGAGCTCAAGCTCCGCATCGACGGCTTCGACGACCAGGCGTGGGACATCGTCGGCCTGCTGGCCAGGCCGGTTCCCACCGGCGGATTCGAACTGGTGACACTGACCGACCAGTGGCTGGGGCCGCGGCCTGGTCGCTGACCGCGGCCTGACGCAGCCAAGTCCGCCCGGGCCCGCCACGCGTAAGGAGATGTTGACGATGAGAGTGCCTGCCCGCCTTGGTGTGCCCATCGCCACGTTCGCGGTCGTCTGCACGGTGACCGTGACACGGACCGCCGCGCAGAGCGTGCCGCCGGCACCGCCCGCGTCGGGCGCCGTCTGCGCCAGCTCGATCGGCCAGAAGCTCTCAGGCACGACGATCACGACGGCTGAAGCCGTGACCACGGGCTCGTTCACGCCTCCGGGTTCGACCAATCCGATCGGCAACCTGCCGCCGTTCTGCCGCGTTGCCGGCGTCATTGCGCCAACGAGCGCATCGCAGATCCGCTTCGAGGTCTGGCTGCCCCTGGAGAACTGGAACGGGAAGTTCGCCGGTGTTGGCAACGGCGGGTGGGCGGGCGTCATCTCCTACGGTCCGCTGGCCGAGCAACTCCGGCGCGGATACGCCACCGCATCAACGAATACGGGTCATGAGAGGACGGGCGGTGTGAATGCGGCTCGATTCGCATTCGAGAAGCCGGAGCAGCTCATCGACTTCGCGTACCGGTCACACCACGAGACCGCGCTGAAGGCGAAGGCGATCACGGAGGCCTTCTACACGAAGCCACCGCAACGGGCGTATTTCATCGGGTGCTCGTCGGGCGGCTACGAGGGCCTCATGGAAGCGCAGCGGTTTCCGGCCGACTACGACGGTATCGTGGCCGGGATGCCGGCCAACAACTGGACGCGGCTGATGGCAGGCGACCTCGACGCGACGCTGGCGGTCTTGAAGGGAGGCGTCAACAACCTGCCGCCGTCCGCGCTGGGCGTCCTGCATCGGGCGGCCCTGGTCGCCTGCGACGGCACGGACGGCGTCGTGGACGGCGTGCTCGAAGATCCCCGTCGGTGTGCGTTCGACCCAGGGGCGCTCTCGTGCAAGCCCGGCCAGGCAGCGGACACGTGCCTGACGCCCGCGCAGGTCGACGCCGCTCGCCGGGTGTACGGCGGCCTGAAGGATCCGGCGACTGGCACGCAGCTCTACCCGGGCCTGGTGCCCGGCAGCGAGCCCTTCTGGCCCAATCGCGATCCGGCCAATCCGTTCCCCATCCCGATCGCGCACTACAGGTGGCTCGTGTTTGCCGACCCGGCCTGGGACTGGCGGTCGTTCGAGTTCAGCGATCCAGCCGACTACGAGGCGCATCAGAAGGCCGAGGCGAAGTTCGCGCCGATGCTCAACGCGACCGATCCGGACCTCACGGCGTTCCGTCAGCGTGGCGGCAAGCTGCTTCAGTACCACGGCTGGAACGATCAGCTCATCACGCCGCTCAACAGCATCGACTACTACGAGAGCGTCCTGTCGTTCTTCGGCGCCGGCGGCCGGGACCGCGCGAGCACGCTCCAGGATGTGCAGGGCTTCTACCGGCTGTTCATGGCGCCGGGTATGGCGCACTGCGGCGGTGGGCAGGGCCCGAACACCTTCGACATGCAGGCGGCGCTGGAGCAGTGGGTGGAGCAGGGTGTCGCACCTGAGCGGATCGTCGCGACCCGTGCCATCAACGGCGTCGTCGATCGGTCGCGCCCGCTGTGCGCCTATCCGAAGGTCGCCGCGTACACGGGGACGGGAGACACGAACGAGGCTTCCAGCTTCGAGTGCCGAGAGCCGGCTGCGAAGGGCCGGTGAGCCGGACCGCTCGGCGATCGCTACCTGTCTGGCGTGCGCCGAGGCTGGTAAGATCCGCTGGCACCTCCTCCTGAGCATGGCGGCGAAGTCCCTGGGCCTGAGTGCCCTGTTGCTGGTGACGCTCCTGTCGGCGATCTCCGCGCAATCGCGGAGCCGCCCGCCCGCGCCTGCAAGCCCGTCCCAGTCCCGACTCCCGACTCCCGACTCCCCACTCCCGCCTCCCGACTCCCGACTCCCGACTCCCCACTCCCGACTCCCGAGTTCCCGCGTCGAGGCGGCGCCCGATCCGACGGCCGCCTCCGCGATCCTCACCGAGTTCTGTGTCGACTGCCACGGCAGGGGCAAGCCGAAAGGCGGCGTCAGCGTCGCCCGGCTGACCGACGGGATGTCGGCGGAAGGCGTCGCGGCGGAGTGGGAGCACTGGCTCGCCATCGCCGATCGCCTCGAGACGCGGCAGATGCCGCCCGAGGACGCCGACGTGTTCCCGAGCGATGACCAGCGCAGGGAGGCCATCGCGTGGATTCGTGCAGCCTTCGAGCGGTACGACGAGCGGCACGCCGGCGAGCCGGGCCGCGTCACCGTGCGCCGGCTCACGAGCGCCGAGTACAAGTATGCCATTGCCGACCTGACCGGCATCGAGGTCAAGGTGGGTGTGGACGCGTCCAGCGATGCCGTCGGCGGCGAGGGGTTCGCCAACTTCGGGGACGTGCAGTTCGTGCAGGACGCCAGCGTCGAGCGCTACCTGGAAGCGGCCAGGCAGGTGGCCGACCACGCGGTCATCGGCGCGGGCCCGCTCGACTTCTATGCCGACCCCGGCAAGACGGGGCTCGAGCTCTCGGCCCTGCATCGGATCGAACAGCTGTATGCCACGCGCGGCTTCCGTGTGGTCTCGGGCGAGGGCGGGCGGCCGTTCGGCTTCGATCGCTACGGGAAGGCGTTCTACGTCGCCTGGCACTACACGCATCGCGTGGCCCTTGGCGAGCCGGAGGTGACCGTGCGCGCCCTCGCGGCGCGCGAGCGCATCACCGGGCGTTTTGCCGAGCACGTGCTGGGTGTCGTCACGCGACGCGGGACGGGCTATCCGTCGCGATTGACGATCGACCGCTGGCAGGCGCTCCCGGCGCCTGGGGCCGACAGGGCCGCGGCGATCGAGCAGGCCCGCGCCGAGTGCGACGCCCTGGTGAAGTCGCTCGTCACATGGCCCAGCTGGTTCTTCGCCCGCGGCGATCTCGCGGCCGGGGGACAGGGCGACGAGAACCCGCTCGTGTTCGACGACACCACGCTCGGCGTGACCCCGACCCGGGCCTACGTCCAGTCGCTCAATCGCCGTCCGCTGCGTCCGGCGGCGCGCATCCCCGGGCCCTGGACGGTGCACGTGTCGGTGGACGCGCTGCATCGCGGCGCCGGCGAGGCCCCCACTGTCATCTGGCGCAATCCGCGCGTGGTGCTGCGGACGCCGCCTCCGCCCCCACCGGCCACGCCGGAGCCCGCCGCCGTCGCCCGCCTGCGGGTGCCGGGTCCGATCGTCGAGACGCGGACGCTGCGATCCGTGCTGCCCGCCGACGTCGTCGCGCGGCTCGGCTTCGGCACGAGTCCCGACGGCACGCCGCTCGGGCCCGACGACTTCGCGGCGCGCGAGGGCACGTCGTTCACCATCGACACCGCCGTCGGTGACCTGGTGGCCGAGTTCCACGTGGACGCCGAACTCGGGGCCAACCGCGAGGCGGTGGTGCGCGTGATGGTGTCGGACAACGCCACGGGCGTGGCCCGGGCGCCGGGCCAGCGGGCCTTCCTCGGGGACCCGGCGAGCGAGGGCTACCGCACGTTCCGCGCCGGCATCGCCGAGTACGTCTCGCTGCTGCCGCCAAACTCGCAGGGCGCCGCCAATCCGGCCGACAAGGACCCGGTGCCGCCCCCGTTCGACAACACCTACAACAGCCCCGAGCACGACGCCTTCGTGATGAAGGTGAAGTACCAGAGGACCGACGATTTCTTCACGCGCAACATCGTCGACGGCGAGGAGCGTGCACGCCTCGACGAGGCGTGGCACGACCTCTTCGGATCCTGGCCGTACCACGATGCCTACCTCGGCATGCTGCTCGACCACTTCGAGGTCACCACCGACACGCGGACGATGGCGAGCATGACGCCCGCGAGGATTGCCGCGCTGCCCGAAGCGGCGCAGCCGCACGTCCGTGCCCTGCGCGTGCATCACGACGCGGTGCAGGCGGCCATGCGCCGCGCCGAGCCGGGGCACCTGACCGACGCCCTTGCGTTCGCGAGCCGTGCCTGGCGGCGTCCGCTGACCCCGGCCGAGCGGCAGTCGCTGCGCGCGTTCTATCGGACCTCCCGCGCCGCGCGTGGACTCGACCATGATGCGGCCGTGCGGGCGCTGATCGCGCGCATCCTGATGTCGCCCTCGTTCCTCTACCGCCTGGAGGCGTCGCCACGCCTCACGGAGGCGCCCCTGGACGGCTGGGAGATCGCCAGCCGACTCAGTTTCTTCCTGTGGTCGTCGATCCCCGACGCCGAACTGCGGCGCGCGGCGGCGGCAGGCGAACTGCGCGCGCCCGATGCCATCGCACGCCAGGTCGTGCGCATGACGGCCGACCCGAAGGCGCGTCGCCTCGCGACGGAGTTCTTCGGGCAGTGGCTCGGCTTCTACCACTTCGACGAGTACCGCGGCGTCGACACGGGGCGTTTCCCGGAGTTCACCGACGAGGTCAGGCGCGCGATGTACGACGAGGCCGTCTCGACCTTCGAGTACATCGTCCGCGAGCGGCGCCCCGTCAGGGAGATCCTCCAGGCCGACTACGTGTTCGTGAACCAGCCGCTGGCGAAGTTCTACGGGATCGACGCACCCGTGACATCCACGGGGCCGGTGCAGCGCGTCGACGGGGCGCGCGCGTTCGACCGTGGCGGCGCGCTGCGGCTTGGCGCGGTGCTCACGACGACGTCGGCGCCACTGCGCACGAGCCCGGTGAAGCGCGGAGACTGGATCCTGCGGCGCATTCTCGGCACGCCGACGCCGCCGCCACCAGCCGACGCCGGGACGCTGCCCGCCGACGACAAGAGCTTCGAGGGCCAGACGCTCCGGCAGCGACTCGCCCAGCACAAGAACCGCCCGCAGTGCGCCTCCTGTCACGTGCGGATCGATCCGCTCGGCTTCCCGCTCGAGGCCTTCGACGCCGTCGGCCGTCGCCGCGCCTCGTACGCCGACGGCAATCCGGTCGATGTGACGGGCGAGTTCAAGGACCGCACGACGATCGTCGGTTCGGAAGGGCTGCTGACGTACCTGCAGCAGGAGGACACCGCGGTGATGACCACGCTGTCGCGCAAGATGATCGGGTACGCGCTCGGCCGCAACCCGCAGGCGTCCGACCGTCGGCTCATTGGCGAGATGGTGCGGGCTGGCGGCGACGCGTCCTTCACGGACCTCGCCACGGCCATCGCGACGAGCCGGCCGTTCCGCTTCCGTGCCGGCCGCCAGATGGATGCTCCCGTGCCCGCGCCTGTGCCCTCCCACGCACCGGCGGCCACCGGCACGACCGCAAGGGTTGCCACGCCATGACACCTGCCCGCTCGTCCTCCGGTCCGTCGCGCCGCCACTTCCTTCGTGGCGTAGGAGTCGCGCTCACGCTGCCGTGGCTGGAATCGCTGCCCGCCTTCGCCAGGGCTCCCGCCTTCGCCAAGGCTACGGCGGGGCCACCGTTGCGCTTGGGCATCGTGTACTTCTCCAATGGCGTCGAGCCGGCTCACTGGTGGGCGAAGGGGAGTGGCGCGACGATGGAACTCGGCCCGGGGCTCACGCCGATGCTGCCGCATCGCGAGGACATGGTGTTCATCCGCGGGCTGTACAGCCAGGCGGCGCTGGCCTCGACGAGCCCGCACCTGGGCCGCATGAACCTCCTCTCGGGGCAGCCGGTCAGCCTCGACCCCGACGTGATCCGCGTGGGGACGTCGATGGACCAGGTGATTGCCGGAGCCATCGGCGATCGCACGGCAGTGCCCAGCCTCGTGCTCGGCGTCGAGCCGAACGAGCTGCGTCTCGAGGACGGGCTCTCGATGGTCTACGGGTCGAGCCTCTCCTGGGTGTCGCCAACGCGTCCCGCGACCAAGGAGATCTATCCGGCACGGGCGTTCGACCGACTCGTGGGCGACGGCACCGGGCGCGCGCTCGATCGCAGCATCCTCGACGCGGTGCAGGCGGAGGCCCGCGGCCTCGGGCAGCGCGTGAGCCGCGCGGACCATCACAAGCTCGACGAGTACTTCGAGGGCATTCGCGACATCGAGAAGCGCATCGCGCGCGCCTCGAAGGAGGAGCGCCTCGAGGGGTGGCATCCCACGCTCACCAGGCCCGACATGCCGCGGCCGAAGCACGAACTGCCGCAGGACGTGCCTGCGCACATGAAGCTGATGCTCGACCTCGTGGTGCTCGCGTTCCAGATGGACAAGACGCGCGTCGCGACGGTCATGCTCAACAACGACCTGTCGCAGATGAACTTCAAGTTCGTCGACGGCGTGTCTGGCGCGCTGCACCTGGACCTCACGCACAACGGACGCGTGGCGGCCAAGGAGGCGATGTACCTCAAGACCAACCAGTTTCACATCGCGCAGTTCGCGTACCTCACCGAGCGGATGAAGTCCATCTCCGAGGGCGAGACGACGCTGCTCGACAACTCGATCCTGATGTGCGCGTCCAGCCTGTTCGACGGCGATCTCCACAGCGCCGAGCAGCTGCCGATCCTGTTGACAGGCAAGGGCGGCGGCACGCTGAAGCCCGGCCGCATCCTCGACTACATGGACAAGGGCGACGCCAATCGCAAGGTCTGCAGCCTCCACCTGTCGCTGATGGACCGCATGGGCGTGAAGCTCGACGGCTTCGGCGACGCGTCGTCGCGCCTCGAGAATCTCTGACGTAACACGTAGGCGCGGGACTTTGTCCCGCGCGCAGGCATCACTGACCGCCGGACAAGTCCGGCGGCTACGTGTCCGGCGGCTACACTGTGGCATGGGCCTTCTCCTTCCCCCCGACCGTCAGCTCGGCGTCATCGGCGCCGGTGTCATGGGCCGCACGCTGCTGCGCGGCCTGTTCGACGCCGGACTTCTGTCGCCGTCCCAGGCCTGGGCCGCGGCGCGGTCGCAGGCCTCCTGCGACGAGGTGGCGTCCGACCTCGGCGTGACGTGCGTCCGCACCGGAGCGCACGAGGCCGGCACGCCGTACGACGAGCGGCTGGCCGACACCGACGTCATCCTCATCTGCGTCAAGCCGAAGCAGGCCGGTGAAGTCGTCGACGTGCTGCGGCGGGGCGGCGTGCGTCCGGACACGCTCCTCGTCTCGATCCTGGCCGGCGTGACCATCACGCGGTTCGAGCAGTTGCTGGACCTGCCCAACCCCTGGGTCCGTGCCATGCCCAACACACCGTGCGTCGTCGGCGCAGGCATGACTGTCGTCGCGCCGGGCACGCACGCCACCGATGCGCACCTGCAACTCGCCGAACGCATCTTCTCGTCGGTCGGCCGCTGCCGAATCGTCGACGAGTCCTACTGCAACGCCGTCACCGCGCTCAGCGGCAGCGGGCCGGCCTACATGTACCTGATGATGGAAGCCATGGCCGACGCGGGCGTCCGCGTGGGTCTGCCGCGCGACCTCGCGCTCCAACTCGTCGCGCAGACGATGCTCGGCTCCGCGCGCATGGTGCTCGAGACCGGTCGACACCCGGCCGCGCTTCGCGACGACGTGACGACCCCTGCGGGCTGCACGATCGGTGGCGTGCTGATGCTCGAGGACGGCAAGATCCGCTCGGTGCTCGCCCGCGCCGTCGAGGAAGCCACGCGCATTGTCGAGCAGTTGGGGACGACCGCCAGGGCGAAGGCTGACTGACGCGCCCGCGGACGGACAATGCCGTGAAGGCCCGCGTCGACGGGTGATCGAGCGCAGACGGTGATGTCGGCCAGCGGCCGATTCGTCGCCTGGACGGTCGACCCACGCGCACCGACGTTGTGCGTGCGCGATCGCGTCGCGGCGACCATCAGGACGTACACCTATGCCGGACTGACGCAGAACGCCTGACGCCTGACGCGTGACGGCCAGGCCCACGGCCCAGGGTCGAAGGCCCACGGGACAATGCTACGATCGCCGCCATGACCAGACTCCTGACGTTCTGCGCGGTCGCCAGCCTCGGCGTGGCGACAGTGGCGGCACAGGGTCAGGCCCCTGCACCTGCACAGGCGCCCGCTGCGCCGCCGCAGTACTCGGCAGATCTCAAGGTCGGCGACATGGCGCCGGCCTTCTCGCTGCCGGGGTCCGATGGCAAGACGCACTCGCTGTCGGACTACAAGGGCAAGACCGTCGTGCTCGCCTGGTTCCCCAAGGCCTTCACCGGTGGTTGAACGGCCGAATGCAAGTCGCTCGGTGCGAGCGACACGATTCTGAAGACCTACGACATCGCGCTCTTCATGGCGAGCGTCGACGACCTCGACACCAACACGCGGTTCGCGAAGGAGCACGCGGCTCCCTTCCCGATCCTCGCCGACCCCTCAAAGGCGGTCGCGATGAAGTACGGCGTGATCCGCGTTGATCGTCCGCCCGAGCAGCAACTCGCGGCGCGCTGGACGTTCTACATCGGCCCCGACGGCCGCATCCGCGACATCGACAAGAGCCCGACCACGGCCACCGCCGGCGAACGCATGATTGCCAAGGTGGCGGAACTCGGCGTGAAGAAGCGCTAGGGTAGGGAGCCGTCGCCCCCGTGCCCGGCTCGCTCGGAGTCGGGTCGGGGGCGTGCGGACGCCGTACGGCAACGCAAGCTCGTCCCCCGCCGCACATGTGTCGGGGCGGTGTGTGGAGGAGACAGATGCGATCACTCGTGCTGGTGTTGGCGATGGGAGTCGGGGTCGTGGCGTCTGCGCTCGCGGCGGACGTGACGGGCAGGTGGCTCGGTAAGGTCGACACCCCCAACGGGCCCGTCGAACTGACGTACGAGCTGAAGGCCGAGGGCGAAGCGGTGACGGGAACCGTCAGCAGTGCCATGGGCAGCCTGCCGATCGCCAAGGGCAAGCTCGCCGGTGACGTCCTGACCTACGAGGTCTCCATCGAGGGCTCGGTCATCACGCACGAAGCCAGGGTGAGCGCCGCCGGCGACGAGATTGCCGTCAAGGCGACCGGTGAGTGGGGAACGACCGAGTACGTCGTCAAGAAGGTCGACGCCCCCCGCTAGCAGGCCGAGTCCGGGCCTACCAGTACGCGGTCGCGATCAGCCAGGCGCAGGCCACCACCAGCACCGCCGTCATGATGTGGTCGAACACGACGGGGTCGATGCGCGCAATGACGTATCGGCCGAGGTACACGCCTGCCGCCACGAGCGGACAGAACGCGAGGGACCAGGCCAGCGCCGATGGCGTCACGACGCCGGCGGCCAGCGACCCCGGCAGCTTGAGCAGGTTGACGATCGCGAAGAAAAGCGTGTTCGTGCCCATGAACACCGTCGGGCTGATCGGCTGCAGCAGCAGGTACGACGTGATGGGCGGGCCGCCCGCGTTCAGCATCGCCGACGCCGCGCCCGACAGCAGGCCCGCGAGCGGCCCGTGCCACACGCGGCGCTGATAGTGCTCGCGGCCGCGCCAGTGGCTGAAGATCTTGTAGCCGACGACGACGAGGCCGGCCACGCCAAGACCAACGCGGAGTGACCGATCGGGCAGGCCCCGCAGCAGGAACAAGCCGATCGCCACACCCACGGCACCGGCCGGGATCAGCGCCCACGAATGCTTGCGATCCCACGTGCCCCAGTAGGAGTGCAGGGCGAACGCGTCGCCCACCATCAGCATGGGTACGGCCAGGGCCACGGCCGTCGCGACGCTCACGCGCTGGCTGATCATCAGCGTCGCCAGCATCGTCGGCAAGGGCCCGCCGATGCCGCCCTTGGAGAGGCCGATGAGCGTCGCCGCGGCCGCCAGGACCGTGACGTCGGGTCCCCATGTCACGGGGTGCTCTCCTCGACCAGGCGCCGTGCCGTGCGGAAGACGTCGGCGAGCATCTCGGCGGTGAGTCGTCCCGTGTGGGTGTTCTGCCGGGACGGGTGGTAGGACTGCAGGACCATCGGAACCGGCGCGTTCGGGGAATCCGCCTTCCCGGCGTCGACGAGATGGCCGTGGGCGAACGGCGCGGCCGCGAGCGCGACGCCGCGCCTGGCGAGCAGTCGGCGGTACGCGTCGTACGCGATGCGTCCGAGCGCGACGACGAGCCTGACGTCGCGGAGCGCCGCGAGTTCGGCCTCGAGATGCTCGAGGCACGTCTCGATCTCGACGAGCGTGGGCTTGTTGCCCGGCGGCGCACATCGGACGGCTGCGGCGATGTAGGCGTCCGTGAGCACCAGGCCGTCGTCAGGCGCGTGCGACGTGGCCTGATTCGCGAAGCCTCCGGCCATCATCGCGCGCATCAGGAAGTCGCCCGAGCCGTTGACCCCGTCGCCAGTGAAAACGCGTCCCGTCCGGTTGGCGCCGTGCGCCGCCGGGGCCAGGCCCAGCACGAGCACGCGTGCGTGCGCGTCACCGAATCCCGGAACGGGGCGTGCCCAGTACGACTCGTGCCTGAAGGCCGCGCGCCTCGTCTCCGCGATTCCGGCGCAGTACGCGCGCAGGCGAGGGCAGGCCTCGCACGCGATGATGCGCGCGTGCACGGCGCGCAGCCGCGGCGGCACGGGCAGCTGGGCCGGATACCCCCGAGGCATGGCGAGGGCGTGCTAGCGGCAGCCGCCGCCGGCGGCCTGGGCCAGGCTGTCGGCCTGTTCGTGGGCGTGGTACGAACTGCGCACGAGGGGACCGGCACTCGACGTGCCCGAAGCCGAGCTCGAGCGCGATGGCCTTCAGGTCGGGAACTCGTCGGGCGTGTAGTAGCGCACCATCGGCAGGTGCGACTCGGTCGGGCGCAGGTACTGGCCGAGTGTGAGGATGTCGACGCCGACACCGCGGAGATCGCGGAACACCTCGACGAGTTCTCGGCTTCTCCTCGCCGAGGCCGACCATCAGGCCGGTCTTGGTCGGAATGTGCGGCGTGTAGCCTGGCGCGCTCGAGCAGCTCGAGCGTCCGGGCGTACCGGCCGCCGGGCGCGCCTTGCGGTACAGACGCGGCACCGTCTCGGTGTTGTGGTTCAGGACGTCCGGGCCCGCGTCGAGCACCGTCTCGAGCGGTCCGCCTTGCCCTGGAAGTCCGGGATCAGGACCTCGATCCGGCAGTCGGGCGACGAGCGTCGCGCGTCGGCGGATCGTTTCGGCGAAGATGCCACGACCCACCGTCGGCCAGGTCGTCGCGATCGACCGACGTGATCACGACGTAGCTGGAGGTCCCAGCGCCTCGACGGCGTCGGCCACGCGGCGCGGCTCGTCGAGGTCGAGCGTCGCGGGCTTGCCGTGCGCCACGGCGCAGTAGCCGCACGCCCGCGTGCAGACGTCGCCCAGGATCATGAACGTCGCGGTGCCGTGGTGCCAGCACTCGCCGATGTTCGGGCAGCGGGCCTCCTCGCACACGGTGTTGCAGGCCGAGGCCCCGCATGAGCCTGGTCAGGCGCAGGTAGTTCTCCGAGCCTGGGGCCTTCACCTTGAGCCACTCGGGCTTGGGCTGACGCGGCCGAATCACGTGGAGGGGGGCGACGGTGCTCATCGGGGGGTTCGTCGGGAGCGCCCTGGGCGCGTCCCTGCGGGTCGAATCGACCGCAGTCGTGATCCTGGCACGCCGGATCAGGCCTGTCCGGCGTGGACGCCCGTGCCCTCGGTGAGTTCGCGGACAGACTGCACGAGCTGCTCGGGACGCCAGGGCTTCTGGAGAAAAACCGTGCGCGGCGCGGTGGTGAGGTCGCCGGCCTCTTCAGCGCTGTAGCCGCTGGTCAGCACGATCGGGAGGGCCGGACGGCGCTCCCGCATGGCTTCGAGGACAGCGCGTCCCTGGATGCCCGGGAGGGTGAGGTCGAGCACCACGAGCGTGAACGCGTCGGGCCGTTGGTCGAAGGCGGCGAGCGCCTCCTCGCCCGTGGGCGCCTCGGTGACGATGTGTCCCGACCGCCGCAGGGCGACGCGCGCGACGTCGCGCACCAGGCGTTCGTCGTCGACGACGAGCACGTGCGGCACGGGCGCCGGTTCAGCAGTCGCAGGCGTCTCGCCGGCGGGTGGCGTCGGAATCGCGACGTCGGTACGTGCCCGCGCGGCCTCGGCATCCGCGCTGGCTGACGCGATCTCCGCGCCGGCGGCAGCTGCACCTGTCACGGAGCGGCCGTGCCGGGCGAGGTGGGCCGCGGCGGGCCTGGCGCACGGGAACAGCAGCGTGAACCTGGTGCCGACCGACGGCTGGCTTCGTACGAGGATGCGCCCGCCGTGGCTGCGGACAATCCCCTGGACCGCGGCGAGGCCGAGCCCGCGGCCTGCCGGCTTGGTGGTGAAGAACGGATTGAAGATGCGGCCGACCGTGTCGGCGTCCATTCCGGAGCCGTCGTCGCGGACTTCGAGCCAGACATAGTCGCCCGGCGCGAGGCCGAGGACGCCGGGTTGGTGGATTGTGGCCGCATCGTCGGGGCGGAGCGTCCGGGTGCCGGCGGAAATCCTGATGTGGCCGCCGCGTGTCCCTATCGCGTCGGCCGCGTTCGTCAGCAGGTTCATCATGACCTGCCGCAACTGCGACGGGTCGCCGGCCACCATGGGCAGGTGGGGCGGGAAGTCCAGGGTGACGTCGATCGACGGGGGGATGACCCCTCCGAGCAGGTCGCGGACCTCGGTGACGAGTTCCTCGAGCCGCACCGGCAGCACGATGAACCGGCCGCGGCCCGAGTACGCGAGCATCTGCGAGGTGAGTTCGCTCGCGCGCAGCGCCGCCCGCTCGATGCGTTCGACGTGGGGCCGTCCCGGTGACCCCGGTGGCAGGTCCGACAGCGCGAGGCTCGCCTCCCCCAGCACGCCGACCAGCAGGTTGTTGAAGTCGTGGGCCACGCCGCCTGCGAGCACGCCGAGGCTTTCGAGGCGCTGGGCCTGCTGGATGCGCTCGTCGAGCAGGCGTCGCTCGCGTTCGGCCCGCTCTCGCTCGAGCATCTCGTGCCGCAGCGCCGCGGTCCGTTCGTCGACGAGGCGCTGCAATTCACGCTGGCGGACTTCGAGGCGTCCGAACCGCCACCGGACGAGGCCGGCCAGGGCCAACCCGAGCGCCGCGACACCCAGCGCCAGGAACCAGCGGGTCTCGTAGAACCGTGCGGGTATCTGGAAGCTGAGCGTGCGGACCGGTCCTGGCTCGGCGCCGCGCCGAGCCCGGGCCCTGACCTCGAAGTGGTACTGACCGGGCGCCAGGTTGGTGAACGTCGCCGTACGCGTCGCGCCCGCGTCCACCCAGTTGTCGTTCTCGAGTCCGGCCAGCCGGTACTCGTACTGTACCCGCCGCCCGCCCATCAACTGTGGCGCACTGAAGCTGATGTCGACGTTTCGCGCCGGCAGAGGACTGGCAAGGGCACCGAAGGGCAGGGTCTGCTTGTCCACGAACAGGGCGTCGATGCTCGCGACCGGCGCAGCCCGCGTGTCCGCGATCTCCGTCGGATCGAACACGGCCACGCCATCGACGGTGGCGAACCAGAGGTGCCCCTCCCGGCCGAGCCAACTCATCGGCTGATTGCCGTCCGTGCCGTCCGTGCCAGGGACGCCCTCGGCCCGTCCGTAGTGCGTGACCGACAGGACGCCGCCCCGTCCGTCCATCCTGGCGTTGACGTCCGCCATCCGGACCACGGCGAGCCCCTGGGTGCCCGTGAGCCAGAGCCGGCCGATGTCGTCCTCGATCACGTCGAACACCACGTCGTCCGGGAGTCCGTCCTGTGTCGTAATCGCGGTGAAACGACCCTCGCGCAGGCGGAACAGTCCCCCGCCGTAGGTGCCGACCCACAGTGCGTCGGTCCTGTCGTGGTGCAGTGACGTCACGAAGGGGTTCGTCAGCCCTTCCCGCTCGCCCCAGTTCACGATCCGGCCATCGGGCTCGATGCTCTGCAGGCCGCCGCCAAAGGTGCCGACCCACGTGCGCTCCGGCCGTGCGTAGATGACGCGCACCTCGTTGTTGCGCAGCCCTTCGTTGACGCCGTAGCGCGTCACCCGCCCGTGCTCGTAGCGGATCAGGCCGTTGCCCGCCATCCACACGCCCCGCTGCGAGACCTCGATCATCCGCAGGGTCATGCCCACCACGTCTGCCCCCACGCGCTCCACGACGCGGCCCTGGTCGAAGCGGAATGCGCCCCCGCCGTTGGTGCCGACCCACACGCTGGTGCCAGGCCCTTCCGCGATCGACGTGATGGCGTTGCTCGGCAGACCGTCGGCCTGCGTGTACACGCGAAGCCGTCCCTGCCGGAGGTTCACGAGGCCTCCACCGTACGTCCCGATCCACCAGTCGCGCGTGTCGCCGCGCTGGTAGAGGGTCGTGACGGGAAACGGCGGCAGGCCCGACCGTGCGTCGAGCAGAACGCGCGGTGCCGGCGCCAGCCTGTGGAGCCCACCGGCCAGGGTGCCCACCCAGAGCGCTCCGTCGGCATCCTCGGCCAGCGAGATCAGGTAGTCGGTGCTGAGACCCTCCGCGCGTCGCAGCGACTGGAAGGTGACGCCGTCGTAGCGGACGAGGCCGCCGCCATGCGTCGCCATCCACACAAGGCCGCGCGCGTCCACGAGGACCTGGAGGATCCGCTCGACGGGGAGGCCATCCTTGATGCCGAACGCGGTGACCGTGTTGCCGACGATCCGGGCGGCTCCCCTGGGGCCGGCGACCCAGATGTCCCCGGCGGGGCCTTCGGCCAGCGAGATCGCGATGTCACTGGGCAGGCCCTCCGTCTGGGAATAGCGCTGCACCGCGCCGTCCTCGAGAGCGATCACGCCGTGACCCGTCGTGGCGAGCCAGATCCGGCCGTCCTTCGTCTCGATGATGTCGTTGACACCCGCGTCGGCGAGGTCGGCGGGCAGGGTCGGCGCCTGCCAGCGCCGCCCGTCGAACACGCGCGCCCCACGCGAGGAGGCGAGCCAGACGCGGCCCTTGCGGTCTCGGTAGAGGTCCCAGATGACCTGGTCGGGCACGCCCTCGTCTGGCCCGTAGCGGACGACGGTGTCTCCGGCCACCCGCATGACGCCGGCCCCATAGGTACCCACCCACACGGCCTCCCCGCTGTCAGGGAGGACGGCGGTCAGCCGGAGACTCCCGACATCCACGCCGTCCACCCGCGTGACGGGGGAGAACTGGGCGCCGTCGAACCTCGACAGGCCCTTGCGAGTGGCCACCCACAGGTACCCGCGGTCGTCCTGGGCGACGCTCGTGACCGTGTTCTGGGGCAGCCCGTCCTCGACGCTCCAGTGGTCCACGATCAGTCGTGTCGCTGTCTGCGCCCACACGGGTTCACTGGTGGCACCCCACAGGGCGAGCACGAACAGGAAGGCACGCATCACCGGCATTGGCAGAGTCCCAGAGTGTAGAACGGTGGGGAAGCCCATCGGGAACGGGACCGGCAGGACCGGAGTCCAAGTGCCCATGCACGTAGCTCGCCTGCGCGACCCCAGCACCGACGGATCTGGTGTGCGCGGCGGGGCTGGCTTGACCTCGCGGGGCTGGCGACGGATGCTGGCGTCCGGTGCGTGGCTGGCGCTTGGCGGCATGCTCGCGGCGGCGACACTCGCTGCCGGATTTCCCGTGGGGTGGGCCCGCTCAGGACAGACAGTGCCTTCCATCAACGACATCACCACCGACCCCGTCGACCCGCCGGCCTTCGTCGACGTCCTGCGACACCGCGCTGGCTCGCCGAACCCGCCCGAGTATCCAGGGGCGGCCGTGGCCGCGCAGCAGCGCACCACCTGGCCCGATCTCGGTCCGCTCGACACGCCGGCGGACCGTGCCCGCGTCCACGCCGCGGCGCGCGAGGCAATGACCCGCGCCGGTTGGCGTATCGTCGGCGATGACGCCGAGGCCGGGCGTCTCGAGGCCATCGCGACGACACGCTGGCTCCGCTTCAAGGACGATGTCGTCGTCCGGTTGCGCAGCAGGGCCGAGGGTGGAACGCGTCTCGATGTCCGCTCGAAGTCGCGGATTGGCCGCAGTGACTTCGGCACCAATGCCCGGCGGATCCGTGACTACCTCTCCGCAGTACGTGCGCTGCTGGAGGCCCGCCGATGAGCGACCCCCTCCTGCGATGGCGAGCAGAGTTCCCCATCCTCGATCGCTGTACGTACCTGGTGAGCCATTCGCTGGGAGCCATGCCGCGCGCCGCCCGCGGCCAGGCGAACAGGTTTCTCGACGCCTGGGAGACGCGCGGCGTGCGTGCCTGGGCGGAGGGGTGGTGGGAGATCGGCCGCGAGACCGGAGACCTGCTTGCGCCGGTGCTCGGGACGCCGGCGGGGTCGGTCACGATGGTCCAGAACGTGTCCGTGGCCCAGTCGGTGATCGTGTCCAGCCTGGACCTGCGCGGCGAGCGCCGTCGCATCGTGATGCCGCGGCTCGATTTCCCCACCAACCACTACGTGTACGAGGCGTGGCGCCGCCATGGCGCCGACATCGTCTACGTCGAGTCACCAGACACCCTGACGCAACCGGCCGAGGCGTGGTTGCCGGCCATCGACGAGCGCACCGCGCTGGTCTGCTGTTCACTCGTCCTCTTTCGCAGCGCCGCCATCACCGACGTCGCGCCGATCCTGGAGCGCGCCCGCCAGGTGGGAGCGCCTGTCGTCCTCGACGTGTACCAGGCCACGGGGACCTTGCCCCTCGATCTCACGGCGCTGGGCGTCGAGTTTGCCGTTGGCGGGTCGGTCAAGTGGCTGTGCGGCGGCCCTGGCGCGGGGTACCTGTACGTACGCCCAGATCTGGCTCCGACGCTGCGGCCCGCTGTGACCGGGTGGGCGGCACACGCGCGGCCGTTCGCCTTCGAGCCTGGGGAGATCACCTACGGCGAGGCGAGTGAGCGGTTCGCGACGGGGACGCCGAACGTCTCAGCGTGGATGATCGCGCAGGCGGGCTATCGGATCGTGGCCGAGGTGGGCGTGCCGGCGATCCGGGCCAAGTCGCTGCGGCAGACACGCCGCATCATGGATCACGCGCTCGCGCGAGGTTGGCGCGTGCGCACGCCCCTGGATGATGCCTGGCGTGGAGGCACCGTCACCATCGACGTGCCCGACAGCGCGCGCGTCGCCGCTGACCTCATCGCGCGCGACGTCGTCATCGACCACCGTCCCGACGCGGGCATCCGCATCGCTCCTCATTTCTATACATCGGACGACGAGATTTCGACAGCCCTGGCGATGCTCGACGAACTGGTCGCGCGCTGAATCGCGACGGTCAATCGTTCCGCTGCAGGAACACGAAGACGCCGTGCTTGTTCGCGCTCGCGACGTCGAGGCGACCGTCGCCGTCCACGTCGCCGACGACCACCTGGTTCCCGACGCCGGATGTATCGTCGATGAGGTGTTTGGTCCACGTCACGCCCGCGGGCGTCCGACGCGGCTGGAACCAGTAGAGCACGCCCGGCGCGTTCGGCTGCGGGTCGCCCGTCGGCCCGTGAGCCCATCGTCGCTTCCCCGTGACGACATCGAGGAGGCCGTCGCCGTCGATGTCGCCGACGTCCAGCGCGTGGGCCTGCGAGAACGACGCGTCGATGTCGTGCCTGACGAACGTCCGCGTGGCTCCTGATCGCCGCTGCTCGAACCACCACACGCCGACATGATGAGCCGAACTCGCGACGATGTCCGGCAACCGGTCGCCGTTGACGTCGTAGATGGCCATGTGGGCCGCGTCGGGCCCGAGGTCGGTCGCCGTGAACGGCCATGGGGCGTCACCCTGGCGCTCCGGGGCCAGCCAGTAGCCTTTCGTGCCCACGACGTCGGGGCGGCCGTCGTCGTCGATGTCGCCCACGCCGAGTCCGTGCGCGTAGCGATGCGCTGTGGGGTGCTTCGGTTCGCTGATCGGATGGAAGTCGAACGGCGCGAACGGGGACGCCGCCGGGGCCAGCCAGCCGAGTTGCTCGTTCACGCCCATCACGAACACCGGACCACGCCCCCGGACCAGGCGCGCGAACGCGGGCGACTCGTTGCCCGTCGAGGACGAGAGCCGGTGGGTCTGCCAGTGGCCGCCACGCGGTCCGGGGTTGGCGCGCCATGTGGCCGGTTCACCGGGGAAACCGTGGAGGACCTGGTCGGGCCAGCCATCGCCGTTGACGTCGAGCGCCCAGGTATGGAACGCGTTGCTGTAGCCGGTGCCGGCGTCGAAGGGCTCGAGCGGCGCGATCTCGTGGCGCGTCCAGGCCGTTGCCGCCGTGACCGCGTCAGCCGCGGGAGCGGCATACCATGCATTGCCCGCCAGCACGTCGACGCGGCCGTCGCGGTTGACGTCGGCCAGAGCCACGCCCTCTGCCCGGAACGCCACGTCGAGGATGACCTTCCGGAAGCCGGGCCCGCGCGCGGCGGGTGGAGCCTGCGCCGCGACCCACGTTGCCAGCCCGGCCACCGACACCATCCCGGCCGTGAGTGCCACCATTGCTGCCCGCATGCGCACAGGCTAGCAGAGGGTGCGGCCCCGTTCCGATTGCCGACCACGGCAGACCTTGTTCGGCGGCGAGGAATCGGGGAGTATCTTTTCGCCGAGCGGAACGCCGTTCCGCATAATGGAATCAATGGAGAGCCAGACGTCCGCCGACAAGGCGTTGAGCCTGCTCGAGGTGTTGAGCGGGGAGCCGGGCGGGATGGCCCTGCGCGATCTCCGCGCGCCAGACGGGACTGCCCGCGGCTACGGCCCACCGGTTGCTGCTGGTGCTCAGGCGCCGGGGATTCGTCAGGCAGGAAGGTGACGGTGGCCGGTACGTCCTGACGCTCAAGCTGCTGGACATGAGCTTCCGGTACCTGAGCGGATCGGAGCTCCGGCTGCACGCCTATCCGCCGCTGCGTGAGTACGCGGGCCAGACGACTGCCAGGGCGTTCGTGTCGCTGCCGGCTGGAGAGGTGACGTACGTGTGGGGCGGGCCAGGCGATGCGGCGGCCATGTACACGGCCTACGGCAAGCCGATGCCGGGGCACTGCTCGCTCTATTTTGCGGAGGGCCAGCAGCGTCGACTGAGCTGCGCGCGGCTGTCGGCGGCCGGCGACGTCGGCCAGTCCGCTGACATCGTCCGGCGGTTGGGCGATGGGGGCGCGGTGGACGGGTATCGCCTCAACTGCGCGTGTGCGCCGGTGCGCGATTACCGGGGCCAGGAAGTGGCGCGCGTGGGGGTGTTCACCCACGGGCGAGGAGAGGGACCGCTGCACGAGGAGCACGTGCCAGCGGCGTGGGAGCTGGCCCGGGCAACGTCCGTGCGGCTCGGATTCCTACAATAGTGCTTCCCTGAGGAGGACTCGTGGCGTACGTTATTACTGAACCCTGCATCGGGACGAAGGACACAGCCTGCGTCGACGTTTGCCCTGTCGACTGCATCCACCCCCGAAAGGACGAGGGGGACTACGAGGCGACGCAGATGCTGTTCATCCACCCGGATGAGTGCATCGATTGCGGGGCATGCGTGCCAGCCTGCCCGGTCGAGGCCATCTTCGCGATGGACGAAGTGCCGGACCAGTGGAAGTCGTATATCGAGAAGAACGCGGAGCATTACGAGAAGTAGGCGCCACTCGCGGGGACGAGACGGCGTCCAAGGCTGTCCAATCCTTCGGTGCGCGACCCCCGCGTGAGCCGAAGGTATACGGGGAAGTGTCCGACCGGCAGTCCCGGTCCAGGATGGTGAAGATGACCCGTCTCGTTGACCGTTTGCCCTCAATCGACGCCCGCCTCCTCATTGGAGTCGCGGCCGCGGCCGTCGCCATAGCCGTCGCGACGGTCGTTCCCCAGGCCGGCGCCCCGCTCACGGCGAAGGCCGAGTTCGAGCGCGGCGAGCAACTCTTCGACAGCGCGAAGTACCGCGAGGCAGTCACCGCGCTCATCCGAGCGCGGGAGTACGACCCCGCCCTCACAGTCGACGCCACGCGGATCGTGGTGCGCGCGCTGTTGAGGGTGGGTGATTTCGGGCGGGCCGAGAAGGAGGCCAGTACCCTCATCTCGTCGACGGTGGGCATCGAGGACCTGTCGCTGCACGGTGAAACGCTGTGGAGCACCGGTCACTTCGAGGAGGCCAACGCCCGCTACACGGCCGCGCTGACGCTCGACCCGAGCTATCCGGCCTCGCTGCACGGCATCGCAAGGATTCTCGATGCGCGCGGCAAGACGTCGGACGCGCTCGTCGCCGTCGAACGTGCGATCGAGCGCGACCCCGAGGTCGCCGAATACCACCACACCCGTGCCTACCTGCTCGAGCGGCTCGGCAACTACGGGGTCGCGGCCGATGAACTGGAGCGGTATCTCCGGTACCTGCCGCAGAAGGGGTTCAAGGACCAGATCAAGCTGGCGCGGGCACGCATGAAGTTCCTGCGCCACTTCGACGAGCGCCCGCCCATCCACATGAGCGCGGCCGTCCGCGAGGGCGTCCACGTCATCCCGTTCCGTGAAGAACGCGAGAAGCTGTTCATCAAGGCCAGGATCAACGGGCGCTTGAACCGTGATCTCGGTGCTCGACACGGGCGCCGAGATGACTGTCCTGTCCGAAGACGCCGCCCAGCGCGCCCAGGTCTACTCGGTGGCCGAGACCCTCAGCGCCGGCGTGGGCGACGTGGGACTCCGGCGTCTCAAGCTGGCGCGGATTGCCAAACTCGAGATCGGCAGCCTGACGGTCGAGCACGTGCCCACGATGATCAAGGACCCGCCGCTCAAGAAGTGGCCCACGGCCGACATCGACGCGTTCTCACCCCTGGCCGTGGGGCTGTCGATGCGCGTCGACTACGAGAAGAAGCAGCTGATCGTCGCGCAGACGCTGCCCAAGGCGACCGGCACGCCGGCCATGGAGGCGCCCCTGTGGATGCACCGCCTGGCGACAGTGCGCGGACGACTGAACGGCGAGCGGCCGGCGGCCTTCGTCGTCGACACCGGGGGGCAGGCCATCTCCATCAGCCGGACGGCCGCCGTGGGCCTCGAACAGCTCGGGCGGTTCCGGCGCATCCCGCTGCGCGTGTACGGCTCGTCCGGCTGGGATCGCGACGCGTTCCTGCTGCCAGGCGTCGACCTCGAGGTCGACGACGTGCGCATGGCCAAGACCTCGCTCGTCGTCCTCAACCTCCGCGCTCCCAGCGTGCTCCTCGGGTACGAGCTCGGAGGTATCCTGGGGCACAAGTTCCTCAGCAAATACCGCGTCAGCCTCGACATCGACGAGGGCCTGATGCGGCTGGACGACTGATACCGCCCGTTCAGCCCGTGGCGAGGCCCTGCTCGACTCGCGCGAGCCGGGTCTTCGCCGCCAGCCGCTGAATCCGACGGCCCAGAGCCTCCTCGGCCCGCTCGCGCTCGGCCTCCGTGTCCAGCACGAGATCCGGGACATCCACACGCCTGCCGTCCCCGTCGATGGCGACAAACGTCAGGTAGGCGTGCGAGGTCAGGCGCCGCCGCCCTGTCAGCGCCTCCTCGCTCATCACACGCACCTCGACCTCGAGCGACGTCCTGAAAGTCGCTGTGACCTGCGCATTCAGGATGATCAGGTCTCCCACCTTGATGGGGTGCAGGAACTGCAGGCCGTCGACGGCCGCCGTGACGACACGCTGCCGTGCGTGACGAAAGCAGGCGATGGCGCCGGCGATGTCGATCAGGTGCATCACCGTGCCACCGAGGATGAAGCCGAGCGGATTGGCGTCGTTGGGCAGGACGACCTGCACCATCTCGGTGGCGGAGGCTGAGGGGGAGTGGGGGATCGGAGTCAAGTCAGAAGGGAGAGCAACGGCAGTCAGCTGTGGAGATCGACCAAGGAGCATGAAATCGGGCAAAGGGCGAGGCTCTTGGACCTCATGCCCTTCGCCCTTCCGGCCTTCTTCGTGCTCCCTTTTCCCTCTTTGCCTGTCCCTAGAAGTCGTACCCGATCCAGATCTGGAACCGCGGCTTGCGGAACTCCTCGCTTCCGCCCTGGAAGGCGAACGCGATGTCCTCCCAGTCCTTGTTGAAGAGCGTGCGCCAGGACCAGTCGAAGTGGATCGGGAACCCGAGCAGGAACGTCTCGAGGCCGAGTCCGTAGGAGGCGCGGCCGTCCTGCAACCGGAAGCCGTCGATCGTGAGCGGGGGCCCGTAGACGGCCACGGGGAAGCCGGTCTGCTCGTCGGTCGTGAAGCCGATGATGGGGTTGACCTCCTTGGCCGACGACGTCGCGAACTTGTAGGCCTCGGTTTCGGCGCCCGTGCTGAATCCCGTTGTCGTCGGCCTGCCCAGGAGGCTGGCGCCCGCGATGCCGGCGTAGACGACACCCCGCACCCCGCCCAGCACGCCGATGGGCGTGAGCATGGCTTCGATCAGGGGGAAGCGTAACTCGGCGTTGGCGAAAAAGCCCTTGTTCCCGACGAACTGGAGGAAGTCGTAGCCTCGCAGCTCGGAGTTGCCGCCGTAGAAGAAGTAGTCGGGCGTGTCACCGAAGCTGTTGAAGCCGCGGAAGCGGAACGCGGCCACGCCGTTGGTGCCAATCCGCTGGTAGTAGCGGAAGTCGCCGTCGAAGGTCTGCCGCGACAGGGAGTTGCCGATCTTGGGCGACACGGAGTACGCCGCGCGGAAGGTGTGGCCCGCAAGCGGTCCGTACTCGCGGAACACGGTGGTCTCACGCGTGAGTGCGATGGTGAGCGGCACCGAGAGACCGTCGTTGAAGATGCTCGTGCCGTACAGCGACTGCTGGTAGGCCTGGGAGTACTCGTCCAGTTCCGCGTTGTCGAACTCGTCGTGGTACCAGGAGACGCCGCCCGACATCTCGAGGCGCGTGTAGCGGTTGAACGGATAGATCGCGAAGATGCTGCCGCCGTCGATCGATCGCGTCGCCATCGCATCGTCTCTGTCGAGGAAGTAGGTGAGCGACGGGTCGTAGAACCCCGGCAGGAGGCCGTAGTAGAACTGCGTCTGCGAGTACCCCTGGATGGCGTACTGGATGCGGCGCGACAGGTTGGTGTAGGAGCCCGCGAACGTCCGGTACTGCGAGACCGACGCGGCGTAGAACGTGAAGTGCTGGTCGCCGAGCACGTCGCTGAACGAGATGGCGGTGCCGCCGAAGAAGTCGCCACCGCTCGTGACGCCCACGTTGATCGGCGGGCGCCCGTCGAGGAACATCTTCTCGAAGCGTCCCTTCACGCGGCTGTTGGCCGGAATCAGGGTGTGGGTGAGTGGCGCCTGGAAGTCGATGACCGGGCCCGGTTCACCGAAGTCGGCCGACGCGGCCGCGAGGAGGGGCTCCTTGATGGACAGCGTGTGGATGCCGTATTCGCCCTTGAAGTAGGTGACAAACGCGACGCGCGGCCCCTCGGGGTCCGGGACCACGACCGGTGACAGGTTGCTCGTGAGCGTGTCGGTGTACTGCTTGAGCGCGCCCCTCTTCAGGTCCAGCGTCCAGATGTTGAAGATCTGTCCGTTCCTGGCCACCTCGGGGTCCACGGGCGCGGCCGGGTCCACGGCGGTCGACGGGAAGACGATCGTGTTCGCATCGAGGAACTGCGCCGCGGCCTCGTCGTGCGTGCCGAAGGTCAGCTGCGTCTTGTTGCCCGTCGCAAGGTCGAGCCGGAACAGCTTGTCGTTGCCGCTGATGCGCGCCATGTAGACGAGGAACCCGCCGTCGGGCGAGATCGTGGGCGCGTAGTCGGCGAACGCGTCGGACGTGAGGTTTCGCACCTCGGAGGTCTCGAGGTCGAGTTCGAAGATGTCGCCGACGGCGCTGCGCAGGGCGGAGAAGTAGACCTTCCGGCCGTCCGGTCGAGAATTCGGGCGACTCGGGCACGTCGACCGTGTCGAGGTAGTACGCGCCGCTCGATCTTGCGCGTCACCACGTTCTGCAGGATCAGCGACCGCTGCTTCTCGGTGCGCGCGAAGTAGGCCAGCCGGTCGCCGGTCGGCGCCCACGCCATCCACGGCACGGTGTTCCAGCGCGCCCCGGGCACGGCGATGTATTCGAAGCCCGTGTCCTTGTCGAAGCCGCGGTGTCAGGTTGCGCATGACCGCGCCGTCCTTCGTGGAGAGCAGGATGATGTCGAGCTCGCCGTCCTTGCGGTTGCCGGCCACGGCCGCCAGCAGGTCGCCGGACGGCGAGGGCTCGATCGAGAGCACGGCGGTGTACCTGGTCTCGCCGCGCTCGGGCGCCAGGTCGCGTCCGTAGTCGGCCGGCCGCTCCTTGTCGCGGAAGGGCTTGAAGCGGTCCTTCATGTACTTGTCGAACTGCTGGTCGAACTCGTCGGCCGTGACCCGCAGGGCTTCCTCGTAGGCCGTCCTCGCCGCCGCCGATGACGCTCTTGCGCAGCGAGAACAGGTACTGCCGGATGCCTTCCTTGCCCCAGCGCGCCTCGATGAACTCGAAGGCGGCGTGCCCGAGGTTGTAGACCAGTCGCGGGTTGGTGAACTGCCCGTACCCCTCGAACTTGCTCATCTTCGGGATGATGTCGGCCACCGCGGCGTCGCGGACCGTCATCAGGTCCAGCGGCCGCCAGACGCCGGCCATGTAGTCGGCCAGCCCCTCGTCCACCCACAGCGGCACGCTGCGCCGGATGAGCGATCGCGGGATGATGTCGAACTCGAAGATGTGCGTGAGTTCGTGCGTGATGAGCCGATACAGCTGGTCCGGCGGCTCGTCGATGGGCAGCACCATGCGGTTGCGCGTGGGCTCGGCAAACGCCGCGACGCCTTCGCTGACCGCTCCGGGAATGACGTTCTGCTGCTGGAACTCGGTCTGCGTCTTGAAGAGCAGGAGCGGGATCTTGAAGGCCAGGTCGTGCTTGAGGTCGGAGCTGACAGCTTCTGGTAGGCGCTTTCGGCGTAGCCCGCCACCCGCTCCAGGTGCTGCTCGGTCTCCGGGTAGTAGTAAATCTCGAAGTGGTCGGTCGTGTAGATCTGCCAGTTGAAGGAGTCGTAGCGCACCTCGTTCTTGCCGAAGTACGGCACGAAAGGTGTCTGCGCAAGTGCGGGCGTCGCGACGGACGCCAGCAGGACCCCTATGGCAGCGGCGCGCCGCCACGCACGCAACGGCGTAAGCATGCAATCTCCTCGAGTCGTGCGAAAAGGCAGGGCGCTGGGCACACAGCGGGCAGCTCAGTAGCGGTCATGGTACTCGGGGACGCGAGGCCCGGCAATCGTGGGGGCAACCGGGACGCACTCCTGCCCCAGTTTGACGCTTGAAGGTCCGGCTTGGCTGCGACCGGGGTCGGTATACTGGCGCCGGGTCCGGATCGGGAATATCGCGGCCACCGGCGGTGTTCTTCCTTCTGGCATGCAATTCGGGCCCCTGACTCCCATGGCGTTGCCTCCGGGTTCCCGCTGGCTGCCCCGCGTCTTCCGCGGCGCGCAGGAAGACGACGTCCGGGCCGAAGATCCGCTCGACTACCTCAACAGCCTCTACGGGTTGGCCCTCAAGCTCACGCGCGATCCGGCGGCCGCCGAGGATCTGGTGCAGGACACCTATCTGAAGGTGCTCCGGTTCTCTCCGCGGTTTCGTGAGGGGACGAACCTGAAGGCGTGGCTGTTCACGATCCTCCACAACACGTTCCGGAACGACCGCCGCGGCGCGAACCGGCGGCCGGTCGACGTCGACAGCGACGTCGTCGATCGCCTCCCGCTCGAGGCACCCGGCGACGATCCGGAGCGTCAACTGCTCAGGTCCACGCTCGACAGCGACCTGCAGGCGGCGCTTGACGCGCTCCCGGAGGCATACAGGGAAGCGGTCTGGCTTCGCGACGTGGAGGACTGCAGCTACCAGGAAATCGCCGGCATCCTGGAGGTGCCGGTCGGGACGGTGATGTCTCGCATTGCCCGAGGGCGCCGGCAACTCCACGCCAGCCTCGTGGCCGCGCGAGGCCGGGCAGCGGGGGCCTCCGGCGGGTCCGCGTCGTCGTAGGAACAGAAGGAACGCCAAACCATCATGAAGGACACTTGTCAGGACATCGCCCCGCTGCTGGCCGCCATGGCCGACGCCCCCGAGGGGACCGCACCGGACCTGCGCGCAACGGCCCACCTCGCCGAGTGCGATGGCTGTCAGCGAGCGCTGTGGGTCCAGCAGGATGTGCACGGCCTGCTCCGCGCACGCGCCGGGGCGCTCCAGGGGCAGGCGCCCGCGGCGCTTCGCACGGCCATCAGCGCGCAGGTGCCGCCGGCCAGGGCGGCCGGCCGCCGTTGGATACCCGTCGGCATGCCCGTCGCCGCGACCCTGCTGCTCGCGCTCTTGGGCGTCTTCACGTACGGCGCCACAAGCGCGTCGTCCTCGGTGCTCGCGGCCCAGCTGGCCCTCGACCACCTGAAGTGCAGCCGCCTGGTTTCACCTGGCGCGTCCGTGAATCCCGTTCAGGTGGTCAAGGACTGGGCGCAGCGCTACGACTGGACGCCACGCGTGCCCACGCCGTCGCCCGCCCGCAAGGCGGCCCTGATCGAGGCGCGACGGTGCCTGTACGGCCACGGTCACCTGGCGCACCTCCTCTACGAAATCGATGGGCGTACCGTGAGCGTGTTCGTGATGCCCCGACAGGAGTATCCGGCCGCGGCCGCACCCGCGCGTCACGACTTCCTGGGGCAGCACGCAGAGGTCTGGGCCGAGGGCGACCAGTCGTTCGCTGTTGTCGGTGACCTCGCCCCCGAGACGATGGCGGCCGTGGCCGCGGAGTTGCGCGCAGCCGACTAGGGCACGACGTTCCCGCGCCGGCCTCGCGCACCGCGCTTGTAATCGGGGGCCGAAGCCGGGCACTATCGTTGGAGGACGTTCCCACCCAGGCGGGCCCCAATCGCGCCCCGGTCGGTCGGGTTCCCCGGGCAGAAGGCAGTCAACGACATGAACATGCGCTGGATTCTCGCGGCGATCGCCGCGCTCGGTCTCGGGCTGGCGGCAGTGCCCTTCATCCCTCTCGGCACGCAGACCGTGGCGTCGGCGACGTCGGGCAGCACCGCGTCGTGCGACGCGAAAGCCGGTGGCAAGGCCAACTACGCGTTCACGGTCAAGGACGTGGATGGCCGAACGGTGAACCTGGCCGACTACAAGGGCAAGGTGCTGATGATGAACTTCTTCGCCACCTGGTGCGGCCCCTGCAAGTACGAGACCCCGATGTTCGTGCAGCTGCAGGAACAGTACCGGGCACAGGGCGTGGCGTTTCTCGGCGTCCAGATCGACGACGACCCGGCGCTGCTCAAGCCGTTCAAGGACGAGTACAAGGTCAACTACCCCCTGCTGCTCGCCAACGACCGCGAGGACCTTCAGGAGGCGTTCGGTCCGTTCTGGGGCTTGCCGGTCACGTTGATGATTGGGCGCGATGGCACCATCTGCAAGCGCCACATGGGGCTGGCGGCCAAGGAGCAGATGGAGAAGGAAATCAGGAATCTGCTGTAGACGGGCGGGCGAGCCGCGCGATGCTATGATCAGGGTCGTGCCGCCGGTCGCGCCCGCTATCGCGGGGTAGCGCTCGCGCAGCACTCGCGCCAGATGCTCAAAGGTTTCTCGTTCGCCCGGCTCGCCTGCGGTTGCCGCATCACGTTCCGCGAGGGCGTGGAAGGCAGCCCGGTCCTCGTCGTGGTCTCCGACAAGTCGCCGCAGTGCGCCTCGACGCTGCACGTCGCCGGCCTGCCCGCTGTTCGACACGCGCGAGTCGCTGCGGCCCTCGACGCGCCTCGGCCCGCCAGAAGAAGAAGAGTACGAAGAGGAAGGCTGACCGTCCCCACGCCCGACCGCATGAAGAAGCCGCCGTCGAAGACGCCTCCGTCAAAGACGTTGTCGATGTCGCTGTTCTGGCTGGTCCAGGCCTCCTCGCTCCTCGTGTGCGTGGTGCCGTTCAGCCTGGGCATGGTGGCGCTGTGGGCCGCGTCGCACTTCCTGCGCGCCATCGGCCTCACCCTCACCTACCATCGCTACTTCGCGCACCGCGCCTTCCGGATGGGCCGCGTGACGCAGTTCGTGTGGGCCTGGATCGGCGCGTCGGCCATGCAGAAGGGGCCGCTCTGGTGGGCGGGCCACCACGTGACGCACCACAAGTTCGCCGACCGCGAAGGCGACCCCCACAGCCCCATCATCAGCGGCTTCTACCACGCCCATCTCGGCTGGTTCCTGCACGACGTGCGGAACGACAGCCTGCCCGAGACCAACCCGGTCATCCGTGACTTCGGGAGGTTCCCGGAACTGCGCTGGCTCGATGCCTGGTACTGGGTGCCGCCGCTGCTCCTGGCCGTCGGGCTCTACGCGTACGGTGGCCTGCAGTGGCTCGCCTGGGGGTTCCTGCTGCCGACGACCACCCTGGCGCACGCCACGTTCGCCATCAACACGATCAATCACCTGTACGGGACGCGCCGGTTCGACACGGTCGACGAGTCGCGCAACAACGTGATCACCGCGGTGTTCGCCGTGGGCGAGGGCTGGCACAACAACCACCATCGCTACCAGCGGGCCGCGCGCAACGGCTTCTACTGGTGGGAGTTCGACCCGACCTGGTACGTCATCAGGGCCATGAGCCAGGTCGGCCTCGCCTGGGACCTTCAGCCGGTCCCCGAGCGCGTGTACCGCGAGGCGCGCGAGCGCTCAGGAGGAATACAGGAAGGCAGGAAGGTAGGAAGTCAGGAAGGAAGGCAGGAACACAGGAATCAGGGCATGACTCCCGTCGCCAGCGATCGGGCAAGACCCTGACGACCTGACGCCTGCGTTCCTGCCCTGTTCTCCTGACTCCTGACTCCTGTTCTTCAGCGTCCACCGGCACGCGAGGGGTGTACGTCCACCAGCCGTAAATCGGCATCAGCAGGAGTGCCAACGCACGACTGGCCACTCACGCCCGTCTGAGCCAGGCGACGACCCGACGGGTCGTCCTCCGTTTACGCATTCGCATCGTCGGCGAGCGCGTCGCCTGCAGGGGCGTCGGCACGGTCCGACGTCGCCGAGGCGCTGCGTGCCGGCGCCCGTCCAGCCTGGCTGAGCGCCTTCCGCATCACGAACTCGATCTGGCCGTTCAGGCTGCGCAGGTCGTCATTGGCCCAACGCTGCATGGCGTCGAGCACGGATGGTTCGATGCGTAGCAGGAAGGCCTTGCGTGTAGACATCGGCAAATCAGGAGGCGTGAGGGGGAAGGACGTCTGCCCTTCCCCTTCCTTGCCCTACTGGTGGATGGACCCCGCGTTGACGACCGGCTGCGTGCTGCGATCCCCGCAGAGCACCACCAGCAGGTTGCTGACCATCTGCGCCTTCCGGTCCTCGTCCAGGTCGACGACGCGCTTGGCCGAGAGCATGTCGAGCGCCATCTCCACCATCCCGACCGCGCCCTCCACGATGCGCTGCCTCGCGGCGATGATTGCGCCTGCCTGCTGCCGCTGCAGCATCGCCGCGGCGATCTCGGGCGCGTAGGCGAGGTGGCTGATTCGCGCCTCCATCACCTCGACGCCGGCCTTCGACAGACGCTCCTGAATCTCCCGCTTCAGGTGCTCGGCGATGCTGGCCGTCGATCCCCGCAGCGACTCCTGGTCGTCGTGCCCGTCGTAGGCGTAGCTGGTGGCGAGGTTGCGCAGCGCCGACTCGCTCTGCACGTGCACGTAGTTGGTGTAGTCGTCCACCTCGAACACCGCTTCGGCCGTGTCCACGACCCGCCAGACCACCACGGCTGCGATTTCGATGGGGTTGCCGTCCAGGTCGTTCACCTTCAGCTTGGAGGACTCGAAGTTGCGCACGCGTGTCGAGACCTTGTGCTTGCTGTAGAGGGGGTTGGCCCACCGGAGTCCCGGCATCCGGACCGTGCCCGTGTATGCGCCGAACAACTGGAGCACCCGAGCCTCGTTCGGGGCGACCGTGAACAGGCCCGCCAGCACGAACGCGCTGAGCGCCACCACGAGGATGCTGCCGAACACCTGGAGGCCGTCGCGCTGGGGTGCCGCATGGATCAGCCAGTACACACCGAGGCCGATCCCCACCAAACCCGCCACCAGCACGGCCGCGCCGTTCATGACCGAACGTTCACGCTCGCGAATCATCGACAGTCAGCTCCCTGTGAAACCCGGGTGCACCGGGAAAGGCGGCCGCTCGTGGCCACACCGTGTGATGTCTAAGTGATATCACATTGGTAGCATACGCGGCGATCGGACGTTCGGTTCCACGAGCGCTCGCCTTCCGGCGACACATGCCGATCCCTAGAGCATGAATGGGCCTCCGCGCTCGTGGAGCCGTGTGGGATGGGCAGTCGTGGCCATTGGGCTCGTTGCCCCCGGCCCGCTCCAGCAAGGCGCCGAGGCGCGGCCGGGACCGGCATCGGGGCCGGCTCTGGCCCTCAGCTCGACGACCGGGGAGGCTCCGTCGAGGCGCGAGCAGGTTCTCGTCGCGTTGCTGGAGCGAATCGAGCGCGACCCGGTCCTGCGCAGCCAGGCGGATCTGCACCTGGCCATCGCGGCGCAACTCGACCAGGAGCGAACCGCCCTGCGTGAGGCGTCCCGGACACGTCCGCTCGCCACCGATGCCGGCACGGCGGCTGACCTGTTGATGTTGATCGGGCTGCAACTGGTGCCCCATGCCACGGCCGAGACCCGTCCGGTCCTGCTCTCGGCGCTCGTCCGCGGCTTCTACGCGCCTGACTCCCGCTTTGCCGCCGACCTGGCGCTATACGGGGAGGCGATCGCGGACGACCTCCTGAGCCTGACCCGGGATGCCTCGCCAGCGCATCGAGCCAACGCCTACGCGCTCATCGGTCGGGTGCTCAACAACAACGCCGCCGGCGCTCTGGCCGAGACGCTCGAGGTCGACGTGCTGCTCGGTCTCGTCAACGGGCTCCGCTCCGGCCTGGACGACGACGAGGCGAGCGTTCGCGTCGTGACGGTGGATGCGCTGGCTGCGAGCGGTGACAGCGGTTCCCTGCGTCGCCTTGCCGACCTCGCGCGCCGCGACGTCAGTCCGCTCGTCCGCCAACGGGCGAGAGATGCGGTGGCCACCCTCGCCCCCGAGCGCTAGCGGGCCGCCTCAATCCACAGATCGAGCAGACCATCGATGACCTGCTCGCGCGTCAGCGGGTCGAGGCCTTCGAGTGGCTCGTCCAGGATCAGCATCTCCGGGTGGAAGGCCAGACTCGCGACGAGCGCGGCCTTCATGCGCTCGCCGCGCGAGGCCCGGGGAAGCCCCGTCGTTGGCGCGAGGTCCAGCGTTGTCAGCAGGCGTGCCGCGAGCGCGTCGTCCCAGCGGCGGTAAAACGGGCGGCAGTAGTCGAGCAGGTCCTGCACCGTGCTCAGGGCAGGCAGGTGCTGGCCCTCGGCCATGTATCCGACGCGCTCGAAGATCGATGCCTCGAGCTCGCGCGAGTCGTGTCCGAACACCTCGGCACGCCCAGACGAGGGCGGAGCAGGTTGACCAGCACCTTGAGCAATGTCGATTTGCCGGCGCCGTTCGAGCCGATGAGTCCGACAGCGTGTCCCTGCGGGACGCGCAGCGACACGCCCTCGAGCGCTCGGATCTTCCCGAAGGCCTTGCCGAGTGCGTGCGTGACGAGTGGGTCAGCCACGGCGATGTCCCCTTGGTGATGGCTCGAGCCGCTGCCACTCGGCCTCGAGCAGGTCCTGAAGGTCCGGGAGCGAAAGGCCGCGCCGCCGCGCGTCGAGCACGAGGTCTGCGGCCTGCGGGCGGAGGTCGGTGGTGCTTGCGGCGCGCGGCGCCGGCGCAGGCTGCGCGACGCGGGTGCCGATGCCGGGATGCACCTGCAACAGGCCGATCGTGGTCAACTGCGCGACCGCCTTCTGCGCGGTGTTGGGGTTGATGCGGAGCGCCTGGCTCAACGTGCGGACCGATGGAAACGTGTCGCCGGCCTTCAGGTCCCCGCACACCACCGCACGCGTGACCGCCGTTACGAGTTGCTCGTAGACGGGCACGCCTGGCACGAGGTCGACGCGGAACGGCAACACAAGTGTATTAGTACGATTAGTACACTTGCCGTGTCAACCCGTCGGCTCCTTGGGCGCCTTTTCGTTGTCGGCGGTCTACCGCAGGCGTATCTGCGGCAGGCCTGCCTCGATCTCCGCGCGATGGGGTTCCTGCCATGGCGGCAGCTTGAGGGCGGTGCCGAGGGCGTCCAGGGGCTCGTCGCAGGCGAAGCCGGGGGCGACTGTCGCGATCTCGATGAGCACGCCACCCGGTTCACGGAAGTAGATCGATCTGAAGTACTGCCGGTCCCTGAAGGGGGTCACATCGACGCCGCGTCGTACGAGGTCGTCACGGAGCGACGCCTGCTCGTCCTCGGTGCCGATCGCGAGGGCCACATGGTGCACGGTGCCCAGGCCGTTGACGCCGCGCGGCAGGGACGGGTCGACCACGACGTCGAGTTGCCGTCCGGGACCACCGGGGCCCACGGCCACCCGCACCCGCCCATCCTCCTGCGGACCAGGAACACAGCCGAGCACGCCGGCGAGGAAGTCGAGGGTCGGCGCCAGGTCCGACACGGCGAGGGTCACCGAGTGGAGGCCCCTGACGGCCATGTCCGCCGACACCGCTCCGCCGGTCCACGGCGCCCGGGCATCGCTCGTCGAGCCGACGAGGGCGATGGCCAGCCCCGATGGGTCGGTGACGGCGAGTCGTGTCTCTCCGAGGGCGCGTGAGACCTGCGCATCGAGCCCCGCGGCGATCAGCCGCTGGCGCCAGGACTCGATCGACGGGGCCGGCACCGCGAAGGCCGTCGCCACGACCTGCCCGGTGCCGATGGTGCCGACGCGAACGCCCTGGCCGCGGTAGGGAAACGTCGTCCAGATCGTTCCGGGCGTGCCGCTGGCGTCGCCATAGTAGAAGTGGAAGACGCGGTGGTTGTCGAAGTTGACCGTCTGCTTGACCAGACGCAGGCCCAGCAGTCCGACGCAGAAGTCCAGGTCGGGCTGCGCGGCGTCGACGGTCGCCGTCACGTGATGCAGGCCGAGCAGTGCAGGCATGGGGCGCTCCGAGGCGAGGGCGAGGGACTACCGCGTCGGCACTGCGGCAGGCGCGTCGACGCGTGGACGCTGCTTCGTGTCGGCGACCAGCCTGGCCGCCGCGTAGATTGTCTGCGTCACGCGCCGCAGTTTGGCGAAGTCGATCTTGTCGATTTCGTCGTCCAGGCCATGGTAGTCCTCGTGCACGCCCGTGAAGAAGAAGGCGACGGGGATGCCTCGCTTGGCGTACTGGTAGTGGTCGCTGCGCGTGTAGATGCCCGCAGGGTCGCTCGGGTGGTCGAGGGAGTCGTCCAGGCGCAGCGCGTGGTACCGCGCGTTGGCGTCCGCGATCACTGAACCGAGCTCGGTCGACAGGCGCCGAGCCCCGACCAGGTACACCGTGCCTGTGTCGGTCAGCGCCAGCGGGCCGGCTGCCGCCGGGGTGCCTGGCGGGCGGCCGCGGCCGATCATGTCGATGTTCAACTGCGTCACGATGCGATCGAGCGGCACCGTGGGGTGTTCGGTGAAGTAGCGCGAACCCCACAGGCCCCGCTCCTCGCCTGTGTGCCACACGAAGAGCAGCGAACGCCTGGGCCTCCGCTTCGCCGACGCGAACGCCTCGGCGATGGCCAGCAGGGCCACAGTGCCCGAGCCATCGTCGTCGGCGCCGTTGAAGATGGCGTCGCCATCGGCGTTGGGCATGGTCGCGGTGCCGAGGTGATCGTAGTGGGCCCCGAGCGCGACGTATTCGTGCTTGAGGATCGGGTCGGTTCCCTCGAGGACTGCGACGACATTGCTCGTGGAGAGGTGTTCCTCGTGGGCTCCCACCGCCAGCCGCACACGTGTCGCCGGCGGGAAGGCGAATGGTTCGCCAGCCTCCCGACGTACGCCACGCTGGAACGCCTCCGGCGGCGGCATCGGCCGACCCGCGAACAGGGCCCCGACCCCGCGCGCCGAGAGGGTGGCCGTGGGCAGGACGGGCCCGGGGTCTCGGAAGCCGTCCACCGTGAGCGACGTGCGCGTGCGCCGCGACTCGCGCGTGGCAGGCCACCGCTCGAGCGCGCCGTAGTCGGGCAGGAACAGCACGGCAACCGCGCCGCGTTTCTTCGCGGCGTCTTCGGTCGGCTCCCAGTCCTCGCCGCGCGACCCCTGAAGGTCGCCCTGCGACAGGCCCGCCGGCAGTCCGAGGTTCGAGACCACGATCCGGCCGGCGACGTCGAGTGTGCGGTAGGGATCGACGCCACGAGAGCGGATGACCGTGCCGTTCCCGACGTAGACGACCTCGCCCTCGGCGGTGCCGGCCAGCTCGCCGGGCAGGAAGTCGTCGCCGTACTCGAGCGCGCGGGTCCCGATGGACAGGCTCGTGTGCTCGGGGTCGAACCGTCGCTGCGTCAGCCCGATGCGCTGGAAGTACGTGTGGCCATCACCGGCCGGGCGCAGGTCGAGGCGCTCGAGGTGAGAGGCGAGAAAGGCCGCCGCGGCATCGAGTCCCGCCGACGGCGTCCGGCGCCCCTCGAGGGCGTCTGACGCGATGAACGCCAGGTACTGCCGGAGTCGCGGCTCCGTGATGGCCTCGGCGCCCTGGGGCGCGCGGCCTCCGCCCGTGGCGGACTGGGCGCCGACCCGTGCCGGGACGAGGGCCGACGGCACGGCCAGCAGCACCAGCAGCACGGCCGCGGAGACGACGGGCGGGAGGTGGCCTGTCACGCGCCGATTGTACCGGGACGTCCCCCCTGGCGTCGTACACTGAGGCGAGCGTCACCGTCATCGTCTCGCGGTTCATTCACTCGTGCGTATCGCCGTCATCGGATCGGGCATCTCCGGGCTGGGAGCCGCCTACGTGCTCTCCCGGGAGCATCACGTCGAACTCTTCGAGCGGGACCCCCGCCTCGGGGGGCACGCGCACACACACGACGTCGCGGTGCCTGGCGGGGTCCTGCCGCTCGACACCGGGTTCCTGGTGTTCAACGAGCGGACCTATCCCAACTTCATCCGGTTGCTCGGCCAACTGGGTGTCCGGTCGCACGCGACCGACATGTGCTTTGGTGTACGGTGCCGCCGGTGCGGCCTCGAGTACGCCAGCCAGTCGGTGTCGTCGCTGCTGGCCCAGCGCCGGCGCCTGCTCGACCCACGGCATGTGGGAATGCTGTTCGAGATTCTCCGCTATTTCAGGTCCGCGCGCCGCCTGCTCCTGTCGACCGAAGGCTACGACGTCACGCTCGGGGAGTTCCTCGATCGGGAGGGCTTCTCGCCGCGTTTGACGCGACACTTCGTCCTGCCGATGGGAGGCGCCATCTGGTCGGCCTCGTTTGCCGACATGATGAACACGCCCGCGCGAACCATCCTGCAGTTCTACGAGAACCACGGGCTGCTCGCGGCCGGTGGCGCCCCACGATGGAGAACGGTCACGGGCGGGTCCCGGACGTACGTCGACGCGATCGCCCGAACCATCTCGGGGCCCGTCCACCTCTCCACGCCCGTCCAACGAATCGTCCGCGTGGCCGCCGGCGTCGAAGTGCACACGGGTGACGAACCCGCCCGGCGCTTCGACAGCGTGGTCGTCGCCACGCATGCCGACACGGCGCTGACGCTACTGGCCAATCCGTCGCAGGCGGAGCGGGAGGCGCTGGGTGCATTCCGCTATTCGGTGAACCGCGCAGTGTTGCACACCGACGCGTCCGTGCTGCCGCGCACGCGCCGGGCGTGGGCCTCGTGGAACTGCGACATCCACGACTGCCGTGACACGACGGCGCCGGTCTCGCTGACGTACCACCTGAATCGACTGCAGGGCGTTCCTGGCCCGGCGCAGTATTGCGTCACTCTGAACGGGCGGGAGGAGCCCAGGGAGAAGGTACTGGCGGTGATGAACTACACCCACCCCGTCCTCGACCGGACCGCAGTGACGGCCCAGGCCCGCATCGAGGCGCTGAACGGCCAGCGTCACACGTTCTTCTGTGGCGCGCACCTGCGCTTCGGGTTCCACGAGGATGGCCTGGTGTCGGCGCTTCGGGTCACCGAGCGGCTCGGGGCCCGCCTGTGACGACCACGGCTGGCGGCGCGGTGGTGCCGGGCTGGCTGTACGTGGGGCGCGTCTGGCACGCGCGCGAGGCGCCGCGGCACACCTTCTCGTACCGCACGTACATGCACCTGTTCGACCTGGACGGGCTGGAGCGGATCAACGGCACGTTCCGGCTCCTGGGCTACAACAGGCCGCGTCCGGTGGCACTCTACGACGCGGATCACTTCGATGGTCGACCGCTCCGGGAGGCCCTGGCGCACGCGCTGGAGTCACGCGGCCACGCTCGGCCAGGCGGGCGCGTGCTGCTGCTCACGCACTGCCGCGTGGCCGGATACGTCTTCAATCCCGTCAGCTTCTTCTATTGCTTCGACGAGGCCGACAGGCTCGCGACCGTGGTCGCCGAGGTGAACAACACCTACGGCGAACGCCACGTGTACGTGCTCCCGGCCGGCGCGTCGGCGGAACGCCTGCACAAGAAGGAGTTCCACGTCTCGCCCTTTTTCGGACTCGAAGGCACCTACCGGTTCGAGCTGGAGGCGCCCGGCGAGGCGTTGCGAGCGGGGATCGACCTGACCGTCGGTGACCAGCGGCGTTTCAGCGCGCGTCTTGTTCTGGCCAGGAAGCGTCTGAGTGACGGAGCGCTCGTGGCCATGCTCGCGCGGTACCCGCTGATCACCGCGCAGGTCGTGGCCGCCATTCACTGGGAAGCCGCGCGGCTGTGGTGGAAGGGCGTGCCGTTCAGGGACAAGCCGGCCTACGCGCCAGACTCCGCACGGCAGACACAGCCCTAGACGGCGATTGGGAGGACGCAGCAGCGTGAGTGACCATCTCGACGGCGACAGCCCCCTCGGTTCTCTGGACGCGATCCTGACCGTACCCGACACGACGGTACGTCCGCGTCGCGCGCCCGGCCTCGTCGCGCGCCTCGCGAAGCGGCGGGCCCTGGCGGCCCTTCCGACGCTGAGCGCCGGGCGGTTGACCGTCCACCTCCCGGACGGATCGGCGCACCGCGGAGGCCACTCCTCCTCGTCGCTGCACGCGACGATGTGGGTGGACGACGAGCAGTTCTTCGGCGACTTCGCGCGATACGGCGACATCGGGTTCGGCGAGTCCTACATGGCGGGGCACTTCCGCACGGACGACCTGGTCAGCCTGCTGGAGATCGGCATCCGCAACGAGGCGGCACTGCCGCAGGTCACCTGGCTCACGCGCATGCTGAACCTCGGCAATGACCTGCAGCATCGCCTCCGCCGGAACACGCGTGCCGGCAGCCGCAGGAACATCCACGCCCACTACGACCTGAGCAACGAACTGTTCACGCTGTTCCTGGACCCCGAGATGGTCTATTCGTCGGCGTACTACGCGCAGGACGAGCACACGCTCGAACAGGCGCAGCAGGCCAAGTTCCGCCGCCTCGCCGAGGCGGTGGGACTGCACGCCGGCGCGCACGTGCTGGAGATCGGGTGCGGCTGGGGCGGGTTCGCGCTGTTCGCCGCGCGCACCTACGGCTGCCGCGTGACGGGAATCACCGTATCGCAGGAACAGTTCGACCTGGCCAGCGCCCGTGTCCGGCAGTCCGGTCTGCAGGACCGGATCGACATCCGCCTCTGCGACTACCGCGACGTCAGCGGCACGTACTCGCACATCGTGTCGATCGAGATGCTGGAGGCGGTGGGCCGCGAGCACTGGCCCACCTTTTTCACCGTCTGCCACGCGCGCCTGGCGCCAGGGGGCGCCCTGGCGATCCAGACCATCGGCATGCCGGACCACCGGTTCGAGGTCTACGCACGGCACGCGGACTGGATCCAGAAGTACATCTTCCCGGGGGGCCTGCTCCCGAGTGTCGGGCAACTCCTCGCGGCCTCGGCCGCGGGGACCCCGCTGACGCTGCGCTGGATGGACGACATCGCACCGCACTACGCGCGGACGCTGCGCGACTGGCGGCTGCGCTTCCTCACTCGCCTCGACGACGTGAAGGCGCTGGGGTTCGACGATCGGTTCATCCGGATGTGGGAGTTCTACATGGCCTCGTGCGAGGCCATGTTCGCCACGCGCCAGATCTCCACGCTGCAACTGGTGATGGCACGCGCCGGGGAATAGGCGCCGACCGTCAGCCGCAGCGCACGGAGGCCCCCCGCCCGCACCACCAGTGGTCGGGAATCCGAGGTGTGTAGCCGCGGGACTCGTCCCGCGGGCAGGTGCCAGGGCGCCGGACAAGTCCGGCGCCTACGCATCACGCATCACGCATCACGCATCACGCATCACGCGTCAGGCATCAGGCTGCGTCAGGCATCAAGCATCATCTGGCAGCCGGACGTCGGCGACCAGCGGCAGGTGGTCGCTGGCGACGAGCGTCAACTTGGTGCGCGGCAGCGACACCTTCTCCACTTGCAGCCCGCCAGCCACGTAGATGTGGTCGAGGTGGAACATCGGCAGCACGCCCGGGTAGGTCTTGCGGCGCCGCAGGTGGTGCGAGAGGTCCACGCCTTCGAGCATCGCGCCGAGCGTCTTCGACGTCAGTCCCTTCACCCACTCGTTCAAGTCGCCGAGCAGGACCTTCGGTCCGTGCACGTGCGTGTCGGCGACGAACTCGGCGAGGCGTGGGGCCTGCTTGCGTCGCTCGAGCACGGCCGTGCCGAGGTGGACGTTGAACAGGTGCAGCACCCGGCCATGGACGTCCACGTCCACCCGCATGGCGCCGCGAGGCTCGCGCTTGTCGCAGGACAGGTCGCACCGGATCATCTCCGAAATCGGCAGGTGGCTCAGGACGACGTTACCGTAGGCCTTGCCACGCATCAGGCGCACCGAGTCCATGACCCAGCCCATGCCGAGTCGCGCACCGAGCGCCGCGGCCTGGCCGTCCTCCTCGGGGCCGCCGCCGACGACTTCCTGCAGGGCGATGACGTCGGCCTCGAGGCTGGCGAGCACGTCGGCGATGCAATCCACGCGGGTCCGGCCGTCGAGGCCGCGGCACTTGTGGACGTTGTAGGTCGCCACTCGCAGGCGGCGAGGTTCCGGGGCGCGAGCATGGGTGTGGTGTGTCATGATCCCCCGCGGGCGCGGGCTCACACCAGACTATGCCAACCCGCGCCATGAAGGGGAATGTGATGAGTCGTCTCGCCTCCGAACTCACCGTCAAGTGCCCCTGCTGCCGGGCCGACCTGGTGGTGGACGTGAACCTGAAGCGTGTGGTGTCGCACACGGAGGCCCGCACCGGGCCCGCGCGCGAGATCGACGATGCCCACAGGCTGCTGGCCGAGGAAGCCGCGGCACGCGAACGGCTGTTCGAACAGTCCTTCCAGGCGGAGAAGAACCGGGGCGACGACCTCGACCGCCGGTTCCGCGAGGCGCTCGAGCAGGCGAAGAAGGAACCGATCAGCCGCCCGGAGTCCGCGTTCGATCTGGACTGACCAGACGAGCGCGTAGCCGCGGAATCCCGCGACTGCGTAGCTGCGGAAACCCGCGACGCGTAGCCGCGGAAACCCGCGACTGCGTAGCCGCGGGACTTGTCCCGCGGGCAGCGGGCCGCCGGCCGGACGAGTCCGGCCGCTACGAATGGGTTGACCGCGGGTGGAGCGGGCAGCGGGCCGGCCGCTACGAATGGGTTGACCGCGGGTAGAGCGTCCTGGCCAGGCGAACCGAGGGGGCGAACACCGCCGGCAGCGGGTGCCACCGGTCCTGCCCGGCGAAGTAGAGCGGCTTGAACCCGGGATGGGCCGCCATGAAGGCATGGTAGCGCGTGCGCAGCCGCGCGATGCGCGCATCGGACGATCGGATCGCACGATGCGGAAGGTCGCGCAGGGCCTGCTCGACGTGCCAGAGGTTGCGCGGCGAGCAGCGCCAGTCGTACCCTCCGAGGCCGCGGAGGTCCAGCACGCCATAGCCGGTGATTCGGCCGCTGACGTCGATGTACGGCTCGATGTAGCTGCACGCCAGGTCCCGCTGCGTGCGGAACACGGGCCTGCGGCCGTGCAGGCCAGGGTCGCGCGAACGTGCGATGCTCCCCCAGCCCGTCGCCGTGCGGTAGACGAACACCACGTGATCGAGCTTGTCTTCCGACTCGAGGCTCATCACGAGCGGTGGCCAGCCGTGTGCCTCGAGGATCACGGCCGCAACCAGGGCCGCTTCCATGCAGTGCGCGGTGCCGAGCGCGACGACCGAGCGGAACGACCGCTGCGTGTCGCCTCCGGGTTCGGTGTTGTAGGGCAGGGCGTTGAGCCACCGCTGCACCTGTAGCGGGGTTCGGAGCCGGTCGATGAGGCGCCGCTCGCGCGGCGTGAACTGGCAGGGCATCAGCAGGACGGGACGGGCAGATGATTCACGTCGGCACCTCCGGCTACAACTACCCCGAGTGGAAGGGCCGGTTCTACCCCGAGAAGATCGCGGGCAAGGCGATGCTGCCGTACTACGCCGGCGTCTTCGACACGGTCGAGATCAACTACACCTTCTACCGCATGCCCACGGCAGCCCTGGTCGAGGGCTGGGCCGCCCAGGTGCCCGAGGCGTTCACGTTCACCCTGAAGGCGCCCAAGCGCATCACGCACGACCGACGCCTGCAGGACGTCGCGGATCCGCTTCGCGCCTTCTGCGCCGCCGGCGCCGCGCTCGGTCCTCGCCTCGGGTGCGTCCTCGTGCAGCTCAACCCGACCTTCAAGTGCGACGCCCCACGCCTGCAGGCCTTCATCGACGAGTTGCCGCCCGCGGCGCGCGTCGCCTTCGAGTTCCGCCATCCCTCCTGGTGGACCGACGAGGTCTACGCGATGCTGCAGGCGCGCAACCTCGCGCTGTGCCTCGCCGACAGCCCGGAGCGCCACACGCCGCTCGTGCGCACGGCCGACTACGGGTACCTGCGGCTCCGGGACGAAGGCTACGCCGAGGCGGACCTCGACCGATGGGCGGCGTACGTGGCCGACCAGCAGGACGCCTGGCGCGAGACCTTCGTCTACTTCAAGCACGAAGACGAGGGAAAGGGACCGGAGTTCGCGTCTCGGTTCAAGGCCGCGCTCGCGTGATGCACCGCCCACCTCACGATCGCGTGTTCGGCCCAGTAGCCGTCGTGCGCGGGGTCGGGCTCGCTGACGAAGGCGCAGTGCCCGCCGTCCGGCGTGATGAGCACGCGGACGTGGGGGTTGGCCCGGACCTCGGGGCGTGTGAACTGTTCGGGCGGCACGAAGGGGTCGTTGGCGGCGGTCAGGATCAGCGCGGGGACACGGATGCGGTCCACGACGCGCAGGCTCGAGGCCTCGTGGTAGTACCGCGTGGCGGTGCCGAACCCGCTCATCGGGGCGGTGTACGCGTCGTCGAAGCCGCGCACGGTCCACACGCCCCGCAGCTGTGACAGGTCGTACAGCTCGGGGAAGAGGGCGGCCTTCCGTCGCATGCGCGCGCGGAGGTTTCGCATGAAGTTGAGCTGGTAGAGCAGGTTCGATCGCCGCTCGAGCGCGTCCACGCAGAGGGCGAGATCCATTGTCGGCGACACGGCGCAGACGGCCTTCAGCTGCCCCGGCGCGTCGGCGCCCAGGTCTCCCGCGAGTTTGAGGGTCAGGTTGCCGCCCAATGAGTAGCCGGCGACGACGACCGCGGGCACCCGTTCGGTGTCGACCAGGTACCGCAGCAGGAACAGCGGATCGTGCGTCAGGCCCGAGTGGTACAGGCCGCGCGACAGGTGCTCGGTGCCGCCGCAGTTGCGCTGGTTGAGGCGCACGACGCTGAAGCCGGCCGCGAACGCCTTGTCGGCGATGCCCCGCATGTAGTGGGCCTGGCTGGATCCCTCGAGGCCGTGCAGGAGCATTAACGCGGGGGCTGCGTCGCGATGCGGCTGCCAGTTGCAGTGTGCGAGCACTCGCGCGTGGGTGTCCGTATCGAAGAAGCAGGGCTCTGCCTCGGGCAGCGTCGGGAGCGCGCGCGTCCGTGCCCACGCGTACACGGTCATGCGGTGTCCGCCGGACCAGCGACGCGACGGGCGGTAGTCGGAGAAGGGCAGTGACACGAGGCGGAGGCCTACTGGAGTCTGTACACCCGGAACCGGCCGTCTCGGTGGAGTTCCGGCAGTGGCAGATCCCTGTCGATCACGAGCACGTCCAGATCGAATCGCCGGGCGAGGTCGGCGGCTTTTCGGGCGTCGAGTTCGTCGAAGTCGCCGATGGCGTCGAGACGGGACTGCACGCGGACGGCCACGTCCCGATCGTACAGTGACACCGCCGCATCCTTCACGCCCTCGACGAGCACGTCGCGCCGGGCGGTGATCCGGACGCTGTGACCGAACTTCCAGTCGTGCCCGGGGTCGGCGAGTACATGGCTGTCGATGGGCGACTGCGTGGCGATCCACCGCCCCACCCGGACCCAGTCGGTATCGGCCAGCGCCGCCTGCACGAACGCCCGCTCCGGGTGCAGTACGCGCATGAGGTAGATGCCACGGCTTGCCGAGATGACGAGCAGGAGCAGCGCGACGGCTGCCGGTCGCCACGAGCCGCCGGGGGCAGCAGCCGTGACACGTCGTCGCCCCTCGGCCAGCAGCCACGTGACGCTCACCACCGCCATGAGGTCGATGATCCAGAACACGCGCGAGGTCTGCGCCTGCACGGCCAGCGCCACGCGCAGCGCGATGAACGGCAGCGAGAGGAGGAACGTTCCCGTCAGGAGCACGACGCCAGCGACCATGCCCATCTCCCAGCGGGCGGCGAGGCCCTGGCGGCGCCTCCACAGCCAGACGGCCACCACGACCGCGGGCATCGCGAGGTTCGCGAGCCAGGGCGTCGCGGCCCACTCCGTCGGCAGGATGTAGTCCTTCGAGGCCAGCGGCCGGAGCCACGCCTCGTCCATCACGCGCAGGCGCGCCGCCAGCGGCGTGAGCGCCAGGCCGCCGGCCAGCAACCCCATGACCACTGTCACCTCGGCGAGACGACGACGCCAGTTCGAGGAAAGGGCGATCGTGGCCGCGGTCAGCCAAACCGCCCACCACAGCCCGGTCGTGGGATGGAGCACCATGCTGGTCGCGACGAGCGCCCATGCGACCCCCTGCCGGTCACGCGCCACGGCGGCAGCCGCAGCCGCGCCGCACGCGAACGCGAGGCCGCGGGGATGGTAGTAGCCCTCGAACGAGTTGGCTCCCGTCTCCGTGATGCGGTGCCTCAGCGTGACGGCGAGGCAGCACGCGGCTGCCGTCCATCGTGACGCCGCGTAGCGCCGCGCCAGCAGCCAGACGGCGGCGAAGAGCAGTCCCAGGCTCGCGACGTGCGAGGCGAGCAGGAGCCACTCGAGGCCGATGCTCGTCCGCGTGATGAGCCACGCCGTGATCTCGTCACTCACCATCAAGCCGGCCTGCGCATCGAGCAGGCGCGCGTCACGCGTGAACAGGGTGGGGTCGGCGGCGCGCAGAATCGACGGCAGGTAGAACGCCTGGTCCGACGACGCCGAACCTGTAGCCCGCGGCGTTCGCGATGCCGAGCACGACGAGGAGGACGCCACCAGCGGCCCCGGCGGCCAGCGTCGAGGTCCTGGCCGATGTCACGACTGCACGCCCGGCGGCAGCAGCCGGCGATCGGCCGAATCGCCGTAGATGGCCGGCACCGGCACACCGCAGAGGCGCAGGTAGACGGTCACCTGGCCCCGGTGGTGCACCATGTGTCGCACGACGTACCTGGAGATGGCCTCGGCGCGCGTCATGGTGTCGACGGGGGAGCCGTCGCGCAGCAGCGTCCAGGGAGCCGTGAGCGTCTCCTCGTCCAGCGTGTCCAGCACACGGCGCGCCGTGGCGACGGCGTCGCGGTGCACCGCGAGAATCTCGGCTGCCGATGCCGGCGCTGCCGGGCCGGGACCGCCAGCGCCCATGTCGTAGGTGTCTGCGCGGGTGAAGGCCGGCAGCCACGATGGAATGGTGGCCACGTGCATCGCGAGGCGACCGAGCGAATACGAGTCAGCATGGGGCGACCAGTTCAGCGGCGCGTCGGCGACGGCCTCGAGGACGGCCCGGGTGGGGGCGGCTTCAGCGTCGAACTGCTGGCGGAGGAGCGGGCGGATCATGACGGAGGCCTCCCAGTATGGACCCCAGGGCCGGACCGGGCGCCAGTCGTCCGAGTTCCAGCCATGCCCCGAGCAACCGCCTGTCCCTGTTCCCGGCTTCGACGTCGGCCGGGACGAACCCGTCGGAGATGGTGAGGCGCAACTGGCCCGTGCGCCCCTGCTGGTCGGGCCTGGACGGCGGCGCATCGATGACGGTACGCGCGACTTCCCAGGCGGCGAGATTCCACGTGGCCGTCGTGCCTCCCCACTGCGCCGTGACCGTCACCGGCACGGCGCCGGCGCGCACGTCGAAGGTGCGCATGGCCTCGTCAGGGAAGACCAGGGTCAGCGACGACGTCGTGCGGCCTCGCAGCCACAGCCCGGCGTCCTCGGGCCACGCGTCGTCGCCGTGGACCAGCACGGCGACGCCGGCATAGGTCTGGCTGCCGAGTACGGCAGGTGTGCGGGGTCGTGCGCTGGCGTTGACGATGCGCAGCGGCGTGAGCCGCAGCCGCGGCGAGGCCGCGGCGATTGCAGGCGCCGCCTTGAAGCCGACGAACCCGATGTCCACGGGTAGCGAGAAGGTCCGCCCCCACGAGCCTGGCGGCGTCACGGCGACGGACCACGTCTCCAGTGCGGGGCTGAGCCGTCCCGCGTGCACCGTGAGGGTGCCCTCGATGGTGTCAGCGCCATCGGCCGTGGGCGTCCCGGCGGGGAACACCAGGTCCACCGCGTAGGTCCCGGCCGGCAGTGACAGGCGCCGGCCGAACAGCGAGGCCTCATCGTTCCCCCGCCGGCTGCCGGCGTCGCGGACGACGAGGGAGAACAGCTCCGGGACCGTCGCGGCATCCAGTCGCGTGAGTGGATCGTAACGTATGGCGACGGGCCTCCTGGCGGCATCGAAGTCGTCGAGCAGGCGCACCCTGGCGCGTGCGTCGAGTCGGGGCGCCTCGGAACTGGCGTCCAGCAGCCGGGGGCGACACCCGAGAGCACGGCGCCGCAGGCGACCACGAGCGTCCATGCCGTGAGGTGCTGGCCGCCGAGGTTGCGGGCCAGCCGGCCCGCCCTGCCAGCCAGGTGTCCGGCAAGCAGCGCCACGCCGACCCAGAGGCCCACGCCCAGCCAGGCGGCGGAGGGCGCCTGCCGCAGGAAGCTGGGCAGCGCCGTCCAGATCGGAGTCGAGGGTGCGAGGTACTCGAGCACCTGCGACGCGCCATCGCGCCCGGCCACGAGCAGCAGCCCGCCCTGTGCGGTCGCGAGCAGCACGGTGAGTGCCGTGCCCAGGCACAGCAGCACGCGCTGCGCGGCGCGGCGGATCGGCTGGGTGGCGCAAGCGGTCCAGTGTGCCGCGATGGGCAGCAGGAGGAGGGGCAGTCCTGCCACCACGGGCCGACCTACGATGGCGCTGCCTCCCCACCAGATGTGGAAAGCACCCACCACGGCGAGCAGTCCGCCAAACACCACCCCGAGTTCGACGACAAGGCGTCGCCGCTCACCCCGCTGGCGCCACAGGGCCCACAGGCCAGGCAGCACCATCAGCAGCGCCGGCGCGAACGCGACGAGGCCATACTCCTGGTCGAAGATCAGGCCCGGGGCTCCCGAGGGCAGATACTCGAGGCGCGTTTCGCGCTGCATGCCGTACGGCGCCGCTGGCGACCACGTTCCCCAGATGATCCTGAAGAACAGGAACCAGCCGGCGAGGCTGATCGCATTCGGCAAGGACAGGGCGAGTGTCCGCACCCATGCGCGGCCCCGCGCGGCGGCATCGGTCGGCAAGGGCACCCACGCGCGCAGCAGCGAGACCAGGCCGAGCAGCGCCGCCATGACGACGTATTTGGTGCTGAACCAGGGCAGGCACGCGATGGCCACGCCGGCCGCCCACCACCGCCACAGCGGCACGTCCAGGGGGTGGCGGTGCGCGTTGCGCTCGGCGTGCCACCCCGACGTCCAGGCAAAGGCCAGGGCGACGGCGCAGGCCGCCGGCACCTCGGGGTAGACGGCAAACGTGTTGAAGATCCAGGGCGGGCCGAGTGCCACGACCGCCCACGCGAATGAGGCGGCCGACGCCGATCCCGTCACGGCCCACGCAAGCCGCCAGGCCGACGTCATCGCGATCGCTGCCAGCAGCAGAAGGGCGTACACGACCAGGTCGTACCCGCCTGTGGCGTACACGGGCGTCATGAGGACGGGCATGCCTACCGGGTGGACCGAGTAGATCTGGCCGTCGGCGCCTCGCGTGAGGTAGTGCGGCGTCAGGGGCTGCGGGTTGTGGAAATACTCCCGGTAATCGCCCCGGTCGTGGTTGTTCTCGATGCGCAGGTCCCCGTCGCGCCACAGGCTCTGCGCCACCACGAGGTAGTGCGGCTCATCGCCGCCGGGGAACAGCGGCGTGCGCGTGAAGCGTCCCGCCAGCACGGCGGAGCATGCCAGGCTCGCGAGCAGCACCGCCGACGTCCACCGGCGTCTCCGGGCGAGCGCCTCGCCTGCCGTCCTCGTCGGGTGCTCTGGTGGAGGCTCCGACGCCTGGCGGGAGTGCCGCGTCCACTCGGCGGCGCCAGCCCAGACAGCCAGCGCGAGCAACACGCCCCAGGCGAGGCGCGCTCCGGGTCCAGCCAGGAGCATGACCGCCGGACCGGCCTCGGCCACCCACGGCAGATAGGGCAGGACCATGACGGCGCCGCCCGCCAGCACGAGGAGTGGGGCCATCGCCAGTTCGGGCGTGAGGCGTCGCGCGAGCGCCGGCGAACGTCGCGCGAGCACCGACGGCACGACCTGCAGCAGGGCGAACAGCACGGCCCCCGCCGCGACGCACAGCGCGAGCGTGGCGATCGGGGGAAGCATGGCCACCCGCACGGGCCCGTCGGGCCCCTGCAGTCTGTCGATCGTCCCGAGGGTGGCCCACAGGCCCAGCCCGGCGGCCGCGCCACAGGCGGCGGCCGGCAGGGATTTCACGATCATCGGGGTGCGAAGTCGACCTGCGGGGCTTCACGCGCGGCGGTGGGCGCCTCGAAGTACTTCCACTCGTCGAAACTGAAGATCTTCGCGGTGATGTTGGACGGGAAGCGGCGACGCAGCGCGTTGTAGGCCTGCACCTTCTCGTTGTACCGGCCCCGCGCGACGGCGATCCGGTTCTCGGTGCCGGAGAGCTCGTCCATCAGGCGCATGAACGTCTCGTTGGACTTGAGCTGCGGGTAGTTCTCGACCACCACGAGGAGCCGGGCCAGTGCCGAACTCTGTTCGTTGGCCGCGTCGATCCGCTCGCCAGGGGTTCGCGCGCCGGCGAGCTTCTCGCGCGACGCGGCGATGCGATCCAGGATGTCCTTCTCCTGCGCCGCGAACCCCTTCACCGTGTTCACCAGGTTCGGGATGAGGTCATTGCGGCGCATGAGCTGGTTGTCCACCTCGGCCCAGGAACTCTTGATCGCCTCCTGCTGACCGGTGAAGGTGTTGTAGGAGCAGCCCGTCACGGAGAACAGGGCCAGCGTCAGCACCGCGTGCTGCCAGAACGTTCGTCGATTCATCGTCATCCTCGCCATTACGCCCGCCGCCTCACGGCGCGCGGGCACCTCATCGATCCGCCATCAGCCCCACGCGCGGGGGACCGGTCACGGCACCTGAGCACGCCTACCAGCGTGCGCCGCCGCCGCCACCCCCGCTCATCCCGCCTCCGAAGCCCCCGAACCCGCCGCCACCGAAGCTGCCGCCACCGAAGCTGCCGCCGCCGAACCCGCCCGTCGTCATGCCCGTCCCCCAGCCGCTCCACGAGGGACCCCACATCGACTCGTGGCGTCCGCGTCTCCGGCGTCCGGAGCCTCCGCCTCCTCCGCCGCGGCTGGCCAGCCACATGAAGAGGAGGAAGATCAGCAGCACGAGCCACAACGGGATGCCGCGACCCTGCGGTGCGCGGCTTCTCGGCGGCGTGGGGAGGTCGCCCAGCGACACGTTGCGCTCCTGCGCGATCCGCTGGGCAACGGCGGTGACACCGGCTTCGATGCCCTCGCCGTATCGACCCTCCCGGAACAGCGGCGCCATCACCTGGCGGCTCACATTGCCGGAGAATCCGTCGGTGATCGCGCCCTCGAGCCCGTAGCCGACCTCGATCCACACAGCCCTGTCGTTGGGCAGCAGGACGAACAGCACGCCGGCGTCCTGCTCCTTGTCGCCGATGCCGCGTCCGGCGTTCTCGAACCACTTCACGGCGAGTTCGCGCTCGTCGGCAAACGGCGCCATCGTGTCGCGCGTGGCCACGATGATGGTGTCGCCGGTGGCGGCCTGCAGGCGCCGGATGAGGTCGTCGAGCCGCGCCTCGCTCGCAGGGTCGATGACGTTGGCGAAGTCGTTGACGGGCCGCGTGAGCGGCGGCAGCGTGTCCTGTGCGGTCACGGGCCGGCTCGCGGCCAGCCCCACCAGGATGGCTATCGCACCGGCCAGGGCGAGCGCCCGGGCGGTCTGGGGCCCCAGCCTCACGCGGACGTCCCGTCGGTGGCCCAGGTGTCGATGGCGTGCACGAGACCGTGGACGGCGTCGAGGTACGGCGGGTACAGCTGCACGGCCTCGCTCGGATCCAGGGTGCGGTCTTCCTCGACCCGCAGGAGCCTCGACAGCAGGTCCGCATCGAGCCCGGCGATCCGGCCGACGTGCGCGGCCAGCGCATCGGGGGGAGTCTCCGGGTGGGCGCCCGTGAGCAGCCCGAACGTCTGGAGCAGCGATGCCAGGGGCGTGGACGAGGCCACGATGAGGTCGGCGATCGCCTGTGGGCGCTGCCCTGCGAGCAGGAAGCCTTCGCGAAGGTGAATGGCGTGCGACCTGACGTTCACCTCGCACGCGCGACGCAGGTCGGACGGCTGCACCGAGAGGCCAGCGAACGGGTCGGTGCCGCGCACGACGATGTGGTGCGCGATGATGTCGCCGTACTCCACGGGAAAGGCGTCCAGGCTTTGCGCGAACTCCGCGGCCGGCATCAGCAGCGGGATGTCGAGACCCTGCGCTCGCCAGCGATCGGCGCGGTCTGCGCCAGCGGCCAGATCGGCGTACGAGAGCGTGTCGACGAGCGCCAGCGTCTGGACGGGCGCCTTCACCGCGCGCGGATGCGGACGGGCGTGCGTGCCGAATACGACGACGGCCTGCAGGCGCCCGCCGAAGATGGCCGCGAGGTCGTCGGCGAGACTGGCAGCGGCCTGCAGGGCGGTCATGTCGGGATTCTACCCAACTAGCGCGACGGACTGGAGCCGGCCGTCACTTCGACCATGGTAGGGGCGTGCCCACGTTTCGCGAACCGGTAGTGCGAGACCATCCACTCGTTCCCGTGCCTGTACGCGAACAGTTCGGCGCAGGCGAGAAAGAAGACACGCCACCGGACCCACCAGCGGGTGACCTCGCCGGCGCCGTACGTCTGCGCGAAGAGGGGGCGGATGCGGGCCTCCGCGGCGTCCATGCGGGTCAGCCATGCCTCGCACGTGCGCGCGTAGTGGGTGCCGCTCACGCGCCAGTGGTGCTGGAGTTGCAAGTCGTCCTGGAAGTAGAGCAGCAGGTCGTCGGAGGGCATCTGTCCGCCCGTGAAGAAGTGCCGCGCCATCCAGTCGCCGGGCCCGGAGTCCTCATAGGGGTAGGCGTACTCGCGATGCGTGAAGATGTGCACGAAGAGCTGCCCGCCGGGCGCGAGCCAGTTCGCGATGCGCGCGAGCAGCTGCCCGTAGTTGCGCATGTGCTCGAACATCTCGACCGAGACCACGCGGTCGGCTTCGCCGTCGTGCGCGAACGCGTTCATGTCGGCCGTGACGACCTCGAGATTGTCGAGGCCGCGGCGCGCGGCCTGCGCGTCGATGAACGCCTTCTGGGTGCGCGAGTTGGAGACCGCCGTGATGTGTGCCGACGGGTACCGTGCGGCCATGTACAGCGAGAGTGAGCCCCATCCGCACCCGAGTTCCAGGATCCGCTGACCGTCGGCCAGCGCGGCCCTCTCGCAGGTGAGCGCGAGCATGGCCTCCTCGGCCGCCTCGAGCGAATCCACGCCGTCCGGCCAGTACCCGCTGCTGTATTTCAGGTGCGGTCCCAGCACGGCTTCGAAGAACGCGGAGGGCACCTCGTAGTGCTGCGCATTGGCGTCGGCCGTCGCGACGGCGATTGGCGATGCGCGAAGAGCGCGCACCCACGCCATCTTCGCGACGTGGGCGGCTTCCGCACTACCGCGACTCTCCGCCCGGAGGCGGATCGCCAGGTTGCGGCGGATCCCGGCGCGCAGGAGGGCATCGGGCATGACGTCGCGATCGAGCAACGAATCGAGCGTGAGGTGCGGCATGGGTCTCTCGAGAATGTCGCAGGCGCCCGACTCGTCCGGCGCCCGAGTCACGCCAGCGTGCACGTGGTACGCCTTGGACGTGGGGCCCGAGGTCGGGCCGGAGGCATGTCAGGCGGCCCTGGGGGGGCCGGGAAAGAATACGTTGGTGGTCCGCTGATACGCGCGATAGCTGTCACCGCGGCTGCGAAGCGACGAGGCCTCGGCATACGGCACGCCCGTGCCATATCGCATGACGTAGAACATCAGCGGGATGACGTGCAGGCCCATCCAGCCTCCCGGCGAGCCGAGCGCGAAGACACCGAACCCGCACCAGATGACCCACTCGAAGAAGTAGTTGGGGTGACGGGAATACCGCCACAGGCCGTCCTGGCAGACCTGACCCCTGTTGGCCGGATTGGTCCGGAAGCGGGCCAGTTGCCGATCGGCCATCGATTCACCAGCCAGGCCGACGGCCCAGACCGCGACTCCAATCCACTCGAGGATGGAGAAGGCGGGCGCCGTGTTGAGGGCGGCGAGCGCGAACGGGACCGTGAGCACGAGGGCGGCCAGGGCCTGAACCTCGAAGAACGCCAGCATCCGGACGTTGGCCGACGAACCCCATTCGGCCCGCAGCGCGGCATACCGCGAATCCTCGTGCGGGTGTTCCTGCCAGACCCGCACGAACAGATACGACGCCAGCCGCAGGCTCCATGCCGCCACCATGGCCAGCAGGAGCAGATCGCGCGGGCGCCAGCCATCGGCAAGCCAGACGTAGCCCGCCGTCACCACTGTGAACGACGCCGACCACGCGACATCGACGATGCCGGCGTTCCGGAGCACGAGGGAGAGCAGCCACACGACCACCATCAGCAGGCCGAGACAGAGCAGGCCGGCCGACAGCAGGGAGACGAGGGGGGACATGTCGTAAGGACGCCTCCCGGGCGCCCGGAGTTGCTCAGCCAGTGGGGCCGGGGGACAATCGCCGGGCATGCGTCTGCGCGAACTGCACGTGGTGTGCCTGGGCGGGGGCACGGGCCTGCCGAGCCTGCTCGGCGGCCTCAAGACCAACCCGTGGCTGCAGGTCCACGCGATCGTGACGATGTTCGACAGCGGCGGCAGTTCGGGCGTGCTGCGCGACGAACTGGGCGTCCTGCCGCCGGGCGACGTGCTCAAGTGCGCGCTGGCCCTGGCCCGCGACGAGGGCGAGGCGCGCCGGGTGCTGCTGACCCGACTCCCGACGCTCGAGCATCGCCGCCTGGGTGGTCACACAGGCGGCAACCTGCTGCTGTCGATGATGGAGCAGTTCAGCGGCGACTTCCAGGCGGCGGTCGACGGCCTGCGCGCGGTGCTGGGCTGCCGGGGCTATGTGTGGCCCATCAGCACGGAGCGCGCCAGCCTGTGCGCCGAGTACGACGACGGCACGACGACACGCGGGGAGGTGGAGGTGGACGCGGGGCAGGCCGAGGGCCGCTACGTGCGGCGCGTCTGGCTGTCGCCTGTCGTCACGATCCACCCGGCCGCCCGGGATGCCCTCCGCCGCGCGGACGCCGTCATCGTCGGTCCCGGGAGCTTCTTCACGAGCCTGGTCCCGCCCCTGCTCGTCGACGGCGTTCGCGAGGCCCTCGCCGAGGTGCAGGGCCCCGTCGTGCTCGTCGCCAACCTGCTGACGGAGGGCAGCGGCATGGCCGACTTCGCCGCCGCCGACGCCGTCCGCCACATCGGGCAGGTGATCGGACGGCCCGTCGACACGGTGCTCTTCAATGCCGCGCGTCCGCCCGCCGACGTGCTCGCTCGCTACGCGGCCGAAGACAAGCACCCGTTGTCGCTCGGCGACATGCCCCCCGGGGTCGAGGTCGTACAGGCGCCGTTCTGGCACGGTCCCATCGCGCGCCATCATCGTCGTCGGCTGGCCTACGCGATGTGGGGCGTGCTCGCACGCAGACTGCTGTAGGCGAACCCGCGCGTCTCAGGTGTTTTGCCGGCGCGGCAGGAGCGCGATTGCGCCTGCGCCGATCGCGGCCAGTGCGATCAACAGCAGGAAGCCCGGACGGTACGTGCCCATCCGGTCGCGCATGCCGGCCACGACCATGGGCGAGACCGCCTCGGCGAGGCCGTCGGCCGTCAGCACGAAGCCCATGACCCGGCCGAGGCGCTGGACGCCGAAGAGGTCGGCCGCCATGAGCGGGATGATCATGTAATCGCCGCCGAGCCCGATCCCGAACAGCAGTGCGAAGAGATGCAGCATCGTCCAGGAGTCGGCCAGGAAAAGCAGCGGGATCGAACTGGCCACGATGACGTAGATGAGCAGCATCACGTGCTTGCGGGCCCAGATGTCGGCGAGCCAGCCCATGAGCAGCCGGCCGATGATGCTGCCAGCCAGCACGAGCGACAGGATCCGCGCCACGTCGCCCTGTCCGTACTGCTGGTCCAGGCTCAGGTACAGCTTGAGGTTCTGCATCGTGCCGCCGACGGCGCCGATGGAGCACATGCTGCCGACGAGCAGCAGGTAGAACGCCGGTGAGCGAAGCACTTCGCCGAGCGGGGCCGCGTCGCGGCGCGCCATCGGACCGCCGGCAAACGACGGCGGCGCATCCTTGACGATCCAGGCGAGCGGCCAGGCAATCGCGATCATGAGCATGCCCAGGACCTGCATCGCCCGCTGCCACCCGAACGCCGTGGTCAGCCAGTAGGCCAGCCCGGGGACGACGGTGCCGCCGATGCCAATCCCCAGGTACGCGAATCCCATCGCCTTGCCGCGCGCCGTGGTGAACCAGCGGGAGAGCAGGACCTGGACGGGCAGCGGGCCACCGAAGACGTACCCGAGGGCGTTGAACAGGTAACAGATGTAGAACGCGGCCAGCGTGGACACGTGCCCGAGGCCGATCATGGCGCCGCCGGCCATGAGGATGCCGACGAGCAGGAGCCGCCGCGGGCCGTATCGGTCGATCAGCCAGCCGGCGAGGTAGCCGAACAGCGGACCGATGATCAGCTTCGCGTAGGCGTTGCCTGACGTGACCTGCTGGCGCGTCCAGCCGAAGTCCTTCACGAAGAAGTCGTAGAAGAACGTCAGGCCGTAGAGTCCGATGCCGACGGCGGCGAACAGGGCGGCAAACGCCGTGGCCGCCGCCGTGATCTGGCCCCCGCGGGGGATCTCTTCGTGCATCGTCGTTGCCACTGGTGAACCGGCCGGTGTCGTCGGAGCGGCGGGCGGTGTCATGCGCCTGCCTTCACGGCCTTCAGGCGGGCGTGGTCCGGATGGGCGGTGTAGAACGGGTCCAGCGGGAAGCAGCCCGACACCAGCCCGTTGCGCGGCCCCGTCGTGCAGTCGCTGAACGTCCGGCAGATGGCCTTGCGCCTGAGCGGCTGTCCGCGCAGGACGTCGAGCGGCAGGTCCGGGTACGACAGCACCATGCGCCCGAGTCCGATGAAATCGGCGCCGCCCTGCCGCACGACCGCCTGCCCGACGTTGGGCAGCCAGTCCTGCAGGTAGGAATAGGCCGAGCCGACGACGCGCAGGCGCGGGAACTCGTGCTTCAGGGCCGCAGTCACCGCGATCTGCCGGCACACGCCGAGCAGGGGATCCTCGGGCGGCTGGTAGCCGTCCGATGGCGGGAAGGTCGCCGGCCGCTGGATGTGCGGGTTGTAGTACGGGCTGCCCGCCGTGAGGCACACGAGGTCGATGCCCATGTCCTCGAGCAGCGACAGGAACGCCCGCGCATCCGCGAGATCCGGGAGGGCGGCGCTCCCGTCCCAGGGACCGAACGCATACGCGTAGTCGTCCTGCGACGCTTCTGGCTCGCCCACCTCGTCGGCGCCCTTGCGGAACGGCGTGGTGTCGAAGGCGGACAGGCGCACGCCGATGGACAGACCGGGGGCATCGCGGCGGATGCCCTCGACCGTCTGGCGCAGCAGCCGGGTGCGCCCGTCGAAGTCGCCGCCGAATCGTCCGTCGCGGCTGCGCGCGCTCAGGAGTTCGTGTCCCAGGTATCCGTGGCAGTGCTTGACGTCGACGAAGGTGAAGCCCGCCGCTGCGCCAGCACGGCGGCCTGCACCAGGCGCGCCGACAGGTCGTCGAGGTCGTCGTCGGACAGCACCGGGACCGGCGCCTCCGGGCTGACGCGGCGGTCGAGGAGCGGGTGCGGGTACGCGGCAAGGGGACGGGGCTGCTTGTCCGGGTCGGGCCTCGAGTAGCGACCCGAGTGGGTCAACTGCAGGCCGATGACCAGGTCGTCGGTGCCGAGGCCGGCGCTGCGGTGCGCCGCGATCAGGTCGTCGCGCAACTGGACGAGGTCGGCTTCGGAGGTGGGGCCGAGACAGAGCTGGTTCGGGTTGGCACGGCCGTCGTGACGGACGGCGAACGCCTCCCCACCCCAGATCAGTTTGGCGCCGCTCTCGCCGAAGCGATGCCACCGGCGACGACGTGAGCTCGGAGGGCCGACCGTCTGCCGTGCCGTCCCAGCCTTCCATCGGCAGGATGCAGAACCGGTTACCCGCGAGGCCCGCCGACGTCTCGATCGGTTGCGCCAGCGGCGAGTCGGGTGCCGCTTCCAGCGTCGGCTCGAACGGGACGACGGTACCCAGCGAGGCCACGTGGGCCTCGAACTGGGCTGCGGCCTTGAGGGCGGCTATGCGTGGGTAGTTGCGGGCCATGCGTTTGTCGGGGAATCTCCGTCGGCCGGACGAGTGATCGATGGCGGCTCCACCAGCCAGGCACGAATCCGATGTTCGTAGCCGCGGGACTTGTCCCGCGGGGGGCGCTTGTCCCGCGGGGGGCGCCGGACAAGTCCGGCGCCTACGAATTCATGAGAGTCCGGCCGCGGCACCGTCACGACGACTCCACCAGCCAGGCACGAACCCGAGGTTCGTAGCCGCGGGACTTGTCCCGCGGGGGGCGCATGTCCCGCGGGGGGGCGCCGGACAAGTCCGGCGCCTACGAATTCATGAGAGTCCGGCCGCGGCAGCGTCACGACGACTCCACCAGCCAGGCACGAACCCGAGGTTCGTAGCCGGGGACTTGTCCCGCGGGGGGCGTATGTCCCGCGGGGGGCGCCGGACAAGTCCGGCGCCTACGAATTCAGAGGTCCGCCCACTCTCACACCTGCGGCAGCGTGTATGGCGCGCGGTACTCGCGCGTCAGCAGGGCGTTGGCCTTCGGGTCGTCGACGCACTCCTCCCGCGCGGCATCCCACGTGAGCTTGTGGCCAGTTCGGTAGGCGACGTTGCCCAGCAGGCACATCGCCGTCGAGAGGTGCCCGAGTTCGATGTCGGAGTGCGGGCGCTGCCGCGAGCGCATGCAGTCGAGGAAGTTGCGGATGTGCGAGAGGTTCTGGTCCGACGTCGGGGCACGCATGCCCGCGGCGCGAGCCTTGGCGGGCCCGTTCCAGGCGCGCTTCCAGGCCGTCTGCACCGGCTCCTGCTCGCTCAGGTAGGAAGGGGTGGGGGCCTTCGCCGTGCCGCCCGTTTCGGGGATGACTTCGAAGCCCGCGCGGTCGAGGAACAGCGTGGCATCGGTGCCGTAGAACTCGATGCCGTAGCCGCGCCCGGCGCCGTTGTAGGCGTTGCCGGTGCGGTTGCTGTAGGTGCAGATGAACCCGGGGAACTCGTAGACGGCGTCGATGGTGTCGGGCGTCTCGCGGTTGTCGTCGAGCACGAAGTTGCCGCCGACGGCGTAGACCGTCTTCGGCGCCTGTTGCTTCATGCCCCAGAGAGCGAGGTCGAGCAGGTGGATGCCCCAGTCGGTCATCATCCCGCCGGCATAGTCCCAGAACCACCGGAACTGGAAGATGAACCGGTTGGGGTTGAAGGGGACCTTCGGCGCAGGCCCGAGCCACGCGTCCCAGTCGAGGCCCGGAGGCACGGGCGCGTCGGCCGGCCGGCCGAGGCCGGCTGGCGACTGGTTGCCCGTGTTCCAGGCGTGGATCCGGTGCACCGTCCCGAGGACACCCGACTGCACGACCCGGATGGCCTCCTGGAAGTGCAGGCCCGACCGTTGCTGCGTGCCCACCTGCACGACGCGGTCGAACTTGCGGGCGGCGTTCACCATCGCCCGGCCTTCCTTGACGTTGTGCGAGATCGGCTTCTCGACGTACACGTCCTTGCCGGACTGGCAGGCCAGGATCATCGGGATGGCGTGCCAGTGATCGACGGTTGCCACGATCACCGCGTCGAGGTCCTGCCGATCGATCACGCGCCTGTAGTCGGCCTCGGGCGTCGCGGCGCCGCCGGCCTGGCGCTCGGTCATGCGCTGCGCCCGGCGCCTGTTGACGTCCCACACGTCGCACACGGTGACGATCTGGACGTCGTCGTGCTGCTGGAAATTCTGGAGGTGCGAGCGGCCCATGCCGCCCACGCCGATCGATCCGATGCGGATGCGATCGTTGGCGCCGAGGACACGCTGGCGGCTCGCCGCCGTCTGGGACATCGCGGGCGTGCCGGCCACGAGGCCGCCAGCCACGCCGGCAGCCGCTGATGAGACGAAGGAGCGTCGGGAGATGGACATCAGAAGGTCACCAGTTCGGAGATGGCAATGGGACGGTTCTCTTCGCAGCTGCGGCGCGCCGCGATGCCGGTGAGCGCCGACATCGCGCCGGCGCGCGAATCCGGAATCCGGAGGTGGTCGGCGACCTGGGGCCGCCGGAAGATCAGCTCGCGCAGGGCATCGTCGGCGCCGCCGTGCTCGCCTTCCACGGTCGGGACGTCGATCGTCGTGCGCCCCCCGAAGGCCTTGATGACGGACACCTCGATGGGGCTCGGCACCTCGAAGGGCTGCCGGGCGTAGTCACGGATTTCGACGCGCCCGCCGTCGCCGTTGAAGGCGAGCGAGTAGCCTTCGATGGGCATGTAGGCGTTCAGCGAGTACGACATGATGACGTCGTTGGTGTACTGCACCGTCGCCGTCATGGTGTCGTAGGTGGTGATCTCCGGCCTGAAGACGCAGGCGTCGCGCAGGTACCCGTCGACCTTCTCCACCTCGCCGCCGTACAGGCGCATGGCGGAGGCCGACTTGGTCATGTCCCAGTAGAACGGGCACTTCGCCGTATGGGGGCACGCGCGGCAGTGCGTGGACCGGAACGGACCCGCCTGCCCGTACCGCTTGATGCCCCCATAGGCCTGCACCTGCACCGGCTCTGCGTCGAGCAGCCAGTTGACGTAGTCGAAGTGATGCGTGGCCTTGTGGACCCAGAGCGACCCGCTCAGGGCCTTGATGCCGTGCCAGCGCCGGAAGTAGTCGGTGCCGTGGCTGGTGTCGAGGTACCAGTGGAAGTCCACCGACCGGATCGGGCCGATCGGCTTCGAGAGCATCAGTTCCTTGATCTTCACGTGCGCCGGCGCGAAGCGCATGTTGTGGCCGACGATGATCTTGCGGTTGTTGCGCTTCTCCGCGTCGATCACCGCCTGGGTCTGCTTCGCGTCGATCGTCATCGGCTTCTCGGTGATGACGTCGATGCCGAGGTCCAGCGCGCGGACGATGTACTCCGCGTGATAGGCGTCCACGGTGGTGATGGCGACCAGGTCGGGCCGCGCCTCTTTCACCATGCGCTCGAAATCCGTGAACACCGGACAGTCGACACCGATGATCTGGCGCACGACCTCCGCGCGCTTCGGATTGGGATCGCACAGGCCGACGAACTCGACGGTGTCACCCCACTTGTCCTTCACGCCCCGGCCCCACATCGAGGAGCCGCGGCCGCCCGTGCCCACCATGGCATACCGGCGTCGCGGCGGGGCCGCGCCCGTGGGCTGCGCGGCCGGACGGGCCGACGACGGGGACGACGAGGCCGCCGCGAGGGCGGCGGCCGAGGACGAGAGGAACTGGCGGCGATTCATAGGGGGAGGGGGTGTGCGCCCTATTGTAGCCGCGGGACTTGTCCCGCGGGCAGGACGGAATCGCGGGTACGGCGCGGTCTCCGACCGCGCCGTCGAAGGAGCGGGATGTGCCCCACGCCGTGGCCGCCGGACGAGGGTGCCATGGCACCGGCGCCACCAGCCAGGCACGAATCCGAGGTTCCTAGCCGCGGGACCTGTCCCGCGGGCGGCGCCGGACGAGTCCGGCGCCTGCGAGATTCATGAGAGTCCGGCAGCCACGCAGTGAGATCGGTCGGCGTCCGACCGGACATCAGAAGAACACGCGGAAGCCGATCTGCAGGTTCTGCGGCAGGTTGTTCTGGCTGGTGACGATGCCGAAGTTCTGATTCCTCGGGTCGAGGTTGGGGTTGTTGAAGAAGACCTGGTTCAGGGCGTTGTAGATCTCGAGGTGGAGCTGGGCCCGCACCCGCGACGTGATGTCGAAGCGCTTCACGATCGACATGTCCATGTAGTTGAGCGCTTGCGCACGCAGGTTCTCCGGGCGGCTGGGCAGCGTGCGGTAGTTCTGCGCCAGCTGGATCCGCGGGTCGTTGCGCCGCTGCGCTTCCGGAATGTCGGAGAAGTAGAAGCCGCTCGTGTCGAACACCGGCTGGTCCACGTTCGATGTCGAGTAGCTGGTGGTCAGCGCGTTGATGTCGCCGCTGTAGTAGACGTTCCCGATCGTGAGCGGACGGCCGCTCTGCCACTGATAGATCGCCGAGATGTTCCAGCCGCCCGCGATCAGGTCCAGCGCCTTGTTCCAGTCGCTGCCGAACCGTCGCCCACGGCCGAAGGGCAGTTCCCAGATGCCGTTGACGACGATGCGGTGGGGGACGTCCACGTCAGACCGGCGCTTCTCGTAGACGCCCGCCGGTCCGTCGACGGCATTGAGCGCGAAGTTCTGCTCCTCGAAGCGCGAGATCGTGTAGGTGGTCAGGAACGAGTAGCCCTGCGTGAAGCGCTTCTCCAGGCGGAACTGTGCCGACTGGTAGCTGCTCGTGCCGTCGTAGTTGCGGCTCTGCACCTGCGTGAACTGCGGGAACGGCCGCAGCAACTGCTGGCGCTGGATGTTGGCCGTGTTCAGGTTGGTGCCCGGCAGCAGGCCCGCGAACGGGTTGGCCACCGGCTGCGACAGATTCGAGATGACCGCGGTGTCGCGCACGTTGCTCGTCGACAGGAACTGCTGCGGCACGGCGTTGATGTCCGTTTCGACGGTCATGTCGTAGCCCTTGTTGCCCGTGTACCCGGCCTCGACGACCCACTGACCCGGCAGTTCACGCTGCAGGCTGATCGCCCAGCGCATCGCCTGCTGGTTCTCGAAGTCCACGTTCGTGGTGTAGCGGTTCAGGTTCTGCCCCACGAACGTGTCCACGCCGGCCGAGTTGCCCGCCGGCTGGATGACGCCGTTGGGCCAGGGGTTGGCGAGATTCGCCTGGTAGGTGAGCCCGCTGTCGTTGGTGACGACGATGGGCGTGACCTGCGAGTAGCCCGGCTGGAAGATCGCGTAGTCGAACAGGGCCGGCACCGTGTAGATGGCCCACCCGCCACGCAGCACGGTCTGCGTGTTCAGCTGGTAGGCGAATCCAAGGCGGGGCTGCCAGTTGTTCTTGTCGGCGTTCCAGAAGCCGGGAGTGCTGTCGCTCGCGTAACCGATGCCGCCCACAGGGTTGAACTGCGAGGCGGGCAGTTCGGCGATGGGCCGGGCGGCATACGCCGCGCGCGCAGGGGCCGTCACGGCCAGCGTCGCCATCGGGTCGAAGCCTCTGACGTTGGCGTTGCCGGCTTCGGTCGGCGCCCCTTCGTACTCGTACCGCAACCCGAGATTCACCGTCAGCCTGTCGGTGATCTTCCAGTCGTCCTGCACGAAGACGCCCTGGTAGATGCTCTGGTTGTCGCGAATCGGGGCGATCTCGATCTGGCTGTTGCTCGCCGGCAGGCCGAGCAGCATCGATGCGAGATCCTGGCCGATGGGGGCGCTTGGTCGTCCGCTGCCTTCGTTGGTGAAGCCCGAGTTGAACCGATAGGCGCCAGCCACGTGGTAACTCGGGTTGCCGAGTTCCGTGTACCGGCGGAAGTCGTAGCCCGCCCGCACCGAATGATTGCCCCAGAACTTCGTGAGCGTCGGCTGGAACGTCGTGATGGAGGACACGGTGCCGCCGGCGTATGTATCACCCAGCGCGCTGAAGGCGCCCGGCTCGATGCGGGGGAAGTAGTCGAACCCGCCGAACAGCGACGCGGTGTTGGAGGAGAACCCGAGCGTCGCCGGGTCGAAGAGGCCCTGGTGCTGCCGCAGGCTCGGCTCCTGGAACTCCGACCAGCTGCCGCGCAGGTTGAGCACGGTGGTCGGGCTCATCGTCCAGACGTGGTCGCCCGTGACGGCGTTGTTGATGCGGAAGAGGAAGTTGCCCGTCGGCCGGATCCCGTTGACCTCGCCCGTCCAGTTGCCGCGGTTCTCCGTGCGGTTGTTGCGCGAGTAGCGGACGAAGGTCCGGTGGTCGTTGCTGAACTGGTGGTCGCCGCGGACGTTGAACGAGTAGAAGTCGTCGCCGCGCTCGTTGGTGCTCAGGTAGTTGTTCTGCCCCTGGGCGTTGCCGGCCTGGTTGGGGGCCGGGTAGTAGCTGAGCATCTCGCGCGCCACCGGGCTGATCCGGCTACTCGGGATCACGTTGCCCGGGAACGGGTCGCGACGGACCTGACCGTTGACGAGCCGCGCCGTGGCCGGGTCGTAGATCACGATGCCGAGCGGCAGCAGGGCCGAGAAGTCACCGTTGCGCTGCGCATCGGTCGGGACGGTGAACTGCCCCGGCTCCGGGAACACGTCGTAGAGCCACTCGACGGCGGTGAAAAAGAACGTCCGGTTCTTGCCGTTGTAGAAGCCGAGGTTGACCGGGCCGCCGACGGTGAAGCCGTAGCGCTTGTAGTCGAGTTCGGCCTTCGGCTGGTTGGCCCGTTCGAGGAAGAAGTCGTTCCTGCTGAACTTCTCGTCGCGGATGTGGTAATAGCCGTCGCCGCGGAACGTGTTGGTACCGCTCTTCATCGTCACGTTGACGGTGGCGCCGGCCGTGTGGCCCTGCTGCGCGTCGAACGTGGCAGTCTCGACCTTGAATTCCTGGACGGCTCCGGCCGGCGGGACGAACGCGGCGCGTCGACCGTGCGCCATGTTGGGCGAGCCATCGAGCGTGAACTCGTTGCCACCCGCGGCGCCGTTGGCCGTGACGGCCGACGTGCCGGCGTTGTCGAAGGGCCGCGAGAACTTGAGGTCGCCCGTGTACACGGTGCCCGCGGCCAACCGCGTGAGCGTGAAGGGGTTGCCATCAGACAGGGGCATCAACTGGATGCGCTTCTCGTCGATCACCTGACCCTGCGACGCAGAGCTGGTCTGGAGCAGGGGTGTACCGCCCTCGACGGTGATCGTCTCCTCGAGCCCGCCGACCTCGAGGCTGAAGTCGAGCACGAGCCTGTCGGCGATCCGCACCTCGACGGCCTTGCGCTCCGTGCGTTTGAAACCGGTGAGTTCGACCAGCACGTCGTAGGTACCCGGCGTGATGAAGGGGATGGAGTAGCGGCCCTCGGCGTCGGCAACCGCCGTTGTCGTGGTGCCCGTGGCGGCATTGGTCACCGTGACGGTGGTGCCGGGCAACGCCCCGCCAGACGAGTCCAGGACGCGACCCTGGATCGCGCCGCGCGGATCCTGGGCCGCGCTCGTGGAGGTGATCCCCAGGGCGCACGCAGCGGCGAGAATCGCCGCGCGCATGCCCAGGTGTTGCCGTTGCAGGAGCGTCCGCATGTCTGACCCTTTCGTTCTGGCAGACCATCGAGTGGTCGCACCAATCGACCCACAGTTCGCCTCGACCTTGACCACCGCCGAGCCCGGGTGTTGACCGATTCTCTCTTTCGAAGCGACGGGAGTATGCAGCAGGCGACGGCCCGCGCGCAACCAAGAGTGTGGCCGGGCGCTTCACTGGTACGACCACGGCCGGGCGGGCGGAGTCGCGCCGTCGAAGATTCGAGTTCCCCGGATCGCGAGGGCGGGGCCGCCGCCGTCCACGAACCGTCCACCAAACGGTCTCAGCTCTCGTCAGGGCACGCATCGCCAGATGCGAAGGCGCGCATGCGGGGATGAAGAGCCGGGGCGGCCGCGGCGTCGGCCCGTGGGAGAATTCCAGGAGGGAAGGGGGAACTCGTGATCGGTTTTCGGCACATCCTCTGTCCGGTTGATTTTTCGGACACGTCACGACGCGCCTTGCGCCAGGCGGTGGTTCTGGCGGCGAGGTACGACGCCCGGCTGACGGTGCTGCACGTCCGCCCGGCGGCCGCGGAGTACGTGCTGCCCGCGGCAGGCATCGGCGAGCCCGCCATCGTGCCGGCGGACCTGCCAAGCCACGATCAGGTCGAGTCGGCGCTGGCCCACGTGCTCGACGAGGTCGGCCGACCCGCCCAGCCGCCGGTGCTGGCCGTGGACACCGGCCGCGCGCACGCGGCCATCGTCGCGCGGGCCACGACGGAGCCGACGGACCTGATCGTTCTTGGCACCCACGGCCGCAGCGGCGTCAACCGTCTGCTCCTGGGGTCGGTGACGGAGAAGGTCCTGCGCACGGCACCCTGCCCGGTTCTCACAGTGCCACCCGGAGAGGAGGGCGCCCCGCACGCCCTGTTCCGGGAGATCCTCTGCCCGACCGACTTCTCGCCCTCTTCGCAGCGTGCTGTCGCCACGGCGCTCGACCTCGCGCGTCAGGCCGGTGGCCGCGCCACCGTCCTGCACGCCATCGAATACCTCGAGCCGGAGGAGCCGTGCGAGCACGTCGACTTCGACATCCGCGCCTACAGGGCGCACCTGCTCGAGCACTTCCGGGAGCGGTTGCACGCCGCGGTTGCCGCCGAGTCGTGCGAGGGGTGCGCGGTCACGGAGGTCCTCGCGATCAACAGGGCCTATCGCGAGATCCTGGATCGCGCGGCGGCGCTGTCGGCCGACCTGATCGTGATGGGGGTGCGCGGGCACGGCGCCGTCGAGCTGGTGCTGTATGGCTCGAACACGCAGCAGGTGGTGCGGCACGCGACGTGCCCGGTCCTCACCGTGCGTGCCTGAGCACGTCGGGCGGCGCGGGCCCAGATCGCCCGGCCCCGGCCGCCCGCCCTGACCGCGCCGGGCCGGCGCGCCGAGGACGTCACCGATGTCTGGACTCTCCAGTGCCGAAGCCGCGGAACGCCTCGCGCGCGTCGGTCCCAACGCGCTGCCCGAACGGCCGCCCACGCCCTGGTGGCGGCGCCTGCTGGCGCAGTTCGCCAGTCCCCTCATCTATCTGCTGATCTTCGCGCTCGCCTTCGACATCGCCGTCTGGCTGTCGGAGGGCGCCCACGGCTGGCCCATCGAGGCCACGGCAATCGCCCTGATCCTGGCGCTCAACGCCGGTCTCGGCCTGTATCAGGAGCAGCGGTCCGAGGCGGCGCTCGCCCGACTCAAGGCCCTGGCTGGCGCACACGCCTGGGTGCTGCGTGACGGGCACCTGGTCCGTGTCGCCGTGGAGGACCTCGTGCCCGGTGACCGGGTGCGCATCGAGGCGGGCGACCGCGTTCCAGCAGACGGCGGACTGGTCGAGGCGCGAGGGGCGCTGCTGGACGAGTCGGTCCTGACGGGCGAGTCCGTGCCCGTCGACAAGACCGACGGAGATGAGGCCTTCAGCGGCACGCTGTTCGTGCGCGGGCACGCCATGCTCGACGTGACGCGGACCGGCGCGACGAGCGCGATGGGGCGTCTGGCGCGCATGCTCGGCGACATCACCGCGGCGCCGACCCCGCTCGAGCGCCGCGTGGACAGGCTGGGGCACCAGATCGCGAAGTGGGTCCTTGCGCTCGCGGTGGTGCTCGGCGTACTCGGCGTCATCGCAGAGGGGTTGTCGCGCGCGCCCCATGTCGTGGTGTTCGCCGTGGCGCTCGCTGTGGCGGCCGTGCCCGAGGGGTTGCCCGCGGTGCTGACGGTCGCGCTCGCCCTCGGCGTCGAGCGGATGGCCCGGCGGCGCTCCGTCGTGCGCCGTCTCGCCGCCGTGGAGGCGCTCGGATCGGTCGACGTCATCGCCACCGACAAGACCGGCACGCTCACCGAGAACCGGATGGACGTCCGCGATGTGGATGCCCTCGACACCCCGCAGGCCCTCCTTGCGATGACCCTGGCCAACGAAGCCGACCTGGACACGGGCGCGGGTGACCCGCTCGAACTCGGCCTGCTGCGCTACGCCGCCGCGCACGGCGTCGACGTGGCCGCGCAGCGACGCGCGCATCCGGTGCAGTCGACGCGTCCGTTCGACAGCGCGTGGAAGTACGCCCGCGTCACCGTCGACGGCCCTCAGGGCATCACGAGTTACCTCAAGGGCGCGCCGGAGGTCCTCATCCGCAAGTGCCGCCTGTCCGAGTCGGACCGGCTCGCATGGGAGGCGCGGGCCGACAGCCACGCCCGCGACGGGCATCGCGTGCTCGCGCTGGCCAGCAGCGCGACGGCAGGGGAGGAGGACCTGACGCTGCTCGGGCTGGCGCTCCTGTGGGACCCGGCGCGGGCCGAGGTGCCCGAGGCGGTCCGTCGCGCGCAGGCGGCGGGGATTCGCGTGGTGATGGTCACGGGCGATCACCCCGCGACCGCCCTGGCCATTGCCAGGCAGGTCGGCATCGCGAGGCCGACCGTGCTCACCGGCGACCGCCTTGCCGAACTCGAGGGCGAGGCCCTGGGGCGCGCGATCGCCGAATCGACGGTGTTCGCCCGTGTGCACCCGGAGCAGAAGCTGCGATCGTGGAGACGCTCCAGGCCCAGGGGGCCGTGGTCGCGATGACAGGGGACGGCGTGAACGACGCACCGGCCCTCAAGCGCTCCGACGTCGGCATCGCGATGGGGCAGCGCGGGTCGGACGTGACCCGTGAGGTGGCCGACCTGGTGCTGCTCGACGACAACTTCGCGACCATCGTCGACGCCGTCGAGGAAGGCCGCAGCATCTACGAGAACATCCAGAAGTTCCTGCGGTTCCTGTTCTCCACCAACCTGTCGGAGGTACTGCTCATCGCCTCCGGCACGCTGTTGGCGTTCTGGCTCGGGCTTCGGGACTCGGCGGGTGCGCTGCTGCTCCCGCTGACGGCTGCCCAGATCCTCTGGATCAACCTCATGACCGACGGAATTCCCGCGCTCGCCCTGGCCTTCGACAGGACGCCTGGCGTGATGCTCCTGCCTCCGCGGCCCGCGTCGGCGCCGCTGCTCGATCGGGTCTCGCTCCGGTTCGTCGTGGCGGCCGGCGTGGTCAAGGCCCTGCTGGCGCTCGCCGTCCTCGGCGCGGTGCCACGACTCGGCTACGATCTCGACACGGCGCGCGCGACCGCCTTCCACTTCATGGCCATCGGTCAGCTCCTGCTCACTTATCCAGCCAGGCACACCTGGATGCGCCCGCTGCCCAACGCGGCGCTCCACGTCGCAGTCGCCGCGGGAATTCTCGTGCAGTTCGCGGCCGCCGCCGTGCCGATGACGGCCGACATGCTCGGGCGTGCGGGCATCCCCGTCGAGCTGTGGGCCATGGTGTTCGGCATGGCGCTGCTGGCCCTGGGGCTCATCGAAGGCATCGCGCGAGTCGCCTGGCACCGTCACGAGGGGACGGCTGCCGCCGCATGACCACCTGGGCGGCCTTCCTCGCGACCGCGCTCGTCATCGTGGTGGCCGGTGTACGCCTGGCGCGTTACGGCGACGTGATCGGCGAGCAGTCGGGCATGGGCCGCAGCTGGGTCGGCCTGGTGCTCCTGGCCGCGACCACGAGCCTGCCCGAGCTGTTCGCCGGCATCGGATCCACGGCGCTGGCGGATCTGCCGGACATCGCCGTCGGCGACGTGCTGGGGAGCTGCATGTTCAACCTGCTGATCCTGTCGATGATGGACGCGCTGCAGCCGGAACCCCTGTCGGCGCGCGCCCATCAGGGCCACGTGCTGTCCATCGGCTTCGGGCTGCTCCTCATCGGCGTCGCCGGCATGGGTATGGCCGTGGGGCGTCTGACGCCGGCGATCGGATGGGTCGGGGTCGTCTCCCCCGTGCTGATCCTGCTGTACCTCGTCGCCATGCGCATGACGTTCCACCATGAGCAGCAGCGGATGGCGCGGGCACGGGAGGAGGTGGCGGAGGTGCGGCAGTACGACGCGATCCCGTTCAGGACCGCTTTGGTGCGGTATGCCGTGGCCGCCGTGTTCGTGGTGGGTGCGGCCCTCGGCCTGCCGACGCTCGGAGCGGAGGTGGCGCAGCAAACGGGCCTGGGCGAGGCGTTCGTGGGCAGCCTGTTCATCGCCTTCACCACGTCGCTGCCGGAGGTGGTCGTCTCGATCGCCGCCGTCCGTCTCGGCGCCATCGACCTCGCCATCGGCAACGTGCTCGGCAGCAACCTGTTCAACGTGCTGATCCTGGCGCTCGACGACGTGTTCTACCTGAAGGGCCCGCTGCTGGCCGCGTCAGAGCCCGAGCACATGGTCACCGTGGTGGCCGCTGTCGCGATGCAGGCGTTGTTCCTGGTGGCGCTGACCTACCGGGTGATGACCAAACGGTTCGCCGTGTCGTGGGATACGGCCGGCATCGCGGCCGTCTACGTGGCCGCGGTGGGCATCATGTACGCGTTGCGGTAGGCCAGAGACGACGAAGGGCGCGCTGCACGTGCAGCGCGCCCTTCACGTAACCCTCGATCAGGGAGGGACGGCCGTCCCGGCCGTCCACCGCCGCAGTCGTGTCGCACTCCACAGCGGCGCGGTCGGAGACCGCGCCCTACCTCCGTCGTTCGGCGTTCGTCAGAAGGCGTACTTCAAGGCAAACCGGACGACACGCTGGTTGCCCGCGCCGGTGATGGTGCCGAACTGCGGGCTGGCCAGGCTCGTGTTCGGGTTGTTCCACGCCGGCGTGTTGGTCAGGTTGAACGCGTCGGCGCGGAACTCGAAGAAGCGGTAGTTCTGGCCGAACGTGAAGCGCTTGACGAGCGAGAAGTCGAGCGCCGTGAAACCCGGGCCGCGCACGCCGCTGCCGTTGCGGGTGGTATTGCCGAAGGTCGCCGGCGCCGGCTGGGCAAAGGCCGTCGTGTCGAAGTACTTGACGTTGGGGCCCTTGTCGCCGAACACCTCGGGATTGCCGACGCGGTCCGCGTACAGCGTGTTGCCAGGCGCGCGCAGCAGCGCGCCGTCGGCCGTCACGCTCAGCGGCGTGCCGCCCATCAGCGTGAGGAGACCGGAGGCCTGCCACCCGCCCAGCGTATTGCGGAGGAAGCCGTTGTCCGCATCACGGAAGAAGGGCAGATCGACCACGAAGCTGCTGACCCACGTGTGCCGGCGGTCGAACCCGGCGAGGCCGTAGCTGAGTTCGCGGTTGGCTGGCACCGAGATGCCGCCGTTGTCGTCGGCAAAATTCTGCGCCCGCCCGAACGTGTAGCTGTTGGTCATGAGGATGCCGTTGATGAACCGGCGATCGAGCTTGAACTGCATCGAGTGGTAGTCGCTGCGGCCCGGCACGCGCGACGGCACGTCGGCGGTGCGCCCGAACGGCGCGAAGAGCGGGCGGCCGGCGTTGTCCAGGCCCGGCACCGTGGCGGCGTTCAGGTTGAACGCATAGAGCATGTCCACGCCCTTGTTGCCGACGTAGGCGACTTCACCCGTGAACCCCCCGCCGAGTTGTCGCTGATACGCCACGTTCCACGAGTGCAGGACGCCGCCGAAGATGCTCTCGGGCACGGAGAACAGGCCAGAGCTGCGGAGGAATGGCTGGTCCACCGGCACGATGCCGTTGCTCGGGATGTCGACCGGTGTCTGGGCGGGGAAGCCGCCGGCCAGCGAGCCGCCGCGCGTGAAGGTGTTGGTCGCCTGCTGCAGCACGTTGCCCTTGGTCGGGTAGTTGAAGGCGTAGCTGTTGTCCGGATACGGCGCGGTGCTGGCCCCGTAGCCCGCGCGCAGCACGTCCTTGTCGGTGACGCGCCAGGAGACGCCCGTGCGCGGGTTGAAGTTCCACACCCGCTGGTCCACGCCGAGGTTGTTGGGGATGTCGCCGTAGCCGGCCACCCTGAGCGTGTTGTTGGTGGTGTCGTAGGTCGACAGGCCGCCCTGTTCCTGGATCCCGACAAAGGGCGTGTAGTACTCGTAGCGCAAGCCCGCGTCCACCGTCACGTTGGGCCTGACCTGCCACTTGTCGTGCACGAAGAAGAAGAACTGCTTGTGCCTGGTCCCCGGCTCGTCGACGTACGGCACGTCGCGGCGGACGTCGTTGGCGTAGTCGAGCAGGAAGGAGGCGAGCGAGTTGGCGACGTTGTTGCGAATGGCGGCGGCGTCAGTCGGTGAGGCCGTGCCCGACCCGTTGTAGGCAAACGTGCCGCGCGGGCCGCCGAAGTCCTGTGTCTGCAGCAGGAAGTCGCGGTTGCTCCGGATGTCGGCCCCGAACTTCACCTGGTGGTTGCCGGCCAGCTTGGTGAGCGTGGTCGCGAACGTCCAGGTGGTCTCGCCGCGATCCCACGGCATCGAGTTCGAGAAGCCCACGACCGGGTTGCTGTAGTTCTGGAGATTCACCGACATGATGCCGCTGGTGTAGTCGCTGATGTTGACGCCAGGCACGCCGAGTTCCTGCGCCGTGTTGAGCCCCTGGCCCTCCGAGGCGGCGACGTTGTGGTACCAGGTCAACCCGCCGCGCGCTTCCATCACGAGGGTGTTGCTCCACGTGCGCGTCCAGTTCAAGCCGGTGACCACGGTGTCGTTCGTGCCCGTTCCGGCGAAGCCGCCGTTGGCCGGCCCGCCGATGTTGCCCGCGTACGGCGAGGGGTCGATCACCACGGGGCGCGAGTAGCTGAAGCGCGGCGAGAGCTGGTCGCTGGCGCCCACCTGCCAGTTGACCTTGACGTCGAACTGGTCGGTCTTGCGCTCCCGGACGCTGGTGGACTCGTAGTTCGGCTGGCCGATCGGCTGGCCAGCCAGGTTCGGCATCGGCACCTGCGCCAGGACATCACGCGCGATGGGGCTGATGCGATTGGCAGGAATCACGTTGTTGGCAAACGCGGTCCGGTTGTTGCCGGCGGCGTCTCCCGTGAGCGGGTCGCGAATGACCGTGTTGGTCGCGCTGCTGAAGTCGCCGTTGCGCCACTCGGCCGGCGGCACGAAGAAGCGGAACACGCGTCCGAGGTTGTCGTTGGTGCGCTGGTAGTCGCCGAAGTAGAACAGCTTGTTCTTGCGGATCGGGCCGCCCACCGCGAAGCCGAACTGGTTGTAGCTGACGTCTGGCTTCCTGGTGGCGAAGTACGGCGTCGCGTTGAGACTGTCGTTGCCCGTGAACCAGAACGCGCTGCCGCGGAGGTTGTTGGTGCCCGACTTGAGGGTCACGTTGGTGACCGCCCCGCCGGCGCGCCCGAACTCGGCATCATAGTTGGACGTGCTCACTGCCACCGTCTCGAGTGCCTCTGCCGACGGGATCAGCACCGTCAGCAGGCCCGTGCGATGGTTGTTGTCGAGGCCCTCGACCTGCACGTTGTTGGCCAGACGGCTCTGGCCGTTGACCTTGCTCTCGAGCGAGTCCTGGGAGTTGAAGAACTCGGAGTGCGGGCGGGTCGGGCGGGTCGCGCCGGGCACCGTGGCCCACATGCCCTGGAAGTTGCGGCCGAAGCCGAGCGGCATGGCCTGGATGGCCTCGCCCTGGATGATCCGGCCGGTGTCGGCGCGGTCGGTCTGCAGCGCGGGAGCCTCGGTGGTGACCGTGAGCGTCTCGCTCAGGTCACCCACTTCCAGGCGGAAGTCCACGCGGATGGTCGTGTTGACGTCGACCTCGACCTTGTCGCGGATGGCCTTCTTGAAACCGGCCAGTTCGGCTTCGACCCGGTAGACGCCGTTCAGCACGTTCGGGAAGGTGTAGTTGCCCGACTCGTTCGAGACCGCCGACTGCGAGAGGTTGGTCTGCGTTTCGGTGATGGTGATGGTCGCCCCCGGCACCGCGGCGCCAGACCCGTCCGCGATGTTGCCGAGGATGCTGCCGCGCGCGGCCTGCGCCCGCACGGGCGTGACGCTGGCGGCGAGGCCGCCCAGTGCCAGCAGTGCGCAGGCGAGCCATTGAAGCCGACGTGCCCTGATCATGTAGTCCTCCCGGAGTCTTTGGCCGCATTCGCCGCCCATCGGCCCCGGCACGGCCCGGCGAACCTCACCGCGCGGGCCGCGAGCCAATGTGGTCTGACCAATGACGACCGGACGGAATCTACGTGAGGCAGATTCCCAAAGTCAATTCGGCGGTTGGTGACTCCACCGGCCCGCTGTTGGACAGACCACTGGCGGTGACGTTCGCGGAGGGGCCGGGCCAATCGTGCCGACGGCAGCGATTCGACGAGCCCGCACGAGTGCAGGGGCGGCCGCTGGACAGCCGCGGCGCAGTCGGCTCCGCTGATGGCCGCGCCAGAGAAGAGCCGCAGAGATCGCCAGGTTGCCGCTGTCGGATGCAGGTATTGGTCCTGCTGGCGCTCATGGGCGCGCGGCGCTGAGACCAAAGGGAAGGGGCCGCCCGGCGTGTGCCGGGCGGCCCCTTCTGCGTTCTATGTTCCACGTTTCGACGGGGCGGGCCCGCTCTCCGAGCGCGGCCCTCGAGGGCCGGATTGGGACAACCGGCCCTACCGTCGTCGTTCGGCGTTCGTCAGAAGGCGTACTTCAGGGCGAACCGGACGACGCGCTGGTTGCCCGCGCCGGTGATGGTGCCGAACTGCGGGCTGGCCAGGCTCGTGTTCGGGTTGTTCCACGCCGGCGTGTTGGTCAGGTTGAACGCGTCGGCCCGGAACTCGAAGTAGCGGTAGGTGGCGCCGAACGTGAAGCGCTTGACCAGCGAGAAGTCGAGGGCCTTGAAGCCGGGTCCCCGCATGCCGCTGCCGTTGCGCGTGGTGTTGCCGAAGGTGGCCGGTGCCGGCTGGGCGAACGCGCTCCGGTCGAAGTAATAGACGTTGGGGCCCTTGTCGCCGATGACGTTCGGCTCGCCGACGCGGTCGGCGTAGAGCGTGTTGCCCGGGGCGCGCAGCAGCGCGCCGTCGGCCGTCACGTTCAGGGGCACGCCGCCCATCAGCGTGAGCAGGCCCGAGGCCTGCCAGCCGCCGAGCGTGCTGCGCAGGAACCCGTTCTCGGCGTCGCGGAAGAACGGCAGGTCGACCACGAAGCTCGTGACCCACGTGTGCCGGCGATCGAACCCGGCGAGTCCGTAGCTCAACTCACGGTCGGCCGGCACCGAGATGCCGCCGTTGTCGTCGGCGAAGTTGCGGGCGCGACCGATCGTGTAGCTGTTGGTGACCAGGATGCCGTTCTGGAAGCGCCGATCGATCTTGGCCTGCATCGAGTGGTAGTCGCTGCGGCCGTGAACGCGCGACGGCACATCGGCCGTGCGGCCAAACGGCGCGAACAGCGGCCGGCCGGCGTTGTCCAGGCCCGGCACGGTCGCGGCGTTCAGGTTGAACCCGTACAGCAGGTCGGCCCCCCGGTTGCCGACGTAGGCCACCTCGCCGGTGAACCCCCAGCCGAGTTGCCGCTGGTAGGCCACGTTCCACGAGTGCAGGACGCCGCCGAAGATGTCCTGGGGCAGCGAGAACAGGCCGGAACTCCGCAGGAACGGCTGGTCCACCGGGACGATGCCGTTGCTCGGGATGTCGACCGGGGTCTGCGCGGGGAAGCCCGCGGCGAACGAACCGCCCTGCGTGAAGGCGTTGGTCGCCTGCTGCAGCACGTTGCCCTTGGTGGGGTAGTTGAAGGCGTACGAGTTGTCGGGGTAGGGCGCCGTGCTGGCGCCGTAGCCCGCGCGCAGGACGTCCTTGTCGGTCATGCGCCACGAGATGCCGGTGCGCGGGTTGAAGTTCCAGACCCGTGTCTCGACGCCGAGGTTGTTCGGGATGTCGCCGTAGCCGGCCACGCGCAGGGTGTTGTTGGTGATGTCGTAGGTGGAGAGGCCGCCCTGCTCCTGGATGCCGACAAACGGCGTGTAGTACTCGTAGCGCACGCCAAGGTCGACCGTGACGTTCGGGCGCACCTGCCACTTGTCGTGCACGAAGAAGAAGTACTGCTGGTGCTTGGTGCCGGGCTCGTCGACGTACGGCACGTCGCGCCGCACGTCGTTGGCGTAGTCGAGCAGGAAGGACGCCAGCGAGTTGGCCACGTTGTTGCGGATGGCCGCCGCGTCGCTCGGCGACGCCGTGCCCGACCCGTTGTACAGGAACCGCCCGCGCGGGCCGCCGAAGTCCTGCGTCTGCGAGCAGGAAGTCACGGTTCTTGCGGATGTCGGCGCCGAACTTGACCTGGTGGTTGCCGGCCAGCTTGGTCAGCGTCGTCGCAAACGTCCACGTCGTCTCGCCGCGATCCCACGGCATCGAGTTCGAGAACCCGACCAGCGGGTTGCTGTAGTTCTGGAGTTCCACCCGCATGATGCCGCTGGTGTAGTCGCTGATGTTCACGCCGGGCACGCCGAGCTCCTGCGCCGTGTTGAGGCCCTGGCCTTCGGAGGCGGCCACGTTGTGGTACCAGGTGTAGCCGCCGCGGACCTCCATCACGAGGGTGTTGCTCCAGGTGCGCGTCCAGTTCGAGCCCGGTGACGATCGTGTCGTTGGTGCCGGTGCCGGCAAACCCGCCATTGGCCGGCCCGCCGATGTTGCCGCTGTAGGGCGACGGGTCGATCACGACGGGGCGCATGAAGCTGAAGCGGGGCGAGAACTGGTCGCTCGCGCTCGCCTGCCAGTTGACCTTGATGTCGAACTGGTCGGTCTTGCGTTCGCGGAGGGTCGTGCCTTCGAAGTTCGGCTGGCCGATCGGCTGGCCGGGGATATTCGGCAGCGGCACCAGGGCGAGCACGTCGCGCGAAATCGGACTGATGCCGGCTGGCCGGAATGACGTTGCTGGCGAAGGCCGCCCTGTTGTTGCCGGCCGCGTCGCCTGTCAGCGGGTCGCGGATGACCGTGTTGGTGGCGCTGCTGAAGTCGCCGTTGCGCCATTCGGCCGGCGGCACGAAGAAGCGCCAGTTCTTGCCGAGGTTGTCGTTGGTGCGCTGGTAGTCACCGAAGTAGAACAGCCTGTTCTTGCGGATCGGGCCGCCGACCACGAAGCCGAACTGGTTGTAGTCGGTGTCGGGCTTCGTCCTGGCGAAATAGGGCGTCGGCGTTGAGGCTGTCGTTGCCGTGGAACCAGAACGCGCTGCCACGCAGGTCGTTGGTGCCCGACTTCAGCGTCACGTTGGTCACCGCGCCGCCGGCGCGCCCGAACTCGGCGTCGAAGTTGCTCGTGCTGACGGCCACCGTCTCGAGCGCCTCGGCCGACGGGATCAGCACCGTCAGCAGGCCCGTGCGGTGGTTGTTGTCGATGCCCTCCATCTGCACGTTGTTGGCCAGGCGGCTCTGGCCGTTGACCTTGCTCTCGAGGGAGTCCTGCGAGTTGAAGAACTCGGAGTGGGGGCGGGTCGGGCGCGTCGCGCCGGGCACCGTGGCCCACATGCCCTGGAAGTTGCGGCCGAAGCCGAGCGGCATGGCCTGGATGGCCTGGCCCTGGATGATGCGGCCCGTGTCGGCGCGGTCGGTCTGCAGCGCCGGCGCCTCGGTCGTCACGGTCAGGGTCTCGCTCAGGTCGCCGACCTCGAGCCGGAAGTCCACACGGATGGTGGTGTTGACGTCCGACCTGCACGTTCTCGCGGAGGGCCTTCTTGAAGCCGGCCAGTTCCGCCTCGACCCTGTAGAGGCCGTCCCGGACGTTGGGGAAGGTGTAGTTGCCCGACTCGTTGCTGACCGCGATCTGCACGATGTTGGTGCGGACCTCGGTGATGGTGATGGTCGCCCCCGGCACCGCGGCGCCAGACCGTCCGCGGTATTGCCGAGGATGCTGCCGCGCGCGGCCTGTGCCGCACGGCGTGACGCTGGCGGCGAGGCCGCCCAGTGCCAGCAGTGCGCAGGCGAGCCATTGAAGCCGACGTGACCTGATCATGTAGTCCTCCCAGAGTCTCTGGCCGCGTCGCCGCCCATCGACCCCGGCACGGCCCGGCGACGCTCACCGCGCGGGCCGAGAGCCGATGTGGTGTGACCAATGAGACAGCCAGCCGGAATCTACGTGAGGAAAATTGCCCGTGTCAATAAAAAGAAAAGATTAGGACATATTTGAGACACATGTTTCCTGTCGACCCGCCGCTGGGAAGACCACTGTCGGTTGAACGCTGGCCGGTGGGTGGACCCATCCGGGCAGGACGCCCACTCCGGGGTGGCACTCGCGTGTCGCCGGAAACGAACGACGCCGACGCACCGCGCGGGGCGGGCGTCGGCGTCGGCGTCGATGCAGAGTCGGCTAGAAGCCGAAGCGGATACCGAGTCGCAGTTGCCGTCCGCTGGCGCCCACCACGCTGGTGATCTCGGTGAAGCCGTTCAGGTCGCGCACCGAGCCATCCGGGTTCAGGCGCAGGTTCGACACGTTGCCGCCCGGGTTGTTGAAGCGCGGCGTGTCGAGGATGTTGAAGCCTTCGAACCGGAACTGCAGGCTCCGCGAGCCTCCAAAACGGACTTCACGGAACAGCCCCAGGTCCCACCGCCAGTACCCTGGTCCGTAGAGCACGTTCCAGGGCGCGGTGCCGAAGCGAGCCTCGGTCACTGGCGCGAACGCCAGTGGGCTGAAGTACGAGAAGCGCTGGCCGCGCTCGGCGGCACCCGTCCCATACACCGTAGGCGTGCCCACGAGGTCGGCGCGCTGCGCGCTCTCCGGTGCGTTGAGCGACGCGCCTGACGCCGTCACGTTGAAGGGCGTGCCGCTCAGCACGGCGACGACGTTGTTCAACTGCCATCCACCGACGATGGCGCCCACGACGCCGCCGTCGTTGAGCCACCGTCGGCCCGGGCCGAACGGCAGTTCGACGATGCTGGTGAAGTTGAACACGTGGGGGCGGTCGATGTCGCTGCGTCCGTAGTTCAGGTGGTAGTACTCGGGGATCTGGATGCGTGCGACGTTGTCGCTGTTGGGCGCCCCGGCCACGCCTCGCGCTTGCGAGTAGGTGTAGTTGATGCCTAAGCGCCAATGTGGTGTGACCAATGAGACAGTCAGGCGGAATCTACTTGAGGAAAATTGGGCGTGTCAACAAATAGAAAAGCTTTAGACACAATTTAGACACATATTGCCCCGCCGACGCGACGCTTGGAAGATCGCCGCCGGCGCCGGCAGCGCGGGGCATCGGTCGGGGTGCGACGGCGGGTCAGCGCGAACCGGCCGTACCATTGGACGGGATCACGTCATGTCTACAGCCACGCCGCACGCCGCGCCCCTCTCTGCCTGCGCCATTCAGGTCGATTCCCGTGACAACGTCGCGGTCGCCCGCGTGCCCGTGCCGCGCGGGACGGCCGTCCATGTCGGCGCCGCGGTTGTCGACGTGCTCGACGACGTGACGCCCGGTCATCGCTTCGCCCTGGTGCCAATCCCGGAAGGGGAGTTCGTCAGGCAGTACGGTCAGCCAATCGGCACCTCGCTCGGTCTGCCCGCCGGGGCGCTCATCTCACGGGCGAACATGTCCAACGACGTGCCTGTCGTGCGCGAGCTCGACGAGGACATGCACACACCGGCGCCTGCGTACGTGCCCGAGGCCGAGCGCGCTACCTTTCTCGGCTACAGGCGGCCTGATGGCCGCGTCGGCATCCGCAACTGGGTGCTCATCGTCCCGACGAGCATGTGCGCCGCGCACGAGGCCGTGCAGATCGCCACGATTGCCGAGTTCACGCTCTTCGATACGGCGAGGTACCCCAACGTCGACGGCGTGACGGCCATTCCGCACAACAAGGGCTGCGGCTGCTCCGACGGATCCAACATCGAGGTCATGCTGCGCACGCTGGCCGCCTACGCCGAGCACCCCAACGTGGGCGGCGTGGTCTTCATCGGGCTCGGCTGCGAGAAGACCAACCTGACGGTCATGGAGCAGTACCTCAGCGACCGCCATCGTCCGCTGAACAAGCCGGTGGCACGCATCGGCATCCAGGAGGCTGGCGGCACGCAGGGGGCGGTGAAGCGTGGCCTCGAGGCCGTGGAGGCCATGCTGCCGGTCGTCAACCGGATCACGCGGACGCCGGCCCCCGTGAGCGAGCTCTCGATGGGCGTGAAGTGCGGTGGCTCGGACGGGTTCTCCGGGCTGTCGGCCAACCCGGCGCTCGGCCGCGCCGCCGACGAACTCGTGCGCCAGGGCGGCACGGTCCTCATCACCGAGGTGCCGGAGTTCTGCGGGGCCGAGCACATCCTCGCCTGGCGAGCGCGAGACGCCGCCACGGGGCACGCCGTCTACGGCATGGTGGACTGGTACAAGGACTACGCGTCCAGGTTCGGCACGGTTCTCAACGAAAACCCCAGTCCGGGCAACGTGGCCGGCGGCCTGCTCAACATCACGATCAAGTCACTCGGCGCCATCGCCAAGGCCGGCACGACGCGTGTCGAGGGCGTGGTCGGCTATGCCGAGCAGCCCAGGGGGCACGGGTTGTACCTGATGCAGGGCCCGGGATACGACCAGGAGTCGACACCGGGCCTCATCGCCTCGGGCGCGCAGTTGGTCGTGTTCACGACGGGCCGCGGCACGACAATCGGCAACGCCATCGCACCCGTGCTCAAGCTCGCGTCCAACACCGCCATCTTCGAGCGGATGCAGTCGGACATCGACATGTCTGCCGGCGGCATCATCGACGGCACCGCCACGATCGACGAGGTGGGGCTCGAGGTCTTCGAGTACGTGCGCCGCGTGGCCAGCGGAGAGGTCCTCGGGAAGTCGGAAGTCAACAAGCACCGCGAGTTCCAGGTATGGGCGGAGCAGAGCGTCAGCCTCTAGGAATTGCACAATTGCAGAATTTCAGAATTGCCTCACCACCATCAGCAGCTCGAACAGTGGCGGTGGTAATGAAATTCTGCAATTGTGAAATTCTGAAAGTGCCGATGCCGCAATTGCCGATGCCGCCCAGGAGTGCGCTGTGAGGGCGGCCGTCCTCTCAGCCCCGGGTGTGATGACCATCGGCGAGGTGGCCGATCCCGTCGTCGGACCCCGCGATGTCGTCGTGCGAGTGACGGGCGTGGGCCTGTGCGGCACCGACTTCCACATCTTCGAGGGACACGCCAACTACCACACCGATCGCCTCGGGCGGCCGATCCCGTTCGCCGTGTCGCCCCAGGTGCTGGGGCACGAGGTGGCCGGCGTCGTCGAGGCGCGTGGCCCGGAGGTGCGGGATCTCGAAGTCGGTGACGCTGTCGTGCTCGATCAGGGCCGCAACTGTCTGAGCGCCGCCGCGCCCGCGTTGTGCGAGTACTGCGCCACCGGCGACTCCCACCAGTGCGAGACGTACGGCGAGCACGGCATCACCGGGCTGCAGGGCGGACTGGCCGACGTCATCGTCGTGCCCGCGGTCAACGCCGTTCGCCGCGGCCGCACCCTGCCCGCCGAGCAGGCGGCGATGACCGAGCCGCTCGCCTGCATCCTGCACGCGCAGGCCGCTGCCAGTCGCATGGCGGACGTCGCCCGCTATCGTCTCCAGTCCACCGACCCCGCCGCACGGGTGCGGACGGCGTTCATCGCCGGTGCCGGCCCCGCGGGTCTGCTGTTCCTCCAGCACCTGCGCCAGGTGATCGGCTTCGAGGGCCGCATCCTCGTGAGCGAGCCCAACGCGCTGCGACAGCACCTGGCACGCGAGTACGGCGCCGACTCGGTCATCGACCCGGTCGCCGACGACGTGGTGGACGCGACGCTGACGCTGACGGCGGGCCGTCGTGTCGAGTACCTCATCGATGCCTCCGGCAGCGGTCGGGTCTTCGGCCAGATGCCCGGCCTGATCCGCAAACAGGCGACGGTCGTGCTCTACGCCCACGGGCAGTCGGGCGTGGACCTGGGCGTGCTGAACACCCTGATGTTTCGCGAGCCGGTGCTCGTCTCGCCGATCGGGGCATCCGGCGGATTCGATCCCGACGGCCGCCCGTCGGTGTATCGTCAGGCACTCGAATTGCTCGAATCCGGTCGCGTCGACGTCAGCCGCATCGTCACGCACCGCTACCGCGCGCTCGAGGACATCCCGCGGGCCTTCGCGGGCGACGACCGTCGCGCGGCCGACTACGTCAAGGCGGTCTACGCGCCGGACGCGCCCATGTAGACGCTTATGGCGGACCGACCCCCGCGACGCCGGGATGTGCCCATGTAGCCGCGGGAGGCCTGTGCCGCCGGACTTGTCCGGCGGTCCTTGTGAACCTCGTCGGCGCCGGACTTGTCCGGCGGCCCTTGTGAATCTCGTCGGCGCCGGACCTGTCCGGCGGTCCTTGTGAATCTCGTAGGCGCCGGACTCGTCCGGCGCCCTGGCCGCGGGAGAGTCCCTCGGTGACGCCCCTCGGATTCGTGCCTGCTGGCGCCGCTGGCGCCCTGGAACTTGTCCGGCGGCACTAATGCGGAGAGTGAACGTGCGCATGCAACGTGGAGTACTGGCCTTCGTCCTCGCAGTGGCGGCGGGCTGCGGGGGAAGCAGCGACCCGGCTCAGACCGGCAAGGACCTGAAGGCCGTCGGCGGCCTGCACCTCGCCGTCATCCCCAAGGGGACGACGCACGAGTTCTGGAAGAGCATCCATGCCGGCGCCATCAAGGCGCAGCGCGAGTACGAGGCGCAGGGCGTTGCGGTTCGCCTGACCTGGAAGGGCCCGATTCGCGAGGACGATCGCGAACAGCAGATCCAGGTCGTGGAGGGATTCCTCAGCCAGGGGGTCAATGGCGTCGTCCTCGCTCCGCTCGACGCCAGCGCGCTGGTCAGGCCCGTCCAGGAGGCGAAGCGGGCGGGCATTCCGACTGTCGTCATCGATTCGGCTCTTGCGTCCGACGATGCCGTGAGCTTCGTGGCGACCGACAACGAGAAGGGCGGGGCACTGGCGGCCGACAGGCTCGGAGAGTTGCTCGGTGGCAAGGGCCGTGTCCTTCTCCTGCGCTACCAGGAAGGCTCGGCCAGCACGGACGCCAGGGAGAAGGGGTTTCTGGATCGGTTGCAGGCCGCGTATCCAGGCATCTCCATCCTGTCCTCCGACCAGTACGCCGGCCCGACGCGCGATACGGCCAAGCGGGCATCGGAAAACCTCCTGAACCGGTTCGGCGCGCAGGTCGATGGCATCTTCACGCCGAACGAGTCGTCAACGGCCGGCATGCTGCTGGCCCTGCAGGACGTCGGGAAGACCGGACAGGTCAAGTTCGTGGGATTCGACTCGAGCGAGGCGTTCATCACGGCGATGCGCGGCGGACAGCTCCACGGCCTCGTGCTGCAGAACCCCTTCGAGATGGGCTATCAGGGCGTGAAGACGATGGTGGCGCACCTGCAGGGGCAGCCGGTCCAGCCACGCGTGGACACCGGCGTCACGATCGTGACGCCGGAGAACCTCGACGCGGAGGCATCCAGATCGCTCCTGACGCCGCCGCTGTCGGAGTATTTGCCCAGGTAGGGCGCGGTCTCGCCTTCGACTTCGCTCAGGGCAAGCGACCACGCCGCTGTCGATACCGGCCGGGTGGGCCACCTTCGCCCTCCGGGCTTTCGGTGCCCAAGGACACCCGGGGCTACACTCGACTCCCGACCTCGACTCCCGACTCCCGACTCCCGATGCTGACGCTCACGGACATCGCGAAGCACTTCGGTGCCACGAAAGCGCTGGACGGCGTCACGCTGGAGATCCGCCCGGGTCGCGTCCACGCGCTCGTCGGCGAGAACGGCGCGGGCAAGAGCACCCTCATGAACGTCATCGCGGGCGGGCTCCGACCCGACGCCGGGCGGATGGCGATCGGGGGAGCGGCATACCAGCCAGCCGGCCCGCTCGAGGCTCGCGAGGCCGGCATTGCCCTGATCCACCAGGAACTCTCGCTCTGCGACCACCTGACCGTGGCCGAGAACATCCTGCTCGGCCGCGAGCCGCGTCGGGGCGGGCGCTACGATCGGGCCGCGGCCCGCGCCGAGGCCGCGCGCGTGCTCGAGCCGTTTCATCACCCCGAACTGCACCCGGATCGTGGCGTGGCGGACCTGCCCATCGCGGCGCGCCAGGTGGTGGAGATTTGCCGCGCGGTCTCGGCCGACGCGCGAGTCGTCCTGATGGACGAGCCCACCAGCAGCTTGCCCCGCGAGGACGTCGAGCGCCTCTTCGACCTCGTGCGCCGACTGCGTGACCGCGGCGTGGCCGTCGTCTACATCAGCCACTTCCTGGAGGAAGTCCGGGCGATCGCCGACGACCTGTCTGTGCTCCGTGACGGCCGCACGGTCTGGTCGGGCGCCGTCGAGTCGGTCACCGACGCCCAGATCATCAGTCACATGGTGGGGCGCGATGTCGCCGACCTGTTTCCGACGCGCCAGCGGGGTCCCCGCGAGGGCGTCCGACTCGAGGCCGAGCGTGTGGGGGTCGAGGGCCGCGTGCGCGACGCGACGCTGCGCGTCCGCGCCGGAGAGGTGCTGGGCATCGCGGGGCTGGTCGGCGCGGGTCGCACGGAACTCCTGCGCGGGTTGATGGGGCTCGAGACGCGCCCCGTGAGCGGGCGGATGTCGGTGAACGGCCAACCCGTGCCCCTCGAGTCCCGCGCGCCATGGGCTCGACTGGCCGCCGGCGTGGGGTACCTGAGCGAGGACCGCAAGGGGGAAGGGCTCTCGCTGCCGATGTCACTCGCCGACAACCTGACGTGCACGCGCTACGGCAGCGTGAGCCGACACGGCGTGGTGGACGGACGTGCGCAGCGCGCGCAAGGGCAGCGCTGGCTCGACACGCTCAAGGTCAAGGCACGCTCGCCGCTCCAGCCCGTCCGCACGCTGTCGGGCGGGAACCAGCAGAAGGTCGCGCTCGGTCGCCTGCTGCACCAGGAGGCGACGGTGTGGCTCCTCGACGAGCCGACGCGCGGCGTGGACGTGGGCAGCAAGGTCCACCTGTACGACGCCATCGCCGCCGCCGCCGACGCCGGGTGCGCCGTGGTGATCGTCAGCTCCTACCTGCCAGAACTCTTCGGACTCTGTGACACGCTGGCCGTCATGAGTCGCGGCCAGTTGACGTCGGCGCGTCCGCTGGCCGAGTGGACGCCGGAGTCGGTGATGACCGCGGCGATCGGAACGGCACAGTGAACGCCGAAGGCAGAACGATGAACGATGAATTCTGCGTTGCCCTGGAGTCGGTCCAGCCATGTCGGTGAGCCTCCGTGAGCGCCTGTCGTCGCTGGCCCCCATCCTGGGCCTGGTGGCCGTCATCGCCTTCTTCGCGCTGATGAGCGACGACCCGGCGCAGTACCTGTCTCCGCGCAACCTGCGGATCGTCCTCGCGCAGACGGTCATCGTGGCGCTCGGCGCGATCGGGATGACCTTCATCATCATCAGCGGCGGCATCGACCTGGCCGTGGGATCCACCATCGCGCTCGCGGGGGTGGTCACGGCCCTGGGCCTGCGCGACGGCTACCCACCCATCGCGGCCATCGCGGGCGGCGTGGCCACCGGGGGCATCGTCGGCCTGGTCAACGGCCTGGCCATCACGCGGCTGAAGGTCCTGCCCTTCATCGCGACGCTGGGCATGCTCGGCGTCGCGCGCGGGGTGGCGAAGTGGCTGGCCAGCCAGCAGACGGTGAACGTGCCCGGCACGTGGGTCAACGAACTCGCCGTCACGTTCCCGTCGCCGTCCTGGCTGCTCGTGGCGCCGGGCGTGTGGGTGTCGCTCGCGCTGGCCGTGGCCGCGACCTTCCTGCTGCAGCAGACGGTCTTCGGCCGGCGTGTCTTCGCCATCGGCAGCAACGAGGCCGCGGCGCGCGCCTGTGGTGTGCAGACCGACAGGCTCACGGTGTGGATTTACGGCCTGGCAGGTCTCCTGTTCGGCCTCTCGGGCGTGATGCAGATGTCACGCCTGCGCCAGGGCGATCCGACGGTGGCCATCGGTACGGAACTGGACGTGATCGCCGCCGTGGTGATCGGCGGCGGCAGCCTGTCGGGAGGCGAGGGCACGATCGCCGGCTCACTGATCGGCGCGCTGGTCATGGCGTTCCTGCGCAACGGCAGCCAGCAGATGGGCTGGCCCAACTACGTGCAGGAGATCATCATCGGCATCATCATCGTGCTGGCCGTGGCCGCCGACCGCGCGCGCCGATCGAATCAGTCGGCCTGACGCGCGCGCCAAGGCGACTGAGGCAGGGCGCGGTCTCCGACCGCGCCGTTCAAGCCATCACGCATCAGATCTGGGACCAGGGCTGTGGCGCGAGATAGGTGGATGTCGCGCCGGACATGATCGCGGCATCCTTGTACTCCTCCTTCTGCGACAGCACCTTCCAGTCCGGATCGTTGCGGAAGGCGTTCCACTGGGTCTCGCGCTCGGCCATCGACGCGTAGGCGAGCATGTACTCGAACTGCGGCAGCCGCACGCCGTAGAGCGTCTGGCCGAAGAACACCGAGTGGAACCCCACCTTGCGGAAGATGGCCAGTTCGCCGCCCGTGTCGAACATCTCGATCTTCTTGAGGCTGGCCGCCTCGCTGGGCGCTTCATAGCGCCGAATCTCGAAGATTCGCGGTTTGCCCGTGTCGGGCGCCTGCAGTTGCGGCATGCCTTCGAACGCCAGCAGCAGTGACGACTCCACGCGGTCGAAGGCCGGACGATCGGCCGGCGCGTTGAAGAACGGCGCTGCCGCCGCGACGTACGCGGCATCGGCCGCCAGCCGGCGCGAGACGGACACGGCCGACTCCGCCGTTCCGTGGGGGATCAGGACGACGGCCGTCGGCGGTTCGCCCGTCGTCACGTCGAACATCCCGATTGGTCCGAGGCCGAGGCGCCCGAGGGCGGGCAGCAGCGCGTCGCGCAGGTAGGCGCGTGTCGTGTCGCGCATGTGGCCGACGCGGATCCGGTAGCGCCTGAGTTCGTACAGCTCGCGGGGCCGCGTGGCGGTCTGGGCGACCGCGCCGGTCCCGCCGCCGAGGGTGATGGCCGCGGCCGGAGCCGTGGAAGCGAGGAAGTCACGTCGAGTCATGGCTGTGGAGTCAAGACTACACCCGTCCCGATGACCCCCGTGGGGTACAATCCGCCCACGCTGGAGTCCGCGGGTCACGCGACGCACGAGGTGTCGTGTTCCCGGAGGTCCGGCCGAGACTGCCCATGCGACGACTTGCGCTCCTCCTGTGCCTCGGATGGCTCACGGCCGCCTGCGGTGGCGGCACCCCCGCGCCGGACCCCGCCGCGCCCAGGCCGCTGCGCTTTGCCATCATCCCCAAGGCGCTCGACATTCCCGTGTTCAACTACGCGCGGATCGGCGCCGAACGCAAGGCGAAGGAACTGGGCAACATCGAGGTCATCTGGCGTGCGCCCGAGTCGGCCGACCAGTTGCGCCAGAAGGAAGTGCTGGAGTCGTTCATTTCGCAGCGCGTGGACGGCATCGCGATCTCCTGTACCAACGGCGACTTCCTCGCCCCGGTGATCGACAGGGCCATTGCCGCCGGCATTCCCGTGATCACGTGGGATGCCGACGCTCCGACGTCGCAGCGCCTGGCGTACTACGGCGTCGACGACTTCAAGGCCGGCCAGCGGCTCGCGACCGAGGCCGTCACGGCGCTCGGGGGCAAGGGCAAGGTGGCGCTGATGACCAGCCTGGGCGCATACAACCTGACGCGTCGCCTCGAGGGCGTCCGCGACGTGCTCGCCCAGCAGCCCGGTATCTCGGTGGTCGAGACGTTCGACGTCAAGGAGGACATCGTCAGGGCGGGCGAGATCATCGCCACGGCGACCAACAGGTATCCCGATCTCGACGCGTGGATCTCGGTCGGCGGCTGGCCGATCATGACGCGCAACGCGCTCGAGCCCGTCGACACCGCCCGCACCCGCGTCTTCAGCTTCGACACGATTCCGCCGGCCCCGGAACTGCTGAAGGCCGGCAAGGTCCACACCCTCGTCGGGCAGAAGTACTTCGGCTGGGGCAGCGAGGCCGTTCGGCTGCTCGCCGAGATCAAGGCCGGGCGCATGCCTGCCGAGAAGATCATCGACTCGGGCGTGGACGTGGTGAACCGCGCCAACGTCGACGCGTACCTGGTCGAGTGGAACGCCCTCGAGCGCGGCCAATAGGCATGCCCGCGCTGGTCTTCGACGGTGTCTCCAAGGCCTTTGGCGGCGTCAAGGCGCTTCGCGGCGTCACGCTCGCGGTGGCCGCAGGGGACTCGCACGCCCTCATGGGCGAGAACGGCGCCGGCAAGAGCACCCTGATGAAGATCGCGGCCGGCATCCACAGGCCCGACGCGGGGCGCCTGCTGCGCGGTGATGCGCCGCTCGACCTCGCCGACCCGCGGGCCGCGCTGGCGGCCGGCATCGGCCTGGTCCATCAGGAGACGCTGCTCTTCCCGAATCTCGACGTCGCCGAGAACATCTTCGCCGGGCACGAGGTCCGCCGCGGCTGGTTCGTCGATCGCCGGGCCATGCGCGAGCGGGCGGCCGCCCTGCTGGCGCGACTCCACCTCCACGTGGACCCATCGACGACGGTGGCGCACCTCAGCGCGGCGCAGCAGCAACTGTTGCAGGTCGCGCGCGCCCTCGCCTTCGAGTGCGACATCCTGATCCTCGACGAGCCCACCACGTCGCTGACCGATGCCGAGGTCGATCACCTGTTCGCCGTCCTCGAACAGTTGCGCAGTCGCGGCGTGACGCTGATCTACGTATCGCATCGACTGCCCGAGGTGTTCCGCCTGTGCCGGACGGTATCGGTGCTGCGCGACGGACAGCACGTCGGCACGTGGCCCATCGGGGACCTGTCGCCGCCGGCCATCGTTCGCGCGATGGTCGGGCGCGACCTCGAGACCGGCCACGGAGAGGGGAAGGTCGTGGACCGCGTCCGGCTCGACGTGCGCGGACTGACGCGCCGGCCGCACTTCACCGGCGTCGACCTCCAGGTGCGCGAAGGCGAGATCGTCGGGCTGTTCGGCCTGATCGGCGCGGGCCGGACCGAAGTCGTCGAGACGATCTTCGGGCTGCACCGCCCGCACGCCGGGTCGATGCACGTCGACGGTCAGCCGTTCGCGCCGCACGCGCCCGCCGACGCCATCCGGCGCGGCGTGGTGCTCCAGCCCGAGATGCGCCAGTCCCAGGGCCTGTTCTTCAACCTGCCGATCAGCGAGAACCTGCTGCTGGCCCGCGAGGCCGCGCGTGATGGCTGGGTTCGCGCGCTGGGCCGGGAACGCGCCGAATGCGAGGTCCTGCTGAAGCGGTGGGGCATCAAGGCGGCCTCGATCGACGTTCCGCCCGACAGCCTGAGCGGCGGCAACCAGCAGAAGGTCGTGCTGGCCAAGTGGCTGGCGACGTCGCCGCGGGTGCTGCTGCTCGACGAACCCACCAAGGGCGTGGACGTCGGCGCCAAGCACGACATCCACCACCTCATTCGTGAGGAGGCTGCGCTGGGCATGGGCTGCCTGGTGGTGTCGAGCGACCTGCCCGAGCTGCTTGCGCTCGCCGATCGGATCGTGGTGCTCAGACAGGGCCGCGTGGAAGGCGAGGTGCGCCGCGGCGCCACCGAAGAAGACGTGATGCACCTGGCCACGCGCGCCTCGGAGACCGACGCGGCATGAGTCCCGTCAACCTCGCCTGGCTCACGGCCGTGATGGCGGCCGTCCGCGTGCCAGGTCACGGCGCGAGCGGCACTCCGGCGGGGAGGCCTGGATCCGGGCGGCTGGCGACGCTGCTCCGCACGCGTGAACTCAGCACCCTGTTCATCCTGCTGGCCGAGATCGCGTTCTTCGCCTGGTATCTCTGGCCCGACGGTGGCGGGCGTCACCCGTTCCTGAACGCCGAGAACGGGCTGCTCATCCTCAAGTACTCGGCCATCTACGGCATCGCAGCCATCGGCGCGTCGATGGTCATCATCTCGGGCGGCGTCGACCTCGCGCCCGGCGCCGTCATCGCGCTCACGACCGTGGTGCTCGGCCACCAGTACCTCGAGAGCCAGTGGTCCCTGGCGGCCTCGATTCTCGCCGGCCTCGGCGTCGGCGTGTTCGCCGGCGCCTTGAGCGCGGTGCTCGTCGTGCTCGTGCGGCTGCCGCCCTTCATCGCGACCCTCGGCGTCATGGGCGTCACGCGCGGGCTGGCGTACATCGTCACCGAGGGCCGGTTCTTCGACGTCTCCGCCCGCATCCCGCCGCGCTGGGCGCCGCTGGGCGTGCCGCTGGACTGGCTGGCGCCCATCACGATGGTCCTGCTGACCGTCGTCTTCCAGCTCTTCATGCGCCATGTCCAGACGGGCCGGGCGGTCTTTGCCGTCGGCGGCAACGAGACCGCTGCCCGCTACACGGGCATCCGTGTCGGGCGCGTCAAGACGATGGTCTATCTCGCCTCGGCCCTGCTGGCGTCGCTCTCGGGCGTCATCCTGGTGCTCGGACAGGGTCAGGGCAAGGCCGATCTCGCCAACGGGTACGAACTCGACATCATCGCGTCGGCGGTGGTCGGCGGCGCCAGCCTGTCGGGTGGGCGCGGGTCGGTCGTGGGGGCGGTCCTCGGCACGCTCATCTTCGGCGTGCTCCGCAACGCGCTGCCGCAGATTCCCGGCGCGACTTTCTACGACCGCCTCATCGTCGGCCTCGTCGTCGTGGTGATCGTCGTCGTCGACCAGATACTGGCGCGCCGTCAGGACTGAGCGGTCGATTCTGCCCTGCTGCCTTCGACCCTTTAACCCTTTCTTCTTGTGACGGCTGCCGCTTTGATAGGATCGTCGGCTGTATGTCCGACTCCTTCAAGACACGCCGCACACTCACGGTCGGCAGCGAGACCGTGCACTACTACAGCCTGCCGGCCCTCGTCGAGGCCGGGTTCCCCGGAGTGACCCGGCTGCCGTACTCGCTTCGCATCCTCCTGGAGAACCTGTTGCGGCGCGAGGACGGCGCCTTCGTCAAGAAGGACGACGTGGCGGCGCTCGCCGGGTGGGACGTCACGGGCGGCATGGAGCGGGAGATCGCGTTCATGCCGGCGCGCGTGCTGCTGCAGGACTTCACTGGCGTGCCGGCGGTGGTGGACCTGGCGGCCATGCGGGACGGCGTCGTCGCGCTCGGCGGCGACCCGTCGCGCGTGAACCCGGTGCAGCCCGTGGAACTGGTCATCGACCACTCGGTGCAGGTGGACCACTTCGGCCGGCCCGACAGCTTCGCGCTCAACGTCGACCTCGAGTACCAGCGCAACGGCGAGCGCTACGAGTTCCTGCGGTGGGGCCAGAACGCGTTCTCGAACTTCCGCGTCGTTCCACCGGGCACGGGCATCGTGCACCAGGTCAACGTCGAGTACCTCGCCCGCGTCGTGTGCCGCGAGACCGTCGACGGACAGACCGTCGCGTATCCCGATACGCTCTTCGGTACCGACTCACACACGACGATGGTCAACGGGCTCGGCGTGGTCGGCTGGGGCGTGGGCGGAATCGAGGCGGAGGCCGCGATGCTCGGCCAGCCCTCGTCGATGCTCATTCCCGACGTGGTCGGCTTCAAGCTCACGGGCAGGCTGCAGGAAGGCATCACCGCCACCGACCTCGTGCTGACGATCACGGAGCGGCTGCGCAAGCACGGCGTCGTCGGCAAGTTCGTCGAGTTCTTCGGCCCCGGCCTCAGCCACCTGACCATCGCCGACCGCGCGACGATCGGCAACATGTCGCCCGAGTACGGCTCGACGATCGCCATCTTCCCGATCGACGACATGACGCTCGACTACCTGCGGCTGACCGGCCGCTCGGACGCGCAGGTCGCGCTGGTCGAGGCCTACGCGAAGGCGCAGGGCCTGTTCCGCACCGACGCGACCGTGGACCCCGTCTACACCAACGCAATCGAGCTCGATGTCGCGACGGTGGAACCGAGCCTCGCGGGCCCGCGGCGCCCGCAGGATCGCGTGCCGCTCAAGGACGCGAAGGCGTCGTTCGGCTCCTCGCGCGACGAGATGCTCGCCGAGCCTCGGAAGAAGGGCGCCGGCGGCGGGGCGGCCGCCGCGGTAGCCGTCCAGGCACCGGCATGGGCCGACCAGTTCACGCATGGCGCGGTGGTCGTGGCCGCCATCACGAGTTGCACGAACACCTCGAACCCGAGCGTGATGATTGCTGCGGGACTGGTGGCCAAGAAGGCCGTCGAGAAGGGGCTGCGGACCAGGCCCTGGGTGAAGACCTCGCTCGCGCCCGGTTCGCAGGTCGTGACCGAGTACTACGCGAAGTCCGGGTTGAACACCTACCTCGACGCACTCGGCTTCAACCTCGTGGGCTACGGCTGCACGACCTGCATCGGCAACAGCGGACCGCTGCCCGAGGACGTGTCGGCGCGTCATCGACGAGAAGGATCTCGTCGTGTGCTCGGTGCTGAGCGGCAACCGCAACTTCGAGGGACGCATCCAGCCACAGGTGCGCGCCAACTACCTGGCGTCGCCCCCGCTCGTCGTCGCCTACGCGCTGGCCGGCAGCCTGACCGTCGACATCACGCGCGAGCCTCTCGGCCAGGATCAGGCCGGGCAGGACGTCTACCTCAAGGACATCTGGCCGACCCAGCAGGAGATCCAGCAGACGATGCTGGCAGCGGTGCAGTCGGAGATGTACCAGCGGCGGTACGCGGACGTGTTCAAGGGCGACCAGCGTTGGCAGGATCTGCCGGCGCCCGAGGGTGACCGGTTCGCGTGGAAGGCCGACTCCACCTACATCGCCAACCCGCCCTACTTCGAGGGCATGGAACTCGAGCCGGCGGCGATCACCGACGTGAAGGGCGCCCGCGTCCTGGCGCTGCTCGGCGACAGCGTGACGACCGATCACATCTCGCCCGCCGGGTCGATCAAGGCCGACAGCCCGGCGGGGCGATACCTCATCGCCAACGGCGTGCAGCCGAAGGACTTCAACCAGTACGGCGCGCGGCGCGGGCACCACGAGGTGATGATGCGCGGCACGTTTGCCAACATCCGGCTGCGCAACCAGATCGCGCCCGGCACCGAGGGCGGCGTGACGCTGTACCTGCCGGGCGACGAGCAGATGAGCATCTACGACGCCGCGATGCAGTACCAGCAAGCCGGCGTGCCGCTCATGGTCATCGCGGGCAAGGAGTACGGATCCGGGTCGTCTCGGGACTGGGCGGCCAAGGGGACGCGCCTGCTCGGCGTGCGTGCGGTCATCGCCGAGAGCTTCGAGCGCATCCACAGGAGCAACCTTGTCAACATGGGCGTGCTGCCGCTGCAGTTCAAGGATGGCGACAGCGCCGCGAGCCTCGGCCTCAGCGGCCGCGAGACGTTCGACATCGCCCTCGCGGCGCTCAAGCCGCGCGGCGAGCTCGCGATCACGGCCACGGCCGAGGACGGCCGGACGACGTCCTTCACCGTGCGCGTCCGCGTCGACACGCCGGAGGAACTGACGGCATACCGCCATGGCGGGATCCTGCCGTACGTGGTACGGCAGCTCGTCACGCGGGCATAGTCAGGGCCCCGCAGCTGCCGGACTCCGACGAATCTCGCAGGCGCCGGACTCCCATGAATCTCGTAGGCGCCGGGCTCTCATGAATCTCGTAGGCGCCGGACTCTCATGAATCTCGTAGGCGCCGGACTTGTCCGGCGCTGCCCGCGGGACAAGCGCTGCCCGCGGGACAAGTCCCGCGGCGACGAACGTCGGATTCGTGCCTGCTCGTTGGCGCTGGCGGCATTGATCGCCGTCCGGTGCCCCGCCCGGCTTTCGATGATGTCTTCCCGATGGCCGACGGCCGAATGACGAAGGCCGGCGATGTTCTCCCTTGACGCCCTCCGCGCTCACGCGCTGACGCTCGGGTTCGACCTGTGCGGTGTGGCCCCGGTCAAGCACGTGGCCAGAATCGACTACCTGCGCGACTGGGTCGCGCAGGGCTACGCCGGTGACCTCCGCTACGTCACGCGGAGCGTCGAGGCGCGGATGGACCCGGGCCGCGTGCTCCCTGGTGCACGTTCGGCCGTCGTCACCGGCACCATCTACAACACCGACCACCCCCGCGCGATCGATCGCGACGCCCCTGGCGACGCGCGTATCGCCCGCTACGCCTGGGGCGAGGACTATCATGAGGTCCTCGGCCGTCGGCAGCACAGGCTCATCGGCTGGCTCAAGGAGCACACAGGCGCTCCCTTCGAGGCCGTTGGCTACGTGGACACGGGCCCCGTGCAGGAAAAGGCCCTGGCGGCCGCAGCCGGGCTCGGGTGGATCGGCAAGCACACGTGCCTGATCAACCAGGACCTCGGGTCGTGGCTCTTCCTGTCCGTCATCCTGACGACGATCGACCTGCCGACCGGTGGTGCGGTTCCCGATCGCTGCGGCACGTGCACGCGGTGCATCGACGCGTGTCCGACGGGCGCGATCGTGGAGCCCTACGTCGTGGATGCGACGCGGTGCCTGTCCTACGTGACGATCGAATCGCACCAGGGCATCGCGCCTGCGCAGCGCGACCGGGTTGGTTCGCAGGTGTACGGCTGCGATCTGTGCCAGGACGTATGTCCCTGGAACGACGGCGCGCCGATGACCGACGACCCGGTGTGGGTCGCACGACCGCTGTGGCGCGAGGCCTCGCTGGCACGTCTCTGGCGCGCGTCGGACGACGAGCTCCAGGCGTCGATACGGCACAGTCCGATGTACCGCACGAAGGTGTGGCGGCTGCGTCGCAACATCGCGGTCGCCATCGCGGCCAGTCGCGATACCGACGCGCACGCCGCCCTGCACGAGCCGCGCGACCCGGCGGTGGACCCCTCCCTTGCCCACCCCGTCGTCATGGAGCACGTCGACTGGGCCCGAACGCGGAACCCACCCACGGTCCCCGTTCCCCGTTCCCCGAACCCCGGTACCCGTTCCCCGTCCCCGGAACCCGTTCCCCGAACCCCGGTACCCGTTCCCGGTTCCCCGGAACCCGTTCCCCGAACCCCGGAACCCGTTCCCCGGACCCCGGAACCCGGTAATATCGATCCATGCGCGCGCAACGGGAGTCTTCCAGCCTGGCGCCCACCCTCCTGCTGTCGATGCCCCAGATGCAGGACGAGAACTTCGACCGCACGGTCGTGCTGCTCTGCGAGCACAACGCCGAGGGCGCGTTCGGGCTCGTGCTCAATCGCCCGACGACGACGGCGGCCGCGGAGGCCGTCGCCCTCGAGCCACCCGTGGAGATGACCGATGGGCCGCTCCTCTGGACCGGTGGTCCGGTCGAGCCGCAGCGCGGATGGATTCTCCTCGGCGAGTCGATGGAAGAGGACATGCAGACCGAGGTCGCACCCGGCCTGTACCTGTCGACGTCGATCGAACTCCTGCGACGAGTCATCCAGCTGACACCAGCGCGTGCGCGTGTGCTCACCGGCTATGCCGGCTGGGGACCCGGGCAACTCGACCACGAACTGGCGGCGTCGGCATGGCTGACGGTCGACATCGATCCCGAGCTGATCTTCGACACGCCGGCGGACCAGATGTGGAATCAGGCCATTCGGCGTCTGGGAACCGAACCGGGCAGCTTGCAGAGCGGGCAGGGCGTGCATTGAAGAACGCCGAGCGCCGAACGTGAAGCTCGCCAATGAACCGACGCGCGACGCGGTCGGCTACCTCCTTGCCACGCGCGTCGGTGCCAGGGGAGACCGCGCCCCGGCTGTCCGGCTACACTGAGTCCGCCCATGTCTCAAACAGCCGCTCCCACCAGCGCGACGGTCAGGCTGACCGTCAACGGTGAACCCCGCGAGTTCATCGGCGACCCGCAGACGCCTCTCCTCTGGGTGCTGCGCGACACGCTCAAGCTGACAGGCACGAAGTTCTCGTGCGGGATCGGCCTGTGCGGCGCGTGCACGGTCCACATGGACGGCCGACCCATCCGGTCGTGTGCGATGGCGATCTCCGGGGTGGCGGGCAAGGCGATTACGACGATCGAGGGACTGGCGCCCGCCGGTGCCGAGCATCCGCTGCAGACCGCATGGAAGAAGCACCAGGTGCCGCAGTGCGGGTACTGCCAGAGCGGCCAGATCATGCAGGCCGCCGCGCTGCTCGCGACCCGGCCCAACGCCACCGACGCGCAGATCGAGGCGCAGATGGACGGCATCCTCTGCCGCTGCGGAACGTACCAGCGCATCCGCGCGGCCATCAAGGAGGCCCAGGCGGCCGGGAGGCAGGCATGAACCGCGCGGTGGTCTCCCGTCGCGCCTTCCTCGGCAGCGCCGCCGCCACCGGCGCATTCGTGCTCGGCACGCGCCTGACGCCGCTATCGGTCTTCGCGCAGGACGCCCTGGCCCAGGGGGCATGGGAGCCGGGTGTCTACCTGGCGATCCTTCCTGACGGTCTGGTGCAGATCGTGGCGCACAGGTCCGAAATGGGCACGGGCATCCGCACGTCGCTGCCGCTCGTGGTGGCCGACGAACTCGATGCCGACTGGGCCCGCGTGAAGGTGGTGCAGGCCCTGGGCGACAGGAAGTACGGGTCGCAGAACACGGACGGCTCCTGTTCCATCCGGGACTTCTACGAGCCGATGCGCGTGGCCGGCGCCACGGCGCGCACGATGCTGGAGCAGGCGGCAGCCAGGACCTGGAACGTCCCCGTGGCTGAAGTGGCGGCGCGCAACCACGCTGTCGTGCACGACAGGAGCGGCCGCTCGCTCGGGTACGGCGAACTGGTGGCCGCGGCGCGCACACTGCCCGTCCCCGATGCGGCCAGCCTCCAGTTCAAGAAGGCCGAGGCGTACCGGTACGTGGGGAAGCCCGTCCCGAGCGTGGACCTCGACGACATCGTGAAGGGCACCGGCATCTACGGGGCCGACGTGGAGCGCGACGGCATGGTGTTCGCCACGATCGCGCGCCCGCCGGTGCTCGGCAGCGCGGTGGCGTCCGTCGACGATGGTGCGGCTCGCAAGGTCGCTGGTGTGACTGACGTCGTGCGGTTGCCGGAAGCCACCCCTCCGTACGGCTTCAAGGCGCTCGGCGGCGTCGCGGTCGTCGGCACCAGCACGTGGGCCGCGCTGCAGGGGCGCAAGGCGCTGGCGGTGAACTGGACGTCCAGTCCAAACGCGTCGTTCGACTCGGCGTCGCTACGCACATCGCTCATGAGCAGCGTCACGACGCCAGGCCGGGTCATGCGCGATCTGGGCAACGTGGACGCCGCCATCGGCGTGGGCACGACGCACGAGGCCACGTACTACACCCCGATGCTCGCGCACGCGCCGATGGAGCCGCCGATGGCTGTCGCGGAGGTGCGTGGCGGCAGGGCGGAGGTGTGGACCTGCACGCAGAATCCGCAGGCCGTGCAGGATACGGTCGCCGCGGCACTGGGCATCACGCCCGCCGACGTCACGTGTCACGTCACGCTGCTCGGCGGCGGGTTCGGCCGCAAGTCCAAGCCGGATTACTGTGCGGAGGCCGCGCTGCTGGCGCGCCAGGTCGGCAAGCCCGTCAAGGTGGTCTGGACGCGTGAGGACGACCTCCAGTTCGACTACTTCCATGCGCCGTCGGCGCAGTACGTGAAGGCCGCCCTGGACGCCACCGGCCGCCCGACGGCCTGGCTCCAGCGCACGGCGTTCCCGCCGATCGGGTCGATCTTCGACGAAAAGGAACAGTACGGCGGGTTCCAGGTGAGCATGGGGTTCTCCGACCTGCCGTACCCCATTCCGAATCTCCGGGTGGAGAACAACCCGGCGCCCTCACCGGTGCGGATCGGCTGGCTGCGGTCCGTCGCGCACATCCATCACGCCTTTGCGGTGCAGAGTTTCACCGACGAACTCGCCGTCCTCGCCAAGGCGGACCGGGTGGACTACCTGCTGCGACTCATCGGCGACCCCAGGGTCATCGACTTCGGCGCCGAAGGCATCAAGGGCTTCAAGCAGGAATCCCAGGCATCCCTTCGACACGGCGCGCCTGCGCCGCGTGATCGAACTGGTGGCCGACAAGTCCGGCTGGGCGAACAAGCCCGCGCGAGCCGGTCGGGCACTGGGCATCGCTGCCCACTACAGCTTCCTGAGCTACATCGCGGCTGTCGTCGAGGTCGAGGTGAACGCGCGCGGGCAGGTCGTCATTCCCCGAGTGGACATCGCCGTCGACGCCGGGACGATCGTGAGCCCCGACCGCGTCACCGCGCAGTTCGAGGGCGCGGCCGTGTTCGGGACGAGCATTGCGCTCCTCAGCGAGATCACGGCGAAGGCCGGTCGGATCGACCAGACCAACTTCGCCAACTACATCCTGGCCCGCATGGACAACGCGCCAAAGGAAACGCACGTGCACCTGGTGCGGAGCTCGGCGCCGCCGGCAGGCGTGGGCGAGCCGGGCGTGCCCGTGATGGCGCCGGCCATCGCCAATGCCGTCTTCGCGGCGTCGGGCGTGCGGCTGCGCGAACTGCCGATTCGCAAGGTGCCGCGCTCGGCGTAGGCCAGAGTTGCGGCAGGGCGCGCTCTCCGCACGCGCCGCTGATGGCCGACGGGCCGCGCCGGGAGCGGCCCCTACCGTCCCCTGGTCGAATACAGCTTCTTCAAGGCTCTGGACGCCAGCCGCCCTTCGCGCCGGCGTTCCGCGGCGGCCTTGATGTCGGCCTCCTCGACGGGCTTGGCGAGGACCTCACGCCGCAGGCGCTGGTAGTTGGCGAGCCGCCCGGCGGCCAGGCGCCCTGCGGCCACGGCGGCCTTGACCGCGCAGTCCGGCTCCGTGTCGTGCGTACAGTCGCGGAACCGGCAGTCGGCGCCGAAGGCTGTCACGTCCTCGAACGCGTCGTCCAGGCCCGTGGAGACATCCCAGAGCTGGAGTTCGCGCATCCCCGGCGTGTCGATGAGCAGGCCACCGCCTGGCAGGACGATCAACTCGCGGTTCGTGGTGGTGTGACGCCCCCTGCTGTCGCTCTCACGCACCTCGGCGGTGCGCTGGACGTCCCGGCCGAGCAGGCTGTTGATGAGCGTGGACTTGCCGACGCCGGACGAACCGAGGAACGCCGCGGTCTTTCCGGGCCCGATGTGTTGGCGCAGGGCATCGACGTCCTGCCCCGACCGCGCGCTCACCACCTCGACGGGCACGTGGCCTGCGACGGGCGCCAGGGTCTCGCGTACCTGTTCGATGTCGTCGGCCAGGTCGGCCTTGTTCAGCACGACGACGGGCGCGGCACCGCCTTCCATGGCCGCCAGCAGGTAGCGCTCGATGCGCCGCACGTTGAAGTCGTGATCGAGTCCGCTCACCAGGAACACGACGTCCACGTTGGCCGCGACGACCTGGGCCTCGGCCACGGTACCCGCGGCCCTCCGCACGAAGCGTCCGCGCCGGGGCAGCACGTCGACGATGCGGCCCATCTCCTCGTTCGGACCGGCCGGCTGCAGGGCGATCCAGTCGCCGACGGCGGGGAAGGCCTCGCGCGATCCCAGCGTGTGCCTGACGCGTCCCGTCACGCGGGCGAGCACCTCGTCGGCCCCCGTGTGCACGCGGTAGATGTGCTGATGCTCGAGCACGACTCTGCCCGGCATGCGCTCGGTCGCCGCCTGATGACGCGCGGCCCACACCTCGTCCCAGCGTGCGTCCCACCCGAGGACCTCGAGCGTTACGGTGTCGGCCACAACAGTCATTATCGCCCGGGCGTCGTGCCTCGGGCCCGGGGCGCGCCCGAGGCACGGCGTGCGTACAATGCGTAACGTGGCCGGGTCGAACGCGGACGCGCCCCGCAAGCGAGGGCAGGCGGAGCTCGATGTCGTGTGGCCCGAGGTGTACCAGGAACTCCGTCGGCTCGCCGGCCACTACGTCCGTGGCGAACGGCCCGACCTGACGCTGCAGCCAACCGCCCTCGTCCACGAGGCGTACCTGCGCCTCCTGCGCGAAGCGAACACGTCCTGGCACAACCGCGCGCACTTCTGCGCCCTCGCTGCCAACTCCATGCGGCAGATCCTCGTGGAGCAGGCGCGCGCGCACCACGCCCTCAAGCGGGGCGGCGATCGCCTGCGCGTGACGCTGGACGATGACGTCGCCGTCCTCTCGACAGGCGACCCCGACGTCGAGGCGCTCGACGAGGCGCTCGCGGCGCTCGCGGCGTTGGAACCCCGCCAGGCCCGGCTCGTGGAGCTGCGCTATTTCGGAGGACTGACGATCGAAGAGGCGGCCGGCGAACTCGGCGTCGCGCCCGCGACGGCCAAGCGCGACTGGGCGGTAGCCCGGGCCTGGTTGCGCCGACGGCTGGACCCCGGGACTTCATCGTGACGCCTGCCCGGTGGGCGCGCGTGACGGCGATCTTCGATGGCGCGCGCGCGCTGGCGCCGGCCGATCGCGCAGCCTTCGTCGAGCGCGCCTGCCCGGACGACCTTGAGATCCGCGCGGAGGTCCTCGCGCTCCTGGCGGCCGACCGCGACGACGCGTTCCTCGAGCGGGGAGCGCGCGTGCAACCGGTTGACCTGCTCGACGAGGCGGGCGGACACACGTTCGCGCCGGGCGAGCACCTGGGCCACTACCGCATCGATCGCCTGCTCGCGCGCGGAGGCATGGGCGTGCTGTACGTCGCGACGGACACCCGTCTCGGTCGACAGGTGACGCTGAAGGTGCTTCCCGCCGCCCTGACGCGCGACGCCCAGGCGCGGGCCCGGCTGCAGCGCGAGGCCAGAATCGCCGCCCGGTTGCGGCATCCGCACATCGTTTCCGTACACGCCCTGGAGGAAATCGGCGACCTGCTCGTCATCGTGGCCGAATTCGTGGAAGGTCCGACGCTGGCGCAGGTCATCGCCGACCAGGGGCCACTGCCGCGGGAGCGGTGGCGCGCCGTCGCGCGTGCGCTGGCCGAGGCCCTGGCGGCCGCGCACGCGGCGCAGGTCGTCCATCGCGACGTCAAGACCGGTAACGTCGTGCTGGGCGCCGACGGCCTGCGGCTCGTGGATTTCGGGATCGCGCTGGGCCAGGCCGGCACTGGTGACACACGGCTGACGCGGGCGGGCCACTTCTCCGGCACGCCGCTCGCGCAAGCGCCCGAGCAACTCGAGGGCGGAGCGGCCACGCCGCTCTCGGACCAGTTCGCGTTCGGCGTCGTGCTCTACGAGGCGGCGAGCGGTCGACTTCCGTTCGGCGACGGCCCTGTCGCGGGCGTCTGGGCCCGCATGCTGCGCGACGACCCGGCGCCGTTGCTGGCGCCGCAACTGCGCGAGTCCGATGTGACCCTCGTCCACCGATGCCTGTCCAGGCGTCCGGAGGATCGATTCCCGTCGATGCGTGATGTCGCCGCGGCACTCGGAGGGGAGGTCGTGGTCATCCGGCCGACGGCCGCGGAGCCACCCGTCGCCCCACCGCCGCTGACGTCGTCATCGACATCGGCGTCCTCGTCGACGTGGAGCGACGTCCACCACGCGGTCACCGTCGCGTTGTACGTGGGAGTGCTCTGGCCGGGATGGCTCGTCGCGGGCGCCGTGCCGGCCCGCTGGCGGGCCGCCGCATACCTGGCGCTCGTCTGCATCGCGGCCATCGCCACGTCGCTGCGCCTGCACCTGTGGTTCAGCGTACGCCACTACCCACGGCACGTCGCGGATGGCCGACGCCGCTTGTGGCCGTGGCTCACGGCCACCGACGTCGTCTATGCCGGGCTGCTCGGCGTGACCGCCTGGTGGGCGGTCGACACGCGGCTGGTGCCCGCCGTCGTGGCCGCGGGGTTGGCCGTGTGCCTGGTGATGGCGTCGCTGGTCATCGAGCCCGCCACGCGCCGTGCGACGACGCGCGTCGGCGACGCGCCGTAGGCGTCGGACTCCAATGAATCCCGTAGGCGCCGGACTCCAATGAATCCCGTAGGCGCGGGACTCCAATGAATCCCGTAGGCGCCGGACTTGTCCGGCGCGCAGCCCGCTTGCCTGGCGCGCAGCCCGCGGGACAAGTCCCGCGGCTACGTATCAGGAGGCTGTACCCCGCTACGGTAGCGGGAGGCGGTACTCCAATGAATCCCGTAGGCGTCGGACTCCAATGAATCCCGTAGGCGCCGGACTCCGATGACTCCCGTAGGCGCCGGACTTGTCCGGCGCACAGCCCGCTTGCTTGTCCGGCGCGCAGTCCGGCGCGCAGCCCGCTTGCCTGGCGCGCTGCCCGCGGGACAAGTCCCGCGGCTACGTATCAGGAAGCGGTACGTCGCTACAGCGGGAGGCGGTACTCCAATGAATCCCGTAGGCGCCGGACTCCAATGAATCCCGTAGGCGCCGGACTTGTCCGGCGCGCAGCCCGGCGCGCGGCGACGATGCGGACGGCCGCACGTCGTGGGCGGACGGATCAGACCGTGGTGCCGAAGGCGTCCTCGTAGCTCGCGTACATCGCGCCCCAGGTGGCGGGTAGCAGCAGGAGGATGCCGACCACCGCGAACAGCCCTGTGCCGCCGAGCAGGACAGCGGCCAGTGCCCCCGATTGCTCGTTCCCGCGCGCGGCGACCAGCAGGATGGTCGCCAGCAGCGGCGACACCACCACGAGGCCGACGCCCACGAGCACCAGCCCGTACACGACGAACGCTCCGATGTTGACCCAGCCGGCCCGCAGGCTGACCTTCAGCGCGTCGAGTGCCGGCAGTCCGTCGAAGACCACGAGCGCCGGCGCGAACCAGATCGCGAGGGAGAGCGCCATCCCGGCCGCCATCGTCAGCAGCACGACGACAACGCCGAGGAGGCCGATCCCGGCGAGCGACGCCGTCGTGCCACCGCTCGCGCCGACGGCGAAAGCCCCGAGGAGCATGCCGCCCACGCCGATGACGATGAGCGGCAGCATCACGAGGAGGCTGCCGGCGAGATAGATCGCGCCCACCAGAGCGAGCGGCTGGAGGCGCGGTGCCTCGAAGCCGTTGAAGAGATGACGGACTTCGAGCGGCTGCCCCTGGCGCAGCGCCCGGCACCCCATCATCAGCCCGCCCACGTGGATCGGCACGACCACGCTCCACAGCATCCCCGCGAACGGGATCACCGTCAGGACCACGCCGATCAGCAGGAACAGCAGCGTGATGCCGACCCACGTCGCCGGAGCCGCGGCGAAGGCGTCCAGGCCTTCACGCGCCCACGTCACGCCATGGCCGGCGGGCACCGCCACCGGCTCGCGAACGATCACCTACCGCGCTCCTTCCGGCGTGGGTGCCTGAGTCGCGGCCGCCGGCACGTCGCCCTTGACGTGCATGTCGAGCCACCGCACCCACTGCTCCAGGCGATGCCGCCTGTAACTGGGCCGCGTGATCCCGTGGAACTGGCCGGGATAGACGATGAGGCGGGTGGGGATGCCGGTGGACTTGAACGCCTGGTACATCTGCTCGCTGCCGATGGCCGGCACGTTGAAGTCCTTCTCGCCCGTCATGAACATCGTCGGCGTGCGGATCTGCTCGACCTTGAAGAAGGGATAGGAGACTTTCATCCAGCGGTCCATCGTTTTCCACGGCTGGCCCATCTCGGTCTCGTACTGCACGATGTACTGGTCCGTTCCATACATCGTCAACTGGAGCGAACTGCCGGCGCCGCTGACGGCGCCCTTGAAGCGCGTGTCGGTGGCGATGGTGTAGTTGGTCAGGATGCCGCCGTAGCTCCACCCGCCGATGCCGAGCCGGTCGGGATCGGCGATCCCTTCCTTGATGGCCCAGTCCACGCCGGCCAGCAGGTCCACGACCTCCTTGTGGCCCCACTCGCCGTAGATGGCCGTCTGGAACGCCTGGCCACGCCCGTTGCTGCCGCGGTAGTTGACCTGCAGGACGGCATAGCCGTTGGCCGCCATCCACTCGCGGTCGAACGTGAAGCCGAAGGTGTCCTGCCCGTTTGGCCCGCCGTGGATGTGGAGCACGAAGGGCAGCTTCGAGGCCGTCGTGACTCCCGGCGGCAACGTGAGCAGCGCGCCGATGCGCACGCCCTCCTTGTTGGTGAACTCGACCGGCTTCACGGTGCCGAGCGTCAACTCGGATGCCATCCAGTCGTTGTGGCCCGTCAGCTTGCGCAGCGCGCCGTTGTCCAGCGCGTAGACCTCGTCGGGCTGCGTCGGCGTGCTCACCGTCACCGCGAGGCGCCCATCGGCCGGGCTGTCGGCCAGCGAGCGGACCACCTGCGCGCCCTGCGTGACTCGGGTGACGGCCCCGCCGGCCGCCGGCACGGTCGCAACATACTGCTCGCGGTCGTCGGCCACCAGGAACGAGATGCGTGCGCCGTCCTTCGACCACACGGGGTCGCTCACGGGACGGTCGAGCGTCGGCGCCAGCAGAGTGCTCGCGCCGCCGGCGGCCGGGACGACGGCCATCCGGTACTGCTCGTAGGCGTCGTAGCGCGGGTCGCCGCCTTCGAGGTACAGCAGCTTCGTCGAGTCGGGGCTCCAGACCAGCGGACCGCCGTGGCGCGCCACCTTCGTGCTCACCTGCCGCACCGTGGCTCCGGCCTTTGCCTCGACGATGTAGACCTCGCGCATCGTCGACTTCTCGCGGTTGTCCGACCTGGCACTGAGGAATGCCACGTACCGGCCGTCGGGGGACCACGCCGGTGATGCGTCGTCGTAGGGACCTGCGGTCAGCGGCGTGGACGCCTTCTTCGCGACGTCGTACGCGTACAGGTGCGTGCGCAGCTTGCCGTCCACGTAGCCGACGCCGTCGCGCTTGAACTTGAACGTCTCGATCTCGATGGGCTTGGGTGCCGCGTCGGACTTGTCGTCTTTCGGGGCATCGGGGTCCACGTCGCGCGACACGAGCACGAGCCGCGTGCTGTCGGGCGACCAGGCATAGTCGGACACGCCGCCGGCCACGTCCGTCAGCTTCTGGGCCTCGCCGCCGAGCCGGCTGAGGGCCCACACCTGCGCCTTCTTCTTCTCGTCGGGGCGGATGAACGAGATCCACCTGCCGTCGGGGCTCCAGCGCGGTGCCGACTCCGACTCCTCGGACGACGTCAGGCGGATGCTGTCGGTGCCGTCCCAGCGCACCATCCAGATGTCGGCCTCGCTCTTGTCCTTGGCGACGTTCACCGTGCCGACGACGTACGCGACCCACGCCCCATCGGGGGAGCGCTGGGGATCGCGCACCGACGCGATCCGGTCCACGTCGGCGACGGCGATCTTCCGGGGCGCCGCGCTCGCGGGCGGCGCGGGTTGGGCGGCGACCGGGACCGTCGGCGCAACGGCCTGGGCGGCCACCGGGGGGGCGGCCGCGACGGCGAGGACGAGGGCCAACAGGGGGAGACGGGCAGACAGCGCGTACGTCATCAGAGACGGTCCTTTCCAGACAGTCCCAGCATTGTCGCTCAGGACGCGATGAGCGCAGACGGCGCGGCCGTACCCGCGCATCTGAGGAGAGGGCGCAACTCCCGCCACGACATGGCCGGCGACGGGGCGTGGGCGGTGGGGGAATTTCGGGGAGCGGGACCCGGTGGTGGCGCTCCGGTCGTCCGGGGGAGGCTCCCGATGGCCGGGCGCGATAAGATCCGACCGTGAAACCGCGAACCTGCGCGAGCCTTGTCGTCGCTCTGGCCGTTGCGTCCAGCGCCGACGGCCAGCCGCGCCGCCGCCCCGCCCCGTCCGCGCCGGCCCCCGCCTTCTACACGACGACGCGTTCGCCGGAGGCGCTGCAGAACAAGCAGGTGGTGCTCGAGACGACGATGGGCACCATCGTGATGCAACTGGATGCCGGCGCCGCGCCCAACCACGTCGGCTACGTGCTGGATCAGGCGGAGGCCGGGGCCTACGACGGCACGGTCTTCCACCGCGCGGTGCCGATGGGCATCGTGCAGGGCGGCGATCCGATCTCGAAGGACCCCGCGAAGACCGCTTCGTACGGCACGGGGGGCCTCAACAAGCTGAAACGTGAGATCAACGAACGCCGGACCGTCCGCGGCGCCGTTGCGGCCGTGCTCGTTCCCAACAAGCCCGACAGCGCGGGCGCCCAGTTCTTCATCTGTCTCACCGACCAGCCAGGTCTGGACGGACAGTTCACCGTCTTCGGGGACGTCGTCGAGGGGCTCGAGGTCGCCGAGCAGATCTCGCAGACGGCGCTCGACGCTGACGGGCGCCTCAGCACGCGCGTGGCCATCACGAAGGCGTCGGTCCGCGACACCCCTCCGCCGACGGCCGCGCCGTTTGCCGAGGCGCCGGTCGAGGAACTCGCCACGTGGCGGGCCACGATCGGCACGACCGTCGGCGACATCGTGATTGGCTTCGCGCCCGACGTGGCACCTGGGCACGTCCGCAACTTCCTCCGCCTGGCGCAACTCGGTGTGTACGACGGTACGGCCTTCCACCGCGTGGTCCCCGGGTTCGCCATCCAGGCCGGAGACCTGTCGTCGCGCGCCGCGCCGCTCACGCAGGTGCAGCGCAGGGCCGTCGGTTCGGTCGCCGGCGAGTTCAACCCGCTCACCCACGAGGCGGGCATCGTCAGTATGGCGCGAGGGGACGACCCCGACAGCGCCAGTACGTCGTTCTTCATCTGCACGGCCGCGTCCCCCTCGCTCGACGGCAAGTACACGGCGTTCGGCCGGGTGCTGGAGGGCATGGACGTCGTCGCCGCCATCGAGCAGACTCCGCTCGACGGCGAGGCGCCGCGCACGCGAATCGGGATCACCAGGGTGACTTTGACGAAGGGCACGCAGTGAGCGACGCGAAGGACAAGAAGAAGGTCAACTACGCCAACGCGTGGGAGGAGGCGCGAGGCCTCATCTGGAAGAGCCGCGCCAGGCTCGCGCTCGGGCTCAGCCTCATGCTCGTCAACCGCCTGGTGGGCCTCGTGCTCCCGGCCTCCACGAAGTTTCTCGTCGACGACGTGATTGGCAAGAACCAGCCCGACCTGCTGTGGATGCTCGCCGCGGCCGTGGCTCTGGCGACGGTCGTCGAAGCCGTCACGTCGTTCTCGCTGTCGCAGGTGCTGGGCGTGGCCGCGCAGCGTGCGATCACGGAGATGCGGCGCGATGTGCAGGCGCATGTCGCACGCCTGCCCGTGCGCTACTTCGACACGGTGCAGACGGGCGTGTTGATCTCACGCGTGATGAGCGACGCCGAAGGTATCCGCAACCTCGTGGGCAGCGGGTTGGTGCAACTCGCCGGCGGCACGCTCACGGCCCTCATCGCCCTGGGCGTCCTCTTCTACCTGAACTGGCAGCTGACGCTGGTGATGATCGTCGTGCTCGGGGTCTTCGGCGCGATCATGGCCATTGCGTTCAAGCGACTCCGCCCCCTGTTTCGCGAGCGCGGCAAGATCAACGCCGAGGTCACCGGGAGACTTTCGCAGTCGCTCGGCGGCATTCGCGTGGTGAAGGCCTACACGGCCGAGAAGCGCGAGGAGATCGTCTTCAGCAAGGGTGTGCACCGCCTGCTGCGCAACGTGGCGCAATCGATGACCGGCGTGTCGGCGACGACGGCGATGGGCACGGTCGTGATCGGCGTCACTGGCGTCATCATGATCACCATTGGCGGGCGTGCCATCGTCGAGGGCTCGATGACGCTCGGCGACTTCATCATGTACGTGTTCTTCACGGGCCTCGTCGCGGCACCGATGATCTCGATCGCGTCCATTGGCACGCAGATCACCGAGGCGTTCGCCGGCCTCGACCGCATCCGCGAAATCAAGAGGATGACCACCGAGGACGCCGACGACCACAACCGCCGCGCTCTGGCCGACGTGCAGGGCCGGGTGACGTTCGACGACGTGTGGTTCGAGTACAACGAGGGCGTGCCGGTGATCAAGGGCGTCTCGTTCGATGCGCCGGCAGGATCGACGACCGCGCTGGTGGGATCGAGCGGCTCGGGCAAGAGCACCCTGATCAGCCTCGTCATGGCCTTCAACCGGCCGACGAAGGGCCGCGTTCTCATCGACGGGCAGGACGTCGAGCAGGTGCAACTGGCCAGCTACCGCAGCCAGCTCGGCATCGTCCTGCAGGAGAACTTCCTCTTCGACGGCACGATCGCCGACAACATCCGGTACGCGAATCCGCACGCGTCGATGAACGAGGTGTTCGCGGCGGCGAAGGTCGCCTACTGCGACGAGTTCGTGAACGGGTTCACCGACGGTTACAAGACGGTGGTCGGCGAGCGGGGCGTCCGCCTCTCCGGTGGGCAGCGTCAGCGCGTGGCCATCGCGCGCGCCATCCTGGCCGACCCCCGCATCCTGATCCTCGACGAAGCGACGTCGAGCCTGGACAGCGAGAGCGAGGCCAAGATCCAGGAGGCCCTGCGTTCGCTGCGGCGCGGCCGGACGACCTTCGTCATCGCGCATCGCCTGTCGACGATTCGCAGCGCGGACCAGATCCTCGTCGTCGAGGACGGGCGCGTCGTGGAACGGGGTACCCATGCCGATCTCATGACCCTCGACGGGCGGTACCGCCAGCTCCACGATCGGCAGTACGCCGTCGAGATGGATCGCTTCATCAACCCGGGCGAGGACTTCACGCCGGAGCCCGCCACTGCGACGGCCGACACGAGCCGCTCCTGACGTGGACGCTGCGGTGAGGCCTGCGCCGGCGGGGCGCGCGCGCGCGAGTTGGCGCTGGCCCCTGTCTCCCGCCACGACGTGTGCCAGGGCCGTGAGCGGCCTGGCGGCCGGACTGCTCCTGGCGGCTGCACTCGCGGCTCTCGTTCCCTCCCGCATCGTCGTCCGCGTCGGCGAGCCCGGCGGACTCGTGCCGCCGATGCTCATCGGCGTGCACGACCCCGAGCGCAACTACGGTCACTGGATGCGGTGGACGACAGGGCGGGCGCGCCTGCGGTGGCCGGGCCGCTTCGGGGCTGAAGCGGTGGCGGTGGTCGTCACGCTGGCGGGCTTCCCTGGACGCCAGCCGGACCAGGCCGAGGTACGCGTGAACGGTCAGGTGTCGCGGCACGCCCTGTCCGAGCAGTACACCGACATCCGGATCCCGCTGCGGCGTCGCGCGACGGGGCCCGTGGACGTCGAGATCACCAGTCTGACCACGCGTCCGCCCGCCGACCCGCGCACGCTCGGTGTTCGCCTCGAAGCCGTCACCATCGAGAACGCGCCTGTGGCGGCACGCCTGCGGAGGGCAGTGCGCTCCGTCGGTGTCGTGGTTCTCGGGGGCCTGGCCTGGATGGTGGGGTTGTGGGCAGCCGGCGCGGGCGCGACGCGCGGTCGGCGTCTGGGCGCCGGCGTCGTGGCATGGGGAGCGACAGCCCTTGTGGCCGCCATGCTGGCTCCGACCGCGCTCCGAGCGGACACATGGCTCACGCTGCCGCCCGTCATCGTCGGCGCGTGCGTGACGGTGCTGCTCGGCCGCGCAGGTCATGCCCCTGTCGTGGCAGGCCTCTCGGGTCTGGTCATCGCGGCGCAGGGGCTCGTCATCGCCAACTGGTGTGCCGCGGCCTTCGTGGACGTGCCGCGCTGGGACATCTGGGACATCGTGCCCCTGCTCGTGAGGCAGGAGACGCACGGCCTCACGCTCGTCGACATCCTGGCCCCGCACAACGAACACAGGCCGGCGGTGGCCCGCCTGGTGATGCTCGGCAACGTGGCGCTGAGTCGCTGGAACCACTGGAACGAACTCTGGCTGATGCTGGCGGTCACCGCCGCGCACGTCCTCACGCTCGTGGCCTGCCTGCGCTACGCCGATCGGTCGCGTCGGCTCGCTACGGCGATCGTCGTAGCCGGCATCGGGACGTTCGTCGCCACGGCCACGCAGTGGGAGAACTTCCTCCAGGGCTGGCAGGTTGCCCTTGTCGTCGGCGCGGCCTCGATGTCGGGTGCGTTCCTGCTGCTGTCGGTGGGCATGCTCACATGGCGCCGGCTCGCGTGTTCGGCGGCGCTGGTGTTGCTCGGCACAGCCAGCTTCGGCAGTTGCCTGCTGGGATGGCCTCTGGGCGCCGCTGCGCTCGCAGCTCGCCGCGAGCGCGGCTGGCCGGTGCGGACGGTGGTGTGGCTGGCTCTCGGTGCCCTCACTGGCATCGCGTACGCCCACGGGCTCGTGCGTCCCCCGCAGCTCCCGCCGCCATCGCCAGTCCTCACGTCACTGACGGCGCTCGGGGAGGTCGCGTACGGCACCGGCCTCGCGCTGGCGATGCCTGTGTGGTACGCACCCACGGCGTTCGTCCGCGGTGACCCGACAACACTGTGGCTGTCGCCGGCGATTGGGGCCCTGGCCGTGGTCCTTTCCGTCGCCCTGCTGGCGGGACACCTCCTGTCGCCGGAAGGCCGTCGGTCGCACGCCTGGGTATTCCCCGGGCTGCTCGTGGCCTTCGGCGTCGGGGCGTGCGGCATCACGGCCGTCGGACGTGTGCCGCTCGGCATGGCGGCCATGACCGCATCGCGCTACATCGCCTTCACGGCGCTGTTCTGGGTGGGTCTGCTGCTGCTCCTGACGGTGGCGGCACCCTGCCGCTCGAGGACCGGACGCGCGGCCGGTCTGGCCCTGGCCAGCCTGATCGTCGTGGCGGGAATGCGGGCGTGGGGAGACAGCCTGACCCATTTCGAGCAGCACTACGTGACCGGCGTGGTGGGACGCGAGGCCCTGCTGCGTGAGGACTGGCCGAAGACCCAGCCGATCTTTCCTGTGCCGCCCGTGCTCGACGAGCGTCGCCAGGCGCTGCGACGCATGCGACTGTCCCTGTACAGATAGGGCGCCGAAGGCCATGCATCGGCACCCGCTGCGCTGATGGGGGCACGCTGGCTCGCGCACGCAGCGCAGCGCCTCACCCGGCCGCGTGCGGGTCGTCCTCGAAGGGGAGACGCGCATCGCCGGTCACCACTGCCGCCGAGGGATCCACGAGGTTGTGGACACTCACGCCGAGCAGCCGCACGGGTCGGGTGGCCACCGCGGTCCTGTCGAGCAGGAGACGTGCGTGGGCGGCGATATCTGTCGTGTCGGTCACGCCTCCTGGCACGCTCTGGCTGCGCGTCACCGTCGCGAAGTCGTCGTAGCGCACCTTCAGCGTGACGGTGCGCGCCCGCCAGGCCCTGCGTTGGAGCCAGTCGCCGCAGATCCCCGCCAGCCGATCCAACTGGTCGCGCATGACGGCGACGTCGCGCAGGTCCTCCTCGTAGGTGCGTTCGGCGCCATGCGACTTGGCTACGCGATCGGTCTGCACCCGACGATCGTCCCGGCCCCACGCGAGAGCCGTGAGCCACGAAGCCTGCGAGCCGACCGCGGCGGCCAGTGTGGCGGGCGAAACGGCGCGCACGTCGACGAGCCGCTCGATCCCGTGCGCCCGGAGCCGCTTCGCCGTCACGGGCCCGACGCCCCACAGCGCGTCGATGGGCAGATGCTGGAGGAACGCCTCCATCCGTTCCGGCGCGATCACCGTCAGGCCGTCCGGCTTGCGCCAGCCGGACGCAATCTTGGCGAGGAACTTGTTGGGCGCCACGCCGGCAGAGGCCGTGAGGCCAGTGTGCTCGCGGATCGCCTCCTTGACGCGCCGAGCGACGGTCACGCCGAGCGGCTCTTCCCAGGCGTTCTCGGTGACGTCCAGGTAGGCCTCGTCGAGCGAGAGCGGCTCCACCAGCGACGTCACCGACCGGAAGATCGCGAACACCTGCTGAGAGACGGCCCTGTACTTGGCGAAGTCGGTCGGCACGATCACGAGGTCCGGGCACAGCCGGACCGCCCGCGACATGGGGATGGCGGAGCGCACGCCGAACGTCCTGGCCTCGTAGGACGCGGCGCACACGACGGCCCGGCTCTCTGGCCGGCCACCCACGGCAACCGGACGACCCCGCAGCTGGGGGCGATCGCGTTGCTCCACCGACGCATAGAACGCATCCATGTCGATGTGCAGGATGCGGCGGACGTCGGTCGGCCGGGAGAACATAGGGCGAAGACAGTGTAGGCGGGAATCGGGAATCGGGAATCGGGAATCGGGGCTCGGGGCTCGGGGCCCGGGAGCCGGGGCCCGGGAGTCGGGGCTCGGGAGTCGGGAGTCGGGAGTTGGGAGTCAGGGGAGTTGGGATGCGGGTTGCGGGTTGCGGCAACACGGTAGGGCTGGTCGCCTGACACGGCACAGCCAGGTACGGGGGGGACAACCCGGCCGCTGTCCCGCGGAGCGGGTCGACGTTCGCGGTACAGTGGTGCGGCATGGTGCAGCTGCGCGATTTCGTCCACCAGTTCGTCCCCGCTGAAGGCGCCACCACGACGACCCTCGTGCTCCTGCACGGGACGGGCGGCGACGAGCACGATCTGCTGCCGCTCGGTCGGACGCTCCATCCCACCGCGGCGTTGTTGAGCCCGCGCGGGCGCGTCCTCGAGGGCAGCATGCCCCGCTTCTTCCGTCGCTTCGCCGAGGGTCGCTTCGACCTCGATGACGTGCGGGTGCGCGCAGGGGAACTGGCCGCGTGGCTCGACGAGGCTGCCGGTGCCTACGGGCTCGATCGCTCGCGACTCGTGGCGGTCGGCTACTCGAACGGCGCCAACATTGCGCATGCGACGATGCTGCTGCACCCGGAGTGCTTTGCGGCGGCGGCGCTGCTACACGCGCAGTACGTCCTGGCCCCGGATCCCCTGCCCTCGCTTCGGGGACGCGGGGTGTTTCTCGCGGCCGGGGAGACCGATCCGATCGTGCCGGTGGACGAAGCGCGGCGGCTCGCCGAAACCCTTGCCGCGGCGGGCGCCGTCGTTACACCGTACTGGTCGCCAGGGGGGCATGCCCTGACCCGTGAGGACATCTCCCGGGCACAGCAGTGGCTGAACCTGACGGGTTTCAGTTCGTAGAGGACGTACATGGATCCGGAACGCCTCATCGGTCAACTGATCGGCGGTTTTCTTGGCGGCAAGCAGCGGCGACGGCGCGGTGGCCTGGGCCTGCCCGGACTCGCCATCGGCCGGCGCGGCTACGGCGCCGGCCGGCGCGGGGGAGGCCTGCTGAGTGCCGGCACACTGCTCACGGTGGGTGGGCTCATCTGGGGCGCCCTCGAGACCATGCAGCAGGGCAGCGCCGCGGCCGGCGCTCCGGGTATGCCAGGGGCGACTCCCGCACCTGTGCCGCCTGGAACTCCGCCCGGCGCCGGTTCCCCGCGCACGGTGACGTCGGGAGGTGCCGAGGTCGCTCCGCCCCCACCATTGCCTCCCATCCCAGGGACTCACACGGCATCAGGCGAGTCCACTGACGGCGCGGCACCGGACCTGCCAGTACCGCCAGCCCTTCTTCCGCTCGTGCAACTCGCCGTCAGCGCCGCGCGTGCCGACGGAGAGCTTTCCGACGACGAGGTCGCCGTGATCCGGACCCACGCCGCGGCCCTCGGGGCGACGGCGCTCGTCGAAGGCGAGTTGCAGGCGCACCGCCCGCTCGACGCCATCACGCCGGCGTTCACCACGCCGGAGCAGCGCCAGATGGCCTACGCCCTGGCCTTTGCCGTGATGCACGGGGAGGGCGACGTCTCGCCGGGCGAGCGCATGTATCTCACGCAGCTGGCTCGACTGCTCGCGCTCGGCCACGAGGACATCGACCGCATCGAACGCGACACGCTGGCGGGCGACGCCTCCCGCTGACAGGGACGGCCGGCTGGGACGGCCCGCCCTGCCACTCCCGACTCCCGACTCCCGACTCCCGAGACCCGAGACCCGAGACCCGACACCCGAGACCCGAGACCATGTGGTACTTCGCGCAGAACAACACCCCCGTTGGCCCGATTACCTTCGATGACCTCGCCGGCCGCATCCGCACCGGCGTCGTGGGCCCCGATACGCTCGTCTTCACCGCCGGCATGTCGCAGTGGCAGGCCGCCAGGGACACGCCGCAGCTGGCGACGCTGCTGGCCGGAAGTGCGACCGTGCCGCCGGCTCAGGCTCCGCCGCCCATTGGTCGGCGCGCGCACGACCTCAGGTACCGGATCGTCGGCGAGGACGTGCAGTTCGTCGAGGTCGAGCTCGACCCGGGCGAGGCCGCGGTGGCCGAAGCGGGCGGCATGATGTACATGACCGCCGGCGTGCAGATGGACACGGTGTTCGGCGACGGCAGCCAACAGCAGCAGAGCGGCATCATGGGCGCCCTCATGGGAGCAGGTAAGCGCCTGCTGACGGGAGAGAGCCTCTTCACGACGGTGTTCTCCAATCCGACCCCGACGCTGCAGAAGGTCGCGTTCGCGGCGCCGTACCCCGGACGCATCCTGCCGATGGACCTGCAGGAACTCGGAGGCGAGCTGATCTGCCAGAAGGACAGCTTCCTGGCTGCGGCCAAGGGCGTGTCGATCGGCATCGCGTTCCAGAAGAAGATCGGTGTGGGCCTCTTCGGCGGCGAGGGCTTCGTGATGCAGCGCCTCACGGGAGACGGGCTCACGTTCGTCCACGCCGGCGGCATGATCGAGTCGTTCGACCTGCCGGCCGGCGAAACGCTCCGCGTCGACACAGGGTGTCTCGTCGCGCTCACGCCCTCGGTGAAGTATGACGTGCAGTTTGTCGGCAAGGTCAAGACGGCCTTCTTCGGCGGCGAGGGCCTGTTCTTCGCCGTGGTGACGGGGCCTGGCCGCGTGTGGCTGCAATCGCTGCCTCTGAGCCGGATGGCCGACCGCATCGCCAAGGCGATGCCCGGTCTCGCCCGCGGAGGCAAGGAGGAAGGGTCCATCCTCGGCGGCATCGGCAATCTCCTCGACGGCGACAACTGAGCGACACGGAGGTAGGGCCGCGGTTCCCACGCGGCCCTCACCACAACGGCGCTCACCACAACGGCGCGGTCGGAGACCGCGCCCTACCACTGCGAGACCGCGCCCTTCCCCCGCCCTTCGGCTACACTAGCGTGTCGCCTTCGGTCCCCGCAGGGTCGTTCGGCACCAACATCAGAACCGTTCCGCGTCACCCTCCCGCATGGCACCTCAGTACATTTACGTGATGAAGGGGCTGACCAAGGTCTATCCCCCTGACCTGGTCGTGCTCAAGGACATCTGGCTGTCGTTCCTGCCGGGCGCCAAGATCGGCGTGCTCGGCTACAACGGCGCCGGCAAGTCGACGCTGCTGCGCATCATGGCGGGCGTCGAGAAGGAGTTCTCGGGCGAGGCCTTCCTCGCGCAGGGGTGCACCGTCGGGTACCTGCCGCAGGAGCCGCAGCTCGATCCGTCCAAGACGGTCCTCGGCAACGTCGAGGAGGGTGTGCAGCCGATCAAGGACCTGCTCGCGCGCTTCGACGAACTCTCGGCCAACTACTCTGACGAGACCGCGGACGAGTTCGCTGCCATCCAGGACAAGATCGACGCCGTTGACGCGTGGAACCTGGACAGCACGCTCGAACTCGCGATGGACGCGCTGCGCCTGCCGCCACCCGACGCCGACGTGACGACGCTGTCCGGCGGAGAGCGCCGCCGCGTCGCGCTGTGCCGCCTGCTCCTGCAGTCGCCCGACCTGCTGCTGCTCGACGAGCCCACCAACCATCTCGACGCCGAGTCGGTCGCGTGGCTGGAGACGTTCCTCAAGGAGTACAAGGGCACCGTCGTCGCGATCACGCACGACAGGTACTTCCTCGACAATGTGGCGGGCTGGATCCTCGAGCTGGATCGCGGCCAGGGCATCCCGTGGGAAGGCAACTACTCGAGCTGGCTCGAGCAGAAGCAGCAGCGCCTCGCGCAGGAGGCCAAGTCCGAGTCACGGCGCCAGCGGTCGCTGCAGCGCGAACTCGAGTGGATTCGCATGTCGCCGCGCGCGCGCCACGCCAAGGGCAAGGCGCGCCTCAACGCCTACGAAGATCTGCTGGCCCAGGACACGAGGGAGAAGCTGGAACAGGTCGAGATCTACATCGCTCCTGGCCCGCGTCTGGGCGACGTGGTGGTCGAGGCGCGCCAGCTCCGCAAGTCCTTCGGCGACAACCTGCTCTTCGACGACCTCACGTTCACGCTCCCGCGCGGCGGCATCGTCGGGGTCATCGGACCCAACGGCGCGGGCAAGACGACGCTGTTCAGGATGATCACGGGACAGGAGCAGCCCGACGGGGGCACGCTGCGCGTCGGCGAGACCGTCCAACTCGGCTACGTCGACCAGTCACGCGACGCCCTGAAGGCGGATCGCACCGTGTGGGAGGAGATTTCGGGCGGACAGGACGAGATCACGCTCGGCAAGCGCGCGGTCGCCTCGCGCGCCTACGTCTCGTGGTTCAACTTCAAGGGTCGCGATCAGCAGAAGCTGGTCGGGCAACTGTCGGGCGGCGAGCGCAACCGCGTGCACATGGCGAAGCTGCTGCGCAGCGGGGCCAACCTGCTCCTGCTCGACGAGCCCACCAATGACCTCGACGTGGACACGCTCCGCGCGCTCGAAGAGGCGCTGCTCGATTTCGCCGGCTGCGCCGTCGTGATCAGCCACGACCGCTGGTTCCTCGACCGTATCGCCACGCACATCCTCGCCTTCGAGGGCGACAGCACCGCGGTCTGGTACGAGGGCAACTACCAGGAGTACGAGGCCGACCGTCACCGCCGTCTGGGCACCGCGGCCGACACGCCGCACCGCGTCAAGTACCGAAAGCTCACGAGGTAGGGCGCGCGTCTCCGAACGCATCACCGCAAGGTGCGCCATTCCGCACGCATCGCGGTAGGATGCCAACGTCCCAACGCATCACGGCAGGGCGCGGTCTCGACCGTGCCGTCCGAGGTAGACATCATGACCACGCCAGCGACCGCCGTTCCGGTCGTCTTCACGCCGATCCTCGATCGGATCGCCCAGGAACTGTCCGTCTCGCCGAGGCAGGTGACCGCGGCTGTCGCGCTCTTCGACGAGGGCGCGACCGTGCCGTTCGTCGCGCGGTACCGCAAGGAGGCCACCGGCGGCCTCGACGACGTGCAGTTGCGGGCGCTCGAGGAGCGCCTGCGGTATCTTCGCGAACTCGAGGAGCGGCGAACCGCGATCCTCGCATCGCTGGTCGAGCAGCAGAAGCTCACGCCGGAACTCGAGGACGCCATCCGCAGCGCCGATGGCAAGACCCGCCTCGAGGACCTCTACGCACCGCACAGGCCGAAGAAGCGATCCAGGGCGCAGGTCGCGCGCGAGCAGGGGCTCGAGCCGCTGGCCGATGCGCTGCTGGCCAACCCCGCGCTCGTGCCAGAGACGGCGGCGGCCGAGTACGTCAACGAGGCCACCGGCGTGGCCGACGTGGCAGCCGCGATCGAGGGGGCTCGCGCGATCCTCATCGAGCGCTTCTCCGAGGCGCCGGAACTGGTGGGGGGCCTGCGCGCCTATGTGTGGGAGCACGGCGCCCTGCGGTCGCACGTGGTCGAGGGCCAGGAAGAGAAGGGCGCGAAGTTCCGTGACTACTTCGACGCCAGGGAGCCGGTGGGCAAGCTGCCGTCGCACCGCGTGCTCGCGCTGCTGCGCGGCCGCAACGAGGGCGTCCTGAAGCTGTCGATCGTGCTGCCCGACGACGGGACAGCGATTGGAGAGCCCGAGCGGCGGATCGCCGCGTTCGCCGGTGTCTCGCACGAGGGTCGCCCGGCCGACGACCTCCTGCGCAGCGCGGTGAGCCTGGCATGGAAGGCCCGCCTCCAGCCCAAGCTCGAGCACGACGTCGAGACGAGACTGCGCGAACTGGCCGAGGACGAGGCCATCCGTGTCTTCGGCAGCAACCTGCGCGATCTCCTGTTGGCCGCGCCCGCCGGGACGCGCGTGACCATGGGCCTCGACCCCGGCATCCGGACGGGCGTGAAGGTCGCCGTGATCGGCAACACGGGGGCCGTGGTGGCCACCGCGACCGTCTATCCCCACGAGCCGAAGAAGGACTGGGACGGCGCGATCGCTGCGCTGGCCGCCCTGTGCGTCACGCACCAGGTCGATCTGATCGCCATCGGCAACGGGACGGCGTCGCGTGAGACCGAGAAGCTGGTCGCCGACCTGATGACGCGGTTCCCCGAACTCTCGCTGACCCGCATCGTCGTGTCCGAGGCCGGCGCGTCGGTGTACTCGGCGTCCGAATTGGCGTCGAAGGAACTGCCCGACCTCGACGTCACGCTGCGGGGAGCGGTGTCCATCGCACGGCGGCTGCAGGATCCGCTGGCCGAACTCGTGAAGATCGAGCCGCGGTCGATCGGCGTGGGGCAGTACCAGCACGACGTCAGCCAGTCGGCGCTGGCGCGACAACTCGACGGCGTCGTCGAGGACTGCGTCAACGCCGTCGGGGCAGACGTGAACACGGCGTCGCCGGCGCTGCTGGCGCGCATTTCCGGGCTCAACGCGCGCCTGGCCTCACAGATCGTCGCCCACCGGACGCAGCGCGGCCCCTTCCGGCGTCGGGCGGAGTTGCGCGACGTCCCGCGTCTCGGCGAGAAGACGTTCGAGCAGGCCGCCGGCTTCCTCCGCATCATCAACGGCCCCGATGTGCTCGACGCATCGGCGGTCCACCCGGAGGCGTACGAGGTCGTCCAGCGCATCGCGCAGGCCACGGGCCGCGACGTCCCCAGCCTCATCGGCGACGGCGGGTTCCTGCGCACACTCGATCCAGCCCGGTTCGCCGACGAGCGGTTCGGCACGCCGACGGTGCGTGACATTCTCAGCGAACTCGAGAAGCCGGGCCGGGACCCGCGCCCCGAGTTCCGCACCGCGAAGTTCAAGGACTCGGTCCACCAGTTGTCGGACCTCGTGCCGGGCATGTCGCTCGAAGGTGTGGTCACCAACGTGGCCAACTTCGGAGCCTTCGTGGACATCGGCGTGCACCAGGACGGGCTGGTCCACGTGTCGCAACTGGCCGACAGGTTCGTGAAGGACCCGCGCGACGTCGTCAAGGCCGGCCAGATCGTGTCGGTGACGGTGCTCGAGGTGGACCTCCCGCGCAAGCGCATCGCCCTGACCATGCGCAAGACCGAGCGCCAGGCGCCACGCGCGCCGCAGGGGCGTGACGTCAGGCAGGGGCAGCCGACAAATGGGGCCGGCAAAGGCGGTCGCGCCGCGCAGCCCGCGCGCCGTCCTCCGCAGGAGCAACAGGAGCGACAGCCGCAGGCGTCGGCACCCTCGACGGCGATGTCCGCCGCATTCCAGAAACTGCTGGGTGGTCGCTGACTCGGCCATCCCTTCCTGCACGTTCTTGGCTCTAATCGAACTCGACGGCGTGACGGTGGCATTCGGCCACCGCCCCTTGCTCGACGCCGCGACGTTCCGGCTCGAGGCGGGCGAGCGTGTGTGCCTCATCGGGCGTAACGGCGAAGGCAAGTCCACGCTGCTCCGCCTGATCGCGGGCGAGATGGCTGCCGACACGGGCCGCGTGTGGCGGCAGCCAGGCCTTCGCGTGGCTCTCCTCGAGCAGGATGTCCCCCCGGGCGGCGACCGCAGCGTGTTCGCCGTCGTCGCTGACGGCCTCGATGCCCTTGGCGCCCTGGCGATTCTCGTACCACCAGGTGGCGCACGACGTCGCCGAACACGGCACCCCCGAACTCATCGCCAGGCTCGGCGTCCTCCAGGAGGCGATGGATCGGCAGGACGGCTGGCGCCTCGAGCAGCGTGTGGAGGACGTCATCGTCAGGCTCGACCTGCCCGCCGACGCGCCGGTCAACACGCTCTCGGGAGGCCAGCGACGTCGCGTGCTGCTCGCCCAGGCCCTGGTCCGGCAGCCCGACGTCCTGCTGCTCGACGAACCCACGAACCATCTCGACATCGACGCCATCGAGTGGCTCGAGAGCTTCCTGCGCGAGTACACGGGCGCCCTCCTGTTCGTCACGCACGACAGGGCGTTGCTGCGCGCCCTGGCGACGCGCATCGTCGAACTCGATCGCGGCAACCTGCGCAGCTATCCGGGCGACTACGACCGGTACCTGGCGACGCGCGAGGCCGAGCAGGAGGCGGAGGCGGCCGGCGACGCCAGGTTCGACAAGCTGCTCGCCCGTGAGGAGGTCTGGATTCGGCAGGGCATCAAGGCCCGCCGCACCCGCGACGAAGGCCGCGTGCGCGCGCTCGAGGCCATGCGGCGCGAACGCGCCATGCGGCGCGAGAAGAGCGGCACCGTGCAACTGGCCGTCGACGACGGCGTGCGGTCCGGGGCCATCGTGCTCGAGGCGGAGCACCTGCGACACCAGTTCGGTGACCGCGTGATCGTCCGCGACTTCGCCGGCCGGATCATGCGGGGCGACCGTGTTGGCATCCTCGGCCCCAACGGCGCCGGCAAGACGACTCTGCTCCGTCTCCTGCTCGGAGAACTGCCCGTCCAGCAGGGTGAGGTGCGGCGCGGGACGAACCTGCAGATCGCGTACTTCGACCAGGAGCGCGAGCAACTCGATCCCGACGCCAGCGTCATGGACACCGTGGCTGACGGACGCCAGATGGTGGAGGTGCCTGGCGGAGGTACCAGGCACGTGGCGGGCTACCTCAAGGACTTCCTCTTCACCCCCGAGCGATTCCAGTCGCCCGTGCGTGCGCTCTCGGGCGGCGAACGCAATCGGCTGCTCCTGGCGCGGCTGCTCGTGCGGCCGGCCAACGTGCTGGTGCTGGACGAGCCCACGAACGACCTCGACCTCGAGACCCTCGACGTGCTCGAGGACCTCCTCCTCGGCTTCGCCGGCACCCTGCTCGTCGTGAGTCACGACAGGGATTTCCTGGATCGCGTCGTGACGAGCACGATCGCGTTCGAGGGGCAGGGCGATGTGCGAGAGTACGTCGGAGGGTACTCCGACTGGGCACGCCAGCGGGCCGATCGTGCGGCAGCCTCCGCCCAGTCCCCCGCGACGCCCCAGGCCCGTCAGCCGGCGAGTGATGCGTCAGCCGCGCCACGCGCGGGGCGCCTCACCTACGCCGAGAAGCTCGAGCTCGAGGGGTTGCCCGCGGCGATCGAACGGCTGGAGCATCGCAAACAGGAGATCGAGGCCACGATCAACGCGCCCGATTTCCATTTGCAGGGAGCGTCGGCCATGGCTGCGCTCGTTTCGTCTCTGGAGTCCATCGACACCGACCTCGAACGCGTCATGGCCCGCTGGCTCGAACTGGAGAGCCGTACCGACAGGTCGCGGTAACATGTCCGTTCCGAACGCCGCCCGCGCGCGGCGCCATGAGCCTCGTTCAACCATGTCCGACGTCGATCCGATCACCCGCGCTTCGCAACTCTGGAAACTCATGACGGAGGCCCAGCGGCGGCAGGCCGCGGAAGCCTTCTGGAAGGAAGGGGAGGCGGGCACCGAACACGCCGAGGTGGTCGGCCTGCTGTCGCGCCGCCTGAACTTCCGCGTGAAGTCGGTGCTGGCGCTGCCGCTCGAGAAGAAGGCGAAGTACACGGCCGGCCTCGCGGCGGTCTCCGATGGCGTGGCCGGACGCCTGCTGGTGACGTATCACCTGACGCACCAGCGCGCGATGATGGCGACCTTCCTGGACGCCCTCGGCATCACGCACGAGAACGGCCTCATCTCGGAGGAGACGGCGCCGACGCTGGACGCCGACCGGCTGCCAGCGGCCATCGAGGCCTTGCGGACGCAGTATCCGGCAGAGGACGTGAACCTCTACATGCACACCTTGCGGCTGCAGGATCACCAGACCTGGAGTCCGCTGGGCGAGTACCTCGGGCCTACGCTCTGACGCCGGCCTCGGGGCACTCCGCCTCGGAGGCTTCCGCCGCGACCGAGAGCCGCAGGTGTCGGTCCATCGCCTCGCGGGCCCCCGTGGCGTCCTTGTGCCGGATGGCCATGTAGATCCGTCGGTGCATGTCGGCCGCCTCGCGGAAGCTGCGCGCGCGGTCGACCGTCTCCCTGCGCCGCTCGTAGAAGACCTGCGACAGCATCTCCACGAGGGACGCCAGGATCTGGTTGCCGCACGCGGCGGCCACCGCCTGGTGGAAGCGGATGTCGTGCCGAAGGAAATCCTGCGGTTCCTCGAGCGAGGCGAACATGCTCGTCACCTCCTCGGCGATGGTGGCCACCTGCTCTCCGGTGGCCCGCGTGGCACTCAGCCCGGCCACGCCCACCTCGATGAGGCGTCGGGCCTCGAACATCTCGTCGCGTGTGAAGCCGTGCAGCGCGGCCAGGAAGTGCAGGGGCTCGGTCTCGAGCGTCGGGGGCCCGTCAGCGACAAACGTGCCGGACCCGTGCCGCGACTGGATGATGCCCATCGTGGCCAGCGCCCGCAGGCCGACGCGGACCGAGGACCGGCTGACACCTGTGGTGGTGGCCAGCGATCGCTCCGGTGGCAGCCGATCGCCTGCCTTCAGTTCACCCCGTTCGAGTTGCTGGCGCACGTATTCGACGATGGTCTCCGCCGCGCTCGTCGGCGGGGTGTCCGAGTGTCGACCAGGCCGGCTGTGTTGCGGGTGGGCCGTGCCCGGCCGGGCACGCGTCTCGCCGGCGGCCACCTCAGGGTAGACGCCAGGGATTCCTGGAGCGTGTTGCATGGCGCCCTTGTATCACAAGTGTGACGGGCGATGCCTGAGTGGGCGCCCTCTCAGGTGTGGGCGTCGATGGCGCGACGCACGGCGTCGTAGTCGTTGGGCAGTTCGACCGGCGTGTTGCGCCAGCCGCCTGTCGACTGCCCTCGAGGCGGCCGTGTGGTACGCGAGCTTGAAGTCGGTGAACTTCAGGCCCGTTGGCCGTCGACACGACGACAACCGTTCTGGTCGCGCGTCACGTCGCCCCGCGCGACGAGTTTCTCGAGTACCGCCAGGGCGACGCCCGTGTGCGGGCAGTTGAACATGCCCGTCCGGTCGGCGCGTGCCGCGGCGTCGGCGAGTTCGATTCTCCGAGGCCTGTTCGACGATCCCGTCGTACGCCTGCAGCGTGCGGATGGCCTTCCGGATCGACACCGGGTTGCCGATCTGGATCGCCGAGGCGAGCGTGCTCTGCGCATGAACCGGCTCGAACTGCCAGCCGCGCTGGTAGGCCAGGTACAGCGGGTTGGCGCGCGCGGCCTGGGCCACGACGATGCGCGGTCGTTTGCCGACTACACCGAGCGCCTGCATCATGTCGAAGCCCGCGCCGAGCGCGCTGACGTTGCCCAGGTTGCCGCCCGGGATCACGATCACGTCGGGCACCTGCCAGTCCCACTGCTGGACGATCTCGACCGACACGGTCTTCTGGCCTTCGAGCCGCAGGCTGTTCATCGAGTTGGCGAGGTAGACGCCTTCTTCGGCGGCCAGGCGTTGCACGATGGCCATGCAACCGTCGAAGTCCGTGTCGAGCGACAGGACGAGCGCGCCGTTGGCGAGGGGCTGCAGCAACTGGGCAACGGACACCTTGCCCTCGCGGCAGCAACACGATGGCGGGAATGCCCGCGGCGGCGGCGTAGGCGGCCAGCGCTGCGGACGTGTCGCCCGTGGACGCGCACGCGATCGCCCGCACCGGCTGACCATCCGCGATCATCTGGCGCACGACCGACACGAGCACGGTCATGCCGAGGTCCTTGAACGACCCCGTGTGCGAGTTCCCGCACTGCTTGATCCAGAGGTCGGCGGACACCGAGCGCAGCGCCCGTAGCGCTCGGCCCACAGCAGGTTGGTGCCGCCCTCGTCCATCGACACGATCTGGTCGTCACGGATGTCGGGGCACACCCATTCCTTCTTGCCCCACACAGCCGATCCGTACGGCCACTGCGTCCGCTTGTACCTGTCGTCGAACAGGCGCATCCAGGCCCCGGCCGACCTGTCGCGGAGGGCCTCGATGTCGTGGGCTACCTCCAGCAGATCGCCGCAACTGGGGCAGCGGTACAGCGGGGCGAAGAGCGGGTGGGTGCCATGGCACCCGGCGATGCAGCGGAATGAAGCGCGGTACATGTCAGCCGATTACAGATCCGTGGCAGGCGTTGCACGCTTGTGTGCGGGCGCTGCCCAGTGGAGTGCCCCTGACGCGATGCCGATTGAACAACCGCCCACGGGACAAGAGCTTGGCCCGCCGGCATGCGGGCTGGAGGGCTGGTCTGGCCGTTGCAGGACCAGTCTGGCGATGCGTGTGATCGCTGCGGCTTTCGACACCCGGAAAGGACGCGCGCGGTGAAGGTAGCACACCTCTCGGAGCCGGCGGAAGAACGCGTGGTCTTTCGCGACGGACTCGGTGTGCGTGAGCGGCGCGAGACCGGCACGGGCGAAGTCGTGGAGTGGTTGCACCTCGATCCCGCCTTCGCTGCTGCCGAGGTGCCCCTGCGCGACCGGGTGACGCGCCTCGCCAAATTCCAGCACGTCAAGTTCGCTCGTATCTTCTCCCTCGAACCCGCCCGCAAGGACCGCGGACCGATCCTGCTCTCCAGCCACATCGCCGGCGCGCGACTGGCCGAGGTGCTGGAGATGGCCGGCCACGGGCTCGTGCCCTTCGAACCCGGCGTCGGTCTCCAGGTGACGCGTGAGGTGCTGGGCGGCCTGTCCGTGCTGCACGACTCACGCAACCTCGCCCACGGCGCCCTCGGGCCCGAGCGCGTCGTGCTCACGGCCACCGGCCGTGTCGTCATCGTCGAGCACGTGCTCGGTCAGGCGCTGGACCGGCTCCAGCGACCGCGGCACCAATTGTGGAGAGAGTGGCGGATCCCGACGCCGCCAGCCGCCGGCGGCGTGCGGATGGACATGCAGACCGATCTCGCGCAGGCCGGCATGCTGGCCCTCGCGGTCCTCCTCGGCCGTCCCGTGGAGGAGGAGGAGTACCCGCATCGGCTCCGGGGACTGCTGCCGATCGCCCAGGACCGCCTGGCGAAATCCGCGGCGGCTGGCGTGGCCGCCGAGGTGGTGGCGTGGCTGGAGCGGCTGGTTCCCGTGGAAAGCCGCCGGGCGTTCAAGACCGTTCGCGAGGCGCAGCACGCCTTCGAAGGGCTCGTGTCGGGGACGGCTTCGGCCATGGGTGTCAGTTCCGCGCGCGTGAAGGCGGTGATGGCAGCCGTGTCGGCCATGGCGGCCGTACCGGCCACCAGCGAGCCCGCCGCACCGACCGCCCCAACTCCATCGGCGGACACGGCACCTGCAATCGCCTGGACTTCACCGGCCGGGCCCGCGACCGATCCCGAACAGGCGCCCGTACCCGAGGACGACATCGACATCGAGGCCCTGCTCCGTCTCGAAGCGGAGCTGGAAGCTGACGACGAACCCGGCGGCGGCACCCTGGATGCCATCGCGCGGGAACGGGTCGACCTCGAGCGGCAGTTTGCCGACATCGTCGCGGCCGTCGCGCCCGTTGACGACGGTCCCGTGCACCTGATCCCGGAAACGCCGGCCACGTCAGAGCCCCTCGTCGATGCGCGCGTGCTGTGGTCGTCGATGCCGGCCGATCCCGACTGCGATCCCGTCGCCGCCGTTGACGCCACCGCCGCTGACGCCACCGCCGTTGACGCCACCGCCGCGGACGCCATCGCCGCGGACGCCATCGCCGCGGACGCCATCGCCGCGGACGCCGTCGCCGCAGACGCCGTCGCGGAGCAGTCGAGCCCCGTCGACGTCACGCCCACGCGCGACGACTCGCCGCCGCTCTCGCGAGAAAGTGTCGGTGACGGCGTCCCGCTCGAGCCACGGGTCGAGGGTTCGGTCGCAGATCCGGTCACAGTCGGGAGTCCCCTCGCAGTCGAATGGTCAGACCATTGGCAGCCGAACGCGGTATCCGACACGACACGTGAAGACGCGGACCACGCGGGTCCCGTCGCGCCCGTCATGGAGCCGCTCGTCGTGGTTCCCCTCGATCCGCCGCCCGCTGCCGCGATCGACTACGTGCCGGCCGCCTGGTGGAGGGAAGCGCTTCCGTGGCGCGCCGATGGGCCGGCCGGCGACACCGCCGAGTCCGACCCTGTCGAGGACGTACCCTCCGCAGAGGCCAGCGGCTTCGACCAGACCGTACCTGTCGAGCCACTCCTCCTGGAAGTCCCGACCGACGAGGCACCGCCGGTCGCCGGGACAGTCGCGCTCGGGTCAGGCGAGGCGCTGTCTGACGCCATAGGGCCAGCCGAGACGCTCGGAACCCCCGAGGCCATCGAGCCGGGCGGGGCGCATCGGCACTTCGGGGAACTCGACGCGGTCGGACTGCCCGAGGTCGCGGACGAGGACGCCGCGCTCGGTCGCGAGTCGTTCGGGCTGCCCCCGAGCATGAGACGCCGATGACGGCAGCGGTCTCACTGCTGGGCCTCGACGCGCGCGCAGAACCATCGGCCGGCTGGCGTGATGCACTCCTCGGCGCCGATCCAGCCGACGGACCCGGTGATGGCGGCGTCGAGCACTTCGCGCACACCGCGCCAGAGGTCGATTGGGCCGCCGACATCGCCGTCGATGCGGCTGAGCCCTGCTTCGACGCGGTTCCCGACGACCTGACAGGGATCGTTGACGAGATTGGCGGGGAGGCACAGGTCGACACGCCGTCCCAGTCGGTCGGCCAGACTGCTCTCGAATTACTCACGGCATCCGCCCCGGACCCCGTCATCGAAGCCGCCGCGGATGTCTCCGCCGACTCTCCCGAGGAGGCGTTCGCCGAACCGGTCGCCGAACCAGTCGTTGAAGCGGTCGCCGAACGGGTCGCTGAAGCGGTCCCTGAGTCCGCTCACGCCGACGATGCGGTCGTCGAGGCGTGCGTCGAGAGTGACCTCTCGCTCGAGTACGAGGTCGAGGCGTTGGCAGGAGCGGCAGGCGCGCTGCGCGAGGTCGTCGCGCCAGTCGTATCCGCGTCGGCGGACGTCGCGGACTCCGAGGCGTGCGTCGAGGTCGAGCCGATGACGCCCGACCCTGCCGCCGCCGCGACCGTCGAGTTCTCCGTCATCGAGCCTCCCGCGGACCTCGTCGTCGAGCCTTCCCCAGAGGCCACAGCCGAGCCGGCCGCCGAGCCTCCATTCGAGGTGATTCACGGACCTGCACGCCCAGGCGCCGAGGCCGTGACGGCCGCCGCCGACGTGATCTGCGAGTCCGACGAGGTGATCGCGGAGGTGGTTGCCGAAGCCGCGCCCGGCGTCGCGCCACTGGCATCGGCGTCAGTGGGCGGCGTGGGTACCGAGGCCGACGTGTCAGCGGAGTTCGAGCCGATGGCGCCGGAGCCTGTCGCCGACGCTGGGTGCGTGGCCGAAGCGGGAGTGTTTGCCGACCCTGTCGCCGCCGAGTCCGCCCTCGCGTTCGAGTCGTTCATTGCGGCTCTCGACCTCGGCCCCGCCACCGGGCCCGACGTGCTGGCCGGCGCCGCGAATCCGTGGGTCGATGACGTTGCACCGTTCGCCTTCGCCGAACCGGCCCCTCTGGATGCGGATCGAATGGCGGACGTGGAGACGGCTGCCACCGTTCCCGCGATGGAGGCGGCCGTCGCTTCGTTCGGCGAGCCGACTTGCGTCGAGGATGCGCTCGTCGAGTCGGCCGTGGAGGTACTTGCACCGCCGCTGCCCGTCAGTGAAGCGCAGGTCGAGCAACTGTCCGTCGAATCGCCTGCCGAGGCGATCGACGACGCCCGCGTGGCTGAAGCCGAGGTGCTGGACGAGTCGACAGCCCTCGCGCCGGTCAGCAGCGACGACAGTGCCGATGGCGATGCGGCGGCGATTCACGAGACCGACGCTGACGCGGCTCCTCACGTCGACCAGGACGCGGCCGACGTTGCGTTCGCGCCCTCTTCTGCTGACGCGTACGTGCTGTTGGTGGGCGAGCCCGTCTCCGAGGCGGTCATCGGGGCCATCTCGGAGGCCGTCGACGAACAGCCCGCCGCGGACGCGCCGCTGTTTGGAGACCTCGGCCCGATCCTGCTGCGAGGTGCTCTCGGCGATGACGCTCCGGTTGACGGATACGCCGACAGTCGGCTTCCCGTCGATGAGGCGCCGATGACGGCCGCGGCCTCACTGCTGGCCTACGACTCGGGTGTGGAATCCACGGCTGACTGGCGTGACACGTTTCTCGACGCCGCACCCTCGACCGTCGACCCGAGCCCGGAGCCCTTCTCCGCGCCACTGGCCGAGACCGCTCACGTCGCCGAAGCCGTCGTCGAGCCACCGAGCGTCGACGTCGTCCTCGACGGGGATCGCCAGGACAGTGAGCCGGACCTGGTCATGCCCGAGGCCTCGACCGAGCCGGATACCTGCCCCGTCGAGGAGGTCGTCGCCGAGGAACCGGTCGGTGTCGATGCCGCGCCCGACGGCCACGCCGCCTCGCCGGACGTCGCTGACGGCGCCGCTCCACCGGAGTCCGCCGACGGCCGATCGATGGCTCCGGCTGTCGTCATCGTCGACGATGGTCCGCATGGCGATGCCCTGGACCAGTTGACGTCCGAGGAGACATCGGCCCCGCTCGCGGCAGTCGAGGCCAGCACGCCGGCCGGCTCGAAGAAGCGACGGAAGCGCACGCGGCGCAAGAAGACCGCTGGCCCCGACGCGCCCCCGCCCGCGGCGACCCCGGTGGCCCCATCCGCGCCCCCATCCGCGGCCCCCGCCGTGGCCGCGCCGCCGATGGCGGAGCCGCCCACGGCGAGCCCCATGGTCTCGATGGAGGCGCAGGGGCTGCGTGGTGCGCCCGAAGAGTCGGCGTCGCTCATGCCCCCGCGCGTCTCCCTGAGCGCGCCGACCGGGGACGAAGACACCCGGAGTGGTGTCGCCGCCCGTGGCACATCGCTGCTGAACCGCGAAGTTCCCGTGTGGAAGCCGCCCGCGGAGTTGTTCGGGCGTATGGCGACGCCTGCGGCAGCAGACGCGCCGGCAGCCGATGCGCCGCTCGTCCACGCGGCCGATGCGGACACGGCCGCCCCCGTCGAAGATCGCCCGCCGCTGTCGGTCGCATCGACGCTGCCGGTCGTTCGGCCCGTGGCGCCCGTGGCCACGACGCCAGTCACGGTGTCGGCCCCGGACGTGTACCCGCCCTTCGAGGAAGAGATCAAGGCTGTCGGCATGCCGGATCTGGAGGATCTCGGCCGGCAAGCGGGTCGGTCGGGTGTGACGCCGCTGTCTGATGGACTCGGGACGTCATCGGGACCGCCGTCGCGAGTCGTACCACTGGAGACGCGCGCCGCGGTGCCCGTGGCGGACGTGGGGCGCGGCACGAAGTGGCGCAGGCTGGCTGCGGCCGCGGTGATCATCGCGCTGTTGCAGGGTGTCGGGTTCGCCGCCTGGTGGTGGGCGCAGCCTGGCGAGGCCGGTACGCTGGTCGTGCAGACCTCGAGGACTGGTGTCGAAGTGCTGCTGGATGACAAGGTCGTGGGCCAGACGCCGTTCCGCGAGGCGGTCGCGCCGGGTCGTCACAAGCTCGGACTGCGGCTCGGTTCCACCGTTCGCGAGATGCCAGTCGAGATCAGCCTGGGCGTCGTGACGACCCAGTCCATCGACTGGCCCTCGCCCAGTGGCGGCCGTGGCAGCCTTCAGGTGACTTCGAATCCGCCCGGGGCGCAGGTATTCATCGATGGCAAATCGCGCGGTTCGGCGCCGCTGCTGCTCGAAGGCCTGGCCGCCGGCGACCAGCAACTGGAACTGCGGAGCGATGCCGGTTCGGTGACCGTCAAGGCGACGGTGGTGGCCGACCAGACCACGCCGCTCGAGGTGAAGATCTTCGCGGGCTGGATTCTGGTGGATGCGCCCGTCGAGGTGAACCTGCTGCTGAACGGCCGCCAGAAAATCGGGTCGAGCATGGACGGCCAGATCCTGCTCCAGCCGGGCCCGCACCGGATTCAAGCGGTCAACGAGGCCCTCGGGATCCGCCAGTGGTTCTCGGTCACCGTCGAGCCGGGCGCCGTCAGGCGTGTGCCGTTCACGGTGCCTCCCGGAACGCTCACGCTGCAGGAGGAGGCCGAAGTGTTCGTGGACGGTTCTCTTGCGGGCACGACCCCTGGCACCATTCGCATCGCGCCCGGCACTCGTGACATCGCTGTGCGGCCTGCCGACGGGCCCGAGCGGCGTCAGGCTCTGACAGTGCGATCGGGGCAGCGCATCGAGTTCTGATCGGCCGCCGACGTCTTTCGCTTGATCCGCCCGCCCTCCGACGCGTCTCGCGTGGAAGGGCGGGCGTCCTGAGTCAGCGCGTCGTCTTTTTGGTCGCCTTCTTCGCGGCTCCTGCCTTGGCCCGCGGAGCCGCTGCCTTCTTGCGCGTTGCCTTGCGCGCGGCGGCCGGCTTGGCTTCGGCCTCCGGCGTGGCTTCGATCTCCGGCTGGCTGGCGGCCTGCGCCTCTGCGGGGGGCGGGACCGCTCGAGCCCCTTCTTCAGGCGCCGGCGCGGCCTGTTCGCCGGCACCAACCGTCGCCGCCGCCTCGGGGAAGAGGTCGCCGTCCAGTTCGTCGGCCCCAGCCTGCATCGGCATCGCGGTGCCCGTGGCCGCCGCGGCGGTCGGCCCGCGCCCGCGCCCGCGTCCGCCGCGTCCTCGCCGGTTCGGCACGGTCACGCGAGGCTCGCCCGGACGGGCGATGTTGCCGTTGACGTCTCCGGGTTCGTGGAGGTCGTCAGCGTCGCGCGCGGTGGCCACGGCGGGCGTACCGTCGAACATGTCCGGAAGGACCGGCTCGCCCTGGCCCGGCTCGCGCCGCGCTTCCGGCGCAGCCGTGTCCGCGCCCGGCTCCGCCAGCAGGGTGCCCGGGTAGATGCGGATCACGCCCTGGCGGTCGCGGTCGAGTCGGAACAGTCCTTCTCGCTGCGAGTAACGGAGGGCATCGACGATGCCGTTGAATCCATGGCGGCGCTCGTCGAAGCTCTCGTTGGTCGCGCGGATGACCTGCTTGACCTGGCGCACGTAGAGCGGCCACCGCGACACCACGCCAGGCTGCAGGAAGATGTCGCGGATGATCGCGTACCCGTCGGCCTGCTGGCTGGCGGTCGCCGCGTCCACCGGGGCGACGGGTACGGCCTCGGCCGGTGTATCCGTCGCGGCCACAGGCGGCGGCGCGGGCGCGGGCGCGGCGGCACGTGGCGCGGGCGCTGACGTTGCCGGCGGCGGCGCGGGTGTGGTCACCACGTGATCGGGCACGTCGACGCCGTCGCGCATTTCCACGAGCAGGCTCCGACCGTCGCCGCGCAACGTCACCTGCTGGGCGCGCTCGAGCTTCTGGACGAAGTCCCGGAACGTGCTGACGCCGTACTCGCGCTCGGAGAACGTCGAGTCGAGCTGCAGCAGCGTGCTCTTGAGGACGCCGAGCTGCGGCATCACCTCGCGATCCGCGAGCACCTTCAACGCGCGCTTGACCAGCGGCATCGCGTCCTTGACGTCCTTGCTCGCGCCGCCGCGGCTGCTGCTGCCGCGCCGTCCGATCAGGTTCTCGTAGGCGATGAACTCGGTGCAGTTCCTCTGGAGGATGACGCTCGTGAATGCGCGTCCACCGACGACGAAGACCTGGCGGTCGTAGAGCTTCAGCTTCTCGACCAGCGCCATGAAGTCGCTGTCGCCGCCGACGATCACGAAGGCGTTGATGTGGCTGTGGGTGAAGGCCATCTCCAGCGCGTCGAGCGCGAGGTTGATGTCCGCGCCGTTCTTGTCGCCACCGGGCGTCAGGTTGCGCTGGACCATCTGGATGGCGTGCTGGGTGAGCGAGCGGCTGTAGTCACCGGCACGGGTCCAGTCGCCGTACGCGATCTTGGTGACGACCTCGCCGCGTTCCTTCATGGCCTCGAGGACGGCTCCGACGTCGAAGTGTCCTCCGAGGGTGGTCTTGACGCCGATTTCGATGTTGTCGAAGTCGATGAAGAGGGCAATCTTGAGGCGGGTTTCCGACAAAACTTTCCTGGTCCTTTCGCAGGCGAATGTGTCGCCTCCGGTGCCGGGAGAGTCCTGCGGGCTGCCGGAGACGTCAGCGACAGTGTAACAGGTCAGGCCCGGACGGCCTTGCCAGACGTCGTGTCAGCCGCCAGCGCCGTCGGCGGGGGTGTCAGCCACGACACCACCACCAGCACCAGGAACCCGAGCGGAATCGTGACGATGCCGGGCTGGCTGAAGGGCACGAGGGCCGTCTCCGGGGCCCAGCCGTAGACGTCCTTGTAGGCCTGGGCGCTGGCCAGGATCCAGGCGAGCGAGCTGATCATGCCGACGAGGATGGCCGCGATGATGCCCTGCTTGGTCGTGCGCTTCCAGAAGAGCAGCATCACGAGCGCCGGCAGGTTGGCCGAGGCCGCGACGTTGAAGGCCCAGCCGACGAGGAAGTTGACGTTCATCTTCTCGAACAGGATGCCGAGGAGCATCGCCACGATGCCCGACGCCCACCGCCGCGAACTTGGCCGCGCGCACCTTCGCGTCGTCGGTGAGGTCCAGCCGCCACACGTTCGTCAGCAGATCGTGGACCACGGCGCCGCTGGCGGCCAGGATCAGGCCGCTCACCGTGCCCAGCACGGTGGTGAACGCGATGGCGGAGATGATGGCGAACAGGAACTCGCTGAAGCTGCGGGCCAGCAGCGGCGCGGCCATGTTCGTGTCGGTGACGTCGAGGGCGCCGCTGGTCATCGCGCCGAGGCCGAGGTAGAGCGTCAGCACGTAGAAGAACCCGATCGCCGCGATGCCGACCACCGTGCTCTTGCGGACGGCCATCACGTCCTTGACCGTGTAGTAGCGAATCAGGATGTGGGGCAGCGAGGCGGTGCCGCAGAACAGCGCGAGCATCAGCGACAGGAAGTCGAGCTTGTCGAACAGCGTCGCGCTGCGCACGCCCTTGAACGTGGGGCTGGCTCCGGGCTGCAGGAGATTCGGCGCCCGACTGCGTCCGCGGCGTGTGGACCGTGGCGACCGACCCGTCGCCGAGCACGCGCCGCTCGGACGTCCAGGTCTCGATGGTCGCTCTGGTTGAAGGTGCGGAGGAACGCGATCGGGCCGAGCGGGCCGGTGGACCGCACGCCCCCGGGCAGCGCCGTCACGGCGCCCACGGGCGCGAGGTCGTGCCCGCCGTCGCCGAGGCCCTGCGGCAGGCCGTCGACGAGCACCGCGCCGCGTCCGGATGTCAGCACCTGCGTTCGCCGGACGCGCCCGTCCTCCAGCCGCCGGTACGTGTGGACGGCGCCCGACGGCGCCTGCACGCGCAGCCAGGCGTCCTCGGGCCAGTCGGGATCGAGCACGACGCGGCCCTGCTGCGCGACGACCTCCGCGGACACGGGCGTGACGGGCAGGTGACCCGGTACCTCGAACCCGCGCCGGAGGATCAGGAAGGTGAGCAGCACGCAGAAGACGACGAGCAGCCCGCCCTTGATGAACTGCACCCACGTGGTCGACACCATCCCCGCCGTCACGACGATGATGGTCACGACGAGCCCGACGATGAGCACGCCGACGGCATGCGAGAAGCCGAGCAGCGGCTTGATGAGCACGCCGGCGCCGACCATCTGCGGGATCAGGTAGAACAGGCTCACGACGAGCGTGCTGATCGCGGCGGCGAGCTTGATCCCGCGCGAGTTGAAGCGCGCGTCGAGCGCGTCGGCGAAGGTGAAGCGGCCCATCCGCTTCAGCGGTTCGGCGATGACGAACAGCGCGACCACCCAGCCGGCCAGGTAGCCGATCGAGTAGAGGAACCCGTCGTACCCGTAGAAGGCGATCATGCCGCAGATGCCGAGGAACGACGCGGCAGACAGGTAGTCACCGGCGAACGCGATGCCGTTGACGAACCAGTGGATCTGCCCGTGAGCGGCGTAGTACCCGCTCGCCGACGTCGCGCTGCGCCCGAGCCACCAGCTCAGGACCAGGACGCCCAGGACGAACGTGAGGAACACGCTGACGGCCAGCGGCGAGGTGGCGTAGACCATGCGGATGTCAGCGTGCGACGCGCAGGTACAGCGCGGCGAGGACGAAGGCGAGGCCGATGAGCAGCAGGCCGTAGAGGAGCGACAGCGGCAGTCCGGCGAGCGGCGTCGCGGCCATCACACCGGGCGCGAACGCCGCCAGCGCCATGAAGCCGACGTAGACGAGCAGGTACAGGCCGAAGAGCCAGAGCGCGACACGGGGGATGTGCATGCGGGTCGCCGCCTACTCTGTCGCAAAGGGCGGGCTCGCGTCCACCCCAGGCCCCGCGGCGAGACGTAGGCGCCGGACTTGTCCGGCGCTCTGCCCGCTGCGACGAATCTCGTAGGCGCCGGACTTGTCCGGCGCTCTGCCCGCGGGACAAGTCCCGCGGCTACGGATGCGCTCTGCCCGCGGGACAAGTCCCGCGGCTACGGATGCGGCCTGCCCGGGGGACAAGCGCCCCGCGGGACAGGCGGCCTCCCCGCTCGTGTGAATGCTCGTAGGCGCCGGACTTGTCCGGCGCCCCGCCCGCGGGACAAGCCCCGCGGCTGCGGAATCCGTTACCCGCGTCGTTCCGGTCGCCAGGCCAGTCCGTAGTTGATGATGCGCTGCAGGAGCTGGTCGTAGGCCAGGCCGGCCGCCTCGGCCGACTCGGCGAAGTCCTCCCCGTAGGCCAGTTGCGGGTTGGCGTTGGCCTCGAGCACGTAGACGCGTCCGTCGTCGGCGAGCCGCAGGTCGATCCGCGCGTAGCCGCTCAGATCGAGCGTGCGGTAGACGCGCTTGCAGAGGCGCTGGATGCGCTCGGTCACCTCGGCCGTCCAGACCCTGGGCCGGGCCGGTCATGATGCCGTGCTTCTCCTGGTAGGCGTCGTTCCACTTCACGCGCTCGGTCGCGATGCGCCAGTTCTCGCGCGGGCATCTTGCGCGAAGATCCAGTTCCCAGACCGGAAAGACCCGCAGCCGCGAGATTCCCGACGACGCCGACGTACAGCTCGCGGCCCGTCGATGTAGCGCTCGACGATCGCGTCGGTGCCGACGCTCTGGTGGATGAAGTGCACCCGCTCGCGCAGCTTCTCGTCGTTCTCCACCACCGACGCCTGCGAGATGCCGATCGAGGCCTCCTGCGTGAGCGACTTGACGATGAGCGGAAACGTCAGGCGCTTCGGGACGGTGCACCGCGCGGCCCATCCGGAACACGGCGAAGTCCGGCACCGGGATGCGGTGGTACGCGAGCAGCGTCTTGGCCAGGGCCTTGTCGCGCGAGAGCATGAGCCCGCGCGGGTTGCAGCCGGTGTAGGGCACCTTGCAGCAGCTCGAGGTAGCTGACGACGTTCTGGTCGAACACGCCGACCTCGGTGAAGTTCTCCATCAGGTTGAAGACGATGTGCGGCGCAACCTCCTTGGTCGCCGTGCGCATCACCGCGAGGTCGTCGGCCACGCCCACCACCCTCACCTCGTGGCCCATCACCTCGAGCGTGTTCTTGACGTCGAACTCCGTCTTCCACGGCACCGACGTGTCGTACTTCGTGTCGTCCTCGGGAGGTACCAGGTAGTCGTGCATGAGACACAGCACGCGCAGGCGACGCATGCGCGCAGTGTAGCGGAAGAGCGACCGTGCGCATGACGGCGTGCCCGATGTGCGCTGCAGGGAGCGGGGCGCGCGCCGCCTGACCGACAGGCCTGAGGCGTGCTTCGGCGTCAGGTCGACGACGGTCGTGCGCGCGCGTGCCGCAGCGCCTCGAGGGCGTCCTCGGCCCGCGAACTCTCGTCGTCGGCGCGGAGGGACCAGGGCCACGCCGCGGCGTACCCGGCGTCGATCGCCGTCGCCACGATCTGCGCCGCGTGGTGCGCACTCCCATGCGTGGGGAACTCGCCGAGCACCAGCGGGGCGTGGCTCCACGGGACGAGCGGGCGGCGGTGCAGGGGCGCGCGTCGCTCGAGATGGTCGTACCAGTGCACCTGCAACACGTCGAGCCCGAGGTCGCGGCAGAGGGGCAGCCCGCGTGCGCTCGCGAGGCCCACGGTCACAGGGTGCGTCGAGTGCCACCGCACGTGCAGGAGGAGTTCAGCCAGGCACTGCCGGACGCGCCGCGCGCTGAGGCGGCGCGTGGGCGGTCGCCAGGGCACCGTCAGCCACTCCGGTTCGTTCCAGAGGTCCCACAGGGCGATGCCCGGATGTCGGCCGAAGGCGACGACAAGGGGTTCGGCGACGCGCCAGAGTGCGTGGCGGGACACCGGATCCCGGAGAACGGCGGCTCGTCCGCCAAGGGACACGCCCTCGACAATGCGGGGCCTGTCGGTCCAGGTGAAGTCGAACAGGACGGGGACCATGCGAAGGCCGTGCGCCTGGAGGGCGTCGAGCGCAGCGCCCATGTCGTCGAGGACGACGGGCTGCAGGGTTGCGGGAGTGCCGGTGGGGTCGAAGGTGATGCCGGCGCGCCCGTCGCAGAGCACGAACCAGCGGACGACTTCGGCTCCGGCGTCTGCGGCTGCGTGGAGTGTGCGGTGGAGTCCGGTGAGGTCCCGGGTGGACAGGCCGCCCCGGGGCGACCAGGCATTGGCGCCGAAGTCGCCGCCATACCTGAGCCAGGGCAGGTTCACGCCGCGGGGAAGCACGCGCTCAGGCTAACGGAACTTCGCGCGAAGACGAGTCGTCTTAGCCAACGGCGCCGCAAGCAAGCGCTTGCACCGTACAGGTGGTCTGCGTACGTCCCTGACGCATTTTGGCGGCGCTTGTGGATCACAGTCACATTGGCGCCTCGGTTTTGGCAGGAATCATCGTTGTTAGCAAGCAGTTACTTGCTTTCATTGTGAATCTGGAGTACAAACCTGGCACGCCGCCCACGCGGCAGCCTTCCCCCATGGACGTACGCGAACAACTCCTCGAGGCGGCCGTCAAGGTCTTCGCCCAAACCGGCTTCCGCGGCGCGACCACCCGTCGAATTGCCCAGGAGGCGGGTGTCAACGAGGTCACTCTCTTCCGCCAGTTCGGCTCCAAGGAGGGCTTGATCCTCGAAGCGGTGCTTCGCTCGGTGGAGCGTCTCAAGGACGAGGCCGTGTTGCCGGCTGAGCCCGTCGACCCCGCGGCCGAGTTGCTCGACTGGACCCAGCGGCACTTGGAGTTCGTGCTGCGCAACAACCGCCTCATCAAGGCCGCCATGGCCGACGCCCAGTCGCATCCCGACATGGCGTGCATCGGCGACCGCATCGGCGCTTCCACCGAGATCAGGCTCCGGTCCTACCTCGAACGGCTCCGCGACCGGGGGCTCTGTGATGCCGACCTCGATGTCGACGTCGCCTCCGGTGTGCTGAGCGGCGTGGTCTTTGCCGACGCCATGGGGCGCGACGTGCGTCCCCGGTGCTACCCGTACTCGACCGACGAGGCGCCGCACCGGTATGTGGCGTTTTTCCTGCGTGCCATTGGCCTTCGCTCCGTCGGCGCGAAGGCCAACCGGCCCGCGTCCGCACCTGTGGCCCATCATGGATAAGCCGCTCCGTTCCCGTTCCGACGCGTGGCGCCTGGCACTCGCCGGCCTGTTCGCCGTGGTGCTGCCCGCCGCGGTTGCCGCGCAGGCACCGCTCCCGCCGCCCCTGGCCCCACAGGCGCCGGCCCGCCGGATCACCCTGGACGAGGCGCTCGAACTGGCCGAGGCGGGCAGTGAGACCGTCGCCGCCGCCGAGGCGGGCGTGCGTCGCGCCGACGGCCAGATCGCCCTGGCCCGCAGTCTGCTCTTCCCGCAGCTGTTGTCGGCGTTCGGCTATCAGCGCACGCTCCAGACGCAGTTCGACGGCATCTTCGACAGCGACGCCACCGCCCCCCCGTGTGCCGGTCTCACCGTCAATCCCGATGCACCCGTCGAGGACCGCGTCACGGAACTGGAACGGTACCTCCAGTGCCCGCCGAGCAATCCATTCGGCGGGGGCGGCGACACGGATCTCCCGTTCGGTCAGCTCAACACATGGACGGCCAGTCTCACGTTCGCCCAGCGCGTCTACGACGGCGGTGAAACCCGCGCGCGCGAACGGCAGGCCCGCGCCGGCCGCGAGGCGGCATCGCTCGGCATCACCACGACCCGTGCCCAGCTCGACCTCGACGTGGCCACGGCCTTCTACGACGCGGCGCTCGCCGACCGGCTCGTCACGATCACCGAGGACGCGCTCGAGCAGGCGGGCGAGACGCTGCGTCAAGTCGAGCTGCAGTTCAAGGTGGGACAGATCGCGGAGTTCGAGGCCCTTCGCGCGCGGGTCGCGCGGGACAACCAGCGGGCGGCGGTCATTCGCAGCCGTGTGCAGCGCGATCTGGCGCACCTGCGCCTGAAGCAGTTGATCAACGTGCCGGCCGACCAGCCGCTCGACCTCGACGCCAACCTCGCGGAGCCCAACGGCCTGCTGGCCTCGCGCTGGAGTGCGACGCTGGCCGAGGCGGAAGCCGGCCTCCGGCTGGTGGAACGCACCACCGTCAGGCAGACCGAATATGGGGTGCAGGCCAACGAGGCGGCTGTGGCCGTGACGGCGGCGCAGTTCAAGCCGCAGGTCAACGTCAGCTCGTCGTTCATCGCGTACGCGTACGACCCGCTGCCGGCGTTCAATCGCCGTGACTGGAACGTCGGGGCCTCGGTCTCGCTGCCGCTGCTCGACGGGGGGCGCCGCAAGGCGACGCGGGCGATTGCCGAAGCGACACTGGACGAAAGCCGCCAGCAGCTGCAGCAGGTGCGTGAACTCGCCGAGCTCGACCAGCGCAACGCGCATGCGACCTATCTCGCCGCGCGGGCCGCCTGGGACGCATCCTCGGGGACCGTGGAGGAGGCCCAGCGTGCGTACACGATTGCCGAGGTCCGGTATCGGGAAGGCCTGTCGACGCAGCTGGAGTTGAACGATGCGCGTCTCGCCCTCGAGCGGGCGGGCGCCGCGCGCGCGCAGGCCGCGCGCGACCTGCAGGTCACCCGCTCGCGGCTGGCCTTGCTGACCGATCTGCCCGTCGGCGCTGGCAGCGGCGGCGGGGCGACGGCTGCGGGCGTTGCGTCGGGGGCGGCGCAGCCCACGACCGGCAGCGCGCCATCGCAGGCCACGGGTGGGGCGACAGGAACGACGGGAGCACAGCGATGAGGACTTCGATGACACGGAAGATGCGGCAGGGCCGCATGGCAGGGCTGGCCGTCGGTCTGCTCGCGTCGCTCGCAGCCGGGTGCTCGGGCAGCGGCGCGGCGTCGCCTCCCGCGGGAACACCCGCAGTCACGCCGGTGCTCGACATCGGCAAGGAGAACACCGTTGTCGTCGGCGTCGACGACATCGTGACCGGCCCGGTCGTCTCGGGCACCCTGGCACCCAAGACGCAGGCGACCGTGCGCGCCGAGGTCGGTGGTGCGGTGCTGACCGTGACGGCCGAACAGGGCCAGTCCGTCCGCCGCGGGCAGCTCCTCGCGCGCATCGAGGCCAGGACGGCCGGCGAGGCCGTGACCTCCGCCGAGTCGTCGCTGCGGTCACAGGAGCAGGCGCTCGACCTGGCGCGCCGCGAACTGGCCCGTGCCGAGACACTGGTGCAGGCCGGCGCGGTGGCCGAGCGCGTGGTCGAGGCCGCGCGCAACGACGTGGTCCGGCTCGAATCCGAGGTGTCGAGCGCGAAGAGCCGGCTGAGCAACGCCCGCAAGGTGCTCGGCGACGCCACCGTATCGGCGCCCATCACGGGCGTGGTCTCGGCGCGGCCCGTCAACGCCGGCGATGTGGTGGCGCCGGGCGCCCCGCTGTACACGATCGTCGACCTGTCGAGCATCCAGCTCGAGGCCTCGGTGCCGTCCGAGGCGCTGTCGATGGTCAAGGTCGGGGCCGACGTGGTCTTCGAGGTCCGCGGGTATCCCGGCCAGACGTTCATGGGCCGCGTGGAGCGGATCAGTCCCACGGCCGACCCGACGACGCGGCAGGTGCCGATCTGGGTGACGGTCGACAACCGCAGTGGCCGCCTCGTGGCCGGGCTCTTCGCCGACGGTCGCGTGACGCAGGAGGCGCGCAAGGGGCTGGTCGTGCCCACCAGCGTCATCAGTGACCTCGAGACCCAGCCCGCGGTGCTGCGCATCCGCGACGGCAAGGTCGAGCGCGTGCCGGTGCAGCTGGGACTCGTCGACACTCAGCACGAGCGCGCGGAAGTCGTCGGCGGCCTGGCCGACGGTGACCTGCTGCTCACGGGCGTCGCCCAGGGCGTGACGCCTGGGACGCAGGTCCGCGTCGTCGACCGCACGCGTCCCCCGGCGCCCGGTGCGACGGCACCCGTCTCGGAGACCACGACGAAGTCGTAGCCGGCCACGGCCCCGGAATTGACGTAAGGAGCGCACCGTGTTCATCTCCGATTTCGCCATCAAGCGACCCGTGGTGACCGTCGTCGCGATGCTGGCGCTGGTGGTTTTCGGGACCTTCTCGCTGCTCAAGCTCGAGGTCGACGAGTTCCCTGATGTCGCCCCGCCCGTCGTCTCGGTCTCGCTCCCGTTCCCGGGTGCGTCGCCCGACCAGGTGGAACGCGATCTCGTCGAGCCGATCGAGGAGGGCATCGCGAGCATCAGCGGGTTGAAGAAGCTGGATTCGCAGTCGCTCGACAGCTTCGGCGTCATCGTCGCGGAGTTCGAGTTCGGCAAGGAGCCGGCCGAGGCGGTCCAGGAGATCCGCGACAAGATCTCCGAGATTCGCAACGAACTGCCGCCCGAAATCGAGGAGCCGATCCTCAAGCGCTTCGACCCGAACGACTTTCCGATCGTCACGCTCGCCCTCACGTCGCCGACCCTGACGGGCGCGCAGTTGACGCAGATCGCCGACCCCGGCGTGACCAACGCGCTGCGCGGCATCCGCAACGTGGCCGAGGTGCTCGTGGTGGGCGCGATCGAGCGCGAGATTACCGTCGAGCTCAACCCGACGGCGATGCAGACCGCAGGGGTCAGCGTGGGCCAGGTGGTGGGCGCGCTGCAGTCGCAGAACCTGGCCGTCCCGGTGGGACGGCTGCAGGGTGGCATCCAGGAACGCACGATCCGCCTGCGCGGGCGCCTGCAGTCCCCCAGCGAATTCGGGCAGATCGTGGTGAGCCAGTCGCGCGGGCGCATCGTGCGGATGGCCGACGTGGCGCGTGTCTACGACGGCGCCGAGGAGCCGCGGTCCGGCGCGGCGTTCGACGACGCCACTGCCGTCGGCATCGAGGTCAAGAAGACCACCAACGCGTCCACGACCACCGTCAGCGCGGCGGTGATCGCGAAGGTGCGCGACGTGCAGAAGACCTTGCCGCCGGGTGTGGAACTGAAACTGGTGCGCGACGCCGGGCAGCGGGTCCAGGCCTCCGTCGACAGTGTGCAGTCGGCGCTCATCGAAGGGGCCCTGCTGACCATCGTCACGGTGTTCCTCTTCCTGAACTCGTGGCGGTCGACGGTCATCACGGGCCTGGCGCTGCCGGTGTCGGTGCTGGCGTCCTTCATCGCCGTGCTCATGTTCGGCTTCAAGCTCGAGACGATGTCGCTGCTCGGGCTGTCGCTGGCCATCGGCATCCTGATCGACGACGCCATCGTGGTGCGCGAGAACATCGTGCGGCACGTGGAGATGGGGAAGGACCACTACACGGCGGCCCGCGAAGGGACGTCGGAGATTGGCCTCGCCGTCGCCGCGACGACGTTCTCGATCGTCGTGGTGTTCGTGCCGATCGCGTTCATGGGAGGACTGGCGCAGCAGTGGTTCGCGCCCTTCGCGCTGACGATCGCCTGCTCCGTGCTCGTGTCGCTCTTCGTCTCGTTCTCGCTCGACCCGATGTTGTCGGCCTACTGGCCAGACCCGCACGTGCCGATCGAGCAGCGCAGCCTGTTGTCGCGCGTGCTCGACCGGTTCAACCGCTGGTTCGACAGGCAGGCCAACCGTTACCGGACGCTGATCCGCTGGGCCCTGCGGCATCGGTTCGCGATGGTCGTGCTCACCATCGCGTCGTTTGTCGGCGCGCGTGGCGCTGCCGGCGATGGGCTTCATCGGCGGCGCGTTCCTGCCGGTCTCGGACAACTCGGAGTTCAGCGTCATCGTCACGACGCCGCCGGGCTCCAACATCGAGTACACGCGGTTGAAGACGCAGGAAGTCTCCACGATCGCCCGGACGCTGCCCGAGGTGGCCTACACCTACACCAGCATCGGCGGGCAGACCGAGTCGGTGGACGAGGGCACCGTGTACGTGCGCCTGACGCCCCGGGCGGAGCGAAGCCGTCGACAGGAGGAGGTGGCGGCCGACCTGCGCGCCAGACTGCTGAACCTCGGCGGCGTCGAGGCCTGGATCAACACCAACTTCTTCGGCAACTTCAAGCAGATCCAGTTGCAGCTGACGGGGCCGCGGGCCGACGAACTCGCGGTGCTCGCCGAGCGGATTCGTGACGAGGTCCGCCAGGTGCCCGGCGCCGTGGACGTCGGCCTGTCGACCAAGGGGCGCAAGCCCGAGGTGGATGTCGTGATCGACCGCGGCCTGGCCGGCGCGCTCGGCGTGACCGTTGGACAGGTGGCGCAGGCGCTGCGCCCCGCCTTCGCGGGCATCGACACCGGCGACTGGATCGATCCGGACGGCGAGACGCGCGACGTCTACGTGCGGCTCGCGCCGGAGGCCCGCACCAACATCCGTGACCTCGCGCAACTGCCGCTCACCGTGCAGGGCCCGGAAGGGCCCGCGATGATCCCGCTCGGCCAGGTGGCCCGGGTCGAGACGAACATCGGACCGGCGCGCATCGATCACCTCAACCGCGAACGCGTCATCAAGATCGAGGCCAACACCGAAGTCCGGTCGCTCAACGAGGTGCTGAACGACATCATGCCGCGCGTGACGGCCAACGTGCCCCTGCCGGCGGGCTACGCGCTGTCGACGGGCGGGGAGTCGGCCGATCAGGCCGAGGTGTTCGGCAGCATCTTCGCCGCGCTGGGCCTCGCGATCCTGCTGATGTACTTCGTGCTCGTGCTGCAGTTCGGGTCGTTCCTCGACCCGCTGGCGATCATGGTGTCGCTGCCGCTGTCGCTCATCGGCGTGATGCTCGCGCTGCTGGTGACCAACACCACGCTGAACCTGATGAGCATGATCGGCGTCATCCTGCTGATGGGCATCGTGGCCAAGAACGCGATCCTGCTGATCGACTTCGCGAAGTGGTCGATGGAGCAGGGGATGGATCGTCGCGAGGCGCTCATCGAGGCCGGACGCGTGCGGCTGCGCCCGATCCTGATGACCAGCTTCGCGCTGGTGGCCGGCATGGTCCCGGTCGCGATCGGGCACGGCGAGGGCGCCGACTTCCGCGCGCCGCTCGGACGGGCCGTCATCGGCGGTGTCATCACGTCCACGCTCCTCACGCTCCTGGTGATCCCGACCCTGTACGACATCATGGCGGGCTTCCGCGACGCCGTCTTCGGCCTGTTCCGCCGGCCGAGCAAGGCTCGCAGCCACGGGCACGCCAGCGAACCCATCGACCTGCCCGCGCCGGCGGCCACCAGGGTGGGTTCGTAGGTCACACCCCCGTGGAGCCGAAGCCTCCCCGCGATTCCGCCTCGTCGTCGTGGTCGAGAGGGACGAAGGCCACCCGCGGCACCTTCAGGACGAACGCCTGGGCGATGCGGTCGCCCCGCGCGATGGTCACCGGCGCCTGCGTGTGGTTGAGGACGAGCACCTTCGCCTCGTCGGCGGGGCCGCGGTAGTCGCTGTCGAGGACGCCCAGGCCGTTGGCGACGAGGAGGCCGCGGCGCGGCAGGCTGCTGCGCGCGACGATGGCGAGGAAGTGGCCCTCGGGCACCGCGAACACGAGGCCGGTGGGGACGAGCGCGAGTTGCCCCGGGCCGACGGTGACCTCTGCGGCGGCCGCAAGGTCGAAGGCCGCTGCGCCAGGGGTCTGGTAGCGGGGCATGTCGCGGTCGCCGAGAATACGCACGCCGACTGTTATGGAATCATTCGTTAAATCCACGCTTGTGTATCTCCACATGTAATGGTACTCTTCCTCTCGACATCCGGAGCGGCCCGCGGAAGCGGCGGGCCCGGCAACCTGGGGCGGACATCCCAAGGTGCCAGCCCGGTTGGTGCAGTTGGCCGACCGGTGCGATGCGGTTCGAGACGAACAACAATAGTGTCCGTGCGGTCACCCCCGCAGACTCCGGGTGTCTTCACCGGGTTCGATACAGGAGAAGACACCATGATTCCCGCCACTTCAGCCATCACCTCCGACTCCCTCGCGACGCTGCCGCCGCGGCGCCCGTCGTTGCAGGTGGCGCTCTCGCCGGATGACCGTCGATTCCAGCGGCTGGGCGAGAACCACCACCTGTGGCGCAACGGCCGCTTCTGGTGGATTGCGTACACGGTTATCATTGACGGCTGGCGTCAGGAGCGGATTCGTCATTCGCTCAAGACCGACGACCTGACTGCGGCGCGCGTGCGCCGGGACGAGATCCTGGCCACCGTCAGTTCCGAAGGCGTGCTCCGCCGGGTGAGCTGATCGGCGGCGCCCGTCCGCCGTCGCGTTGCTCGTGGCCCGAGGGGCCGTGTGCGAGGCGCAGGCGGGCACGTGAACGGCTGGCACGGTGAAGCTCCGGCCTCAACGCTCTTGCAGCACCCGAAGGAAAAGCCCCGCATGTCCCGTTTCGTTCTCACGTCGGAGTCCGTGTCGGAGGGCCACCCGGACAAGGTGGCCGACTTCATCTCCGATTCGGCGCTCGACGCCTGCCTCACCCAGGACCCCACCTCGAAGGTGGCCGTTGAAACCCTCGTGAAGGAGGATCTCGTCGTCATGGCCGGCGAGGTGACCACCGGCGCCAAGGACGTCGACTACGAGGCCATCGCCCGGCAGGCCATCCGTGAGATCGGATACGACTGGCCCGACGAGGTCTTCAACGCCGCCGGCGTGCAGGTGATTCTCAAGATCACCGCGCAGTCCAAGGAGATCAACGCCAGTGTCGTCGACCATGCCCAGGAGGATCAGGGCGCGGGCGACCAGGGCCTGATGTTCGGTTACGCGAGCAACGAGAGCCCCGAGCTCATGCCGCTGCCGATCCTGCTGGCGCATCGGTTGACCCGTGGGCTGGCGACGGACCGCAAGTCCGGCGGCGCCTACCGCTGGATCCGGCCCGACGCGAAGAGCCAGGTGTCGGTGCGATACGAGGATGGCACGCCCGTGGCCATCGAGCGCGTCGTCGTGTCGACGCAGCACGTGGCCGACACGGCACAAGGCGACATCCGCGCCTACGTGATCGAGGACCTCGCGCCGCGCGTGCTGGGCGACTGGTGCCCGAAGGCCGACCTGTTTCTCGTCAACCCGTCGGGCAGCTTCGCTCACGGCGGCCCTTCGGCCGACGCCGGCGTGACCGGCCGCAAGATCATCGTCGACTCGTACGGCGGCGCGGCGCGCCACGGCGGTGGCGCGTTCAGCGGCAAGGACCCGTCCAAGGTCGACCGCAGCGCCGCCTACTTCGGCCGCTACGTCGCCCGGGAGGTGGTCAAGGCCGGCCTGGCGGCACGGTGCGAGGTGCAGTTCTCGTACGCCATCGGCGTGGCCCAGCCGACGTCGCTGCTCGTCGAGACGTTCGGCACGGGCGACAACCAGGCCGCCGAGGACTTCGTGCGCACGACGTTCGACATGCGCCCGGCGGCCATCATCAGGACCCTCGACCTGCTGCGCCCCATCTATCGGCAGACGACCAACTACGGTCACTTCGGCCGTCCCGGCTTGCCCTGGGAAGTATAGGGTGAACGACACGGGCCGCTCTCGAGCGGCCCGTGTCGTTTCAGGAATGCCTGATGGCTGAGGCCTCGCGGCGCCTGGCGTGAGGATGCGCGTCATCCCCATCGCCGCGAAGCCGCGGCACAGGTCGGCGATCATCGACTCGAACGTCGGGATGCGCAGGTCCACCACCCTTGTGACGCCGACGTGCGGGTCACTCAGGGTGCAGGGCACCGGTGGTGTCACGACCGCGCCGACCACAGGCGCGACGCGACGGGCGATCTCGGTCGGGATTAGCACGTCGGTCGCCAGCGGCGCAGGGCCGAATGGCCGGGCTCGGAGAGCCGGCCCTACCGTCGACTCCCTACCGTCGACTCCCTACTCCCAACTCCCTACTCCCAACTCCCAACTCCCGACTCCCGACTCCCGAGTCCCGACTCCCGAGTCTCCAGCCCCGTAGAATGTTCCGGTGACCGCTATCGTGTTCGATCTGGACGGCACGCTCGTCGACTCGTTCGACGACATCAGCGCCGCCTTCCGCCGCAGCTTCCATGTCATCGGGAGCCCACCGCCGGCGGCCGATGTCGTCCGGGCGATGATTGGCCTGCCGCTGCGCGACATGTACGAGCCGTTCGCGCCCGTCGAGACGATCGACATGCTGGTGGGCGAGTACAGGCGCGACTACGCCGAGCGCTGCGCCGACAGCACGCGGCCCTTTCCGGGGATCGTCGATCTCCTCGACCGCCTGCGCACCCGCGGTCACGGCCTGGCGGTGGCCACGACCAAGACGACGTGGATGGCGCGAACGGTGATGGGGCGGCTGAAACTCGAGGACCGCGTCGACCACGTGCAGGGCACCGACGGCTTCCCCCACAAGCCCGCGCCCGACGTCATCACGCATGCGCTGGCTGCCGTGGGGCGCCCGGGTGCCTGGATGATCGGCGATGCCGTCAGCGACATCACGGCTGGCCGAGCCGCCGGACTGCGGACGTGCGCGGTCACGTGGGGCGTGCACGCCGAAGCCGCGCTCCGCGCCGCCGAACCCGACGAGATCGTCAGCCGTGTCGAGGATCTGGAGGCGCTGCTCCTGGGTGTGGGCTGACCGGCTCGCAGCGACGCGCGCTCCGACATCCGCACGCAACGGCAGGACCCGCTCTCCGAGCGCGGCAATGCCGACAGGGGGCAATCAGCCCCACCGCATGCCAGCGTCCGGTTTCCCGTTCCGCCCTCCCTCCCGGTCCCGACTCCCTACGCCCGACTCCCTACGCCCTACGCCCGACTCCCGACTCCCGACTCCCGGTATAGTCCTCAGGTGCCTTTCGATTCGCTCCTGCGCGAGATCCTCACGAGCCGCGTGTACGACGTGGCGCGCGAGACGCCGCTCGACGCTGCCCCCCGGCTCTCGGCTCGCCTCGGCGTGCCCGTGCTGCTCAAGCGCGAGGATCTCCAGCCCGTCTTCAGCTTCAAGATTCGCGGCGCCTACAACCGCATGGCGCGCCTGTCGGCCGAGGAGCGGCAGCACGGCGTGATCGCCGCCAGCGCCGGCAACCACGCCCAGGGCGTGGCGATGTCGGCGCAGCACCTGGGCATGCGCGCGCGCATCGTCATGCCGCGCACCACGCCGGACATCAAGGTGGATGCCGTGCGCAGTCGGGGGGCCGAGGTGGTGCTCGCCGGAGACACCTACGCCGATGCTTACGCGTTCGCATGCGACGAGGCGACGCGGACGGGCGAGACCTTCGTGCACCCGTTCGACGACCCCCTGGTGATCGCGGGGCAGGGGACGGTGGGCGACGAGATCGTCCGGCAGCGTCCGGGCGACCTCGACGCGATCTTCGTGCCCGTAGGCGGTGGCGGACTGCTCGCCGGCATCGCGGCCTACGTCAAGGCCGTGCTTCCGGCCGTGCGGATCATCGGCGTCGAGCCCGTGGATGCCGACGCCATGGCGCGGTCGCTGGCCGCGGGCAAGCGCGTGGTGCTCGACAGGGTGGGCCTGTTCGCCGACGGCGTGGCGGTGCGCGAGGTGGGTGTGCACACGTTCGCGATCGCGGCCCAGACCGTCGACGACGTCGTGCTGGTGGACACCGACGCGATCTGCGCCGCCATCAAGGACGTGTTCGACGACACGCGGACGATCATGGAGCCGGCGGGCGCCCTGTCGGTGGCCGGTCTGAAAGCGTGGGTGGCGAACCAGTCGGCACCGCCGCGCGGTCCGCTGGTGGCCGTGCTCTCCGGGGCGAACATGAACTTCGACCGGCTGCGCTTCGTGGCCGAGCGCGCGGAACTCGGCGAGCAGCGGGAGGCGCTCTTCGCCGTCACCATCCCCGAGCGCAAGGGCGCATTCCGGGAGTTCTGCACGATCCTCGGCCCGCGCGTGATCACCGAGTTCAACTACCGCCTGAGCACGCGCGACGAGGCACACATCTTCGTCGGCGTGGCCACGCGCTCGCGGGCCGACGCCGACGACGTGCTGGTGCGGCTGCGCGAGGGCGGCTACCACGTGGCCGACCTGACGCAGAGCGAACTGGCCAAGCTCCACGTCCGCTACATGGTGGGTGGGCGTTCGCGCGACGTCACGCGCGAGCGCATCTGCCGCTTCGAGTTCCCCGAGCGTCCGGGCGCGCTGCTGCAGTTCCTGGACACCCTCGGCGGCCGCTGGAACATCAGCTTGTTCCACTACCGCAACCACGGCGCGGACGTCGGACGGGTCCTGGCCGGCTTCGAGGTGCCCGCGCAGGACGACGCCGCGTTCGACGGGTTCCGCGAGGCGCTGGGCTATCGATCGAGAGAGGACACGGGGGAGGACGCCTACCAGCGCTTCCTGGCGTAAGCGACACGACCCTCGGACACACGGCCTTTCCTTGCAATCGCGCGGGGGCGTGGCACATCATCCGGACATGGCCACCGAATCCTCCCGTCGATCGTTTCTCAAACAGGCTGGCGTCGCGTCGGCCGCCGCCGCGGCAACGTCCGCGTTCGGCGCGGCGCCCGCTGCCTCGGCCGTCCCCGCGGTCCCGCCCCCCGGAGGTTCCCCCAAGAAGGCGGTCCTCATCGGCATGCTGCCGAAGAATCTCCCCTACCCGGACCGCTTCGCGCTGGCGCGCGAGGTCGGATTCGAGGGGATGGAAGTCAACACGGTCGAGAATCCGGCCGACGCCGAGGCCATCGCGAAGGCCGCGCAGTCCGCCAAACTGCCCATTCACTCGGTGATGAACAGCGAGCACTGGCGGTCGCCGTTGTCGTCGGCCGACCCGGCCGTGGTGGACAAGAGTGTGAAGGGCATGCTGACCTCCATCAGCAACGCGAAGCTGTTCGGCGCCGACACGGTGTTGCTCGTGCCGGCCGTCGTCGATGCCGCGACGGGCTACCAGGCCGCATGGGACCGGTCGCACAAGGTCATCCGCGAGCGCATCCTGCCCGAGGCCGAGAAGCAGGGCATCGTCATCGGCATCGAGGAGGTGTGGAACAAGTTCCTCCTGAGCCCGCTCGAGATGAACGCGTACGTGGACAGCTTCAAGTCCCGGTGGGTGCAGGCGTACTTCGACGTGGGCAACGTCGTGTTCTACGCCTATCCCCAGGACTGGATCCGCACGCTCGGCCCGCGCATCAGGAAGGTGCACCTCAAGGACTTCAAGCTGGATCGGGGGAAGGGCACGTTCGACTTCGTGCACCTCGGCGAAGGCGACATCGACTGGCCGGAAGTGCGCAAGGCGCTGCACGACATCGGCTACGACGGGTACGTGACGACGGAGATCCGTGGCGGCGACAAGGCGTACCTCACCGACGTCGTGGCGCGGATCGACAGGTTCCTGGCGGGGAAGCCGCCGGTGGCCGTCAGCGCGCCGTCCGCCTGAGCCGGACGCGTCAGGCCGTCGGCGCCTGCGACTCGAAGAAGCTCGGCGTCGGCGTCACCGAGGGGTACGTGATCAGGAGTGCACACCCCTCGGTGCTTTCGATCTCGAAAGGCCTGGACGCGGCCGGAACGCACCAGACCTGGCCTGGCGTCAGGGACTGGGCCGCGATGGTGCCACTGCCCGCGATGACCACGACCAGGTGGAAGTGCGGCGCCAGCGGCACGAAGGACACGGGCGTCCCGACCGAACGGCGCTCGAGCGTGAAGTACTGGCAGTGCGTCAGCACGGTCCGGCTCATCTCGGCGCCCTCCCGCGAGTCGTTGCCGAGGGTATACGGCGACAGGTCGGCGACGGCCAGTCCGTGGTCGAGGTGGAGTTCGCGCCCGCGGCCGTAGTCGAACAGGCGATAGGTGATGTCGGACTGTTCCTGCACCTCGACCAGCGTGAGGCCCGGGCCGAGGGCGTGGACGGTGCCGGCGGGCACCAGGAAGGTGTCGCCGGCAGCGGCCGGGCGCCAGTCCATCAGGTGCTCGATTTCGCCCGACAGTGCTGCCGCCTCGGCCTGCTCCCGGCTCAGCGGCGCCGACAGCCCGAGTCCAATCGTGGCGTGGGCGTCGGCCGCGATCACGTGCCAGGCTTCGGTCTTGCCTCGGGAGCCATCATGGTGCTCGGCGGCGTATTCGTCGTCAGGATGCACCTGCACCGAGAGCCGCTCGGAGGTGAACAGGACCTTGACGAGCAGCGGGCACTCCGTTCCCAGGCCTGGCCCGAGGACCTCGACCGGGTGTGCGCGTGTCAGTTCGCCAAACGTCGGCCCGAGGCTCGTGGGGTTGGCGTCGGCCGTGAACCAGGCCTCGCCCATGCGGGTACCGGGGCGCGGGTTCTGGAACCACGGCGACAGGTCCGTCACGCCCCACGGGCGTTCGGCGAACGTGGGCACCAACTCGAAGGGGCGATCCCAGACGGGCATCGGGAGATTGTAGGGCAGGGGCGCGTGGCGCGCTCGGTGCCACTGCCGGCCGCTTCGCAGATGGCCTTGCAGTTCCGGTTGCGTCAGCGTCGCCCGGCTTGCATACAATGCGCCGAATGACGGAACTGCTGACGTCCCACGGCTACGCCCGCAGGAGCCTGGTGATCACGGGGGCTGCCGCGATGGTGGCCTGGGCCGGGCGACGCGCGCCGGCACTGGCTGTCCGGGACGTCACGGGACCCGACCCGTTCACGCTCGGCGTCGCCTCAGGCGATCCCGGACCCGACCGAGTGGTCCTCTGGACAAAGCTGGCGCCCGTCGCGCTCGCGGACGATGGCTTCGGGGGGATGCCGGCGCGCGACGTGTCCGTGCACTGGGAACTCGCCCTCGACGAGCGGTTCACGCGGGTGGTCCGGAAGGGACAGGTGACGGCGCGCCCGGCCGACGCGCACGCCGTCCACGTGGATGTCGGAGGACTCGGCCCGGGTCGCGAGTATCACTACCGCTTCCAGGCCATGGGACACCGCTCCCGGCCAGGGCGGACGCGGACGGCTCCCGCCCATGGCACCCAGGCGCCTGCCCGGTTCGGCGTGGCCTCGTGCTCGCGATACGAGACCGGGTACTTCACCGCCTACAGGCACCTGGCCAACGAGCAGCCCGACCTCGTGTTCCACCTCGGCGATTACATCTACGAATACGCCGGCAACCCGTCCACGCCCGTTGCGCGTCCATTCGATCAGGGCGAGATCATCACGCTCACCGACTACCGGCGTCGCTACGCGCAGTACCGGCTGGACCCGGACCTTCAGGCGCTTCACGCCACGGCTCCCTTCGCCGTGGTCTGGGACGACCACGAGGTGGACAACAACTGGGCGGGCGACATTCCGGAGGACGGCCAGACGCGTGAGCAGTTCCTGACGCGGCGTGCGGCGGCCTTCAAGGCCCACCATGAGGTCATGCCGCTGCGCCGCGCTGCGGCGCCGGTGGGCCCCTCGGCCCGCCTGCATCGCACGATAACGTGGGGTGACCTCGCAACCTTCTACATGCTCGACACGCGCCAGTACCGCGACGACCAGCCCTGCGGCGACGGCAATCGGGTCGACTGCGCGGAGCGGTTGCTGCCGTCCAGGACCATGCTCGGCACCGCCCAGGAGGCGTGGCTGCGCGAGCGCGCGGCGTCCTCGCGCGCGCGATGGGACGTCCTGGGGCAGCAGGTCTTCTTCGGCGAACTGTACCGTTCGCTGCCCGACGGGCGTGACGCTCTCCCGATGGACAGCTGGAACGGGTACGTGGCGGCGCGCGCCCGCGTGATCGACATGTTCTCGGAGCGCCCGCGCAACTTCGTGGTACTGACCGGGGACGTACACAGGCATTACGCGGGCACGCTGCATGCGGGCCCGGGCGGGATGGAGGGCCGCCCCGTCGGCGTCGAGTTCGTGGCCACGTCGATCACGAGCGGCGGCGACGGCAGCGACGATCCGGCGCGGGTCGACCCGATCCTGCGCCGCAACCCGCACCTGGCCTTTTCCTGCGATCGGCGCGGCTACCTGCTGGCGGAGGTCACCCCGCGCTCGTGGACCACGCATTTCCGGGTGGTGCCGTACGTCACCAGGCCCGGTGCGCCGCTGGAAACCCGGCGATCACTGGTGATGGAAGCCGGTGCGCCGGGACTGTCGTTCGCTGGTTGAGCTGGAAGGCTACAGTTCGGCTTCGCCACGGCCGACAAGCGAGGAGACGACTCGACCGTGACCCTGACGCCGCCTACCAAGCCTGGCGTCGCGGCCGGCCCCCCGCCTGTTGAGCGGCCCGGCCACGGCCCCTCCGACGCGCCCACGACGCCTGCCGCCGAGCAGGCCTTCGAGACGTTCAGCTACGCCATCTCGCATGATTTGCGGGCACCGCTGAGGGCCATCGACGGGTATGCACAGGCACTGGTCGAGGATTTCGGTGCCACCCTGCCTGCGGGTGCCCACGAGTTCGTCGCGCATATTCGCCGGGCAACCCAGACGGTCGAGCAGCGGGTGGACGCGCTGCTGCGGCTGTCGCGACTCAGCCGCGGTGCCCTTCGGACCGGGCCGTGCAATCTGGCCGAGACGGCCGTGCATCTGATCGAGGATCTCAGGCGCAGCGAACCGTCCCGGCGCGTCGAGACGCGCGTCGCGGCCTCGATTCCCGTGCTCGGGGACGTCACTCTCCTCGGCATCGCGCTGGAGAACCTGCTGACCAACGCGTGGAAGTTCACCCGCACGCGCGCCCACGCCGTCATCGAGGTCGACACGGCGTCGGCCGGCGAGGAACTCGTCGTCATCGTCCGCGACAACGGCCTGGGCTTCGACATGCGCCAGGCCCACCGCCTTGGCGTGCCCTTCCAGCGCCTGCACGCGGAACCCGTCGAGGGACTCGGAATCGGCCTTGCCTCCACCCGTCGCATCGTCGAACGTCACGGCGGCCGGCTGTGGGCGGAAGGGGTGCCAGGGCAGGGCGCCACGTTCTACCTCTCGCTGCCCACCGTTCGGACGCCCTGACATGGCTCCCGACTCCCCCACGCCGCTCATCCGTCGCATGGTCACGCCCGCAGCCAGCGGCCGGCCTCCTGTCGAGCAGCCACCGTCGTCGGCGCCCGAGCTGCCGCCTCAGGGTATGCCGACAGGTGCCGGTGTGACCCGCGACCCAGGGCGGGCACCGGCCAGACACATCCGCGTGCTGCTGGCCGAGGACTCGAGCGACGATGCGTGGCTGGTGCAGCGACACCTGGAACGGGGCGGCTTCGCGCCAGACATCCTCCGCGTGCAGGACGCCAGTGGCGTCCGGGGCGCCCTCCAGGGCGGACGCTGGGACCTCGTCATCGTCGACTACGGGATGCCCGAACTGTCAGGCATCGAGGCGGTGCGCCTCGTGCGTCAGCACTGTTCGAGCCTGCCGTGCCTGCTCGTCTCGGGCACGGTCGGCGAACACATGGCTGTCGAGGCCATGCGCGCCGGCGCCAACGACTACCTGATGAAGGACAACCTCACGCGGCTCGTGCCGGCGGTGGAGCGCGAGCTGCGTGAATCGGAAAGCCGCACCGAGCGGCGGCGCGCCGAGCGGGCGCTCGCCGCAAGCGAGGAGCGGACGCGGCTCATCATCGAGCACGCGCTGGATGCCGTCGTGTCCTTCACGGCCCAGGGCCAGATCACGGAGTGGAACCTCAGAGCCGAGGAACTGTTCGGCCGTTCGCGGGTCGAGGTGATCGGCCGCCCGGTGCAGGACGTGGTGCTGACCTCCGCCGCGCGCCTGGAGTTCGTCGACGCGCTGGCCGACGGGTTTCCGCCCACCTGCACCTTCGGCGTCCGGCGGCGTGCGGAGGTCGTCGGCGAACATCGCGACGGGCGCGACCTGTCGCTCGAACTCTCGCTGGTGCCCGTGCCATCGTCGACCGGACTCTCGTACAGCGCGTTCCTCCGGGACCTGTCCGAGCGCCGCGAGGGCGAGGCCAAGCGGGCGAGCCTCGAAGCGCAGCTGCGTCAGTCGCAGAAGATGGAGGCCATCGGCAAGCTCGCCGGCGGCGTCGCCCACGACTTCAACAACCTGCTCACGGTGATTCAGGGGCAGTCCGCCCTGCTCGAGGACGGCATGCTCGCGTCCGACGAGGTGGTTCCCGCGGCGCGGGCGATCGGCGAGGCGGCGGACAAGGCGGCTGAACTCACGCGCCAGTTGCTGGCCTTCAGCCGTCGTCAGGTGGTGCAGCTCACGCCGACCGACGTCAACGAGCTCGTCGTCGATCTCGGAAAGCTGCTCAGGCGCCTCATCGGGGCTGACATCGAACTGCACACGGTGCTCGCGCCCGGCCGCGTCCACATCAACGCCGACGCAGGGATGATCGAGCAGGTGCTGATGAACCTCGCCGTCAACGCCCGCGACGCGATGCCGACGGGCGGGTCACTGGTGGTGTCCACGGCGATCGTGCACGCGCGCCCGCCACGGTCGGCGGCCTCGGCGCCGGGTTCGGGGCAGTACGCGCGCGTGACCGTGCGCGATTCCGGCATGGGCATCGCGCCCGAGCACCTGCCGCACATCTTCGAGCCGTTCTACACGACCAAGGACAAGGCTCGGTCGACCGGGCTCGGCCTCGCGACGGTGTTCGGAATCGTGGAGCAGCACAGGGGCTGGGTCGAGGTGCGGACCAAGCTCGGCGAGGGCACCCAGTTCGACGTCTACGTACCGCAGTGCGCCGTGGGCGACGTGGTCGTTGCGCCGACGAAACCCGTCGCGCCGCCCCTGCCACGCGGGCACGAGTGCATCCTCGTGGTCGAGGACGAACTGCCAGTGCGGGAGATGGTGCGCGACGTGCTGGTGCGACAGGGATACCGCGTCCACGAGGCTGCATCCGGTCGGGAGGCGCTGGACCTCTGGACACGCGTGCGCCAGGAGGTCGACCTGGTGCTCACCGACATCATGATGCCCGACGGCATCATGGGGACCGATCTCGTGGCGCAGTTGCTCGCCACGCGTCCCGACCTGCCCGTCATCTTCACGAGCGGTTACAGCCACGAGGCCGACGAGTCGCGCCTCTCGCTCGTCGATGGCGTGAACTTCCTGCACAAGCCATATCGTCCCGCTGCCCTGATTCGGCTCATCCGCGATCGGCTCGAACGAGCGCGGTAGGGCCCGTGGTCCCGACGTGGCCGGGATGGCGATCCGGCGAGCCGGCCGCTACGCGCCCACGCCGATGGGGCACCTCACGTTCGTCCCCCCCAGGCCGCAGTAGCCGTTCGGATGGGTGTGCAGGTACTGCTGGTGGTAGGCCTCGGCGAAGTAGAACGTCGGCGCAGGCACGATCTCGGTGGTGATGGCGCCGTACCCCGCACGCGTCAGCGCCTCCTGGTACGAGTCGCGCGAGGCTTCGGCTGCGATCCGCTGTGGTTCGTCGTACCAGCCCACGAGTGACCGGTACTGCGTGCCGACGTCGTTGCCCTGGCGCATCCCCTGCGTCGGATCGTGGTTCTCCCAGAACGTGCGCAGCAGTTCGTCATACGTTATGCGCGCGGCGTCGAACACGACACGCACGACCTCGGTGTGACCGGTCAGGCCCGAGCAGACCTCTTCGTAGGTCGGGTTGGGCGTGTATCCGCCGGCGTAGCCGACGGCGGTGGCAATCACGCCGTCACGCTGCCAGAACTTGCGCTCCGCACCCCAGAAACATCCCATGGCGAACAGGGCATACGCGCTTCCGTCCGGAAACGGTCCGGCCAGCGACGCGGGGAGCACGTGATGGCGAGGAGGGACGGGCAGGGCCGTCGGCCGGCCGGGGAGTGCCTCGGCCGCCGAAGGGACGCGGAGCGTGTCGGGATTCGTGAACCACATGAGTCGATTCTCTGTCGGCCGCCGAAAACCGGCAACCGGCAATCGCACCGGGTTACGGGTTACGGGTCACGGGGCACGGGGCACGGGCACGGGGCACGGATCACGGGTCACGGGGCACGGGGCGGCACGGATCACGGGGCGGGCACGGGTATCGAGTCACGGATGTTGGCCGCAGGAGGCTGAGGCGACCGCCTGGTCATCTACACGCGCATGAACGGGTAGCTGGCCGTATTGCGCCAGATCCAGAACGCGACGGTCACCACGAGCATGGCCCAGGAGAGGACGGTCCGGAGCCTGACCGTGAGGGCCTCGTCGGTCATCATCGGCATCAGCGCGAAGGCGAGCACGGCCGGAGTGCCCACGAAGGCCCACGGGTTGTACGCGAACGCCTGTGCCACGTCGCCGTGGAGGAGGAAGTGCGCGGCCCGCGTCAGTCCGCAACCTGGGCAGGCGATTCCCGTCAGGACGAGGTACGGGCAGGGCGGCGTGAGCGCGTGCCGCGTGGGGTCGAACGCGTAGAGCACGGCGACGAGCACGCCGAAGACGGCGGCGCCGGCCGCCATCCTCGGCGTCGAGTTCCTGGGCATCGGCACCGCCTACATGCCTGCCCCGCCGGTCAGGGCGCCGATGACGGCCATCCCGCCAAAGAACATCAGCCACAGCAGGCCGAGGACGAGCATGATGGACCCGACAATGCCGAGGATCTTGGCCACCTGGGCCATGCCCCTGTTGGTCTCCGGCAGGCGGCCGCTGTCGATCTGCTTGAGTTCCTCGCCGGCCAGATACCAGGCAACGGGGGCCAGGAGGCCGCAGCAGACGATGCCGAGGACGCCGAAGACCACGGCCATGGTCGCCTTGCTCGACTGCTGTGCGACAGCGACGGGAACTGCGGGAGGGATTGGAGTGGACATGCGCGTGCGTCTCCTGTCGATGAGGGTCGGGCGTCCGGTACTGGTCCCAGCGGAAAGCGTCAGCAGTCTCGCACATCTGCACAGCCGGGCGAAATGGCCTCTGCGAGGCCCGCGATGATGTGAGAAAGTATCAAAGCGCGCGTGTGATGCGCGAGGAGGCGTAATGGAAGGGATAATGCCGGCCTGGGGCCGTATCCTGCGTGGCTATCGCCCGAACCTGTCGATCGAGATCACCCGGGAGTGCCCGTTGCGCTGCCCCGGCTGCTATGCCTACGGCGAGGACCACCTCGGCGGCGACATGACGCTGCGGGAGATGGCTGACCTCAAAGGCGATGCCCTCATCGCCGGCGTGCTCGACGCCGTTCGTGTCCACAAGCCGCTCCACCTGTCCATCATCGGTGGCGAGCCGCTCGTCAGGTTCCGCGAGCTCGACAGCCTGCTGCCGCAACTCTCGGCCCAGGGGCTGTACGTCCAGTTGGTGACCAGCGCCGTGCGTCCCGTCCCGGTGGCGTGGGCCGCGATCCCGCGTCTGCAGATCGTCGTGTCGATCGACGGGCTTCCGGCCGAGCACGACGTGCGCCGTGCCCCGGCCACCTACGACCGCATCCTGAAGCACATCGCCGGGCACCACATCACCGTGCACTGCACCGTGACGCGCCAGATCGCGCGGCGGGAGGGCTACCTCGACGAGTTCCTGGCCTTCTGGTCGGCCAACCCGGACACGAGCCAGGTCTGGTTCAGCCTGTACACGCCGCAGATCGGCGAGGAGTCGGAGGAACGGCTCCGCCCCGAGGATCGCGCGCGCGTGGTGAACACGCTGCTCGACCTCAGGACGCGCTATCCGAAGCTGCGCATGCCGAAGGGGATGATCGACGTCTACCTGCGACCGCCCGCATCGCCGGAGGCGTGCACATTCGCCAAGACGACGCTCTGCGTGTCGTCGGATCTGCAACGTCGCATCACGCCCTGCCAGTTCGGCGGCAATCCCGATTGCTCGGAGTGCGGCTGCATCGCGTCGGCGGGGCTCGACGCCATCGCGCGGCACCGCCTTCCGGGCGGGTTGCGCGTGGGCGCCATCTTCGACGCGTCCTTCGGGATCGGACGGGCCGTCGCCCGCCTGTCGGGACGAGCAGAGGGGCGCAGCCGCCCGGCGACGGCGACGGCGACAGGACAGTCCGCCCCCGCCCCTGTCGCCGACACCTAGCGCGCCCCTGCGGGCCTTGGGCCTACTTCACGACGAGGTCGTTCTTTAGAGCCGCTGACCCGGCCGCGCCGCGGGCGCTCTTCTCCGCCGCGGCTTTGTCGGCGGCTGACTTGACGGTCCCCTTCAGCGTGACCGTCCGGCCGTCCGCCGACGTGTCGACGTCGATCCCGGACGAGTCCAGCCCCGCTGTCGCCGCCAGGGCGGCCTTGACGGCTGCCGTCGTCGCCGCGCTCGACACGGCCGTCGCGGCCGACTTCGTGGCGTTGGCCGCCGCTTCGGCCGCCTTGGCACCGGCCTGCATCACCGACGCGGCTGCCTCCGCCCCTTCGGCTTTGGCTTCACCGGCCATCTGCTCGGCCGATTTCTTCATCTCCTCGCCCATCGCCTGCATCTGCGAGGCCATCTCCTTCGTCGCCGCCTCGACTTGCTTGGTGGCCTCTACCGCAGCAGCCTCGGCGTGCCTGGCTGCTTCGGCAGCCGATTGGCGTGCTGCCTCGGCCTCGCGTTCGGCCGCCGACGGCCCACACCCCACCAAGAGGGCCGCCGCCATCAGGCCGGCACCCGCAATCCCCATCCTGCGCATGACTCGTTCTCCCCTGTCGGACGTCGCGGGCCCACAACCGTGCCCGTCGCCGGTCCGACGCAGGCAGCAACGGTAATCGAGGCCGCGCCGACTCGCAATGGCGTTCGCCCGGGACGATGCCAACCGTTTTCCCTCCTGAACGGTTCCGTACGTCACCTCGTCTGGAAAGGACGCCCTGCTCCCATGCGCACTCGATTGAGCCTCACCCTCCTCGCCCCCGCCCTCGCCTGCGGCGTCATGCTCGGCGCTCTTCCGGTTCTGCACGCCCAGGCGAGACGTCCACCAGCCCAGAAGGGCGCGGCGGCCAAGGCCGCGCCCAAGCCCACCGTCAGCCTCGTTGGCCTCCAGGTGAGCGCGAAGAGCCTCGGGAAGGCCAGGTTCGGCGACGCCATCGCGTTCGGCGGCCAGAGCGGCGTGTCGCTCGCGCTCGCGGTCAAGGTCGCGCCTGGCACGGCCATCCTGGACATCGACGATGACGAGTGCACGGTGGACACGTGGACGGACGACAAGGACACCGACCTGAACATCGAGCCCGACTGGGGCTCCTTCCCGAGCTACACGGACGATCAGTCGGCCGGCATCATCACGGTGCGCTCGCCCGTGATCCCCGCGGCTGGTGCCCAGCAGGTATCGATCGCAGGCACGCTCTCGGTGACCACCGCGGGCGGTACCCAGAAATCCAAGGCCAACAAGGTAGCGCTCGGCAAGGGCACGGCCTTCAAGGCCGGCACGCTTGCCGGCACCATCGGCGACTTCGAGCCCTCGGACACCGGCGGGGCGATCTCCGTCAAGTTCACCGGGCCGACGGCCGGGGCCATCAAGGAAGTACGGTTCCTCGACGCGGCCGGCACCGAGATCGAGAGCGAGCGCAACGGGTCGATGACGTCGAGCGACGAGGTCGAGCTGATGTACACGCTCAAGGCCAAGGCCTCGACGGCCACGCTGGAGGTGGAGGTCTGGCAGAACCGCCAGACGACGGCGGTGCCGTTCACGCTGACGGCGACCGTCGGGTCGATGAAGTAGGGAACGCGGATCGTGGATCGGGTCGAGAGGTAGGGCGGCGTGTCCCACGCCGCCGCTATCTCGCTACTGCGCGCGGGGAGTAACTCACACGGGGCTGGCCTCCGAGCACATGACGGCCATTGACGGCAGGGGATGGGAGCGACATAGGATAGGCACCCTCCCCAAAGGCAGTATCCAGTTGCGCCAAGGGCACACACGCCTCGGCGCGCCATGGCGAACGGTAGCTACTAGCTTGGCCAAGCTAGGACGGAATTGCGGATGCCAGGGATCGACGCTCCTTCCGGACGACACCTGTGGATGCTCGTTGGCTGCCTGTTCGCAGTGTGCCTGCTGGTTGCGGCGCCGTCGAGAGCCCAGGGGACGCTCGTCAGCGGCGGCCGCCACGCGTCCACGATCGCCGTGGCAGGCGAGGTGGACGTGTGGACCATCACCCTGCAGGCCGGTGATGTGCTGCTGGTCGATCTCGCAGAAATCCCCGCGGCCGCCGGTAGCAACAGCTACTTTCCTCGCCTTCGCATCAGCGATCCGCGCGGCAGCCTGCTTGGCTCGTTCAGCGACGACAACGCAGTCGAGTTGATGATACGGGCCGAAGAAACGGGCGCGTTCGTCGTCGACGTCGACGACGAGAGCAACACGTCCGGTATGCCGTACGTCCTCCACCCGGTTGTCGTCGGCGCCGCGTCGCCAGTAGTGCCTGCCGGCGACGAAGGCGGACCGCTGGTCAACGGGCGCGCGCACGCGGGTCGCATCGGAGCCCCAGGCGACGCGACGGCCATCTCCTCGTGGCTCGGAGACATGGACGCCTGGACGTTCGATGCGCACGCAGGCAGCACCGTGCTCCTCTCTCTGGGCGAGGTCGATGGCCCCATCAACGGCTTCCAGCCCTGGCTCCGGGTCTTCGGGCCAGACGGGACGCCGGTGGCTTTCGGGTTGAGCATTCGCTTCGCCGCGGCACAGTCGGGCCGTCACACGGTCGTTGTTGGGGGTTTCAATGTTTTTGCGCCGCCGGGTGGCCTCACCGTCTACTACCACACCGTCGGCGACTACCGGCTCCATGTGGCCGCGATGGGACTCCCGTTCCCGCCGCCCACGGCAGGTGACGACGGCGGTGCGCTGGGCGTGGGGACGACAGCAGGCCGGCTCGGCACGACGCAGCCCGGCGAACATCGCGGCGATCTCGACGTGTGGACGTTCGACGCCACGGCAGGGCAGGCGTTGTTGCTCGCGGCGGACACGCCCTTCCAGCTCTTCGACCCCAGCGGCGTGCTCGTGTTCGAGTCGGTGCTGATCACGTCGACCTCGGTTTCCACTCTCCTGAGTTTCGTCGGAAACGCAACGGCGACCGGCGCATACGCGGTCGTGGTTGGCTGGTACGAGGATGGTCCGTCCGGCGAGTACGCCATCGACAGGGCGGCCGTACCCGGTCCCCTTCCACCGGTGCCGGTCGGCGCCGATGGCGGGCCCCTCACGTTCGGCGTCCGGCACACAGGCACGTCGACATCAGGCACGTTCGACCTGTGGACGTTCGACGCCACACAGGACGACGCCATCGTGCTCGGCGGGGCGCACACGGTGATTGGCCCTTCGGGAGCGACGGTCTCCGCGCCCGCTGACTGCTCCCAGTCCCTGAACCGGACGACGACCTGCACGGCGAGCGTCGTGACCTTTACGGCGCCCGCCACTGGTCGGTACGTGATTGTCGTGCCGGGCCAGTCTGAGGTGACGAGTCATCCGTATTCGCTGGAGGTCGTGCGGATACCCGGCGGTGTGGCACCGCTCGCGACGGGCGACGAGGGCGGTCCCCTCGTCAATGGCGGAAACCACGCCGGCCGCATCGGTGCACCCGGGCAGGATCCGGCCTCGTGGCGCGGTGACATCGACGTCTGGACCTACGACGTGCCGTCGGCCGCAACCCTCATCGTCAGTGCGGGCGCAGGCACGTCGATCGGCACCACACCGGTGGACTCGAATACGTTCCGGCCCGTCGTCCGAATTTTCGGTCCGACGGGCGCGTTGCTGGCGACCGGGGTCGCGCCCAGCAGCACGGACCGACCCGTCGCGTCGGCCTCGACCGTGGCATCCGCCGGTCGCTACACGGTCGTGGTCACCGGAGGCCCCGTTCGCTACGTGAACCCATCGAACTTCTGGACGACCGAATACGGTGAGGGGCACGGCATTGGCGACTACGTGCTGCACTTCGTGTCGGCCCAGGGGACACCTGTGGCCGTGCCGTCGGGGGATGAAGGCGGGGCACTGTCCAACGGCCGGTACGTGCGCGGGCGTGTCGGGGCTGAAGGAGCGACTCCCTCACTTCGGCGAGGTGACATCGACGCGTGGACGTTCGACGGGAGCCAGGGTGACCTCGTCGTGCTTGGTTTCGGTGCGTCGATCACCGCCCCGTCGACTCCACTCGACTTCCGGGTGTACACACCCACTGGTCAGCAGGTGGGGGCACTGCTGGGTCGCACCACCGGCCTGCTCAGGTGGACGCTCACGGCCAGCGGCACCTATTGCGTGGTCGTGTCCACCGCGGCTCTCCTTGAAACGGAAGGATTCGGCGACTACGCGATGGACTTCGCCCGCGTTCCTGGATCGCAGACGCAGATCGCGGCTGACGACGACGGCGGGCCATTGACACCGGGCGCGTGGCAGGAGGGACGTATCGGCGCACCGGGCGCGACGCCGCCGAGCCGACGTGGCGACGTCGACGCCTGGACGTTCACGGCCTCGCAAGGCCTTCGTCTCGACGTGTCGGTGGAGAAGAACGTGGTCGCTCCAGCCTCGTCGTTCGCGCCCCGGGCCGATCTGGTGGGCCCGACGGGCACCGTGCTCACGACCTTCAACCCCGTGGCGCCAGCCACGGGAACCTACACGCTCGTGGTGTACGACGGCAGCTCGTTGTCCGGTGCGACGGGCGACTACCGCGTGAAGGTCGATTTCTCGGTGCCGGTGTCGAACGGACCTGACACCGATGGCTTACCGAACACCTGGGAGCAGCAGTTCGGGCTGAACCACGAGTCGCCGTTCGGCGACGACGGCGATGAGGGGGATCCGGACAACGACGGCCGAACGAACCGCCAGGAACTCACCGACGGCACCCATCCGCGCGGGTTCTTCCAGCGCTATCTGGCCGAAGGCGCGACGGGCGCGTTCTTCAGCACGCGCCTCGCGATCCTCAACCCCGGAGTGGATGCGGCGCATGCGCAGCTCCGGTACCTGAAGGCTGACGGCAGCGTGACGTCGCAGGTCGTGCTGCTCGCGCCCGGCCGCCGCCACACCATCCACGTCGCCGGGATCGCCGGCCTCGCATCGGCGGAGTTCTCGACGCTGCTGGAGTCCGACGTTCCGGTCGTCCTCGATCGCACGATGACCTGGAACGCAGCGGGCTACGGGAGCCATGCCGAGACCGCGGTGGCGTCCCCGGCGCTGACCTGGTACCTGGCCGAAGGATCGACGGCAGGCCCGTTCAGCCTCTTCTACCTGATTCAGAATCCGGATTCCTCGCGCTCGGCGGCAGTGACGGTGACGTTTCTCAAGCCCGACGGCTCGACGGTGGACAAGGACTTCACCGTGCAGCCGAAGAGCCGTTTCAACGTATGGGTCAACCAGATCGCCGAGGTGTCGAGCGTCGAGGTGTCGGCGGTGATCACCAGCACCAACGACGTGCCGATCATCGTGGAGCGCGCCATGTACCTCAACACGCCCACGCAGGTGTTCGCTGCGGGCCACGAGAGCATCGGCATCACCACACCGGCAACCGACTGGTTCTTCGCCGAAGGCGCGACCGGTCGGTTCTTCGACGAATTCGTCCTGATCGCCAACCCGCACCAGGCCCCGCTGCGCGTCCGCGCGACGTACCTGTTGCCCGGAGGCGGGACGCTCGCCAAGGACTACGACATCGCGCCGACGAGCCGCTTCAACATCTGGGTCGATGAAGAGACGTTCCCGGGCCTCGGGAAGGCCCTGGCAGACACCGCGGTGTCGGTGACGCTCACGTCGCTCGACGGCCAACCGTTCATCGCCGAGCGCGCGATGTGGTGGCCGGGCCCGACCTCGGCGACCTGGGCGGAGGCGCACAATTCCGCAGGAGCCACGGCGACCGGCGTGGCGTGGGCCCTCGCCGAGGGCGAGGTGGGTGGCCCCTACTCGACCGACACATACATCCTGCTGGCCAACACGTCGGCATGGACGGGCACGGCGAAGGTGACGCTCTACTTCGAAGACGGCACGTCCAGCGAGCGTGCATTCACGGTGCCGGCGACGAGTCGCTCGAACGTGTGGGTCAGGGCCGAGTTCCCGAACGCCGTCGGCCGGCGGTTCGGTGCCGTCATCGAGAGTCTGGGCGAGACGCCCGCTCAACTGGTCGTCGAGCGGGCCATGTACTCCAATGCCAGCGGCGTGACGTGGGCGGCAGGCACCAACGCCCTGGCCACCCGCCTGCGCTGACGGTCGCGACCGCTACTTCGCCGGACTCGCCTTGCCCGCCGCGACGGCGCTGCCGAGCAGCGCGGCCGTCCGAGCGTTCGCCTCTGCGAGCGCGGCCTCGAGGCGCTGACTGAGCGCCTTCATCTCGGCGCCATGCTCCGCCATCGTCTTGCCGAGCGCGCCCATCTCCACGCCGAGCGCACGCTGCTGGTCACCCAGCGCCCTCATCTCTGCCCTCAGCTCCGCCTCGCGGGCGCGCTGCTCCTGTCGCATTCCGTCGCGCGCCGCACGTGCAGCCTCTCGCGCCTCACGGGCCCGTTCGCGCTCGGCGTCGGCCATGGCCGGCTCGGCTGCCGCCGCCGCCGTGCGCGCGGCCTGCAGTTCCTTCATCTCGGTTGCCACGCGGGCGGCATGCTCGGCAGCAATCGTCGCCATCCGTGCGGCCAACTCGGCCTGTTTCGCACCCAGTTCGCCCTGGCGCGCGCCAACAGCGCCCTGCTTGTCGCCCCGCGCGCCCATCTTCCCGCCGACGCGGCCCAACTCGTCGCCGATGGCGGTGACCGGTCCATACGCCTCACGCACCGCCCGGATGGTTGCAGGGTCGCGGGTCACGTACGGCGTTCCCTGGTGTCGGAACCACAGCAACTCATCGTCCGGACCCTTCCGCTGCCGGGCCGCGGCCGCGCGGTCGTCGGATGAACCCGCCATGACGTTGTCGTCGTTCGGCCCGACGAGCACCCACGGCGTCTCGACCTTCTTCTGGCCCTGGCGGTCGGCACGGGCCGGTGGCGCTGGTGGAACCGGGGCGATCGCGGGCACCGCCGGAACTGGAGGTGCGGCAGGCACCGCGCGCACGGGCACCGGCGGAACAGGGGGTGCAGCCGCGCGCCACTCGCGGTCGTCGGGCGCCGGGGGGGCGGGCGGGGCCGGCGGGGCTGGTGGGGCTGGAGCAGCGGGCGGCGGTACCGGAGCCTCGTCAGCCAGGACGGGTGTGGCCACCGCGATGGGCGCAGGCGGGGCCGGCGCCACAACAGGCGCCGCCGCGGCGGGGGCTACTGGAACCATCGGGGCTACCGGCGCAACCGGCGCGGCGGGCTGCGCGACGAGCGTGAGCGGGACGAGCACCGCCGTGGCGCCTGCCAGCGCCCACCACCAACGGGACGAAGGCGTCCGTGAACGATCGAGCATGATCAGTCTCCTCTTGAGCAGGTCGAATGTCTGGGACGCGCCCGCGGCCGCGAGCACGTCGTCGGTGGTGGCCACACCAAGTCTCACGAGCAACTGGCCGTATGCGGCCGGCTCGGCGCCGAGGGTCTGCAGGACCTCGGCGTCACAGGCTTCCTCGCGGGCGGCCAGGTACTCCCGGTGCGCCAGGCGAGCGAGCGGATGGAAAAAGAACAGGCGGCTCGCGAGCGCGGGCACCCAGCCCCAGACGAGGTCGCCGCGCCGCACGTGAGCGAGCTCGTGCCCGAGCACGAGATCGAGGTCCGTGCGCGACAGGGTCTCCGTACTCGCCAGCGGCAGAAGGATGGCCGGGCGGAACACGCCGGTCAGGAGCGGCACGGCGCTGAGCCGCGACGCCAGCACGCGAGGCACGACAGGCAGGGCGAACACTTTCACGAGGCGAGCTGCTCGGGCGACGATGCCTGGCGGTGCCGGGACCGCCTGCCGGCGGAGGTACCGCGCGTTCCTCAGGGCGCGCCCGAGGCCGCCCACCTGCCATGCGACGAGCGCCAGCCAGGCAGACACGAGGACGGCCGGCCACAGAGAGCTGTAGGGAATACTGACGGGCGTGGCCAGCGGGGTGACGGCCATCGGTCGTCCCGGGGTCACGCCCTCCAGCGCGCCCGTGCCGGGTGGCGTACCCGTCGCCTCCATCGTCGTCGGCGCCGCGGTCCCGGCGGCGACCGGGGCCGTCCAGACGGCCGTCGAGGGCGGAAGCCAGGCGAGCGGCACTGCTGGCGCGGGCAGGATGCCGAGCAGCAGTTTGAGCGACACGAGCCACCACAGCCACACGCGCACGGCTGCGGGAAGCGCCGGCAGGCTGCGGCACAGCGCCCACACCGCGGCGGCGACGGCGGCTCCCTCGAGCGAGGCACGCCCGAGCGAGCCAAGGAGCGTCAGGCTCGAGGTCCGGACGAGGTCCACCAGGAGCACCAACGTCATCACGACCTCCGCGCGCGCGACTGGAGGCGCGCCACGAGTTCCTCGAGCTCAGCCAACTGCTCGGGGGTGACCTCGGCCTCGTCGCTGAGGTAGGCGACAAATGGCGACACGGACCCACCGAGCGTCCGCGCGACGAACGTGCCGACGGCATTCCGCAGCACGTCCTCCGGCCCGGCCCCGCTGGAGTAACGGTAGACCCCCTCCACCCGGCGCCGCGACAGGTGGCCCTTCTTCCGCAAGCGCTCCATCATCGTGAGTACCGTCGAGCGTGCGAGACCGCGGGGACCGCCGTAGCCTTCGGCAACTTCACCCACAGTCACGGCCGGGTGCTCGGACAGCCAGGTGAGGAGGGCGAACTCCTGTTCGCCGGGGCGTCGTGTCGACATCGTGTTGGCTCCAGGGCGGGTTCGGGGAACCCGCCCCACCTGCGGCGCGTTCGGAGAACGCGCCCTACCTGCGGGCGACTCGGAGAGCGCGACCCGTCCGCCTTGTGATTACAGCTGTAGTCAGCAGACTCAGTGTGCCACTGACTACAACTGTCGTCAACGTCGAGAGGTGAGACGAGCGGCGGAACGTGAAAGTTCGTCGTGCTGTGCGTCACGCCCTCTTCGAGAGACCGTGCCGTGTGGGATGGGCGGCCCGAGAGGGACTGTTGTGTACGATGAGGTTTCACCCGGAGGCTCATGCGTACGCGTACCACTGCAGCGGTCGTGATCCTGATGGTCGGCGGCGCACTCGCGCTGGCGCGGGGCACCCAGCCGGGGCCCGGCACCCGGCACCCGGCGCCCGGCGCGTTGGAGCAGGCGTTCGATGCGCCTTCAGACGACGCGCGCGTGATGATGCGGTGGTGGTGGTTCGGGCCTGCCGTCACGAACGAAGGGCTCGATCGCGACCTGAGGGCGATGCAGAAGGCCGGCCTCGGGGGTGTCGAGGTCCAGCCCGTCTACCCGCTCGCGCTGGACGATGCGGCAAGGGGGACGCGCACGCTGCCGTTCCTGTCGCCGGAGTTCCTCGACGCGCTGCGGCACGCGCGAGAGACGGCCTCGAGCCTCGGACTTCGCTTCGATCTCACACTCGGCAGTGGCTGGCCGTTTGGCGGTCCGAGCGTTGCCGCCGCCGACGCCTCGAGCGCCCTGCGTGTCGCGCGCCTGCCACAGCCCGCGGGCACGGGTGCCGTCGGACTGCCGCCGCTGGAAGGCGGCGAGCGATACCTCGCGGCGTACCTCACGGCCGGAGCCACGCCGCCCGTCGATCCCGGGGCATTCACGCCCCTCGACCTCGGCCGCGCGAGTGACGGTCGTGTGCCGCTGACCTCTCGGCTGAAGGGCGATCACCTCGCGTGGGTGTTCATCGAGGGCCGCACGGGCATGCAGGTCAAGCGTCCGGCCGTGGGCGGAGAAGGCTTTGTCCTGGACCACTACGACAGGGACGTGCTCGGCCGCTACCTCAGGGACGTCGGCACGCCCCTGCTCGACGCGCTCGCGACGTCCCGTCCCTACGCCATCTTCTGCGACAGCCTCGAGGTGTATGGCGGTGACTGGTCGCCGAACCTGCCCGACGCGTTTCGTCGACGGTATGGCTACGACCTGCGCGACCATCTGCCCGCACTCGTTGTCGGAGCCGACGCGCACAGCCGGGGCGTGCGGCACGACTGGGCGCAGTTGCTGACCGAACTGCTCGAGACGGCGTTCCTGCAACCGCTCGCGCAGTGGGCGCACGAACGCGACACGCGCCTGCGTGTGCAGACCTACGGCATCCCGCCCGCGCGCCCGTCGAGCGCCGGCCTCATCGATCTTCCCGAAGGTGAAGGCGCGGCATGGCGCACCGTCTCGAGCACCCGCTGGGCCTCGTCGGCCGCGCACGTCTTCGGCCGGCCCGTGGCCTCGTCGGAAACCTGGACCTGGCTGCACTCGCCGTCGTTCGCGGCCACACCTCTCGACATCAAGGTCGAGGCCGACAGGCACTTCCTGCAGGGCATCACGCAACTGATCGGGCACGGGTGGCCCAACACGCCCGCAGGCGTCGAGTGGCCTGGCGCGCGTTTCTACGCCGCCGCGGTGCTGAGCGACGTCAATCCGTGGTGGATCGTGATGCCCGACCTCGCCCGGTACCTGCAGCGGACCAGCGCGGTACTGCGGCAGGGCGCCGCGGTCAACGATGTGGCGCTGTACCTGCCTGTGAGCGATGCCTGGTCGCGCATGACGCCAGGACGCGTGCACCTGTTCGACATGCTCCGCGAACACGTGGGCCCGGCGCTCGTGTCGAGCCTGCTCGACGCCGGCTTCGGCTTCGACGTGGTAGACGACGCGCAACTCGTGCCGACAGCGCGCGTCGAGGGGCGTGAGCTCGTCGTGGGAGCGGCGCGGTACCGCGCCGTCGTGCTTCCGGGCGTCGAGGTGATGCCGCCACAGACCCTGGACCTGCTCACCGCCTTCGCCCGCGCGGGTGGGACCGTCGTGGCCTCGCGCCGCGTGCCTGCGCTGGCCCCCGGCTTCCGATCGGGACCGCAGCAGCACGGGCACGTGGCCCGAGCGGCCGCCACGCTCTTCACGGGCGCTCCGGGAGCGGCATCGCCCACAGGGCTGTTCGTGGAGCGCGATGCGGACGTCGGCGCCTCGCTCGCACACCGCGTCGTCCCGGACGTGCGCTGGGACACCGACGCGTCGTCGCTGGGGTTCGTCCACAGGCGCGTCGGCGAGGCCGACGCGTACTTCGTCGCGAACACGTCGAACAGGCCCGTCGCGACCCGGGCGACGTTCCGCACGACGGCGACACGTGCCGAGCAGTGGGACCCCCGCACGGGCGGACGCCGCACGCTGCCCGTGGCAGGGGAGGGCGACGGCCGTACCGTGGACATCGCCCTGCCGCCGTACGGGTCGTCGTTCTACGTCTTCTCGCCGTCGCAGCCGTCCGGCGCGGGCGGCGACACTGCCCAGCCGACCGTCAGCCCGGGTGGGGCGTGCGACGCACCGTCGCGTGTCGTGGATCTTTCAGGAGGCTGGCGCCTCGCTGCACCTGGACAGCCGCCGCGCGCCATGGCCAGCCTGACCTCGTGGCACGAGCAACCGGACCTGCGATTTCACTCCGGTGTCGTGACCTACTCCAGGGACCTGGACGTGCCTGCGGCGGCGCTGACCAGCGCCTGCCCTGTGTGGCTCGACTTCGGGGAAGGCACGCCTCGCGAAGAGGAACGCCTCACCAACGGCATGCGGGCCTGGCTGGACGCGCCGATCCGCGATGGCGCGCAGGTTGTGCTGAACGGTGTGGCGGTTGGTGCCGTGTGGACGGCGCCGTTCCGCGTGGACCTCAGGCCGGCGCTCCGGCCCGGACGCAACGTCGTCGACGTGAAGGTGGGCAACACCGTGCTGAACGGCTGGGCGGCTCGCCCACACCCCGACTACAGGCTGTTGCACCTGCGCTACGGCAAGCGCTTCGACCCGCAGGACATCGACAAGGTGATCCCGCAGCCGTCGGGAATCATCGGTCGGCCGAGGCTGGTGTACTGAAACGGCGTGTACCGGGAACGCACCGCGATTTCGCGACCAGGCGTGAAAGCCACGCCGGGTGCCGGGTGCCGGACAAGTCCGGCACCTACGGAGGCGCGAGTCCGGCACCTACGGAGGCGCGAGTCCGGCGCCTACGGAAGTGGCTTCACCGCGATGTTCTTGAAGTGCACGCGGCTCTTGGGGTCGTGGCCCTGGAGCGCGAAGGTGCCCTTGCCGAGCAGGCGTCCTGCCATGTCGGCGGAACGCTGCACGCCTGCGGGTTCGGTGTACTCGACCGTGGTCTTGCCGTTCACCTTGATCGTGACGGTCTTGCCCTGCACGATCACGTGCTGGGTGAACCACTCGTTGTCCCTGGCGGGTGCCACGTTCATCACGTTGACGATGTTGTAGAGGCTCCCCGTGCGAATCGGGTCCGTGTGCGAGTTGTTCACCTGCACCTCGTACCCCTTCGATGGCCAGCCGCCTTCCTGGTACTCGGTGTGGAAGTACATCCCCGAGTTCGAGCCGGGGAAGGTCATCACGTCGGCCTTCCACTCGAAGTTGGTGAACACGTGGTCCTGGACCGGGCCCATGTAGTAGAGGTGCGCGCGCGGTCCGAACACGACGATCACACCGTCCTGGACGCTGAAGGTGGCGGCGTTCTCGCCGACCTTCCAGCCATCGAGCGACTTGCCGTCGAAGAGCGGGATCCAGCCGTCCTGCGCCTGCAGGCGGGTCATCGAGTGGGGAGCCAGCAGCAGGGCGCCGCCGCAGAGGGCCGCCGCAAGGAAGAGTCGGGTGCGCATGAAGCCTCCGGGAAGGGAAATCGTGCGCACTCTACCACGCGCCCGCCGCGGACTGACCGGACGGCAGGGGGGCCTCTCCGGGGTGTTCGGACGCCGGTGCTGGGCGATAATGGGGGATTGCCGGAGCCCCCGGCGCCCATCACAGTGATTACCTTCTCGAAGATCTCCAAGCAGTACGGCCGCCAGGTCCTCTTCGTCGACGCCTCGTTCCAGCTCAACCCCGGCGAGAAGGTCGGCCTCGTCGGCCCGAACGGCGCCGGCAAGACGACGCTGTTCCGCATGATCGTCGGCGAGGAGGCCGCCGACGACGGCGAGGTCTCGGTGCCGAAGCGGCTCACCGATCGGCTACTTCCGGCAGGACGTCGAGGAGATGACCGGCCGCTCGGTGCTCGACGAGGCGATCGCCGGCAGCGGGCGCCTCGGCGACCTCCACCACGAGCTCGAGGCGCTCCAGCACGCCATGGCCGACCCCGACCGCGCCGACGAGATGGACCGGATCCTCGAGCGCTTCGGCGAGGTGCAGGAGGAGTACGACCACCTCGGCGGCTACGCGCTCGAGGCCCAGGCGCGCGAGGTCCTGCACGGGCCTCGGCTTCGACGACGCGCAGATCGACGGCGACGTGGGCGCGCTCTCCGGCGGCTGGAAGATGCGCGTCGCCATGGCGCGCGTGCTGCTCGGCAGGCCCGACGTGCTGCTGATGGACGAGCCGACGAACCACCTCGACATCGAGTCGATCCTCTGGCTCGAGCGCTTCCTGAAGTCGCTGCCGGGCGCGCTGCTCATGACCTCGCACGACCGCGACTTCATGAACCGCGTCGTGACCAGGATCGTCGAGATCGACGGCGGCGAGATCATCACCTACTCCGGCAACTACGACTTCTACGAGCGCGAGCGCGCGCTGCGCGAGGCCAACCGCGAGGCCGCCTACGCGCGCCAGCAGGCGATGCTGGCCAAGGAGCAGCGCTTCATCGAGCGCTTCGCCGCGCACGCCGCCAAGGCCGCGCAGGTGCAGAGCCGGGTCAAGGCGCTCGAGAAGATCGAGAAGATCGAGCTGCCGAAGAAGCGGCAAGGTGGTGCAGTTCGAGTTCCGGCAGCCGCCGCGCTCCGGCGACGACGTGGCCGTGCTCGACGGCGTCGACCAAGGCCTACGGCACGCGCGTCGTCTACGACGGGCTGTCACCTGACGATCCGGCGCGGCGAGCGCTGGTGCGTGATGGGCCAGAACGGCGCGGGCAAGACGACGCTGCTCAAGATGGTGGCCGGCGCGCCTGGCGCCCGACGCCGGCCCGGTGACGCTCGGCGCCAGCCTGAAGATGGGCTACTTCGCGCAGCAGGCGCTCGACCTGCTCGACCCCGACCTGACCGTCGGCGAGCAGCTCCAGAAGGACTTCCCGCAGGAGTCCATCGGCGTCGCTGCGCAACCTGCTCGGCGCCTTCCAGTTCTCGGGCGACGACGTCGACAAGCCGATCCGGGCGCTGTCGGGCGGCGAGAAGTCGCGCCTGGTGATGGCGCGGATGCTGCTCGACCCGCCGAACTTCCTCGTGCTCGACGAGCCGACGAACCACCTCGACCTCGCCACCAAGGAGATGCTGGTCGAGGCGCTCGCGCGACTTCGAGGGCACGATGCTCTTCGTGTCCCACGACCGCACGTTCCTGCGCGGCCTGAGCAACCGCGTGCTCGAACTCGGCGGCGAGACGGGCACGCGACGCGCAGCCGCACCTCTATCCCGGCTCGTACGTCGAGTACGTCGAGCGGACCGGCCACGAGGCGCCCGGCGTCCACTCTGATGCCGCGATGCCGCGATGCCGCGATGCCGACCGACACCCCTGATCGCCATCCCGACGCGTAGCAGCCGGACTTGTCCGGCTGCCTGCCGCGACCGTCGGACAAGTCCGACGGCTACGTGCGCTCCTGTGGTACAACGCGCGTATGCATCGCCGCGAGTTCCTCCGCCACGGCGGTCGCGCGTTGGCTCTTGCCACGCTGCCCGCGCTGCCGCTTCCCGTGTCCATCGCGGCTCGCGCGCAGCCGCGCCCGCTGCGCGTCGGCCTCATCGGCTCCGGGTGGTACGGCAAGGCCGACCTGCTCCGCCTCATCCAGGTGGCGCCCGTCGAGGTCGTGTCGCTCTGCGACGTCGATTCGCAGATGCTGGCCGGTGCCGCAGAGATCATCGCCTCGCGGCAGGCCTCGAAGAAGGCGCCGCGAACGTACGGGGACTACCGCGAGATGCTGAAGGAGCGCGACCTGGACATCGCGCTGATCGGCACGCCCGACCACTGGCATGCGCTTGCGGCGCTTCAGGCGATGAAGTCCGGCGCGCACCTCTACCTCCAGAAGCCGATTGGCGTCGACATCGTCGAAGGGCAGGCGATGCTCGCGGCCGCCCGCAAGCACCGGCGCGTGGTGCAGGTCGGCATGCAGCGACGCAGCACGCCGCATCTCATCAACGCGCGGAATCGGGTCATCGAGGAAGGCCTGCTCGGGAAGGTGGGCTTCGTCGAGATCTACTGCTACTACCACATGCGCACGCGGGAGAACCCGCCCGATACCGCACCGCCCGCGACGCTCGACTACGAGATGTGGACCGGACCGGCGCCGATGCGTCCGTACAACAAGCTGGTGCACCCGCGCAGCTGGCGCGCGTTCATGGAGTACGGCAATGGCATCGTCGGCGACATGTGCGTCCACATGCTCGACATGGTTCGCTGGCTGCTCGACCTGGGCATGCCCACCCGCGTCAGTTCCACCGGCGGCATCCTCGTGCAGAAGGACAGCAAGGCGAACATCAGCGACACGCAGACGGCCACCTTCGACTTCGGCGACCTGCCTGTCGTCTGGACGCACCGCACCTACGGCGATCCTCCCGACCCGAAGTACCCGTGGGGCGCCACGATCTACGGCGACAAGGGCACCCTCAAGGCCAGCGTCATGAGCTGGGACTTCATCCCGCGCGGCGAAGGGACACCCTTGCGCGAGGACGTCACCTACGAGTTCGAGCAGTATCCGGAAGACAGGACCGAGAAGGATCTCGAGAGCCACGTCGCGCCCGCGATCCGCGGGCACATGAAGGACCTGCTGGCCTGCATCGAGAGCGGTAACCGCCCGGTCGCCGACATCGAACAGGGGCACATCTCCACGACGGCCTGCATCCTCGCCAACCACTCGATGCAACTCGGACGCACGCTCACGTGGGACGCCGCGGCGGGCCGCGTTGTGGGCGACGACGAAGCCAACCGGCTGCTGGCGCGCCCGTATCGCGCGCCCTGGGTCCATCCCGACCCCGCGACCGTCTGACGACCGCCAGTCACAGGCGGACGCACCCACGATGCAAGGGCCGGCTCTCCGGGCGTGGCCCCGTTGGGCCGTGTCGCGTCACATGGCTGCGGCGTGCGTCAGCAGGAAGCCGGCCCGTTCGTCCTGCCAGGCGGCCAACGGCGAGAAGCCCGCGTCCCGCAGGGCGTCCGCGAAGGTTGCCGGGTCGTACTTGTAGGAACTCTCCGTCCAGATGGTCTCGCCGGCCTGGAAATCGATCGCCAGGCGTGCCGCTGGGACGCGGACCTGCTGTGGCACCAGGCTCACGAGGTGCATTTCCATGCGGCTCGCGCCGGGGTGCCAGCGGGCCTCGTGCGCGAATCGGTCCAGCACGAAATCGGCTCCGAGCTCGCGATTGAGACGCACCAGCAGGTTGCGGTTGAAGGCGGCCGTCACCCCGAGCGGGTCGTCGTAGGCGAGCTGGAGCTGCTCGACGGGCTTCACGAGGTCGGCGCCGATGAGGAGTGTGTCGCCGCGCCGCATCGCCTGGCGGACGTCCACCAGGAGCGCCTGCGCCTCGGGCGGGTCGAAGTTGCCGATGTTGGAACCGAGGAACGCGACCAGCAGCGATTCCCCCGGCTCCCGCAGACGCGCCACCTCGCGCAGGCCGTCCACGTATCGCGCCGTGTGGGTATGAACCCGTGTGCCGTGGATGCGGCGCAGGAGAGCCGACGCGGACGCCAGCGCGGCAGCCGAGACATCGACGAGGTGCACGTCACGGCCCTGGCCGCGCGACGACGGTGTCGGGCCCGGCGAGATGGCGCTCTGCGCATCGTTCTCGAGCAGGGTCGCGAGCTTCTCGCCGCTGCCCGGACCGAGTTCGACGATCCGCGAGGCACGCCCGGCCTGCTCGAGAATCGATTGTCGGTGCACGCGGAGGAGGTCCGTCTCTGCGCGGGTGATCGGATACCAGGGCAGCTGGCAGATGGCGTCGAAGAGCGCCGAGCCGAGCGGGTCGTACAGGGCGTGCGAGGGCAGCCGGCGCGGCCGACCTCCCAGCAGCGCCTCGACCTCGCCCGCAAGCCCGTCATCGTGGCCGTGCTGGCCATGAGGTCCGGCGAGGTGCGACGTCGAGACGCTCATGCCTGTCCCTCGACCGTCCTGAACGTCGCGTAGACGTACGGATACCTGGGCCGGAACCAGTTGCGGAAGCTCGGCCGGAGCAACTCCCTCGCGGTGGCCTGCGAGGCGCCCTTGAGCACGAGATGCGATCCGTCGAAGAAGTCCGCCGAATACTCGGGATAGGAGGCCAGCGGGACGAACCCGGGGAAGCCGTCGAAGATCGTCGACGTCCACTCCCAGCCGTTGCCCACGATGTCGTGTACGCCCCACGCCGACTGGCCATCCGGGTGCGTACCCACGGGCTCAGGCTCCCAGTTCGTGAAATCGAAGACGCCATGCGTCGCCGACGGCGTCGTGTTACCCCAGGGATGACGACGGGGCTCCTCGGCCGGGCTGCCGTACGCCGCCCGCTGGTACTCGGCCTCCGTGGGGAGCCGGCGACCCGTCCACCGCGCGTACGCACTGGCCTCGGCCTGGCTCACGTAGACGGGCCAGGCCATCGGGAGCGGGATGAACTCGAACATGCCGCGCCAGTACCAGTGTCCGTCAAGGCGGCTCCAGAACGCCGGGTGCGTGTGGCGCTCGTCCGCGAGCCACGCCCAATCCTGAGGCGACCACCACTGCGGGTCCTCGTATCCACCGGCCTCGACGAACGCCATGAAGTCGCCGTTGGTGACGTTGAGCCGCTGGATGCGGAACGCCGGCACCTCCACGACGGGTCCGGGGAACTCGTTGTCCCACCCGAACGCGATGTCTCCGCGCCGGGCTCCCAGGCTGGCCGTCCCGGCAGCCACAGCGACGTCGCCCTGCGAGACCGACGACGGCGCGACGGTAATCGCATAGGTTCGCGGCGCCCGCTTGGCCGAGTGCGGCAGACGATGCCACATGTAGAGCAACGTCTCCTGGTGCATCGCCTCGTGCTCCAGGATGGCGTAGACGGCCTCGGCGCCATCGAGCAGCGGGTGGCCCGGTTGGTCGAGGTCTCCTTCCGACAGGGCCTCGACGACCCTGGCGTCCGCGGCCCGCACGAACGCGTCGACGGCCCCGCGGTCGGGCCACACGAACGCCGAGGCGTCGTGCCCCCCTTCGTCAGGATCGATGCCCCGGGCGAACAACCGCTCGAGCGCCGGATCGACGCCCGGGCGCCCCAGCGCGCGCTTCACCAGGGTGTTCAGACTGAAGCCCGGAAGGTGCCCGACGTAGAAGACGATGGGATGGCGCTGGGCGATCGGCTGCGCGTAGAGCGTCTCTGGCGTGAGCACGTCGAACAGGGCTGCCGTCCTGTCGCGGGTTCGACGATACAGGTCGAGGGCGAGCCCGCGATCGATGCCGCGAGTGCTGGGGGGCTGCGAAGCTGGAGTCAATCGGGAGTGCATGTCAGGCGTCAGGCAGTCGCGCGAGGCCGGGGAGTCCTGCCTCGCACGGGCGCATTATTTCTGACTCCTCGTGATCCCGTTCAGGTGCGGAGCCGTCGCGGGCATGCCGGGGCGGTCGGGCGGCTGTGGACCACCCGACCGTGCGAATGCGCTAGTTCGTCCGGCCGCGGCGCCTCTGCGTCGGACGGACATCCTGCTGCAGCGTCGTGTCGTCCTCACCCATGACCTTGAAGGATCGGATTACGCGTGAACGGATGCCGTCGGACCCTTCGAGGGTCGCGACGATCTGGTAGTCGCCTGCCGGCAGTTCCTTCACGTTGAAGGTGTGGGCACGGGCGCCCTGGACGCCATCCAACTGGCGCTCGGTGCTGGCGTAGAACGTCGGCGCGTCGACCGACAGTTGGAGCCGCCGGTTGCCGGCGTCGGGTTGCACGCGGACCACCACGCGCAGGTCGGCGCCCGCGAAGGCGACGATAGGGGAGAACGTGACCGACTGGATGAGCTTGCTTTCCGGCGTCTCGGGGACGGGGTCTGGGATGACCGGCGCCTGGGCGAGCGCAGACAGAGCCATTCCGAAGACGAACGCAAGCACCACCAGCGGCCGAAGCATCGACACCGCAACGCGTGTTGACATCACACACCATCCGGTAGAACGCGTGGACACGCGGCCCGCACGGACATCCCCGGTGCCCGAGACAGACCATCTGAGTGGAGTGATGAACGTACTGCGTTCCGGGGTGAGTCGCAAGCGATGTTTCCGGCTGGCGTGTTTTGCCCCACTCCGCGGAGCCGCCCGTCGCTCCCGGGGGACACTGATGGCCCGTTCCCTGCCGTCGCTGTCTGCCTCAGGCGACAGATCGGCTGGTATCTGTCTTGCTGGTCGTAGAGATGGACGACCATTCATGGAGCTACCAGTGAGACAGATCGTGCGAGGACTCGTGGTCATGACGGCGCTGGTGGCGGCGTCTACGCTGATGCCCGACACGGCATATGCCCAGCGGGGCGGTAGCCGCAGTGGCGGAGGCGGACGCGGCGGCGCTGCGGCGAGACCTGCCGGTCAGGCGGTCGGCCGCGCGGTCCCGCGAGGAGGTGCCCCCGGTCGTCCTGGGGGTGCATATCGTCCGGTCTACCGCCCCGTCTACGTCCGTCCAGCCTACTGGGGTGGGTTCGGCCTGGGGTGGGGCTGGGGCGGGGCCTGGGGCGGGGCATGGGGCTATTGGGGACCGGGCTGGTGGGGCCCGGGATACGCGAGCAGCCTGTGGTGGCCCGGATACGGGTGGTGGGGCGGTCCGGCACTCTATGCGCCTCCCTACGCCATGTGGGGGCTCACGAGTGATGCCCGCTTCCTCGTCAAGCCGCGCGAAACGGAGGTCTATGTCGATGGCGCCCTGGCCGGCATCGTCGATCAGTACGACGGCGTGTTCCAGAGCCTGACCCTCTCACCGGGCACGCACCGGATCTCGCTCTACCTCGACGGGCATCGCCGGCACGACGCGAACATCTACGTGGCGCCTGGCTCGACCCTGAAGCTCAGGCACACGATGGAGGCACTGCCGCCGGGGGCCCCACCCGACGAGCGGCCCACGCCGCCTGCGCGTCCGCAGCCGGCCCCGGGCACCGCCGTCGACGCGGAACCAGGGGACGCCTCCGCGCCGCCGCCCCCACACTCGCCGCCGCCACCCGCGCGTGCGGTGCGCGAGTCGGACAGCCGCATGCCGCGGACGATTCCCGGGGACGCAGGACTGCTCGTCATCCGCGTGCAGCCGGCAGATGCCGAGATCCTGATCGACGGTCAGCGGTGGCAGACGCCGGACGTCGATCGACCGCTCGAGGTCCGGATTCCTGCCGGCACCGTGCGGATCGAGATTCGCAAGCCCGGCCACGCGCCGTTCTCGACCGACGTGGCGATCAGGCCCGGGGAGGTGTTGCCGCTCAACGTGAGCCTGCCGTCGCAGGGCATGGACAGGTAGTCCCGCATCGCACCGTTCCATCTGCGACCGCCACGCCGTCGGGCCGGCGGGTCGGTGAGGCAGCCACACCGACGTGATGGCGCGGTCTAGCGGAACAGGCGCGGCGCGAAGGCCGCCAGGTTGCGACGCCACACCGTCCACGTGTGAGCGCCAGGCGTCTCCACGGCCTCGTGGCGGATCGCTCGCTCGGAGAGGAACGCGCGGAACTGCCGATTGGCGTCGATCAAACGGTCCTCGGTGCCGCAGGCGATCCAGAGCAGCGAGAGCCGCGTTGCCTCGGCGGCGGTGAGGGCCGGGAACGTCGCTGGCAGTTCGGCGGGTTGTCCGAGGCCTCCGGCGCTGAACGCCCCGACCCATGCGAAGCGATCGATGGCGTTGAGGCCGACGAAGAGGCTTTCCGCACCGCCCATCGACAGGCCGGCAATCGCCCGCCGTTCGCGTCGCGGGTCGACGTGATAGTCGCGCTCGATGGCGGGAATCACCTCGGCGAACAACGCATCGCGATAGCCCTCCATGTTCTTCCTGCCGAGGTTTGGCGGCCGCGGCCCGCGTGTCACGATCTCCGGGGCACCGTAGCCGAGGGTCATCACCACCACCATCGGCACGGCGCTGCGCGCCGCGATGAGGTTGTCGAGGATGACGTGCGCCTGGCCCACCGCCGTCCAGCCACTCGCATCGTCGCTGAAGCCGTGCAGCAGGTAGAGCACGGGGTACTTCTGCGGGCGGGTCGGGTCGTAGGCCGGCGGCGTGTAGACGTAGTAGTCGCGGTGGTCGCCGACGCGCGCCGACCTGTAGAAGTGACGGTGGAGTCGTCCCCGTGGGACGTCGGCGACGTCCCACGGCAGGCGTCCGTCTCCCGAGACGGGGCCTGGGACGCGCACCATGTTGGACATGTTGAGCAGGTTGGGCGCCACCCATGTGTTCAGCGGATCCAGCGAGGACAGCCCGTCCACGTTGAACGTGTACTGGTAGATGTCCGGATCCAGCGCGCCGGTCGTGGCCGTCCACGTGCCCTGTTCGTCACGCGACATGGGCAGGCGCTCGGCGCCGGCGCGCGACACGAAGACCTCGCGCGCACCGGGGGCGCGGAAGCGGAAGGTGATCCGGCCGTCGGCATGGACCTCGGGTGACACCGGCGGGGCCGCCGCGACCGGCGGTGCCTGGGCTTCGGCGCGCGGGACCGCCGTCGTCACGAGCGCGAGCAGGACGAGGGCGCAGACAGGCAGTCGTCTCACGTGTGATCTCCCCGGCCGCGTCGTGTGCCGCACGGCCTCAATTCCCTGAACCCGTGCGACCCGTCGCATCGGAGTTCGACGTGCTTCCGTCGCGCGCGGAGTCCCCCTGGAGTTCGCGCGTCATCTCCACCATCGTGCGCCGGAAGCCGGCGCGGTCGAAGAGCCGCTGGGCCTTCGCGTTCGGCGCGGCCGTCCAGAGCACCACGCGCGGCATGCCCCGCTCGCGGAGCCAGTCGACGGCGGCCTCCAGCAGGCGCGTGCCCGCGCCGGCGTCACGCGCCGACCCGTCCACGACGAGGTCGTGGACGTAGCCGCACTCGTCGCGCAGTTCCTTCCACGAGAGCGGCTCGATCCCGGCATAGACGTAGCCGACCACACGCCCCCGCTCGTCGGCGACGAGGACGACACAGTCGGGATCGCCGATCTGCTCGCCGAGAAAACGTGCGTAGCCGCTTTCGGGATCGGAGCCGGGGGCGAGGAACCGCAACGGGTCGAAGTCGTGATGCACCCGCATGAGGTGCGCCCCGAGGCGCCCGAGGGCCGGCAGATCGTCGAGCGTGGCCGGACGGATCAGCATGGGCCGCGGCGGTCCGTGCTCACGCGCCCGGCGCCGGAAGCGCGTCCCAGAACTTCTCGATCTCGGCGCGCTGGGCGGTGGTGGGGAGCCGACCCTTGCCCGCGCCCTGGTTGTCCTTCATGTTGTCGACCTTGGTCGTGCCCGGGATCGCGGCCGTCACCGCGGGATGCGAGACGACGTACTTCAGGAAGACGTGCGACCAACTGGTGGCATCGAACGACCTGGCCCAGTCGGGCAATGGCATGCCCTGCACGCGGCGGAACAGGCTGCCCCGCCGCCCGCCGAGCGGGAGGTTGGTGAGGACGCCCAGCTTCAGCTCCTGCGCCAGCGGCAGGATGTCCTGGGCCGCATCGCGGTTGTCGAGCGAGTAGTCCACCTGGATGAAGTCGAGGGCGCCCGCGTGGCGCCGCATCTGGGCGACGAGTTCCGGATACTGTCTGTCGTCCGACGTCGTCACGCCGATGTACCGGATGCGCTTCTGTTCCTTCATCTTCACCAGCGTGGGCATCAGGACGTCGGTGCCGTTCAGGCTGTGCACCTGCATCAGCTCGAGCCGGTCCGTCTTCAGGCGCCTGAACGACTCCTCGAGCATCGCCGTTCCGGCCGCGAGGTCGCCGCCCGGCGCCGTGACCTTCGTGGCCAGGAAGAACTTGTCGCGGTTGCCGAGTTCGGCCATCAGTTCGCCGAGGACGATCTCCGACCGACCGTAACCGGGAGCGGTGTCGATGAGCGTGCCGCCCGCGGCCGGCATGGCACGCAGCACCTCGCGCAGCGGGGCCATCTCCTCGACGGTCTTCACGCTGTACGTGTTGGTGCCCAGCCCGATGACGGCCAGCTTCTCACCGCTTTTCGGGATGGCCTTGAGGATGGGCGCGGGTCCCTGGGCCTCGACGGCCGAGGGTAGGGGCAGGTGCGCCACGGCCATGGCGGCGCCGGCCGTCGCCGCCGCCTTGATCGCCTGCCGGCGTGACAACAGGTGGTGTTCGGTCATCGAGAGCCTCCCTGGGGTACGGCGCGCTCCCCACGAACGCGCCGGGTGTTGTCAGTGCGTTCCCGTCGAGACGGTCGCGACGGGGACGGGGTCACTCCCCGCGCCCTGCCGCGCGAGCTGTTCCTGCCGCCTGCCGAGCCAGAACGCATTGAGCAGCCAGACGGCCGAGAGGGGTACCGCGGCCCAGGCGATTCCCCCCAGCGTGAGCCCCAACCAGCCGAGCGCCGCGTACGACCAGGCGCCAACCTGGTCACCGAGGCGGTACACGACCGTGTCGATGAAGCTCTTGGCCTTGTACTTGTCTTCGCGGCCCAGCACCGTGAACAGCACCTCGCGGGTGGGCCGGGCAATCGCGAAGTTGCCGGCCCGCCGGATCACCTGCAGGACGACGATGGCCGCAATCGTCGGCGTGGCGCCGAGCCAGGCGAAGCCCACGACGCTGAGCAGGGGCAGCAGCGACAGCGTCACGGCGACACCGAGCAGCTTCAGGATCCGGCTCGTGAGGAACACCTGCGTGATGAGCGTGAGGGCGTTGACCACGAGGTCGATGCGGGCGAAGAACGCCGTCCGTGCCGCGCGATCGCTGAAGGCCTTCGAGGCGATGTCGGCCTGCTGGAAGTACAGGATCGTGGCCGTGATCGTGAACAGCAGCATGTAGAGGCTCACGTTGAGCAGGTAGGGACTGCTCAGCGCGCGCGACAAGCCCGCCATCATGCTGCCGCCGATGGGCGAGGCTTCTTCCGGCGTGCCCCCGGTCTTGGTCTTGAGGGCGGTCGCGATGCCCGACAGTCGTCGCATGGCGAACACGGCGACCTCGAGCAGCACCACTGACACGAGCAGCAGCGGGGTCGCGCCGAGCACGGAGACGAGCGAGGCCGTGATGACCGACCCGCTGAGCGCGCCGACGGTGGCCCCCGCGGCGATGAACCCGAACAGCCGCGTGCCCTGCTCCCGCGTGAACACGTCCACGAGGAACGCCCAGAACACGGACACGACGAAGAGATTGAACACCGACGTCCAGATGAAGAAGACGCGGCCGATCCAGATCTGCTGTGCCGCCCCGGTCACCAGCAGCAGGGCGAAGAAGACGAGCAGGTTGGCCTGGAAGAAGCGGTACGTGTACGTGATGAACTTCAGGCGGGGGAGCCTGGACACCAGCGCCGCGTACGGCGGATTGGCCAGGGCCATGCCGATCAGCGTGCCCGTGAAGAGCCACGGCAGGTTCTCGACGCCGCCGGCCACCCCCATGTCGTCGCGAATCGGGCGAATCACGTAGTACGCGCAGAGGACGCAGAAGTAGAACAGCGAGGCCCAGAGCAGCGCCGCCACTTCTCCGGGGCGGACGTCGATGAGGCGCCGAAGGACTCCGGACTGTTCGGTCATGGTTGCGTAGTGTAACGACACCCGGTCCCGCCCGCGTTTCATTCACGAGGGGAAGGGGGCCGCGTCGAGGTGTCACGCCCCGCCGAGCTCAGGGGTTAGCATGGCCGGTGATGGTCCGGAACCTGCTCACACTCCTCTCGGTGCTCCTGACGGCCGTGTTCGCCGCGCCCCGCGCCCAGCAATCCCCGGTGCGCCTCATCGAGACGCCCGCCGGCGCTGGCAGCGCCATGTACGCCCTGTCGCCAGCAGCCCCGCCGCCGCGAGGGACCCGCGCAGCCGGCCCGATTCTCAGCTGGATCGAACCGCTGGCCGCAGGGGGACACGTCCTGCGGTTCGCCACGCTGGACGGCGACCGCTGGTCGGAGCCGCGCGACGTGGCCCGAGGCACCAACTGGTTCGCCAACTGGGCCGACCATCCGTCGGTCGTGCGCCTCGGCGATGACGCCGGCACGCTCCTCGCACACTGGCTGGTCCGGTCCGGTGATGGCACCAGCCGCTACGGGTACGGCCTCCGCATCGCGCGTTCGACGGACGGCGGTCGTCAGTGGATGCCGCTGTTGACGGTCGAGCCCGACGACGTGGCAGACTACGCCGGTTTCGTCGCGTTCTCGACGGAGGGGACGACTCCGGGCGCCGCTTACCTGGCCCCCTCGCCGGAGCCTCTCACGCGTGCCGATCACCAGCCGGAATCTGACAACCGGGCCCATCACCCCGCGCCAGCGGGCAGCGCGCCGGACGCCGGGCATGCCGAGAGCAGGAAGGCGCTGCTCTACACGCATTTCCTGTCAGACGGCCGGGTCGCCACCGACGTCATCGACCCGGACACCTGCAGCTGCTGCACCGTGGCGACGGGCTGGGCCGCCGGCACGCAGATCGTCGCGTACCGCGATCACGCGCCGGGCGAGGTGCGCGACATCGCCGTCGTCCGCCGGCAGGGATCGGGGTGGACAGACCCGACGCCGGTGCACCAGGACGGCTGGGTCATCCCGGGTTGCCCGACCAACGGCCCCGCGCTCGCGGCTGACGGGAATCGCGTGGCTGTGGCCTGGTTCACCGCCGCGGGGGGCGTGCCGCACGTCCGTGTCGCCTTCTCCCCCGATGGCGGTGTCAGCTTCGGAGCGCCCATCGACGTGGACGGTGGCGCGCCCATTGGCTGGGCGGGCGTGGTCCTGACCGACGAGGGCGACGCCATCGTGAGCTGGCTCGAGGGCCGTCCCGGCGGCGGCGCACAGGTACGCGTCCGCCGCGTCGCCGAACGAGGCGGCCCTGGCGCGCCGCTGGTGGTCGCCGAGACGAAGGGCGGCCGCGCCACGGGCATCCCGCAGCTCTCGCGGAGCGGATCGCGACTGCTTCTCGCGTGGCGCGACGAGCGCGTGCGCACCGCCGTCGTCCCGATCACCGCCGTCGGCCTCCGGGTCGCCCAGCCGGAGCGCTGACAGACTTTTCACACACCCTCCGACCCTCGGCCGTTACACTCACGTCGCGCGCCGATTCACGGGCTTGCGTGGGTGTCGACAACGCGACCTCCCCGGAGCAGCATCGGCGGCACCGGCGGCCCTCCCCCGCGCGGCAAGTGGCGACATGCTGAGGGTGCGCATGGACGACGAGGCAGCCAGCACGCTTTCCGGAACCCTTGCGGCAGGGATCGTTCGACCCGGTGCGCGCACCGACGCGCGTGCGCGCCAACGGCCGGCCCTGCTTTTCGCGGCGGCCGTGTATGCCGCGGCGACGGTCGTGTCGCTCACCGTCGCCGCCACCGTGGGTGTGACGACACCGGTGTCGCTGCCCTCGGCAGGTGTGCTGGCACTGGGACTTCTGGTGGCCGTCATCACGACACGTGGCCAGCCCGTGCGCCGCGCCGCGACGCTCTGGCTGGGGCTGTTGGCGGTCGTGGCCGGCACGTGTCTGGTCCTGCTCGCCACGACCGGCCTTCCCGTGCGCCCGTACGGTGACGGGGCGATCTTCGCGCAGTTCGTGTCAGAGGGGCGTGTGGTGCCGCGGTGGCTGGTCGGCAACGCGGTGGCCGCCGCCGCCCACGCGGCCCTGTGGGACCTGCCCCTGGTCCGCGCCCTGCTCCCGGGCACCCTGCATTCGTCGTCGGCGTTCCTCGCCATGCTGGGCAGCACGGTGATGGTCGTCGGCACGTGGGGGCTGTTCCGGCGATGGCCCGGGCAGCTGTCCGTCGTGCTGCCGGCCCTCACGCCCGTGTGGGTGCTCTTCGCCTCGGGGTACGTCGAGTACTACCCGCTGATCGCCGTGCCGCTGGTGGCATCGCTGGCGTGGCTCTTCGAGCGGCCGCTGGAAGACCGGACGGCCACGCAGGTCGCCGCGCTGGGCGGCCTGCTCCCGCTGCTGTACGTCGGGTTCGTGCCGATCGGGCTGCTCGTGCTCGGCAGCTACGTGGTCGTGCGCCCGGCGCGCGCGGTCACGACTGCGGCCACGGCCGTCGGGTTCGCGGCCATCGCCATTGCCGTCTGCTGGCCCGAGGGGACCGCGCACTATTTCCGCGCGCTGTACGGGGTGATGAACTTCGGGGACGCCAACCTGCCGGCGCGGTACGCGGGGCAGGTTGCCGGACCGGCGTCGATCATGTTCTCGGTCGCCGCCGTGCAGTCCTGGGTACGGACCCGAGAGGTGCTGTACCTGCTGACGTGGGGAGGGGGGTGGTGGACCGTGCCCCTGCTGGCGGTCGGGGCACGGACTGCGTGGACCTCGATCGGACCAGACCGACGCCCCGTGTTGCGCGACGCGCGCGCCTGGCTCGGTGCCGCGCTGGTCGCCTGGCACCTGTACTATCTGGTGTTCATGGTGCCGCGGCTCGGACCGATGGCAGACATCGATCTGTTCTTTCCGACGTACCTGACGTTGGCGTTCATGGTTGGCTTGCTGCTCGACAGGGCCCACACCGATCGCACGTCGTCGTGGACGGTCGCCGCGATCGCCTGCGCCCTGGCTTCGATCGCCTGTGCCGGCCCGTGGCTCGTGTGGTTCGGGCTGCCGCCGGTGCCCTGACCTCATGCACCTCACGCAACTCGGCGCCGAGGGCCTCGCCCCTTACGCCCTCGTGGTCGTGGGCAGTTCGTTCGCCGCGCTGCCGATCGCCATCGCATGCGCCTCGCGCGGGCGTGTCCTGCTGATCGAGGGCGGCGACATCGATGAGCGCGACGACGCGCGGTTGTTGACGGCTAACGACGAATACGGCCACTTCTCCGATGGACACTGGGCGAGCCACTGGGTCCGGGCCGTGGGCGGCACGTCGCGCCGATGGTCCGGTGTGGTTGGAGCGCTGGACGCCGGCGATTTCCTCGGGGGCCGGGGACGTCCCGCATGGCCCATCACGCGCGCCGATCTCGAGCCGTCCTATCAGCGGGCGGCGGCCTGGCTCGGGCGGCCCCCTGCGGTCTGCACACCGGGCGTGCCATTCGGCGACACACTCGTGGCCCGTCCACTCTCCCACGACACGCCCGTGCGCTTGCCCGGCCTCGTCTCGCGACTGACCGCGTCTGCAGGCGTCGACCTGCTGACGCGGCACACCCTGGTGCGGCTGCTGAGCGTCGGCCGGACGGTCGTCGAGGGTCTCGTCGTGACCGGACCGGACAGGCAGCCGCAGACCCTCGCCGTGCGTGCGCAGCAGCCGGTCGTCCTGGCGTGTGGCGGGCTCGGCAACGCCCAGGTGCTGCTCCAGCCGGCTGCGTCGTCGGCCGTACCCATCGGAAACGAGTCGGGTGTGGTCGGCCGCTTCCTCATGGAGCATCCGCACGTGATCGGGGCCGATGTGCTTCTCCGCTATGCGGCCGTGCCGCCATTGCCCGACGGGTTCGGGCCTGGCCTCCCCGCGTTCGGCCTGGCCGACGCCGTGATGGCGCGGCACGACCTGCTGCAGTGTTCCCTGGCGATCCAGGGACCGATCGAGGCGCCTCCCGACACCACGGACGTGCAGCAACACTTCGAGGCCGCCTTGGGGGGCCCCCTCCAGTGGGCGGCGCTGTTCGCGCGGGCAGAGCAGGAGCCCGCCGCGACCAATCGCGTCGAGCTTCTCCCCGACATGAACTGGGCCGGCAGCTACCGCCTTCGGACGCACTGCAGCTTCTCCTCGCGTGACCTCCGGTCGATCGACGTGAGCACACGCATGCTGGGCGAAGCGTTCACGACCATGCGGATCGGTGTTGCGCGGTTGCACAACCGCCGCATCTACCGCGAGGCGTTCGGTGGCGGGCACACGATGGGCACGACACGCATGGGGACGACACCCGCCGACTCCGTGTGTGACGCCACGTTGCGCGTGCACGGGTACGACAACCTGTATCTGGCTGGCAGTTCGGTGTTTCCCACCGGCGGCGCGGCCAACCCCACGCTCACGATCGCGGCGCTGTCGTTCAGGCTGGCCGATCACCTGCGGGCGAGGATGGCCTGACGTGCCCACCGTGACTCGTCGTCAAATCCTTACGCACGCGTTGGCGCTGCCCCTGTGTCGCCTGACGCCATCCGTGGTCTCGCCGTCGTCACCGGTCGTGCCTGCTGTGCCGGCACACGACGCAGCGGCCTCGCCCGATTTCGTCGACTATCACGGCTGGATCGTCACCGTGGCCGATCGCGATGCGCTCAGGGGCACCGCGCAGGCGTCCGTCACCGTGCCGCGGACGGCGTCGCAAGGGTAGGGAGGCGGGGGCCAACTCATGCGTCGAGCCGTCCGTTGAAGTGGCGGAGCCGATCCGCCGATACCATCGGTGCAGGTGTGATGACAGGGCGGCCGCGAGCCGCCCCGCCGAGCCGGGGAGAGAACGAGATGCGTGCACGCGTGCTGGTGGGAGTACTGATTCTTGCGGCCTCCGGCGGGTGTAACAGCTGGCACAAGGCCATCGCGACGACCCCGGACCAGATCGACCGGCTCGCCACCGACACTCCGGAGATGTTCGTTCGCGACACCGGCGACCCGATCACCGGGACGGCCTGCCTCACTCCGCTCATGGATCCGCGCGACAAGACCCAGATCGTGCTGGTGCGTTCGATTCCCGCCCACGGTGACTATCGCGTGGCGGCGGGGAAGTACGGCACCTCCGGCACCGAGCTGCTCCGCGTCGACTGCACCACGGGGCGGACGGTGGGGATCGTCCGGGGGAAGTAATCGCGTCTCCCTAGGTGCCGGGCACGTCGGGCTGCTGCCAGGCGCTCATCCCGCCATCCACCAGCAGCATCTGGCCGTGGATGTGCCAGGCCGCGTCCCCCAGCAGGAAGACCGCAGCCTCGGCGCAGACGTCGGGCCCGGGCACCGCGCCGTTGGGCGTGTGCATCTGCATCCAGGCCATGGCCTTCGGGTCCGACAGGAAGGACTCCGTCAGGGGAGTGCGCACGAGGCCAGGCGCCACCCCGTTCACGCGAATGCCCTTCGGCGCCAGTGCCACGCACAGCGTCCTGACCATCATCTCGACGGCCCCTTTCGACGTGTCGTAGGCTGCGTGGCTGGCCTCCGCGAGCCGGCCATTGATGGATCCCGTGAAGAGCACGCGCCCCTGCACGCCACGGGCGACCCAGTCGCGCGCGAAACGTTGCGTGAGGAAGAAGGGCGCCTGCACGTTCAGGCGCATCGTCCGCTCGAACACGTCGGCCGTGACCTCGAGGAAGTCGGTCGTCTCGAGATACGCCCCGGCGTTGTTGACCAGCAGGTCGATGCCGGGCAGGGCCGCCGTCGCCTCGCGGAAGAGGCGCTCGGTCGCCTCGACCGGGTGCGTCGAGAGATCGCCGTCCACCACCGCCACCTGCACGCCTGCAGCCAGGCACTGCGCGCGGGTCTGCTCGGCCTGGACATCGGGGCGCAGGCCGTGGAGCACGACGTCGGCGCCGGCCCTGGCGATCGCGACAGCGATGGCGCGGCCGACGCCCTGCGTCGCACCCGTCACGAGCGCGCGATGACCTTTCAACGTGGACATGTCGTGGGGCGGCAGCACACGCCGCCGAAAGCCGCCGGACAAGTCCGGCGGCTACATGACAGAACGACCTGATCGACGGCGAACGTCGTTCCTACTGACCCGCCGTCACGGGCCCCCCGGGGAGCCCGTACTCGCGGTCGGTCACGAGGCCCGGCATCGGCACCGGGTAACGGCCGTCAGGGCCGGCCTGCACGGGCGCGGGCCCGTCCATCGTCAGCTTGTCGACGGTCGGCGCGAACTCGTGGGTGCTGTTCAGGATCTCGTCGAACGTGACCACGCGGCCCGTGTGCGCCGCCATGCGCCCCATGCTCGTGACCAGGCTGGCTTCCACACCGCGCCGCACTTCGTTGTACGGGCGGTCGTTGCGGATCGCGTCGATGAGGTTGATCCACTCCACGCGGTACGGGTTGCGCTCGTTCTCCGGATACGCCCACGCGAGGTTGGCCGCGTCGGGGTTGTGCCCGCTGTAGATGCGGCTGCGCGCCGGCGTGTGGTCCTTGGCCGAGATGATCGCGAGACCCTTGGTGCCGTGCGCGTAGGAGGCGAACTCGCTCCAGGCGCCGGTCATGGTGCGGCCGTCCAGGTGCAGCTTGGTCCCGTCGGGGAAGGTGTACTCCACCCCGTAGACATCGAAGTTCTGGTCGACGTAGTCGTCGCGATAGTGGCGGCCGCCAACGGCCTGGGCCTTCACCGGCCAGGCCTGCTTCATCATGCAGCACTCGTCGATGTTGTGGATGTAGAAGTCGGAGAACATCCCGCCTGACGCCCACAGGAAGCCGTGGAAGCGCCGCAGCTGGTACATCACTTCCGTCATCGGCTGCGTGGCGTCGCCGACGACCTGCGGGGTGATACCGCCCTTGACCTGCGCCTTGGTGAAGGCCGAGCCCCCGGGCCCGTGCATGCGGTAGGCCCGCATCGACACGATGTCGCCGATCTGGCCGTCCTTGATGCGGCGCAGCAGCTCGTTGCGCGCGTCGCAGTGCCGGCACATCAGTCCGACGCCGACCTTGAGGTTCTTGCGCACGGACTGCTCGCCGAGCTCGAACATCCTGCGGGAGGTCGGGCCGTCCACCGTGACCGGCTTCTCCATGAAGACGTTGAGGCCCTTCTTGATGGCGTACTCGAAGTGCACCCACCGGAACGCCGGCGGGGTGGCCAGGATGACGACGTCACCGGGCTTGAGGACGTCCATGGCCTTCTGGTAGCCGTCGAAGCCGAGGAACTTGTGGTCGTCGGCGACGGCCATGCCTTCGCCGATGCGGTTCTTCAGCGCCGTGTAGCTGCGCGTCAGCTTGTCCTCGAAGATGTCGGCCATCGCCACGAGCTTCAGCGGGCCGTTCTTGGACGCCATCGCATCGACAACCGCGCCCGTACCCCGTCCGCCCGCGCCGACGAGCGCGAACTGGATCGTGTTGCCTTCGGCGCCGTGCACCGCGGGCGCGTTCAGCGTCGCCAGGGTCGATGCCGCGGCCACCTGGCCGAGACGCTGGCCGAAACCGCGCCGTGAGAGTCCGCCTTGTTCGCCGTCCATGAGTCCTGCCTCCTGGCTCTGGGGAAATGATCCCTACAAGCATAGCGCCGGTTGGCCTCCGCGTGGCTACCGGAACACCAGACGGCGGCCCGGCCACGCCGCCCGTCAGAAGAGGACGCGCAGCAGCCGCTCCGACACCGGGCGAGGATGTCCGTCACCTGGGCCTGCAGGGCGGCGTCAGGACGGAACCCGGCGCCAGCCGCGGCGCAGTCCAGCGGCCGATCGGCCAGGAAGACCATCGTGGTCAAGCATCACGCATCAAGCGCCAACCCCCGGCCGCCCATGCTCCCCGATCACCGTCCACGGGTGCGGCGACTGACGGGGCTTGAGCCCGAACGGCGTGATCGCCCGCTCCTTCACGTGCGCCAGCGCCTCCTGCACGTCGTCGGTCACCAGCAGCAGGTCGAGGTCCTTCGCGCCGATGGTGCCGGCCTCCACCATCTCGTTCAATTGCTGGACCAGCGGTGCCCAGTACTCCCTGCCCATCAACACAACCGGGAAGGACTGCACCTTGCCTGTCTGGATGAGGGTGAGGACCTCGAACAACTCGTCGAGAGTGCCGAGCCCGCCGGGCAGGGCGACGAAGGCGTACGAGTACTTCAGGAGCAGCACCTTGCGCACGAAGAAGTACTCGCACGTGAGCCACCGGTCGAGGTAGGGGTTCGGATCCTGTTCGAAGGGCAGCCGGATGTTGCAGCCGACCGAAAACCCTCCGACGTCCTTGGCGCCGCGGTTGGCGCCTTCCATCACGCCCGGGCCGCCGCCTGTCATCACGGTGAACCCGAGCGTGCTCAGGCCTGCGCCGACTTCGCGCGCCAGCTTGTAGTAGCGGTGGTGCTCGTCGAAGCGGGCCGAGCCGAACACCGTGACGCAGGGGCCCGCGAAGTGCAAGACGCGAAAGCCGCGGACGAAGTCGCGCACCGACGTCAGCACGAGGCGCAGTTCCCGCGATCGCGAGTGCCGGCCTTCGAGGAGCACGCGGTCGGCGCCGCGGCTGCGCGGCGCCCGCTTCAGGTGTGGCGAGGACGGACGGTCGGCGACGGGAGAATCCATGCCGTACAGCCTACAGCGTGTCGTCGAGTCCCGGTACGATGGCGAGGTGGCGCTCGCTGGACGTCGCCACCCCGCCACGCCGTCAGTTCTTCGCGATACGACGGATGGTGCCGCCCGGGCTCACGAGATACAGCGCGCTGTCGGGCCCCGTCAGGATGTCGGTCACGACGCCGAAGTCGGTGCCGAAGAGGATCTCCTCGCCTTCGGTCGTCCAGTCGTCGAGGGCCAGGTTGTCGGCGACCTTGTCCTTCAGGCGCTCGTCGGTGAACTTCAGGTGCGTGCGGCCGCCGTTCAGGCGGAACCGATACAGGTGGCCGCGGTTGGCGGTGCGGGCCACGGCCGATCCGACGATCAGGTCGCCATCGTAGGCCTCACCGAGCCCGGTGCCGTCCACGAAGCCGAGGCCGGCGGGCGGGACGACGTACTTCCAGCTGAACTCGGGGTCGCGCGGATGTGAGGCCGGCATGCGGAACAGTCTCCGCTTGGCCTCCTCCGGCGTGTCGGCGATGCTCGTCGGCAGGAAGCGCATCTGCTGCAGCCCGGACGGGCCGTTGGCGCCGAAGCCTGCGGCGATCTCCAGCGCCTTGAACTCGGCGACGCGGCTCAGGGGGCCCATGAACTGGATCCAGCCGCCGTTGAAGCCGCGCTCCACGCGGTTGATCTCGTCAAACGCACGCCCGCTGTTCTCGGTCGTCCACAGGTCGCCCTTCCGGGGGTCGAACGCCATGCCGAAGCTGTTGCGGACGCCATAGGCGAACACCCGCTGCATGTTGGCGCCGACCTCGGCGCCGAGGTCGCCGCCGATGCGCCGGCCGAGCTGCGCGCCCGATTCGTGGAACGGGTTGTCCGTCGGCGTGCTGCCATCGTCGTTGAGGCGCAGGATCACGCCCGTGAGATGGGCGTCGTCAGGCGCAGGTCCGCCGAAGTCATCGTCGGGAACCGGGCCCGCCAGGTTGTTCTGCGTCCAGCCGCGACGGCCGTTGTCGCCGATGATCACGTACAGCTTGCCGTCCGGGCCGAAGCGCAGCACGCCGCCGTTGTGATTGCCGCGCAGCACGGGCAGCGTCGGGTCCGCCACGTTGTTGCGGTCGTTCTGGAACGCGCGCAGCTTGATGAGGTTGCTGTCGAACGTCAGGCTGCTGCCATCCCAGACGAACCGGTCCACGCGGTTGCCGAGCAGCGGCACGTTGGCCGTGACGTTGGTGTCTGCGCCCGTCGAGCTCTCGGTGTTGTAGAGGTAGACGTAGGGCATCTGCGGGAACTGCGGATGCAAGGCGAGACCGAGCAGCCCGCGCTCGCTCGCCGAATTCACTGCCAGATCGAGGACCACCCCCGCCACGACCCCGTTGGTGACGCGCTTGACCTGGCCCGTCGCCTTCTCGGTGACGAGGAGGTCGTTGGGCCCGATGAAGGCGGCCGAGATGGGCTGCGACAGCCCGCTCACGACCGTCGACACCTGCAGGCTCGGGTCGATCAGTGATTGCCCCCGTGCGGGGACGGGCAGCGCCAACGCTGCGCCGGCGATGGCGCAGAGCGACGCCCGCCGTCCTGCCGAAGCCAAGAATCCGGTTCTCATGCATGACCTCCGTCGAAGTGGGACGTTCCGTGGGACCGCCGTCGGCGTCCCACGCCAGCCCAGTGCAAGCGAGGTGCCGCGGCGTGCACCCGCCGTTTGCAGGGAGAAGGCATCCGGTCCGCTTACGGCGGCCGTAAGTCGTTACCGCGCGCGTAAGGGGGCACGTGCGCTCGCTCGTCGCGCGAGCGATCCCGCTCGCACATGCGTCCGACGCAGTACGATGGCCACATGACCGACGGACCACCAAAGAGCCGGCTCGAACTCGTGATGGAGAAACTGCGGCAGCAGGACGAGGCCAGGGGCATCACCCCCGTGACGCTCTCCGATGCGCAGCGCGAGGCCATCGCCGAGGCGAAACGACAGCACGAGGCGCGCGTCGCGCAGCGGCGCATCATGCACCAGACGGCCATCGCCGGCGCCTTCGACCCGGTCGCGCACCTCGAGCGTGAGGCCGAACTGAAACGCGACCTCGACCGCTTCGAGCGCGAGCACGAGGAGAAGCTCGCGCGCATCAGGCGCGGCGAGGCGTGAGCCCGCGACGCCCCGACGCGGCACGGCCACGCGGCCGTCCCCGGGCGGCGGTCTGGGTGGGCGCGGGGCTCGGGTGCGCCATCGCCGGCTACGCGGCCCTTGTCGCCGCGGCGTGGGTGCGGTACGGGGCGCCCCGACCGGCGGCGCCGGACGAGGCCGACGGCTGGCTCGAGCGCTTCATGCCCGTCCACGACGTCGCCGAACGCCACCAGATCCGAGTGGAGGCGCCGGCCGACGTGGCTCTGGCCGCGGCCCTCGACGTCGACCTCGAGCGCTCCGCGATCGTGCGCGCCATCATCCGGACACGCGAACGCGTGCTCGGGGCGCGTGGCTCCACATCGTCACCGTCGCAGGGGATTGGGGCCCAGATGACCACGCTGGGCTGGGGACTGCTCGCCCGCGAGCCGGGCCGGGAGGTCGTCTTCGGGGCCGTGACGCAGCCCTGGCAGGCCCACGTCGTGTTCCGCGCCGTGCCACCGGACGACTTCGAAGCATTCCAGGAGTCGGGCCTCGTCAAGATCGCGTGGACACTCCGGGCCGATCCGGTGGGCCCACGTGCCTGCGTGCTGAAGACCGAGACGCGCGCAGTGGCGACGGACCCCGAGGCCCGCCGCCGGTTCCGCTGGTACTGGGCCAGATTCTCGCCGGGCATCCTCGTCATCCGGCACGTGGTGCTCCGGATGGCGAGGGCCGACGCGGAACGTCGGTTCAAGCTCAGCGGCTGATATCCTGCGGCGGCCATGCCCCATCGACGCGCACGATGTGGTTCGGCCGGTCCGCTCCCCAACGAACGTACGCCGTGCGTCGAGCGCCTGCCTGAGCCGGCGCCGCCGTACGCCCTGACCTGCTCGGCCGCCGCCTGACCTTTCGTACGTCACCGGCCCGATTCCCAATTCCCGACTCCGACTCCCGACTCCCGACTCCCGACTCCCGGGAGTTACCATTCGCCCCACATGAACGGTCGGACATTCGCGCGCGGTGCAGCAGCACTGCTCACCGGACTCGCGCTGGCGGGCGTGGCGCGTGCGCAGCCCGCGGCGACGACGCTGGACTGGGAGGCGATGCCGCCGCTGCCTGCACCACGCAGCGGCCACGTGGCCGGCCTCGTTGGCGCGGCACTCCTCGTTGCGGGCGGCACCGACTTCCCCGTGAGCCTCTTCGAGGGCGGCGCGAAGACGTGGTTCGCCGACGCGTTCCTCCTCGATCGCGGCGCGGTGGCGTGGCGGCGTCTGCCCGATGGCGTGCTGCCGCGGCCGCTCGGCTACGCGGCGGTGGCCGCCGACGGCGACCGCCTGCTCGTGGCGGGTGGCAACGATGCCACCAGTCATTACGCCGACGCCTTCGTCCTCGCCAACAGTGGCGGGCGCGTGACCCGGTCACGGCTCCCGCCGCTGCCGACGCCGCTCGCGATGGCTGGCGCCGCGGTCGTCGACCGCACGCTGTTCGTCGTTGGCGGCCAGCTGACGCCGGAGGCGACAGCCGCGAGTCGCCGCGCGTGGGCGCTCGACCTCGACGCGACCGCGCCGGACTGGCGTGAGGTCGCGCCACTGCCCGGCGCAGGGCGCATCCTGCCGGTGGTGGTCGCGCAGGCCGGGGCACTCCACGTCATCAGTGGGGCCGCGCTCGCCCCCGGTCCCGACGGGCGCGCCGCGCGCACGTACCTGGTCGACGGCTACCGCTACGTCGCAGCGGCCGGGTGGACGCCGATCGCCCCGGCCCCGAAGCCGGTTGTCGCGGCGCCGGCTGTCGCGTGGGGGCAATCACACGTCTTCGTGCTGGGCGGTGACGATGGGCGGCTGGCGACGCAGGTGTCGACGCTCCGCGACCGTCATCCCGGGTTCAGCCGCGACGTGCTCGCCTACCACGCCATCACCGACACCTGGGTGGCGATTGGGCACGTCCCTGAGCCACTGGTCACCACGACGGCGGTGCGCGACGGCGACAGCCTCGTCATCGCTGGCGGCGAGGACCGCCCCGGCCACCGTGCCGCGGCCGTGTCGCGCGCGTCGCTGCGCGTCGCGGCCCGCGCCTTCGGGGGGCTGGACTACGGCGTGCTGGTGGCCTACCTGCTGCCGCTCGTCTGGATCGGCAAGCGGTTCTCCCGGCGCAACGACACGCGCGAGGACTTCTTCCTCGGCGGCCGCCGGGTGCCGTGGTGGGCGGCGGGCCTCAGCATCTATGCGACGCAACTCAGCGCGATCACCTTCCTCGCGATTCCCGCGAAGGCCTATGCGGAGGACTGGACGTACCTGCCCGGCAACCTGAGCATCGTCCTCATCGCGCCTGTCGTGATCCTCTTCTACCTGCCGCGCTTTCGCCGCCTGCAGGTGACCACGGCCTACGAGTACCTCGAGCACCGCTTCAGCCTGCCGGTGCGGCTGCTGTGCAGCGCGACGTTCGTCGCGCTCCAGTGGGCCCGGATGGCGATCGTGCTCTACCTGCCGGCCCTGGCGCTCGCCGCGGCGACGGGCATCGACATCCGCCTGTCGATCCTGCTGATGGGTGGGCTCTGCACGGTGTACACGCTGCACGGCGGGATGAACGCGGTGATCTGGACCGACGTGCTGCAGGCCATCCTGCTGCTCGGTGCGGTCGTGGCGTCCCTCTGGCTCATCGTCGTGGGCACGGGCGGTGATCTCCGGCACCTGATGGGCATCGGGCACGCGGCGGGGAAGTTCCATGTGGCCACCTGGACGCCCGACCTGACCATCGCGTCCATCTGGGTGGTGTTCTTCGGCAACCTCGTGTCGCACCTCGTGCCGTACACGGCCGACCAGGCCGTCGTGCAGCGGTACTTCACGACATCCGACGAGCGGCAGGCGCGGCGGGCCATCTGGCTCGGCGCGGCGATGGCCGTGCCCAGTTCGATCCTGTTCTTCGGCGTCGGCACGGCGTTGTTCGTCTTCTACAGGACGCATCCGGGGCTGCTCAATCCCTCGAGCCCGACCGACGCGACGTTTGCGTGGTTCATCGCGCAGCAGTTGCCGCCGGGCGTCTCCGGACTCGTCGTCTCCGGTGTCTTCGCGGCGGCGATGTCGACCCTGAGCGGCAGCATCAACAGCATCGTGACCGCGATCATCACGGACTTCACGGCGAGGCTCGGGCCACCGCGTCCCGAAGCCGCGCAGATGCGCCTGGCGCGTGTGCTGACCCTTGGCATCGGCCTGGCCGGGACGGCCAGCGCGCTCGTGCTCGCGACCTGGAACGTGCGGTCGTTGTGGGACGTGTTCCTGCAGTCATTGGGCCTCTTCGGTGGCGGGCTCGCAGGCATCTTCGCGCTCGGGATCTTCACGCGTCGCGCCCACGCCGCGGGCGCGCTCGTCGGGCTGGTGTCGAGCGCCATCGTGCTCGGCTGGGTGCAGCAACGGACGGCGCTGCATTTCCTCCTGTATGCCGGCATCGGCACCGGTACGGCGTTCGCGCTCGGCTACCTGGCGAGTCTGGTGCTGCCCGGGCAGGCGCCGCACGTGCCGCGCGCCACGGAGGTGCGGTCGTGAGGTCGACCGTGACCGTGTGCGTATGGCTGGTTTGCGGCCTGGTGCTCCGCGGTACCGACGGCGCCGGGAGGGTGGGCTCGCAGAGCCCTCCCTCACGGCAGGTCGTGTCGGGTGCAGGCGAACTCCAGCAGGGCGACGTCTTCGTGTCGGGGGAGGGCGGCTACCACACGTACCGCATCCCGTCGATCATCGCCGCGCCGTCGGGCGCGCTGCTGGCCTTCGCGGAAGCCCGCAAGGGGGGTGCCGGCGACGCGGGCGACATCGACCTCGTGTCGCGCCGCAGCGAGGACGGCGGGCGCACGTGGGAGGCGATGACGGTCGTCGGCGACAACGGGCCACACACCTTCGGCAACCCCTGTCCTGTCGTCGACAGGGACACGGGCATCATCTGGCTGCTCACCACGCACAATCGCGGCACCGACCACGAACGCGACATCCTGGCCGGCACGTCGGTGGGCACGCGCACCGTGTGGGTGCTCCGGAGCGTCGACGACGGCCGCACGTGGTCGGCACCGGTGGAGATCACCACCGTCGCCAAGGAGCCGGGCTGGACGTGGTACGCGACCGGTCCCGGCGTCGGCATCCAGCTCCGGGGCGGGCGCCTGGTGATCCCGGCCAACCACGCGATGGCGGGGACGAAGGCACATCGCTCGCACATCCTCTACAGCGATGATCACGGCCTCACGTGGCGGATCGGCGGCATCTCGGTGGAGGGCACCAACGAGAGTCAGGCCGTGGAACTCACCGACGGCCGCGTGATGCTCAACATGCGCAACCACCCGCCGAAGGCCCGCAACCTGCGGGCCGTGGCCGTCAGCAGCGACGGCGGGGTCACGCTCGGGCCGCCTCGCTTCGACGAGGCGCTGCCGGAGCCGCCGGCGCAGGCCAGCGTGCTGCGGTACTCGCTGGCCGACACGAGCGGACGCAACCGGCTCCTGTTCACCAACCCGTCGGGACGCGGTCGCGAGCGCATGACGATCCGCCTCAGCTACGACGAGGGCGAGACATGGCCCGTCTGGCGCGTGCTGCACGAGGGGCCAGCCGCCTACTCGTGCCTCGTGGTGCTGCGCGACGGTACGATCGGCGTGCTGTACGAGCGGGGACAGCGGGGCGCGTACGAGCGGATCACGTTCGCGCGGCTCGATCTCGCGTGGCTGACGCAGGGGCAGGACTGAGCGAGATGGGCTCGCGCCTGCCGCACGCAGACCGCAGCCCGAGGAGAGAGAAGACGTGGACGCACTGAAGGGGATTCTGCCGGCGCTGATCACGCCGTTCGAGGACGACGGGCGGGTATCGCGGACGGCGCTGGAGGCGCTGCTGGCGCGCCTGTTCGACGCGGGCGTGCACGGCACGTACATCTGCGGCACGACGGGCGAGGGGCTGCTGATGTCGGTCGCCATGCGCCGCGAGGTCGCCGACATTGCCGTCGCCAACACGCCGCAGGGGCACTCGGCCATCGTGCACGTCGGCGCCTCGTCGTTCGAGGACGCGCGCGAGCTCGCCACGCACGCGGCGCGCATCGGCGCGACGGCGATCAGCAGCCTGCCGCCGTCGGGGCCGGGCTTCGGCTTCGCGGAGGCCCGCCGGTACTACGCCGCGCTGGCCGCGGCGAGCCCCCTGCCCCTCGTCGTCTACTACTTTCCCGAGGTGTATCCCGCCATCCGCACGTTCGACCAGCTCGAGGAGATCTGCGCGCTGCCCAATGTCGTCGGCGTCAAGTTCACCGATTTCGACCTCTCTGTCATGTCGGCCGTCGCCGGGTCGGGGTGCGTGGTGTTCAACGGCCGCGACGAGGTGCTCGCGGCGGGCCTGCTCATGGGCGCGCACGGCGGCATCGGGTCGTTCTACAACCTCGTGCCCGAGCAGTTCGTCGACATCGATGCCCTCGCGCGCGCGGGGCGCTGGAGTGAGGTGCGTGAGCGGCAGGACGCGGTCAATACGCTCATCACCACCGTGCTGCGCTTCCCGCTGTTCCCGGCACTCAAGCAGATCCTGACGTGGTCCGGGATTCCCTGCGGGCCCTGCCTCGTGCCGCGCGCGGGCCTGTCGGCCGAGCAACAGGACGCGCTGCGCACGTCGCTGGCCTCGCCCGTCGTGCGCGCGGTGCTGCCCGACGACTGGCGGATCTGACGGAGCCCTGCCAAGTGGCCTCCTCGACTGGTGCGGCAGGACCGCGCGCACGGCCGTTGGCCGGAACGAGGTGAGACCCTGTCGGGAACCTGACCGCAGGCGGCGTGGTAGTAAGGGCTCACCCGTGGCGCGAACGAAGGGCGCGAGGGCCGCGCAGGCGTTGGTGCGCGCTGCGGTTGACGCCTTGATCGGCAAGGCATGACAATGACGATGTGGGTGCGTCGGCCAGTCCGGACTCCGCCAACCGTCATCAGGCCGCCGTGGCCGCAGCCCTGTCCGCTGCCGACCAACTGCTCCGCGAGGCGGCCGTTGTCCTGCAGCGCAGGCCGCAACTGGATTCCGACACCGTTCGTCACTCGTTGGCGCTGCTTCGCCTGGACCCACTGACCCGTCTCAATCGAAGCCTGCTCCGTGGCCGTGCTGCCGCCCTTCACCGACGATGAACTCCGCTTCGTGCGGGAGCTCGTCAACCATCAGGTTCCCTTCTTGATCGTGGGGCTCTCGGCCGCGGCGCTGCAAGGTGCGCCCGTGGTGACGCAGGATGTCGATTCGCGGTTCCGCAGCCTCGAAGACCCCAGATTGACCGCGGCACTGCACGATGTTGGCGGTGCCTACGTCCCGCCCACGCTCCATACTCCACCCATGTTCGCCGGCGAGGGACTGGAGTTGTTCGATGTCGTCCTCCGCATGAGCGGGCTCCGGAGTTTCGACGAGGAATGGGCCGACGCCGTCGAGTTGACGCTCGGCGTG
>CAVQRQ010000003.1:0-144718 GCA_963715265.1 uncultured Acidobacteriota bacterium
ATGTCCACGCCAGTGGCTCGTTGAGGCCGGCGCCGACGACGACGACCGTGGACTCGCGGACGTCCTCGACGCCTACCAACACGATGTCGGAGGTCAGATTGTCGGGTCGCCGACGGTCGAAGGCGGAAATAAGGAGCCGTCGAATTGAGAACCGTGCGGAGTCGACCTCGTGCGCGGCCAGCGTCTTCGCTGGGGCACCTGTGCGGGCGTCAGCAACACCAGCGAATCGCTTCCTGACGGGGCGGTCACCGACACCAGCAACCACCTGCCGTCGGGCGACCAGTCGTGGGGCATGACCCAACGGATTGGCGCGCTCGCCGGGACCATGCGGCGAGGAGCGCTACCTGCCGGCGCCCGTAGGTCGAAGCACGAATCTCGTAGCCGCTGCCCTCGCTGCCGCCGTACCAGGAGTAGGCCAGGTAGCGGCCGTCGCGCGAGTACACGACGCGTTCCGCGAACTCGCCCGACTGCGCCCAGGACCCCTTGTTCGTCAGCCGGCGGCTGGTGTCGTTCGTGAGGTCTCGGAGTGCGAGGTCACCCGTGGACCAGTCCACGAACGACAGGAACCCCCCGTCGGGGGAGATGCTGCCGCTGATGTCGACGTCGGGCCCTTCCCAGACGCGCCGCATCGTCGGGCCGTGCGACCCCATGGCTTCGGCGGACCTCGCGGCACCCGAGCCCAACGCCGCTCGCGCCGCAGACGCCGCGGACGCCTGGTCGCCGTACTCGCGCACCACGCGCTCGTAGATCGCCTTCGCCTGCGCGTCGCCGAGCTTCTTGTACGCGCCCGCCATCCGCACCAACGCGTCGGCGACGACGGCGCGGTCGCTGGCGAAGCGCTTGACGATCTGCTCGTACTGCGCGATGGCGGCCTTCGGGTTGCCGTCGATCGACTCCGCCTTGCGGGCGGCCTCGAGCATCACCTGGGCGGACTGCCCCTGGCCGGCCACGAGCGGGGTGCACAGGGTCGCCACGGCGAGCCCGAGCGCGAGATACCACGACTGCTTCATCGGTTGTTCCCTCCGACGACCACGCTACGCGGCAAGTGTCAGCTGGATGTCAGCGGAACCGTCAGCCGTTTGTGCGATTGTCGAGCCTGGGCCGGACTCACTTGCCCCGAGCGGAGTCGAGGGGGGAGAGCCGGCCCTGCCATCGTCGAGCCGTGACGACGCACGGTTGCCACTCATGACCAGTCGTGACTATGATCGGTCATGACCCGAGTTGGCGTCGCCGACCTCAAGGCTCGCTTGAGCGAACATCTCCGTTCGGTCCGCAAGGGGCGGCGTATCACGGTCGTCGATCGGAACACGCCCATCGCCGAAATCGTCCCCATCCAGGCGGACACGCTCGAGATTCGTCCGGCGAGTCGGACGCCGCGCAATCTGCCTCTCGGAAAGCCTGTCCTCCCCCCGGGGACGTCGAGCCTCGCCGTACTGCTCGAGGACCGTTCGAAGCGGTGACCATCTACGTCGACACGTCTGCCGTGCTGCGGTTCGTCCTTGGCGAAGCGGGAGCACTGGCGGAGTTGCGCCGTGCCGAGCGGCTGGTGTCCAGCGAGTTGATCGAGGTCGAGTCGCGTCGGACCATCGACCGACTCGCGCGCGCCGGCATGCTGTCGCCGAACGAGGCGGCCGACCGCCTGGCCGCGGTTGGTCACTGGATTGAGGCGATCGACCTCGTGCTGCTCCGTGCACCTGTCCTCAGCCGGGCCGGCGACCCGCTTCCCACTCCGCTTGGCACGCTCGACGCCATTCACCTCGCCACCGCACTCGTCTGGCGGAGATCGAACCCAGACGCCGTTCACGCTCGCCACGCACGACACGGCCCTCGGGCTGGCCGCCCGCACGTTCCGGATCCCCGTCATCGGCTGCTGACAAGACGTCCAACGGCGCGGTCGGCCACCTTCGCGCCTCTGCGCTTCGGTGCCCAAGGAGACCGCGCCCTACCTCCGACGTTCTGCGTTCGGCGTTCGGCGTTCGGCGTTCGGCGTTCGGCGTTCGGCGTTCGGCGTTCGGCGTTCGGCATTCGGCATCGCGGCATTTCAGAGATCGAACCTGTACCCCAGCCCGCGGATGTTCACGAGGTGCCTCGGCTGCGTCGGGTCGACCTCGATCTTCCGCCGCAGCGAGACGATGTGGTTGTCGACGACACGGTCGCTGATGGCGATGCCGGCACCCCACGCAGCGTCGAGCAGTTGCTCGCGGCTCAGCACGCGGCCCTGGCTGCGCACGAACGCGCCGAGCAGCTTGAACTCGGTGGCGCTGAGGTCCACGCGGGTGCCCTCGCGGCGCACCTCGCAGCGACCGAAGTCCACTTCGACGACGCCGAAGCGGACGACGTCGGGGTCGTCCGGATTGGTACGACGCAGGACGGCCTTGACCCGCGCGCGCAGTTCGCGAGGGTTGTAGGGCTTGGTGACGTAGTCGTCGGCGCCGAGTTCGAGCCCCATCACCTTCTCGGCGTCGTGCGTGCGCGCCGTGAGCAGGATGATCGGCGTGCGGACGCCTGCTCGCCGCAGGTCGCGACACACCTCGAAGCCGTCGCGGCCGGGCAGCATCACGTCGAGCAGCACGAGGTCGAACGACCCGCCCTTCGCGAGCCGCAGGCCCTCGTCGCCCGTCGTCGCGACGGCGACGTCGTAGCCCTCGCTGCGCAGGTCCGCCTCGAGCGCGAACGCGATGCCGGGTTCATCTTCGACGATGAGGATTTTCATGGGAATCCATAGCGGCGCGGTGGGCCACCTTCGCGCCACGCGCTTCGGTGGCCAGGGACACCGCGCCCTACCTCCGAATGCGCAACGTGAACATGCTGCCGCGGCCGGGCTCGCTCTCGACAGAGACATCGCCGCCGTGGGCGCGCGCGATGTGTCGGACGAGCGCGAGGCCGATACCCGTGCCGCGGATACGGCGCGACTTCGGTTCCTCGCCACGCACGAACTGCCGGAAGATTGCCGCCTGCTCCTTCTCGGGAACGCCGAGCCCTTCGTCGCGAACGGCGAGTTCGACGCCCGCATCCGTCCGCCGCAGGCGCACCCAGATCGTCTTCACGTCGGGCGAGTATTTCACCGCGTTGTCCATCAGGTTCCACAAGGCGAGTGTCAGCGCCTCGCGATCGGCCTCCATCCACATGGGCGACGACGGACCGTCGTACTCGACCGTGTAGCCGTCGCGGGCGACGCGCTCGCCGAAGTCGTCGACGATGGCGCGCACGGCCTCGGCAAGGTCGAGACGGTCGCGGCGCAGCACCGGCCCGCCCGCCTCGAACCGGCCGAACTCCAGGAGTTGCTCGACGAGCGTGCGCAGCCGGTCGGTGTCGTGCACGAGGACGTCGTACGCGCTGGTCCGCGCCAATCCGTCGCCGATGCGGCCCGATTGCAGCATCTCCGCTATGTGCGACATCGACGTCAGCGGGCTGCGGAACTCGTGCGAGACGGCAGCCACGAAATCCGCCTGCGCCCGTCCCGCGGCGCGCTCGCGTGCCATGCCGCGGAGGATGAAGTACCAGCCGGCCGCGAGGACGAGGCCCGCCAGGGCCACGGTGGAGGCGAGCAGCATGCGTCGAGGCGAACCCTCGGGCGCATCAGCCGCGACGGGCGCGACACGCACGGACCAGGTGCTCCCTGATGCATCGGCAGTGAGCCGCGACGAGGGGCCGTCGACCTGGTTCGCGCCCGCGAGCCACCGACCGTCGCCGTCGTGGACCGCGCAGCGGAATTCCGGGGCGCCGGCGGCGCACGTGGAAGCAAGGTACTGTCCATCGGCGACGATCACGTGCACACCTGCGGGATGCGGCGACCACGCGACGAGCGCGGGTCCCTCGGCGAACCGCAGCGCGCGCGTCCCCGGCTCCCGCGCGGCGCGCACCTGTTCCCATGCCCACTCGAGGGCCTCGGCTCGAGTGCGGTCGTGGGCCGGTGCAGTCACGGGCGTGCCAAGCCACGCGGCGGCCTGGTCACTGTAGAAGGTGAACTGCGCCCGCGTGAGCGGCCAGCGTCCGCCGAGCAGGTCGTCGCGCAGCGCCGTGGCCTCCGACCGCAACGCGGCTGCCCTCCCGGCGGCCTCGAACACGCTCGCGCGGCCGACCCGGGCCACGAGTGCCGCAGGCAGTCCGTCAACCAGTGCCTGTCCCCGCCGGGCCAGGGTGTCGTAGGTCGCCAGCGCCGCCTCCGCGCGCCCCAGCTTGCGCTGCACGCGCGCCACGCGGGCGAGCGCCGGTGCCACTCGCCCGTCTCGACCCTCGTCGGCGACGCGCTGGTACGCCCGCAGCGCGCCCTGCAGGTCGCCGCCGAACTCGAGGACTTCGCCATCGCCGAAGAAGGCGGGGGACGTGTCGGTCGTGCCGGCGTCGCCCGGAACCCAGAGCGCGTGTCCCCCATTGCGCACGGTCACGCCACCGGGCTCGAGCGCCGCGCGCAGGAGGCCGTCCGCAGGTGACGGTGTGGCTGCGGCGGCCTGGGCGGCCCGCGCGGGCAGACCCGCCACCGCCACGCGCATCGCAGCCGCGGTGGTGTCTGCTGCCTGCTGCAGGCGGTCGGCGCGCCGTTGGCGCTCGAGTCCCGCGTCCTGCTCGAGCAGCAGCCAGCCGAGCCAGCCGAGCGCCACAGCCGACAGCACCGCCACGACGACGACGGCCAGCAGCAGTTGTCGCTGCGGCTGCAGCCAGTCCCCCGCGAACGGCCGGGTGGGATACCCGGCCTTGCCAACGCCGAGAAGGCGCATGTGCGGCTGAGCCTACCGCGATCGCGTCGGCAGGGAATACGGGAAGTGTCAGGTGGGTGTCAGGAAAGGCTTGATGGACCGCTCGGAGAGCGGTCCCTACCTGACGTGAGTACAATGGACGCGCTACGGAGGCCAACAGACCGATGGGGATTTTCGACTTCATCAAGGGAGAGCTGCTCGAGATCATCGAGTGGACCGACGACTCGCGCGACACGCTCTCGTAGCGCTTTCCGGACGACGACAAGGCGATCAAGAACGGCGCGCAGCTGATCGTGCGCGAGTCGCAGGTCGCGCAGTTCGTCTACCTCGGCGAGTTCGGCGACACGTTCGGCCCGGGCAAGCACTCGCCTGGCCACCGACAACATCCCGATCCTGACGCGGCTGAAGTCGTGGAAGTACGGCTTCGAGTCGCCCTTCAAGGCCGACGTCTACTTCGTCAACACGCGCCTGTTCACCGGGCAACAAGTGGGGCACCATCGAACCCGATCATGATGCGCGACGAGGACTTCGGCATCGTCCGCGCGCGCGCCTTCGGCACCTACGACTTCCGGATCGTCGATCCGAAGCTGTTCCTGAAGGAAGTGGCCGGCTCCGACCACAACTTCCGGCTCGACGAGTTCGCCGACACGATGCGCTCGCGCATCGTCAGCGTCTTCAGCGACGCCCTGGCGACGTCGAACGATCCCCGTGCTCGACGTGGCCACGCGCTACAGCGAGCTCGGCGAGGCGCTGCTGCCGCTGATCAATCCGGTGATCGTGCGCGAAGTACGGCATCGAGATCACGAGCTTCATCGTCGAGAACGTCTCGGTGCCGCCGGAGGTCGAGGAGGCGATCGACAAGCGCTCGAGCATGGCGGCGGTCGGCAACCTGAACGACTACGTGAAGTACCAGATGGCGCAGGGGATGGAGACGGCCGGCGGCGGCGGCGCCGGCGGGCATGGCGACGGAGATGGCCGTGGGCCTGGCGATCGCCCAGCAGATGATGCAGCAGGGTCTCATCGGTGGCACGCCGCCGACGCCCGGCGTCGCTGGCGGTGCCGCGGCAGCGGCAGGTGCGGCCGCGGGTGCGGCGCCGCCGGCGCTGCCCACCGTGGACCTGCTCGGTGTGGCCGACGTGGCCAAGGTGCTCGGCGTGAGTGACGCCGATGTGATGGCGGTCATCGAGGCCGGCGAGCTGAAGGCCAAGAAGATCGGCAGCGCGTACCGGGTGACCCGGGCGGCGCTGGACTCGTACCTGGCCAGCTGAGCGACGGACCATACGGGGCCGGGCTGGGACAGCCGGCCCTACCGTCGTGAGACCGGGGCCGGGCCGGGACAGCCGGCCCTACCGTCGTGAGACCTGGGCCGGGCTGGGACAGCTGGCCCTACCGTCGTGAGACCGGGGCCGCGCCGGGACAGCCGGCCCAACCTTGCCTATCGTGTCTACGCATCCGCCGTCCGACTCGCAGGACCTCGTCGCGCTCCAGAAGCACGTGTGCGTCGCCTGCGGCGCGCAGGCCGAGTGGAACGCCGCGAAGCAGCGCCTCGTGTGCCCCTTCTGCGGTACCGAGTCGGCCTACGTGCCCCCCGAGGGCACGGGCCCGATCCCTGAACTCGACCTCGAGGCGGCGCTGCGCGAGGTCGGCGACGAGCGGCGCGGGTGGCAGGCCGCCTCTCGCACGGTGCAGTGCCGCAGCTGCAAGGCCGTGATGGTGTACGAGCCGTCGCGCGTCGGCCAGAACTGCGAGTTCTGCGGGTCTCCGGCGCTTGTCGACTACGCCGACGTCAAGCCTCCCGTCACACCATCCAGCCTGCTCCCCTTCCGGGTCACCGAGGCGCAGGTGCGCGAGACCGTGCGTCACTGGTTCTCGAGCAAGTGGCTCGCCCCGAACGCATTCCGCAGGAAGGCGCTGGTCGACACGCTGCACGGGCTCTACATCCCGTACTGGACCTTCGACGCGCGCGTGCGCTGCCCCTGGCAGGCGGAGTCCGGACGGTACTACCACGTGAAGCAGGGCAACAACACCGTGCGGCGCGTGCAGTGGACGCCCGTGTCAGGCGTCGTCGACCACTTCTTCGACGACACGCTCGTGTCAGGCACCAAGGGGATCGATCGGGGGCTGCTGGCCCAGATCGAACCGTTCCCGACGCAGGAACTCGTCGCGTACGACACCGCGTACCTCTCCGGGCACGTGGTCGAGCAGTATCAGGTGCCGCTGCCGAAGGCCGCCGAGTTCGGCGGCGAGCAGATGTACGCGTACCTGCGGGATCTCTGCATCGCCGAGATTCCCGGCGATACGTACCAGAACCTGCGCATGTCGCCGCAGTGGAGCGGCCGGACCTTCAAGCACGTGCTCGTCCCCGTGTACGTGATGACCTACATGTACGGCCGCACGCCCTATCAGTTGGTCGTCAACGCGACGACAGGACGCATGGGCGGCACGTACCCTGTCAGCTGGGTCAAGGTCGCCCTCATCATCGTCGCCATCCTGATCGTGTTGATGATCGCGAACCGCTAGGCTGGGACGACGGTAGGGCCGGCTCTCCGAGCCCGGCCCATCACCTCGGGCCGCGTTGGGACAACGGGCCCTACCCTGCCAGGCCGCGTTGGGGACAACGGGCCCTACCACTGCGGAGCCGCGTTGCGACAGGGGCTCAGCCGACCGCGGGACAAGTCCCGCGGCTACGAATCCGAGGGGCGTCGGCCGCCCGCGGGACAAGTCCCGCGGCTACGAATCAGGGGAGACCCGAGTCGGGGGACGACGGCTGCCTACCCGACCTGGCGGAGGACCAATGCCGAGTCGTTGCCGCCGAAGGCCAGCGACGTGGAGACGGCGCACGGGACGGCCACCTCGCGCGCCTGGTTGGCGACGAGGTCCACAGGGCACTCGGGGTCGGTGGTGTGGTGGTTGATCGTCGGCGGGATCACGCCGCGATCGATGCTCAGCGCGAGCGCGGCGGCCTCCATCGCGCCGGCCGCGCCGAGGCAATGGCCGAACATCGACTTGAGCGAGGTCACCGGCATCGACGCCGCGCGGTCGCCGAAGACGACACGCACACCGCGCGCCTCGGCCTTGTCGTTCTGTGGCGTCGCCGTGCCGTGCGCGTTGACGTGGGTCACCTCGCCGGGATCGACGGACGCATCGTCCAGCGCCGCGCGGATGGTGGCGGCGATCGCCTGGCCTTCGGGCTCGGGTGCCGTCGGGTGGTGCGCCTCGCACGTGAAGCTGTAGCCGGCCAGCTCCGCGTAGATGTGGGCGCCGCGACGCGTGGCGCGCGCCCAGTCCTCGAGCACGAGCACCGCCGCGCCCTCGCCGATGTTCATGCCCTGCCGGCCCGCGTCGAAGGGCCGGCACGGCTGCGGATCCATGAGGCGGAGCGCGTTGAACCCCGCGAACGTGAGGCGCGCCAGCGCATCGGTGCCCCCGGCCAGGGCCGCATCGATGCGGCCGCGCCTGATGGCGTCGACGGCCTGCCCTATCGCAATCGTGCTCGACGAGCAGGCGGCCATGAGGCACGAGCGCATGCCCTCGAGCCCGAAGTGCGCGGCGACGACGTCGACGGGCGTGCTGGAGAAGTGGTTGTGAATCCAGGTCGGGCGCGCGCTGTCGAGGCCTTCGCGGCGCATGGTGAAGTAGTACGACTCGTTGCGCACGAGGTCGCCGGTGCCCGCGCCGAGCAGCACGCCGACGCGCGTGGTGTCGATGCCGCTGTCGAGCAACCCGGCGTCCTCGAGCGCCTCGGCCGACGCCACCACTCCCATCAGGTCACTCCGCGACCAGCGGCGACGCTGATACGGCGTGAAGTGTGTCTGCACCCCGGAGAGATCGGCTTCGGCCGCGATGCGGCTGCGGTAGCCCTCGGTGTCGAAGAGGGTCACGGGGCCGATCCCGCAGTGCCCGTCGAGCATGCGCGCCCACACGGTCTCGCGCCGGTCGCCCAGCGCGCAGATCATGCCGATACCGGTGATGGCGATTCGCGTCTGATCGGACATCTGGATTGGAGAATTTCACAAGTCCGGAATTTCACAAACGTTCTTCACTGACAGCGGCGCGGTCGGAGACCGCGCCCTACCCCAGGCACATTGGTAGGGCGGGGTGTCCCCACCCCGCCGCCAGGTGCGATCGCCGCGGCGCGGTCGGAGACCGCACGCTACCTGCGTCCTTCGTTGAGCGGCTTGAGCACCATCACCTGCACCGTCGTCGAGCCGAGCCCGTCGTATCGCCCGGGGAGCAGGCTGTAGCCGACCTCGCCACGCAGGAAGGCCGTTCGGCCCGGGATCCTGACGTTGAAGGCCACGCCGAAACCCGTCAGCGGCTCCCACGGAATCTCCGTCACTCCTGGGACGCCATTGGCGCGCACGCGGCCCCATCCCTGGTCGACGAACAGGTCGGTCCGGTACTGGTCCAGCAGGTTGAAGGAGTACTGGGCACGCGCCATCGCGAGCTCGCCGTATCGCACGCCCGATGCCGGGACGCCGTGAATCCGGGTGTCGTCGAAGAGGCCGAACTGGTACTGGCTGAAGCGATCCAGGCGATCGCCACCGAACCACGCGCCGTTGAGCACGAACTTGCTGAACGGGCCGAGGTAGAACACCTTGGTGGCCGACGCCTGGTACTTGACGTACGACGCGGGCGTCTGCGTGAGGGCGTCGGGATCGCCCCACGGGCGCCACGACAGGCGCCGGGACCACGTGCCGTTGGCCGTCAGCGAGTAGCCGTTCCGGCGGTACTCGTACAGCAGGCCCAGCCCGTTGGTGACGGTGCTCGACGGCGTCACGTACTCGTCGGCCGTCGTGCTGTCGCGCACGTAGCCGTCGAAGCGGAAGAGGTACTGCCCCGACAGCCGCTGGTACGTCGTCGCCTGCCACCCGAGGTTGAGGCCCGTGGAGAGCGGCCACGTGAGCAGCCGCTCCTCGTCGATCGCCCCCTCCGGGCCGAAGTCCTGTCGGTGGACGGCGGCGCGATCGCGAAGAAGTCGATCGACGCGTCGATGCGGTTGGCGATCGCCTTTGGCCGCTGGATGTTGCCGGCGGCCAGCACGCCGGCGAACAGGACGGCCACCTGGGTGTCGGGTCGGCCACGGAAGCGGAAGTTCAGGTAGTTGATGCCGCCGATCGGGAGCGGGAACTCGAAGCCCGGGTCGATGGTGACGCCCAGGGCCAGCGCCCTGGCCCGCGTCGTGGCGATGTCGCTCACGACGCGCTGGTCGCCCTCCTTGACGAAGTACCGCACCCCCACGTCCGTCTCGCGATACATCGTCCGCTGCCCGCCGCGGGCTTCCTGCCGCTGCGCCGCGAAGTCGGCCGGGGCGATCTCGTGCCCGCTGAAGGAGCCGCGCCGCTCGACGAGCAGGTTGCGGCCGGCGATGAGAATGAGCTGCTGCGTATACGTTCGCGACGGCAGGTACACCTCGGCTCCCGAGGCCGTCCGCACGGGCGCGAAGTCCTGCGTCTCGTCGCTCGAGATCACGGGCGCCGACAGCGCCGTCTGCGCCGCCTGCTGGCGCAGCCGCGCGTACGTGTCCCTGTCGATCCAGACCGTGCCGCGATACAGCGACTGATCGCGCCGCTGCGGATCGAAGCGGATGACCCAGGCCGCGCGGCCATCGATTGTCGCGGTCCCTTCGAGACGATAGCTGTAGCGCGCGTCGAGTTCGATCGCGAGCGGCGGCGACAGCACCTTCTCGGCCTGCAGGAGGGGAAACGGCGGCCTCGGCTCGCCGAACCGCGCGCCGTTGACGCTGAACTCGCGTTCCTCCCACTCGGTGCCCTCGACGCGGTCCACGAAGAAGCGGTTCTCGGTGATGACGTCGTAGCCGGGGTCGGTGACGGTCGGACGGAAGTACTGCTGGATGCGCCCGTTCATCACGTAGCGCGGCGCGAGGTCGCGCTCGATCGCCTGCCGCGCCTGATGCCGAGCCAGGATCTCCTCGACAGTGGGCGTGCGCGCCGCCGTCACGTCCTCGCGCTGCACGAAGCCGCCGTCGGCATGGCTGGTGAAGTCGACGAGCCACGTCCCCGGGCCCGGGAGCACGACCGTCGCGAGGGTCCGTTGCGCGACGTCGTCGCGCGCCACACCGAGGGCCGGCCTGTCGCGCCCGCTCACGGGATCCCGGAGCACCACGGTGCCAGCCGACGGGAGCAGGACGGACAGTTCCAGGCGTTGTTCACCGGGCACGTCGGATTCGATGAGGAGGTACGTGCCGAGCGACGCGAGGTTGTAGACCATGCGCCAGCGCGTGCCGGCCGTGACGTCCTCACCGCCGCGACGGATGGTGACGGCGCCCTCCGCTGTCGTGACCGGCGCGACGTCGCCGGCGTACAGGTCGCGCAGGCGACTCGCGACGGGCAGGATCTCGCGCAGCGCCCTCTCGGAAACGCGGTAGCCGCGCGCCGCGACGACCGACCCGAGACGCGCGAGTTCGCTCGCCACGAACGTGGTGGCTGCCGCCGTGCCGGGTACATCGGTCCACACGTCGACGAGGGCCGCACCGGGATCGCTGCCGGCAAGCCAGGCCGCCGCGGCGACGACGTCGGACCCCGGCGGCACGGCGATGGCGTCGATCGAAGGCGCCACGTCGGCTGTGACGACGGCCTCCCGCCGCGACGGGCTGGTGGCCTCCCCTCCGAGCACGATCGGGATGGACGCGCCACGCGCCCGCACCTCCGCGGCGGTCAGCTTGATGAGGAATGCCGCGCGGCGCGGATCGACGGCGTCGGCCTGCAGTTGGACGGCCGCCAGTGTCGGCACCTGGGCAAGGATCGCCTGCACGCGCGCGGGCCAGGCGGCGGCGTCGACGTCGGTGGCGTCGATGCCCGTGAGCACGAGCCAGACGGGCCACCCTGCCGTCGCGGCCACGCGAGCGGCGATGTCGTCGGGAGCGCTGGCCGTCACCGTCACCTTGACGGCTGCCGGCGGCACTGGCGGCGGCGCCATGGGCGTACCGTCGACGTCGAAGACGAGGCGCGGCAGCGATGGGGAGGCGTCCTGGCGCGCGCGCGCCGGCCGCGCGGTCATGACCAGCGCCGCGACGGCGAGGACGACGATCAGGCGCGCAGCCACGCCTCGGCGTCCGGGAGTTCGCGGAGCGGCCCGATGTCCACCTCGGCCAGGATCTCCCGCAGGCGCGCCCGGAACCCCGACAGCCTGTAGTAGTGCGCGAACGCGAGCGATGCGGGCAGGCGGACGCGCGGCGGCGCGGGGTCGATCTCCCATGGGTGCACCGTAAGGACGGCAGGATCGCCCTTGCGGTTGTGCTCGGCGATGGCCGACACCACCGACGCGGGGTCGGCCTTGCGCAGGCCCCAGCCCCAGCCGAGCGGCACGGCGTGGCCTGCCAGGCGGCCCACGAGCGGCGGCAGTTCGAGCAGGGCCCCGGCCTGTGTCGCGAGGGGATGGGGACGCCGCGGGAACGACGGAGAGCCCACGCGTGCCACGGGCGCCCGGCTCGCGTCGAGGCGGATTCCCTCCTCGACCAGGATGGACAGCGCCCACGTCGCGCGCGTGTCGAGCGACCACTCGGGCGCGCGGAACGAGACGAGGTCGCCGGCGCCGGCGGCCTCGAGGGCGGCGATGTTGTCGCGCAGATCCTGCCGGAACGCATCGGGTGACAGGTCGTACACCCGGCGATGCCAGAAGCTGTGCAGGCCAATCTCGTGGCCGGCGTCGCGAATCTCGCCGACGAGCGACGGGAACCGCGACGCGACCCATCCGACGACGAGGAACGTCCCGCGTCGGCCGACGCGGGCGAGGTCCTCGAGCAGCGCCCGCGTCGTCGGCACGACCCGGCTCTCCATGTCGTTCCAGCGCGCCGCCGGCAGGCGGTCGTCGACGCCGCAGATGTGGAACCAGTCCTCGACGTCGACGGTGAAGGCGTTCAGGGCCATGTCGACGAGTGGGCAGCCCTAGACCGTCTTCTGCTGGGCTTCGATGTACTCGGCGATGGCGTCGACCGACTGGAGGACCTTCCCGCCCGTCTCCTCGTCGCCGATCACGACACCGAAGGATCGCTCGATCTCGAGCACGAGTTCGAGCGCGTCGATGGAATCCAGACCGAGGCCTTCGCCGAACAGCGGCGCGGCGCTGTCGATCTCGCCGGGCGAGATGGGGAGCTTGAGCGCCCGAACGATCGCGGCCTTGATGTCACTGCGGAGATCAGTCATGAGTGCCTTACACGAGTCCGCCGTCCACGCCGATCACCTGCCCGGTGACGTACGCGGCCGCGTCGGAACTGAGGAACGCCACCACCTCGGCCACTTCGGCCGCGGTGCCCAACCGGCCGACGGGCACGTTGCGCAGGTGCGCCTCGCGCGTGGCCTCGGGAATGGCCGCGGTCATGTCGGTCTCGATGAGGCCCGGCATCACCGCGTTGACGAGCACGCCCTTGGGCGCCAGCTCGCGTGACAGCGCCCGGGTGAGGCCGATCAGGCCGCCCTTGGACGCCGCGTAGTTGGCCTGCCCCGGCAGCCCGGCGACGGCGCTCGGCGAGGTGAGGCTGATGACACGCCCCCACTTCCGCACGAGCATGCCGCGCACGACGGCGCGCGTGCAGAAGAAGGCCCCGTCGAGGTTGGGTCGCAGCACGGCGTCCCACTTCGCTCGGTCCATCATCATCAGGTACCCGTCGCGGGCGACGCCGGCGTTGTTGACCAGGATGTCGATCGGACCGAGGGCCGCGACGGCTTCGGCGACCACGCGCTGCACCTGCGCCTCGTCTGCCACGTCGCAGTGCGCCGCCCACGCACGGCCCCCTGCGTCTGTCAGCGACCGCGCGAGTTCGCGAGCGTTGTCCTCGCGTTCACGATAGGTGAACGCAACGGCGGCGCCGCGGCGCGCCAGGACCTCGACGATCGCACGGCCGATGCCGCGCGATCCACCAGTGACCAGCGCGACCCGGCCCGACAAGGCAAGCGATGCGAACGACACGCGGATCCCGGCCACCGTGCCCAGGGCGGGACGGCGGAAGGCACAGTTTATACCAGCGGTGCGATCCGCAGGACGACGCTGTAGTTCGTGCCACCGCTCGCGAAGGCGTTGACGAGGACGTAGGGCGAGGGCAGGGGCCTGGGCTTGCCGACGACCCAGCCCAGGGGCGCGCAGGCCGGGTCGGGCTGGCTCAGTCCGGCCGTGGCGACGACGAGCCCCCGACGCCCCGCGAGCACCGCCGCGACGAGCGAGGCCGCGCCCGCCATGCCTCCCTCTCCGACGGAGCCCTTGAGCGACGTGGTCAACACCGGCCGACCGCCGAACGCGGCAGACACCGCCGCGGCTTCGAGTCTGTCGAAGTCCTTCGCGCCGTTGGCAGACGCGTATACGGCACCGACCTCGCCGGGATCCACACCTGCCTCGTCCATCGCCGCCTGCATGCACCGCACGAGCGGTGCCGGGTCGGTTGGCCAGGCGTTGACGCCCGTGATGCCCGACGAGGCCCCGACGCCCACCACCTCGGCCAGCACGGTCGCCTGCCGGGCCTCGGCGCGGGCGGCGTCCTCGACGACCGCCAGGTACGCGCCCTCCCCCATCACGAAGCCGTTGCGGGTGGCGTCGAACGGTCGTGCGCCCTCCGGGTGTGCGTCATCGCGCGACAGCACGCCGAACCAGTCGTGCACCTGGAAGTAGAGGTCGTAGATGTCCTCGGCGCCACCTGTCACGAGGGCGCCGGACTTGCCGGCCCGGACCAGGTCGGTCGCCAGGGCCACCGCCGCAAGGCCCGACGCCTCCTTGTAGCTCAGCGTCGTGTTCGGTCCGCGCAGCTTCTCCTCGAGTGCCACCAGGCTGGCGGCCGCGTTGCCCACCGTGTTGCTGAACAACATGGCTGGCGCTCCCGTCGGGCCGAGGTCGAGCAGGCGGTCGAGGAAGTCGCCCGTCGCGTGCACACCGCAGGTACACGTCCCGAGCACCACCCCGACGTCGTCGTAGCCGGCGTCGAGGCGGGGGATGCCGGCGGCGTCGAGCGCGAGGCGGGCCGTCGCAACCGACAGCGCGCCCACGTCGTCCATGCGACGGAGCTTCATCGGCGCGATGAAGGCAGTCGGGTCGAAGTCGGTCAGTTCCGCCGCCTGGCGCGAGCGACAGGCAGACACGTCGAACGACGTGACGGGATGGATGCCCGAACGCCCATGAAGGATGGCGTCGAGGAATGCATCGGTCTGGCCGAGGCAGGAACAGGCGGCAACGCCAGTGATTGCAGCCCGTCGTTGCACGGCGGGTACGTTACCATTTCGTTTCATGGCTCTTCAACGGGCGATTCGCCTTGTGTTCGCCTCCATGGTGGCCGTCGCGATTGCCGCGCCGGCGGGAGACGCGCGCGAGGCCCCCGGCGCGTCGGCACAGACGAAGCCCGCGCAGGGCGGCGACCTGTTCGACGAGATCTTCACGCGAGGCGCCCCCGTCGCGACATCGCTCCAGACGGTCTCGGCCTCGTTTGTCGAGACCAGCACGTCCACGCTCCTCAAGGCGCCGCAGGTCTCGCGCGGCACGCTCGTGGGACGCCGCCCGAACCAGGTGCGACTCGTCTATGCCGGTGAGGACGCGCGGACCGTCATCGTCAACGGCCCGAGGCTGGCCCTCGACTGGCCCGCCCGGCGGCTCACGCAGACTCGCGACATCGGCTCGACGATGCGCCGGGCCGAACGCTTCTTCGGGATGTCCTCGCCCGCCGAACTCCGCAAGCACTTCGACATCACGGCCATCGACGCGCCCGATCGCGCGGGAACGTGGCGCGTCACCTTCACGCCGCGGCGCTCGCAGATGCGCGAGGGGGTCTCGCACGTCCACCTCTGGATCGACAAGGCCACACTCGCCCTCGGCGCGCTCAGGATGGACTACCCCGGGGGAGACACGCGGCTGATGGAGTTCAGCGACGTGCGGCTCAATCCCACGGTCGCCGCCGATGCGTTCGCCATCGCCGCGCAGCGCTGACGCGCCGCCCCGGATCGTGCTCTCGTGACATCCCTCATCCAGGGACTGATGACCTGGGCGCGGGCGCGACGGCGCCTCGTCCTGGCGCTGGCGTTGCTCGTCACGGCCGTCAGCCTCGTCCCGGTTTCGCGTATCCGCTTCGAGACGGACGTGCTGCAGTTGATGCCCCGGGAGTCGGGCGCTGTCGACGCCTTCGAGACCTATCTCGAACGGTTCGGCAGCCTCGATGCCCTCTACGTGTACGTCGAGGCTCCCGCATCGGCCACCGTCGACGACTACGAGGACTACGTGGATGCCCTCGCGGAGGCGCTGCGTGCGCTTCCGGACGTCAGGCGCGTCGACACGGGCCTGCTCGATGGCGACCGCGACTGGACGCTGCTGGCCGACAGGCAGCTGCTGCTGCTCGACGACGAGGCGTTCGACGAGGCCGTGGGCCGCATGGCGCCCGACCGCCTCGCCGCCCAGGTGGTGCGCACGCGCGACCTGCTGGCGCTGCCGACGCCCGAGGTGAAGGCGCTGGCGCAGCGCGACCCCCTCGGCTGGTTCGAACTGTCCACCGCGCGGCTGCGGGGCGCTTCCGGCGTCCTGCAACTCGATCCGTCGGGAGCCGACGGCTACGTGACGACCGACGGGCGCGCGCGCCTCCTCGTGGTGCACCCGACGCAGCCACCCTTCGACACCACCTACGCCCGCGCCCTGCTCGCGCGCATCACCGAGGCCGACGGTGCGGTGCGGGCGACGTTTGCCGAGGTCTGGCGCGACGACGGCGTGGAAGCGCCGCGGACCGACGTCGCCGGTGGACACCGGACGGCGATCGAGACCGAATCGCTCATGCGGTCGGAGGCCATCAGCAACACGGTGTGGTCGATGGCCGGCGTGCTCGCGCTGCTGTACCTTGCCTTCCGCAACGTGTGGCTCGTCGTGTTCGGCACGCTGCCGATCCTGCTCGGCACGCTCGTCACGCTCGCCGTGCACCAGGTCGTCGGCGTGCAGTTGTCGGCCGCCGCCACGGGTGCATCCGCCATGCTCTTCGGGCTCGGCGACGACGGGCTGGTGCTGCTGTTTGTGGCCTATCGCGACCGGCTGGCGCGGGGCGCGTCGCCGCTCGAAGCCGTTGGCGAGCTCGGCGGCGTCGGCGTGAGCGTGTTCCTCGGCGCGATCACGACCGCCGCCACGTTCCTCGGCTTGTGGTTCATGCGATTTCCCAGCCTCCAGCAACTCGGCGTCGTCGTGGGGCTCGGCATGCTGTTGACGGTGCTCTTCACGCTGACGGTGCTGGTGGCCGGCCTCCCGGGCCGGGCCTGGATCTCGACGTCGCGCGACCTGACACTGCCGGGCCTCGGACCGTGGGTCGCGACGCATCGACGGTCCATCCTCGCGTCCGCGGTGATCGTGTCCATTCCGCTGGCCTGGGGACTCACGAAACTGCATGTCGATCCGCGCCTCGAGCGGCTCCGGCCCGTGACGGCGGGGCTCGACCTCGAGACCCGGATCACTGAGCGCTTCGGCCTGGCGCGGGACGTGTATCTCGTCCTGAGCCGCGGGCCGGCCCTCGACCCGCTCCTCGCGGCGCACGAGACACTGGATCGGACGCTTGCCGCGACGCGTGGCGTGGCACACGTCGGGCCCTCGGTCGTCCTGCCCTCGGCAGCGGCACAGGACGTGCGACGAGCCAGGATCGCGGATCTCGACGTCACCCCCGAGGGGCTGGCTCGAGCCGTCGACGACGCCGGAGACGCCGCGGGCTTCGTGGCCGGCACCTTCGCGCCGTTCCGTGAGCGGTTGGCCCGCGTGCTCGACCCGTCCCAGACGCTGTCGCTGCAGGACCTGGACGCCCACGGCCTCGGCGACGTCGTCGGCCGTTTCGTCCGGCGCGACGGCGACGACTTCCTCGTGGCCACGTACGCGACAGCCGACGGCGACGACGCCCTCTCCGCGCTCCAGGCCGCCGCTGGTGCGCAGCCGGGCCTCGTGCTGACGGGGCTGCCGCTCGTGAACGCGACGCTCGCCAGCCGCTTCCCTCGCGAGCTGGCCACGGGCCTGGGCGTGGGCTCGGTTGTGGTCCTGCTCCTGATCTGGATGGAGTTCCGCGCCGTGCGGCCGACGATGCTGGCGCTGCTGCCCACCATCTGCGGCATCATCTGGGGGTTGGGCGCGCTCGGATGGGCGGGCATCGTGCTCGACCTGTTCAGCGTGTTCGCAATCCTGATGTTCCTCGGCATCGGCGTGGACTACGGCATTCACCTCCTGCACCCGACACTCGGCCCGCGCGGCGTCGACATGGCAGAGGCCCTGTCTGTCGTCGGCCCGGCGCTGCTGCTGGCGGGCGCCACGACGGTCGTCGGGTTCGGTACCTTGATGGGGTCCGCCTACGGCCCGCTCCGATCGCTCGGGTTCGTGTCCGTCGCCACGATCTCGTCGGCGCTGATCGCCTCGCTGTTCGTGCTGCCCGCGCTCGTCGCGAGGAGGCCCCGCTCGTGACGGTGTGGGCGCTGATCCCGGCGTTCAACGAGGTGCGCACCGTCGGCGACGTCGTGCGCGGCGCGGCGGCCCACGTCGCCCATGTGCTCGTCGTCGACGACGGGTCCACCGACGGCACGGGCGAAGCCGCTGCCGCGGCCGGGGCGGAAGTGATGCGCCTCGACAGGAACGAGGGCAAGGGCACGGCAATCCGCGCGGGCCTGTCGAGGGTGCTCCAGGGAGAGGCGACACACGTGCTGTTCATGGACGGCGACATGCAGCACCGCCCAGAGGAGATCCCCGCGCTGCTGTCGGAGGCGGCCGCGACGGGTGCGGCGATGGTCATCGGCGAGCGGGTCTTCGTGAAGCGTGAGATGCCGCCGTCGCGGTACTGGGCCAACGTCATCGGCAGCTGGGCCCTGGCGACGCTGATGGGCGTCGACCTGCACGACACGCAGTCGGGGTTCCGGGTTGTCCGGACCGACGTGCTGCGACGCATCTCCCTCGAGGCCACGGGGTACGAATTCGAGACGGAACTGGTGGTGAAGCTGGCCAGGCGCGGCGCGCGGATCGCGCGCGTGCCGATCAAGGCCGTCTACGGGGGGCAGTCGAGCAAGATCCGGCCCGTGCGCGACACGAGCCGCAACGTCATCCTGGCGCTCGTGTACCGGTTCCTGCGCCCGGGCGGGAGGTCGGACGCATGAGCGCGAACGCGCCTGTGCGCTGGGTGAACCATCGCCTGAACGGCTCCTTCGTCGTCGGCGGGAGCTACCTGGGGTCGCGGCATGTGCCGCTGCCGCTCGCATGGCCCCTGGCGCACGCTGCGGCCTGGCTCGTGAGCCACACGATGGCCAGCGTGCGAGATGCGCTCGTCGACAACCTGCGCGCCGTGTTCCCACACGAAACGGACGCGCAGCTGCGACGGCGAGCGTATCGCACCTGCCACGCCTACACGGACGACTGGATGGACTTCATGCGGTCGCTCTCGTGGTCGCGCGAGAAGGTGCTCGAGCGATTTTCGTACGAGCGGGCAGACCGTCTGCGTGACGCGCTGGCACTCGGCCGCGGCGCGATCCTCGTGACAGGTCACTTCGGCAACTGGGAAGCCGGGGCCGTGCTGATGAAGGCGCTGCAGGTGCCGCTCACGGTCGTGGCCATGCCGGAACCCGACCCGCACGTGAACCGGATCCGGCATCGGGTCCGACAGGAACTCGACGCCGACACGATCGAGGTGCGCCAGTCGCTCGACACGCCGCTGCAGATTCGCCGGCGCCTCGCCGAGGGCCGGGCCGTCGCGATGCTCATGGACCGCCACGTCGAGCGCGACCGCGTCCCCGTCACGATGTTCGGGCGGCAGACGCACTTCATGGGCGCCCCCGCGATGCTGGCCTATCTCACGGGCGCGCCGCTGGTGCCCATCTTCCTCGTGCGCGAGGGACGCGGGCGCTTCAGGGCGCGGCCGCAGGAGCCCATCATCGTGGATCGCAGCGGCGACCGTGGCGAGCAGGTGCGCCGGGCCGCGCAGCGCGTGGCGACGTTGCTCGAGCGCGAGATCGCCGCGCGCCCTGACTGCTGGTATCAGTTCTACCGGTATTGGGATGAGCCGGGAACCGGCAACCCGGCTTCGGCGCGGCAGGTCCGGGAACTGGCAACCGGGGACCGGGGACCGGGGACCGGGCTCCCAGGGCTGGGAACAGGGGACCCCGCCACGGCCGCGAACGCCGAGGGCCGCATGCCGAGGGCCGACGAGGACCCGCTGTAGGTGGACCCGGTCTCGCACCTCCTGTTCGCCCGCATGGTGGCGGCGCTGCGCACGGCCCGCGACGTCCCGCGCGGCGTCGTGGCCGCGACGGTGCTCGGGGGCCTCACCCCCGACGTCGACATCGCGCTGACGGCCGTGGGCTGGGACGTGTACCTGCGATGGCACGAGGTCGGCACGCACGCGCTCGTCGGGACCCCGCTCGTGGCCCTGGCCACCGGCGCGTTCGTGCGGACGTGGGCGCCGGCAACGCCGCTCGGCGCGCTGGCGATCGGCGCGTGGCTGGGCACGCTGAGCCACGTCTTCTTCGACCTGTACTCGGGCGCCACCATTCGCGTCCTCTGGCCGTTCGTCTCGCAGCAGGTCTCCGCCCCCGTCGTCGCGATGGGCGATCCGATCGTGGTCGCCGTCCTTGTCATCGGCGCGCTCGCCCTGTGGGTCTGGCCGCGCGTGCCGCGAACCGCCGCGGCCCTCGTCATGGCGCTGCTCGCGCTCGTGACGGCGGCCAAGCTCACCACACGCGTCTGGGCGACCGACGCGTATGCGACGGCAGCGCGCGCCTCGGCGCCGCCGGCCGAGCACGTGGCCGTCGAGGCCTTGTGGGGATCGTGGGCCTCGTGGCGGTACGTCGAGCGCCTGCCCGACGGACGAGTCCGGGCGTGGGCCGCCAACGGCTGGACGGGCGACGTCCGCCAGCGGTTCGAGGTCGGGCCGACGCGGGCCCTGCCATACGCCCGTGCGTCTCTGGCCGACTTCGCGACGGCGCGCAACTTCCTGCCCGTGCACCCGTATGCGTTCGCGACGCGCCGCGACAACGGCGATGGGAGCGTCGTCTTCTGGTCGGACGCGCGCTTCTGCTGGGGCCTGGACGAGCAGGCCGATGCGCAGGCCGACGTGCCGCACCAGGACGTGCGGCCGGCGACGGGTCCCGTCAGGTGTGCGCTGTGGTTCGGCGGATCGTACGACGCCCAGGGTCAGCCGCTCGAGTCGCTCGTCTGGCTCGGCGGTCACCTGCAGCGTCGCCCACCCCAGCGTTGGTAGGCCGCGCGCAGGTAGGCCGCGCGCAGGTAGGCCGCGGGCAGGTAGGGCGCGCGGGCAGGTAGGGCGCGCGGGCAGGTAGGGCCGGTTGTCCCAACCCGGCCCTGCGCGTGGCCGGGCTCGGAGAGCCGGCCCTACGGTCGAGCGGCCACCGGTCGGAGAGCCGGCCCTACCGGTCGGAGAGTCGGCCCTACCGGTCGGAGGGTCGGCCCCCGTTCGACCTAGTCCCGCGGGGGACGCTGCCGCCAGTACGACGCGAGCACGCTGCCGGCGGCGTTCATCCAGGGGCCGAAGATGGCCGCCGCCAGGCCGGCGTCCGAGCTGTGCAGCACGCCAATCGCCAGTCCCGAGGCCATCCCCGCATTCTGCAGGCCCACCTCGATCGACGCGGTCCGCGAGTCGGCTTCGCTCAGCCCGAGGCTCCTCCCACCCCAGTAGCCCAGGGTGAAGCCGATCAGGTTGTGCAGCACCACGACGGCGAACAGCGCAGCGGCCACCGCCAGCAACTGGTCGCGTGAACTGGCCGTGATGATCGTGATGATCGCGCAGATGGCCGCCATCGAGACGATCGGCAGCACGCGCGGCATCCAGCGCTGGTTGCGGAGCAGGCGGTTGAAGAGCAATCCGGCGACGATCGGCAGGATGATCATCTGGACGATCGAGATCATCATCGCCCAGGCGTCGATGGGCACGAACCGTCCGGCGAGCCACTGCATCGCCAGCGGCGTGAGAAGCGGCGAGAGCAGCGTGGAGACCGCCGTCATGGTCACCGAGAGCGCCACGTTGCCGCCCGCGAGGTAGGTCATCACGTTGGAAGCGACGCCGCCTGGCGCAGCCCCGACGAGAACGACCCCCGCGGCCACTTCGCCCGTGAATCCGAACAGCGTGGCCAGCGTGAAGCCGGTGACGGGCATGACGGCGAACTGCAGCACCAGGCCCACGAGCACGCCTCGCGGCATCACGAGCACGCGCGCGAAGTCGGCGAGGCTCAGCGTGGTGCCCATCCCGAACATGATGATCTGGATGAGCGGGACGATCAGGCCCGTCAGCTTGTAGCCCCCGACAGACAGGAACAGGAACGGAAAGCACAGGGACGCCGCCACGCACGCCGCGACGGCCGTGGTGAAGGTGAGGCTGGCGAAGCGCGCCGAACGGCCGACGACCGCGGTGAGCGCCAGCAGCGCGCCGACGAGCGCCATGCCCGCCAGAGTCGACATCGTCATCTCCACTCCTCGGTCGTCAGCATCCTCGCGGCCCTCGGATCAGCTCCACAGCCGGTCGTTGGACGGCTGCTTGTCCCATTGCGGCGTCGGCGCGAAGTACTCCGAGCCGGGTCGCACGTGAGCGCGGGCGACGGACTCGACGACCTCCACGCCCAGGCCCGGCGCGTCGGGCACCACCGCGAAACCCTTCTCGATCATCGGGCCGCCCCCCGTCAGCGTGACCAGGCTCTCCCACCAGGGCACGTCCATCGAATGATGCTCGAGCGCGACGAAGTTCTCGGTCGCGGCGGCGCAGTGGACGTTGGCCATGAACGAGACCGGCGTGCCGGCGAAGTGCATCGCCATCGCGACGCCGTGCTCGAACGCGTAATCGCCGATCTTCTTCGTCTCGATCAGACCCCCCGAACTCGCGAGATCGGGGTGGATCATGTCGACGGCGCCCATGTCGATCAGCCTGATGAACTCCTCCTTCAGGTAGATGTCCTCGCCGGTCAGGATCGGGATGTCCACCGCGTCGCGAATCTGCTTCATCAGCGCGCCGTACTGCCAGGGCACCATGTCCTCCATCCACGCCAGGTTGTGCGTCTCCATCGCCTTCGCGAGGCGGATGCAGCTGTTGACGCCGATGTGCCCGTAGTGATCCGACGACAGGGGCACCTCCATGCCGATCACCTCCCGAACCGCTCCGACCCAGTCCGAGAGCCACGCGATGCCCGCGGGCGTGATCTCGATGCCCGTGAACGGGTGCGGGACGCGCCCGCCCTGCCCGATGCCCGCGCCGGCTGGCGCGCTGAGCATACCCGGCTTGTCGCGCAACAGGCCGATCCCGAAATCCTGCTTCAGGTAGGTGATGCCGCGGTCCATGCGCTCCTTGAGCCGTCGCCCCTGCTCGCGCGGGTCGTCGGTGACCGTCGTGTCGGCATACAGCCGCACGCGGTCGCGGAACCGGCCGCCGAGGAGCTGCCAGCACGGGACGCCCCACGCCTTGCCCGCGAGATCCATCAGGGCCATCTCGACGCCGCACACGCCACCGGCCTGGCGCGCGTGCCCGCCGAACTGCTTGATCTTGCGGAAGACCCGATCGACGTGGCAGGGGTTCTCGCCGAGCAGGCGGCTCTTGAGCACGAGCGCGTATGTCTCTGTCGCGCCGTCACGCACCTCGCCCCAGCCCACGAGCCCCTGGTTGGTGTCGATCCGGATCAGCGGACAGGTCATCGGCGCCTTCTCGATGACGGCGACGCGCAGGTCGGTGATCTGGAGCTTCGACGGTTCGGACGCGCGGCGGACGTTGTCCTGCACGAAGCTGGCCGACGCCTCGGCCGAGGCGTCAGGCGAGAGCGCGACGGCCGCGCCAGCCGTGAGGCCGAGCGTGCGGAAGAAGGATCGGCGACCGACGCCCGGGTCAGGCGGCGTGAGGTGCGATGCGACCGTGCGTTTCATGTCCCTGCCTCCCTGGACCGGCCTCTGCCGGCTCCGTCAGCGCCCGCCGTCGCGGACGCCCGCGCTCATCAGCACGTTGGCAAACGGCGTCCCGTCTCCCATGGGCTGCACATGCGGCTCGAACCCTTCCTCGTGCAGCAACGTGCGCCATCCGGCCTGTGTCCGGAACACGAAGCGCTGTCGCCACCGGCCCGTGACGAGCGCCTTGAGACGGTTGCCGATCCGCACCATGCCGAACCGCCAGCCTGCCGCGGCGTCAGCCTCGCGCACCAGGAGTCGCCCGTTGGCCGGCAGCGCGGCGCGAATGGCACGCAGCAACTCGCGCTGGTCGCCGTCCGGCATCAGGTGCAGCACGTCGAACAGCAGCACGACGTCGGCATGCGGCAGCGGGGTCTGCCTGGCGTCACCCGCCAGGATCTCCGCCTCGTGCTCGAGCGCGCGCGCCGCCACGCGGGCCACGCGCGGCCGCAATTCCACGCCGACGAGTCGACCGAACTGCGGCGGGTCCGGCCGTGTCGTGTCCCACGCGCCCTGCGCGGCTGTGTGCTGCGCCTCCGCCACCAGGGCGAGCGAGAGGCCCTGGCCACAGCCGACGTCGAGCAACGTCCCGGTGGCCGCCGCCAGCTCCGCACCGAGCACCGACGCGTACACGGGGTCGCCGGACAGCTTGCCGCGGGCGAACTCCCAGGCCGTGATGCCCGAGTCGAGGTACCTGTCGCTGGCGCGCCGGACGAGGAGCTGGAAGAAGGGGTCACGGGCGGGTCGCCGCGCCACGTACGTCACGATCGCGCCCGCCGCGCCCACCATCATCCCGACGACGATGCTGCCGATGACGAGATCGGCGCCGAATTCCCAGATGCGGTCGGCCGTGAGCATGTCCCACGAGAGCGAGTGCAGGCGGCCCTGCCGGATCAGTGCGCCCACCTGCACCTCGGCATAGAACAGGGGGGCGACGATGAGGGGGTTGATGACGTTGGCCGCGAGGTACATCTTCAGGCGATTGAGCCGGAACGCCATCCCGAGGAGCCAGCACAGGCCGAAGTGCACGCCCCAGAACGGCGTGCAGCCGATCATCAGCCCGAGGCCGATGGCGATCGACTCGCGACCGCGCGTGTCGCCTTCAGTGCGCAGCGCGTGGATGGCGCGTTGCAGGCGCGACGCGCGCGACAGCGCCCGGGCGCTGCCGGCCAGCGGAGCAGTGCTCATCTTCGGGTATTATGACGGCTCGGCCCGCGTGACCGTCAGCGGAGTCGCTGCGCTGTGATACCCAGATCCACGGCCACGTCGCCGATCACGCTCGCTCCCCTCTCCCCGCTCCCACCCGCGTGGGTGGATTCGTTGCTGGGGCCTTCCCCGCGGGCGTCGCAGGCGGACACTCCGGACGGCTCGGTGGAGGTCCGGACCGGCGCCGACTTCACCCACGTCGCCATCGTCATCCCGCAGGCCCACAGGCTCTCGCCGGATACACTGCATGTTCGCGTCCGGGACGCGTACCTGGCCGTGGCCGCCGCGCTCAACGCGCAGCAGCGCCATCCGGTGCGCTTCTGGAACTTCGTCCCGCACATCCACTCGCCATCGGGTGAGGGCCTCGACCGCTACATGGTGTTCAACGGCGGTCGCTTCGCCGCGTGCGAGCACTGGCACGGGTCGCCCAACGCCTTCGACCACACGCTGGCGGCGGCCTCGGGTGTCGGCATCCTCGGCGAGGCGCTGGCCATCCACTGCCTGGCGGCCGACGACGCGGGCGAGCCGGTGGAGAATCCCCGGCAGGTGCCCGCCTACAGGTACTCGCGCCGGTACGGACCGCGTCCGCCGTGCTTTGCCAGGGCCACCCGCCTGGCCAGACCCGTGGACGGCGCGACGTGGCTGCTCGTGGCCGGCACGGCCAGTATCCGCGGCGAGCTCACGGTGCACGCCGGCGACGTGGACGCGCAGACGATCGAGACGCTCGACAATCTCGACGCGCTGCTGGCGGCCGCCGAGGCCCGGGAGGGCTCCGGCGATCGGCGTGCGCGGGTCACCAGCCTGCGGGTCTACATCGTGAGGCCCGACGACTGCGCCGTCGTCCGCGATCGCATCGAGGAGCGCTACGGCCACGTCCCGCACATGGAGTTCGCCCAGGCCGAACTGTGCCGATCCGATCTGCTCGTGGAGATCGAAGGCATCGCGGAACTGTAGACACCGGGAAGGAGCCGGGCGGTGGCCATGCTGCTCGACGCGCTGCTCCCCGGCCTCGCGTCGCAACCGATCCAGTGGGTCGAGGTCCTCGCCGCGGTGGCCCTGGCCGTGCTCCTCCGCCTGCGGCCACGTTGGCTGCGGCCCCTGGGGACGATCTGGCGACGTGTCGAACCCCACCCGGCTCTCTTCCTCACAGGGCTCGCCGTCTGCCTCGGCCTCGCGCACGTCGCCCTCGAATGGGAGCAGCCGCGGAGGGCACCGGCCGTCCACGATGAGTTCGGCTACCTCCTGACGGCGGAGACGTTTCTCCAGGGACGGCTCACCAACCCGACACCGCCCGACTGGCAGGCCCTCGAGACGGTGCACGTCAATTTCGTGCCCAGTTACTCGTCGATGTACCCGCCTGGACAGCCGGCGGCGCTCGCGGCCTCTTGGCGGTGGCTCGGCGAGCCCATCTACGCCAACTGGATCCTCGCACCGCTTCTCGGCCTCGCGACGTGGTGGATGCTGGGGGCCTGGCTGAGGCCGCGCTGGGCGCTGCTCGGCGGCGGTCTCGTCGCGCTGCGCCTGGGACTGTTCGGCTACTGGGCCGAGTCGTACATGACGGGCGCGCTGCCGGCACTCGGCGCGCTCGTGTTCGCTGGAGCCGTCCCGCGCCTTCTGAGACGACCGACGCCGGTCCTGGGCGCAGGCGCGGGCCTGGCGATCGGCGTGATGTTCGCGTGCCGCCCCTTCGAGGCCGTGGTCCTCGGTGCATGCTCGGTGCCCCTGCCCTGGCTCGTCACAGCCCGGGCCGACGCCCGTCGCCTCCTGCTGTCTGCGTTGCCGGGACTCGCGCTGTTCGGACTGATGGCGGCTGTCGTCGCAGTCCACAACGACGCACTGACGGGGCGCCCCCTGCGCTTCGGCTACGACCTCAACATGGAACGCCACGGCTATGGCGTGTTCCCGGGCGCACGCACCGTCGGCACCGAGGCGAGCGCCACTCCGCACATGGCCGCCTTCTACGACGAGACGCGGCGCTACGCCGCGTACGGCTGGACGGGTGGCGGATTCGCGAGCACGCGGCTGCGGAACCTCGGCTGGACCTGGGTCTATCTCGTCGGGCCGCTGCTCACCCTCGGCGCGTGGCACTGGCGGCGCAGCCTCGGTGTGCCACGACTGCGGACGGCGCTGCCGGGTCTGCTCGCCTACGCGGTGACTGTCGCGCTGAACCCATGGTCGTTCGCCCACTATCACGCAGGGACGCTGGGCTTCCTCGTCGCCTTCGCGCTGACGGGCATGCGCCTGTGGTGCGCGCGTCACCGGGTGCGGCCACGGACGGCGGCGGCCGCCACGTTCGCCGTCGCGGTCCTCGTCGTCGCCGTTCGCGCCATCGGCGGATCTGCCACCGTGGCGACCACGTCCCTGCCAATCGAGTGGCTGCCGTATCACACGCCGCCAGGGCTGGAGGAACGACGTGCGTTCGAGCGTGACGTCGCCACCACTGGCCCGTCTCTCGTCTTCGTCCGGTACGGTCCCCACGAATCCGCGCGCCGCGACTGGGTCTACAACAGACCTGACCCGACAACGGCGCACGTCGTCTGGGTCAACGACCTCGGTCCCGACACCAATGCGCGAACTGCGAGGACGTACCCCGGTCGCCGCTGGCACTGCATCGAGATCGACGGCGGACGCCCGCGGGCTGCCGGGTGCGGGGCATGGGTCGACTCTCGCTGACGATCACGAACCGCCTGCCGCGCCGTCGCGGCGACGCGTGTCGTCGAGGATGAAGTCGATGTCGGGTGTCGTCCGGGCGACCACGAAGATCTGGTACGAGAAGAGCGTCTTGCTGATGCGAATCAGGAGGCGATTGAGGGCAAGCGCCGTCATGCCGAGACGGCCGTCCCCGAGAACCTTCGGGAACGGCGCGGGCACGCCCCGGACCTCGACGATGCGGAAGCCCGCGTCGTCGAGCAGGTGGCGCAGCGACCGGAACGTGAAGAGCCGGGTGTGCGTGCGATCGAGGATGCCGGCCTTGCCGTAGTTGAACTGTCCGAGCAGCAGCATCACCCGCTGGATCACGAAGGCGATGTTGGGCGTGGTCAGGACGACCGTCCGCGGCGCGTAATCGAATCGTGACCGGAGGCGATGGAGGAACCGCTCCGGATCCTTCAGGTGCTCGATCACGTCGAGCAGGAGCAGGTAGTCGTACCCGCGGACGTCGAACGCGGGCGGATCGTCGAGATCCTGCGTGAAGACGGTGACGCCCTGGTCCATGCGCGCCATCGGCCGGTACTGGTCGACGACAGCCACGCGGCACCCCTTGGCGAGCAGGTGCGGCGCGAGCCCACCGGGACCCGAACCGATGTCGATCACCGAGGCGCCATCTGGCACGGCGTCGAGCGCGAACTGGTGGCTGCTGGCGTAGCCCAGCTTCAGGTCGTAGTGGGCGTTGCCCTGCTCGGCCACCGGATCGTAGCGGCGCTGGTAGAGCAGCCCGGATCGATGGGCGACGTTGCGCATCGTCGCCAGCAGGACGTTCTTCGCGTACGCGAGGCCGTTGACGCGGCTGATCTCGCTGCCGTAGTAGGTGGGAATCGGCAGTTCCAGGATCCGCTGCCCGGCGTTGAGCAACTGGAGGATGATCTCCGTGTCGAAGTGGAACGCGTTGGTGTTCAGCGGATAGGCGATCGTCTTCAGCGCGGCAACGGCGTACACGCGATAGCCGCTGTGGAACTCGGTGAAGCGCGTCCCCAGCATCCGGTTCTGCGCCCACGTGAGGATCCGGTTCCCGACGAACTTGTAGAGCGGCATCCCGCCCCGGAGCGCGCCGAAGCGGCTCATCATGCGGCTGCCGAACACGGCGTCGGCCTGGCCGTCGCGCACGGGCGCGACGAGCGCCGGCAGGACCTCGGGCGCGTACTGCCCGTCGCCGTGCACCATCGCGACGACGTCGAACCCTTCGCGTACGGCGAAGGTGTAGCCGACCTTCTGGTTGCCGCCGTAGCCCTGGTTGAACTCGTTGCGCAGGACCGTCATCGGGATGTCGGGGTGCGCGGCCTTGTACGCGTGCCCGACCTCCTGCGTCCGGTCGCCGGACGCGTCATCCACGACGAGGATGTGGCAGTCGTAGTCCTCGAACATGCGCGCCGGAATGCGCTCGAGCACCTGCGTCAGGGTGTCCTCGGCGTAGTAGGCGATGACGAAGACGAGCAACCGGAGCCGGCGATCGGCCATGAGCGGGTCGGGCACTATCCCTGGGAATCGGCAGGAACGTCCGCCAGGGTCACGCTGCCCCTGGCCACGAGGACGCCATCAGCCGTCACCGTGCCTTCGATCTTGAACAGCCCGCCCATGCGTCCGACGACGCGGGCCGTGGCCTCGAGCACCACGCCGGCGCCGCATCCCGCGGGGAAGCGGAACCCGTCCACGGCCGCCACGCGCAGCGCACGGGGCTGTACCGGCTCACCAGGAGCGGGCGCACCGGCTGCCAGCCCGCCCGTCTGCGCCAGCAACTCGACGAGCACGACAGCCGGCACGACGGGCTGACCGGGAAAATGACCCTGGAAGTAGAAGTCGTCGGCCCGGGTGACACGACGGCACACGGCCTGCTGACCCGGATCGACGGAGACGACCTCGTCGACAAGGCGCATCGGCGGCGTATGGGGCAGCAGCGAGAGGTACTCCACGGCTTATCATCGCCCAGTCACCCATGACTTCCACCTCCCCCATCGCCGACGCGTTCGCGGCCGTCATGCGCGACCGCGGCGCCGACGACGTGGTGATGGCGCCGGGCGAGGGGTGCACGCTGACGCCGCGCGACATCGACCAGCAGGCCCGTGACCTGTCGGAGGCGCTGTCGGCCCTGTCCCTGACGGCGGGACACCTGGTCATCGCAAGCGTCGGCAACGTGTCCGTCATGCCGGCGCTGGTGCTGGCCTGCCTGCGCGACGGGCTGCCGCTGATGCCCGTGGACCGCAGCGCGCCGCCCGCGGAACTGCGGGCGCTGGCGGCCCGGTGGGGAGCCGCAGCCGTCGTGGTCCCCGAGACCGTCGACCTGGGCCACATCCGCGACGGCAATGGGACCGCCACGCCACCGCTGGCATGCGCGGCCCTGGGCTACGGCCTCGTCGCGTGGATGGCCACGCCTCTCCCCCACCCCGGTCAGCACGCGCCGTCGGCGATCCTGAAGCTGACGTCGGGGAGCACGGGCGATCCGCGGGCGACCTGCTCGGAGGAGCGACACCTCGTCGCGGATGTCCAGCACATCGTGCAGGCGATGGGCATCGGTCCCCGGGCGCGTCAGCTGGGCGTCATCCCGCTGTCGCACTCGTATGGCTTCAGCAACCTGCTCCTGCCGCTGCTGTGGCAGGGCACGCCGCTGCTGCTGCGCCCCCAGTTCGTGCCCACGCAGGTCGTGCCCGACATCGACGCGGCGCGGCTGGAGACGTTTGCCGGCGTGCCGTTCATGTTCGAGCACCTCGCCCGGCACCAGGCGCTGCCCCGACTGGCCTCGCTGCGGCTCGTCGTGTCGGCGGGCGCGCCGCTGTCGTTCGACACGGTCGCGGCGTTCCACGCGGCGACGGGCCTGAAGGTGCGCTCGTTCTACGGGTCGAGCGAAACGGGGGGCATCTGCTTCGACGACAGCGACGCCCTCGACCCCCGCGTGCCCGTGGGACGCGCCATGGGCGACACGCGCGTGGATTTCGTGCCCGACGCAGACGCGGCGGAGGGTTCAGGTCGCGTGCGGGTGTCCGGGCCGAACGTCATCGATCGCTACGCGGGCGGTGAGGGACCGGCCATCGACGGCAGGTTCCTCACGGGCGACTACGCTGAGGCGGACGGGCAGGGCGTGTACACGCTGACGGGGCGCGTGGTGTCGTTTGTCAACGTCGCCGGGCGCAAGGTCCATCCGCGGGAGGTCGAGGCCGCGCTGCGCGCGCTGCCAGGGGTCTCCGATGCCGTGGCCATCGGCGTGGATGACCCGGTGCGCGGCCAGGCCATCGGCGCCTGCCTCGTCAGCCAGGGCGCGTGGGACGCCCGCACCGTGCGCGCGGCGCTGGCGCCCCACCTCGCCCCCTACAAACTGCCGCGCGTCGTGGCTGTGACGCGTGCGCTGCCGCTGACCGATCGCGGCAAGGTCGACCGGGCCGCGATTGCGCGCGCTCCTGAGACTGGGCTAGGACGGGGACGGGAGGGGTGACGTCACGATCCGGCGAGGCGTGACTCGGAGGCCGCACCCGTCCGCAGCACCTTGGCCACAGGACACGCCTCCGCAATCTCCAGCAGGCGCGCCTTCTGCGCCTCGTCGAGCGGCCCCTGCACGGTGATGTGCTTGACGAAGGCGGGTGTGGGCCTCGCCGTGTACTCCACGTGCACCTCGACGCCCTCGAGTGGCCAGCCCTTGCGCTGGGCGTACATGCGCAGGGTGACAGCCGTGCACGAGGCGAGACTGCCCAGCAGCAGTTCGACAGGGGTCGGTGCGGTGTCGGTGCCGCCGACCTCGACCGGCTCGTCGGCCGTGAAGGAGTGCGCGCGGGCCGTCATCGACGTCTGGTAGCCCGTGCCGAGGACCGCGTGGAGGGTCTTGACGCTCATGCTCCCAGACTAACCCGGCGGCGCCCCGTGCGGGCGGCGGATCGCGAAGAGCTCAGAGATGACCGAGTTTGCGCAGCACGGCGATCTGGCCGCCGTGGTAGGCCAGGTGCTGCACGAGGCCGGATACCGTCTGGGCGTAGGACATGCCGGTGCCGAGAGACGGGTCGCGGCTGTCGCCGACGAAATCATCCCAGCGGGCCTCCGGAAAGCCGGCGACGGCCTCGATGAGGCGCGCCATCGCGTTGGCGAACTCCATGTGCATGGCCGCCCAGCCCGCCTCGTCGATGGCACGCGGCAGCGGCCAGTCGCCTTCGACAGGGTTGGCGGCGGGATGGCCCGTCACGCGCCGCGCCACTTCGGCAGTCCAGGCCGTGAGGTGCGCGACGATCTCGGCAATCGAATGCACCTCGGGCCGGGGTCGGGCCATGGCCTGCGCGGCCCCGAGCCCCGCCAGCGCCGCGGTCACGGAGGGGCCGTGCCAGGGATCGCCGTCGAAGGCGCGATGGAGTTCGTCGATCAGGAAGGACGAGCGCGTCGTCGGCATGTGGTCTCCAGGGGCCGGGATTGGGACAACCGGCCCTCGTTGATGGTCTCCGGGGGCCGGGTTGGGACAACCGGCCCTACCGGGTGACCGGCCCTACCGGGTGACAGCAATGGCATGGTGCGAGCGGCGGGGCTCGACGCCTGCCTCGAGGCGGCCGGTCATCGGATCGAACTGCAGCGCCGCCGCATAGCCGAACCGCATCTCGCCCTTGCGGCCGATGGCCTGGAACCGGTGACCGCGCGCCGCGAGATCGTCGAGCACGGGCGCCGGGAACCGGTCCTCGATCTGCACGCGTGGCCGGACGCCCGCGGGGTCGGCCGGGTCCCTGCCGACGAGCAGCCGGGGCGCCTCGATGGCCGCCTGCGCCCCGAGTCCGCCGTCGACGTGGCCGAGAATGATGCCGTACACCGACGCCGGGATCCACGCGTTGCCCGCCGCGCCCACCGCCAGCCGCGGCTTCAGCGTGCCGTTGACCTCCTCGCACACAAGGGTCGGCGCGCTCGTGGAGGACGACCGCATCAGCGGCAGGAGCTGGGCATAGCCTCCGCGCACGGTGCGATACCCGCGCAGGTGGTTGTTGTAGAGGAACCCGAGCCCGCGCGAGACATAGAAGCTCCCGCCCCACGTCGACAACGTCTGCGTGACGACGATGACGTTGCCCGCGGCGTCGCCCACGGCAAACGCCGTCGTGCCGCGCCCAATGCGATCGCCCTGTCCCTGCCCGGCCGAATCGGCGTCTTCGGCAAACGGCAGGGCGTGCGCCGGATCGATGCGGCCGAACAGCGTGGCGGCGTGCGCCTGGTCGAGGTGCGGCGCGATCTCGACAGGCCACAACGCCGGGTCGGCCACGCGGCGCAGGGCGTCGCGCGCCTTCCACGCCTCGATCACGTAATGCAGGTAATCGGCCGACGCCTGCATCGTCGCGCCGCGAGCCGCGCCAAAGTGGTCGAGAATCTGCAGCGATTCGACGATCGCCGTGCCCGTGGACACGGGCGGCGGCGCACCGAACACCTGGAGTCCGCGGTAGCGGCCCGTGACGGGCGCACGCTCGATGACCTGGTACTGTGCCAGGTCCTCGAGCCCGATGATCCCGCCGTTGGCCTGCATGTCTGCCGCGATGCGCCGGGCGATGCTGCCGCGATAGAACGCGTCAGCGCCTTCCGACGCGATTGCCCGAAGCGTGGATGCGTAGTCGGGGTTGGTGAAGCGATCCCCTGGCCGGGGCACGCGGCCGTTCGGCAGGTAGACGCGTGCCGCCTCCGGCCAGCGTTCGAGCAGCGCGCGGCCTTCGCGCAGCGTCGTCGGCAACGCGTCGTCCAGATCGTAGCCCTCGGCCGCGAACGCGACGGCCGGCGCGATCAACTGCGCCCACGTGACCCTGCCCGACCCGTACCGCCGGTGCAGGTGGTCCATCCCGGCGACCATCCCGGGGATGTTCGCGGCCGCCGGCCCGTCGCCGACGATGCGTCCGTCGCGGAAGATGGCGCCGTTGGTCAGCGTCGCGTGAATCGGCGACTGGTCCTTGTAGTCGATGACCACGGGCTCGCGCATGCCGTTGAGGAACAGCATCGCCATCCCGTCACCGCCGATGCCCGACGCGTCGGGTTCGACGACGCCCAGCGCGAAGGACACGGCAACGGCCGCATCCACGATGTTGCCGCCCTGCTCGAGCACGCGGGCGCCGGCCTCGCTGGCGAGACGATGTCCGGAGACGACCATCGCGTCGCGCGACTGCACCGGCGCGCGCGCCAGCGGTTGCTGACGCACGAGGTCGTCGACGACGCGCGTGAGGTCCGCGGCGCCGCGCGCGGCCTCGGCCTGCGGACGTAACGTGTCGCGCAACGCCTCCCAGCGCTCGGCAGAGGGCCCCGTCCTGTAGTAGAGGTCGCGCAGCAGTCCCCACGTGCGGTCGAAGGCCAGCGTCCACCGTCCGGCATCGGGCGTGACCGTGCTCGCCACGCTCTCGACGCCGGCATCCGGGGGGAGCGGCGCGGGCATCGTGCGCAGCGCGAAGCCGGGACCGCGCTCGAACAGCGGCGGGGGATCGCCCGGCGCGCGAGCCGGATCGCCGTTGTACGCGGGCCAGGCGAGCGGCAGGTCGGCCAACAACAGCGTGAGTCCGTCGGGGGACCAGGCCGGCTGCGACCGGCGCCGCGACACGAGGATGGCGCCGTCCATCGCCGCGCGCGTCTCGCGCCGCTCGACCCGCGTGGTGTCGGGCGGGACGGCCGAGACCCACACGGTCCCCTCCCCGTCGGCCGACGCGGCATAGGCCAGACGGACGCCAGCAGGGTCCCAGGCCGGATGCGACTCACGCCCGCGCGTCGCCGTGACACGCCACGCACGCACCTCGCCGCCGGTGCCGGTTGCGCCTCCAGCGGGCAGCGACGGAGGTGCGGGCATCGGCCGCACCCACACATCGTCGGCGCCGCGGTCGTCCTGGAGACTCGAGACGTACGCGAGGCGCGTGCCGTCGGGCGAGACCGCCGGGTACTGTTCGTCGGCAGGGGAATCGACGATGACGTCGATCGAGGGCGGCACGTCCGGCGACGAGCCGTCCACGTTGATCATCATCAGGCCCCACTGCTCGCGCACGCCCTGCGCGAATACGAGACGGCCGTCGGGGGTCCACGAGGGATGGCGTTCGTCTCCGGGCGCGATCGTCAGGCGTCGGGGCGTGCCGCCCTCCTCGGCGACGTAGAGGTCGAAGCCGGTCCCCACGTCCGCGGCAAACGCGAGGCGACGGCCGTCGGGGGCCCAGGCTGGGTCGCGTTCGACGGGCGCGGACGTGCCGGCAGGCCACGCCACGAACACCCGTGGCTCGCGGCCGTCTGGCGCCATCGTCCAGATCTGATCGAGGAGGGAGACGGCGATGCGGGCGCCGTCGGGCGCCCACGTGGCATCGCGCACGGCGGTGACGGGCCGTGGCTCCTGCGCGTTCAGCGCGAGGTGCAGCCCGCCGGCCGCGCCCAGGACGGCCAGCGCCGCCAGGCGGCCGAACCGAGTACCCGCGTGCATGCCTGCCGCTCGGCCGTCAGCGCGCGGCGACCAGGCGGCGGATGGTCTCCGCCAGCGCCCGCGCCGACAGCCCGTTGACGTCCATCAGTTCCTCTGGTGTGCCGCTGCGAGGGACGCCGGGCACCGCCACGCGCTCCACGCGGACGCCCAGCGGACCCGCGACCTCACTCACGGCGTCGCCGATGCCGCCGGCCGAGTAGTGATCCTCCACCGTGAGCAGGAGCCCTGTCTCGCGGCCGGCCGCCTCGAGCGTGGCCGCATCGACGGGCTTCACCGAGTAGAGGTCGATGACGCGCACGTGCACGCCGTCGGCGGCCACGATGTCGGCGGCGCCGAGCGCCTCGAACACGGTGACCCCGGCGGTGACGACCGTCAGCGCGTCGGCCGCGGACGACCGCAGCACCTTCGATCCGCCGACCTCGAAGTGATCCGATGCCTCGTAGATCACCGGCGTCTTCGGGCGGCTGGTCCGCAGGTACGCCATGCCCGGGTGGGCTGCGGCCGCAACCATCAGATGCTCCGTGCTGACGGCATCACACGGATAGAGCACGGCACATCCCGGCACGCCGCGGAACATGGCGAGATCCTCGAGCGCCATCTGCGACGGACCGTCCTCGCCGATCGACACGCCGCAGTGGCTGCCGGCGAACTTGACGGGCACCTGGCTGACGCCGGCCATGCGGACGAAGTCGGCAGCCCGCGTGAGGAACGCGGCAAACGTCGCGGCAAACGGGATCGCGCCGCGCGCGGCCAGTCCCATCGCCATGCCGACCATCACCTGCTCGGCGATGAAGGCCTGATAGAAGCGCTCGGGGAAGGCCTTCTCGAAGCGGTCGCTGAACGTGGAGTTCTTGACGTCGGCGTCGAGCGCGACGACACGCGCGTCGGCGGCGCCGAGTTTGGCCAGCGCCGTGCCGAAGGCCTCGCGCGTCGCGATGAGCTCGCCCCTGGCGTACGCCGGCGGTTCCACGGGACCGGATGCCGCCGGATTGGGGCGGGCCACGACGCCCGACGGCCTGGGGATCTCCAGTGGCCCGGCGCCAGCCTCGGGCACGAGCTGCGCCTCGAGTTCGGCGACGGCGGCGTCGGCCTCGTCGGCCTTGAGCGCCTTGCCGTGCCACCCGGGCTTGCCCTCCATCTGGGACACGCCCTTGCCCTTGAGGGTGACGGCGACGAGCACCGACGGCCTGCCTTTCGTGCCGCGCGCCTCCGCGAAGGCCGCCTGCACGGCGGGGATGTCGTGGCCGTCGACGACGATCGCGTGCCAGCCGAACGCGCGCCAGCGCGCCGCGACGGTCTCCGCGTCGTGCCCGAACTGCGTCTCGCGACTCTGCCCGAGCCCGTTGAGGTCGATGATGGCGCAAAGCGAATCGAGCGCGTGGAACTGCCCGCTCTGGGCGGCCTCCCACACCGACCCCTCCGCCATCTCGCCGTCACCGAGCAGCACGTAGGTGCGATAGTCGCTGCCGATGCGGCGCGCGTTGAGCGCCGATCCGACTCCGGCCGCCAGTCCCTGTCCGAGGGAGCCCGTCGCGAGGTCGACCCACGGCAGCCGGGGCGTCGGGTGCCCCTCGAGGTCGCTGGTCAGCTCACGCAGCGTGAGCGTGGCCTCGCGCGGGACGATCCCCACCTCGGCCCAGGCGGCATAGAGCAGCGGCGCGGCGTGGCCCTTGGAGAGGATGAAGCGATTGTTGTCGGGGCGCGCGGCGTCCTGGGGGTCGTACCGCATCTCGCCGCAGAACAGGACGGCCGTGATGTCGGCCGCCGAGCAGCACGTGCTCGGGTGGCCGCTGCCGGCCTTGGTTGTGCTGCGCACGGAGTCGATACGCAGTCGAGTGGCGACGTTGCGCAAGGTGGCTGTGGCGGGTGCAACTGACGGTGACACAAGGACCTCCGGGTCGCGTAGTCTACCACGCGGACACTGTCGCGCCTGCCGATCCCACAGCGTGCCAGGCAAGCCCCACGGGCGCCCCGAGGGCTCCGGCGGCGGCCGCCTCGACACTCACGGCCGACAGGAGTCGACGCGCCGTGGCCGCGTGGGTGGCCTCGCCCGGAAACAACCGGCACAGCAGGCGGGCGGCCTCGGCATTGCCGACCAGGGGCAGGTGGGCCTCGGCGAGCCGTCCCACCTGCCCTGCCCCGGCCATGGTGGCCACGCGGTCGACGAGGGCGCCGGACGGATGCGCGGCCCGGGCAAGGGCAGTCCGCAGGAGTTCCTCGGCGAGATCGGCGTACACGCGGTCGCCGCGCCAGGCATCGGCGTCGAGCAGCGCGTGCGCGAGCAGCATCGCGTCGTCGAGCAGCATCGGTCCGCGCGCCCGCCCGTCCTCCAGTACGTGCGCCACGCCTGACGCCCGGGCATACGCCAGGGGTGTCAGGGCCTCGAGTGCCTCGATGGCGTCGGCGGCGAGGTCGGGCCGTTCGAGAGCCTCGGCGGCAGTGAGAAGGGCCCGACAGGCCCTCGCGCTCGCGTCGACGAATCCCAGGCCTGCTGGCAGCCCGATCCAGGGACGCCAGAGGCCGTCGGGGCGACGGAATCCCTGCAGACCGCGCACAAGGGCGTCGAGGAGCGCCCGCCATTCCGGCAGGGGCTCGAGTCGCACGGCCCGCGCCAGTACGCGGGTCCACTCGGCCTGGTCCTCGAGCCTCGCTACCGCCTCCCACTCGCCGGCGGGCGGCACGAGCGTGGCCAGGCCCGTGCGCATCACGTCGGGCGACGCGGCAGCCAGCGCGTCGATGGTGTCGGCCGCGACGGCCGCCCACTCGGGCTCGACCGCGACGGCCGCCTGCGCGAGCGCGAACAGCGCCGCCCCGGCCGACGGCTGCCCGTCGTGCCGGCACGCGCCGGTCGAGGCGTCGCGCGACGCGCGGATGGCCTCCGCGATCGCGGTGAGGGCCGGCGCCGCATCGAGCGGCGCTGGCGCATCCGCGGCAGCGTCAGGGACACTCCAGTGACCGTCGCCGGCGGCGAAGGCACGGGCGACGTCGGTCAGCCAGGACGCCAGCGAGGCATCCAGGTACGTCCCTCCCGTCAGGACCTGACCCTCCGGAGTGAGCACGAGGAGGGAAGGCCAGTGTCCCAGCCCGTACCGGTCGGCGATGTCCGGACGGCGGTCGGCATCGACGCGGATCGCGATGGCACTTGCGGCAATGGCCCCGGCCACGTCGGGCCTGGCGAACACGACCTCGTGCGCCTGGGCACATGCCGGCGACCAGGCCGTGTCGAGCAGCAGCAGCACTGGCCGACGGCGGCGCTGCGCCTCGAGGAAGGCGGCCGTGTGCCACTTCTGCCAGTCGACATGGGCCACGGTCCTATAATGGCGTCCAGATGGCTCATCGCGTCACGCTCATTCCCGGCGACGGCATCGGGCCGGAGGTCACCGACGCCGTCGTGCGCATCATCGAGGCGGCCGGCGTCGCGATCGAGTGGGAGCAGCACGACGCGGGCGTCACGGCCGTGGAGCGACGGGCAGCACGCTGCCGCAGACGCTGCTCGACTCGGTGCGGGCCAACCGGGTCGCGCTGAAGGGGCCCGGTCGACCACGCCCATCGGCGAAGGATTCACCAGCGTGAACGTCGGGCTGCGCAAGGCGCTCGACCTGTACGCGAACCTGCGCCCGGTCGAGAACCTGCCCGGCGTCCCGTCGCGCTTCGAGAACGTCGACATCGTCATCGTCCGCGAGAACACCGAAGACCTCTACGCCGGGCTCGAGCACGAGGTCGTGCCGGGCGTGGTCGAGAGCCTGAAGATCATCACGGCCACGGCGCGTCGACGCGCATCGCGCGCTTCGCGTTCGAGCACGCGCGGCAGAACGGCCGCCGCAAGGTGACGTCGATCCACAAGGCCAACATCATGAAGCTAGGCCGACGGACTCTTCCTCGAGTGCGTGCGCGCCGTGGCCCGCGAGTACCCGGACATCGCAGTACGACGAGAAGATCGTCGACGACGCGTGCATGCAGCTGGTGATGCGCCCGGAGCAGTTCGACGTGCTGCGTGCTGCCGAACCTGTACGGCGACATCGTCTCCGACCTGTGCGGCCGGCCTGGTCGGCGGGCTCGGCGTCGTGCCGGGCGCGAACCTGGGCCAGACGGTCGCCGTCTTCGAGGCCGTGCACGGCAGCGCGCCGGACATCGCCGGCCAGGACAAGGCGAACCCGACGGCGCTGCTGCTGTCGGCCGTGATGATGCTGCGGCACATCGGCGAGCGCACGGCGGCCGACGCGATCATCGGCGCGCCGGAGCACGCGTGCTGGCCGGCCGGCGACGACGCGACGCGCGACCTCGGCGGCACGGCATCGACGACCGAGTACACCGATGCCGTGGTGCGCGAGATCCGACGCGCAGCCCGGTATCGGCTGGCGCCCCTCGGCGGCCGCCTGCTACACGTCATCCTCCGTGATAGGCGACGACATCGCGCCAGGCGGTGCTGGCGCGCGACGACGTCGGCGCAGTACCAGCCGCGCTGATGGCGATCCCGCGGCGCAGGCCGCGAGCGCATCGAGCGGCTACCTCGAGGAGCTGCGCACCACGCAGCGGCACTCCATCTACCGCGCGCTCAAGCACCCGCTCTATCCGATCCTCCGCAAGATCGAGCGCGTCGCCGAGGCATCTGCACCTGCAGCGCGGCGCTCGACACGGGACGCGTCGTCTACGTCTCGAATCACAAGAGCCACCTCGACTACCTGGTCGAGCCGCTGGTGCTCGACGACAACGGCATCCGCCCGCCGATCATCGCGGCGGGCATCAACCTGTTCGGCGGACCGCTCGGGCTGATCCACCGCACGTCACCGGCGCCATCCCGATTCGGCGCGACACCAAGGACCCGGCGTACCTCGTGACGCTGAAGGCCTACGTCGCCGAGACTGCTCAAGACGCACGACCTGTTCTTCTATCCCGAAGGCGGCCGCAGCTACAGCGGCGAGCTCAAGGCGGCCAAGACCGGACTGCTTCAACGCCGGCCTGCAGGCCGTACCGGTCGACCTGCGTCATCGTCCCCGTGGCCATCGCCTACGACCTGGTGCTCGAGGACCAGATCCTGGCGCCGCAGCGGACCAAGAGGCGCCAGCGCCCGTTCTCGCGCGAACTCGCGGAGATGGTCGGTACGCCGTCGGCTACCAGTCGCGCGCGTTCGTCACGTTCGGCACGCCCGATGCCGCTCGCCGGCGGCGACGGCGCGCTCGCGGCGCGACGTGATGGGTCTCGCCCACCAGGTCTCGACGCCGTCGGCCGGCTGCACAAGGTGCTGCCGACGGCGATCGTCGCCACGGCGATGCGCCCCTCGATGCCCCGGGCGGAACTGGTCCGCGCCGTGCAGGACCTGATCGAGAGGCTGACGGCCGCCGGCGCCAACCTGGAGACGACCGATGGCGCGCAGGCCGTGGAAGCCGCCCTGGAGCTGCTCGAGGAACGCGGGGTCTGCAGCCCGAAGGCGACATCGTCCGCGTGCGCGATCGCATCGTGCTCCGGTACTACGCGCGCGCAGTTGAACCATCTGCTCGCGCCGCCGGCGTCCGACCGCCGATCGCATGATCGACGCGATCTCCAAGGCCTTCTTCGGCGCGCTCGCCGGGCAGCGGCGCGCTCAAGCGCGCTCGCCACGCCGGTACGGCATGCGCACGCGAGCGCAGCTTCGCCCGGCGGTTCATCGCCGGCGAGACCCTCGAGGAGGCCATCGCGGCCGCCAGGTCCGTCGAGCGCCAGGGCCTGCCGCAGACACTCGACCTGCTCGGCGAGAGCGTCGCCACACGCGAGCAGGAAGCCGCACGCGGCCACGAGGCGTACCTCGCGTCATCGCCGGGCATCGCGGGCCGGGCATCGGGCGCAACCTCTCGCTCAAGCTCACGCAGCTCGGCCTCGACCTCGACCGCGACCTGGCCGTCGACAACCTGCGCCGCATCCTCGACGCGGCCGAGCCGCGGACTTCTTCGTGCGCATCGACATGGAGCACTCGCCGTACATCGACGTCACGCTCGACATCTTCGAGACGCTGTGGCGCGAAGGGCTACCGAACGTCGGCGTCGTGCTGCAGTCGGCTCTCACGCGCAGCGAAGGACGACCTCGAGCGCGTGCTCGCCCTCGGCGCCCGCGTGCGACTCGTGAAGGGCGCGTACAAGGAACCGATGGCGGTCGCCTACCAGTCCAAGGCCGACGTGGACGCCGCGTACGTGCGCATGCTCGAGCGCTGCTGCGCGATGGACGCTACCCGGCCATCGCGACGCACGACCCCGACATGATCGCGACGACGCGCCGGATCGCGGCCGAGCTGGACCTCTCGCCGGATCGGCGTTCGAGTTCCAGATGCTGTACGGCGTGCGGCGCGACCTGCAGGCGGCGCTGTCGCGCGAGCGGATTACGGCATGCGGGTCTACATCCCGTTCGGCCGCGAGTGGTTCCCCTACTTCATGCGTCGCCTCGGCGAACGCCCCGCCAACGTCGGGTTCGTCCTCAAGAGCCTCATCCGCGAGGGCTGACGCCGGCACACGCCGGATCCGTCGGCCATCGGCCCGCGTCCATCACAGTGTGGGGGTGTGACCCTCGGCGCCGAACCATCGCGCCGTTCGCCGGTCGTGTCTCCAGACGTTGATGGGATTGAGGGCGCCTCGCGCACGCCGGCTCGCGCGCGGGGAGTCCGGCAAGACAGGGAGGCACCATGGCCAGTCTGGTGAGAGCCGCGCAGTTCACCTCGTTGTTCCCCGCGATCGGTTCGACGAGCCGATCGATGTCCGAATACGCCGCGCACGTCGGTCTTCGCATCCACCAGTCGCTCTGCGGGTTACGCGGGCACGACCGCTACCTGCACGTCGATGGGTCGCGCGTGACGCTGCAGTGCGTCGGCTGTCGGCACGAGTCGCCGGGCTGGGACACGGGCGCGCGGGCGTACCAGCGCACCGTGGCCGGCGACCCCGTCCGCCACCGCCTGCGCTGAGTCCGCGGTTCGTGACCGCTGATTCCACGGTTCGTGACCGATGATTTCGCGGTTCGTAGCCGCGGGACTTGTCCCGCGGGCGCGCGCGACGGGCAGTGCGCGGGGCGCCGGACAAGTCCGGCGCCTACGGGATTCATGCGGGGCGGGGCGCCGGACAAGTCCGGCGCCTACGAGATTCGTTGGAGGGGCCCCCGCCATTCCGCGGTTCGTGACCGATGATTTCGCGGTTCGTAGCCGCGGGACTTGTCCCGCGGGCAGGGGACACAGCGGGCAGGCGCTTTGCGGCGCCGGACAAGTCCGGCGCCTACGAGATTCGTTGGAGGGGCCCCCGCCATTCCGCGGTTCGTGACCGATGATTTCGCGGTTCGTAGCCGCGGGACTTGTCCCGCGGGCAGGGCGGGGCGGGGCGCCGGACAAGTCCGGCGCCTACGAGATTCATGAGGGGCATGGCGCCTGACACGTCCGGCGCATACGGGATTCGTTGGAGTCGCGTGTACGGTCAGTGGCCGAGAAACTGGCGCGCGAGGGCGGCGAGCGCGTAGGCGCACTCGTCGACGCTCGCGAGGTCGACGTACTCGACAGGGCTGTGCAGGCCCGCGCCGCGTGGTCCGAAGATGACGGTGGGGATGCCGGCGTTGCCGAGAATCGCGGCGTCGGTCCAGTAGGTCATCCCCGAGATGCGCGCCTCGAGGCCGCGCGCGCGGGCGGCGACGACGAGCTGCTGCGGCAACTCCGCGGCCGGATCCAGTTCGTACGCCGGCCGCTCGACGACGAGGCGGGCCTCGGCCTTGAACCTGGCGTCGTTCTGGCGCAGCACCGCGAGCATCTGCTCGACTTCGTGCAGCGCGCGCGCGCCGTCCTCGCCTGGCAGGGTCCGCCGTTCCATGAAGAGCCGACAGTGCGCCGGGTACATGCTCGCCTCGGTGCCGCCGGCAATCGTCGACGCGTGCAGCGACCCGCTGCCGAGGAGCGGGTGCGTCGGCCGCGCGCGCAGTTCCTGGTCGAACCGCTCCAGCACGCCGAGCACGCGCCCCATCGCCATGATGGCGTCCCGGCCTTCGTCCGGGCGCGACCCGTGCGCGGCCTTGCCCAACGTCTGCAACTCCAGCCAGGCGAACCCCTTGTGCGCGACGGCGACGCTGAGATCGGTCGGTTCGGTGATGACGGCGCCGTCGGCCCGCCAGTCGCGCACCAGGGCCTCGGCGCCCAGGCTGGCGTACTCCTCGTCCACGACGCCGGCGACGAGCACCCGTCCCTTCGTCAACCCCTCCGCGGCGAGCAGGCGCGCCGCGCCGACGCACGCGGCCAGGCCGGACTTCATGTCCTGCGCGCCCCGCCCGTAGAGGCGGCCCTCGCGTTCGATTGGCGTGAACGGATCGTCCATGCCCTCGACGCCGACGGTGTCGAGGTGGCCGCAGAGCAGGAGCGTCGGGCCGGGCTGCGCGCCGTCGAGCACGCCCACGACGTTGGGGCGGCCCGGCGCGACCTCGGTCACCGTGACGTCGAGACCGCCATCACGCAGGCTCGCGGCCAGGCACGCGGCGGCATCGGCCTCGCCCGGCGCGCCCGGCACGAGCGACGGGTTCACCGAGTCGATCGCGACGAGGTCGCGCAGCAACTGGCGCGCGCGCTCCATGTCAGGGCTTCCAGCGCGCGATGAAGATGTTGGTGTCGCCGCGGGTCTTCTGGTTGCGGTTCGAGGCGAACACCAGCGACGTCCCGTCCGGCGAGAACATCGGGAAGCCGTCGAAGTCCGGGTGATGCGTCACGCGCTCGAGGTTCCGGCCGTCGACGTCGATCAGGAACAGCTCGAAGTCGCGGCCCTTCACGTTGTGCAGGTTGGACGAGAAGATCAGCCGCTTGCCGTCGGGCGTCCAGAAGGGCGCGAAGTTGGCCGCGCCGTTGCTCGTCAGCTGCCGGATGTTCGATCCGTCGGCGTTCATCACGTACAGCTCGGTGGACGTCGGCCGCCACAGCCCCTCGCGAAGCAGCGTGAGGTACTCGGTCAGCTCCGGGCTCCCCGTCGGCGGATGCCGTCCGCGGAAGACGATCTGCGTGCCGTCGGGCGAGTAGAACGCGCCGCCGTCGGGACCGGGCATGTTCGTCAGGCGCCTGACGTCCGTCCCGTCGCCGGCCATCGAGTAGATCTCCATGTCGCCGTCTCGCACGCTCGTGAAGACGATGCGGCCGTCAGGGCCGACGGTGGCCTCGGCGTCGTAGCCGGGCGACTGCGTGAGCGGCCGGATGCCCGTGCCGTCGGCGGCGGCCGTGTAGATGTCGTAGCCGTCGTAGATCGGCCACACGTAGCCGCGCGCCATCGACGGGCGTTCCGGGCAGGCCGCGGCCTTGCCGTGCGTCGAGGCGTAGACGATCCGTTTCGAGTCGCGCGTGAAGAACCCGCAGGTCGTGCGGCCCTCGCCGTTGCTGACGCGGCGCACGTCCGTGCCGTCGGTCTTCATCACGTACATCTGGTCGCACGACACCGGGTCGGGTGACGACTGGAAGATCAGGTGCGTGCCGTCTGGAGAGAAATACGCCTCCGCGTTCTCGCCCTTGTCGGTGAGCATGCGGATGTCGGCCAGGTGGGTCTCGAGCTCGGCGAGGTTGGCCGGCACGGGCGGCATGGCCGGCGCGTGCGGCGCCTGCGCGGTCAGGAGCGCGTCGGGGCGCAGCAACCCGGCCGCCACGAAGGCGACCGTCGCGGCCGCGAGGGTGAGGCGAACATTCATGAGGCCGAGGATAGCATCCGCGGCTGCTACGATGCCCGGGATGGGCGACCGTCGGACCGCCGTGATTACGGGCGCCTCTTCGGGCATCGGGGAGGCCTGCGCGCACGCCTTCGCGCGTGAGGGCCTGCACGTGGTGCTGGCGGCCAGGCGCTCCGACCGGCTCGAACAGGTCGCCGCCGCGATCCGGGAAGCCGGGGGGGAGGCCACGGCGATGCCGTGCGACGTGACCGACGCCGCGCAGGTGGACGACGTGGTCGGCAGGACGATCGCGGCCACGGGTCGCCTCGACGTCATGGTCTGCAACGCCGGACTCGGCTACAACGGGCGCCTCGACGAGACGGACGCGGAGACGATGCGCCGGCTGATGGACGTGAACTTCTTCGGCACGTTCCACGCGGCGCGTGCGGCGGTGCGGCACTTCCGGACGGCCGGGCGCGGCCACCTGTTCATCATGTCGTCGATCGTGGGACGCCGGGGCGTGCCGCGCATGAGCGCGTACGCGGCGACCAAGTTCGCGCAGGTCGGCCTCGGGGAGTCGGTCCGCGCCGAACTGGCGGGCACCGGTATCCACGTGACGCTCGTGTACCCGATCAGCACGGAGACGGAGTTCCGCCGTTCCATGCAGCGGGAATGGGGCCAGGAGGTCTCCGGAGCCGGGCCGCGGCAATCACCGGAGCTGGTGGCGGCAACGATGGTCCGCGCGCTGCGCCGGCCGCGCGCCGACATCTACCCCATGCGGGCGTCACGGCTCGTCCCGGCCGCGGCGGCGCTGCTGCCAGGCCTGGCCGACTGGGTGTCGACGCGGTTCGCGCGGAGACCCCGGTGACGGAGACGGGACCCGGGCCCCGGGACCCGGTCGCCCTCGCGCGGGCCATCGCGGAGACGGTGCGCGCGCGGGGAGGGCGCGCGCTGGTCGTGGGCGGATACGTGCGCGACGCGCTGCTCGGCCATCCCTCCAAGGACATCGACATCGAGGTGTTCGGCGTCGAGCCGGACGACCTCAGGGCGCTCCTGGCCCGATGGGGGCCGGTGAACACCGTGGGCGAGAGCTTCACGGTCTTCAAGGTGCACGGCCTCGACGTGTCGCTGCCGCGTCGCGAGTCGAAGGTCGGGCAGGGGCCACAAGGGCTTCGAGGTCCACGGCGACCCGCACCTGCCGTTCGACGAGGCGGCGCGCCGGCGCGACTTCACGATCAACGCCATCGGGTGGGATCCGCTGACCGACGCGTACCTGGATCCGCACGGGGGCCGCGACGACCTGGCGCGGCGGGTGCTCCGGATGGTGGACGCGCGCACGTTCGGCGACGACAGCCTGCGCGTGCTGCGCGCGCTGCAGTTCGCGGCCCGCTTCGAGTGCGCCGTCGACCCCGACACCGCGCGCGTGTGCCGCGAGACCCCGCTCGACGATCTGCCCGCCGAGCGCGTGTGGGGGGAGGTCGAGAAGCTGCTGCTCAGGGCCGCACGCCCGTCGATCGGGCTGCGCCTGGCCCGCGATCTCGACGTCGTGGCGCGGCTCTGGCCGACGCTCGAGGCGCTCGCGACGTGCCCCCAGGATCCCGAGTGGCATCCCGAGGGCGACGTGTGGACGCACACGTGCCTGGTGGTGGACCAGGCCGCGATGCGGAAGGCGGCGTTCACGTATCCCGAGCAGGTCAGCCTGATGCTCGGCGCGCTGCTGCACGACATCGGCAAGCCGCCGGTGACCGGCGTCGTCGACGGCCGGATCAAGTCCCCCGGGCACGAGGCGGCTGGCGTGCCGCTGGCTACCGACATCCTCGACGCGCTGCAGGTCCACACACTGGAGGGATACGCGGTCAGGAACCAGGTGCTGGCCCTGGTGGCGTGGCACATGCTGCCTGGCGCGTGGTGGAAGGCACCCGAACCGGTGTCGGACGGCGCGTTCCGCCGGCTCGCGCGCAAGGTGGACATGGTGCTGCTGGCGCGGTTCTCGGAGGCCGACTGCAACGGACGCCACGGGACGTTCGACTGCTCGTTCGGGCAGTGGTTCCTCGACCGGGTCGCGGCGCTGGGCGTCGAGCACGCGCCTCCCGCGCCCCTCCTGCTGGGCCGCCATCTCCTGGCCCTCGGCGTGGCCCCTGGCCCGGGAATGGGCGAGATCCTGCGCGCCGTCTACGAGCAGCAGCTCGATGGCATGGTGACGACGCTGGACGAGGCCCAGGCCGCCGCCCAGACCCTGCTGCGACGGGCACGCCCTACGCCAACAGGGCCGCCAACGCCTCCAGGCTGACGTTTCCGCCGCTGAGGACGGCGACGACAGGGCCTTCGCGCGCCCAGTCGGCGAGCCTCGGGAGCGCGCCGGCCACCGACGCCGCGCCGCTCGGCTCGATGGCGATGCGCGCGGTGTCCCAGAGCGCGCGCGCCGCCTCGACGATCTCCTCGTCCGTCACCGTCACGACCTCGTCCACGAACGCCTGGACGTGCAGGAAGTTCAGCACGCCCGGGCGCACGGCCATCAGCCCGTCGGCGATGGTCTTCACCGACGGCAGCGTCACGGGAAGCCCCGCCGCCAGCGACTGCGACATCTTCGCGGCGCCCTCGGGCTCCACGCCCACGACGCGGACCGACGGGTCGGTGAGCTTGACGGCCGCCGCCACGCCGGAGATCAGGCCGCCGCCGCCGATCGGCACGACGACGGTGCGCACGGACGGCACCTGCGCGATCACCTCGAGGCCCGCCGTGCCCTGGCCCTCGATGATCGGCAGGCAGTCGAAGGGCGGCACGACGAGCAGGCCGCGCTCGCTGGCGATGGCCTCGGCGCGCGCCTGCCTGTGTACCGTGGTCGTCCCCGCGAACTGCACCTCGGCGCCCCAGCGCCTCGCGCCTGCCACCTTGACGTCGGGTGCCGTCTCCGGCATCACGATGACGGCCGGCACGCCGAACCGGTGCGCCGAGAACGCGACGGCCTGCCCGTGGTTGCCCGACGAGTAGGTGATCACGCCCCGGGCGCGCTGCGCCTCGGTGAGCCGCGCCAGGTAGTTGTACGCGCCGCGGATCTTGAACGCCCCGATCGGCTGCATCTGCTCGCACTTGACGTGGAGCGGCAGCAACGGGGCGAGGTCGAGGACGGGGGTGCGCCGCGCGACACCCGCGATGCGTGCCGCGGCGTCCCTGATGCCATCGAGCGTCGCCAGCATCGCTACCGCCCTCCCCGGGGAGACGCGTCGTCGAGCACGACCAACGTGCTCGGACGGCTGCCGCGCCGCCCGGCAGTCAGGCCCCCGAACCGCAGGTCGTGCGGCACGCTGATGCGCGACGGGCTCGGGCATGTCATGGCCAGGGATTGTACCGCCGCCCTCTATACTGTGGGCGATGCGCGGCGCGATCGACGGCCTGCTACTCGTGAGTGTGTGCTTACTGGCCATGGCCCCGGCGGCCTCGGCCCAGGTCACCGGCCCCCCGGGGCCGTTCGTGATCGACGTGCGGGGCGCGTTCACCAAGGTGGGGCGCTCGGAGGAACTGGCGGCGCCGCGCGGCCTCATGGCCGCGGAACTCCCGAGGACGGTCTTCGGCATCGACGCGGGCGCACATTTCTACCCCGTCAGGGGCAAGGTCACGCTCGGCGTCGGTGCGTCACTGCTGATGGCGGGCGGCACGGAGACGCCCGGAGAGCCCGAGGAAGGCGCCGTGAACCCGCCGCTGACGCCTGGCGAGTTCCGCGTGCGCGGGATCGTGCCCCAGGTCTCGCTCAACTTCGGGTCGAGCCGGGGCTGGAGCTACATCGGCGGGGGGCTCGGCTTCATGCAGATGAAAGCCGGCCGCGCGGAATCCGACCTGGCCTACAGCCCGCAACTGCTCACGCTCAACGTGGGTGGAGGCGCGCGCTGGTTCATCCGCGACCACGTCGCCTTCACCTTCGACGGCAGGTTCTATCGCATGGGATCGAAGGAATTCGACGCCGACTACGTCGGGCAATCCCAGCGTGACGATGTTCGTGCTCAGCGCAGGCCTCAGCTTCAAGTGACGGCGCCCAGGCGTCGCTGGGGATGCTCGCCGGCGGCTCCTTACGACTCCTGGTGTTCCTGTTGCTGCCGGGCCCGCCCGCGCCGCAGTTCTTCGAAGAGCCGCGGGATGTTGCTCGAGACCGACCGCAGGGCCGGCGCCCAGCCCAGGGTGTGCGCCCGCGGACTGCGCACCCGCTGGTCGAGCGCCAGCGCGTCGGCGTACGGCCCCATCTTGGCGCGAGCCTCGGCGATGGGCACGAAGCGGATGTCGGGAGGGTGCGGGCGGTAGGCGGCGATGGCGTCGGCAATGCTGCGGACCGTCTCGTCGGCCTCGTCGTTGGCATGGAACACGCCGCGACCCTCCTGACTGCCGACGACGCGGACGTAGAGGTCCGCGAGGTCACGGTCGTAGACGAGGGGCCAGTGGTTCTCGCCGGATCCGACGATCCGCATCAGGCCGTTCTCGGCCGAGGCCAGCAGGTCCGAGACGATGCCCCGCGACCCGCCGTACACGATGCCCGGACGAATCACGGCCGTGCGCAGGGTGGGCGTCGCCGCGTCGAGCACCAGTTGTTCGTGAGCCGGGCGCCAGCTCACCAGCTCAGCGGGATTGATGGGCGCCGACTCATCCACAGGCTCTGGCGTCGCGCCCAGCACCCAGATGCCCGACGTGTAGACGAGCGAGGCGGGCCCCCGCTCTCCCGCGGCACGCGCGAGGTCGAGCAGGGCATCGAGGGCAATCCGCTCGATGTCGACGCCCTTGGGCGAGAGCTCGAAGGCGGCGTGCACGAAGGCGTCGCACGTGGAGGCGTGCTGCCGCCAGGTGCTGGGATTGCCCAGCGTGCCCACGGCCGCGTCGATGCCGCGTTCGGCCAGGCGCCGCGCGCGATCCTGGTGCCGCACGAGCGCCACGACCTCGTGCGAGGCGCGCTGCAGCGCATCGACCACCGCCGACCCCACGTAGCCGGTGGCCCCGGTTACGAACACTCGCATCAGAGCTGTCGCCTTCCTCGTGCCCGCCGGCCTGCACCACGCCCCGCCGGGGACGCCATTCTAGCCCGCTTCCCTGCCCGCCACCGCCGCGGGGCGGCCGGAGCTCGTGCTCCCGCCCCCGGAGGGCTCAGATTTCCCAGAGCCTGTCCTGGTCGTAGCACGTGATCATGCCGTCGGTGCTGACCTTGAGCACCGCGCCGAAGCGGCCGGCCGTCTGCGCGGCCGTCGTCCTCGCCCCCTCCGACACCCAGGCGTCGCCGGCTTCACCGGGCGGGTGCATGAGGATGGCGCCGGCGGCGATCAGCCGTCCCTGGGTATCGACGACCGTCGCGCCGTCGAGGCTGGCAAGCGCCGTCAGCACGCTCTCCTCCACGTCGTCGAGCGTGCGTCCCCGGAGCAGGTAATGGAGGGGGCGTCGGGTCCCTTCGCGGGCGCCGCGGGCCGGAGCCGGGCGGTCGAGCCTGTCCACCGGCGCCACGAGCGCCCCGGCCGCTTCGACGTCGCGCAACACCACGAGGAGCGCGCCCTGGCGGGCATCGGATATGTCGAGTGCGCACTGGAACAGCCTCTCCGCGATCGAACGCGACCCGACGGCCTCGAGCCACTGCACGTACTTGGCCTCGATGTCGAGCAGGTGCCACTCGGCGTTGCGGAACGTGAACACCTGCGCGCCCTCGGCGAACACCTTGATCTCGTGCGACGGGCTCAGCACGATGCAGACGTGCGCGCGTGCCCGAGCGTCGCGCGCGGCGTGCTGGCGATAGGCAGGACGGACACGGCGACGGGATGGCGAGCATCGCGGTCGGATCTCGCGCGCCCGCTCGGTCACGTCGATGATGTCGAGCAGCAGCCCGTCCTGGCCGACGAGGAAGACCGTCCGCAGCCCGTCGCACAACCGGTAGAAGCTCTTCGACGGCCGTCAGGGGCTGGGCGTAGAGCCGCGCCGGCCTGGTGCCGCGTCGCTGCAGGGGCGTCGTCGCCGAGCAGCGAGCACGCCCGACGAGATCGGCCGGTTCTCGTAGCTCGAGAGCGCGGCCACGCGCAGCACCTCGATGGCGCGCGCGATGCGGTCGGCGCGGTTGCGCTCGCACGCAGCCTGTACGGCTTCCGGTCGAGGAACGCCGCCGACGTAGCGATCCTCGATCAGGCCCTGGAACAGGTCGGCCCGCGACGCGAGCACCGCGGGATCGAAGATGGCGCGGTAGCGCGCGAAGAGGACCGCGCCGATCGCCCGGGCCATCCGGACCTCGTGCACGGTGAACGGCTGCGCGCCGGGCACGCGCAGGATGTGCCGGGTGCCGAACCACCGGATGACGAGCTCGCACGGATCGTCGGTCGGCTCGATCGACAGCCGTGCCGATCGACGAATCGACGAGCGTGGACTCGGTCTCGAGACGGCACGCGCGAGGAAGCGCCGCAGCGCCGCCTGCAGCAGGTTGTCGTACAGGGCGCCGGCCGCGAAGACCGGCGGGACTGGCATGCGGCGTCCACTATGATACTGCGCCCACATGCCCCCCGGCTCCCGCGGGACGCGCCCGACCGGTCGCCAACCGGCACCGACGCCCGCGCAGACGCTGCTCGACTTCTTCGCCGACCGCGACGCGCCACGCGGCGCGTTCCTCGTGTACGACGACGGCTACCGGACGTGGACGTACGGTACGCCGAGATCGGCGCCGCGGCCGCGGACGTCTGGCGGCGCGCCTGCACGAGGCCGGCCTTCGCCAGGGCGACGCCGTGATCCTGTGGGGCGAGAACCGGCCCGAGTGGGTCGTCGCCTCTGGGCCTGCCTGCTGCGCGGCATCGTCGTCGTCCCGATCGACTACCGGTCGTCCAGCCGACTTCCTCGTGCGTCGGATCGGCGGCATCGTCGTCGGCGCGGCTGATCCTGGTCGGCGACGACGTCGAGGCCGACGACGTGGCCCTCGAGGTGCCGGGGTGGCCGCTGGACGCGCTGCTGCGCGAACAGGACGCCCGCGGGGCACGCACGGCCCTGCCCGGAGATGCCGGGCCGCCTCCCGTCGCGATCACCGCGACGACACGGCGGAGATCATCTTCACGTCGGGCGCCACGGCCGAGCCGAAGGGCGTCATCATCACGCACCGCAACGTCCTCGCCAACATCGTGCCGATCGAGGGCGAGGTGGCGGAAGTACCGAGGTGGGCACGGCCCGTTCTTCCCGATCCGCTTCCTGAACCTGCTGCCGCTCAGCCACATGTTCGGCCAGGCGATGGCCACGTTCGTCCCGCCGATGCTGCGGCGGCACGGTCGTCTTCATGCGGGGCTCAACCCGCACGACATCGTCCGGCAGATCCGCGCGCGCCGCATCTCGGTGCTCGTGTGCGTGCCGAAGATGCTCGACGTGCTGCGCGAGTACGTCAGGTTCCTGTCGGGACGCTGCCGTGCAGCCGGCACCCGACCGGATCGCGCCGCTCCGATGGGTGGATCGCCGGTGGTGGCAGTACCGCGCGTGCATCGGGCTCTTCGGCTGGAAGTTCTGGGCTTCGTCGTCGGCGCCGCGCCGCTCGATCGCCGCGCTCGAGGAGTTCTGGGCGCGGTCTCGGGTACCTGGTCATCCAGGGCTACGGGCTGACCGAGACCGCGCCGATCGTCACGCTCAACCACCCGTTCAACGCGCGCGCAAGGGCAGCGTCGGCAAGCCGATTCACGGCGTCGAGGTGAAGATCGCGCCGGACGGCGAGATCCTCGTGCGCGGCGACAACGTCACGCACGGGCTACTACGGCGCGGCCGGCCGAGACGACGCGACGTTCGAGGACGGCTGGCTGCACACCGGCGACATCGGCGGCGCTGGACGAGCGAGGGACGCGCTGTACATCCGCGGCCGCAAGAAGGAGATGATCGTCACGCCCGAGGGTCTGAACGTCTTTCCCGAGGACGTCGAGCGCGTGCTGCTGGCCCGCACCGGCGTGCGCGATGCCGCCGTCGTGGGTCGGCGCGGACGGACGGGCCGAGCGCGTGCACGCCGTGCTCGTGCCTGCGAGGCACCGACTCGCCATCGCGGCGGTGGTGGACGAGGCCAACGCGCAGCTCGGCGACCACCAGCGCATCCGCGGCGCCGTCGGTCTGGCCGGGCGCGGACCTGCCGCGCACCGAGGGCACGCGGAAGCTGAAGCGCCGCGACGCTGCGGGCGTGGGTGGAGTCGGGCGAGGCGGCGGCCGCGCGGCCCGACGCGGGCGGCGACGCCGCTGGGCCACGTGCGTCGACCGCTTCGCCAGGGGCCGGTCCGACGTCGACGACGACACGACAATCGAGGCGCTCGGCGCTCAGCTCGCTCGAGCGCGTCGAGCTGCTCATGGCGCTCGAGGAGCGCTTCCAGACGACGCTGGATGAAGGCCCGTTCGCGGCGGCGCGGACGGTGGGCGACCTCCGGAACTTCGTCACAGGTCACGGGCCACCGGTCACCGTGGCCGGACATCAGGGAGCCGAGACCGAACAGGCAGGGGTTCGCGACGGCGTCGGCACGACTCCGTCGGAGAGCCGACCCACCCGGCCGAGGCCGCGACGCCGTTCGACTTCCCGCGGTGGAACCGCGGCCTGGCCCGCGCACTGGCCGTGCGCAGGGTGAGCCTGCCGACGTGGCTCCTGCCGCTCGCGGCGGCTGTTCGTGTGGCTGCGCGTCGAGGGACTCGAGCACCTGGACGGGCTCGACGGGCCGGTCGTCTTCGCCGCCAACCACCAGAGCCACCTGGACACGCCCGTCATCCTGGCGGCGCTGCCGCGGCGGTGGCGCTACGCCACTGGCCATCGCCATGGCGAAGGAGTTCTTCAAGGCGCACTTCTTCCCGGCAGGACAGCCGCCGGGCGCGGCTGACCAACGGCCTGAACTACTACCTGGCGTCGCTGTTCTTCAACGCGTTCCCGCTGCCGCAGCGCGAGGCCGGCACGCGCAGACGCTGCGCTACATCGGCGAGTTGGTCGGCGACGGGCTAGTCGGTCCTGATCTTCCCCGAGGGCAAGCGGTCGATGGCCGGGGCGAGATCAACCCGTTCCGCGCCGGCGTCGGCATGATCGGCGCGCGGCTCGGCGCGCCCGTGGTGCCGGTCCGGCTCGAGGGCGTCGACCGGGTGCTGCACCAGAAGGCACGGATCGCGACGCCGGGGCGCGTCGTCGTCCGGTTCGGCCCGCCGCTGCGTCTGCACGGCGACGACTACGCCGCGCTGGCCGCGCAGGTCGAGCAGGCCGTCCGGTCGCTTGGCGATGACTGATGCTTGATGCCTGGCCGGGCTCGGAGAGCCGGCCCTACCTCGTGGAGCGCCGGCCTGCCTCACGGAAAGCCGACGCCACCACCTGGAGAGTCGGCCCTCCCTCGTGGAGCGCCGGCGGGCGACAAGGCACGCGAGGCATTTCAGGCGGTCCTGGCGCTCAAGTGTGGGACAATGTCGGATTGGAGACGAACTGATTGAGTAAAGACGATCTGATTGATGTCCAGGGGACGGTGACGGCCGTGCACAGCGGCGGGCTCTACCGCGTGCAGTGCGATTCGGGCCAGGAAGTGCTCGCGCAGTTGAGCGGCCGCATGCGGCGCTTCCGCATCAAGGTGGTCCCCGGCGATCGCGTCACCGTGGGTGTCTCGCCCTACGATCCGGTCCGCGGCATCATCACCTTCCGCGTGCGGTAGGTCCCGCCCCTACTCCCCGAATTCGCGCGCCAGCGCACTCCACTCGCCATTCGGTGCCAGTCGCTGGTACCGCTGCCAGTACGGACGCGCGCCCTGCGACTGGCCCAGCTTCTCGTAGGCCACGGCCAGGTAGAAGCACGCCTCCGCAGACGCGGCGTCCAGGTCGAGGGCCCGCGCGTAGCAGCGCACCGCCTCGCCGAACCGTCCGGCGTCGTGGTGCGTGTGTCCGAGGTTGAACCAGCCCTCGAACGACTCCGGCGCCAGGTGCAGCGCCTGCTGATAGAGCGCCGCCGCCTCGGGCAGGTGTCCGTCCGCGTAGTGCAGGTTGCCGAGGTTGATGAGGGCCGGCACCAGGTGCGGATCGAACCCCAGCGCCTCGCGGTAGGCCTGCATGGCCAGGTTGCGATGCGGCCCCGCCGCATCGTCCAGCGCCGTGGCGCGCTCGAAGGCCGCTTCGGCGCGCGAGGTGTCGACCTGCCCCCCTTGCGCGGGCTCGCCGCCCGGCGGCAGCTTCGGCGCCAGCGTCACGACACGGGCGCGTCCGCCCTCGTCGCGGGCCGCGCCGGCCTCGAACAGCGCGAGCTGTCCCTGACGCGCCGCCAGCAACTGGCGGACGATGACCTTGAGGGGCGCGCCCTGCGCCAGCGCGTCCTGCACCTCGCGGAGGACGGCCAGATCGGCGAACGAGTACGACGTGTCACCCTGATCGCGGGACGGCTGCACCAGCCGCCACTGCGCGAGCGAACGCAGGTGGTCGTCACGCAGCGCCGGAAACCTGGCGCGGACTACCCGCGCGGGCACCCTGGCGTCGGTCATCAGCGGCAGGGTACCAGACGGGTGTCTGCAGGCGGGCACCAGGCAGCGCCGGCTGCCCGGATGCCGGAGCGACACGACGGCGCGGACGCCAGGCTCGGGTGGCCGTTCATCGCTCCGCCTCCACGCAGGACTGGCCACGTCGCAGGGCCGCCGCGACCTGTCGGCCCCAGAGAATCGCCCGACACCTCGAGGAGGTCTCCTGACCACCGGCCGTTGAGGCTCGCACGAGTGCCGGTCGGCTGCGCGAGCGTGAGGCGGACGCGACTGCCGCTTCGATTGCTTCGGGCCGCAACCGAGAATCGCTCGATGGTCTCGCGGCCTTCGCACATCCGACCTGCACCGATCATCGTCGCGTCCGAATCATCAGCCGGGACCGGCAGCCCGTCGGCTCCAAGCTCCCTGACGAGTGCGATATCGAGGTCACGACCATCCGGGAGGCGACCGGTCCACTCGTCGGTCAGGTCACCTCGGGAGTCCCAGCCGTACGCCCACGGCGCGTACAGCAGGGCGTCGGCCAGCCGTTCGATGGCTCCCTGAAACGCGATCAGGACCACGACGACGAATCCGAGCAGCAGCCAGCCGCGCATCTTCGCCATCCGACGCTCACTGGCAGGCAGGGTTGCACGCCTTGACGGTCACGTCGTAGACACCTCGCGACCCGGCATTCCGGCGGTCTCTGTGGAACGTCCTGTCGATCTGCATCGCCTGGCCCGAGCGTCGGACCTCGAAGTCTACGGGCCCGTCCTCGAACGCCCGGAAGAGCAGGAGGCGTGCGCCCCTGTAGGGCAGGGCGTAACTCACCCAGTGCGGCATGCCCAGCGTGAGCATCGGGAGCAGGAGTCGGCGCACGTTCGTCTGAGCGGAGCCCTCGAAGTCCTGCACCGCCTCCTGTAGCGTGACGCGCAGGCGGTCGGCGCGCAGGTCACCCAGGACGGGAATCTTGAAAAAGGCCGGGGTGAAGAGCATCTTCGTGACCTGGCCGCCCTTTTCGATGACGGAGAGCAGCGGATTGAACGACGGCAGTGGCCGCCCGCCGAGTGATGACTTTGCGAGCACCGGACTGTCGCTGAGGACCTGCACGTCGGCCAGCCCCATCGGTTCGGTGCGTTCCGTGTAGGCGGTGATGGTGCTGGCGCCCAGCCCCGGGAACAGCCGCGCTACGGCGTTGTCCGCGGAGCGGAAGCGCGTGCCGTTGCCGATGATGTCGCCGGTCAGCGCGATGGTGTCGCCCTTGGCGTCCTTCGGATAGCGGAGGACCAACTCGCCCTTGATCTCGAGGGAGTAGCTCCACCAGGTCGTGCCGTCGGCAGCCAGCAGGTCGGCCCGCATCGTGCCAGAGACGGGGCCACGGAACTGCTGGCAGTAGGCCTCCATGACGCGCGAGGCCACGTAGGCCGACAGGTCGACCGCCATCTTCTGCACGCCGAGCTGCCGCTCGAAGCGATGGTCGATGATTTCCGTCAGCCGGCCCGACGTGCCGGCCGCTCTCTCGGCCGCCGTCAACGGTACCGGCGCGCGTTGCCAGGGCTTGAACGTCAGCAACCCCTTCCAGGCGCTCTCGATGCCCTCCTGCAGGGCCGGTGTTCGCCTCACAGCCGGCACCGTGCCTGCGAGTTTGGTCGGGACGTTCTCTTGCGCCCAGTCCACGAAGAACTGGCCGGGCTTCACCAGTAAGCCCAGCATGAAATCCGTGAACTTCAGTCCGTTCACGATCGTGTCGAGGTTGTCGCACAGGATGTTGCCCTTCGTCAGGGCGGCAAGGGCCTGCGATGCTTTCTGGTTGGCGCCGGCCACGTCGCGATACCAGGTGCGCAGGTCGCGCACGAGCGGGCCCGTCACGGATGCCGTTTGCGGCGCCACCGACATGAGGTGGGCGAGATGCTCCGTGGCGTGTGCCCAGACGGGCGGCTCGCCTTCGGGGAAGGCCTGTGTCATCTCCTGTCCCAGACGATCGGCCATGCGCACGGCGTCGTCCCGGCCCGGCGACGGCGGCTGCTCGCGCAACCGTGCCTGGACCTCGCGGAAGATCGCGAGCATTTGCTTGGCAAGCGCCGTCGCCTCCTCGTTCAGTCTTTCGCAGAGACCGTCGGCGACGTCCTGCGGGCTCTCGACGGAGAAGGAGCCTTCGCCCCGGTATCTCCCGGTCGCGTCCGCAATCTCGACCTCGTGCTCACCGGTTGTCGTCGGCGTGAACAGGGTGTCGAACGCGCCATCGCTGGCCACGGTCACCGAAAGCAGGTGTGGCGCCTCGGCTCGAAACGGACCGACGACGACGACGCGCGAGCAGCCCTCCGGAATTTCGTTGGGCGCCTGGCTCGGGTCGGGTGTTTGACGGGTCTGGGGCGGCGTGATCGACAGTTGCAGCGTCTGGCTGCGCAGGGCAGGGAGAGCGAATCCCTTGATCCGGACCGGGATGCCCTGGAGGGTCGTGAGCGGCTGCGGCAGTTGGGTGACGTCGACTTCAGGCAGCAGGTCGGCCGGCTGGATCTGCACGAAGATGGGTGTCTCGGCGACAGCGCCCGGCTCCTGGGCCGTGGCCGACGGCGCGGCGGCGGACAACGCGACGACGAGGGCGAGAAATGGAACGGATACCCGGCTCATGTCCGTGCTCCTCGTTGGCCACCCCTGAGACGCGCACAGTCTATCCTTCGTTGGGCGAATTGATCGATCATTCACGTGTGCGCCCCGCCACGACCGGTCTCTGTCTCGCCGTGCTGTGGGCGGCGCCTGCTGGCGCCCAGGTCTCCCGCCTCGAGACGATTCCTCTTTGCCCCGGCCTGACGGTAGTGACCGCCATCAACGACAAGGGCGGCGACTACGAATCCATCAAGACGGTCGAGGCGATGACGACGGAGGCCGTGCGCATCACGTACTCCTCAGAGGCGATGGTCCAGGACCTGTTCGACGTGGCGCCGAGCCTGCGCACGACGAACCTGGTGCGCAGCGTGCGCGTCGAGGACCTGGTGTCGGCGCAGTCGTACCTCCAGCGCTTCACCGAGCACACCCCGGAACTGGTTCCGGGCACGACGGCGATCGGCACATCGACGGCCGTGGTGGAGGCGCTGCGGGCCCACGGTCGGGTCCGCTTCTCGGTGTTCGGGCCCTTTGCCGGCGCCGTGCCGCTCGACCGGGATGTCCATCCCAATGTCTACGACAACGAGATGACGACGGAGGTGCGGCGCGTCGGCACCGAGTCCGTCCGAGTCACCGTCAACGGGCAGCTGGTCGAATTGCCGGCGCTGAAGGTGGAAGGGAACTTCTTTGGCGACCAGTCGGAGTTCTACTTTCTCGACGATCCAGCCAACCCCCTCACCCTCAAGTTCCGCATCGGCATTCGGCCGCCTGACCTCGCGAAAGTGGAGATGGCCCTGGCGATGGGCGAGCCGCCGCCCACCAGCGGCGACAGGGAGACGCTGCAGGTCGTACGCATCACCCACCGCTGTGTGGTCCCCCGGTCGGCGGCAGCCGGCGATGGCTCTGGCGCCGCGACCGGCGGGGCCGACATGCCGGTTTCGGCCGCCGAGGCCAGCGGACTCGAAAGAGCGCTCGCCGAGTCCGGACGCGCCGAGGTCTACGACATCTACTTCACGTTCAACAGTGCCGAGATCCGGCCGGAGTCCGAACCCACCCTCCGGGAGATCGGCGAGATGATGGCGCGCCATCCGGACTGGCGCCTCGGCATCGCCGGGCACACCGACAGCATCGCGAGCGACGCGTACAATCTGGACCTGTCGAAGCGGCGCGCCGCCGCGGTCAAGGACGCACTGACGGCGCGCTACCGGGTCGCGGCCGGCCGGCTCACCTCCACCGGATACGGAGAGAGCCAGCCGAAGGACTCCAACGAAACGCTCGAAGGGCGAGCCCGAAACCGCCGCGTCGAACTGGTGCGCCGGCCCTGACAGGGCCGGGGAGACGATCGAAATGTCGGTCCGACCGTTGGCTGTGCTCGTCGCCGCGTTGGCTGTGACTGGGTCGACGACCATTGACGGCACGCAACCGTCGGCTGCTGCTGAGGCTCTCCAGCGCGTGAAGGCCGCCTACAGCGCCCTACAGTCGCTGAGCGTCACCGCAGTGGTGGTCGTCGAGTCGGCGAATCCGGGCGGCCCGCTGGTCTCGGAGTCTCATGCAGTGGCGCTACGTTACCGCGCCCCTCGCAACTTCTACTTCGAGTTCGTGGAAGCCGAGAGCGCAGGCGCAGACCGCCTCGTGATTCTGGTGTGACGGCGGGGACTTCCAATCGTGGTGGAAGACGACCAACGTTCACGAGGTCTATTCGGGCGGACGTGGAGCCCAGGCGTTCGGTCTCGCGTCGTATCCGACCCGTGGGTCGGCGATGCACCTCGCCCCCTTGCTCTTCCCCCAGGCGGGCATGCACGGGGTACTGACCGATCTTGCGCCCACCGCCATGGTGGCCGACACGCTGGGCGGCCGGGACGTGCTTCGCGTGACGGGCGAGTCGACCGGACGTTTCGGACCCGCCCGTCCCACGACCGCGTGGGTGGACGCGGCGTCCCACCTGCTGCTGAAGCTGGTCGAGGACACGCCGCGGGGATCGCCGGGTGGCAGCGTCGACCGCATCACGACGACGTTCACGCCCGAAGCCAACCTGCAGATGGACGACTCGCGGTTCGTCTTCGACGTGCCGCGGGTACCGCCCCGGTGACGAGCTTCTGCACCCCAACCTGCCACGTCTCGTCTCGCACCGCCCGTCCTGGGCTTCGTGCCAGCCTTCGCCAGCAATCGCCCCAGACGACGCCATCGAGCGTCGCGGCGTTCTACGTTCTACGTTCCTCAGGTATCCTGCCGCCCATGTTGCTGGCTGGTGACCTCGGGGGCACGAAGACGCAACTCGGCCTGTTCCGCCCGACGGGCGGGCGTCCCGAGCTGCTCGACGTACGGGAATACGTCACGCTCGACTACGCCGGCCTGTCGGCGATGGTCGGGGCCTTTCTCGCGGCCACGGCTGTCCGGGCGCAGGAAGTACAGGTGGCCTGCATCGGCGTCGCGGGACCGAACATCAAGCAGGTCGCGCGGCTGACCAACGTGCCGTGGGCCATCGACGGCCGTGAGCTGATGGCGGCCACCGGCATCCGGCGCGCGTCGATCCTCAACGACGTGGAGGCCATGGCGTACGGCGTCTCCGCGCTGCGGCCCGACGAACTCAAGGTGCTGCAGGTCGGCGAGTTCAACGCCGACGGCAACGCGTGCCTCATGGCGGCCGGCACGGGCCTGGGCCAGGCCATCCTCGTCCGCCAGCACGGACGCCTGATTCCGTCGCCGTCCGAGGGCGGGCACGCCGACTTCGGGCCGCGCGGGCCGCGCGAGGTCGCGCTCCTCGAGTTCCTCACTTCCCGCTACGGCCGCGCCACCTACGAGCACGTCATCTCGGGCAAGGGCTTCATCAATCTGCTCCGGTTCACGAGCGCGAACGCCTCGCCGCTGCTGACCTCGGTGGACGAAGACGACCTGCCGGCCGAGATCAGCCGGCGGGGCCTCGAGGGATCCGACCCGCAGTGCGTCGAGGCGCTTCAGCTCTTCCTCTCGATCTACGGGAGCGCCGCGGGCAACCTCGGGCTGCAGTGCGTGGCGACCGGCGGCGTGTACCTCGGCGGCGGCATCCCCCCGAAGATCCTTCCCGCGTTCGACCTGCCGTTCTTCATGGAGGCCTTCCTGGCCAAGCCGCCCATGACCCGACTCGTCGAGCGGATGCCGGTCTCCATCGTCCTCAACCGCCAGACGGGCCTGCTCGGCGCCGCCGTCTACGCGTCCACGCTCGTGGCGACGCCAACCTGACCTCACGCGCCGTCCGACCGTTGGCGGAGAATCCTGAATTCCGAATCCTTCCTCCACGTTCCCGTAGCCGAGGGCTTTCGGACGGCACCGACGCTGGGCTGTCGCTCGTGAACGGCGCCACCGCCGCGCGTGGGGCGACGGTCCGCCTGTTGCATGTCGCCAGGATCGGTCAGTAGCAGCTCGCTGCGTCGCGTCAGCGAGCGCTGCCGCGTGACGCAGGTCAACGTCCTTCGGAGGGAGTCTTCTCATGGTGATCGCGCGCGGGCTGGCGGTGTTGCTGGCCGTGCTCTCGTGCCTGTCGTCGGCAGTCGTCCTGGCCGCCGATACCGGCTCGATTTCTGGCGTCGTCTTCGATCAGGGCGGTCAACTCGTCGAGGGCGCCACCGTCCGCCTCACAGGCGATCCCCTGCCGGGTGAGCGCGTGGCCACCACCGATGCCGGCGGCGTGTACCGCTTCCCGCTGTTGCTGCCAGGCGCGTACCTCCTCGAAGTCAGCAAGCAGGGGACGGGGTCGGCCAAGCGGTCCGTCGCCGTCCAGGTGGACGTGGACGCCCAGGTGGACATCGTGCTGGGGCTGAACGTCGATGAGACCGTGGAAGTCAGCGCCGCGGCGCCCGTGGTGGACCTCCGGAGCACCGAGGTCAACTTCAACTACGACGCCCAGGTCATCAAGGAGCTGCCGCTGCAGCGCACGTACGCGGGCCTGTTCCAGCTGATTCCCGGCGTCGCGGAGAACAACGCCGGCACGACGGGCCTCGTGAGCGGCGGCGCCAGCCGTCAGGACAACACGTACCTCATCGACGGCGTGAACATCACCAACCCGGGCTTCGGGTACCTCAGCACCGAGGTCAACGAGTTCGACATCGCCGAGTTCAACGTCAAGCGCGGCGCCATCTCGGCCGAGTTCGGCCGGTCGTCGGGCTTCGTGACCAACGCCGTGACGCGGTCGGGCACCAACCAGTTCAAGGGCGGCTTCCGGTTCGAAGCCATTCCGGCCGCCTGGAACGCGAAGAACGAGGCCACCAACATCCGGAGCACGACCGACCGCTGGATTCCGGCCTATGCGCTCGGCGGGCCGATCCTCGAGAACAAGCTGTTCTTCTACACGTCGGGCCAGCTCCTGAAGTCCACGACGTCGGGGCGGGTGAACAACCTCGGCCCCGTACCCGACAGCGAGACGACGACGACGGAGTTCTTCGGCAAGCTGACGTTCGCGCCGGTGCAGTCGCAGTTCGTCAACGTCGGCTACCGGGTGCGCCCGAGCAAGGCCGAGTTCGCGGGTGTGGGTGTGAACGACTCCCCGGAGGTCGCCACCGACAACGAAGGCACCAACCGCGTGGCGACGGCCGCCTGGAACATGTTCTTCGGGCAGCGCAACTACGTCGAGGCCAAGTACCTGCGGCTCGACGAGCAGAACGAATCGGTGGCGCGCACCGACCTCGGTTACCGCCCGACCTTCGACCTCGGCAACCTGAGGCAGATGGGCTACTTCGTCGATCCCGCGACGGGCTACCGCTACGGCGGCGCGGCACTGCTGCTGAACCGGCAGAACTACGTGCGCAACGAGTTCCGCGCCAACACCGGCACCCTGTTCGGCCTCGGCAAGACGTCGCACGACCTGCGCGCGGGATTCATGTTCGAGACCACCGAGGAGGACCTCACGCGTACCGCCAACGGCTGGGGGACCATCACGCTCGTCGAGGCCGGCCGGCGGTGGCAGGGCCAGTACTACCCGACGCAGAACCCGCAGCTCTCGAAGTCGCGCACGTACAGCTTCTTCGTGCAGGACAACATCCAGGTGGGGTCGCGCGTCGTGTTCAACGCCGGGCTGCTGCTCAACCGCGACGAGTTCGCGCAGCAGATTGGCGACGCGCGCAACACGTTCATCACGTTCGACTACGGCGAGCAGCTGCAGCCACGCCTCGGCGTCAACATCAACCTGCGCAAGGGCCAGGGCGACAAGGTGTACGCCAACTACGGGCGCTACTACGGCAGCGATCAGAAGAGCAGCGCCCGCGCCCACGCGCCGCTGCGCCTCGTGCAGAACACGCCGTTTTTCGACGCCGCCACAGGCGTCCTGATCAGCGACACCACGAGTTCGAACACGACCAACCGCGTCATCCTGCCCGGCCTGCAGCCGACCTACACCGACGAGTGGCTCGTCGGGTACGCGACGCCGCTCGGCGGCAACTGGGGCCTCGACGTCTTCTACATGGACCGCTCGGCCAAGGACTTCATCGAGGACCAGCCCAGCGTGCTCCCCGCCTCGACCTTCGTGGTGGACAACCTGTCCAACGCGCGCCGCGAATACAAGGCGCTCACCGTCGAGCTCACGCGGCGCATGGCCGACCGCTGGAGCACCACGGTGAGCTACGCCTGGAGCGAGCTGACGGGCAACTTCGACCTCGACTACGCGGCCGGCGCCGTGTTCAACACGTCGTCGATCCTGCAGGACGGGCCCGGCGTGTTCGTGGAAGACGACTTCCGCAACGGGCCCCTCGGCGAGGACCGCCCGCACGTGCTGAAGGTGTTCGGCACGTACATGATCACCGACGCGTTCTCGCTCGGCGGGTACGTGCGCGCGCAGAGCGGGACGCCGTGGGAGCGACGCGTGCAGGACTGGTACAGCGGCTACCGCAACCTGCTCGAGCCGCTCGGGTCCAACCGCAACGACTTCTGGACCAACGTGGACCTGCTCGCCGCCTACAACCTGCGCATCGGCGGCCGGTTCGTGACGCGCCTCGAAGCGCGCATCCTGAACCTGTTCAACGAGCAGACGGCCCTCAGCCGCGACAACCGCGCGTTCCTCGACCCGCGCACCCGTCAGTTGAACGGCACGCAGGTCGCCGGCGACCCGGCCAGCTACACGCGGGCACTCGTGGTGAACACGACCCGACCGAACCCGTTGCTCGGGCTCCCGACCAGCTACGCCCCGCCCCGCCGCCTGCTGCTGATGGCGAGGGTCGATTTCTGAGGGAGGGCCGAGTCCCACCCGGCCGCTGATGGCCCGCCGGGATCCGAGGTTCGTAGCCGCGGGACTTGTCCCGCGGGCGGCGCCAGTCGCCGAGCATGGCGGCCGGACACGTCCGGCCGCTACGTATCAGCCGGACCCTCCGGCCAGGCAGGAATTCGTAGGTTCGTAGCCGCGGGACTTGTCCCGCGGGCGGCGCCAGCCGCCGAGCATGGCGGCCGGACACGTCCGGCCGCTACGTATCAGCCGGACCCTCCGGCCAGGCAGGAGTTCGCAGGCTCGTAGCCGCGGGACTTGTCCCGCGGGCGGCGCCAGTCGCCGAGCATGGCGGCCGGACAAGTCCGGCCGCTACGTATCAGCCGGACCCTCCGGCCAGGCAGGAGTTCGTAGGCTCGTAGCCGCGGGACTTGTCCCGCGGGCGGCGCCAGTCGCCGAGCATGGCGGCCGGACAAGTCCGGCCGCCACGTATCAGCCGGACCCTCCGGCCAGGCAGGAGTTCGCAGGCTCGTAGCCGCGGGACTTGTCCCGCGGGCGGCGCCAGTCGCCGAGCATGGCGGCCGGACAAGTCCGGCCGCTACGTATCAGCCGGACCCTCCGGCTTGTACCCTGTCGTGATGGAACTCGGCATCACGACGTTCGGCGACCGCTTTCCCGATCCGCACACGCGCCACCTCGTGAGCGAGGCGCAGCGCATGCACGACCTCATCGAGGAAGTCGTGCTCGCCGACCAGGTGGGACTCGACGTGTATGCCGTGGGCGAGCATCACAGGCGCGACTTCGTGGTGTCTGCGCCAGCGGTGGTGCTCGCGGCCGCGGCCGCGCGGACCTCGCGTATCCGTCTGGCCAGCGCCGTCACGGTCCTCAGCTCGGACGATCCGGTCCGCGTGTACCAGCAGTTCGCGACCCTCGACCTGATCTCTGCCGGACGCGCCGAGATCATCGCGGGCCGCGGCTCGTTCATCGAGTCCTACCCGCTCTTCGGGCAGGACCTCGACGACTACGACGACCTCTTCGCGGAGAAGCTGGACCTGCTGCTCCGGATCCGCGAGCACGAGCGCGTGACCTGGCGCGGCCGCCACCGCCCCGCCATCGACGACAGGGGCGTCTACCCCCGCGCGGTGCAGCACCCGCTGCCCGTCTGGGTGGGCGTGGGCGGCACGCCGGGCTCCGCCGAGCGCGCGGGGCGCCTCGGCCTGCCGATGACGCTCGCGATCATCGGCGGCATGCCGGCGCGCTTCCGTCCGTTCGTCGATCTGCACCAGGACGCCGCCGAGCGTGCGGGACACGGCCGCCCGCGGCTCGCCATCAACTCGCACGGGTACGTCGCCGACACCTCGCAGCAGGCCGCCGACGAGTTCTTCCCGCCGTACGAAGTCGCGATGACGGGCATCGGCCGCGAGCGCGGCTGGCCCCCGATGACGCGCGCGTCCTTCGATGCCATGCGCGAACCGCAGGGCGCGCTGCTGGTCGGCAGCGCCGAGGAGGTCGCGGAGAAGATCCTCCGCCAGCACGACATCCTCGGCTTCGACAGGTACCTGCTGCACGTCAGCGTGGGCACGATGCCTCACGCCCAGGTGATGAAGGCGATCGAGCTGTTCGGCACGCAGGTCGCGCCCATCGTCCGCCGCGCACTGGCCGCATGAGAGGGGGGACGGCCATCGTGTACCCTCTCCCGCATGCACACCCTCACGATGGGCCGGGCCGCGGCATGCGCATGGGTGCTCTGCGTGCTTGCCGCGCTCCCCGCCCGCGCCGAGGACGGCTACGACCTCTGGCTCCGCTACAGGCCCATCACGCAGGCCGCCAGGCTCGCTGAGGTCCGCGCCCACGCGACGACGATCGTCGCGCCCACAGGCGGCGAGACCATTCGAGCCGCCGTCGGCGAGCTGTCGAGGGGCCTGCGGGGTCTCACGGGCGCCGACGTGCCGCGGGCAACGACGCCCACCCGCGGCGCCATCGTCCTCGGCACGCCGTCGACGTCACCGGTCGTCGCCGCACTAAGCCTGGACGCGGCGCTCGGCCCGCTCGGCGACGAGGGCTACCTCCTGCGATCGGCGCGCGTGCAGGACGCGCCGGTTCTCGTCGTCGCCGCGCGCACCGACGTGGGGGTGCTCTACGGCACGTTCCACCTGCTCCGCCTCGTGCAGACGGGCGCGAGCCTCGACGGGCTGGACATCGCCGAGCGTCCCAGGTTGAAGCGGCGACTGCTCAACCACTGGGACAACCTGAACGGGTCGATCGAACGCGGCTACGCGGGCCGCTCGCTGTGGGACTGGAACGCGCTGCCGGGCACCGTGGATGCCCGGTACACCGACTACGCACGGGCCAACGCCTCGCTCGGCATCAACGGCACGGTGCTGAACAACGTCAACGCGAACCCGCAGATCCTCACGCCGGCGTACCTCGACAAGATCGCCGCCATCGCGCGCGTGCTGCGCCCGTACGGCATCCGCGTGTACCTCTCGGCCAACTTCTCGGCGCCGCGGACGATCGGCGGGCTCGCGACGTCCGATCCGCTCGATGCCGGGGTGGCCGCGTGGTGGAAGGCCAGGGTCGACGAGGTGTACGCGCGGATCCCAGACTTCGGCGGCTTCGTCGTCAAGGCCAACAGCGAGGGCCAGCCGGGCCCCCAGGACTACAAGCGCACGCACGCCGACGGCGCCAACATGCTGGCCGACGCGCTCGCGCCGCACGGCGGCATCGTGATGTGGCGCGCGTTCGTGTACGACGACTCGGTCGACCCCGATCGCGTCAAGCGCGCCTGGGCCGAGTTCACGCCGCTCGACGGCACGTTCCGCCGCAACGTCATGGTGCAGGTCAAGACCGGCCCGCTCGACTTCCAGCCGCGCGAGCCGTTCCACCCGCTGTTCGGCGCCATGCCGAAGACGCCGCTGATGGCGGAGTTGCAGGTCACGCAGGAGTACTTCGGCCACTCGACGCACGCGGTCTATCTCGCGCCGATGTGGCGCGAGGTGCTCACGGCCGACACGCATGCCGCGGGGCCCGGATCGACGGTCGCCCGCGTGCTCGAGGGCGACGTGCACGCGTACGCCGAGACCGGAATGGCTGGCGTGGCCAACACGGGCACCGACAGGAACTGGACGGGCCACCATCTCGCGCAGGCCAACTGGCACGCGTACGGACGCCTGGCGTGGAATCCCGGGCTCACGGCGGAGGCACTCGCTGACGAGTGGACGCGCATGACCTGGTCGGACGACCCGCAGGTGGTGTCGACCATCACCGGCCTGCTGCTGTCGACGCACGAGACGTACGTGCGCTACACGATGCCGCTCGGCCTGCACCACCTGATCGGCGGCGATCACTACGAGCCGATGCCGGAGAACCCGGACCCGCGCCGCGCCGACTGGTCAGCGATCTATTACCACCGCGCGAGCCGGGAGGCCGTCGGCTTCGACAGGTCGCCGCGCGGCAGCAACGCCGTCCAGCAGTATCGGTCGCCCATGCGCGAGCAGTGGGCCGATCCGACGACCACGCCGGATTCGCTGCTGCTGTGGTTCCACCGCCTGCCGTGGACCTACAGGATGACATCGGGCCGCACGCTGTGGGAGTCGATCGTCGCGGCCTACACGCGCGGCGCGGAGGAAGCCGCGGCGCTCGAGCGCACATGGGCCGCGCTCGCGGGCCGTGTCGACGGCGAACGCCACGCCGCCGTCGCCGCCAAGCTGCGCCAGCAGGCGATCGACGCCGCCGCCTGGCGCGACAAGTGCGTCGGCTACTTCCGCCAGTTCGCCGAGCCCTGAGGGCCGGTTCCGGGGGCCGGGGGACGGGGACCGGGGACCGGGGGCCGGGGGCCGGGGGCCGGGGACCGGGGGACGGGGCCGGGGGACGGGGCCGGGGCCGGGGACCGGGGGACGGGGGACGGGGGACGAGAGGGTCGTAGCCGCGGGACTTGTCCCGCGGGCAGCGCCGGATAAGTCGTAGCCGCGGGACTTGTCCCGCGGGCAGCGCCGGACAAGTCGTAGCCGCGGGGCTTGTCCCGCGGGCAGCGCTGGACAAGTCGTAGCCGCGGGACTTGTCCCGCGGGCAGCGCCGGACAAGTCGTAGCCGCGGGACTTGTCCCGCGGGCAGCGCTGGACAAGTCGTAGCCGCGGGACTTGTCCCGCGGGCAGCGCCGGACAAGTCCGGCGCCTACGAGATTCATGAGCGTCCGGCGCCTACGAGATTCAGGAACGCGGGCAGGGCGCAGGGCGCCGGACAAGTCCGGCGCCTACGAGGGTGGAGGGCGGCGCCTGCGACGTTGGAGCCCCTACACCAGCGCCCCCTACGGTGTCGCGAGCAGCTCGCGCAGCGCGCCAGCGGCCTGCGCGTACGTGGGGTCGAGGCGCAGGGCCTCGCGCAGCAGGGCGATGGCTTCGTCCCGGCGGCCCTGCTGCACGCGGGCGACGGCCAGGTTGAACTGCGCCGTGGGGCGCGCCGGGTCGAGGCGCACGGCCTCCTCCAACAGCGCGACGGCGCCGGCGTCCCCGCGACGCGCACGCATCAACCCCAGTTTCTCGGCGATCTCGGAGTCCCCCGGCGCCAGACGTCGATACTCCGAGAGCAGCCACTCCGCGAGATCGACCTGCCTGGTCTCGACCGACGCCAGCGCCCGCGCACGCAGCAGCGGGAGACCCGACTCCGGAACGCCCGCCGCGAGCACCTGGCGCGCCCTGGCCTGGTTGCCCGCCTGCCAGTGCGCCAGCGAGAGGTCGAGGCCCACGCGATCCAAACGCACACCGGCACGCGCGGCCTGCTCGAACAGCGGCACGGCCTCGGCGCCCTTGCCCTCCGTGATCAGGACGCCCGCCAGCGCGAACGCCACGTCGCCCACGTCGGGATCGAGACGGTACGCCTCGCGCAGCGCCCGCTCCGCGTCGGCCAGTTCGCCACGCGACTGCCAGGCCAGGCCGGCGCGCAGCCAGGCGACACCGGGCGCCGGATGTCGCGCCACGGCGCGTCCGAGCCATGCGCGAGCGTCGGCGGCCTGCCCACTCCCGATGGCGTGGAGCGCCATCCGCGTGTCGGCCTCGGCTTCGCCCAACTGGAACGGCAGCGGGATCAGGCCTGCGACCAACGTGATGGCCGCGACGGCGATGGCGGCCAGCCGGCCACGATTCGCCGTCGACCCACCAGCCGGCCACCTGCTGGACACACCTGACGTCAGGACGCCCGCGACGATCGCGCCGAGCACGATCGCCGGCGCGCGGTAGCGGTCGACGACGAAGAAGATCGCGACGCTCGCGAGGTAGACCGGGAGCAGCAGGCGGAACCAGCGCCAGGCCGCGCGATGTGCCTCTGGCACCTCGTGGTGACCCGCGACGACACCGGCAAGCCCGATCGGCACGAGCAGCCACGCGCCGATCGGCAGCACCTTCAGGATCAGCACCTGCTCGCGGAACCACGCGTAGCTCACGTTGATCGGCAGTTCCCACGCGTGCATCGTCAGCCATGCCTTGTACGCGAGCAGGCGGAGCGCGTGGAGCGGCGCCTCGCGCCACCACGACAGCGACGCGCGGACGAAGTGCGACGACACCTGCGCGTCCGTGAGCGATCGCCCTGCTGCCGACTCCGCCACGCGGCGCATGTCCTCGCGCTGGCCCTCGATCGACGGCCGGATCCCGTCGATCACCGTGTACGTGCCGTTGGCGTCAGCGTGATTGCCGATGTACAGGTTGAGGCCGCCGTGCCCGGGCAGCACCTGCCACTCCCCCGTCGCCAGCGCCGTCCGCACCGTGAAGGGCGCGAGCACGAGGACCGCGCCGAGCGCCGCGCCGGCGACCGACGCGCCCGCGGCGCGCAGCCGCCCATCCCTGGAAGGCCGGGCTGCCCCAGCCAGGCCAGCCGCGCCAACGACACATACGGGTGCCAGGAGCCACGCATTCGGGCGGTTGGTGGCCAGCAGCGCGAGCGCGGCGCCGCACCAGGCCCAGCGCGCTGGCGACGGCGCCAGCAGCGCGCGCGTGAAGCTCCATGCCACGAGCGCCATCAGCAGGGCATCGAGCGCCGACTGCAGGACCAGCGCATCCTGGAGCGCGACGATGCCTGTGAGCGCCAGCGCACTGCCGGCGACGACAGCCGCGCGAGCCCGCGCGCCCGGCTCCACCCACGAGGCCGAGGTTCCGGCCGTCAGCGCCACGGCGGCGGTGCCGAGCACGGCCTGCAGGACGAGGACGCCCGCAACGCTGGCGCCGGTCACGACCTGCGCGAAGGCCAGCCAGTAGATGTAGAGGGCCGAGACGTAGAACGGCGTGCCGGTCAGCAGCAGGTCGCCGCCTGCCACGCGCTGCGCGAGCCGCCAGTACGCGCCGGCATCGAGGTCCCCGACAGGCTGCAGCAGGGGATGGGGCGCCAGTGTCAGCGCCAGCGCGATCTTCAGGGCGAGCACGCCTGCCAGCAGAACTGCCCACGGCCACCACCAGATGGCGCGGGCGCGACCCTCTGGTGCGGGGGCCATCGCGCGCGCGGCCTGGCGACGACGGGACGAACGTGGCACGCCAAGAGAGTAGCCGAGCTCTCGGCGTTCCCGGCCGCCGGGGTTCCGTGAGCCGGTTTGCGTGCGCCTTACGCCACGACAACACGGGCGTTTGGGGCCGAATCGTCCTTCCGACGAGTCGGCGTTCGCCGGCAACAGCACATCCGGTCTGACAGGGGGTTTGGATGCGTACGTTCTCCGTTCGGTTCCTCGGCATCGTCTTCGCCGGCGTTGGCGTATCTGCCGCGGGGCTGGCGCACGCCCAGCCGCCGGCCACCTACACCCTTGGCGGCGTCAGTTGCGCCGCGGCGACGGCAAACGGCAGCTTCTACTGCTTCGACGGAAGCGGCTTCGTCTCCTACCGCGAAGCCCTGGCCATCCCGGCCAACTTCGGCCCCGGCGGCACCGTGCCGGTCGCAGTGACGACCGTTGCCGTGTCGGCCTTCACGGCGGCCGACCTTGCGGGCATCGACGGTCTCCTCATTCCCTGGTGGTCGACAGTCGAGGCTGGCGCGCGGGCGAACCTCGTGCGCGACTACTTCCTTGCCGGCGGGGACCTCTTCATCCTCGCGGACAACCCGGGCAACGACCCCGTCAACGCCGCGCTCGGCGTGCCCACGCTCTTCCAGAACATCCCGCCCGGGCCGACAACGGGCACCGCGCCGCTGTACGCCGGCCCGTTCGGCGCGGCCACCTCGGTCATCCAGTCCTTCGCAGCCGGTCGCCTCGACCCCGCCGCCGTCATCCTCCGCGGCGGCCATGTGGTCGGCACCAACGTCGCTGGCCAGCCGATGGCCGCCGTCTGGAACGAGAACGAGTACGCCGCTGGAGCCGGCCGCCTGATCATCGCGACCGACGTGGACATGCTCGTGGACTTCGTCGCCGCGGTCTACGAGCCCGTGGCGTCGCGCAACGACAACGGTCGCTTCGGCCTGAACGCGACGGCATTCCTCGTGTCGGGCGGAACCATCGACGAGATCACGTACGACCTCATCGGCGTGCCCAGTTGCGCGCTCTCGACCGACGGAGGCAACTTCTACTGCGGAACCGCCGGCGTGCTGAGGCCCCTTGCGACGACTCTGGCTGACCCGTCGATGTTCGGACCGGCCGGGGTGGTGAATCGCCGCGTCGCCCTGACCGACTTCAGCGCGCTGACGCCTGGGCTGATGGCACGGCTCCGCGCCGTGATCATCCCCTGGATCGCCGATCCAGACGCGGCCTCCTACGCAGAGACACTGCGCGGCTACTACCAGGCAGGCGGCAACCTGTGGCTGCTGCAGGACGACCTGCACCACGACCCCATCGGCGAGTTGCTCGGCATCCCGACTCCGACGCTCACCGGCGGCGAGCCACGCGCCACCAACGGCACGGCTCCCGTGTACGACGGCCCGTTCGGCGCCGCGGTCGACGTGCGGCAGTTGTTTGCCTACGGTGCGCTCGATGCCGGTGACGTCGCGGCGCGCGGGGGGACCATCGTCGGCACGGCGACCGCGACCGGGGAGAACGTCGTGGCGGCCTGGGAGCGCGGCGACTACGCCCCATCCGCCGGACGGATGGTCATTGCGACCGACGTGGATGCGGTGTTCCTACCGAATCACGGCCCGGCCAACACGACATGGGCGCTCAACACGATTGCCTACCTGGTGTCAGCGGGCCAGTACGACGTGTCGGCGCCGACCCTCTCCTGCACGGCGACTCCAGACACCCTGTGGCCCGTGTCAGGCAAGCCGGTGCCAGTGACGGTCTCGGGTACGGCCACTGACGAGGGCTCCGGCATCGATCCCACCAGCCTCATGTTCAGCGTCGTCGACGAATACGGTACGGTGCAGCCGTCGGGCGTCGTGAGCGTCGCCAGCGACGGCACGTTCTCGGTTGGCGTCCCGCTCGTCCCGAAGCGCAAGGGCAGCGATCGTGATGGCCGGACCTACACGATCGCCGTCACGGCCCGCGACCTTGCCGGCAACGCGGGCTCGTGCAGCGCCGTCGTCACCGTGCCCCACGACCAGCGCCGGTGACCACTCCAGCGGCGCGCGGCGCTGGTGCCTCTCGGGGCGCCAGCGCCGGCCGCCGCGCCTGTCAGCGCGCCGCTGAACCGTCCCAGGTCACCCGCCGGCGTTCGCGCAGCGCGATGTTCGCGAGGTGCGACGTCCGTGCCGCGATGTGGCCCGTGCGGATGTCGGCCGCGGGCGTCCGGCGGCTGCGCATGCAGTCCACCCAGTTCTGCAGGTGCGCGACGGTGCCGTCGGCGCCCGATCGGACGAAGATCTCCGGTTCCGGCGCATGCGATCCGGGGACGTACGGCGCGTCGTTGCGGTACACGGCCAGCCGTCGTCTGTCGATCTTCATCGTCGCCTCACTCCCCCGGAACTCCAGCCCGCCATCGTCCGTGCGGTTGTTGAACGAACCGAGGTACGCGGTCGTGAAGTCCTTCGGGAACTCCAGCGACGCCGAGTACGTGTCTGGGGCCTCCCACGACGTGCGGATGTAGTTGGCGCCCGTCGCGATGGCGGCGCGAGGCGCCTCGACGTCCATGTACCAGTGGACGATGTCGATCCAGTGCGTGAGGAGGTCGGTGAACCCGCCACCGCCGTAGTCCCAGAAGTGACGCCAGTTGAGGAAGCGCTCGGGGTCGAAGGGGCGATCGGGCGCGGGTCCGAGCCAGGCCTTCCAGTCGAGGCGTGCGGTGTCCACCTGCGCGCCGGCCCCCGATCCCGGTTGCTGGTACCAGTACGTGTGGACGAAGGTCGTCTGGCCGAGGCGACCTGCGTCGATGAGCGACTTCCCGAGCTTGAAGTGGTCCCAGCTGCGCTGCTGCGTGCCCGTCTGGACGACCTGCTTCGAGGCCTCGACGGCCTGCACCATCGCCTCGCCCTCCTCGATGGTGCGGGCGATCGGCTTCTCGACGTACACGTCCTTGCCGGCCTTCACCGCGTCGATGGTCATCGTGCGATGCCAGTGATCGGGTGCGCCGATGAGGACCGCGTCGATCGACGTGTCGTCGAGGATGCGCCGGTAGTCCGCGACGCGCGTCGCGGCCGGCGCGTGCTCCACCGCCCGGTCCAGGCTCGGCTGGTAGACGTCGCAGATGGCCGTCAACTGGACGCCGCGCATCTCCTTGAGCCGGTTCATGAGCGCACGCGCGCGTCCGCCGGTGCCGATGACGCCGATGCGGATGCGGTCGTTGGCGCCCTGCGTGGACGCGGCGGCGAGGCGCGTGCCGAGGGCGATCCCGGACGCGGCCGTGAGGAACGTTCGACGAGTCGGTTGCATCAGGCCTCCTGTGGTCGACGCGATTCTACAGCCGCGGCTGGGCAGCGCTCGAGGGACGCCGCCGCGGGACTCTCGGCGTCGCCTGTGTGCGCATTGTCGGCGATGCGTCCGGGCGCCGTCATGGCCGCGTGCAGTGTTCGTCAGGATTGCGTCAGGAGCTGATTGTCGGCCTTTTTCGGCCACACACGCCGTTGACCCGCACACGGCGCGCTCCTATGCTCCGCCCGACGCATGGCTGGTGGATACCGTGCGGCGCGCCCTCCCTCGCGTCGCACGGCAAGGCGCGAGGTCGGCCCCGGAGAGGCGCGACTCGCCAACAGGGAGACCGGATGACGACGAGCAAGACCCTCATGGTGATGGCGCTGGCGATGGCCTGTGGGTGGCCGGCCACGGCGCGGGGCGCCGACGAGCGCGAGCCCACGAAGACAGCGGCCGCGCCGCGCGCCGACGGCGCGGCGACGGTCGACTGGATCGGACAGCCTCTGATCTTCCAGCCCAACGTGGGCCAGGACGCCGATAAGGACGTCGCGTTCAGCGCGAGCGCCGGCCCCCTGCGGCTGGAGTTGCGCGCCGGCGGCATCGACGCGAGACTGGGCGCCGGCGACGACGCGCGGGTGCGGTTGTCCGTGCGCGACGGACGGGCCGTCGCCCCGACGGGCGTGTCACCCACGTCGCACGTCCTCAACTACTACGCGTCCAATGATCCGGCGTCCTGGGTGGAGCGAGCCGCCACCTACGGCGCCGTGCGGTATCCCGGCGTGCTGCCGCGCATCGACATGGTCGTGCACGGCAACGCCGGTGCGCTCGAATACGACTTCGAGGTGCAGCCGGGTGGCGATCCGTCGCGGATCACCGTCGACATGACGGGACAGCGATCGATGACCCTTGCCGCCAACGGCGACCTGCGCGTCGAGACCACGGCGGGCACGATCGTCCAGCGGCATCCCGTGGCGTATCAGGTGATCGACGGCGTGCGGCGCCCGGTGCCCGCCCGGTTCGTGCTGGATGGGCATTCGGTGCGCTTCGCCCTCGGCGCCTGGGACAGGTCGCGCGCGCTCGTGATCGACCCGGAGATCTCGTTTGCGACGTATCTCGGCGGGGCCGGCAGCGACCTGATCTCGTCGATGGTGGCGACGCCCGCAGGTGACGTCTACGTCGCCTGGCGTTCCGACGCGCTGGCGTGCGTGTCGAAGTTCTCCTTTGCCCCTGCGGTGCACGCCGGCTACACGACGTGCCTGGGCACGCAGAGTGCCAGCGTGTCCAACTCGCCAGGCGGCATCAGGGCGCAGGCCGATGGATCGGTCGTCGTCACCGGCACCACCGACGACCCGACGTTCCCGACGACGGCCGGCGCCTACGACAAGACGTGCAGTTGCGACGGCTCGTACGGCGACCAGCACGACGGGTTCGTCTTGAAGCTCGACCCTGGCGGCGCCCTTGTGGCGTCCACGTTCCTGGGCACCGAGGACGAGATCGAGCAGTTGCGCGGTGTGGCAACGGACCCCGTCACCGGCGAGATCGTGGCAACTGGATGGATCCATGGTGCCACGCTGCCCATTGTCGGCGGGCCGTCGACCGTGCGCATCAACACGGTAGGAAGGTCGTCCGACGGGCTGACGACGTGGAGTCCACGCGGCTTCAGGCGTGAGTTCCGAGGGTTGGCCGTCTCGCCGGTCGATCCCGACGTCCTGCTCGGCATCACCGAGCTCGAGCTGCTGCAATCCAGCGACGGCGGCATCACGTGGACCGAGCGGCACCGACTGCGTTACGGACAGTCACGCTTCCCGTTCTTCCGGAGCGTCGTCTTCTCCCCCGACGGCGCGACCGCCTATACGGCCACGCAGAACGATGTCGGCCTGCTGCGCTCGACCGACGCCGGCGTCACGTGGACGTCGGGCACCCTGCCCACTGGGCCCCAGGGGTCGGTCTACCAGATTGGCACCTCGCCGGCCAACGCTGCTCTCGTGTTCGTGTGCGACGAGAACGGCCTCCAGCGCAGCATCGACCGCGGGGCCACCTTCACGAAGGTCCGCAACGGCTGCGGGCCTTTCACCAGCACGCCGGGCGGCCTGCTGTACGTGGGCGGCGGCGCGCCGGCGCGCAGCACCGACGGTGGCGTCACATGGACGTCGATCGCGGCACCCGAGGGACGTGCCATCGAGGCCATCGCGGTGAACCCGGCCAATGCCGACGAACTGCTCGCCTCGTTCGACGTGCCGGGCACCGGCACGACCGGTACGGCCGCGCACGCCCGCAGCGTGGACGGCGGCCAGACGTGGACCCGGCTCGCAACGCTGACGCGCGCGAACGGCTACCGGGACTTCGACCTGGCCTTCGACCCCACCACGCCGGGGCGGGCCTACGCCTCGACATCCCTGGCGCCACCGGGGTCCAACACCTTGCTCACCGATCCAACGACGACCTGGCGGATCGATGCTGGCGTGGTGACGCCGCATCCCGAGGGATTGCGGCACCTCGTCTTCGCGCCGGGGGCGCCGGGCATCGCGTATCGGGCGCCGTGGAACAATGGCAGTGACGTCTATGTCGCCCGCTTCACGCCCGACCTGAAGGCCATCACGTGGAGCGGTCTGCTCAGTTCGTCGGGCATCGACCAACCTTCGTGGCTGGACGTCCAACCGGACGGCCAGATCGTCGTCGGTGGCTTCTACGGTCAGGTCGACGGCCCGGCGACGCATTCCCTCGGCGCGACCACGCGCTACCGCGGCACGACATTCGTCGCGCGCCTCGACCCTCGCCTCGCGGGAGAGGAGTCACTCGCCGATGTCGCGGTGCTGCCCGGACTCTCGATTGCGGGTATGGCCGTCGAGGCGGGGGGCGACGTCGTCGTCACCGGTTCGACCCGTCCGGGGGCGCCGGCGTTTCCCGCCGAGTGGACTGCGAACGGTGTCCAGAAGACGCCCGCGGGCGGCACCGATGCCGTGATGCTCAGACTCACCGCGAACCTCCGGCAGGTGACCGGCGGCACCTACCTCGGCGGGCCCGGCAACGACTTCGGTAGTCGGGTCGGCGTGGACGCGCAGGGCTCCTACTACATGCGTGTCCAGTTGCCGAACGGACAGGCTCTTGACGCGCTTCCGGCTGTGCGCGTGAGCACCGTGGGCGAACCGGGCTCGCCGTCGGGCTCGCCATACCCGCAGGCCTATCTCCGCCTGCGGCCGACGTTCGACGTCGTCGAGGACGTCGTCCACTTCGACGACTTCGACGGCCGAGTGGGGCCTGCCGGCCAGACCGGCGCCCTCTACATCGGCGTGGTACGTGAACCCCAGCACGCCGTCGAGAACACCGCGCGGCCGCTCGGCACGATCCAGGCGACGCCGGGCGGCGGCAACGACGTCTTCCTCATGCGCATCGACTTCGGCGCGCTCGCCCCGCGCCTCACCATGCTCGGCCCGGCCGCCGGCAGCGCCAGCGGCGGGACGGTGCTGCGGGCGCGCCTCGACGGCGCCTCCGGCACGCCCACGGCCACCGTCGGCGGCGTGGCTGCGGTCGTCACCCGCGACGGCACCCGGTACCGCATCACGACGCCGGCGTTGCCGGCCGGCACGCCCCTCGATGTGGCGGTCACCGTGGACGGCCAGACGGTGACGGCCGCAGGCGCGTTCCTGCCGCTCGCTGACGCGGCGCTGGCCGGTGATGCCGACGGCGATGGGTTGTCGGATGCGTGGGAGGCCCGCTACAGCCTCGACCCCACGCGCAACGACGCGCAGGAGGACGCCGACGGCGACGGCGTCACCAATGCCGACGAACTGGCGGCCGGCACACACCCGGCGGCCACCTTCGCGCGCTACCTCGCGGAAGGCGCACAGAGCGACTTCTTCTCGCACCGTCTGGCGCTGCTGAACCCGGGCGAGGCGCCGGTCACCGCCGTCGTCCGCTCGTTCACGGGCACCGGCACCATCGTGACGAAGGAGGTCCTCGTGCAGGGGCGCCGGCGCCTGACCGTCGAGGCCGCCGCGCAGCCGGCACTCGTGGGCCAGGAGTTCTCGTCGGAGGTCGAGGCGGCGCTGCCGCTGGTCGTCGAGCGGACGATGACGTGGAACGCGACGCGGTACGGCAGCCACAGCGAGACGGCGACGATCATGCCGGCCACGCAGTGGTACTTCGCGGAAGGCGCGACGCTCGGGCCGTTCGATCTCTTCTATCTCCTCCAGAACCCGGGCACGGATCCCGCGACCGTCACGGGGACGTACCTGCTGGGTGATGGCACGGTGCTCGAGAAGACCTACACGGTGCCGGCCCGCAGCCGCTTCAACATCTGGGCCGACGTCGAGCAGTTCGACACCGGCGGCACCCCGGCTCCCCTGCTGGCATCCGCGGAGTTCTCGGCCGTCTTCGAGGTGACCGCCGGGCCGAAGATCATCGCCGAGCGCGCGATGTACCTCTCCAACGCGGCCCAGTTCGCCGCGGGCCACCAGACGGCCGGCAATACCGCCCCGGCCACGCGCTGGTTCCTCGCCGAGGGCGCCACCGGCGCGTTCTTCGACCTCTTCGTCCTGGTCGGCAATCCCGGCACGACCCCGGCGGACCTGTCGGTCACCTACCTGCTGCCCGACGGGACGTCCCGGGTGAAGGCCTACACCGTCAGGCCGCGCAGCCGCTTCAACATCTGGGTGGACGAGGAGCAGTTCCCGGAGGGCTCGGGCGATACGGCCCTGGCCGACACCGCCGTCTCCGTCATCGTCGAGAGCACCAACGGCACGCCCGTGATCGTGGAGCGCGCGATGTGGTGGCCCGGTCCGACGTCGGCGACATGGGCCGAGGCGCACAACTCGGTGGCCAACCGCGGCACCGCGGCGCGCTGGGGCGTGGCCGACGCCGAGGTCGGCGCGGGGTGGGCCGCGGGCGACTGCGGCACGGCAGACGACTGCGACGAGACCTACGTGCTGGTGGCCAACACCGGTGCGGTGGCGGGGACGGTGCGCGCAACGGTGCTCTTCGAGGACGCCGCACCAGAGGCGCGCGACTTCGCCGTCGCCGCCAACAGCCGCCTGAACATCTCGCTGCGCGACGAGTTCCCGGCCACGATCGGCAAGCGCGTGGGGATGGTCGTGGAGTCGGTCGGCGCGGCGCTGCCGCTCGTCGTCGAACGCGCCACGTACGGCAACGCCGGCGGCGTGAAGTGGGCCGCCGGCGCCAACGCCCCGGGCACGCCCCTGCCCTGACGCGGCGGCTCGCTCACCTCAATCCGGCCTGGGCGGCGCCGCTCAGGCCGGAGCGGTGGCGGCAGCGCGGTCACCACTCGCCCGCACGAGCGGTTGCGCAATCGCCCCGACGTCACACGTATCGAATGGGACCGGGATACGCGGCCACCTGGCGGTCGTGCGTGATCAGCATCACGCCCTCGGCCGTCGCCTGGGACACGAGCAGTCGATCGAACGGGTCGCGATGCAGCGGGGGCAGACTCTCGACGCCAAGCGCGTGCTCGCCGGTGATGGGCAACTCGCGATAGCCGTTGTCGATGAGGCTCCGACGGAGCACGCGAGGCTCGACAACGAAGTCATCCCGTCCGACCGACCGCTTGATGGCGATTTCCCAGACACTGGCGACACTGAACACGAGTTCGTTGTCCGCATCGCCGATCAGTCGGCGCGCCATTCTGGACAGCCGGTGCGGCTGACCAGCGGCCCACAGCAGGAGTTGCGTGTCGAGCAGCAGGATCACCGTGTTGCTCCGAACGCGTCGGCGATGGCCTCGGCGGACATCTCGTTGAAATCGGCAGGCACCTCGATCTGCCCGATGAGGAAGCCCAGGCGGCGCGGCGCGCGCGGGACGTCCACCGCCGTCATCCTGACCATCGGCCTGCCCGCTCGTGCGATCACCACGGACTCGCCCTTCGCGGCGCGCTCGACCAGTCGGGACAGGTGTGTCTTGGCTTCGTGGATGTTGACGATGGTGTCGGATCCCATGGACTAAGTCTACATGACCAAGTCCGATGTCCCTGGCGCCGCCGCGGGCAGACTCAGAACCACGCGCGCAGGAGATCCCTCACCACGAAGAACGCGAAGAAGGCGTAGAAGGCCGAGCACAGCAGGAGTCCGGCCTCGCGCCAGAGCGGCGGTCGCACGGCGGCGGGCAGAAAACGCCTGTTCACGAGGAAGATCTGCACGCCCGCGATCATGAGGACGATGCCGGCCATGTTCGCGAGGATCTTGAACAGCGTGAACGGCGAGGCCGAGCGAATGGCGATGGCGCCCCAGATCGAGAAGATCACCAGGATGCCGTAGTAGATCGTGCGGACGCTGGACGCGGCGCGCGCCCGCGGGCTCGCCATCCACAGCGCGTCGGTGATCGTGCGCACGAGGATGTCCGTGTTCCCCAGTTGCGTCTTGAACAGGATCCAGAAGCCGTTGAACAGGGTCAGGAACCAGAAGCCGGCCCAGATGCGACTCAGGTACTCGGCCTGATACGCGCCGGCCGCGAGGCCCTGCAGATCGGTGCCGCGCGGGATCACCGCGGTGGCCAGGTTGACGTTCAGGAACATGCCGAGGAAGCAGAACAGTCCCCACACCGCAATCTGATCGATGTGCACGTAGCGGACCCACTCACGCCAGCGCGCGAGGTTCTGCGGCGTGGCGGGAACACCGTGCCGACGTGCGACAGCACGATCTGGTGACCGCCGACGGCGCTGGGGATCGCACCAACGGTGGCGCCCATGCCGAAGCCCTTGTCGCGCAGCCAGTTGGTCACCGTCAGGTTACCGATGCCACCCGATCCCGCCGTGGCTGCCAGCGCGCCTATGAGGCCCCAGTCGATGGGCTGTGGCAGGCCCGAGAAGCTGAAGAAGCCCCGGAACGTCTCCCCCCAGTGCGCCAGCGGCACGAACAGGATGTTGATGCACAGCAGGAACACGAACACGACGCCGAGCATCGTCCAGGCGAAGTACTCGAGCATGCGCTCGATCGTGCCGCCGAAGGACAGCACCAGCACGACGGCGAGCATCAGCGCGACGGCAATCCAGCCCTGCGCGGCCTGCTCGGGCGCGCCGGGCATCCGGCCCATCCACGCGCCCATCAGGGTCGCCGCCGCGCTCCCCGCCAGCGCCGGCCACCCGAGCTGCAGGAAGCCGACGACCGTATAGAAGCCCGCCCAGAAGCGCGGGCCGGGCCTGAGCCGCATGATGCCGCCGTAGATCGGCTCGCCCGTGTACAGCGTGTACCGCACCGCTTCGAGGTTGAAGAGCACCTGCAACGCGATGGCGATGGTCGCGATGAGGAAGATGTCCGACGAGTACTTGACCGCGGCCGCGGGGCCGACGAGCCATTCGCCACCGCCAATCGACGTCGCCGCCATGATGGCGCCAGGGCCGATCACCTTGAAGGCGTTGCGGACCGAGAACGGCGGCGGCGCCGGGAGGTCGGCGACCTCCCAGGGCGGCAGTTCGCCATGGGTCCCGGGCAGGTGCGCCGTGTTCACCGACGCAGGGTCGCTCGTCATCATGTCTCGGTTCCCCTGCCCGGCCGGCGCCACGCGTCCTCGACCAGTTCCGACACCGTCCGGCCCGTCCGCGCCGACTCGCGCCTGAGCCGGGGCATTCCCGGCATGGTCAGTGCGCCACCTGAGCGCCGAGCATCGCTTCCCGCGCGGCGCGGAATTCGTTGCCAGGCGCCCACTCCGGCCACGCCGCCGCGTTGGCCACGCGGTAGCCCACGGCGAACAGCAGCCGGCCATCGTCGGCCGCACCCGTGAGGTCCCAGTCGTCCTTCACCTCGTCTGACGGCTTGTGGTAGTCGTCGGCTCGTGTACTCGTCGCGCTTCTGCTGCCCGTATCCCGCGGCCTTGCCGATGTACTCGATGCCGGCGTCGGCGTAGAGCGCCGGCACGCCCTTCTTGGCGAAGTTGAAGTGGTCGGAGCGGTAGTAGAAGCCCTTCTCCGGCTCGGGGTCCGGGCGTCAGGACGCGGCCCTGCTCGGTGGCGGCCGCGCGCGATGTAGTCGTCGAGGTCGCGAGGCGCCAAGACCGACCACGGTCAGGTCCTGCGTGCGGCCCCACTGGTTGATGCCGTCGATGTTGATGACGGCCACCGTCTTCGCGAGCGGATACAGCGGGGTACTCGGCGTAGTACGCCGAGCCCAGCAGGCCCTGCTCCTCGGCGGTCACGAACAGGAAGAGCACCGAGCGCTTCGGCGTCGGCGTGACCTGCGTGAACGCGCGCGCGATCTCGAGCAGCCATCGCGGTGCCGCGACGCGTTGTCGAGCGCGCCGTTGTAGATGTCGTCGCCGTCCACGGCTCGCCGACGCCGAAGTGGTCCCAGTGCGCCGTGTAGATGACGTACTCGTCCTTCAGCGCGGGATCGCTGCCCTCGAGCTTCGCCGAGCACGTTCTTCGAGGTCGACGTCGCGAATCGCTGTTCGAGATCGCCAGCGACGCCGTCACGCCGAGCGGGACCGGCGTGAAGTCGCGGGTCAGCGGCCTGCGCCTTGAGCGCGTCGAAGTCCTGCCCCGCCATCGCCAACAGCTCCTGCGCCTGCGTCCAGCGACAGCCAGCCCTCGACGCTGGCGCGGCCCATGTTGCTGTCGGCGGCGTCGAGGTCGAACTGCTCGCCGAGGCTTGCCCTGCACGACCGCGAACGGGTAGCCGGCCGGGCCGGTCTCGTGGACGATGAGGACGCCGGCGGCGCCGCGGCTGCGCGGCCTCCTCGTACTTGTAGGTCCAGCGGCCGTAGTAGGTCATCGCCTGGCCGCCGAACAGTCTCGCGTCGAGCTCGTCGGCCTTGTCGGGATCGGGCACCGGCGGGTCGTTGACCAGCACGACGATCGTCTTGCCCTTCACGTCGACGCCCTTGAAGTCGTCCCAGTCGAACTCGGGCGCCTGCGACGCCGTAGCCGACGAAGACCATCTCCGAGTTCTCGAGGCTGGCCGCGTCGGCGACGCGCTTGGTCCACGCGACGACGTCGTCCCTCCATTTGAGCGTCGCCTTCTTCCCGTGGCCGGTCACCGTGAGCGGACGCTGCTCCGACCCCGTGATGCCGACCAGGCGCACGTCCTGCACGTAGGTGCCGTCGGTGTTGCCGGGCTGCAGGCCGAGCGCCTTGAACTGCTGCTCGAGATATTCGACCGTGCGCGTCTCGCCTTCGGTTCCCGGCTTGCGGCCCTTGAACTCGTCGGACGACAGCGCGCGGGTCTGCTCCAGCAGACGCGGCGCCTCGATGGCCGGCAGCCCCGCGATCGGCAGCTCTGCGGACTGGGCAGGGGCGGGCGGCGCCGCCTCACGGCTGCAGGCAGCGGCCAGAGCGACGGGCAGGAGCAGGACGAGAACGGCGGCTGGTCTCATGGCCCGTCATCGTATCGCGCCCGCCCGGTGACTCAGGAACGCGATCGTCTGGCTCGGCAGCGGGTAGAATGACGGCTCCCGGTCTCCTGGAGGTCTTCGCATGAGTGTCACCCGCCGACAATTCGGCAAGCTGGCCATGGCCACCGTCCCCGCGGCGCTGATGGGCGACCGCGCGCTCGCTGGCGCCATGGCAGCGCAATCCCGGCCGAACTCGCTGATCAACGGCGTCCAGGTCGGCGTCATCACCTACAGCTACCGCGCCATGCCCGAGCAGGGCGCCGACGCGGTGCTGCGCTACGTGCTCGATTCGGGCATCTCCGCCGTGGAGCTGATGGGCGGCCCGATCGAGGCCTATGCGGGAGCGCCGGCGATGCCCCGTCCTCCTGGAGGACCTGGTGGGCCCGGAGGACCGGGAGGCCCCGGCGGCCCTGGCGCGAGGCGCCCGCCGACGCCCGAGCAGATCGCCGCGCGAGAGAAGCACGCGGCCGAACTCAAGGCGTGGCGGCTGTCGCAGTCGATGGACACGTTCAAGGCGCTGCGCAAGATGTACAACGACGCGGGCGTCTCCATCTACGCGACCAAGATGCTCTCGCCGACGATGTCGGACGAGGAACTGGAGTACGTCTTCGCGGTCGCGGAAGCGCTCGGCGCCAACCACACGACCCTCGAGTTGCCGACCGACGGCGCCGTCCTGAAACGCCTCGGCGAATGGGCGGTGAAGAAGAAGATCTACGCGGGCTACCACACGCACCTGCAAGGCACGCTGACGGCCTTCGACGAGGCGTTCGCCGTATCGAAGGGCAACATGGCCAACATCGACTTCGGTCACTACGTGGCGGCCGGCAGCGGCGACCCGGTGGTCTTCCTCGAGAAGTTCCACGATCGCATCTGCAGCTTCCACATCAAGGACCGCAAGTCCAAGGACAACGGCGGCGCCAACGTCCCGTGGGGCCAGGGCGACACGCCGATCGCCCGCATCCTGCAGAGCGTGCAGCAGCACAAGTACCGGATGCCGGCCACGATCGAGATGGAGTACGAGGTGCCGGCGGGTTCGACGCCGGTGGCCGAAGTCCGCAAGTGCGTGGAGTTCAGCCGCGGCGTGCTCACCTAGACGCGACGCCGGTTGCCGAAGCACCAACCGCAGACGCGCCGGGCACCGGGCCTCAGGGCCGGGGGCCTGGCGCCGCGTGCTCGAGCAGGAGCCCGACGGCCGTCCCCCGCTTGAAACCTTTCCAGTAGGTGTGCGCCGGAAGCTCGCGGCCCTCGCGATCGACGGCGTACACGGCCTCGCTCCCCGACGGCACGACGACCAGGTACGCCTGCTTCGACAGGTCACCCTTCAGATGGCGGTCGAAATACGCCGTGGCGAAGTGCTGCAGGACGTTGTTCATCCGCACCGTGTCCCACACGGCGTCGACATGATGGGTGTAGGACACCAGACCGGCGCCTGGGGCGTTCAGCACTTCGGCGGGCACCGGATGCGGCGCGGCGGCGTTGTGGCCGGCGTTGACGAACGTCAGCAGGTAGCGGTCGGCGTTGACGGCCCCCTCGAACATCGCGCGCGTGCCCTTCGCGTAGCCCGAGATGTCGTCGACGCTGCCCGCGACGAACAGCACGGGCGTGCGGATGCCGCGCAGGCCCTCGGCGTCCCACATCCCCGCCTGCATGCCCCACGGCCCGATCGCGATGGCGGCCTTCACGCGCGGGTCGATCGACGCCCGGTAGGCCGCGTTGGAGGCCGCCCGTTCGGCGAGGAGCCGATTGGGCGGCGCGCCCCTCATCGTCTGGCTCGCTTCGCTGTAGCCGCCGCCGATCGCGTTGACGACACCGTAGCCGCCCATCGAATAGCCGACGATGCCGGTGCGCGCGGCGTCGAGGCGGCCGCTCAGGAAGCTGCCCGATCCCGGCGCCGCGAGCCGCGACATCTCGTCGAGCACGAACAGCTGGTCGAACGCCCTGTTGTAGAGCGTGCTCGCGAAGGCGCGCTGCTCGTCGTACGTGCTGTCCGTGTGGTCGATCGACGCGACGATGAAGCCCTTGCTCGCGAGGTTCTCGCCGAGATGGCTCATCAGGTAGCGGTTGCCGGGGTAGCCGTGCGACAGGATCACGAGCGGGAACGGCCCGCCGTCCGACGCCGGTGCCGCGTCGCGCACGGCCCGGCCCTGCAGCGTCACGGCGACGGACGGATTGCGCGCGGTGGTGGTGTAGGTGCCGCCCGGCGTCTGCCCCGCCGCCAGCGTCGCCGGGTACCAGACCTCGACGACGAGCCGCCTGTCGTAGCGTGGTGTGGGCGCGCCTTCCTTCGTGTTCAGGATGTCGGGCCTGTTGTCGTCCACGAGGGTCAGCGTCCGCACGCCCACGGGGTCGCGGCCATACGCGGCCAGTTCCGGGGCAATCGGCGTGACGACGTCGATGCGCGTGGGTTGCGCGAGAACGCCGACGCCCGTGATCGCGAGGGCGACGAGGGAGACGGAGAGGGGTCGCAGGATGGTCGTCATCGATGGTTGGGCGGATTGGTGCCACCATACAACAGCAAACACACGCGCGTCCGGGTCGCGCTGCAGGACACCGGGGTCCTGCAGCGGCGCGCCAGGCGTGCCAGCAGGAGTCGAGGGACAGCCATGTCAGAACGCAAGTACCGTCAGCGCGGCTACCAGGACGACGACAGGGATCGCGCGCGCCAGCCGGAGCGCGACCGTCGTCCGGCGCAGGAGCCCGGCGCGCCTGCCGCGACACGGCGGCTGTCGTCCGAGGGCGCGCGCAATCCGAACCTCATGGGCTACCACGAGGTCGTCAAGTGCGCGCGGTGCGGCGCGCCCGTCGATCCGGCCATCCTCTCGCTGAGCACGTGCGCCCGCTGCGGACAGGCGCTGCACTCGTGCGCCCAGTGCACCAACTTCGACACGAGCGCCACCTTCGAGTGCACGCAGCCGATCAAGGCGCGGATCTCGCCCAAGGACGCGGCCAACGACTGCACGCTGTTCACCGTCCGCTCGTCGTGGGAGCGCCAGACGTCCACGCCGTCGGCACCCTCACCCGTCTCGAGCGCGAAGAAGGCGTTCGACGACCTCTTCAAGATCTGAAGGCAAGGCCTTTCGGAGGTGAGTGCATGGATTCGAGCACGCTGACCGCGCTGACGGTCCGTCTGCTGACGACCCTGCTGCTGACGGTCTACGCGGCGGCCCCGGCCGTCGCGCAGCCTGCGCCACCGGCGCGGCAGGCGTTGCCCAACATCGTGATCATCCTGTCCGACGATCACGGGTGGGAAGACTACGGGTTCATGGGACACGCCACGGTTCGGACGCCCAGTCTCGACAAGCTGGCGTCGGAGAGCGTGCTGTTCACCCGGGGCTACGTGCCGACCGCCCTGTGCCGGCCCAGCCTGGCGAGCCTGGTCACCGGTCTCCATCCTCACCAGCACGGCATCACGGGCAACGACCCACAGCCGACGGCCGGGCGCGACGACATGGTGCGCATCTTCGCGCGCAACAGGACGCTGATGTCGCGGCTCGGCGAGAAGGGCTACGTCAGCCTGCAGACCGGCAAGTGGTGGGAGGGCAATCCCCTGGACCACGGCTTCACCGCGTCGCTGACCCACGGCGATGTGGCGCGCGGAGGCCGGCATGGCGACAAGGGGCTGACCATCGGCCGTGAGGGCCTGCAGCCGATCTACGACTTCATCGAGTCGGCCGGGCCGAAGCCGTTTCTCGTCTGGTACGCGCCGATGATGCCGCATACCCCTCACACGCCGCCTCAGCGCCTGCTCGAGAAGTACCAGCGGTCCGACCTGCCGCTGCCCATCGCGCGCTACTACGCGATGGTCGAGTGGATGGACGAGACGGTCGGCGAGTTGATGGGATACCTCGATCGGCAGGGGCTCCGCGAGAACACCCTCGTGTTCTATGTCGCCGACAACGGCTGGCTCCCGTCGGCGACCGCGGCCACCCAGCGGCAGACCAGGGGCAAGATGTCGCCATACGAGGCAGGCACGCGCACGCCGCTCGCGGTGCGGTGGCCGGCACGCCTGAAGCCGGATCGCGACGATCGGACCCTGGTCTCGAGCGTCGACATCGCCCCGACGATCCTGAGCGCGGTGGGCATCGAGCCGACGGCCACCATGGCGGGCGTGGACCTCCGCGACCGGAGTGCGCTCGCTCGACGACAGGTCGTGTTCGGGTCGCTGTTCGCTCACACGGCTGTCGACGTGAGCCGGCCTGTCGCCAATCTCAAGTACCGCACCGTGGTGCGAGACGACGGGTGGAAGCTGATCGAGCCGTACGAGCCGAACCGCGGCGTGGTCCTGACGATCGACGGCACGACGGCCGACTGGATGCGCCTCGGACCGGAGCTCTACAACGTGCGCGACGACCCCAGCGAAACGAGGAATCGGGCTGGAGAGCGGCCGGAGATTCTCGGAGAACTGCGTGCACTGCTGGACACGTGGTGGTCGGTGCCTCGATGACGGCCTTCGCCGCCCCCTGGCTCCGAGGGCCCTGGCTCGGTCCACATGGCGACGACATTTGTCGCCTGAAGGTCGCACCTTCTCGCAACGGCCAATGAGCCGTTATAGCGGTAACTGCCCATCTTTCAGCAGCATCGCGCCCAGGGCTCTGTGGCGGGTGACTTGCATGCCATGAGGAGTGGACCCCTCCCCAATGCAACCGGCGTAGCCTGACATCTGGCTGGTCCTCCTATCGGTCTGGGGCCGGACACATGCCCGAACGATGAGTGCATCCCGCGCATCAACGGTCTCGTGGAAGGAGACACACATGCTCCAAGCTCCGCTTCGCATCTCGCTGTTCCTGGCGCTGCTCGCGGCCGCCCTGTTCCAGGGCCATCTGTCGGCGCAAAACCCGGCGTGTGACTCACGCGTCAACAACACGCACAAGAAGCTGCTCGAGTGCGTCACCGTCGACGGCGTCCGCGGCCACCAGGCGGCCCTGCAGGCCATCGCCGACGCCAACAACGGTCACCGGACCTCCGGTGCGCCGGGCTTCGACGCATCGGTCTCGTACGTCCAGCAGGTCCTGGGAGACGCCGGATACCAGGTCACGCTTCAGCCGTTCCAGTTCCAGACCTTCATCTCGCTGTCGCCCGCCGTGCTCGAGCAGGTGTCCCCCGCGCCGGCAGGACCGATCGCCAACACGATCATGAGTTACTCGGGCAGCGGGGACGTCACGGCCGCGGTCACCGCTCTTGCCGCAGCGCCGGCCGATCCGACGCCGGGTTGCGAGGCCGCCGACTTCGCGGGCTTCACCGCGGGCCACATCGCGCTCATCAGCCGTGGCGGCTGCACCTTCGCGATCAAGGCCACCAACGCCTACGGCGCCGGCGCGTCGGGCGTGGTCATCTACAACAACGCCGCCGGGGCGCTCAACGGGACATTGGGCAATGGCTTCACGCTGGACATCCCCGTGACCTCGGTGACCCAGGCCGCGGGACAGCAACTGGCCGCGACTCCCGGCCTGGTCCTGCGCCTGAAGACCGACACCTTCGGCGGCATCGCAACCTCCTACAACGTGCTGGCTGAAACCCCCGGTGGCAACCCGGCCAACGTCGTCATGGCGGGCGCCCACCTCGATTCGGTCAACGCCGGGCCCGGCATCCAGGACAACGGCTCTGGCGTGGCGGCCCTCCTCGAGGTTGCGGTGCAGATGGCCAAGGTCAAGCCGCGCAACAAGGTCCGCTTCGCGTTCTGGGGCGCCGAGGAGTCCGGACTGGTCGGGTCGACCTACTACGTGAACACCCTCAGCCCGAGCGAACTCGACACGATCGCGCTGTACCTGAACTTCGACATGATCGGGTCGCCCAACCACGTCTTCTTCATCTACGACGGCGACGACTCCGACGGCGTCGGCGCCCCGGCCGGGCCGGACGGGTCGGCCCAGATCGAGCGCACGTTCGAGCGCTTCTATGCCAGGCGTGGGATTCCGTTCAAGGGCTCGGACCTCTCGGGCCGGTCCGACTACGGTCCGTTCATCGCGGCAGGCATTCCCGCGGGCGGCCTGCTCACAGGCGCCGAGGGCATCAAGACGGCCGAGGAGGCCGCGATCTGGGGCGGCACGGCGGGGCAGGCGTACGACCCCTGCTATCACCTGGCGTGCGACACGTTCGACAACGTCAACCTGTTCGCGCTCGACGTCAACGCCGACGCGGTCGCGTTCGCCGTGCTGCAGTACGCGATGAACACCAAGGACGTGAACGGCGTGCGCGGCAAGGGCAACTTCCAGCCCGCGCCGCACGACGATCACCACACCCTCGCCATCCAGTAACCCGCGAAGGCCGGGGCGGCAGTGCCGCCTCGGCCTGATCTGCGCTCTCGTTCTCGACGATCAGCACGTCGAACGCCGAAGGGGCGAAGGTAGGGCCGGTCGAAGGCGGGAAGGTAGGGCCGGTTGAAGGCGGGAAGGTAGGGCCGGTTGAAGGCGGGAAGGTAGGGCCGGTTGTCCCAACCCGGCCCTCCGTACGTCACGTCGCACTGCGAGTCGCCGCGCGCCTGCGGTCACGAAGGGTGAGGGTCACGCCCAGGAGGGCGGTCACGACGAGTGTGATCACCGCGAGCGCGTTCGCCAGATCCGTCGTGAGCTCAATCCCGGTGATCTCGCGAACCAGCAGTTGGATGTAGGACGGGGGATCGCTGAACCCCAGGCGCTCGCGGACCTGCCAGTGCCAGTCCGTGCACGGGCAGTATCCCCACCCGAACCAGAGGCCGAGGCCGAACCACGACAGCCCCGTGAGCGACACGGTCGCGAGTTGCCACGGCCGAGTCCGCCTCCAGATCCACCCCAAACAGTTGAAGGCGATCCAGCAGGTGTGGATCACGAAGAATGTCGCGTCGAGCGCCGCGTCCATGGTGCCGGTGCTCGCCTGCCGAACTCACTCGGCCGGCGTCGATCGCTCGTCCGGCGGTCCGCCATACGGCTCGCGCAGCGGCGGCATGTCCTTCTTGCTCGTGCTCTCGTTCTCGACGATGGCCTCGCTCTCCGCGACCTTGTCGTCGGGCGACTGCTCGCGCCTGGCCTTCTCGTCCGGACGTTCGTGCAGGGGGTCTTGCGTCGTCATGCGCCATCCTCGCACGGCTGCAGGGTGCCGCGGTACAGGCTCGTGGCCACGGCGCGCGACAACAGCTTGGCCGAGGAACCCGAGACGAAGAGCTCGACGCCGCGCCTGTCCATCTGCCGGCGGACGAGTTCCTCCCAACCCGGGACCGTCTGCACCTCCTTGAGGTAGAGCGTGCGCCGGGCGAGAAACTCAAGGTTTCGTCACCGGCGCGATCGTCTTCAGGTAGTCGCCGAAGTCGAAGAAGAACACGACCTTGTCCTGAGCAGCGCCCGCGGTCTCGTCCGCCGAGGCCGCGCTAATCGCGAGCCGCTTGCCGTCGGGGTGCAGATCGTACGGGTAGGACGAGCCCAAGACTCCGGACGCCCGTCGGCGACCAGGATTCGGGGTGTTTCCGCGCGAAACGAATCGCCGACCACGGAGTACGGCGCGAACATCACCTTGCCCTGGCTCGACGAACAGCAACTCGCGCGCGGTGGCCGACCAGCGGGGGAAGCCGCCGCCTCCCGTGGAGATCCGCCATGGGCCGCCGGGACCGGGAAACGGACGGACGTAGACAGTCGATACTGCCGCTGGCTTCATTCGAGACGTAGGCGATCCAGCGGCCGTCCGGCGAGAACATCGGATACACCTGGGCGCCTGGCGTGCCCAGGAAGACGCTGGCCTTGCCAGGCAATAGGCCCTGCGAGGCGTCGCCTTCCATGGGCAGGATCATCAGGTCCCACGACGTGGCGCCGCGATTGGCGTGGAAGGCCAGGAACGTGCCGCCGGGATGCCAGGAGTACGCGACCTGGTCCTCCGGGCTGTCGGTCAGCCGCGTGACCTCGCCGGTGCCGTCGGCGTTCACCCAGTACAGATTGCAGGATGCCGGGTGTGGCGCGATCGGACGAGAACACGATGCGCCGGCCGTCGGGCGTCCACACCGGGCGGTATGTCCTGCCCGGAGTCGAAGGTCAACTGGGTCAGGGTGTCCCGCGCCCAGTCGTAGACCCAGATGTCGCGCTGCTTGCCGTCCGAGATGTCGAGCGCCAGCCTCTGGCCGTCCGGTGAAAAGGCGGGGTTCGCCCATTGCGCCCGCTCGCACGCAACGGGGAGATCTTGCCGTCGCGGGTCATCCAGTCGATCGGGTGGGCGGCGGCCGCGGCCGCGCCCGGAACGTAGACCAGCGTGCCGTCGGCGGAGAAGGCCACCTGCGCCCCGCCCGCGACTCCCGGATCCGCGGCCACGCCCTCGAGCGCCGGCACGGCCTGGCCGATCGTCTCCAGCCGACTCAGATCGAAGGCCGCCGCGAAGAGCGTGCCCTGCTGCATGTAGAGCAGGTGGCCGCCTTCGCGCTCGCCGCGCTTCGGCGAGCCAGACCGCTCGGCACATACCGACCGTAGTAGCCGCCCCGGACGACGACCTTCGGCGTCCCGCCCGAAAGCGGCGCGATCACGAGGTTGGCGCGGTCGAAGCCGGGAACCGCCGAGTGCTCGGTGTAGAGCAGGCCCTTGCCGCCGGGGAGCGCCTGCGGCCACCGCTGCGTCACCGCCCCCTCGCCGAAGGTTCCGAATACCGAAGGCGTTCCGCCGGAGGCGGAGACGCGCATCAGTCTGGTGCTGGCCTGGCCGGCGTGAAGACGATGGTGTCGTCGTCGGTCCAGGTGCCGCCGCGACCGATCGGCGCGTCGCACAGCTTCAGCGGGGCGCCGCCCGTGACCGAGACCTTCTTCAGCTTGCCGCCCGCGAAGAACGCGATCCACTGGCCGTCCGGGGAGAAAAAGGGATAGGAGGCGTCCTCGGTGCCGGCGAGTGCGACCGCCTGCAACTGATCGAGCCTGCGCACGAAGAGCACGGCGCCTGCCCGCCTGTCGGGCCGTGAACGCGAGCGTCGCGCCGTCGGGCGACAGGATGGCCGACGCGCCCGGTGCCGGCAGCGAGGCGTCGGCGCCGATGCTGGCGAGGAGCGTGCGCGGCGTGGGCGCGGGAGTGCTTCGCCACGGCGCCCACGTGAGGAGGACGGCAAGCAGCGCGACCGTCGACACGGCGGCCGAGGCCCACGGCAGAACACGCCGCCAGGCCGGGGGGCGCGAGGCCTGGCCGTGGGCCACGCCGGCCGCATGACCGTGGTGGACGAGCCGCATCGTCCGGCCCACCGGCCTCGATCCGGTCGAGGACGAGGCGCGCGTCACCGATGTCGCGCAGCCGCTGCCTTCAGTCGCGAACGAGGCAGTCGCGCACGAGCCGCTCAGCCGCGGCGGCGTGCCCGCAGGAAGCGTCGACAGGGTACGTCGCGGGTGAGCACCGCGGCGAGCGTCTCGGAGACATCCTCGCCGGCGAACAGGCGGCGTCCCGTCAGCATCTCGTAGAGCACGACACCGAAGGCCCAGATGTCGGCGCGCTTGTCGACGGCCTTGCCCTTGGCCTGCTCGGGCGACATGTAGGCCGCGGTGCCGAGGATCATGCCCATCTGCGTCATGGCGGGCGAGGTCAGGGTGGCCGCCAGGCTGCCGTGTGGCGTCCGGTGCCGAGGACTGCCGCGCGGGGTCCATCGCCTTCGCCAGCCCGAAGTCGAGCACCTTGACGGTGCCGTCGCCGCGGACCTTGATGTTGGCGGGCTTGAGGTCGCGATGGACGATGCCCTGCTCGTGCGCGGCTTCGAGCGCCTCGGCGATCTGCCGCGCGATCGGTAGCGCCTCGGCGATCGGTATCGGCCCGCGCGCGATGTGCGCGGACAGATCTTCGCCCTCGACCAGTTCCATGACGAGGGCCGTGACGTCCGCCGTCCGTTCGATTCCGTAGATCGCGGCGATGTTCGGGTGATTGAGCGCAGCCAGCGTCCTGGCTTCGCGCGTGAACCGCGCGACGCGATCGGCATCGAGCGCGAAGGACTCGGGCAGCACCTTGATCGCCACGTCGCGATCGAGGTTCGTGTCCTTTGCCCGATACACCTCGCCCATTCCGCCCTCGCCAAGCTTGGCGAGGATCTGGTACGGCCCCAGCGTGCTGCCAATCACCGCCGACACCCTGGCCGGGCGACGGCGCTGATGGCGAAGACGGGAGCGAGCCTGGGCCGGGTGAGCACGGGCAGATGATACTCGTGGTTGACCCTGCCTCCCGTGCCTCGTGGCGTCGGGTCAGGTCACGGCAGTCGCGCCAGCAGGCGCATCGTCTCGGCCACGACCTGAGGGCCGGCGGTCAGCGCGGCGTCGTTGTGGTCGGCGCCCTCGATCACGGCGAAGGTCTTCGGCGATCGCGCGGCGTCGTGCACCCGCCGGCTCTGCTCGATCGGGACGATGCGGTCGGCGTCGCCGGCGATGACGAGGAGGGGGCGCGCACCCGTGCGATGCGATCGATCAGGGCGTACCTGTCGCGCAGCAGCAGCCGCACCGGCAGGATCGGGTAGTGGAAGGCGCCGACGTCGGCCATCGACGTGAAGGGCGATCGCAGCACGAGCGCCGCGGGCGGATGCTCGGCGGCAAGTTCCACCGCCACGGCCGCACCGAGGGACTCCCCGAAGTACACGAGGCGAGCGGCATCCACGTCGCGGCGTGACAGCAGGTAGCGGCGTGCCGCGCGCGCATCCAGGGCCAGGCCGCGCTCGCCGGGCGAGCCGGCGCTGCCGCCGTATCCACGGTAGTCGAACAGCAGCAGCGCGACGCCGTGTGGCCGGAACGCGTGCGCCATCTCCGCGCGGTACGCCCTGTTGCCCGCATTCCCGTTGAACATCAGGATCGTCGCGCGGGCGGGCGACCGCGTGGCGGGGACGAACCAGGCGTGCAGGTCGATCCCGTCCTTCGTCGTGATGGTGACAGGCTCCGCGTCCGCGAGACCGACGTCCGCTGGCGGCGGCACGGCGGCGTACGGGAAGTACATCAGCCGGCGCTGGCCCAGCCAGAGCAGGACCAGCAGTGCCATGACGACCGTCGTCGCGACCAGGAGCATGCGCATGGTGTCGGTAGACTCTACTCGCGTCGCGCGCTGACCGGCCGGCGCGGGATGAGCGCGCAGACATCCATCTGCGTTGTGCCGCTGCACCATTCCCCCGCATGAAGTACACGCTCTTGCTCGCGATCGGCGTCCTCGCGTCCACCCAGGTAGCGCCTCCCTTCGACGTCATCGTCCGCGGCGGGACGGTGCTGGACGGGACGGGCGCGCCGCGCTACCTGGCCGATGTCGCGATCGCGGGCGGGTCCATCGCGCAGATCGGGAACCTGGCGGCTGCGCGCGCGACGACCGAGGTCGACGCGACAGGGCTGTACGTCGCCCCCGGATTCATCAACATCCACAGCCACGCGAGCCCTGCCGGCCTGCCGACGGCCGGGAACATGCTCACGCAGGGCGTCACGACCGAGATCCTCAACGCCGATGGCAGTGGGCCGCTCGACGTCAAGGACTAGCTCGCGCGCCTCGCCTCGTCGGGACTCGCGGTCAACATCGGCGCGCAGGCCGGGTTCAACAGCATCTGGGCCAGCGTGATGGGGCCTGCGGACCGCCGACCCACCGCCGACGAGATCACACGCATGCGCGCCCTGTTGACGACATGCCTCGAGGCCGGCGCGTGGGGCATCTCGGGTGGGCTCACGGCGATCGTCACGCACATGAAGGTGCAGGGTCACGAGCAGGGGTCGGCTGACCTGATCCTGGCGAAGATGCGCGAGGCCACCGCCCGCGGGACGCTCGCGGCGGCGGACGCTTACCCATACCTCGCGGGGCAGACCGGGCTGGTTGCGCTCATCATTCCCGGCTGGGCGCAGGATGGCGGCCGCGACGCGATGCTGAAGCGGTTTGCCGACCCGGCCTTGCGCGACCGGATCGTCCGCGAGGCCGAGGAGGCGATGGACAAGCGCTTCGGCGGACCTGGCAGCGTCTACTTCCCTGACACCAAACAGGACCTGACGACGGTGATGCAGTCCATGCAGGTGCGGGCCGGCGAGGCCGTGGTGCGGCTGCTCGAGCAGGGCAACCACGGGATCATCGCGCGGTTCGGCATCGAAGCGGACCTCGTGAAGATCCTCCAGTATCCGGCGACGCTCGATCGCGTGCGATTGCGGAGCCGTGGACACGGGCGCCACGCATCCGCGGTACTCACGGGTCGTTCCCGCGCGTACTGGGCCGCTACGTCCGCGAGCAGCAGGCCCTGACCTGGGAGGACGCCGTGCGCAAGATGACCGGCCTGCCCGCCGCCACGATCGGCATGGTCGACCGGGGCGTGCTGAAGGCCGGCATGGCGGCAGAGGCCTGCGCGGTTTAGAGCCCGGCCTCTCGGGCCACGGCCGCGAGGAACCGTCGCAGCGAAGCAATGCCGGACTTCGACTCGGCGTGGACTTGGCGGTAGTCGAGCATCGCGTAGCCGTGGGCGATGCGATTGCGAAGCCCTGCTGCCAGACGCAGGTCACTCGCCAGGTCGTGATCGATGCAGTGGCGCGCGGCAAGCACGTCGAACGTCGAGCCCGCGTCATCAGGAGCGCCCCACCCCGCGTCGGCCACCCAGTGCGCAGACAGGTCGATGCACTCCTGAATCGCGAGAAACAGGTAGAACAGCGCCAGATCGCGGTCCCTGGTCGCCGCCACGAACTCGTCGATGGGCTGTTCGAGTATCCGGCTCGCATCGTCCAGCCATGTGGCCGCGCGGGCGATGCGGGCGCCGGCAACATCACGACGGACCACGGGCCGCCTGTTCGTGGAGACGCGCGGCCGCCGCCGCATGGAAGAGTCGCGCGGTAGGCGCCCAGTCCCACCAGTCCACCATCGCCCTGGCCTTGACGTCGCTCCACAGATACGGCTGCCGCTCGACGAGCACGAGGCCATCCCGCGCGATCTGGAACCGGAGCAGCGGAGGCGCGGTGGGCATGGCCACGAGGTCGACCGTGCGACCCATCGCGCGTGTCAGCTTGAGCGCCAGCGACGGGAGTGCGCTCGCATCTGGCCCGACGACGGCGACATCCAGGTCGCTGTCGACGCCAGCCTCGCCGCGGGCCTCGGAGCCGAACAGCACCGCCAGTCGCACGTCCGTCTCGGCAGCGAGCGCTTCTGCCAACGTGTCGTGAGTGCCGGGCACGGATGGATTATAGCCGCGGCCTCCGGCGGTCGGCGTCCTGGAGCCGTTACGTCATGCCCTCGCCCGTGAGGATGCCGTAGACGGATGCCCTGCCGTGAGGTGGATCTACGGCGAGGGACATAATGGAGGAGCCTCTCCTCCGGCGCTCCGTCTGGGAGTGCAGAGGGGCGGCGACTCAACGAAGGAGACGTGATGTACAAGGTCATCTGGTCGGGCACCCTGGCCCTCGCGGTGGCAGCCCTCGTCGCCCTGACTCCCGTGCCAGCGCAGGCCCAGGAGAAGCTCGCGGGGAAGGCGTTCGACGGGGCAGTGGTCAAGGACTTCTATCTCGAGGGGAACGCGATTCCGGCGCAGAAGCGGAACACCGTGGTCCTCAAGGGTGCCGACGGAAAGCGGATGGTGTTCGGACTGCTCGACACGAGCGGGTACAGCACCGACATCCAGCAGAAGTACGCCGGGATGATGATCCTCGAGCGCAAGACCTCCGTCGGCGGGACGGCCGTGGCGACAGGGGCGTATGGGTTCGGCCTGAAGAAGGGCACGCCGCCGGAAGGCCCCGGGACGCTCGTGGTCTACGACGTGGGCGGTGACAAGGTCGGCGAGGCGCCCGCGCAGTGGGATGCGGCACTCGCCCGTCCGGTGCCGCTCCAGGTGCTGAACGGCCGGTTGTACGTCGGCCGCCACTGGGTCGAGATCAAGTAAGCAACACGTACCTTCTCACCGCCCGCGGAGGGGCTCGAGCGAGAGCCCCTTCGCCTCGTCCACCAGGTAGTGCCGGCCGGTAGCGACGTCGCGGAACTCGTCGACCTTGCCTCCCGGCCACTCCACACGCACCAGATCCGCCTTCGCCTCGTCGCCGAGGCCGAAGTGCGCCCGCGGGTCGCTCGCGGAGTAGATCCCCACGGTGCGCTTGACCTCCCACACCTGTGACCGCTCACCTGTCCGCACCGTGATCCGCGTGCCGATCGCGTCCCGGTTGGCCTTGCTGCCCACGGCTCGCAGCATCAGCCAGCGACCCGGCGCGCTGTCGTTCCGGAGCACCAGGGGCTTTGCGTCGAGGCAGGCCACCACAAGGTCGAGGTCGCCATCGTTGTCGAGGTCGGCAAAGGCGAGGCCGCGGCCGATCACGGGCTTCACCGCGTCGGGGCCGACCTCACCCGAGGCGTCACGGAACGCGCCGTTGCGGCCGTTGATGTAGACCGACAGCGCCGGCTGCTCGTAGGTCTCCTTGCCGGGCGCGGCGCGCAGGTGCGGGTAGACGTGGCCGTTCACGTGGACGAGATCCTTCCAGCCGTCGTGATCGAGATCGAGGAAGGCCGTCCCCCACTTCACGAATGGCCAGGCGGGCGCGCGGAGGTGCGCACGGGCGGTGACGTCCTCGAACAGGAGATCGCCCAGGTTCCGGTACAGCGTGCTGTAGTCGTTGGCGAAGTGCGTGGCGTAGAGGTCGAGCCTGCCGTCGTTGTCGTAATCGGCGGCGTCGACGCCCATGCTGGCCTGCTCGTTGCCGTCGCCGCTCACCGCGGTGCCGCTCTCGAACCCGCGCTCGTCGAAGCGCCCGTTCCCCCGGTTCACGAAGAGATAGTTCGGCGTCGCGTCGTTGCCGACGTAGATGTCGAGGTCGCGATCGCCATCCACGTCGGCGGTCACCACGCCCAGGCCGAAGTACCGCTTCTCGTCGGAGGCCCCGGAGGCGTCGGACTGCTCGGTGAAGGTGCCGTTACCGTTGTTGTGGAAGTAGAGGTCGCGGGCGCCCGGGAGACCGCGCGGCCCACACAGCGAGGGCACGCCGACGTAGGTGCAGGTGCCGCCCCCCCGCTCCACGGGCAGTGCGTCGGGCCCGACATCCAGGTACGCCGCGACGTAGAGATTGAGATGGCCGTCCCCATCGAAGTCGCCGAAGGCCGCTGACGAACTCCACCCGTGTGCGCGGATGCCTGCCGTGTCGGTGACGTCGGTGAACGTCCCGTTCCCGTTGTTGCGGTAGAGGACATCAGGGCCGAGGTTCGTGAGGTAGACATCGGCCCACCCGTCGTTGTCGTAATCAGCCACGGCGACGCCGACGCCCCATCCGCCACGGGTGAGGCCCGCCTTTCGCGTGACGTCCTCGAAGGTGCCATCGCGCCTGTTGCGGTAGAGGACGGGCCCGGGGTTGTCGCCCTTGCGCCAGCGCTCCAGCGACGAGCCCCGGGAGAGGACGAGGTCCACCCAGCCGTCGCCGTCGTAGTCGAAGGCGCCGACGCCGCCGCCCTTGACCTCGAAGATGTAGTCCTTGCGGTCCGGGTGGCCCGTGTGGTTCACGGCGGTGATCCCGGAGGCGTCCGTGATGTCGGTGAGGCGCACGCTCGGCGTGGGCACTTGCGCCGCGTTGGGCACGACCGCAACGCAGGCGGCGAGCAGCAGGACGACGAGCCTCGCCTGGCGCGGAGGAGCCATGGGTTGCATCCTAGCAGCCCGGCTACGGCTGGGTGTCACAGAGGTAGGGCCGAGTGCTTGGCTCGCCGAAGCCGGCAGGCGAAGGCGGGTCCCCACGCGGCCGTCATTGGCAGCGGCGCGGCCGGAGACCGCGCCCTACCTGGGTGTCGCAACATACGAAGATGGACTCGACTTCTCCGACGCCCGGGCCGTCGCGCTGGCCATGGGCGCACACTTCTGGAGATGACGCGTCCAGCCTCGCACCCCACGCTCCCGTTCGACGACCCTGCCGGCGACGATGGCGCGCCCGTGGAGGTGACGATTCGCGTGGCGCAGCCGTCGCTGCTCTCGGCGCCGGCCGGACTCGAGACCGATGTCGTCCACGCGATCGAGGCGGCGCGGTGGCGCGACGCGCTCGATCTACTCGCACGCTTGCGCCTGACGGCAACGGCCTCGATGCCCCAGACCGCGCACATGGACGACGCCGTGCCGGTGCTCGAAGCGCTGGCGACCTCGGCGAGCGTCGGTGTGGACCGGGCTGTGACCCTCATCGACGACGTGGCGGTGAAGCCTCCCGCCAACGTCTGGCTGCGTCACGTGACGACGACCCTGGTGCTGATCGTGCTCGACCACGAAGGCGCGGAGGGGCTCGCGTTGCGGCTTGGTGCCGGGGCCCTGCCCCATGTCTACCGCGTGACGGCGGCGTCGGTGCGGCCGGGTCTCGGTCTCACCACGGCGCGCGCCCTGCTGCGTGACGCGCTGACGGTTGGCGTCCCTGTCTCACTCGCCGCGCTTGGCGATCGCGAGCTCGACGCGCTGGAGGCGTCGGACCTCTCGCCTGCGTGGTACCCGGTGCTCGGCGCGCTGGAACGATTGTGGGAAGTGCCGAAGTGGAAGCCGTCTCCCGAGGAGATCAGTGCGGTGCTCGATGGAGCGGTGCCCGACGATGACCGCGGGAGGGCTCGCCTGTTCTGGCAGTGCTACCAGTTGTGGAAGGCGCAGAGGGCGCCCAACGACGTCGTGGCGCGGACACGAGTCAGGATGAAGCAGTTTCATCCCGGGTTGTTCTCGCGACTCGTGTAGCGCGGCTGCGCGCCGTCAACTACTACACCCCCGGCAGATCTAATTGTCGCCGCGCAAACCGCCCACGCCAGACCTCAGCCCCACCAGAGATCGTCGGACTCGCGCGAGCCGCCGACGTTGACGCTGCCGAACGCGAGGTTGCCCGAGAGCCCGATGATGCGCGAAGGATGGCTCTGGCGAGTCACGCCAGTTTGACAGCCAGAAAATCGGCGTGAACCATCTGTTCATGCTGATACTTCCTGACCTTCCCGATTGAACACCCGCCCTCTTCCAGCAGCGTGCGCACGACTCCTTCTTCCAGCCAGTTCATGTCGATGTTCGGGCGCATGCCGAACATCCGGTAGAGCCATTTCTTCGAAAGCCCGAGTTTCCTCAGGCGGTAATACCCGGCGACATTGTCGTAGCCGATGAGCAACCCTCGCAGCTTGTGCAGCAGGTATCCGGGACGCAACTTGCCTGGATGGAACTTCGACACCTTGACAGCGCTCGTCGGGCCAGAATCTGCTGCAAGCATCTGGATGGGCAACTGAAAGACCAGGACGCCGTTGGGCCTCAATATCCTGATGAACTCCGAGATGTAGGTCCTGATGACATCCGGCGGATTGTGTTGCAGCACGTTCGTGGAGAAGACGAAATCGAAATGGTCGTCCTCGAAGATCCGTATGTCGGGCCTCGGATTCACGAGATAGCGACATCTATCCCCGAATCTGTTGTGTCTTCTGGCTGTCTCGATCATGCCGTCCGATATGTCCACCCCGTAACACTGCTCGAATTCTTCAGCAAGCGCCTGGGAGATCCTGCCGACGCCACAGCCGAAATCGAGGGCCACGTGCCTTCCAAGCGCGATGTCGAGGCTCCTTATCAGCTCGAGTTCATTCTTCAGGTGCGACTTCCCTGACTGAAAGAACGCGGTGAGGTCGTCTGCGAGATGCTCACTTGGCGTGTTGAACCATGTCGCATTGATCTCGGCCAGGTCATCCCAGTCCTTCTTTATCTGCGTCAGTTCGTCCATGTTCCTCGTGCCTCTGTCCTGCCCGCGACCTTCGTCGCGCGCATGATACATGGCACCCCTCCGATGACCGCCTGGGCCGGAGAGGGAGCCGAAGTGCCGCTTGCCCCGCCCGCTCGGCGCCTGGTGTGACAAGAGCCATCGCTCGGGATGCCGCGCACACTCGGAATACCCGCATTGTGACGACTCTTGTGCCGATTTCGTCAGACTTCCAGTCCTTCTCCGGTTGTAGATCCGTGTTCGCGGGCCCTCGAACGCGCAGATCCCTCGGGGATCCGGGCCAGACCGCCCACGCGATATCTGGATCGACCATTGCATTGTCTGGGCGTCAGTCCCACCCAGGTGCGTCAGTGACCGGCTCGAGCGCCTGTGACTGAAGGGGCGGTAGCTTGCGCGACCATTGACGCCAGGAGCCGCGGGCCTGCGGCTGCCGACGAGCGCGTGGAGCCGTCACCCGCCTGACGCAGCATGCTGACATGAGCGAACTGACTCGCATTCCCTCGCCGGGCCCACCGCCGCGCTTCCCGCTGTCGGTGCGTCGGGCAGCCGAACCGGACTTCGACGACTCGTTCGACCTGCGTCACCTGGTACGCGTCCTTGCTCGCCACACGCGCCCGATCCTGCTGGTGGCGCTGCTGGTGCTGGTCCCTGTGGCGGCGTGGTCCTTGCTCGCCCCCCCGCTCTATCGCTCGTCGACCCTGGTCAACATCGATCCGGATCCGGTCCAGGTGCTGGGATACCGCGAGATCGACCGGCCGAGCCTCACGTCGAACTACGAGCTGTTCATGAAGAGCCAGGACGAGCTGTTGCGGAGCCCGATCCTGCTGGCGCGTCTCGCCCAACGTCTGGAGAGCGAACCCGACAACGCGCGGCTCGTACCGGAAATCCCTCGCCTCTACAAACGCCTGTCGGTGGCGCGGGTCGAGAACACGCAGATGTTCCGGCTCAGCTATCTGGCGCCGGCTCCAGAGACCGCGGCACGCATCGCCAACCTCTTCGCCGACGAGTTCATCAGGCGGCAGTTCGAGGCCGGCGAACAGACGCGGGAAAAGGCACGGGGGCTGCTGCAACGCGAGCTGGACGCGCTCGAGGCGCGCATTCAGGTGTCGGAACAGGAGATGGTCGAGTACGCGCAGCAGAACCGCCTGTCGCCGAGCAAGGCCGCCGACCGCGACGGCGCCGCTCAGCAGCGGCAGGACCTGCTCGAGAAGCAGACCGCCGAAGCGGAAGCCGTGGTCTTCGCGGCGAAGTCTCGCCTGAACGCGCTCAGGAGCGCCACCATCGACGACTATCCTCAGGCCCTCGTCACGTCGGTGATCTCCGGGCTGGTCACGAGACTCGTGCAGCTCGAACACGACCTCACGGCCTTGCGCGCCACCTTCGGCGAGAACTGGCCAGCCGTGGTCCAGAAGCGCAGCGAAGTGGCGCTGGTGCGCGAACAGCTCACGCGCGAGAAGCGCAGCGCGCTCGCGCAGGCTCGCGAGCAGGCCTCCATGGAGTACCTCGGCGCGGAGAACACGCGCGCGATGCTGGCCACGTCGCTGGCAGCGCAGGAACAGCGGGTCAACACGGCCGACAGTGCGTCGATTCAGTTCAACATCCTCCGCCGCGAGGTGGAGACCAATCAGAAGCTGTACGAGGGTCTGCTGGAGCGCCTCAAACAGACCAGCCTGACCTCCGGCATGGAGTTCGGCGGGTTCCGGGTCATCGATCCGGCGATGCCAGACACCGAACAGTACAGTCCCAGGCTGCTCTGGAATCTGGTGCTCGCGTCCTGCCTCGGACTTGCACTCGGCATCTGCATCGCCATCGGACGGGACTACTGGGACACGACGGTCTCGACCATCGAGGAAGTCGAGCGGCTCACGCTGCTGCCCGTCCTCGCCTCGGTGCCGTTCGCGGCCGAGTGGGGCGCCCGTCGCGGCACCTGGTGGCCAGCGCTGACGCGGCGACACGCCGGCAACCGCCGGCCCGCGGCAGCACTGGCCCTCAGCGACGGCGCAGACACAGGCACTGGCGACAGCGCCGTGCCCGGGCTCGGCCAGCAGCCGGCGATTGCCGACGCCGTGCGCAACCTCTGCGCCTCCATCCTCCTGTCACGGCCGGGGCAACCTCCGCGCGTGCTGCTGATCACCTCGGCGCAGCCAGGCGAAGGCAAGAGCACCATCGCGCGCGAACTGGCCCAGGCGATTGGCGAGCGTGGGCCGAAGACGCTGCTCGTCGAGTGCGACCTGCGGCGTCCGACCGCCTCGACCCGGTTCGGGGTGAGCAGCCAGGGTGGGCTCAGCCTGTGGCTGGCCGGCATCGACAACACGCCCCCGACACCGCACCAGGTGAGTCCCGCCCTGTCGGTGATCGTCGCTGGCCCCCCCACGCCGAACCCCGTGAGGCTGCTCGATTCGGATCGGATGCGCACCTTCGTCGCCGACATGCTGAAGAACTATCCGTTCATCATCCTGGACGCGCCCCCCGTCATGGGGCTGGCCGACGCGCGCGTGCTCGCGCCACTGGCTGACGGCGTCGTCCTCGTCGTGCGTGCAGGCATGGCGCAGAAGCCCTCGATCAGGCGAGCCTGCTGGCACCTGGAGTCGGTCGGCGCCACCGTGCTCGGCACGGTGTTGAACGAGGCCTCGTCGGACGAGGACGGGTACTACGACTACGGCGAGTACGCCAGGCAGGACGCCCGGTGAGGCCAGGCACTCCGGCATGCGACGCGAGGGCTTCCCGTGATTGACGACGCCGTTGGACTGATACCCGCCGCCGGCAAAGGCGTGCGGCTTGGGTTGCCGTACCCCAAGGAGCTGTACCCCATCATCCGGGAGAACCGCTACAAGCCGGTGGCCCAGTTCATCGTGGACAGTCTCGTGAGCGCCGGCGTGCCGGAGATCGTCTTCGTGATCAACGAGACCAAGCACCAACTCCTCGGCTACTTCGGCGACGGAAGCCGGTTCGGCTGCCACATCGCGTACGCGGTCCAGGAGAGTCGGGCGCCGGCAGCGCAGTCGACCTCACCAGGTCTCGCGCACGCGCTCGATGCCGCACACCACCTGACACGGAGCAAGACCGTCTTCTTCGGCATGGCCGACACGATCGTCGAGCCGCAGAACGTGTTCGGCCGTGCGTGGGCGGCCGCCGGTGCCGACGACGAGATGATCCTGGTGGTGTTTCCGACATCACGTCCGGAGAAGTTCGGCATGGTCAGGACCGACGACGCCGGCCGTGTGCTCGAGATCGTGGACAAGCCTCGTCAGACGAGCCTGACCGAGATGTGGGGCGGCATCATCTGGCGGCCACGTTTCACCGAGCACCTGCATCAGTCCGTCCGCCGGGGCGTCGGTGATTTCGCGTTGATCCTGAACGACGCGATCGCGCAGGGCATGCGCGTCCGGTCGTTTCCGGTCCTGGACGGTTCGTACGCAGACCTTGGCACCTACGAGGAGATCGGCGAACTCGACGGCGTGCTCCGCCAGCAGCGCGTCGCCGCGGCGAACCCGGCATGAGCCCCCTGCCGTCGATGGCCGACCGAATCACCGCACCGACGGCGGGCGGACACGCGAGTTGCGCGGTGGTGCTCGTCTGCTGGAACAACAAGGCCTACCTGGAGCCCTGCCTGCGGTCGCTGTTCGACGCCAGGATGCGTCACGCCTGCCAGGTCGTGGTGGTCGACAACGGCTCCACCGATGGCAGCCAGGCAATGCTGCGGGACGAGTTTCCGTCGGTACATCTCGTCCAAAACGAGGGGAACGTCGGCCTGGGCAAGGCCAGCAACCAGGGGATCGCGTGCACGACCGCGCCATACGTGCTGCTGCTCAACAACGACACGATCGTCAATGGCCCGTCGCTCGATGCGCTCGTCGACTTCCTGGAGGCGACACCGGATGCCGGCGCGGTCGGCGGCACGCTGCTGAATGAGGACGGGTCGTTCCAGGCCGGCTGGAACCATTTCCCCTCGCTCATCGAGGAGTTCCTGATTGCCTCCCGGCTCGGCGAGCGCGTCCGGGAGGGGTACCCGACCGTCCCGGGCGGCCAGACGCCCCGGCGTCGACTGGATCACGTCGGCCTGCCTGCTGGTGCGCCGGGCGGCGCTCGCCGACGTCGGACTGCTCGACGAGAGCTACTTCATCTACGGCGATGAGACCGACCTCCAGTACCGCCTCGCGCGCGCCGGCTGGAAGGTGTACTATGTGCCCGCCGCCACGACGATCCACTTCGGCGGCCGCAGCATGAATCGCTGGCGGCGCCGGCGGATGGTCTACCGCGGCAAGATGCTGTTCTACCAGAAGCACTACGGCGCGGCGCGCACGGCGGTGCTGCGGGCGCTCCTCGGAGCGCTCACCCTGGGCAAGCTGGTCGTGTGGTCGGTGGCCTGGCCGGTTCCCTCGACGCGTGAGCGGGCCGCACGTGAGATGGCATCGAACGTGGCCGTCCTCCGCCTCTGCCTGAAACTCGAATAGCTCGCCTCGTGCGCATCCTGTTCCTGTCGCAACTGCTGCCCCTGCCGCTCGATGCCGGCCCGAAGATCCGTGCGTACTACGTGCTGCGCTATCTGGCCGCCGCCGGCCACTCCGTGACCCTGCTCTGCTTCGTCCGGCCGGGTGACCGGGCCGACGATGTGGAGACCCTGGGCCGGTATTGTGCGGCGGTGGAAACCGTACCGCTCACGCGATCGCGCTGGAAGGATGCGCGTGACGGATTGGCCAGCCTGGCCTCGCGCACGCCGTTCCTGATCCGTCGCGACCGGGCGCCGGCCATGGACCGTCGGCGGCAGGCACTCGGCCGCCGCCACGCGTTCGACGCCGTGCATGCCGATCAACTGTGGATGGCGCCGTATGCCCACGGCGGGACCGAGACAGGGCTGACGGTGCTCGACCAGCACAACGCCGTGTTCAAGGTCCCCGCGCGCCTTGCCGAGCATCAGTCGAACCCGGTGCTGAGGTCGCTGTTGCGTCGCGAAGCCGACAAACTCGCCGCCTTCGAGCGACAGACCCTCGCGACGTTCAATCGGGTCGTGTGGGTCACGGCTGAAGACCGTGACGCGTTCGGGCCGCAAGGCACTCGAGGCGGCGCGCCGGACCCGATCATCCCGATTGCTGTCGATCCGCAGGCTCGTCTGCGCATGCACCGCGAGCGCCCGTTCCGGGTCACGTTCCTCGGAGGATTGCACTGGCCGCCGAACGCCGAGGGCGTGCGCTGGTTCACGGACGCCATCTGGCCGGCGGTTGCCCGCGCCGCGCCAGAGGCCGTGTTCACGGTGATCGGCAAGGCCCCCCTGGGTCGTGCCCATCGGAGCGATGCGACCTCACGGGTCGAGGTCACGGGCTACATCAGCGACGTCGACCGCTACATCGCGGAGACGGCAGCCTTCGTCGTGCCGCTGAAGACCGGCGCCGGGATGCGCGTGAAGATCCTGGATGCCTGGTGTTGGGGCCTGCCGGTGATTTCGACGACGCTGGGGGCCGAGGGCACGGGTGGGGAGGACGGGGAGCATCTCCTCCTGGCCGATGACGAGGACCACTTCGCGGAGCAGGTGATTCGCGTCCTGCAGGATCCTGGGCTCGCGACGCGCCTGTCGGACAACGGCCGGGCGATGGTCGAGCAGAGGTACGACTGGCGAGAGGTGTACCGGGCGTGGGACGAGGTCTACCACTGAACGTCCTCTTCGTGGTGCCCTACACCCCGACCCGGATCCGCAGCCGATCCCGTGCGCTCATCAGGGCGCTGACGGCCAACGGACACCGCGTGACGGTCGCCGCGTTGTGGACCGGTTCCGACGATCGGGACGCACTCGACGCACTGGCGTCCGAGGTGGACGAGGTCATCGCCGAGCCCATGAGCGGTCTCCGCTCGCTCTGGAACTGCCTGTGCGCGGTGCCGACCGGAGAGCCGCTGCAGGCGCACTTCAGCTGGAACGCACGGATGTCTGCCAGGCTGACCCAGGCCATTCAGGCGCGCCACTACGACGTCGTGCACGTCGAGCATCTTCGCGGTGTGAGATACGGGCTGTCCCTGCTGAAGGCCGGCCGGACAGGAGCCGGCTCGCCGCTGCCGGTCGTGTGGGACAGCGTGGACTGCATCAGTGATCTCTTCCGCCAGGCGGCCGCGCAGGGTCCGGCCGCGAGCGTGCGGTGGGTGGCGACGTTCGAGTTGCCACGCACGGAGCGGTACGAAGGCGCCGTGGCCTCCCGGTTTCCCCGCGTCCTCATCACATCGGAGGCCGATCGGCAGAGCCTGGTGGCGCTGGCCGCGCGCATGTCCGGGGAGGGCGCGGCGGCCGTCCTGGCCGAGCGCACGGTGGTGGTGCCCAACGGGGTCGACCTCGACGAGTTCGCGCCGGCCACGCACGACCGCGAGCCGTCCACGCTGGTCCTGTCGGGGAAGATGAGCTATCACGCCAACGTCGCCGCGGCCGTCAGGTTCGCCGACGACGTGCTCCCGCGCATCCGGAGCCGACGCCCGGACACCCGGCTCGTCATCGTCGGCAAGGACCCCTCCTCCGCCGTGAGGGCACTCGGCCAACGGCCTGGAATCGTCGTCACCGGCACGGTGGCCGACATGCGCCCGTACCTGCAGGCGGCCACGCTGGCGGTCGCACCCATTCAGTACGGCGTGGGCATCCAGAACAAGGTGCTCGAAGCGCTGGCCTGCGCCACGCCGGTGGTGGCGACATCTGCCGCCGTCGGTGCGCTCGGTGCCGTGGCCGGCAGCGACATCGCGGTGGCAGACGCGCCCGACGACATGGCAGACGCCGTGGTGCACCTGCTCGACCGGCCCGACGAGCGTCTTCGCATGGGACTGGCGGGGCGCCGCTACGTCGAACAGCACCACGACTGGCGAGTGCTCGCCGGGCATCTGGCCGACATCTATCGTGATGCACGACGCTGAGATCCGTGCGAGCGCGGCCGAGCGGCAGTGGCTCGCTGGCGTGCTGCTGATCGCGGTGGCGCTGCGCGTGGTCGTCGCGCTGCTCCTGGGCAACGCCGTGGGCGAGCACATGCCTGGCCTCGCCGACCAACTCTCGTATCACACGCTGGCGATCCGGGTGACCGAGGGGCATGGTTTCAGCTTCGCCACGGGATGGTGGCCGGCCACGCCGGCCGGCGAGCCGACGGCACACTGGAGCTTCCTGTACACGCTCCTGCTGAGCGCGATGTACTGGGTCGTCGGCCCGCAGCCCCTCGCGGTCCGCCTCGTGCAGGCGATCGTCGTCGGCGTCCTGCACCCGTATCTGAGCTGGCGCATCAGTCGCCGGCTGTTCGGCCCGCGCGTCGCCCTCGCCAGTGCGCTGATCGCGGCGACGTACGCGTACTTCGTCTACTACGGCGCCGCGCTCATGACCGAGCCCCTCTACCTGGTCGGCATCCTGTGGGTGATCGATGTCGCGATGCGCATCGGCGACGGTGAACCACGGGCCCGTGCGTCGGTCAGGCCCTGGTGGTGGTTGGGACTGGCCATCGCGGGCACGGTCCTGCTGCGGCAGGTGTTCCTCCTGTGTGTGCCTCTGGTCATCGTGTGGATCGCCGTGCGGCAGGTGACGGCGGCCCGCGGGCTCGGCCTGTCGTCGGGCCTGGTCCTGCAGCGCCTCGCGACGGGCGCCGCCGTGTCGGCACTGGTCGTCGTGCTCTGTGTGCTGCCCTTCACCATGCGCAACTACCGGGCGTTCGCGCGGGTCGTGCCGATCAACACCAACGCGGGCTTCGCGTTGTTCTGGGGTAACCATCCGGTGCACGGCGATCAGTACATGCCGCTGCTTCGCGGGGATGGATCCGAATACGGCAAGCTCATCCCCGAGGAACTTCACGGCCTCGACGAAGCCGCGCTCGATCAGGCGCTGCTCGTGCGAGGAGCCGCGTTCGTGACGGCCGATCCCCGACGCTATCTGCGCCTGTGCCTCGGCCGCGTCAGGGAATACTTCAAGTTCTGGCCCTCGCCGGAGTCCGGCACCGTGAGCAATGTGGTTCGCACGGTCTCCTTCGGCCTGTTTCTGCCGTTCATGATTGGAGGCATCGCCCTGGTGTTCGCCGGGCGCCAGCCGGGCGGGGGGACACCTGCCGGCGATCGCGGCGCGTCTCTGCTGCCACTCGTCGTCGCGGCCGGCTACACGCTGATCCACGTGATGATCTGGGCCCTCGTGCGCTATCGGCTGCCTGTCGATGCGCTTCTCGTGACCTTTGCCGGAGTGTCCGTGATGTGGGTCGTCGATCGCGTCGGCACGCGGCGGTTCGCCGGCGCGCCGCTCGTGCCCCGTCAGGCGCCCTGAACAACACGCCCCCTATGGCCCCGCTGCCCGTACCTGTTCGCCACCCGGCCCCTCGAATGCACGGTCATGCCCAGCGCGCGGTGTGTGCCGTCGAGGCCCCGCCACCGGTCCCCCGTCTCTCGCTCGCGGTGCAGTCGCGCCTCCTGACCGGTGGACTGATGCTGGGCGACGCGGCCGCGCTCCTGGCGGCGTTCACGACCGCGTACTGGGTCCGCTTCGGCCTCCAGATCACGATCGCCCCTGAGGTCGTCCCCCATCCGGCGTTCTATCCCTTCCTGGCGTCCAGTCTCCCGCTGCTCTGGTTGGCCGTGTTCTTCACCGTCGGCCTGTACGACGCGCAGAAGAAGATCGGAGGGCTCGAGGAGACCGCGCGCGCGTTCAACGCCTGCACGACGGCGGCGATGCTGGTCATCGTGGCGACGTTCCTGCAGCCGGAGTTCGTCGTGTCGCGGATGTGGCTCGTCTCGGCGTGGCTGCTGTCGTTCCTGGCAGTGGCCTCCAACCGGTTCCTGGCGCGGCGGCTGGTCGCCGCGCTGCGGCAGCGGGGGTTCCTGCTGCGTCCGGCCGTCATGGTCGGGATGAACGAAGAGTCCGTGGCGCTGGCGACCTCGCTCAACGACTGGCGCAGTTCCGGCGTGCGGCTGGTCGGGGCGCTGGCCAGCTGCTGCCGACCCCTGCGGCACGAGGTCCCGGGAGTCCCGCTCCTCGGATCCAGCCGCGATGTCGCGGCCGTCGTGACGCGCCTGGGCATCGAGGACGTGGTCGTGGCGATTACCGCCGTGGAGCGCGAGGAACTGCTCCAGATCGGTGAAGACCTCAACCCGCTTCCGCACGTGAGCCTGCGCCTGTCGTCGGGGCTCTACGAACTCCTGACCACCCGCGTGACGGTGCAGCATTTCGGGACGCTGCCGCTGCTGCACCTGGACAAGATTCGGCTGGCGCCAGTCGAGGCGTGGCTCAAGGCGACGCTGGACTATTCGCTGACGACCGCGCTGCTGATCCTGCTCGCGCCCGTGCTGCTGGCCATCGCGGTGCTGATCACGCTCGACTCACCGGGCCCCGTCCTGTACCGGCGGCGCGTGCTCGGCGGCGGGCAGGCGCAGTTCGATGCCTTCAAGTTCAGGACGATGTACGTCGATGGAGACGCGCTCCTGGCGGCGCGTCCAGACGCCCAGGCGGCGCTGAAGACCAATCACAAGCTCCAGAACGACCCGCGCGTGACCCGCATCGGACGGTGGCTGCGAACGGCCAGCCTCGATGAATTGCCGCAGTTGTTCAACGTCCTGCGGGCCGAGATGAGTCTCGTCGGGCCGCGCATGATCACGCCGGAGGAACTCGAGAAGTACGGCCGGCTGGGCATCAACCTCCACACCGTGAAGCCAGGCATCACCGGGCTGTGGCAGGTCTCTGGACGTTCGGATCTGAGCTACGAGGAGCGGGTGCGCCTCGACATGTACTACGTGCGGAACTACAGCATCTGGATGGACCTGCAGATCCTCTTCGTGCAGACGATCCCCGCAGTGCTCAAGCGACGGGGGGCATATTGAGCGCCGACGTCGTGACCATCGAGGGCGTCTCGAAGCGATATCAGCTGGGCCTGTCGCGGGCCAGCGTGCCGTCGCTGGTCTCGGCCTGGGCCCGGAAGGCCATGGGGCGGGCGCAGCGGGCGCCGTCGGACGGTGACGACCTCTGGGCGCTCCGGGACGTGAGCATTCGCCTCGGCCGCGGCGAGTCGCTGGCGCTGGTCGGGCCCAACGGCGCGGGGAAGACCACCATCCTGAAGCTGCTCGCGAGCATCACCAAGCCGACGACCGGGCGCGTGGAGGTGAAGGGACGCCTCTCCGCGCTGATCGAGCTCGGGGCCGGATTCCATCCGGACCTCACCGGACGCGACAACGCGTTCCTGAACGGCGCCATCCTCGGCATCGGGCGCAGGGAACTGCAGAAGCGCTTCGACGAGATCGTCGACTTCTCGGGACTGGAGCGCTTCATCGACACGCCGGTGAAGCGGTACTCGTCGGGCATGGTGGTCAGGCTCGGGTTCGCGGTCGCCGCCTGCATCGACCCCGAGGTGCTGCTTGTCGACGAGGTGCTGGCCGTCGGCGACGCGGCCTTCAGCCAGAAATGCCTCGCCCGCATCCGCGCCCTCATCGCGCGTGGCACGACGATTGTCTTCGTCTCGCACAACCTGTACCTGGTGAAGGCCGTCTGCCGGCAGGGCCTCTACATGCGTCAGGGTCGCGTCCAGCTCGCCGGTCCGGTGGACAGCGTGCTCGAGGCGTACGAGCGGGACCTTCACCAGGAACGCGCGTCACGATTGACGCGCCAGGACCCCGGCGCGCCCGAGGTGCCAGGAGAGATCGAGATCACGGACGTGGACCTCATCGGGCCGGACGGCACCGTGAGCCCGGCGTCGCTCCGAAGCACCGATGCCGCCACGCTCCGCATCCGGTACGTGGCGTATGCCGACCTCGGCCGCGTGCAGATGTCGGTGTTCGTGCGCCGGGCCGACGGGATGGTCTGCTGCATGTCGCGGACGAGTCTCGATGGCGTCCACCTCGACGTGCGCAAGGGCCACGGGGTGGTGTCGCTGCGGTTCGCGTCGCTGCAGCTGGTCACGGCATCCTATGTCGCCGAAGCGTACGTCCTCGACGACAGCGACTCGCTCGGCCTCACGGGCGGGGCTCGGCAGTCGGCCTGGTTCTCCGTGTCGGGCGCGGGGCTCAACTACGAGGACGACCACGGCGTGTTCGAGCCGACCGTGGACTGGTCTCACGAATGCGGGTCTGCGGCGGCACCGGCATGATCGCGAACCTCTCGGCGTTCCTGGGTGCCCGGAGCCTGCTGCGGGAGTGGACCGGGCGCACCCTTCGGGCGCGATACCAGCAGTCCCTGCTCGGTTGGCTGTGGGCCTTCATCCAGCCAGCTGCGCAGGCGGCCATCCTGACGGTCGTCTTCACGCGACTGGTGCCCGTCGACACCGGAGGCACGCCCTACATCGCCTTCGCGTACCTGGCCACGGTGTCGTGGGCGTTCCTGTCGTCGTCGCTGACCGACATGACCAGCTCGCTGGTCGACAACATGAACCTCGTCAACAAGATCTACTTCCCGCGCGAGGTGCTGCCACTGGCAGCGATGCTCGCGAGGCTGGTCGACCTGGCCATCGCCGGCGCGCTGTTCATCGGCATCGCGATCTACTACCGGATCCCGATCTTTCCGGTCGGGCTGCTGATGCTGCCGGTCGTGGTGCTGGTCCAGATGACGCTGGTCATCGGGCTGGGCCTCACGGCCGCAGCCATGAACGTCTTCGTGCGCGACGTGCGGTCGGTGCTGCTGCTGGTCACGCAGCTCTGGTTCTATGCCTCCCCGGTGATCTATCCAGTCCAGGCCGTGCCCGAGCGGTATCGGTGGCTCTACGACCTCAATCCGATGGTGGGCATCATCGAGGCCTACAGGGACCTGCTGCTCAGGGGGCAGGTCCCCGATGCCTCGCTGGGCGTCGCCGCGTTGATGTCAGTCGCGGCGTGCGGAGGCGGATTCCTGTTGTTCAAGCGGGTCGAATTCAGATTCGCCGATGTCGTCTGAGCGCGTCCAGCCATGAGCAAGCCCCTGGTCACCGTGATCGTCCCCGCCTTCAACGCGGAAGACCTCATCGGCGACGCGATCGAGAGCGTGCTGGCGCAGACCTACCCGCACTTCGAGCTGCTCGTCGCCGACGACAGGTCCACCGACCGCACGCGGGACGTGGTCCGGCGGTGCGCCGATCCCCGGGTGCAGCTGCTCGAGCACGCGGTCAACCGTGGGCCGGACTTCGCGCGGGTCACGGCGCTGCACGCGTCGAAGGGTGACATCATCGCGTTCCTCGACCAGGACGATGTGTTCCTGCCCGGGAAGCTCGCGACGCACGTGGACTTCCTGGCGGCGCATCCGGACGTGGGCTTCACCTACAACCCGTTCTTCGTCCGGACCTGTCCCGGGGATCGCGTCCAGTTCATCTCGAGGCCCCCCGACCCGCTGACCCTGGCCGATCTCGTGCTGGGCTTCCCGCTGCCACCCAGCACCTGGGTCATGCGCAGGCCCTGGGCGTTGCGCGAGGAGCTCTGGGACGAGGACACGATGTTCCGGGGGCGTGAGGTGGTGTTCTGCGGCCGGCTGTTCATGGCCGGCTGCCGCTTCGCACTCGTCGACACAGTGCTCAGCCATCGTCGCGTGCACCTGGACAGACGGTTCGACAACCCGGCGTCGAAGTGCCGGGCCGAGCGCCGCTGCCAGGCGATCATGCTGGACGACCCGCGCTGCCCGGACGACGTGCGGGACGTGAGAGGCCAGGCCGAGGCCAATGCGTGGCAGGTCTGGGCCAGGGTGGCCCTCGCACAGAACGAAACCATATGTGGCCGGGAGCTCCTGCACCAGGCCTTCCGGCTCAATCCACACCTGGCGGAGGGAGAGCCGAACGCGCTGGCGGAGTTCTTCCTGCACCATGCGGTCACCGAAGCGTCAGACGCCGAGGCGCAGCTGCGGCAGACGTTCGCACAGCTCGCCCCCGAACTGCCGTGGCTGGCGGTGCAACTGGAGTGGACGGTCGTCCAGGCTCACCTGATCCTGGGTACTCGACACGTCATGTGGGGCCGCCCTGCGGAGGCCGAGCCCCACTGGGCACGTGTGAAGGCGCTTGGCGGCACCCCGGACGACATCTTCCTGCAGCGGGCGTGCTACGAGATTCTGAGTGTCGAACAGACACTCGACGCTCGGCGTGCCCACGAGATGCTCGCCGAGCTGGGAGGCGCGCTCACTGCCGTCGGCGGCCGCGGGATCGCTGGCCGGCTGGGGGGCAGCTACCGCATGATGCGCGCGTTCGACGCGTACGGCCGCGGATCCCGCCGGTCGGTGCCCGTCGACGTCCTGCACGGCATGCTCGCCGCCCCACGGGAGATGCGGAACCTGGGCGCGTGGTCGATTCTCGTCCGGTCGGCGCTGACCCCTGAGCCCCACCCATCCCGGAAGCCCTCATGAGAACCGTCGGCGTCATCCAGTCCAACTACATCCCGTGGAAGGGATACTTCGACATCGTTCACGATGTGGACCTCTTCGTGTTCCACGACGACTTGCTGTTTACGAAGCTGGACTGGCGGAACCGCAACATCGTCAAGACGGCGTCCGGGCCGCGATGGCTGACCATCCCGGTCGGGGCGCCGCAGAAGCGGCTGATTTGCGAGGTCGAACTCAAGGACCGGGCGTGGGCGCGAGACCACTGGTCGCTGCTGAGGCACCACTACGGTCGGGCCCCGCACTTCAAGAAGTTCGCCCCGCTGCTCGAGGACGTCTACCTGCATCGCGAGTGGACGAACCTGTCAGCCTTCAACCAGTACCTGATCGCGCGGATCGCACGCGAGTGCCTCGGCATCACGACGGAGTTCCGTGACTCGCGCGAGCTGAGCCTGGTAGGGCACAAGCAGGAGCGGCTGATGGACCTGCTCGGGAAGGTCGGTGCCGACGCCTACGTGTCTGGGCCGACGGCCAGAGGGTACATCGACGAGGAGCACTTCGAACAGGCGGGCGTCCGGTTGATCTGGAAGGACTACGCGGGCTATCCCGCGTATCCGCAGCTGCACCCGCCGTTTTCCCATGAAGTGACGATTCTCGACCTGCTCTTTCACGTCGGGTCCGCCGCGTCTCATTACATCTGGGGCTGGCGTGAGCACGCCGGAGGCCCGGCGCCCGCGCAGCCTTGTCTCTCCGTCCCAGCATTGAGCATCGAGCCATGATTCACTTCAATCAGCCCGCCCTCGTCGGCAAGGAACTGCACTACATCTCGCAGGCGGTCCTGAGCCGGCACGCCTCCGGCAACGGCCCGTTCAGCCTGCGGTGCCAGGCCCTGATCGCGGGGATGCTCGGCGCGCCCGGCGTGCTGCTGACGACCTCGTGCACCGACGCCCTGGAGATGACCGCGCTGCTGCTGGACATCCAGCCCGGACGACGAGGTCATCGTGCCGTCGTTCACGTTCGTCACCACGGCCAACGCGTTCGTCCTGCGCGGCGCGACGCCCGTGTTCGTGGACATCCGGCCCGACACCCTCAACATCGACGAGATGCGTCTCGAGTCGCTCATCACGTCTCGGACCAGGGCCATCGTGCCGGTGCACTATGCCGGCGTGGGCTGCGAGATGGACGCGATCTCGGAGATCGCCGCCAGGCACGGGATCGCGGTCGTCGAAGACAACGCGCACGGCTTCTGCGGTGCCTATCGGGGCAAGCCGCTCGGCACGTTCGGGGCGCTGGCGACGCTGAGCTTCCACGAGACGAAGAACTTCACGTGCGGCGAGGGCGGGGCGCTCGTCGTCAACGAGGACCGGTACATCGAGCGCGCCGAGATCATCCGGGAGAAGGGCACGAACCGCAGCCGGTTCTTCCGCGGCCAGGTGGACAAGTACACCTGGGTCGACGTCGGGTCGAGCTACCTGCCGTCGGACATCCTGGCGGCGTTCCTCTTCGCCCAGCTCGAGGCCAGGGACACCATTCAGGCACGGCGCCGCGGGATCTGGGAGCGCTACGACACGTCGCTGAAGGAGTGGGCGGGCAACGAGCACGTACGCCTGCCCGTCGTGCCCGGGCACTGCGACCAGTCCTACCACATGTACTACCTCGTGATGCCCAGCCTTGACAGCCGGCAGGAGCTGATCGCACGGTTGAAGGCGGAGGGGATCACGTCGGTCTTCCACTACCTGCCGCTCCATCTGTCGCCGATGGGGCAGCGATTCGGCGGGGCGGACGCCGACTGTCCCGTCACCGAGAGCATCAGCGATCGGCTCCTGCGGTTGCCGTTCTACAACGACATGACCGACGCCGACCAGGACGCCGTCATCCGGGCCGTCAGCTCCTTCTCGGTGCGCCCGTCGTCCTCCTTGCAGGCCCTCGGCCAGCTCGATTGAGCTCCGCAAGGCCGGCCTCTTTGCCACATGCTTTCGCGTGCAGGTGCTCCAATGACTACCCGACTGCCCCCTTCACCACGCGCCGCCGCAGCACTCGCGTGCAGCGTCCTCATGCTCTGCCTCGCCCCATCCCTGGCGCGGGAGGCCTGGAGCCAGGCCGACTCCGACTTCGTCGCGTACCCGAAGGCGCGGACGGATTTCGAAACGTATCAGCAGGAAACCAAGCACCCTCGCCAGCTCACGTTCAATCGCATGCCGGGGATCTCACCCGATTACCAGGTCGGCCCTGGTGACGAGCTCGACGTCATGGTCGTGGGCCTGTTCGGGGAGAGCCAGAAGTTCAAGGTCAACGCCGACGGGCTGATCACCATTCCCTATCTGGGCCCCGTCACGGTGGCCGAACTCACGACGGAGGAGATCGAGAACGCGATCGCCAGCGGGCTCAGGGCGAACGACCTGATCACCGATCCCCAGGTGCTCGTCGATGTCTGGGAGTACGAGGCCAAGACCATCTACGTGCTGGGCGAAGTGGACCGGCCGGGCGAATACTCCGTCTCGTTCCAGATGACGCTGATGGACCTTGTCTTCATCGCCGGCGGCATCGATTACTCCGCGGCCAACACCGGCTTTCTGCATCGCCGGGGCACCTCGGGCGGCGCACCGCCGTGGAGGCCCACGCACGCGCAGGCCAATCTCGAGGCGCTCGAGCGCACGCCCGGCCTCGCTCGCCAGGGCGCGGAGGTGATTGAGGTCGACCTGCGTCCGCTGAAGGAGGGAGCGGTGCTGGCAGACAACATCACGTTGAAGAACGGGGACGTGTTCTACGTGCCGAGGCGGAAGATCCAGGTGGTCTACGTCATCGGCGACGTGCTCGCCTCTGGCGCCTTCGAGCTGCCCGAGCATCAGGCCATGACGGCGTCCAAGGCCATCGCGTGGGCGGGCGGGCCGGCCAAGACCGCCAGGATCAGCAAGGGGATCCTGATGCGGTACGAGGCCGATGGCACCCGCCGTGAGTATCCGATCGATTTCGCCGCCGTGCTGAAGGGGACCAGGCCGGACGTCGAGGTCCGACCGAACGACATCATCTTCCTCCCCGGCAGCAAGGGCAAGACACTGGGACTCGGCTTCCTCAACAGCATCCCGAACGTGCTGGCCATGGCGATGTTCTTCTGAGCCTTCGAGGTCGCATCATGCCCGCTTCGTCTCTTCGTCTCGTCTGCCTGCACCTGGCAAGGGTGAGCCTGCTGGCCTGCCTGGTGTCTCCCGTGCCAGCCACCGCGCAGGACGCCGCTCCACCGCCCGCCACTGCCGGCGCGCCGGCCTCCGCGTCCAGCAGCGAGTACCGCCTCGGCCCCGGCAATCGGATCACGGTCGGTGTCAGTGGCCTCGACCAGCTCGGTCACAGTGCTCGCATCACCAACAGCGGCAAGATGCACATGCCGCACCTCGGCATCATGAAGGTCGCGGGCCTCACGAGCGGGGAGCTCGAGGCGCTGATTGCCCGGCAACTCAAGGAGCGCGGCCTCGTGAACGAGGCGTGGGTCACCGTCCGCGTGGACCAGTACCGCGCCCAGCCGGTCTACGTCCTGGGCGAAGTGATGTCGCCCGGGCAGTTCGTGATCAAGGACGAGATGTATCTCACCGATCTCATCACGCTGTCTGGCGGGTTCAACGAGAAGGCGACGCCGACCGGGTTCCTGTATCGCCGCAGGGAGTCCGTGGCGGGTGCCCCGGCGGGAGACGTGCCGACCGACGACGCCATCGCCATCGATTTCGCCGCGCTCAACGAGGGGACCCGACCGGAGCTGAACGTGAAGCTGCGAGGGGGAGACGTGCTGTACGTCCCGGAGCGCCGCGCGGAGTACTTCTTCGTGGTCGGCGACGTCGGCATCCCCGGGCACATCGAACTGGCCGCGGGCGTCACGAGCCTTCCAGTCAGCCAGGCGATCGCCAGGGCTGGCGGTCCCCTGAGAACGGCGAAGATGAGCGCCGGGGTGCTGGTGCACTTCAACCCGGATGGCACGCGCGAGGAGATCAAGGTCGACTTCAAGGCCATCCTCGAGGGTCGCCACCCAGACGTCTCCGTACGCCCGAACGACATCGTGTTCATCCCGGGAAGCGCCGGCAAGACCATCGGATACGGCCTGCTCGGCGCGCTCCCGGGCATGGCCGGCCAACGCGCGGTCACGCGGTAGGGATCCCGACACCTGCCATCTCCCGGCGTGAACACATCGATGAGAATCTGTCTGGTCATCCACGAGGTCCAGGAGTTCGGGGGTCTCGAGGAGTACGCGACGAGCCTGGCGGTGGCGCTGAGAGAGGCAGGGCACGCGGTGAGCGTGCTGTCCGATGCCTGGGCACCAGCCGGGAACCAGTACGTCCGCCGGTTGCAGGCGGGCGGGGTGGACTACGTGCAGTTGCCGAAGTGGCTGTCCCTCCCCGCCTCCGATTGGGCGACCAAGGAGCGGATCCTGCGAATGGCGGTGGTGGCAGCGGCCCCGCTGGTCTATCTCGCCGGGCTCGGGCTCCTCATCGTCAGGCGCGGCTCCTGGCGGCAATCGGTGACCAGTGCTCGCAACCGGCTGCAGGCGATCCTGATGACCCATGTCATCGGACCGGACCGTCGTCAGCCCCTGGCGCGGATGCTGCTGCGCTGGTGGCGATTCTGGTGGCGCCCGGATGTCCTGCACCTCCAGGGGTATGCCACCGGGTTGCTCTACGTCATCGACTGGGCGGCGGCCCGCCGCCTGCCGGTGGCCTACGAGGAGCACCAGACACCCGACCCGCAGTTCGACTGGTGGCAGGGCTTCCAGTCCACGATCAACAAGGCGACGGTCGTGATCGCCGTGTCGCACGAAAGCGCACGCGGGTTGCGCGCCGTGTGTGGCGTGACCCGCCCGATCTTCGTCAGACAATCCGTCCTGCCAGACCCGATGGCGACTGGGTGGCGGCGCGACGAGCAGCCGTCAGGCGAGGCCCTGAGAGTGACGACGGTGGCGCGACTCTATGTCACCAAGGGCCTGCCCTACCTGCTGGAGACCATGGCGCTGGTGAAGCAGTCGCATCCGGCGGCCGAGTTCCGCGTCTTCGGCGACGGCCCCCTGCGGGACGAACTGCTGGCGCAGGCGGCGCGGCTGGGCCTCGATGGCCCCGCCATCTTCCCGGGGCCGTTCACGAGCCGGGACGACCTCACGCGCATCATGGCGGCCACGGACGTCTTCCTGCTGTCCTCGGTCCTCGAGGGGCAGCCCCTGGCGGTCATCGAGGCGATGGCCTACGGCTGCGCGATCCTCGCGACCACCGTGGGCGGCATTCCCGAGCTGATCGAGAACGGCACGAACGGACTGCTCTGCCCGCCGAAGGACCCACACTGTCTGGCCGAGAAGCTCACGGCCCTCCTCGACGATCCCGACCTGAGAACGCGCCTCGGCCGGGCCGCCCGGCACTCGTACGAACGGAGCCCGTTTCAACCCGCGGCAGTCGGCCGGGAGTTCATCACCCTCTATCAGGACATGGTGCGCGACGCACAAGGCAGCCCCGCCGCATGACCGCCGGAGCCGGACGCGCGTCTGCCGAGGCGGGCGCCGCCGGCGCGCACCCTCTGCGAATCGCCTTCTGCGTGCAGGACATCCCGTCGCTCCGCGACATGATCGACCGCGGGCACGTGACCGACGGCAACTACATCCTGCAGGGCTACATCGCCGGAGGGCTGCAGGCGCGTGGCCACCAGTTGACGTTCCTGGCGCCGCGCGATACCGAGGACATGGCGTACGCGAAGGGTTCGGGGGAGCCCGTGCTGGCGCCACGGACGTGGACGACGCGGCGCTGGTTCACCGTGGCCGGCAGCGCGGCCTGGCGCGTCCAGCGGTGGCTCGGCATCCCGTACCTGAACGTCTTCTCGAACCACCGCTGGTCCGATGCCTGCACGCAGTGCCTGCCGGGCCACGACGTCGTGTACGAGCGGAACGGCCTCTACAACGCGGGAGTCGCGAGGGCGTGCGGGCGACTGGGGTTGCCCTACGTCCTCTTCTTCGACGCGGATCAGATTCTCGAATCGGATGTGTCCGGTGAGCCGATCGCGGGGCTGCTGCGATGGCGGGCGAGCCGGCTGCTGCGCTTCAACCTCGGCGCCGCCGACCGGATCATCTGCGTCTCCGAACAGGCCAGGGCGCACCTGACACGCGCGTGGGGCGTTGCCAGCGAGAAGATCGTGGTCCTTCCCAACGGCGTCGATGTGGGCCGGTTTTGTCCGGATGGCGAGGGGCGCGACAGGATGCGCGCCCGCCTGGGCGTCGGCTCGAGCCCGCTCGTGGTGTTTGCCGGCAGCTTCTTCGGATGGCACGACGTGCCGACGTTGCTCGACGCGTTCGTCACGGTGCTCGCCAGCCATCCCGACGCACGGCTGCTCCTGGTCGGGGACGGGCGTGAGCGGCCGCGCATGGTGGAACGCGCCGCCGCGCTCGGCATCGCCCAGGCGGTGCACTTCACCGGGCTCGTCCCACACGGAGATGTTCCGTCGCTGCTGAGCGCCGCGGACATCGCCGTGGCCCCGTACCCCCGGCTGGAACAGGATCTCTGGTTCTCTCCGCTGAAGGCCTTCGAGTACATGGCTGCCGGCCTGGCCATCGTCGCCTCCGACGTGGGACAACTGAGCCAGGTGATCCGGGACGGAAGGAGCGGGCTCCTGGTGCCCCCCGGGGACGCGCCGGCAATGGCTGCGGCGCTGCAGCGGCTCATCGCGGACGCGGACCTGCGGCGGCGGGTGGGGGCCCAGGCGCGCCTCGATGCGGTAGCGAACCACTCGTGGGAGGGCTACCTGGACAGGCTCGAGGACGTGCTCTCATCACCATGAAGGCCTTCTTGCTCGCAGGCGGGCGGGGCGAGCGACTGCGGCCGCTGACGCTCTCGACCCCCAAGTGTCTGGTGCCCGTGAACGGCGCTCCGCTCCTCGGCATCTGGCTCGACCTGCTGGAGCGCGAGGGCGTGCGCGACGTGCTCCTGAACGTCTCGCACCACGTGGCCCAGGTGCAGGCGTTCCTCACGGCACGCCGATCGGGGCCGCGGGTGGAACTGGTGGTCGAGCCAGAGCCGCGTGGGAATGCGGGCACGGTGGCCGCGCATGCCAGCTTCGTCGGCGACGAGGAGAGCTTCTGGATCTTCTACGCCGACAATCTGACCAACCTGTCGCTCCGGCCGATGCGCGAGGCGCACGAGCGTCACCGCGGGCTGCTGACGCTGGGGCTCTTCGATGCGCCCGACCCGAAGGCCGCGGGCATCGTCGACATCGAGGCCGATGGCCGGATCGTCGGATTCGAGGAGAAGCCCGCGCATCCCCGTTCCACTCTCGCGAATGCAGGGATCTATCTCGCCCGGCGGGAGCTGTTCGGGGCGCTCCCGGCCACCACCGGCATCCTCGATTTCGGGCACGACGTGTTTCCGCGCCTGCTCGGGCGCATGTACGGGCACGTCATCGACGCCTTCCTCAGGGACATCGGCACGCCAACCGCCCTCGCGACCGCCGCGGAGGCATGGTCGCGGCTGGAGCTTCGAACAGACCGATGATCATCTCCAGAACACCGTTTCGCGTCAGCCTCGCCGGCGGCGGCTCGGACTTTGCCGAGTACTACCGGCACCGGCCTGGCAATGTGCTGTCGATGGCAATCAACCGCTACATGTATGTCACGGTGAATCGCCGGTTCGACGACAGCATCCGCGTGTCGTACACGCGCACCGAGATCGTCGATCACGTCGACGATCTGCGGCACGATCTGATCCGCGAAGCGTTGAAGATGACGCGCGTCTCGCGGGGAGTCGAGATCACGACCATCGCCGACCTGCCGGCCGGCATCGGTCTCGGATCGAGCTCGACGCTGACGGTCGGCCTGCTGAACGCGCTCGATGCCCTCAACGGCAAGCGGAGCTCCCCGGCCGGCCTCGCCAGCCGGGCCTGCGAGATCGAGATCGAGGTGCTCAAGAAGCCCATCGGCAAGCAGGACCAGTACATCGCGGCGTTTGGCGGTCTCCAGGACATCTACTTCAATCCGGACGGGACGGTCTCGGTGCACCCGGTGCTGTGCGGCCTGAGCCCGCGCGACCAGCTCCTGCGACGCCTGATGCTCTTCTACACCGGCGTCAGTCGAGAGGCCGGTTCGGTCCTGGTCGAGGCCAAGCAGAAGATGGAGACGGGCAGCGAAGGCCTGGCCACCATCGATGGCCTGGTGGCGCTCGTCGCCGACGTGCGCGAGGCCCTGACGTCGGGACGGGTCAACCGGATCGGCGGGCTACTGGACACGTCCTGGGCGATCAAGAAGCGGATGGCATCGGCCGTCTCGAACGATCAGCTCGATGGCCTGTATGCCCGTGCGATCGAGGCCGGGGCAGACGGCGGCAAAGTGTCCGGGGCCGGTGGCGGTGGCTGTCTGCTGCTCTTCGTCAAGCCCTCGGTGCGCGCCAGGGTGGGCAGCGCGATGCGGCACGCTGGGCTGATCGAGTTGCCGATCGGTCTCGAGATCGAGGGCAGTCGCATCATCCACTACAGTGTCTGAGCCTGCCGGCCGCGGCCCCTCGTGCTGAACCTCCTTGTCGTGTCCACCTGGTGGCCCTACCCGCCCGACAACGGCAGCCGGCTGCGCGCCTACCATCTGCTTCGGGAGCTGTCGAAGCAGTGCCGGATCACGCTCGTCGGCTTCGGAGACCCGTCGGGCGAGGCGCACATCGGACCGCTCCGCGCGTACTGCGATCGGGTCGAAGCCATCCGGCCGACACGTCGCACGGACGGCGGCCACGGGATCCGTGGCCTGCTGTCGCCCGTGCCCCGGCACTACGTGCAGATCGAGAGTGCGACGATGCGTGCGCGGCTTGCCGGACTCGTCGGGTCGCACGACGCCGCGCTGGCGCTGCAGGTCGATGCCGCGCGGTACCTCGTCGATCATCGTGATCTGCCCCGCGTGTTCGAGGAAGTGGAGGTCACGACGCTCCGCGAGCAGTTCACCACCGCCCGCGGCCCGGCGCGGCTGCGGTACGGCATGACGTGGTGGAAGTTCGGCCGCTTCATCCGCTCGGTCGTGGACGCCTTCGACCTGACCACGGTCGTGTCCGCGGAGGAGCGGGAGCAGCTCCGGCAGATCGGCTGCGATGTCGACCGCGTCGCCGTCGTCCCGAACGGCGTCGAGGCTGCGGGGACCCTGCCACCGGCAGATCGCGCGGATCGCCTGATCTATCCGGGGTCGGTCATGTACGCGGCCAATCTCGATGCCGTGCGGTACTTCGTCCACGACATCCTCCCGCTGATCCGTCGGGTGCGGCCCGGCGTGTCCTTCTGGGTCACGGGCGCCACCGATGGGATCGACGTCTCGGACCTCGCGGCGCCGGGGGTCACGTTCACGGGTCGATTGCCCGACATCAGGCAGGCGATCGCCGGGAGCGCCGCGTGCGTGGTGCCCCTGCGCGTCGGCGGCGGCACGCGCCTCAAGGTGCTGGAGGCCATGGCCATCGGGACGCCCGTGGTCTCCACTCCCAAGGGCATCGAGGGACTGGACGTCGTGCCCGGGCGGCATGTGGCCGTCGGGGCCTCCCCGGACGCCTTTGCGGCCCAGGTGCTGCAGGTGATGGAGGACGCGCGGTTCCGTGGCCGGATGACCGAGGACGCCCGGGTACTGGTGACCAGTCAGTACGCGTGGGGCCCGATTGGCGAGACGCTCATGCGCGTCATCGCCGACGCGGTTCGCCATCACGCGGCGACGCCGCGGCCCCCGCGCGGGCGCCTGGCCGACGTGACAGAATGACCGCTCCAGGGTCAGGCGGACGATGAAGATTCCGTGCCTTTCCAACATGTACCCGCCGTACGTCATCGGGGGGTACGAGGCGCTGTGCCTCGAGGTCGCCGATGGTCTGCAGCGACGTGGCCACGACGTGCAGGTCCTGACGAGCACCCATGGCGTGGACCGCGAAGTCACGGAGCACCACGTCCACCGCGTGCTGGCCCTCGAGGGCGACCTGCAGTTCTCAGGCGCCCATCGCCCGTGCCCAGCTGCCCGCCTACCTCGGATCCTTCGACGTGCTGGTGCTGCCTTCCATCTGGTCGGAGCCGCTGTCGCGGGTCATGCAGGAGGGCCTGACAAGCGGCATGGTCGTCATCGGCTCGGCGACTGGTGGAACGGCAGAGACGATCGCGCACGGGAGCAACGGGCTGCTGTTTCCCGCTGGCGATGCCGCGGCGCTGGCGGCACAGGTGCAGCACGTGCTCGAGCATGGGTCCGCGCTGGGCGGCCATGAGGATCAAGTCGCTCCTCGGCGCGAGGACGCTCGACTGGTTGAAGGCCCGGCGTCAGCGACGCTCGTCTTCGTACCACTGGACGTAGGCATTCCAGTTGATCTGCGTCCACCCGCTCGTCGCGCGGGGGACGCTGCCAGGCCGGGGGGTCACGGCCCCGAAACCGAACAGCCGAGAGCCCGGCCGCGTGGTGGGCTGGCGGGGTGTCTGCCAGTTGGTCCAGCCGACCACGGGCCATGCCAGCTTCCTGTTCCCGTCCCAGGTCTCCAGCTGCTGAAGGAGCACCGACCACTGGCTGGGGATGGACCGCTCGAGCCCGAGCACCCAAGGCCCGGGAGGGCCGGACTTCGGGATCAGCCGGTCGTAGCGGCGTGGCTGGCTGAGCCTGATGAGCGAGATGGCCGACGCGAACACGCTCGAGTCCGGGTGCAGCCGCCACTGCTCGTGGGGCATGCGTTCGCCCTCGTGCACGGCGAGCGTCTCAATCTCGGCGAGCGGCGCGTCGAGCGTCAATGACAGGAGCCGCACGAGTGACGGCATGATGTGCGGGTCGTCACGCACCCACTGACCGCCAGGGCCCGGCTCGGGCCGGCCGTCGTAACGCGCCTTCCAGTCCTCGAACTCCGCGCGGAGTTCCCCTGCCCGGACGTGATCGCGGTAGAACCGTCCCACTGACGGGCTCGAGAACCGCACCCACCGATTCTGATACTGCCGCTCGCCATGCTGGCGTGGATAGGCGGGTCCGTCCACCTGCCATCCGTGGAGGCCGCCATGGAGATTCGAGAGGAAGACCTGCGCGGGCATCGGCTCGATGGACGGCGGCGACCCGGCGTCGGCAAAGTACTGGTGGTAGGGCTGATGCTGGCGGAAATACTGCGCGCCGTTCTGCTTGACGAACTGGTGCAGCAACTCGCGAGTGGCGACGTAGCACTGGTAGTAGTAGGTGTCGATGTCCCCGGCCATCCACGCCAGACGCGCGTAGTCGATCGGCGGCGCGGCCTCGTCGCCCATCTCCGCGATGCTGTTGCGGCCGAACCCTTTCCACCCGGACTCGAGGGGGGTGATGTCGAGCCTCTTGACGAGATCCCAGCGCGCCTTGATCGTGCCGATGTCGCCTGCGTAGTGCGCGTAGGACCAGAGATTCGGAGTAGAGGTTCTCGCTGAACTTGCCTGCGTCACCCAGCTCGCCCCAGGACCCGATGCCGGGGCCGTGCAGCAGGAGCACACCGCGCCAGGCCGGCTCCTGGCCCTGGTACTCGGTGAACCGGTCCTCCTGAAGGACCCACTCTCCGAAGTACTTGCGCAGCGACTCGCGGGCGTTGGTCCGGACCCGGGCGTCCGTGATGTAGGGCAGAGCTATCGGGTAGAAGCGATCGCCCATGGCGGCCCACACGTAGTTCTCGACGCCGTGGTCCACAGCCATGCGGTCGGCAGTCGCCCACCTCAGAGCGGCGGTCGCCTGCAACCGCGCGTCCGCCTCCCTCACCAGGCGGGGCGCGTCGGCTGGAGGCATCTCGGCGCGCTCGACCTCGTTGATGTACTTCAACGTGTCGAACTCGATCTCGTAGGAGGCCTGCCCCTCGATCCCCATGTAGGGCCCGTGCGTCGTCATGACGAACGGATCGATCACGGGCGCGGAGAACCGCATGGGGAACGTGTTGTGCTGGTCGGTGAGGGCAAGCGCCAGGGTCGGCGAGAGCGGCGCCAGGGTTCGTGGTGTCGTCCCCCAGTCGTCGCGGATGTCGATGTACTCGAAAGCGCTCCGGATGGTCAGGACGTCGTTCAGCCGGTCCACGCGAAAGGTCTCGGTGCATCGCACCGGGTACCGCCGCAGCACCTGCGCCCACCATTGCGCGCGCGCGGCCACCGGCTCGGGGAGGGCGGTCGCCCATGTCGAGGTGTCGATGCCGAAGTCCCGCGCGCCGTCGAGCCGATCGGACCACTGCTTCCCGTCTGGCGGCGCCTTGTAGTAGCCGTAGAACGGCATCGCCACGAGGTGCCCGCCCGGACCGTCGAACCGGATGCGCAGCCCGTCGGCGCCGATGCCCACCGCACGCGGCCGGTGCTCGAGGACGATGAGCCAGGGGACGTCGAACATCCACCCGTCCGCTCCGGCAAACCACACAAGCATCCACGGCTCGGCCAGGAGCGCCCCGTCGATGCGCTCGTCCCGGCCCGCCACCACGAGGCCCGCGGCCGTGCGAACGGCCACATGCGTGGGACCGCCAAGTCCCCACGCCTCGATGCCGTTGAAGAACGTGATCTCGGGCAGTTCGCTCCGGTACAGCACCGCCGGCGACAGTTCCGACACCAGTGTCGCAAACGGCTTCGACCTCCAGTCGTCGAGACCGGGCGCCGGTGCGAGGAACGGCGTGACGTCGGTGCGTGGGGTCGAGGCGATCTCGCCATAGAGGCCCGGTTGCGGAGCGGCGGACGCCCTCACCGCGATTCGCGAGACCTCGACGCGCCCGATGTGTGCGGGCTCCTGCCGAGCGGCGATGACATCACTTCCGGTACTGGAAGGAGAGCGGCACGAGGCGGTCACGCCCGCCATCGCGAAGCTCCCGACGAGGAGAGCGGCCACGGCGCCGAAGCGGATGTCGATGGCCTTGCGGGAAAGCGTCCGGCGCATACTCGTTCGCAGACCGGCATCGTAGCGGAAGGGATGCTTCTGCGCCAGCGAAGGCCGCCACGCGGTAGCATTCAACCTTCGGAGAGCAGGAACGGAGCATGACCGCGGTGCAGGAAGCACGCCTCTCGAGGTCGACGGATCCACGTGCGTGATGCGCATCCTGTTCCTCACGAACTTCTATCCGCCCGCAAGTCTTGGCGGCTACGAACAGTGGTGCCAGGAGGTGGCCGAGCGCCTGCAGGACCGACACCGGATCGTCGTCCTGACCAACCGCCATGGGAGGGGCACGCTCGCGGCGAGCGAGCCCGACTGGGTGCGTCGCGACCTGCACCTCGAGATGGACCTCGGGACGATGCGCAACGGCGTGCAGTTCTTCACGAGACGGAGGGCCCGGGAACAGGAGAACAGGGAGGCCCTGCGAACCCTTCTATCAGGAGGCCGACGTCCTCGTGTAGTCGATCGCATGAGCGCCGAGATCGAGGCGTATCTGACCGAGATGACGGCCCAGGCCCCGCGGAGTGCCAGCCTGGCACAGTAGGGCAGACAAAAGACGCCGCAGGTGGAGACATCTTGCGGCCGCATGCGACCAACCTTCGGGCTCCTCACGGTCCATCCGCGTCGTTCGTTGAGTCTTGACGCGCGCGCCCGGCGATTTGCCGGTGGAGACGGCCGTGGCAGCGCTCTTGCAGCGTGAAACCGCGTGAACATGCGCACGGATCCGACGGATGTGGCCGGATCAGGGGCCTCGCTGCTGGCGATGCACGTCCGCAGTTACGTTGAAGAACTCACGGCATCCCTGAACGCCTTCAGTCACTCGGCGCTGGCGTCTGTCGTCGACATCCTCGAGCGGGCACGCCGGGATCAGCGCCGGATCTTCATCATCGGCAACGGCGGGAGCGCGGCCACGGCGTCTCACATGGCCTGCGACCTGGCCAAGGGAACCATCGGCCAGGACAACCCGGAGTTCGTGCGATTCCGGGCGCTGAGCCTCTCGGACAACACCGCGTTGATCACCGCGCTCGGCAACGACCTCTCGTTCGAGCACGTGTTCTCCGAGCAGTTGGCGATGGTGATGAACGACGGTGACGTGGTGGTGTTCATCTCGGCGTCGGGGAACTCTCCCAACCTGCTCCGGGCCGCCGAGTACGCCAGGTCCCGTGGGGCCGAGACCGTGGGGCTGCTGGGTTTCGGCGGGGGCACGCTCGCTGATCTCGTCGACGTCCCGGTCGTGGTCCCCAGCCGGAACTATGGGGTGGCGGAGGATTTCCACCTCATCGTGCAGCACGTGCTCACGCAGTACCTGCGCCGGGCGCTGTCGGGCCCACCGCGTCGAGTGGCCTTTCTGGATCGTGACGGCGTCATCAACGAGCGCCTCGGGCCCCACGAGTACGTCGAGAAGTGGGAGCAGTTCCGGTTCGTGCCTGGCGTGGTGCCGATGTTGCGGGGCCTGGCCGCGCAGGGGTACGCGCTGGTGGTGATCACCAATCAGCAGGGCGTGGGCAAGGGCGTGATGTCGGCGGCGGCCCTCCACGCGATTCACGAGGCGATGACGACGGCACTCGCGGCCGAGGGCCTTGTGCTCGCGCAGGTGCTCCACTGCCCGCACGTGGAGGCGGACCACTGCTTCTGCCGGAAGCCGCGGCCCGGTCTCATCTATCAGGCGATGAACGCGTCGCCCTGTCTCACCGACCTGCCCGGATCGATCCTGATCGGCGACGCCCGCACCGACATGCTCGCCGGACGGGCGGCTGGCATCGGCACGCGGGTCTACATCGGCCACCCGGACGACGCCGGTCCGGACGCCACCGTCGTCGTCCGCTCCGTCGATGACGTGCTGGCCGTCGTGTGTCCGTCAGAACTCAAGGCGGCGGTGTCCTCGTGAAGCAAGGACCATCGTGAACATTCTCGTCACCGGAGGTGCGGGGTTCATCGGCTCGCACATCGTCGATGCGTGCGTGGCTGCCCGGCACACCGTCACGGTCATCGACGACCTGTCGACCGGCCACCGCAGCAACGTCCATCCGGACGCCCGCTTCCTGGAAATGGACGTGCGGAGCAAGGACATCGACGCGCTGTTTCGCGAAGGCCGGTTCGACGTGGTCAGCCACCAGGCGGCGCGAGCCGACGTGCGAGGGTCGATGGTCGACCCGTTCGTCTATGCCAGCGTGAACGTCGAGGGCGGCATCAACCTGCTCGAGGCGGCGCGGACGCATGGCGTGCGGAAGTTCGTCTACTCGTCGACCGGCGGCTGCGTCTACGGCGACCTGCAGTACTTCCCCGCCGACGAGCATCATCCCATCCGGCCGCGGGATCCCTACGGCGCCAGCAAGGCGGCGTTCGAGCTGTATCTGCCGGTGTACGCGATGAACTACGGGCTGGCCTACACGATTCTCCGCTATCCGAACGTGTACGGTCCCCGGCAGGACCCGTTCGGCGAGGCAGGTGTCGTGGCGATCTTCATCGGGAAGATGCTGCAGGGCCAGGCGCCAGTGATCAACGGCGACGGCGAGCAGTCGCGGGATTACGTCTACGTCGGCGACGTGGTCCGCGCCAACATGCTGGTCCTCGAGCACGGCGCCAACGAGGTGTACAACCTCGGCTGGGGACGGGGCACGACCGTCAACGAGATCTTCCGCAGCCTGAAGCGGTTGACCGGCTACGACGGCGAGGCCGTCCACGGGCCGGCGAAGCTTGGCGAGGTGCGACGCAACGATCTCACCGGCGCCAAGATCACGAAGGCGCTCGGCTGGGAGCCGCAAGTGCCTCTCGAAGAGGGGATGCGCCAGACGGTGGAGTACTTCCGCCCGCTGCGCGCACGGTGGCCCACACATGAACGCTGAAGCCCTGACCCTGGTCCCGACCGCGGCCGTCCTGACACCGATCGCACGGACGGTGAGCGGGCTGTCCATCTGCATCCCCGTCTACAACGAGGAGGGCGCGGTGGCCGAGACGCTGCAACGCTGTCTCGCCATCCGCGACGCCCTGGACCGCTGCGGTGTGCCCGACCTGGAGATCATCGCGGTGGACGACGGGTCTCGCGACAACACCGCGGAGATCATCGCGCTGCATCCGGAGGTGCGGCTGATCCGCCACGAGACCAACCGCGGATACGGCGCGGCACTCAAGACGGGGTTCGCCGCTGCCCGCTACGACCTCATCGGATTCCTCGATGCCGATGCCACCTATCCGCCCGAGCACTTCCCGCGGCTCTGCGCGGCGGCGCTCGATGCCGGCGGGGAGCTCGTCATCGGCACGCGCATGGTCGGCGCGGACACCGAGATGCCGACGATGCGGCGCGTCGGCAACAACTTCTTCGCGCGCCTGCTGACGCTGATCGGCCGCACGCCGGTGACCGACACGGCCAGCGGCATGCGCGTGTTCCATCGCCACGTCCTGGATCTGCTCTCGCCGCTGCCGGACGGCCTCAACCTGACGCCGGTGATGAGCACGCGAGCCGTCCACGAACGCGTGGCGGTGGTCGAGGTGCCCATTCCGTACCACGAACGTGTCGGCGAGTCGAAGCTGAGCGTGACCCGGGACGGCATGCGCTTCCTCGGGACGATCATCTCGACGACCCTGGCCTACAACCCGGTGCGTGTGTTCGGACTCATCGGACTGGCCGGCATGGGCCTGGCCGCGGCCGTCCTGGCGGGATTGCTGATCGCGCGGTGGAACGGCGTGACGACACTGGGCCTCTGGGGCACGCTGGCGGTCTTCGTCGCGCTCGTGGCCGGCGTCAGCGGCGTGAGCCTCTTTGCCCTGGGCGCGACGTTCAACTACGTGGTCTCGCTGTTCTACAATCGACCCATCCGTCAGGGACTCTTCAAGCGGCCCTTCCTCGTGCGTCCCGTCGAGCAGCTGTTCCTGCCGGCCGGGGGAACGATGGTGGTGCTGGGCGTCGGCGTCACCGCGGCGAGTCTCGTGCTTGCGTCCAGGGGCTGGCCGATCGAGCGGCTCTGGCTCTACCTCACCGGCAGCGCGATGGCCATCCTCGTCGGATTCCAGCTCGGGTTCTGGTGGCTGATGGCGTCGGTGCTGAGGGAGTTGAGTCAGAGTGTCCTGAAGGGAGGCCCGGGAAACCCATGAGCGACGCGACCACACCTCCGCCAGCCGCTCCGCGGAACGTCGGGACCAAGACCCGGCACCTCGTCGTCCTCGCCGAAGCACCCCGACGCGGATGCGATCGTCCAGCAATCGGCCGTCGCGCGCGCCGAGAAGAGCCTCGTCGACGTGTTGCTGGTCAACCCGCCGACGCCAGACGGCGCGATCTGGATCCGCTCGCAGCATCGGGTGGGCCGCCGGTCGCGCGAGAACATGATCTGGCCGCAGGTGTCGCTGGCGCAGATGGCGGCGCTGCTGGCGCCGACCTACACGGTGAAGGTCGTGGACGCCGTCGCCGAGCGGATGGACTGGCCGACGTTCGAGCAGATCCTGCGGCGGGAACGTCCCCGCTACTACGTGACGCAGCTCACGGCCCCGACGCTGCAGAACGACCTCTACGGCACCTTCCTGGCCAAGTCCGTCGGCGCGACGACCATTGCGCTGGGCACGCACATCACGCCGATGCCTCGGGAGACGCTGCGCCCGTACCCGTCGCTCGACTTCGGCCTGCGCGGCGAGCCCGATCTGACGTTGCGCGACACCATCGACCACCTCGAAGGACGCCAGTTCGAGAGGCCGGCGTTCATCGAGACGCTGTTCCGCAAGCACGACGCGGCGTACGCGCCTCAGCCGCTGGGCGGGGAGAGCGGGTCGGGCGTGAACCTGGCGGCCATCAAGGGGCTGGTCTGGCGGAGGGAGGGTGAGGTGATCGTCAACCCCGATCGCCCATTCATCGCCGACCTGGACGACCTCCCCATGCCCATGCACGAGCTGCTGCCCTTGAAGCGCTATCTGATGCCGCTCATCAAGGGGCCCGTTCACTTTCATCGTGACGAGCCGAGGCTGTCCGGCGGGCTGCACGTACTGCATCAAGCACGTGAGCTACGGCCCGACCATGCGCCTGCGCTCGCCTGGGAAGCTGGTCGAGGAGATCATCGCGCTCGGCAAGCTCGGCGTGCACAACATCCACATGTATGCGGACCTGTTCACCGTCAACCGCGAACAGGTGATCGGATCTGTGCAACGGCCTGATCGACGCCGGGGTTCGCGTGCGCTGGACGTGCAACAGCCGGGTGGATTTCGTCGACAAGGAGATGCTCGAATTGATGGCCCGGGCGGGCTGCTACTACATCGCCTGGGGACTCGAGTCGGGCAACAAGGAGATCCTGGCGCACGCTCGCAAGGGCGTGGACCCGGAGCGAGCGCGGCAGTCGCTGGCCTGGTCGCGTGCGGCAGGCATCAAGAACTGGGGCTACTTCATCATCGGCCTGCCGGGCGAAACGGAGGAGACGATCAAGCAGACCATCGCCTTCTCCAAGAGTCTGCCGCTCGACATCGCGTTGTTCCACATCGCCGCGCCGTACCCCGGCACCCCGTTCTTCTTCGAGGTCGTCAAGAACGGCTGGTTCCGGCCGGGCGTGCGCTGGGAAGAGGTGGACATGGACGAATCCACCGTGCTCGACTACCCTGGCCTCCGGGCCGAAGAGCTGGAGTACTGGCAGAAACGAGCCTTCCGGGAGTGGGCGTTCCGCCCGGGCCCCATCATGACGTACCTGAAGATGCTGCTGTCCGACAAGCGCACCTTCGCCTCCGCCGTCGACGTCGGATTGCAGCACCTCGGCTGGACCAGACGACGGACCGTCGGTCACCACCCGGCGGCTGCCAACGAGCGCGCGGCGCGGCAGCCCGTCTGACGCGGCGTGCTGCCATGAGCGACCTGACCGCGCCATGTTGTCGCAGCTGAGTCTGTATCTGAGCCGGCAGGCCTCGAGTCCGGCCCGCTACGTCCTGGAGCAGGCGCTCACCGGCCTGTTCGGCTGGATCCCGACGCCGATCGGCATGGGCGCGCGCGCCGCGGCGTATCGCCTGATGCTCCGGATGCAGGGCATCGCGGCCATCGAGCGGGGCGTGCGGATTCGGTTCGCCAGCCACATCACCCTCGGCCACGGCGCGTATCTCGATCAGAATGTCTACCTGCACGCCTGCCCCGGCGGCATTCACATCGGCCAGCACTCGCTGGTGATGCACGGGTCGGTCCTGCACGTGTACAACTTCCGCGACCTTCCCCACGCGGGCATCTGGATCGGCGAGCACTCGCTCGTGGGCGAGTACAACGTGATTCGCGGGCAGGGCGGGGTCCGCATCGGCGATCGCGTCTACACCTCGCCGATGGTGCAACTGGTCGCCGTCAACCACGTGTTCGACGACCCGTCGAAGCCGTTCATCGAGCAGGGCATCACGGCCGAGGGCATCACGATCGAAGACGACGTCTGGATCGGATCCGGCGCGGTGGTCACCGACGGCGTCACGATTGGGAAGGGGGCGGTCGTCGCCGCCGGATCGGTCGTGACGCGCGACGTCGACCCCTGCACCGTCGTCGGCGGCGTGCCGGCCCGGTTGCTGCGGCGGGTCGGTGAGGGTGAGCGACCGGCGACGCTTCCCGTTCACTTCAGCCAGCCGTGAGTCGCCGGTGTCCGCCCGCGTCCTTCCGCATCGAGTCTCGACCGGCCTGACGCTGCTGATGATCTCGGCCGTCGTGGCGCCGGTCTACCTGCCGGCTGGCGCGAGCGTGTGCCTGCTCCTGGCGGCGTTCGTGTCGGGCACCTGGATGCTTGGCCTCGTGCTCCGCCGCCACGTCGTGCTCGACGGCTCTCGCATCGTCGCGGCCACGCTGGCCCTCATGGCGGCAGCCACAATCGCGTTCGTCGCCGGGCAGTATCCCTGGTTTCCGGTCGCCGCGGCGCCGATGCGGGCACAGGTCGGAGGGCTGCTGCTCTTCCTGCTGTCGGGAGGCGTGTTCCTGACGGTGGGGCACGAAGTGCGATCGATCGCCCTGCTGCAGTGGCTCACGTGGCTGTTTCTCATCCTCGGGGGCCTGTTCACCCTGGCGCAGTTCCTGCCGCCGCCGGTGCTCCTCCGCCTGGACTCGGTGATTCACACCGAGACGGTGGGCAGCGCGTTCTGGACGTACCTGGTCGCCATGAGTTGGTCGCAGGTGTTGTGCAACGCGGTGCTCCGCTGGCCGATGCGGCTTGGAGCGGCGGCGATTGGGACGCTGGCCCTGGCCCGCGGGCTGGTGACGTTCGACTGGGTCTCGGGGTGGCTGCCCCCGTTCATCGCGCTGGCCGTGATTGTCGCCCTGCGGTTCCCGCGCATCGCGCTGGGAGCCTGCCTGCTGGGCATCACCCCCGCGCTCATGCTGGCGCAACCCGCGCTGGCGCTGCTCCTCGAGGGCGAGTCGTACAGTTGGGCGAGCCGCCTGGAGGCGTGGCGCATCGTCTGGCGGATGCTCGAGAGCAATCCCTTGCTGGGGTTCGGACCCGCGAACTACAACCACTACGCAGTCCTGTTCCCCATCTGGGGCTGGTGGGTCCGATTCAATTCGCACAACCACTATCTGGATCTGCTCCTGCAAACCGGGGTCATCGGGCTGCTGGCATTCGCGTGGTTCGCCGGTGAGGCACTCCGGCTGGGGCTCAGGCTGCGAACGCATCTCGCCGAGGGGTTTGCGCGGGCCTATGTCGTGGGCGCGCTCGGGGGCCTGGCCGGCATGCTCGTCGCGGGCATGCTGGCCGACTGGATCATCCCGTTCACCTACAACGTCGGGATGAAAGGCTTCCGGTCGAGCCTGCTGTTCTGGATGTTCCTGGGCGGGCTGCTCGCCCTGAGGCGGTTCGAATCCCGCGATCAACGCGACAGGGCGCCCTCGAGGATGGAGGGGCGGATCTGCACCAGCCCCGACACCGGGGGGTAGAACTCGATCACCGGGTCGTCGCAACCGGCGCCGTCGGCGGCGCGTCGGGCGGGTTCACGCCGCCATCGGCGATGAACCGCGCCATGCGCTCCTCGAGCACCGGGAGCGGCACCGATCCGAGAGCCAGGATGGCATCGTGGAACCGGCGCTGATCGAACTTCGGCCACGGAGGCCATGCGCAGCGCCGACTCGAACACCGCCTCGCCACTCTCTCGTCGCGTCATCACTCGGCTCCTGGTTTCTCGGCGGGCGCCTGGCCCGCAGCAAGCTCGCAGGTCACACGCGCACACGCCGAGGGCTGCCTCGCCGCCAGCGGCTGGAGTGCAGATGGGCACGTTCATGAGATCCTCCGCGACGGTGCCGCAAGTCCAGTCGAGCTTGGATCGTCGGCCATCCTACGCGGCAGGGTCCACTGGCGTACCCAGGTCTTCCTCGCCTGTCGTCAGGTTCACCCGCACGAGCCGCGTCTGGCCGTTGATGGCCTGCAGGCTGGTCGCAGGCACGAGCCACTTCCCCTTCGGCACCTCGACGATCGCGCCGTCCTGGCCGCGAGCGACGGCGGGGCGCAGGGGCTCGAGTTCGTACAGCAGCCCCTGGGGCGTGTAGCGGTAGCCACGCACCATCACCTCGATGAGCCCGCTCGTCACGTGGGTGTGCATCGCGGTGCTGCCGGGCGCGATCAGCACGGTCCACTCGTCCGTGGCCGCCGCCGTGCCAGCGATGGCAAGTGACCTCGGAGCGAGACGACGCACCGCGCCGAGCAGTCCCGAGAGGTCCTGGCGCACCACCGGATCCGTCGCGGACTCGGCTGCGGCTCTCACCACCTCCTCGAACCGCTCGCCCAGCCGCTCGGTCAGCCGAAGGCTCCCGTTCGTGGCGTCGAAGATGACCGTGCCCACCGACGGGCCGGCATGCTCGACTTCAGCGCGATATTGTGTTGCCGATGATTTTCGGCCTGCTTCGCGCGTTTGGCCGCTGACTTGGTGTTCGCCACTCGATAAATCCTGTAAGCACTGGGAAGGCCGCCATACCAGGCGGGCAAGCCGTGTATTGTTTCTATTTGCGGCAACCTTGTCAACTGGCGCCAGGGTACAAGCCCTTGTTTTTACGCGCATAGCGCCGCTCGCGCCTGGCGCCCGAGTCCGCCCGGTCAGCGGTGGCCGGGCGCCGACCTGCTAGACTCGCGGCGCCATGTCCGACGCCCCGAAGAACAAGACCACCGCGACCGTCCCACGGCTGCTGCGATCCACTTCCGTGGTGGGCGGGATGACCCTGCTGTCCAGAATCCTCGGGCTGACGCGCGACATGGTATTCGCCCGTTTGTTCGGTGCCGGGCTGGTCATGGACGCTTTCTTCGTGGCCTTCAAATTGCCGAACATCTTTCGCCGGTTCTTCGCCGAGGGCGCCTTTTCCCAGGCCTTCGTCCCGGTCTTCGCCGAGTATGACGAGCAGCGCTCGGCCGAGGAAGTCCGGCAACTGGTGGATCGTGTTGCCGGAACGCTCGGCGGCGTTCTGCTCCTGTTTACGGCCCTCGGGGTCATTGCTGCCCCGGTGCTGATTGCGATCTTCGCACCTGGTTTTATCGAGGAGTCGGGCAGCGGGACGGACCGATATGCGATGGCCGTCGACATGCTGCGCTGGACATTTCCCTACCTCTTCTTTATTTCCATGACCGCACTGGCCGGCGGGATCCTGAATACCTATCACCGCTTTGGTGTGCCGGCCTTTTCCCCGGTACTGCTGAACCTGGTGCTGATCGTATTTGCGGCCTTCCTTGCCCCTGCGTATGAGCGGCCGGGTATGGCGCTGGCTGCCGGGGTCTTCGCCGCCGGCCTGGTGCAGCTGCTATTCATGCTGCCATTTCTTGCCAGGCTGCGCTTGCTGCCGCGGCCACGCTGGGACTCCACCCATGAGGGCGTGCGCCGGGTCATGCGCTTGATGGCGCCGGCGCTGTTTGGCTCTTCGGTTGCACAGATCAGCATCCTGCTGGATACCCTGATTGCCTCGTTTCTGGCCACGGGCAGTATCAGCTGGCTGTATTACTCGGACCGGCTCATGGAGTTTCCGCTGGGCGTCTTTGGTATCGCCCTGGCGACCGTGATACTGCCGAACCTGTCACGGCAGCATGCGACCAGCTCACCCGCCGCATTTACCGCCACCCTCGACTGGGCCGTGCGTCTTGTTATCCTGATTGCACTGCCGGCCGCTGTCGGGCTCGGGCTATTGGCAGGCCCAATGCTGACGACCCTGTTCTTCGGCGGCCAGTTTGCGGCGGCCGACGTGGAGATGGCAACACTCAGCCTGATGGCTTATGCCTTCGGGCTGCTCGGATTCACCCTGGTGAAAATTCTCGCGCCAGGATACTTCGCTCGCCAGGATACGCGTACACCGGTCAAGATCGGCATCATCGCACTGGCGGTGAACATGGCTTTGAATATTCTGATCGTCATTCCCTGGGCCTGGTCTGATCTGCCCGGTCCGCATGCTGGCCTGGCGCTGGCAACCTCTCTGACGGCGTTTCTCAATGCCGGGTTACTCGGCATTGGCTTGCGCCGCGCCGGCGTCTGGCAATCCCGGCCAGGCTGGGGCCGGTTTCTGATGCAGGTCGGGGCAGCCTGCGGCTTTATGGGTATTCTGCTGATCGAATTTGTGCCGCCTGTAGGCCGCTGGCTGGAGGCAGACCTGGTTACACGCTGTGTCTGGCTGGCCGCAGCGGTGATCGGTGGCGGGATCGCTTATGCGGCATCGCTGTTGGCGGTTGGTGTCCGGCCGGCCGCCTTCCGGATGAAATCTACCGGTACCTCCTTATAATCGCCGCTTTGCAATCGGCATCCACATGCGATTGATTCGCAGATCCATACGCGGCCAGCCAGCGCTAGAAGGCGGCTGCGTGGCGACCATCGGGACCTTCGATGGTATTCACCTTGGCCATCGCCAGATACTGGATCGAGTCCAGACTGAGGCGGCGGCGCGCGGTCTGGCCTCTGTGGTGTTCTCCTTCGAGCCGACCCCGGCGGAATTTTTTCGACGCGGCACGCCGCCTGCCCGGTTAATGCGATTCCGGGAGAAATTTGGCCTGCTGTCGGAGCTGGGTCTGGGCGCTTTCTACTGCCCGCCCTTCGATGCCGCCATGGAATCACTGCAGCCGGCAGAATTTATTCGCGAACTGCTGATTGGTGTTCTTGGCGTGAAGCACCTGGTGGTAGGCGATGACTTTCGCTTCGCGAAAGGCCGCAGCGGTAATTTCGACGACCTGGTCCGGGGTGGCCGCGAACATGGCTTCACCGTCGAGCAGTTGCACAGTGTCATTGTTGACGGCCTGCGCGTGTCCAGCACGCAGATTCGCCAGGCCTTGCAGGCCGGCGAACTGGATCAGGCGCGCCGCCTGCTCGGCAGGTACTATTGCATGAGCGGGCGTGTGGTACCCGGCCTGCAGCTGGGCAAGCAGCTGGGCTATCCGACCGCCAACGTGAACCTGAAGCGCCGTGCCGCCGCCTTGAACGGTATTTTTGCAGTCCGAGTCGGCGGGCTTGGCCCGAATTTGCTCGATGGGGTTGCCAGCCTGGGTACCCGGCCGACCGTCAATGGCGGCGGCGAACCCTTGCTGGAAGTGCATATTTTCGATTTCGACCAGGATATCTACGGCCGTTATATCAGCGTTGAATTCGTCGCCCGGCTGCGCGACGAACTGAAGTTTCCGGATCTCGCCGAGTTGACCGCGCAGATGCATCTGGATGCGGCGCAGGCGCGTGAAATTCTGGCCCGCATGTAAAGAGATGTTGAGCCGTGACTGACTACAAAGACACATTGAATCTGCCGCAGACGGCTTTTCCGATGCGCGCCAACCTGTCTGCGCGGGAACCTGCGCTGTTGGCAAAATGGCAGGAGCAGGATCTTTATGGCCGCCTGCGCGAAGTCGCCGCCGGCCGGCCGAAGTTCGTTCTGCTGGATGGTCCGCCCTATGCAAACGGCAAGATTCACCTGGGCCATGCCGTCAACAAGGTGCTCAAGGACATCGTGGTCAAGTCACGCAGTCTGGCCGGTTTTGACGCGCCATATATCCCGGGCTGGGACTGTCATGGCCTGCCTATCGAGCTGCAGGTCGAAAAGAAACATGGCAAGGTCGGCAGCAAGCTGGATGCCCGAGCATTTCGTCAGGCCTGCCGCGAGTACGCGCTCAAGCAGGTGGCAAGTCAGAAAGAGGATTTCATTCGGCTGGGTGTCATTGGTGACTGGGAGCATCCTTACCTGACGCTGGATCCCGGCTACGAAGCCGAGCAACTGCGCGGCTTCGGCCGGATGATAGAGAACGGCCACCTGCACCGCGGCTACAAGCCTGTCCACTGGTGCCTGGATTGCGCCTCAGCACTGGCCGAGGCCGAGGTCGAATACCGCGACAAGTCCTCGGTCGCCATCGATGTCCGCTTCGCAGTTGCAAGCCCTGCCGCTCTGTATCGCCTGCTGGGTCTTGATGATGCACCATCGGTGCCGGTCGCGGTTCCCATCTGGACGACTACGGCCTGGACGCTGCCAGCCAACCAGGCAGTGGCGCTGGGCGGCGAGCTGGACTACGAATTGTGGCAATTCAATCGGGCGGGCGATGTCGAGCGACTGGTGCTGGCCAGAGAGCTGGCAGCAGCGGCGCTGGAGCGTTTCGGCGCCACCGATGCGCGGTGCCTTGCGGGCTTTCGCGGCGATCTGCTGGTCGGCTTGCAGCTGCAGCATCCGTTTTATGATCGCCAGGTGCCGGTTATCAATGCCGACTTTGTAACCCTCGAAGCAGGTACCGGCGCGGTGCATATTGCCCCGGGACACGGGCAGGACGATTTCGCGGCCGGTGTGGCGAATCAGCTGCCACTGGAGAATCCGGTTGGCGGCGATGGGGTATACCTGCCCGGCACAGCGTTGTTTGCCGGCCAGTATATCCACAAGGCCGCCGAGCAGATTCTTGAAATGCTGCGAGCAAACGGCTGCCTGCTCCATCGTGAGCCCTTCCGGCACAGCTATCCTCACTGCTGGCGACACAAGAGTCCGCTTATTTTCCGCGCCACCCCGCAATGGTTCATCAGTCTGGATCAGAGTGGTCTGCGGGCATCGGCCCTGCAAGCCATCGCCGGTGTGCGCTGGATTCCGGACTGGGGACGTCAGCGCATTGAAGGTATGGTTGCCGGGCGCCCGGACTGGTGTATCTCCCGCCAGCGAACCTGGGGCGTGCCGATCCCGCTGTTCCTGCATCGTCACAGCGGTGATCTGCATCCCGAGACGCCGCGCCTCATCGAGGCCGTTGCGTCGCAGGTTGCAGCGCGGGGTATTGATGCCTGGTTCGCGCTTGATCCGGTCGATCTTCTCGGCGACTCGGCTGCGGACTATGAAATGGTCCGCGATACGATGGACGTCTGGATGGATTCGGGCATGGCGCATCATTGTGTCGTGGCCGGCCGCCCGGAAGTCGGTTATCCGGCTGACCTTTACCTCGAGGGTTCGGATCAGCATCGCGGCTGGTTCCAGAGTTCCTTGCTTACCGCTGTCGCGATGCACGGCACCGCGCCTTACCGGCAGGTGCTGACGCATGGCTTTACGGTCGACGACAAGGGCCACAAGATGTCCAAGTCGATCGGCAATACCATCGAGCCACAAAAGATCGTCAATACGCTCGGTGCGGACATCCTGCGGCTATGGATCGCCGCCACGGATTACCGTACCGAGATGAGCGTATCCGACGAGGTTCTGAAGCGGGTGGCCGATTCGTACCGGCGCATGCGAAATACCGCCAGGTTTCTGCTCGGCAACCTGCACGCATTCGATCCGGAAACGCAGGCGCTGCCTGTCGCGGAACTGGTGGATCTGGATCGCTGGGCCATCGCCCGGGCCGCGGCTTTGCATCAGGCGATCGACAAGGCTTATGAGGCTTACGAATTTCACCGTGTCTACCAGCTCCTGCATAACTTCTGCGTAGTGGACATGGGCAGCTTCTATCTCGATATCATCAAGGACCGCCTGTATACAACCGGCGCGGATAGCCTGCCGCGTCGTTCTGCGCAGACGGCCATGTATCATGTGGCCGAAGCAATGGTCCGCTGGCTCGCTCCGATCCTGAGTTTTACCGCCGAGGAAATCTGGCAGTCGCTGCCTGGACCTCGCGCCGACTCTGTGCTGCTGACCGCCTGGCATCGGCTGCCGGAAACAGGTGCGGCGGCAGTCGACTGGGACCAGTTGATGGGTATCCGCGAGGCAGTGTCGCCTGCACTTGAGGCGCTTCGCGTTGCGGGGGGTATTGGCTCGGGGCTTGAGGCCCGTGTTGAAATATTCGCCGATGGCAAGCTGCTGAGTGCCTTGCAGCAGCTCGGTGACGAACTGCGTTTCGTTTTCATTACATCCGAGGCCAGTGCGCGGCCCGCTTCAGAAAGGCCGGCGGATGCGCAGGCAGCGGAGGACTGCTGGATTGTCGTGACGCCTGTCAGCGATCCCAAGTGTGTCCGCTGCTGGCACCGGCGGCCGGATGTCGGCGCAGTTGCATCACATCCGGAAATCTGCGCCCGCTGTGCCGGTAATGTGGACGGGCCCGGGGAATCCCGGCAATTCGCCTGAACAGTCGCGTGAGGTTCAAGTCATGACGGAGTCGACTGCGCCAGTTGCCGCCGCGCCGATGGGCGGACGTATTGTCCTGTGGCTGGTCATATCCGTGCTGGTTCTGCTGGCCGATCAGGCCAGCAAACTCGCCATTACCGAAAACTTCACGCTCTATCAGCGTCTGAACGTGCTGCCGTTTTTCGACCTGGTGCGGCTGCATAACACCGGTGCTGCCTTCAGTTTCCTGGCCGATGGATCTGGCTGGCAGAACCTGCTGTTCATGGGGGTCGCCGGCGCAGTCAGCCTGGGTTTGATCTGGTGGCTCGCGACCCTGCCTCGCGCCGGGCGCAATCTGCTTGCTTTCGGCCTTGCCCTTGTCCTGGGCGGCGCATTGGGCAACCTGATCGATCGTGTGCTTTATGGCTACGTCGTCGATTTTCTGTTGTTCTACTACCGCGAATGGTCGTATCCGGCATTCAATATTGCCGATTCGGCCATAACCTGCGGGGTTGCGCTGATTCTGTTCGACGGCCTGGTTCTGGAACGTCGCCGCGGCGCCGGCTGAAGCCCGCCTCGGCTGCCGTTAGTGCAGCGTCCGATACAGGATCATTTTCTGCCGGGGATTCCCGCCTCGATTATCGCCAGCACTGATCCGTGTTGTCCGCCGCGCCGTCGGTCTGCGCGCTGCGCTGGCCGCGTTCGTTGATGGTGAACACGTTGCAGTCCGCATCGTCCTTCTGGTCTTCCGCTGCGTTCACGGTCGCGCTGGCTGTGTAGCCTACGGCCAGGCCACCGGCTGCCGGAGCAACCGCCAGGTCATAGAAACCACGCTCTGTACTGGCGATGCCCAGTCCGGCCGGCGGGTCCAGGGCCAGCTGTGCATTGCTCGCGTAAGTGCCGTTGGCAATGAAGAAGCGCTCCTGGGCTGCGGCTATGCGCAGCAGTGAGGTGCTGGCATCGGCCCTGTTCGCACGCTGCAGGTACTGCCGGTAGCCGGGGACGCCAAGTCCCAGCACTATCGACAGCACCACCACCACGATCATCAACTCGATCAGCGTAAAACCCTTGTCGTTACGAAGCATCATGGCCCGTTCTCCTATTGGGTCTCGTCCTGGAACCAGTAGGTTCGTGTGGCCGAATCGTTAAAGCCAGGGTCGAAACATTCCACGCCGGCGCAGGCCGTGGGTTCCTCGTCGCCAGGGAACAGCAGGATGGTTTCCGGTGCGATACCGCCCTGTTTTAGTTTCTTGATGCGGTCATCCGGCTGGTAAGGATCTTCCGGATCCCAGGGATCGTCAGTCGGTTTGGGCCGGCCGTCTTCGACGCTGACCCGGTAGACACGATTGGTGCCGGCCGAGGTTTCGCAGACGTTGTCCGGATTACCCGGTGCAAAGGAAGTGAAGAATACGGTGCCGTTGAAGGCGATCGATTCGGTCAGGATTTTCTCACCGGGGCTTTCGACCATGGTGATGCGCCAGCCCTTGTCCGAGGGCAGCAGCACAGGATAGGCATTGCCGCTCCAGGTGGTGACATTGACCAGTTCATCGCGTGTTACCGGCGGACCGTACTCGTCGCGCATGATCGGGCCGAAGAACTTGAAGTCGCGCACCGAATAGAACTCGTCGCTGGTGCTCGACGACAACGGACTGGCGCGATAGCCGGAGCCGATGTTGATGGCCAGATATGAACCCTCGCTGTTGAGTACGCTGACGACATCGGGCGATGCGTAGAAACGGCGCACGTCGGCTATGGTCGGGCCGGACATGTCCGCCGCGCCCAGAGTGGCCAGCAGACCGCCCTCGACCAGATCGTTCCCGGACTCGCCGTTGACGATATCGAAGCGCCACAGACGGCCACCCATATCACCGACGTACATGCGATCGGCCAGACCGTCACCCGTCAGGTCCAGTACCCGGACCGGTGCCGGAATCGAGTGCTCCATCGGTGCCGTGCCGTTGTTGCCGTCGAGTCGCAGGTTATGACTGGAGTCCTTGCCCGCGCTCCACAGCACCGCACCCGTTTCCAGGTCCAGCATGTAGATGGCGTTGCCGACATTGTCGGTGCGGTAGCCAGGATTGTCCTGTCCGGTGTCGTAGCCGCCGCCGATGATGACCACGTCCTTGGTCGTACCGCCGATATTGACCCGGGTGACCGCCGGGGTCGACCAGGTCTGGCCCAGGCCGGCGAGACCTGGTGTATTCGAATTGACTTCCCAGGCCAGCCGGGGATTATTGCGGTCGGTAACCTCCATGGCGAACAGGCCGTCGCCGCCGCGGCGCATGCCGAATACCAGGAACACTTTCTCCTGGCCGTTGATGCCGGGCAGATAGTCGTTGTTCTGGATATAGGGGCGGATATCGCCGTCCAGGCCATAGCGTTTGTTGGCCACCAGCGGGTCCTGATACAGCTCGTAAAGCCGCTCCAGCAAGCGGTCAGGTACGTACCCCCACAGCTCACTGCCATCGTCAGCGTCGATAGCATGCAGAATGCCGTCATTGGTGGCGGTATACACGACCATGTCGGGAGCCGCTTCGGTGCCGCCGTAGATCACGGCGACCGGACGAACGTGCAAGGGGTCACCCATTGCCGAGCGCATCTGCAGCGGTGCGCTGGGGTTTTCCTCGACAGCCCAGACATCCAGGCCCTGGGTCCAGCTGACTACCTTCGCCATCTCGATCGTGTCGTTGCTGGGCACGCCGAGGTCGGCAGGCGTCAGGTTTGGATTGTTGGCGCTCAGTGCATTGCTCGGCAGTGTCAGCAGTACGTTCTGAGTACCGGTGGTATTGGTGTAGAGGCTGCGGCCGGTATACACGGGCAACTCGTTGGCGGCGCCGCCATCGCGCACGCGGTCACCGTCGGGCGCATCAGACCAGTAGCTGTAGGCCTGCCGCCCATTGGCGTTCCAGAAGAAGCCGGTGGCCGGATTGACCGCGCCCAGACCGTCCTGGCCAACCAGTTCGCCGCCTTCCAGGCGATACTTTTTCATGTTGCCGGGCCAGTGCGCATGCCCCGAGGGCTCGAATACCGAGACGTAGACGTCCTGCAGGTTCTGGGTACGGTTGAAGGCGTTCACCGGCACCGCAGGTGCGGTAAAGGTGGTGGGCATCCTTCAGGATCGACGAGACGATATCGGTGAGCACCTTGGTCAGACTGGAAGTGTCGTCCGCAAGCCGGTACTCGCCGCCGCCACGCTGCGCGGTGCTGGACAGCAGGGGCAGATCGACCGTGAAACCAATGGTGTAAGTCGTTACGTTCTGTATGCCATCCAGATCACTATTGAGATCAGACTTGTAAAGATACTCGGCCATATCGTCCAGGCAGTTGCCCTGGCCCTGATCGCCGTTGGCATCACACTGGCCGCCGGTGGTATTCACGCCGGCAAATCCGGGCAGGGCCGGGATCAGGCTGTCGGCCGCGGTGTCGCGAGTCGGTGCGCCGTCAGTCAGAAATACCACGTAGTTTTTCTGGCAGGCGAACTCGATAGGCGACTCACCGATAAGGTTCTCGACGACAGCGTGTTGCCGGTACGCGAATTCGCCACACTGACCGGGCTGCCCTGGTCGCCAAAAACCACCGACCGACCGGCGAAATACTGGCCGGCTTCGTATAGCGTTTCCGACAATGGCGTAAAGCCGTTGGCGGGCAGCGAGTCGATGGTGTCAATCATATCCTGGCGGCTGCTGCTCGACCGGCGCCAGGCTCTTGATGACCGGGCCGCCACCGTCGCTGCTGCCGTTATTCGGATGGAAGCGCATCAGGCCGACGTTGACGTTGTCGATGTTCTTGACCAGGTTGGTGGCTACATCCTTGACCACGTCGATGCGGGTGCTGATGGCTGTGCCGCCGCTCTGGTACCAGTTCAGCCAGTTGCCGTC
>CAVQRQ010000004.1:0-294591 GCA_963715265.1 uncultured Acidobacteriota bacterium
CGACGAATTGCTTCCTACTTCTCCCGCCTCGACGACGCCGTCGCCAGCCTGGAAGCGCCAAGCCAAGCTGAAAGCATACCGCGCGTCGGTGCTCAAGGCCGCCGTGGAGGGCCGGTTCGTGCCGACCGAGGCGGAGCTCGCCCGGGACGAGGGCCGCGCGTACGAACCCGCCGAGGCGCTGCTCGAACGCATCCTCAAGGAGCGCCGCCGCCGCTGGGAGGAAGCCGAACTGGCCAAGATGAAGGTCGCCGGCAAGACGCCGAAGGACGACAAGTGGAAGGCGAAGTACAAGGAGCCGGAGCCGCCGGATACGAGTCAGCTGCCCGAACCTGCCTGAGGGATGGTGCTGGGTGGCTCGACGCGGGTACCGATCGAACAGCTGGGCAGAACTGCTCGGTCGTGCTAACCGGAAGAACGCGTCCCGACCTGCGCAACGGCAATATTACGTTGGCGACCGTCTGGTCTTCAACGACGTGAAGAGATGGATTTCCAACCCCGAGTACGACTATCGCTTGACTGCCGACGGCGACATCTGATCTCCGAGCGATCGAACAGCCCCGATCCTGGAAGCAGGTAACCGCCGTCTAGCGGGACGTGAGTCCCGGCGGCTGCTACCAGAAGACGGCGCTCTACGCGTTTGCCGCGAATCGACAGCTCCGCGCTCGGTTCCCGAGTACGCGTCGACTCGTCCTCTTGCGCGACGTGCGTGTACCGGGAAGTTCGCGACGGCTCCACCGGTAGGCAAGCGAGTCGTGCACCTCACAGCCGAACTACAAGGCAGACTCGCCGATCCCTGCTGCCACCGCCTGCCGAGCAGGACGGATCGTCGACGACGCAGAGCGACTAGTGTCGTGTCGCACGAACGCACCGGGCAACGTCAGGTGCGAGACCCGTCAGCGTCGTGCTGCTCGCCTCCGCCAGTCCATCCTCAAGTGGGCCTTCGAGGGCAAGCTCGTCGACCAGGACCCGAACGACGAACCCGCCGTCGGTCCTGCTCGAACGCATCAAGGCCGAGCGCGAGCCAGCCATGGCCACACGAAGCAAGCCCAGCGCCCGCCGCGAAGCAAGAGGACGCACGCATGAGCGACTCCGACCGAACCGCATCGTCCAGAAGCTCTGGACCTACTGCCACGTCCTCCGCGACGACGGCCTCTCGCTACCAGGACTACCTGGAGCAGCTCACCTTCCTGCTCTTCCTCAAGATGGCCGACGAGCGCGCCGCAGCTCACCGGCGAGGAGCAGCCCATCCCCGAAGGGCTACCGCTGGGCCGACCTCGCCGCGCCCGCAGATGGAGGGCGTCAAGCTCGAGCAGCACTACCGCGAGACGCTGCAGCGACGCTCGGCAAGCAGGGCGGCATGCTCGGCCTGATCTTCCGCAAGGCCCAGAACAAGATCCAGGACCCGGCCAAGCTGCGCCAGCTCGTCGTCGAGCTGATCGGCAAGGAGAACTGGCTCGGCGATGTCGGCCGACGTGAAGGGCGACGCCTACGAGGGCCTGCTGGAGCGGAACGCCCAGGACTCGAAGAGCGGCGCCGGCCAGTACTTCACGCCGCGCCCGCTGATCGACGCCATCGTCGACTGCGTCCAGCCCGCAGCCCGGCGAGGTCATCGCCGACCCGGCCTGCGGCACCGGCGGCTTCCTGCTCTCGGCCCACGACTACCTCGCGCAGCCACTACGAGCTCGACCAGGACCAGAAGCAGCACCTGCGCTACGACGCCCTGCGCGGCATCGAGCTGGTCGACGGCGTCACCCGCCTCTGCGCGATGAACCTCTTCCTGCACGGCATCGGCCCCGACGACGACGAGCACGAAGCCGCCGATCCGGACCGACGACGCCCTGCGCGAACGAGCCCGAGCGAGCACGTACGACGTGGTGCTCACCAATCCGCCCTTCGGCAAGAAGTCGTCGATCACCGTCGTCAACGAGGAGGGCGAGACCGACCGGCAGACGCTCACCTACAACCGGCCCGACTTCTGGACCACCACCTCGAACAAGCAGCTCAACTTCGTCCAGCACGTGAAGTCGCTGCTCAAGATCCACGGCCGCGCCGCCGTCGTCGTGCCCGACAACGTGCTGTTCGAGGGCGGCGCCGGCGAGACGGTGCGCCGGAAGCTGCTGCAGGAGTGCGACGTCCACACCCTGCTGCGCCTGCCCACCGGCATCTTCTACGCCCAGGGCGTGAAGGCGAACGTGCTCTTCTTCGACCGCAAGCCCGGCAGCGAAGACGCCGTGGACGAAGACAGCTCTGGGTCTACGACCTCCGCACCAACAAGCACTTCACGCTGAAGACGAAGCGCATGACCCGCGCCGACCTCGACGAGTTCGTCGACTGCTACCAGCCCGGCGAACCGCCACAAGCGCAAGCCGACCTGGTCCGAGAAGAACCCCGAGGGCCGCTGGCGCGCGTTCAGCTACGACGAGATCATCGCCCGCGACAAGGTCAGCCTCGACCTCTTCTGGCTCCGCGACGAGAGCCTGGAGGACTCCGCCAACCTCCCCGAGCCCGCACGTGCTGGCCGAGGAGATCGCCGACGACCTGCGGTCGGCGCTGGAGCAGATCGAGAGCGTGCTGGCGGACTTGCAGGAGCGCGCTGCATCGGACCGTTCGCGCTGATGTGGCGGTGAGCTGAGATGTTTCCAGACTTCACGAAGGCAAAAGCGAAGGCGAACCGAGACCTGCTTCGATGGGTGCAGCAGCAGGTGCCTGCATTGACGCCATTGATTCAGGGTGTCGCCACGGTTCGCCAGCATGAAGGTCGCTCCAGCAAGCTGATCCGGGTGGATCGTTCCGAGGGAGAGATCGAGTAAGGGCGGAATCGTTCGAGTTCTCGCTTGACCGCGAGGAGATGAAGCGATTCGATCTGGCCGCCATTCAGCGGAAGCTGACCGACCTCGCGACACGGATTGGCCAAGCACAGACGAGGCGGATGCTGGAGGTCGCCGGCGAGGCTGCTGACTCGGTGGGCAACGTGGTGCACTCTGGCGGCAACATGACCTCCGAGCATCTCCTTGAGGTCTTCCGCAAGGTAGAGATGGACTTCGATCCGGAGACGCTGATGCCGAAACCAGGCCTCATGTGGGTGATGCATCCGGATACGGCAGCCACGGTCGTCCCGAAGGCAAAAGAGTGGGAGAAGGACCCCGCTTTCCGGAGAGAGTACGAGCAAATTCTGTCCACCAAACGTGAGGAATGGCGTGTTCGAGAGGCTCGTCGAAAATTGGCTGACTAGCGCGGGTGAGCGAGGCTATGAACTGGCGTTCGCCCAGCTGCTAGCCGCAGAAGACCACCGCGTGCTACAGGGCCCGGTTCACCATCCGTTTGAGCATGGAAAGGACATTCTGACCTTTGCTCCTCGAACGGCGAGTTGCACGCGTATCAACTCAAGGGCCCTGACATGATCCGGCTCGAGGACTTCGAGAAGATCCAGGGTCAGCTCTTCGCGCTCGCTGGTACCGCGATCACACACCCAGCTGTCACGCCAGTTCGCCGTGCCGACCGTGTGTTCCTGGTCACGAATGCCACCTTGACGCCGCCGGTCCGTGATCGGGTCGAGAAGTTCAATGCGGCGAATATTCCGTCTGGCTGGCCGCCCGTGGAACCGATCGAGCGTGAGCAGTTGGTGTCACGATTCGTCACGGCTCACGGGAAGTATCTGCCTCAGGCCCTCCCTGACATCCGAACGTTGTTGGAGCTTTACTACAGCGAGCCGACATCGCTATTCCCAGTCCTCGTGCTTTGGCGTTACCTGAGCGCAGTCCTGCCATTTCCGCCAGAGACCGCATCCATTCCTGAGTGTCGACGTGCCATCGCCAGCGTTGCACGCTGTTGACGGCCTACGGCGCGGCAAGCTGGACCCGATCCGAGAACTACATGGCGGTCGCGCAGGCGTGGCTGACTGCCTGCGCATGCATTCTGAGATTTGCGGTCGTTCGGAAGCTGGATTCGAAACTGTGGCTGCCGTCGTACGACCTTGCTTTCGAGGGCGCTCGCACCTCATTGGCAGCGTTGTCGAAAGAGGCCGCGGACGCTAGAGACCTCGTCGTCCCCGATATGGCGGATGGCCTCGTGTACCCGTCTCGTGCGCTGCTCGTATGTGGGTTTCTTGGTGCTTACCTGCTTTCGGAGAGAACGCTCGGTGACCTGGCTTCCGCCACATCCGAACATGTGCGGACAGTGCTGACCAGGGAGGCGCGGCACATCAAGGTGCTGGGCGAAAGCGGCGTCCCAGCCTTCTTCATGACCGCCTCTGCACTAGGACAGCTAGGCGAAGTCCAGCGGAGCGAGGGCATGATGTTGTCCTTGGTTCGCACTCTTGCCACCGTGAATCAACGGCACTCAAGAGGGGCGCTCGCCGATCCTTATCACGACCTCGAGCAGGTGCTCCTACATCAGATGGGCGCGGACAGCGACCTCGAAGGCGAGGAGTTTGACGGGCGCTCATACATGCTGCACGTTGGGATCGATTGGCTGGCGCGGCGTCTGTGGCGGCAGCATCTCGGGCTCATGTGGTCAGACATCACGCACGTTGAGTTTGTCGAGTTCCAGCCGTCCGAACCGGACCGATACTTGGCGCACGACGACGATCAGGGCCAGATGAAGACATGGTTTGCAGGGCAGCCCCAAAGCTGGTCGGCGCTATTGAAGGAAGCGCGGAAGCTCGACCCCGCAGTTCTACCGGATGCGCTGTGGAAGCACCGAGAGCTGATTCCCTACCTGTCTCTGCTGTTCCCCTACAGGCTAACTCGGGCGATGGCTCACGCTGTCGACACGATCGCCGGGGATCCTGGCTATCAGCCCTGAGCGTGGGCGTCTTTGCTGCGGTCACCGTAGGTGAGGATCCTGCGTGCGGGGGCGCGCGGACCGATTGACAGGCCCCGTTACGGGGCGTAGCCTGTCTACTACTTCCGTGGCGCTCCCGCTCCACCCCTCCATCGGTCCCAGGCCCTTGGAGGCAGCCTGAAACCCGTCGCATCAGCGGCCTCGGGCGTAGGCACCAAATCACGTTCCGGCATCGACTCACTCGGCGCAGTCGCTCCGCCTGCCTTAATCGCCTTCTGGGCGTCTGGTCAGCCGGCACCGCCGATGAAGGCGCTCTGGACACCACCACCGCGCACTGGGCTTGATCCGATTCGGTGGACGGGTTAACTACGCCGCCTGAGCGGAGAACCGGCGCTCGAACGCGGCCGGACTGATCCGCCCGATCGTCGAGTGCCGACGTTGCTGGTTGTAGAACACTTCGATGTAATCGAACAACTCCATCTTCTCGGTCGTGTCGCCGACCCAGCGTTGATTGGGCGTGTCGGCCGCGAACGCCTGCGCGAGCTGATTGGGCGCGATCGGCTGGTCGTGCTCACTCATCGTCGTCGAGCGGTACCGCTTGCGCTGGCGCGCCCGGAGCCCCTCCTCGCGCATCAGGCGCGCCACGCGCTTGCGACTGACCGGCACGCCGGCCTCGCGCAGATCGTCGTGGATGCGCGGGCTCCCGTAGCGCTGGCGCGCCTTGGTGAACAGCGCGCGGATGCGCACGTCGAGCTCGCCGTCTCGCCGCGCGTGGGCCGACAGCGGCCGCCGCTGCCAGGCGTAGAAGCCGCTGGGCGTGACGCGCAGCACCCGACAAGCACCCGCAGCGGGTACGTGGCCTTCTCCGTGGCGATCCAGGCGAACCTCACGCCTGGTGCTTCGCGAAGAAGGCCGCGGCTTTTTTTAGGATGTCGCGCTCCATCCGCAGCTCGCGATTCTCCTTGCGCAGCTGCGCCAGCTCGTCGCGCTCGGCGGTGGTCAGGCCCGTGCGGCCGCGGGTGCGGTCCGCCTGGGCACGCTCGACCCACTGGCGGAGCGCCGACTCGGTCAGGTCGAGGTCGCGGGCGGCGGCGCCGACGGTCTTGCCCTCGTCGAGCACCAGGCGGACGGCCTCGGCTTTGAAGTCGTCATCGAAGCTGCGGCGGGTGCGCCGCGGCGGGGTCTGGGGGCCATGCGGGCCATCGTATCCACCTTTGCGAAGGTGTCCACGAGGAATCGGATCAAGAAGCCCACACAGCGCCGACGGTGCAGGCAGCCGAGCGATAGACCGGGACATCAAGAGCGACAAGGGCACCGACAGCGGACGGCTCGACTAGGTCGCCGCAGGTGCCACCAGGACCTTCGGCGCGCGCGTGGTCACTCCACCCGCACGCCAGTCCTCGACGGCCGCTCGTGAACGCGCCGTCATCCGGACCGTACCGCGCACCACGCTCCGCGGGCTGCAACGGTCCTCTCGGGCTCGACGGCCGATGCCGTGCCTAAACAGGCGCCGCATCGGCCAGTCGAAACGCCGCTCCGCCCATCAAGGCGGACATCGGCCACAAGGCCGTGCGGCACAGCCCCGAGTGGTTCCCAACGTTCAACCGTTGCAGCTCTTCGCCGGGGGTATCATGCGAGGACGGAATCGAGCTCGTTCTTGGAGGCCGATGCGTGGACGCAAGACGTTCGTGCGTGGCCGCTGCGTATCGTCGGAGTCCGATGCTCAGGTCGACGAATCCCTTGGCACGCTGGCGCGCCTGCTCGCCAGGCAGGCCGCGCGCGAGGTGTTCCAGCGCGCCACGAGCCGCGACGCCGACCAGTCGACCGAAGAGGGCCGCGAATGAAAGTCGCCATCTACGCCCGCTACTCGTCAGAGAACCAGCGCGAAGCCTCCATCGAGGACCAGTTCCGCATCTGCCGCGAGTTCGCGCGCAAGCAGGGCTGGATCATCGCGGGCGAGTACTCGGACCACGCCATCTCCGGCGCCACGCTGATGCGGCCGGGCTTCCAGGCCATGATGGCCGAGGCCCTGCGCGGCAAGGTGGACGTCGTGCTCGCCGAGGCGCTCGATCGCTTCAGCCGCGACCAGGAAGACACCGCCGGCCTGTTCAAGCGCCTGACCTTCGCCGGCGTCGGCATCGTCACGCTCGCCGAGGGCGACATCACGTTCCTCCACATCGGCCTGAAGGGGACGATGAACGCGATGTTCCTGAAGGAGCTGGCGGACAAGACGCGGCGGGGACTGCGCGGACGCGTCGAGCTCGGCAAGGCCGGCGGCGGCCTCTGCTTCGGCTACCGCATCGTCCGTACGTTCAAGGACGGCGTCGTCTCGACCGGCGAGCGCGAGGTCGTGCCCGAAGAAGCCGACATCATCCGGCGCATCTTCAAGGACTACATCGCCGGCATCTCGCCGAAGCAGATCGCGAAGGACCTGAATCGGGAAGGGCTGCGCGGCCCGCGTGGCGCGCTGTGGGGCCCGAGCACGATCTACGGCAATCCGAAGCGCGGCACCGGCATCCTGCACAACGAGCTGTACATCGGCCGCCTGGTCTGGAACAAGCTGCGCTACCTGAAGGATCCGGACAGCGGGAAGCGCGTGTCGCGGCCCAATCCGGAATCCGAGTGGGTGATCAGCCAGGTGCCCGCGCTGCGCATCGTGGACGACGAGCAGTGGCAGGCGGTGCAGGCGCGCTACGCGGCGGTGCAGAAGAAGTGGAGGAGCGCCGAACCGGGCAAGCGCTTCCGGCAGTTCGTGCGCCCGAAGTACCTGTTCACCGGCATGACGAAGTGCGGCGTCTGCGGCGCGGGTTTCGTCGTCTACTACCGCGATCGCCTTGGCTGCTTCGGCACGCGCGAGCGCGGCACGTGCACGAACTCGCTGACGATCCCGCGTCAGGAGGTCGAGTCGCGCGTGCTGGCGGCGCTGCAGGAGAAGCTGCTGCGCCAGGACTTCTTCGAGGAGTTCTGCCGCGAGTTCGCGAAGGAGATGAACCGGCTGCGGATGGAGCAGCGGGCCAGCCTGAACGGCGCGAAGCGGGAACTGGAGCGGGTGCAGCGCGACATCAAGAAGCTGGTCGAGTCGATCAAGGACGGCTTCGCGGCCGCCGAGCTGAAGGCGGAGATGAAGGCCTCGCAAGAGCGCGAAGAGCGCGCTCCAGGCCCAGCTCGCCGCGGCCGACGAGCCGCCGCCGCTCCTGCACCCGAGCATGGCCGACCTCTACAGGTCGAAGGTGGAGGAACTGGCCGCAGCGCTCCAACGCGAGGACACGCGACTGGAAGCGTCCGAGAGCCTGCGCGGGCTGGTTGAGTCGATTGTCCTGACGCCCGGAGGGACGGCCAGCTGGGGATCGAGCTGAAGGGGAATCTGGCCGCGATGCTGACTGCCGCCCAGAACGCAAAAAGGTCGCCGGAAACAGGCGACCTTTGCGTGCCGATGAAAGTGGTTGCGGGGGCGGGATTTGAACCCGCGACCTTTGGGTTATGAGCCCAACGAGCTACCAGGCTGCTCCACCCCGCGTCAGAGTCGGAGCCGACACGCTCCGGACAACTCAGGAATCCTACCACGCGCCCTCGCCGGCGTCAACGCGGCTGGGGCGTCGCCGGCGTCTGGGATGGCGGCATGGCGTCGCGCATGATGATCAGCAGTTCGCCGTCCTTGATGAGTCCGAGCTCCTCGCGCGCGAGTTCCTCGATGGCTGCCGGATCCTCGCGCAGGCGTCGAATCTCCTCCGTGAGCGTCGCGTTGAGCGTCGTCAACTCGTCCACGGCTGCTTGATGCGCGGCGTTGCGCTGACGCTGGTGCATGTTGGCCAGCAGGCCGCGTTCCCCGAACACGCCGTCCACGACAGCCAGCGCCAGAATCATCGCGAGCACTGCGGGCACGACGCGTCGGCGCATCGACGACGGGGCGTCGATCCCTGCCTCGCGGCGGGCCTTCGGTCTAGACTTGCGCTCGGGAGCAGGATCTGACATCGGTGACCATGAGGACGATACAGGATTCGACACCGCCAGACAACGCGCAGATCCGCGACGATCCCCCCGATCCCGTGGTGATCGTGCTGACGACGTGGCCCGACGACGCAGGCGCCGCGGATCACGCCCGGGGTCTGGTCGAGCGATGCCTCGCCGCCTGCATCACGCGCCTACCCAGGCATCGCGCCGTGTACCGCTGGCAAGGAGCCGTCGAGGAGTCCGAGGAACAGCAATGGGTCATCAAGACCACAGCGAGCGCGCTCGACGCGCTGTGGCAGGCCGTGCGTGCGGTGCATCCCTACGAGACGCCCGAGTGGATCGTCCTCAGCGCCGCCGGCGGCAGCAAGGCGTACCTGCAGTGGGTGAGGGATTCCGTGGGTTAGCGGAGTTGCGGCCGCGTGAAACACGCGGCCTCTCCCTACAGCCCCGCCAGCGCCTGGGCGAGATCCGCCTGGAGATCGGCCACGTCCTCGATCCCCACCGAGACGCGCACGAGGCTGTCGGTCACGCCCAGCGCCGCGCGACGGTCGGCCGGCACCGACGCGTGCGTCATCGTCGCGGGGTGCGAGATCAGGCTCTCGACGCCGCCGAGGCTCTCGGCAAGCGCGAACAATCGCACCTTCTCGAGCACCGTACGCGCCCGATCCAGCGTGCCGACGTCGAACGACACCATGCCCGTGTAGCCGCGCATCTGCTGCCGGGCGAGCGCGTGCTGCGGGTGCGCCGCCAGGCCGGGATAGTGCACCCGTTCGATGGCCGGATGCGCGGCGAGGTACTCCGCGATCGCCTGGCCGTTGCGGTTGTGGGCCTCCATGCGAACCGCCAGCGTCTTGGTGCCCCGCAGGATGAGCCACGAGTCGAAGGCGCTGAGGATGGCGCCGGCGGCGTTCTGGTAGAACTTCAGCCACTCGGCATCCGCCGCGTGCCGCACGACGACCATGCCGCCCACGCTGTCCGAGTGGCCGTTCAGGTACTTGGTCGTGCTGTGCAGGACGATGTCGGCGCCCAGCAGGAGCGGTTGCTGTACGGCGGGGCTGGCGAAGGTGTTGTCCACGACCACCGTGATGTCCCCGCGCGCGTGGGCAGCCGCCGCCAGCGCGGAGATATCGGCCAGCCGGAGCACCGGGTTGGTGGGCGTCTCGAGGAACAGCATCCGCGTCCTGTCGGTGAGGGCAGCCACCGTCGCGTCGACGTCAGAGGTGTCGACGTAGGTGAAATCCAGACCCATCCGCCTGAGCACGCGCTCGAACAATCGGTACGTGCCACCGTACGTATTGTCGGTGACGACGACGTGATCGCCGGGCTCCAGCCGCGAGAGGACGGCGTTGATGGCGGCCATGCCCGACGCCCACCCGAAGCCAGCCGCACCGCCCTCGAGCGCCGCGACGTTGGCTTCGACGGCGCTGCGCGTGGGATTGCTCGTCCGCGCGTACTCGTGCCCCTTGTGGCGTCCGAGCCCTTCCTGCACGTAGGTGGACGTCTGGTAGAGCGGCGTGATGATGGCGCCGGTGGCCTCGTCGGGCTCCTGGCCAGCATGGATGCACAGCGTGGAGAAGCGGGCGTCGGGGGCGAGGTGCACGAGGATCCTCTCGGGAACGCGTAAAACCGCGATGGTATCATTCGCCCACTGCTGGCCTGACGCGCACATCCGCGTGCGACGCAAGGGGCCGAGACCGCATGCCGCCTGACTCGCCCGGCTCGGTGCGCCTCGAAGCACCTCCTGCGCACGAACTGCCGCCGCTGCCGACGCCGCGCGCCCTGTTCCTGGAACACTGGGCCGGGCGCCTGGCGCTCGGTGGGCTCGCCGCGCGTGTGGTCGTGTGGCTGATCGGCCTGCTCGCAGGCTCCGCCGCGCCGCTCGATCTGCTGCGCCGGCTCGCGACCATCGCGCTCATCGTCGGCGGCGCCGTCGTCGTGTGGCGAGTGAGCCGCGTGCTGCGGCTGCGCCTGCTGTGGCGCGTGCGCCGCAAGCTCATCCTGTCCTACTTCTTCATCGGCGTCGTCCCCGCCGCGCTCATCCTGCTGTTCTTCCTGATCGTCAGCGCGCTGGCGTTGCTCAGTTTCAGCTCGTACCTGGTGACGGAGAAGCTGACCGACCTGCAGGCCCAGGGCCGCGTGTATGCCGACATGGCCGCGGTCGAATTGCAGCAGACCCGCACGCCGTCCGACGTGCGCGACCTGCTCGCGCGCAAGGCCAGCGCCGGGGCACGCACGTACCCGGGCATCTCGATCGCGCTGGTGCCCATGAACGGCGAGCCCATGACGGGGGCCCTCACGGCGGGCGCCTGGGACCACGGCTCTCCGCCCGTGACTGTCCCGGGTTGGCTGCTGCGCCAGGGACCCTCGGCGCTCGTCGTACCCGTCAGCGACGAAGCCGGGGCGTCGGCCGGCGCGCGCCTCATCGTGCGCAGCGTGTCGTGGGTCGGGCCGTCGGAGTCGGCGCGGCGCGCCGTCGTCGTGGACCTCCCGCTGGACGACGCGACGGCTGGCGTCATCAGGGAGGAGACTGGCATCCGGCTCGGCGGACTGGCCCGCATCAGCCCGTCGAGCACCGACCCCTGCGCCGTACCCGAGGGCGGCGAGGTCCGGATCGAGGCGTCGCGGTTCGCCCTGTCGTGGGTCAACTTCCTGGACGTGACCACCTGGCAGACGGGGAGCCGCTGCAAGCTGGGGCTGCAGATCGAGCCGAACGTCGCCCAGCTGTACCGGCGCATCACCGAGGCGCAGGCCATCGGAGAGGGACCGTCGTTCGGGCAACTCCTGCTCCTGATGCTGCTCATCATCGGCGGCCTGTTCCTGGTGATCCAGACGGTCGCGTTCGTGATGGGCGTGAGTCTCGCGCGGTCGATCACCGGGTCGATCCACGAACTGTTCGAGGGCACGCGCCGCGTGCAGGCCGAGGACCTGTCGCATCGCATCCGCGTGCGCACGCGCGACCAGTTCGGCGCCCTGGCCTCGTCGTTCAACTCGATGGTCGAGAACATCGAGGAATTGCTGGAGCAGAACGTCGTCAAGGAGCGGCTGCAGCAGGAACTCCAGATCGCGCGCGACATCCAGACCTCGCTCCTGCCGTCCGAGACGCTGCGCCGCAAGGACGTCACGCTGGCCGCGGCCTGCCGTCCGGCCCGGGAGATCGGCGGCGACTACTGCGACTTCTTCCCGCTCGACGAAGACCGCATCGGCCTGCTGGTGGCCGACGTCTCGGGGAAGGGCGCGTCGGCCGCGCTGTACATGGCGGAACTGAAGGGGCTGATGCTCGCCTTGTCCAAGACGCACCAGTCCCCGCGTGCGCTGCTCGGCGAGGTGAACCGCGTGCTCTCTGACAACCTCGGTCGCACGAGCTTCGTGACGATGACGTACGCCGTGTTGGACCTGCGCCACCGGACGCTGGTGCACGCGCGTGCCGGGCATACGCCGATGATTCACCTGCGCGCAGGAGACGTGTTCCCGCGCACGCGGCTGCTCGCCCCGGAGGGCCTCGTGCTCGGCGTTCGCATGGAGTCGGTGCGATCGCGATTCGAGGGGCTGCTGAAGGAGCAGACGATCACGCTGGCGCCAGGCGACGTCGTGGTGCTCTTCACCGACGGCATCAGCGAGGCGATGAACGACGTCCGCGACCTCTACGGCGAGGATCGGCTGTGCCTCTGCGTGGAGGAGCATGCCGACCTCGAGCCAGACGCCCTCTGCGACGAGATCTTCGAGAGCGTGCGCGAGTTCGCCGACGGCGCCGAGCAGCACGACGACATGACGATGATCGTGCTCAAGGTGGGGAAGGGCGCCGCGCCCCTCGGCCCGGCGGAAGGAGAGACGCCCGCGTGACGGGACGCATTGTGGTCTGCACGACCACGTCCGAGCCGGAGGCCGCGCTCGTGGCCGGCCTGCTCGAGGCCGAGGGCTTCGAGCCGCGCATCGAGCGGTCGCCCCTGCGCAGCGTGTTCCCGGTGCCCATCGCGCTCTTCGGCCAGCTGCGCGTGAGCGTGCCCGACCACGAGGCCACGGAGGCGCGGCGCGTGCTGCTGCGCTACGACACACCGGCGGCCACCGGCCCCCGCGTGGTGCCGCTGCGCGACGACCTCGCGCCGCTGGAGCGGGAGATCGGCTACCGATTCCGCGACCGCACGCTGCTCGAGCAGGCGCTGACGCATCGGTCGCGGGCCCACGAGGACGGCCGTGGTCCGGACGCGACCAACGAGTCGCTCGAGTTCCTCGGCGACGCCGTGCTGGGTTTCGTCATCGCCGACCTCGTCTTCCAGGAGTACCCCGGGACAGACGAGGGGCAGAAGAGCAAGATCAAGGCGTCGCTGGTCTCGTACACGGCGCTGGCGCGCGCGGCCGACGCCGTCGACCTGGGCGCCCACCTGCGCCTCGGTCGCGGCGAGGAGAAGTCCGGCGGACGCCACAAGCACGGCCCTGCTCGCCGACGCGTGCGAAGCGGTGATCGCCGCGGTCTATCTCGATGGAGGCCTGGCCGCGGCACGGGCGCTCGTGTCGCGCCTGCTCGCGCCGCAGCTCGACGAGGCCCGGGCGCGCGGCGCCTCCGTGGCCGGTTCGGGCGACTTCAAGTCGTCGCTCCAGGAGTACGTCCAGGCACGGGGGCAGCCCCTGCCCATGTACCGCATCATCGACCAGTCCGGGCCAGACCACGAGAAGGTCTTCACCGTGGACGTGCGCGTCGCGGAGCGCCTGCTGGCCGAAGGGGCGGGACGAAGCCGGAAGGACGCCGAGCAGCAGGCGGCGCGGCTGGCGCTCGCGGCCCTGCGCGACGGGTCAGTCGATCTCGATGATGCCGCCGGTCGATGACGCCGGGCGCGGCACCGCGACCGGGGCGTCGGGAAGCGCGGCGAGCCGCTCGCTCGCGTAGCGCTGCGTCTCGCGTGCGATCAGCGCGTCGGCCGGCGCGTCGGCGCCGTTGTTCAGGCGCACCCACAGTCGGAGCAGCGGATCGGTCACCGTGTATCGCTTGCGCTCGACGGTGAGCAGGTCCACGTCGAGCATCCAGGACAGGTAGTCCTTGGTGGACCCCGGCGTGCGCTGCAGGCGCTGCGCGATCTGCGTGAGGGTGAGGGGCTGCGTCTCGGCCAGCACGTCGAGGATCGCCCGAAGCGCGCCGTACCCGCGTGCCCGCTGCAGCCGTACCTCGTGGGAGTGGCGCAGGCGGCGCTCGAGCGCGCTGCCGCCGAACATCTGTTCGGTCAGGGCGCCGACGGGGTCGGCCATCCCCTGGCGCCGCGCCTGACGCAGGGCCTCGGCCACGAGCACGGCATACCCGAGCCGTCCGCCGGTCAGGGCGAGCACCTGCTGTCGCTCGGTCGCGTCGAGGCCGTGGAGCGCGTCGGCGGCGCGCGTGTCGTCCCCGGCCGTCGCGTCATCGATCGAGATCGGGCACACGCGCGGCCAGCTCTCGGACAGTCGCGTGCCGCGCTGCCGGAATCGCGTGGCGAGGACGAACCGGTTCGCGGACGTGCCCAGCGCCGCGCCCGTCTGGGCCATCAGCGTCTTCAGCCCCGGGAAGCTCTCGAAGGTGCGCAGGTCGAGCACTTCGTCGAGCAGGAACGTGAAGGGACGTCCAGACGACGACCGCACGACGGTGATGAGCGCCAGGAGCGCGTCGAAGGCCTCCCGCGGCGACGACAGCGAGGCCGGCGCGGGCAGTCCGGGCGTGTCCTCCGCGACACGCACGTGGCGAAGCAGCGAGCGATAGCACTGCTCCGGGGTGGTGGCGAGCCGCTCGACGTCGAGATACACGGGCACCGTGTCGGCGTCGAGGCGTGCCAGCACCTCGTGGAGCGCGTAGGTCCGCCCCGCGCTGCAGCCCCCGATGAGGAGCGGGATCCCTGGCGTCGGCAGGGCCAGCACGGACAGCACGCGATCGAGCAGGGGCATGGGCGGAAGGCAAGAGCCTACGGAGGGGGGGCCACGCTGTCAACCGTGATACCGCGCCGTGACGGCATCGTGACGAGGTGGCGCGGGCCTACCCGGTCTGCTAGGATGGCGTGTTCCGTGGTCGCGCGCCGACGCGCGACCGTTCTCCCGGAGAGTGCCTCCCGTCATGAACATTGCCGTGTTGGGTGCCCAGTGGGGCGATGAGGGCAAGGGCAAGATCGTCGATCTGCTCACGCCGAACTTCTCGATTCGTCGCGCGCTACCAGGGCGGTCACAACGCCGGGCACACCGTCTACGTGAACGGGCGCAAGTTCATCCTGCACCTGATTCCGTCGGGCATCCTGCACCCGGGCGTCTCGTGCGTGATCGGCAACGGGCTCGTCGTCGATCCGCAGGCGCTGTTTGCCGAGATCGACGAGCTCGACCGCCGCGGGCATCGACGTCAGCCGGCCGCCTGTTCGTGAGCGAGCAAGGCGCATCTGATCCTGCCGTATCACCGAGGAACTCGACGTGCTCGTCCGAGGCGCAGGCGCGGCGAGCGCAAGATCGGGACGACGTCGCGCGGCATCGGCCCGGCCTACGAGGACAAGATCGGACGTCGCGGGATTCGCGTGGGCGATCTCTCGGATCGCGCGTCGCGCCAGATGCTCGAGGACGCCGTGCGCCACAACGTCGAGGCGCGCAACCGCCTGATTCCCGATGCGCACATGGATTGGCGCGAGGTGCTCGACGAGCTCGACCGCGTCGTGGACGCCGGCTGCAGCCCTTCGTCACCGACGCGTCGCTGCTGCTCGACGACGGCCATGCGCGCCGGCCGCCGGTGCTGTTCGAGGGCGCGCAGGGCACGCTGCTCGACATCGACCACGGCACCTACCCGTACGTGACGTCGTCCAACGCGACGATCGGGCGGCATCTGCACCGGGACTGGGGATCGGCCCCAAGCACATCTCGGGCGTGATGGGCGTGGTCAAGGCCTACACCACGCGGGTGGGAGAGGGGCCGTTCCCGACCGAACTGCTGGACGACGATGGGCCAGCGGCTGCGCGACGGCGGCAGCGAGTACGGGCGGTGACGGGACGTCCGCGGCGCTGCGGCTGGTTCGACGCGGTGGCGCTGCGCTACGCCGTGCGCGTCAACGGACTCGACGCGCTGGCCATCACCAAGCTGGACGTGCTCGACGGCTTTTCCACGCTGAAGGTGTGCACCGCCTACACCGCCGATGGCGAGACGGTCGAGCACTTCCCATCGGAGATCGGTCAACTCGCGCGCTGCGAGCCCGTCTACCGCGACGTGCCAGGCTGGACGGCGCCGACGGCTGGCGTGAAGCGCTTCGAGGATCTGCCCGCCGAGGCGCGCGCCTACGTCGCAACGCTCGAAGAGATCTGCGGCGTGCCCGTGGGGCTCATCTCGACCGGCTCCGACCGACTCGACACGATCCTGCGCCACGACACGATCGCCGCGCGCTGGTTCACGCTGCCGGCCTGACATGCCCGTGATGCCCACCGCCGCCTCGTCCCTGGTTGCCACGCGCGAGCCGGCGGCCGGGTCGGTGGCGCTCCGGTGCACCGGGCTCGTCAAGCGCTACGGCGACGTCGTGGCGGTGGACGGGCTCGACCTCGAGGTCGCCACGGGCGAGTGCTTCGGGCTGCTCGGCCCGAACGGCGCCGGCAAGACCACCACGATCGAGATCCTCGAGGGCCTGCAACACGGCCGATGCCGGCGACGTCGAGGTGCTCGGGCTGCACTGGTGCGACAGACGGCGACCGCCTGCGTCAGCGCCTCGGCATTCAGCTGCAGGAGACCCAACTCAACGAGAAGCTGACCGCCGCCGAGTTGCTGCGCCTGTTCCGGTCGTTCTACGAACAGGGGCCCGGCGTCGAGGAGCTGCTCGCGAGCGTCGGGCTCGAGGGCAAGCGCGATGCGTGGTACGGGAAGCTGTCGGGCGGGCAGAAGCAGCGGCTCGCGGTCGCCTGCGCGCTCGTCGGCGACCCGGAACTGCTGTTCCTCGACGAGCCGACGACGGGGCTCGACCCGCAGTCGCGCCGTCAGCTCTGGGACCTGCTCGGCGCGTACAAGCAGCGCGGCCGCACCGTCCTCATCACCACGCACTACATGGACGAGGCGCAGGTGCTGTGCGACCGCGTGGCGATCGTGGACCACGGGCGGGTGATCGCGCTCGGTACGCCCCTCGAGCTGATCGCCTCGCTCGGGGCCGAGCACGTCGTGGAGTTCGAGCTGGCCGATGGCCGTGCCGTGCCGCCGGCAGAGACCCTGACGGCGTTGCCCGGTGTGCGGCGCGCGACGGTGCTCGAGGGCCGCGGCACGCTGATCGTCGCGCACCTGCACGAGACCCTGCCGGCCCTCCTGGCGTCAGTTGCCGATCCCGATGCCTTCACGCTGCTCACCACCCACAGTGCCACGCTCGAAGACGTGTTCGTCTCGTTGACGGGGCGGCAACTGCGCGATACCTGACACTGCCGACCATGGGCCCCCGTCATCCCCTCGTCGAACTCACGCTGACACGGTTCAAGGAGTTCCTGCGCGAACCCGAGGCCGTGTTCTGGGTGTTTGCCTTTCCCGTCCTGCTGGCGTGCGCGCTGGGCCTCGCGTTCCGCAACCAGGGTACGCCCGACGTGCTCGCGGGCGTGCTTCGCGACGGGCAGGCGGCTCACGCCGATGTGGTGTCCACGCTGGAGCGCACCAGGGGCGTGCGCGTGCGCCTCGTCGATCGCGCCGAGGCCGACGTGGCGCTGCGCAACGGCGCCATCCATCTCCTCGTGGTGCCGGGCTCGCCCCTGACCTATGAACTCGACCCGAGCCGGCCCGAGAGTCGCGTCGGGCGGTTCGTCGTGGATGAAGCATTGCAGGGGAGGGCCGGGCGGCAGCCTGCGCTGCCCGTCGCCGAGCGCCTGGTCACCATGCCGGGCTCGCGGTACATCGACTGGGTGCTGCCGGGGTTGCTCGGCATGAACATCATGGGCACCGGCATGTGGAGCGTGGGGTTCTCGGTGGTGCAGGCGCGCGTGCGCAAGCTGCTCAAGCGGCTCATCGCCACGCCGATGCGCCGCCGTGACTACCTGCTGTCGCACATGGCGTCGCGGCTCATCTTCCTGGTGCTGGAGGTGGGGCTGCTCCTCGGCTTCGCGGTGGTCGTGTTCGGCGTACCCGTGCATGGGTCGTGGCTGCTGCTGGGCCTGTTGTGCCTGCTCGGCGCGGTGGCGTTCTCGGGAGTCGGCCTGCTCGTGGCGAGCCGCGCGCAGACGGTGGAGGGCGTGTCGGGTCTGATGAACCTGGTGATGGTGCCGATGTGGGTGTTCTCGGGCGTGTTCTTCGCGTCGGAGAACTTTCCCGACGTCGATGCAGCCGTTCATCAGATTGCTGCCGCTCACGGCGCTGAACCAGTCCCTGCGCGGCGTGATGATCGACGGCAGCGGCCTGGGCGCGCTCTGGCCGCAGGTGGCCATCCTCGCGACGTGGACGCTCGGCAGCTTCGTCACCGCGCTGCGCCTGTTCCGCTGGCGGTAGTGTTGATGCCTGATGCGTGATGCAGCCTAAGCTGATGTCTGATGCGGCGTGCTGCTCGATGCGTGGAGCGACTCGCCGACACGGCCAGGCATGGCGAGGGCAGCACCCGCCAGGAAGGAGACCCGATGACACCCGAGGAGGCCACGTTCCTCGCTCGTACGTTCGTCGATCTGATGGAGGGCGAGTTTCCCGCGACGCTCAAGGTCCTGAGGGCCGTGCCCGATGCCGGGCGCGACTATCGCCCCGACGAGAAGTCGCGGACGGCATGGGAACTGGCGACGCACCTCGCGATGGCGGACGTGTGGTTCCTGGACTCGATCCTCGCGGGGGCGTTCAGCTTCGACAAGGCGGCGTCCGACGCGCTCGAGGCGAGTTTCTCGAGCGTGGCCGACGTGGTGGCCTTCTACGAGCGGGAGTATCCGGCGCGGCTGGCGCGCGTGCGCGAGGCCTCGGGTGAGGCTCTGGCTCGCTCCGTCGACTTCTTCGGGGTCTTTCAGCAGCCGGCGGCGCAGTTGCTCGGCTTTGCCAACAACCACGGGATCCACCACCGCGGGCAGCTGGCGGCGTACCTGCGCGCGTGCGGATCGAAGGTGCCGGCCATCTACGGCGGCAGCGCCGACGAACCGATGTAGCCGGACTGCTAGACTGTGAACGGCGCGCGCCTGTAGCTCAGTCGGTAGAGCAGCGGCCTTTTAAGCCGTTGGTCGTGGGTTCGAGTCCCACCGGGCGCACCAGACGCGCCTGCGGCGCGTCCGTTGGCCAGGTGGGGCTCAGGCCCGGGCCTCCCCGCCTGCGGCTCGGCCCCGGGCTCGAGTCCGCCGTCGCCGCGCCTGGCATCGCCCCTCGCACCGGCGGCGCGTCCGGTGCGCCTCAGGCCCGGGCCTCCAGCCTTCGTTCGCTTGCGGCCAGCGAGCTACGTCCGGCAGGCTGCCTGCGGCTCGGCCCCGGGCTCGAGTCTGCGTCGTCGCGCCTGGCATCGCCCACCGCACCGGCGGCGCGTCCAGTGCCTCGTGTCAACGCCGGGCTCGGAGAGCCGGCCCTACCGTCTGGAGCCGGCCCGAGCGTCGAGGACAGTCCTGCCGTGGTAACCCTCAGCCGACTCGCTGCCAGCGTGAGTACTGAAACGACTGCGAGGCGCCCGACGGGGTGAGATGCGCGTGGCGGCGCGCGTCGCGGAGGACGAAGGCGTCGCCCAGTTCCCGGCCGAGCGACTCGGGGGAGTACCTCACGACCGGCAACCCGCTGCAGCGCTCGGGCCCGTCGAGTGCGAACGTCGCGATGATGGCCGCCCCGCCTGGCCTGAGCGTGCGCAGAAGGTGTGCGCGGTAGCGGAGCCGGTCCGTGGCGTCGGTCAGAAAATGAAAGACGGCCCGGTCGTGCCAGATGTCCACAGGGCGGCATGACCAGTCGCCCGTCACGTCGGCCTCGATCCACTCGACGGGGGCGGCCTCCGGTCCAAGACGGGCGCGCGCGCGGGCGAGCGCCTCGCCCGAGACGTCCAGCACCGTCAGGCACTGAACACCGCGCGCCACGAGACGATCCACGAGGCGAGAGTCACCCCCGCCGATGTCGAGGACGCACGACTGCGGTGTCAGGCCGGCAGCCTCGAGCATCTCGAGGGAGGTCGCGGGCACCTGCTCGAACCAGCTGACGTCGGCCTCACCCCGTGTCGCATAGACCCCGTTCCAATGTGCGTGACGATCCACTGTCTGACTCCAGGCCTTCTCGATGCCGCTGCAGGTGGGTTTGCTCAGGACGCACCGTCCGCACGAGCCGGTGCCGGCCGCGTCGTGCCCGCAGCCGCCTCCCGCAGGTACGCCGCGGCGCCCCGCGCGACGGCGCCGAGCACCGAGACGCGGTACGCGTGTTCGCCCGTGTCGAACTGCTCACCGGCGTGATCGGTGCTGTTGCTGACCATCGCCACTGTGGCGACCGCCGCTCCTCGCGCGTGGCCGAACGCAAAGAGCGCGGCCGTCTGCATTTCGACGGCCTGGACACCTTCGTCGGCCCACGCGCGCAGCTGCTCCCGTGTCTCGCGATACGGGGCATCGGTCGTCCACACGCAGCCGCGGTGTACATCGGCCACCGAGCGCAGTTCGCGCGCGAGGTGCGGGGCGAGTGCGGGCGTCGGACTGGCGACTCGCCGCGACTCCGGCAGGTAGTGCAGCGACGTCCCCTCGTCCCTGATGGCCTCATCGGCCACGACGATGGACGGCAACGGAAGCGTCGGCGACACCCGGCCGGCCGACGTGAGGCAGACGACGACCCCGGCTCCGGCGGCGTGCAGCTGTTCGGCGATGAGCACGGCGTAGGGCCCGCCAATCGTCCGGGGCACGACGCCGCAGCGAACGCCGTCGAGCGTGATGGCCAGCATCTCCGTGTGGAAACAGGCCCACGCCCGCACTGGCGTGGCGCTGCCATCGCGACGAAGTCCGTCGGTCAGGTCGCCGTCGCAGTCCAGCACGCACACCGACGGGAGCGGGTCGTCAGGCAGCCCTCGCGTCCGGCGAACCGACGCCATGAGATCGCGCGGCAGAAAGACCGAGGCGGCGTCGAGCGGGTGCTGGAGGAGGGGCGTGCGTTCAGGCATCAGCGATGGTCCGGCACCCGTGGCGCCACGGCAGGGAGCGAGGCCCCGTCCCGCCGCCCACGATAGACGGGGTCCCCGATTGGCGCAAGGAGGAGCGGTGAAGGACGGGTGACGGGCGCGAGGCCGGCGGGTACACTGCAGGAAGTCATGTCCTCGCTCAAGATGGCCAACCTTTGGCGCGTGATCAGCGACATCGACCTGGAGCGGATCCGGGCATCGGCGCGTACGCCATTCGAGGTGCTCGTCGTGTCGGAGGACGAGGAACTGGCGCGCCGCGTATGCGCGGGCCTTGGCGGCGTGCCGGGCGGTGGTGTCCATCCCTACGTCGCCACGGCCGACCCCGACGCCATGCGGGCGCGGCCGACCACGCCCCTCGCCGTGATCCTGGCCAGCGCATCGCCCGAGCTCTCCCTGCGCATGAAGGGCGCGGACGAGTATTGCATCCGCGCAGGCTGGCCGCGCGTGACCCTCATCGTGGGCACCGACGCCCCCGAGGCCGCCGCCCGCCGCGTGGCCGAACACGCGCGTGTAGCCGTCGTGGACGTCCTCAACCCGCCACGCCCGCTGCTGTCGGCGATCGTCGACCAGATCGAAGGCGACGCACGTCTGGCCGTGGCGGCGGCATTGCCGATCTTCCGGAGTGTGGTTGCGGACGCCATCGTGGACGAGACGGCGAAGGCCAACGCGTCGTTTGCAGTCACGACGGGGCTGGCCGAGACGATTCCGGTCCTGACGGCGCCATTGAACCTCGGCGACATGATCGTGCTGACGAAGAACCAGCTGATCATGGGGTACAAGATCTCGCTGGCCGCCGGCCGCAACGACGATCCCCAGGCTATGATCAAGGAGATCCTCGGCGTGATTGGCGGGGGATTCATGTTCCGGCAGCTGGCGCGGCAGCTGGTCGGGCTCATCCCCGTGGCGGGTCTCGTGCCGAAGGTCGCCATCGCGTATGCCGGCACGTACGCGATGGGGCGTGGCCTCACCGCGTGGGCGCTGAGCGGCACGGAGGTGACGGCCGACAGCCTCGCCCGCTACACGAGCGAGGGCCTCGAACGCGGCCGTCGGCTGGCGCAGCAGCTGATCGGTCAGGTGAAGGACGGCATGCCCGTGCCGCGTCGAAGCTGGCAGCGCCTTCGCGGGTGGCTGCCCTCGCGCAGCGGGCCCCGCCAACCATCGTCGCGCTCGTGAACGTTCGTCCATTGCGCGTCCGCGTGATCGAGAACGAGGTCGTGAACGGCATGGCGGCGGCGCCGGAGGGACTGACGCGGTGCACGGTCGGAGTGCTGCCGGTTGGCACCGGGAACGACTGCGCACGGACGCTTGGCATTGCAAAGTCTGAGCCCGCGGTGGCCGCCCTGGCGGCCTGTCGTACGCGACCCGTCGATCTCATCACCCTCGCTCGCGCGTCGCGGTTCGCCTCCGTGCCGACAGAGAAGTCCTGGAGTCGTCCGAGGCCCTCCATGCCGTGCGACCGGGCGTGGTCGGGTTCATCGCGCCGTGAGGCCCGCGGCCCCCGCGTCATGGAAGGACCCCGATGAAGCCCTGTGACTGCACCGCCACGCACACGCCGCGCCGCGTCGTCCTCACAGGAGGCCCGGGTGCGGGGAAGACCGCCGTGCTCGAGCTGATCCGGCTCTTCTTCTGCGATCACGTGATCGCATTGCCGGAAGCCGCCAGCATCGTCTTCGCCGGCCGCTTCCCGCGCAGCGCCGAGCCGCCGCTGCGGCAGGCGGCGCAGCGGGCGATCTTCCACGTCCAGCGTGAACTCGAGGTCGTCGCCGACACCGAGAACGCGGCCGTCGTGCTGTGCGACAGGGGCACCGTGGACTGCGGCGCCTACTGGACAGGCGATGGCGACCTCTACTCGTCGGTGAGCACGAGGCATGCCGACGAACTGGCGCGGTATCACGCCGTGATCCACCTGCGGACGCCGACATCCCCGCACGCATACAACCACAGCAACGCGTTGCGCATCGAGTCGATCGAAGAGGCGGCGGTGATCGACACGCGCATCGCTCGGGAGTGGTCGACCCATCCGCGGCGCTTCGTCGTGGAGCCGACAGAGGACTTCCTCCACAAGGCCGCCCGTGCACTCGCGCTGCTGCGGGAAGAGGTGCCCGAGTGCTGCCGCCATCACGTGCGGCGGTTTTTCTGGGACGACGACGGCGTCGCGCGCACGTGAGCCGCGTCGACGAGCGTGAGCCGACGCTCCCGCACGAGTACTTCGCCCGCGCCGTCCGACGCTGGCCGGACCGCATCGCCGTCGAGGTGCCGCCGGGAAGCGGGCGCCCCAAGCGCACCCGAACGACGTACGCGCAACTCGATGACTGGTCCACAGCCATCGCCCTGCGCCTGCGCACACCTTCGGGGTATCTGGTGCACGTCGAGGGCTGGGCGGAATTCCAGGTCTGGAAGGCCGTGTCTCTCGCGGCCGGGCTCTATGCCGTGCGCGACAACACGTCGGATGGCACCGTGGACGATGAGGGCTACGACACCTCGATCGACGACGAGGGCTTCCAGTTCGTGGCGACGAGTACCCTGACGCGCTCGCTGGAGCTGTCGCTCTGGTACACCCGCAGTCGTGCGTATGCCTACAACACGTACTCGGTCAGCCTCGGTGTGGACATCGCCGGCATGTTCAGGGAGTCCGGCACGTCGTCGCCCGACCGGCGACGCATTCGCCGCTGAGGACGACGCGTCGACACGACTGGGCGTCGGTCGGCGCTGAACTCGTGAGCTGTCGCCAGCGCCATGGTGGGACGGGCGGGAGTAAGCTTACCGGCGGTCCTCACCGGGGATTCTTGGCCGGTCGCGCCCCCGAAGCCCGTTTGCGCATGGAACGCCTGGTCTCGCACTATCGCCTGCTGTATCCGCTCGGCGCCGGCGGAATGGGCGAGGTCTACGCTGGAGTCGACGAGACCCTGCAACGCCGGGTGGCGCTGAAAGCCATTCACCCCGACCAACGCCTGAGTCCGGTCAGCAAGGCCCGATTCCTGCGCGAGGCGCGCGTGCTCTCGCAGCTGGATCACCCGCACATCTGCCGGGTTTACGACTTCATCGAAGAGGACGACGGCGAGTGGCTGGTCCTCGAGCTGATTGAAGGCCAGACCCTTCAGGCGGCGATTCATGCCGGCCTGAACCCGGCCGTCCGCATGCAGATCGCCGCCCAGATTGCCGGCGTGCTCGTCGCGACCCACACGGCTGGCATCGTGCATCGCGACCTGAAGCCCGGCAACATCATGCTGACGCGTGGCGACGTGAAGGTCCTGGATTTTGGCCTCGCCCAGTCGCACGGCAGCCTGGGCCAGCCGGTGGCTGGGGCCGCGCCCGCGGCATCCACGGCATCAGGGGAACTCGACGATCCGGACCTCACCCGGGCTCCGACATCGGACGGCGACGCGTTGGAGACGGGCTGGCTGCACGTGGCGAGCGAAGTCGGCGCCGTCGTCGGCACCCTCGTCTACATGAGCCCCGAGCAGGCGCGTGGGGAACCGGCGACCGAGGCCAGTGACATGTATTCGTTCGGCATGGTGCTGCAGGAGATCTACACCGGCCGGTCGCCGTATCCGTCGGGGCTCAGTACCCGCGACCTGCTGGAGCGCGCCCGCCGCGCCGAGACGCTGCCGCCGACCGGCGTGCCCGCCGATGTCGCCGCCCTCATCGGGCGCCTGAAGCAACTCGCCCCGGCGCAGCGCCCGACCGCCGTCGAGACGGCCGCCCGGCTGGAGTGGATTCGCCAGCGTCCCACGCGGCTCCTGCGGCGGGGGCTCGTGGCCGCCGCGGTGGCCGCGTCGGTCCTGGGCACCGCGAAGTACACGGTCGACCTCGCGGGCGAACGCACGCTCGCGATCGCTGCACGCGAGGAGGCCGACCGCCGTCGCGGCCAGGCCGAAGACCTCATTGGCTTCATGCTCGGCGACCTGCGAAGCCGGCTCGACTCGGTCGGGCGCCTCGATATCCTGGATCGCGTCGGCGCCAAGGCGATGGACTACTTCGCCGCGGTGCCGGAGTCGGCACTGAGCGACGAAGAGATGCTGCGGCGCTCGGCGGCGCTCTATCAGATCGGCGACGTGCGCATCGCGCAGGGCAACCTCGACGCCGCGATGCCGCCGCTCCAGCAGTCGCTCGCGCTGGCGCAGGGGCTCGCTGCCCGCCGACCCGACGACGGTGACCGGGTCTTCGCCCTGGCGCAGAGCCACTACTGGGTGGGCTATGTGCACTGGAAGCGGCACGACCTGGCCGCCGCCGAACGCGAGTTCCAGGCCTACCTGGCGGCTGCGCATCGGCTCGTCGCGCTGGATGCGTCGCGGGCCGAGTGGCAGCGTGAGGTGGCGTATGCCGACAGCAATCTGGGATCGGTGCTGGAGGCGCGCGGCGACCTCGCGGCGGCGCTCGACCGCTTTCGCGCCTGCCTGGCGGTCGAACGCTCCCTGCTGGCGCGCGCACCGTCCGACACCGGCCTGCTGAGCAGCGTCGCCTCGTCGCACAACACGATTGGCGTCGTGCTGCGATCCAGCGGCCGTTTTGCCGAGGCGTTGAAGGAACTGGGCCAGGAACTGGAGATTCGTCAGGCGCTGGTGTCCGCACAGCCGGGGAACTTCACCTACCGGCTCCGCTTGTCGATCGCCCACGCCCACCGCGGACATGTCCTGTCGGCGCAGGGACGCACGACCGAGGCCCTCGCCGCCTACACGCGCGCCGAGGCGCCGCTCGACGAACTGGCCGTGCGCGATCCGTCGAATCGCGCCTGGCAGCGCGAGATTGCCACCGGCCAGTTCAACCTCGGCCAGGCGCACCTGGCCGCCGGGCATCATGCCGAGGCTCTGCGGCGGCTGCGGCGCGCCGTGACCATCATGGAGACACTGACCGCTGGCGATCCCACGAACGCCGGCTGGCAACGCGACCTTGCCGACGAGCGGCAGGCCCTCGGGCAGGCGTTGCTGGCGGTGGGCGACACCAACGGTGCGGCTCGGGAAGCCGAAGCAGCCCTGGGGCTCACTGCGGGGTTGATCGACCGCCCTGGTGGAGACCTGCTGGCCGTCCGCGTCGCCAGTACCGCGCACGCGGTCCTGGCCCGGGTCTGGGCAGCCCGGGGAGACTCCGGCCGTGCGACGGAGGAGTGGGAACGCGCGTATCAGGTCATTGCGCCGAGCGCCACCGGCTCGATGGACTACCGGCTGCTGGAGCCGCTCGCCGTGGCGTTGCTGCGCCTCGGGCGCACGGCGCAGGCAGCGCCCGCCGTCCAGAAACTGGCAGACATGGGCTACGATTCGCCGTCCGTCCGCACAGCGCGGGCGGAGGGGGCGCGCCTTCCATCCCCGACCCCCGCTACGGAAGGCAGACAGGATGATTGACGATGGGACAGCCAATCGCCGCGACCGTGGTGTGGGACGCCGCCAACAACCGGGGAACCGTGGACACGATCACCGTACCCAAAGGGAACGGCGCCACGGTCATCCAGTGGTCCTGTGACACCAGTGTGATCTCGGGATTCACAATCACCGGCCTCGACTCGAGCGTGTTCACCCCGTCGCAGTCGGGCGACAACGTGACCACGTTCTCGACCACCGACAGCAACAAGAGCGCTCAGGAGTGCAGCTACAACGTGGCCGCCACGCATGTGACCGGGCGCACCAGTTCGCACGATCCCAAGATCGAGAACGGCGGCTGACCATCGCGCGGATGCCTCCGCGTGCTGCGATCATCCCACCGGCGGCAACCTGCATGCCCTCAGGGGAGACCAGGCCGGGCGCCACGCCATCCGGGTGAACGATCAGTACCGGATCACCTTTCGATGGGGGGGACACGATGCCTTCGACGTCCGGTGCGAGGACTACCACTAACCTGGGCAAGCGTTCGGTGACGGCCGACACGGCGATTCGCCTCGAGCGGCGATCAAGATGCCGGCGCGGTTCTGGCTGCACCTGCAGGCCGACTACGACCTGCAGACGGCACTGCCGCGAGTCACCTGGCGCACGTGTCACCAGAAGTGGCGCTTGGCGAACGGTCGCCCAGAGCCCGTCTTCAGGTACTGCTCGAACTGCGTTGCGCACGTCTGGTTTGTCAGTTCGATGGCGGCGACGAGTTGCCATGGGCGCAGCGCCGCCGTGTGCACGGACCCGCCACGGTTGTGTGTGTCCAGCCGCTGCTGCATGTCGCTCGTGACTCCTGTGTAGTACCGCGCAGGACACGCGACGCTACGGAGGATGTCGACGATCTGCCGGTCGCTCACCATGACGCTCGGGGTTGCAAGGTCAGCGCCACAGGCCCCGAGCGTCGGACACGGGCCGAACCGGGCGGTGGTGGCCGATTGTGCAACTAGGGACCGAATCGAAGTTGCAGAACTTCGGATCAGCCTTCGCGCAAATCGACGGGAGTGCCAGCAGGGCTTGCCCAGCCGTAGCTCTCGTTGATGGGGATGTCCGCCCTCGCGCCCGCGGGGCGCTTCGGCGGGATCAGCCTTCGCCAGACATCAGAGCGAAGGCTGGCGTCCCCAACGGGATTCGAACCCGTGTTTCAGCCTTGAAAGGGCCGCGTCCTGGGCCTCTGGACGATGGGGACGTGGGTACAGCGCGGGTCGGTCTGCCATGGCCGCTGGCGCGGCTGAACGACCGACCCCGAAGGATACCACAGCGCCCCGTGTATGCTGCCCGTGTCCCGGGGCGCACGCCGCCGGACAGCCCCCTGTCATGCGCAACCTCCTCGTGCTGCTCGTCGCCCTGGTGCTCGTCGTCGGCCGTCCGATCGACGGACGCCAACCCGTCCGCCGGCCGAACATCCTGTGGATCGTGGCCGAGAACGCCAGCCTCGAATTCGGCTGCCTACGGCGAGCGGCTCGTCGCGACACCCAACGTCGACCGCCTGGCCGCCGAGGGCGTCCGCTACACCCGCGTGTTCTCCACGTCGCCGGTGTGCGCGCCCAGCCGGTCGGCGTTCATGACTGGCATGTACCAGACCACGACCGACACGCACCACATGCGGTCCCACCGCGACGACGACTTCCGGCTGCCCGAGGGCGTACGGCCGCTGACGCACCGGCTGCGCGACGCCGGCTATTTCACGGCCAACATCACGCCCATCGGCGACCGACGTCGTCGGCACCGGCAAGCTGGACCTCAACTTCGTCAACGAAGGCCCGATCTACGACACAGCGGACTGGAGTCGATTGAAGGCCTCGCAGCCGTTCTTCGCCCAGATCAACACGCCGGAGGCCGAGTACGACATCTACGACCGCAAGTCCGGCAAGAAGCCGCGCGTGGAGTGGGTGGGGGAGCGCGATCCCCGGCTGCCCAGATCGCCACGCCCGACAACGTCACGCCGCCGCCGTACTATCCCGACCATCCCGTCGTCCGCGAGGAGTGGGCCCGCTACCTCAACTCGACGTCCGGCATGGACGTGCACGTCGGCCGGATCCTGCGCCAGCTCGAGGCCGAGGGCACGGCTCGAGGACACGGTCGTGATCTTCTTCGCCGACAACGGCCGGCTGGAGCCGCGCGGCATCCACTGGTGCTACGACAGCGGCGCTGCACGTGCCGATGATCGTCCGCTGGCCGAAGCAACGTCCCGGCCCCGCCGCAGTACCGCGCCGGCGCCGTTGTCGACGACGTGGTCAGCCTCCTCGACCTGACGGCCACGACGCTGGCGATCGCCGGCCTGCCGCGTCCGCCGGGCATGCAGAGCCGCGATCTTCCTCGGCGCGGAGCGCCGACCCGCCGCGCACGTACGCCTTCAGCGCCCGCGATCGCATCGACGAGACCGTCAGGCGCGCGTCCGCACCGTGCGCGACGCGCGCTACCGACTACATCCGCAACTATCACGCCGGACACCAGCCGTCGCCTCCGCTGAACCGCTACAAGGAGAAGTGCTTCCTGGTGAAGCCCCTGATGCGTGGCCTGCACGCCCGCGGCAAGCTCAGCGGGCCGGCCCGCCGACGCTGATGGCCGACATCGCACCCGAGGAGGAACTGTTCGACACCCAGACCGACCCGCACGAGATCCGCAACCTCGCCGACTCCGACAAACCGGAACACCGCGAGGCGCTCGCTGCGCCTGCGCGCGAGCGCTCGACACCTGGATCGCGGAGACCGGCGACCGCGGCCACATGGCCGGAACCGCCCGAGGTCGTGGCCCCGTTCGAGAAGGAAATGCACGACTGGTTCGGCACGCCCGCGTGGGTCACACCGTGACACCGGGAGCCCACAGATGATCATGAAGCTCGCCCTGGCACAGATGCGGGTCGACCCGAGGGCGCGTGAGGCCAACCTGGCTCGCGCCCTGACGCGAATCGGGGAGGCCGCGCGTGCCGGCGCCGACGTCGTGCTCCTGCCCGAAGCCCTGCCGATGGGCTGGATGGCCGCGGGGTCGTGCACCCTCTCAGACGCCGTGCCGGACGGGCCGACCTGCCTGGCCCTGCGCGACGCGGCCGCGCGCGCAGGCGTCTACGTCTGCTCCGGCGTGGTCGAGCGGGCGGGCGACCACCTCTACAACGCCGCCGTGCTGCTTGGCCCGGATGGCTCCGTGCTCTTGCACCACCGCAAGATCAACGAACTCGACATCGCGCTGGACCTGTACGCGCGCGGCGATCGCCTCGGCGTCGCCGAGACCCCGTGGGGACGCGTCGGGCTGATGATCTGCGCCGACGCCTTCGTCGAGGGCGAAGTGATCGGCCGTACGCTGGCCGCGATGGGCGCCACCGTCATCCTGTCGCCCTGCGCCTGGGCGGTGCCTCCCGACCACGACCAGTCGCGCGAGCCGTACGGGGAACTGTGGCGTCGTTGTTACGGAGCCGTCGCGCGTGAGTGCGGTCTGTGGATTGCGGGCGCCAGCAACGTCGGTCCGCTGGCATCCGGCCCCTGGAAGGGGCACCACTGCATCGGCTGCTCCCTCGTTGTCGGGCCCGACGGCCAGCCTCTGGTCGAAGGTCCCTACGGCGCCGATGCCGACGTCCTGCTCGTCGTCGACCTCGACATGCAAGCTCCCTGAGTCGCGACAGCGCGAGCTTCCCGCGGAATCACTGCGACGCCGGCGGACCGCACTCCCGAATCGAAGTGGCCGCCTCCAACCTGGCCAGCGCCGGGTCGCGATGTACGACGGCCGGACGCCCCGCGTTGATCAGGGTATGACTCTTGGGGACCGCGCTGCCGCCATTCTGTCATCCGACCCGGCCATTGCACGTGAACTGCTGGCCATGACCGAGCGGAGCCGGGTACCAGCCCCGGCCGCGCGCGCGGGCGTCGGCAGCGGATCCATTCGCGCCTTCGTCGAGGGGCGACCGGGCTGGTCGACGGCGGCACACAGCGGCGTGGAGGCCGAGGCGCGATTCCAGGTGGAGGCCGTCGTGCTGGCCCACGGCCGGCCGTCGATGCTGGTGCAGCGCAACCGCGTCGCGCTGCCGGAGTCGCCCGAACTGCGGCGTCGCCTGGAGGCCACCCGGGCACGCTACGAGCCGAGGCTGGGCAGCGTCGGACGCATCGAGCTCTCGGGGCATCCGTTGCTGCACCACGCCGGAACGGCCTGGCTCGTGGCGGAGAACCTCGTTGTCACCAACGCGCACGTGGCCGCCGAGTTCGCGGCGCGCGAGCAGACGTCCCTGGTGTTCCGGCGCACGTTCGGCGCCGACCCGATGTCGTGCCGCGTGGACCTGCGGGAGGAGTTCGTGGCCGAGGGCACCAACGCCGAGGAGTTCGAGATTGGAGTCGACCAGGTGCTGTACCTCGCCGATCTCACTGACGCGCAGGCACCCGACCTCGCGCTGCTGCGTCTCGCGCCTGGCCAGGGCGTGCACCTGCCGCCGCCCATCCCCTTCGTGAACGTCGCGCTGGACGGCGGGCGCGACATCGCCGTCGTCGGCTATCCGGCCGAGGACCCGTATGGTGTGCCGAGCGTGGCGGTTGCACGGCGCCTTTTCGGCGGTGTGTACGGCGTGAAGCGGTTCTCGCCCGGGAAGATCGGGACGACACGCACGGACGCGTGGGCGTTCGCGCACGATGCGACAACGCTTGGGGGAAGTTCAGGGTCCGTCGTGATCGACCTCGAGACCGGCGGCGCCGTCGGCGTGCATTTCGCCGGGGCGCTCGAGCGCACCAACTACGCGGTTCGCGCCAGCTACGTGCTCGACGCCCTCACGTCCATCACGCCCATGGTGGCCGTGCCCGCGTTGCCGCCGCCCCCCGAGGTGGCCGTTGAGCAGCCGCCGCTCCAGCCGACGGCCGATGCCTACACCACGCGCGACGGCTATCGCGCCGACTTTCTGGGCAGTGACCAGCCGGAGGCGCCGCTGCCGCAGATCGTGGACGCCGATGACGTCCTGGAAGTGGAGTGGCAGGGCCAGACCTGGCAGGCCGTGCCCTATCGGCACTTCTCGGTGGTCATGAGCCGCCGGCGGCGTGTGTGCTACCTCAGTGCCGTCAACATCGACGGGGCGTGCAGCGTGCCGCATCTGAAGCGCCGCGGGTGGCGGTTCGACCCGCGCTTCGATCAGCAGCAGCAACTCGCCGGGCGCGTCTATGGCAACCCTCCCCGGTTCAGCCGCGGTCACATGACGAGGCGGGAGGACCCGGCATGGGGCGCCACGCGCGCCGAGGCCGAGGAGGGCAATACCGACTCCATGCACCTGGCCAACGCCGTGCCGCAGATGCAGCCCTTCAACGCGGGCATCTGGCTGGGGCTCGAGGACTACGCGCTGCAGAATGCGCGCGAGGACGACCAGAAGATCTCGGTGATGACGGGCCCGGTGCTGCGCGACGACGATCCCGTGTTCGAACAGGTGGCCGTGCCCCTGGAGTTCTGGAAGGTCATCGTGTTCGTGCACGACGAGACGCGCGCCCCAAGCGTGTCTGGCTACATGCTTTCGCAGCGGGGATTCCTGCCGAACCGGGAGGCCGTGTTCGGCGCGTACGAGACATACCAGGTGCCGATGACCACGATCGAGCAGCGCGCGCGAATCCGCTTTGGGTCGTTGACGGCCCTCGACGTGTTCGCGAGCGCACCGGAGAGCGCGGTCCGTCCGCTGCTGTCGCCCGACGAGATCCGCTGGCGGTGATCGGCGACCTCAGCCTTTCGCGCGGTCCGCGATGAACTGCGACACAAGGGCATCGGCATCGCTGTCGATGGCGAAGCCGAGGGCCAGCGCCCGCGTCACCTCGAACCCGCCGGGCCAGGTCCGGACGACGACGTCGAGGCGCGGGTCTGGCTCGTGGCGCACGAGTCGCCGCGCCTCCGGTCCGGCCGCGCGCTCCAGGCTCTCCAGCAGTTGGGCCGGCGTCACAGTGATGCCAGGCAGATTGACGGCGCGCACGCCGCCCAGCGTGCCGGTGTCCATGTGTCCCGCATGTACCAGATTCGCCGTGGTCGTCGCGGGCGACGCCACCCAGATGCGCGTGTCGAGTGGTACCGGGCACACGCTCTCGACTCCAGCCAGCGGTTCCCGGACGATGCCGCTGACGAAGCTGGACAGCGCGGAATTGGGTCTGCCCGGGCGCACGGCCACCGTCGGCACGCGACACACGACGCCGTCGATCGCGCCGCGCCGTGTGGCGTCGAGGACCAGCAACTCGGCAATGGCCTTGGTGGTGCCGTACGTGGACTCCGGGCGCAGGGCCAGATCCTCGGGCACGAGCGCCGGGAGCGGTCCGCCGAACACGGCGACGGTGCTGGCGAGGACGAACCGCGGCGGGCGGGGAAGCGATCGGCAGGCGTCGATGAGCGATCGTGTGCCGCCGACGTTGACCGCCCACGCCAGGTCGGGCTCCAACTCGGACTGACCGCTGAGGACCGCCGCCAGGTGCCACACGGCGGCCACCTCGGGAGTCATGACCGTCCTCAGGAAGGTCGCGTCGGCTACATCGCCGACCCGCGACTCGACCCGGCTGTCGTCGAGGGGGCTGGCCACGCGGTCCACGCTGATGACGCGGGACGCCGCTCGGCCGTCGGCAGTGCCGGACAGCAGCGCCTGGATGAGGCGAGTGCCGAGAAAGCCGGCGCCGCCAGTGACGAGGATGGTCATCGTTTCGCAGTCTCCTTCGTGGTCACGCCAGCTCATGCTACCGTTCGCGCCGTGATGGCACCAGCACGCATCGCGCTCGTGACGGGCGCCGGCAGCGGGATCGGTCGGGCCGTGGCGGTTGGCCTCCTCGAGGCCGGGTACGCGGTGGCTCTTGTCGGACGTCGAAAGGGGGCGCTCGAAGAGACGGCGGCGCAGGCCGCCGGGGCGTCTGGTCGCGCGCTCGTGCTGCCCGCCGACGTGACCAGCCCCGATGCGGTCCGCGAGGTGTTCGACAGCGTCCGGACCGCCTGGGGCCGTCTCGACCTGCTGTTCAACAACGCGGGCGTCAACGCGCCGGCCGTGCCCCTGGAGGACCTGTCGCCCGACCAGTGGCGGATGGTCGTCGACGTGAATCTCACGGGCGTGTTCCTGTGCACGCAGGCAGCGTTCCGGATGATGAAGACCCAGGACCCGCGGGGCGGCCGGATCATCAACAACGGCTCGATCGCCGCGCACGTCCCGCGACCCAACTCCGCGCCCTACGCCGCCACCAAGCACGCCGTGACGGGTCTCACGAAGGCCACGGCACTCGATGGGCGTGCCTTCGACATCGCCTGCGGCCAGATCGACATCGGCAACGCGGCGACCGACATGGCGCGCGGGTACACACAGGGCGTACTGCAACCCAACGGCAGCCTCGCGCCGGAGCCCATCTTCGACGTCGCGCACGTCGTTGATGCGGTGCTCTACATGGCCGGGTTGCCCCTGGACGCCAACGTGCCGTTCATGACGGTGATGGCGACCCGGATGCCGTACATCGGCAGAGGTTGAGCGCGGGAACCCTTGTAAGAAGTGCCTGATCGCCGTGAATCGATTCGATTCGCGAGGGAGGCCGAGAACGCACTTTTCAATGACAATTCTGTCAGTGCGTGACGGGCGTGACTCTTGCTCAAGCCAGGGTGCCCCGCTCCCTGGGCCACGTTCACGCAAGTTTGAAAGTGCCATTTCGATTCATCGCCATCACCCTCCTGCTCCTGGCCGGCCTCGCCCGGTCGTCGACCGCACAGACGATTCGCCTCGCGTGGGACCCCGCTCCCAATCAGGCGAACGTGTCCTACGAGATACAGCTCGGGACGTCATCGGGGAAATACACGGCCGTCCGGCAGGTCGGCATCGGCGTGACCATGCAGGAGGTCACGGGCCTCACGCCGGGAACGCGCTACTACTTCGTCGTTCGAGCCGTGGACAGCGCAGGCGTGCGCAGCGGCCCCTCCAACGAGGTGACCGCCGTCGTGCCGGGTTCCTCGCCCGAGGATCCGCCCACTGGCGGCGAACCGACGCCCACCGAGCAGACAACCAGCACGACCATCAAGGTCGCGTCGGAGGCAGCCTTGCGAGGTGCGCTCGCAGCCCTCAAGTCCTACACGACGATCGTGGTGGCCCCCGGGACGTACCAGTTGACGAGTCCGCTGCCCATCAAGGGCGGTGTGAAAGCCATCGAGATACGCGGCAGCACGGGTCGTCCAGGAGACGTCATCCTCGTCGGCCCACGGCCCACGTGGGCCGATGCCCGCCCAGTCGCGCTCGTCGTATCGGGCGTCACGGGACTCAAGTTGACGGGGCTGACCATTCGCGACACGCCCGGCTACGCCATCGCGCTCGGCAGCGGCGTCAAGAAGGTGCGGTTCCGGCGTCTGCACGTCGTGGATGACGGGGAGTTCGTGCAGGCGTCGGGCGTGACTGGCGGCAGGGTCGAAGACAGCACGTTCGAATACCGCGGGGCCGGCAGCGATTTTCCCGTCGGGATCGATCTTCGCGCCGTGCGGAATTGGTCGTTCCGGAGGAACCTGTTCGTGAATCCCGCGCCGACCGACCGCGTGACGTTCGGCCCGACAGTCCTCGTCTGGCAGGGCAGTACGGGGACGCTCGTGGACAGCAACGTCTTCGTCAACGCGGCGCTCGAAATCGTCCTGGGGTTCGACAGCCGCGACCCCGATCAGCACTCGGGTGGCATCGTCAGGAACAACATGATCGTCCGGAAGGCCGGCACCGGCTCCAGGGGCGCAGCCATCTCGGTGCTGGATTCCCCGGGGACTGTGGTGGTGCACAACTCGGTGCTCGTATCCGGCACGTCAGCCGTCGCGGTCGACTACGCTCACCCGGACACCACGAATGCCTACATCGCCAACAACCTCGTCGATGCGCGCATAGCCGGCCGGGACGGCGCGTCGGCCATCGTCGAAGGCAACATGACGACGGCTGCACCGGGCATGTTCGTCGCGGCGTCGGTCGGGGATTTGCACCTCCTGCGGGACGGCGGCCGGGCGGCGATCGACAACGGCCTGCTGAACCCATTCGCACCGAAGGACGCCGACGGGCAGTCGCGGCCGAACGGCGCCGGTCCCGACGTGGGCGCCGACGAGTACCGGTAGGTCCGTCAGGTCCCCGGGGGCTGTCAGATCCGTCAGGTCCCTGGGGGGCTGTCAGATGCGTAGGGGCCGGACTTGTCCGGCCCTCCCCCGCGCGCGCCGGCGGGTCCGGCGCCCTGCCCGCGGGACAAGTCCCGCGGCTACGAACCCCGGGTCCCGCGGCTACGAACCCCGGGTCCCGCGGCTACGAACCCCGGGTCCCGCGGCTACGAGCAGTCCCAGGGGAACGCATCGTGCAGTGCCGGGGCTGACCTCTGCCTCACGCGCGCTTTCGATGACGATTCTGTTATCGACAAGCCGAGGTCGTCTGGGAGCGGGCATGCGCGAGTGGCGACGACGATGGGCTTCGGCGGTGGCGGCCTCGATGGTAGCGCTCGGTCTGGCTGTGGTGGCCCAGAGCCCACCCATCGCCACGCCCTACCCCATCCTGTTCGTCACGCAGGTGCCCGTGCCTCAGGACTTCACGACCATCGGCGCGGTCTTCGGCAATCACCGCGCGAGCCTCGACGCGGTGGCCCGTGGCGGCGACCTGTGGATCCGGTATCCGGACGGCACGCTGAAGAACCTGACGGCGGCCGCCGGCGTCGGCGCGGTCGGTCTGCAGGGGCCGACGTCGATCGCCGTGCGGGAGCCGAGCGTACACTGGAGCGGCACGAAGGCACTCTTCAGCATGGTTGTCGGCGGATCCGACAGGCAGTACCAGTACAAGGACTGGCGTTGGCAGATCTACGAGATCACAGGTCTCGGGATCGCTGACACACCGGTCATCACGAAGGTGCCGCACCAGCCCTCGGTCTACAACAACGTCAGCCCGACCTACGGGACCGACGACCGCATCCTGTTCACGTCCGACCGGCCACGCAGCGGCGAGAGCCACCTCTACCCGCAGCTCGACGAGTACGAGGAGGCGCCGTCGGTCACGGGTATCTGGAGCCTCGATCCGTCCTCGGGCGATCTGTTCCTCGTGCAGCACTCGCCGTCGGGGTCCTTCTCGCCCCAGGTGGACAGCTTCGGGCGCGTCGTGTACATCCGCTGGGACCACCTCCAGCGCGATCAGCAGGCCGACGCCGACTCGCGCGCCGCCTCGTTCCACGGCACGTACGGCACGTTCAACTACGCCGACGAGACGGCCGGTGCGGCGCGTCTGCAGTCGCGCGATGAGGTGTTTCCCGAGCCGCGAAGCACGCGCACGGATCTGCTGTCGGGCACCAACGTGGTGGGCCACACCTTCAACGACTTCTTCCCGTGGATGGTGGAGGAGGATGGCACCGGCGAGGAAACCCTGAACCATGTGGGCCGTCACGAGTTCCTCGGCTACTTCGACGCGAGCTTCGACGACGACCCGAATCTGGTGTACCACCACTCGCAGTCGCCGCGACTGAACCCGAACGTCATCTCGGGGTTCATCCAGATCCGCGAGTCGCCGTCGGCGCCCGGGACGTACTACGGGATCGACGCGCCGGAGTTCTCGACGCACGCCAGCGGACAGATCATCAGCACGTACGCGCCGCCCTCGCAGAACCCCGACGCGATGACGATCACGTACGTCACCCATCGCGACACGAGTTCTTACACCGACACGCCATCGCCGAACCACTCGGGGCTGTACCGCAACCCACTCCCGCTCTCGGACGGCCGCATCGTGGCGGTGCACACGCCAGAGACACGCCGGGACGCCAACACGGGCACGACGGCGAACCCGGGGTCGCGCTACGACTTCCGGCTGACCCTGCTCGAAGATGTCGGTGGGGTGCACGTGCCGGCACACCGCCTGACGCCCGGCATCAGCAAGACGCTGACGTACTGGAGTCCGGACGTGCTCGTGTCGTACTCGGGGCCGTTGTGGGAACTCGATCCGGTGGAAGTGCGGCCGCGCACGCGCCCCGCGCCCCGCGCGCCGGGCCTTCCCGCGGCGGAGCAGCAGGTGTTGGCCGAGCAGGGAGTGACACTGCAGCGGCTGCAGGACTACCTGCGGACCAACGACCTGGCGTTGATCGTCAGCCACGATGTGACGTCGCGCGACCACAGCGACAGGCAGCAGCCCTTCAACCTGCGCGTCGCGGGAGGCGGCGTGCAGACCGTCGGCGCGCCAGGCAAGGTCTACGACGTCGCCTTCCTCCAGATCATCCAGGCCGACCAACTCCGGGGCATCGGAGGCACCGCCACCCCACGCGCGGGCCGCCGTGTGCTGGGGCAGGTCCTGCACGACCCGCGTGCCCGCAACCCTCAGCTCACCGGCGCACCCGCGGGCAGCGTCGCCATCGCGCCCGATGGCTCTGTCGCGGCGTTCGTGCCTGCGCGGCGCGCCTTGTCGTGGCAGCTCACCAGTCCGGCCGGCGTGCCTGTCGTCCGCGAGCGGCTGTGGCTGACGATGCAGCCGGGAGAGGTCCGGGTCTGCGGATCGTGCCACGGCGTCAATACGAAGGACCAGACGGGTAAGGGAGAACCCACCAATACGCCGGAGGCGCTGCGGAGGCTCCTGGCGTACTGGACGCAGCACCTCGAGGGCGGCGCCAGTCCGAGCGTGAGCCTGACGGTCAACCGCACCGGCGCCGGCGCGGGAACCGTGGCAAGTTCGCCCGTCGCGATCGCGTGTGGCACGACGTGCTCGGCGTCTGTCGCATCGGGCATGCCGGTGACGCTGGCGGCAACGCCGTCGGCGGGCAGCCGATTCGTCGGATGGGTCGGTGGCGGCTGCTCCGGCTCGGGAACGTGCACCGTCGTGCCGACATCCTCGGAGGTGGTCACGGCCACCTTCGTCACCGACGACACGGCTCCCGGTTCGTTCCGTCGGTACCTGGCCGAGGGTGTCGCGAGCGCCTTCTTCGACACGCGCCTCGTTCTCGCCAATCCTGGCGGGCGATCGACGACGGCGGCCGTCGAGTTCCTGCGCGACGACGGCGTGGTGGTACCGCACGCGGTGACGGTGCCGCCTCTGTCGACGCGCACGGTCGACACGGCGTCGGTGCCGGCACTGGCCTCGCACGCGTTCGGCACCGTCGTCACGTCGGACGCGCCGCTGGTGCTCGATCGGACGGTGTCATGGCACATGCCAGGCGGCCCGGCCCACGGCGCGCATGCCGAGACGAGCGTTGCCGGCCCCGCCCCGCGCTGGTACCTGGCCGAGGGCGCCACGCACAGCGGGTTCGACCTGTTCTACCTGCTGCAGAATCCGTCGGCGACCGAGGCGCAGGTGCGCGTGCGCTACCTGAGGCCGACAGCCCCGCCACTCGAGAAGACCTACACCGTCGGGGCGCGCAGCCGCGCCAACATCTGGGTGGACCAGGAAGTCTTCGGCTCGGCATCAAGCCGGGACCTTGCCGACACCGACGTGTCCGCCGTGATCGAGACCCTCGATGGGCGCGGCATCATCGTCGAACGCGCGATGTACTACACGCCGGGCGCCGTCACCTTCCAGGCTGGCCACGAGAGCGCGGGTGTCACGACGCCGTCCACGCACTGGTACCTGGCCGAAGGCGCCACGGGGCCCTTCTTCGACCTGTTCCTGCTGGTGGCCAATCCCTCGGACGATGTCGCGGACGTCGCCGTCACGTATCTCCTCCCTGATGGCTCCCAGGTGCGGCACACGCACGTGGTGGGGGCCTGGCAGCGATACACCATCTGGGTGGACCAGGCGGCGCCGGAACTGGCCAACACCGCCGTGTCGATGGTCGTGGAGTCCACCAACGCCGTGCCACTGGTGGTCGAGCGATCGATGTGGTGGCCCGGCGACAGCCGCACGTGGACGGAAGCCCACAACGCGCCCGGAGCCACGGTCACGGGAACCGCGTGGGCGGTCGCCGACGGCGAGGTGACGGGGCCGCCGGCCAACCGCGCGACGTACTACCTCGTGGCCAACCCGGGTGACGCCGACGCACAGGTCAAGGTCACCCTGTTGTTCGAGGACGGCGCGCCGGTACAGACGCGCACGTTCGCGGTCGTCGCCGGGAGCCGATTCGGCGTCAGCGTCCGTGACGAGTTCCCCGGGGCGGTGGGGAAGCGGTTTGGCGCCGTCATCGAAAGCCTCGGGGAGACACCCACGCCGATCGTGGTCGAACGCGCGATGTACGCCGATGCCGGCGCGGACACATGGTCGGCCGGCACCAACGTGCTGGCGACCCGGCTGCGCTGACGGTCCCCGCCAGCCGACGGCCACCCGTACACCTGCGCTCTACCAGATCCGCACGCGCAGGTCCGGGGCGACGTAGTTCCTGTCCCCAGGCTTGACGTCGAAGGCCTCGTACCACGCGTCCACATTGCGCAGCGGCGCGAACGCCCGGATGAATCCGGGGGAGTGCGGCCCGTTGACGATCTGCTGCCGCAACGCATCGTCGCGGTACTTGATGCGCCACACCTGCGCCCACCCGAGCAGTACCCGCTGCGTGCCGGTGAACCCGTCGAGCACGGGGGCCTCGGCGCCCTTCAGCGACAGGCGGTAGGCATCGAGGCCGAGCAGCACGCCGCCCAGGTCGGCGATGTTCTCGCCCATCCCGATGCGCGCCGTCAGCTTGAGGCCGGGAAGGGTGGGGAACTCGTACGACTCGTATTGCGCGCCCAGCCGATCCGCCTGCGCCTCGAAGCGCGTCGCGTCCTCCGCCGTCCACCAGTCGCGCAGCACGCCCTTGCCGTCGGACTTGCGGCCCTGGTCGTCGAACCCGTGCGTGAGTTCGTGGCCGATCACCCCGCCGATGGCGCCGTAGTTCACGGCATCGTCCGCCTTCGGATCGAAGTACGGCGGCTGCAGGATGGCGGCCGGGAACACGATCTCGTTCTTGGGGGGCGAGTAGTACGCGTTGACCGTCTGCGGGGTCATGTTCCACTCGTCGGCGTCCACTGGCGCGCCGATGCGCGATACGCTGCGGGCCCAGTCGAACGCCACGGAGCGTTCCCAGTTCCCGAAGAGATCGGCCTCGCGCACCTCGAGCGTCCGATAGTCCCGCCACCTGGACGGGTATCCGATCTTCACGCCGAAGGCGGCCAGCTTCTCCAGTGCGGCGGACTTCGTGGCGGGTTCCATCCACGCGAGCGTTTCGATGCGCCGGCGGAGTGCCACGCGCAGGTCGGCGACCAGTTGCTCCATCTTGGCCTTCGACTCCGGCGGGAAGAACCGCGCCACGTAGGTCCTGCCGATCGCCTCGCCCATGGCGCTCTCGGCAAATGCCACGCCGCGCTTCCATCGCGCGCGCTGTTCCTGGGCACCCTGCAGGAACTTCGATCGGAACTCCCAGTGCGCCGTCACGAAACGCGACGAGAGATAGGGGGCTGCCTGATCGGTCGTGTGGAAGGCCTGCCAGGCCTGCAGCGTCTCGACGGGGGTCTCGGCGAAGATGCCGGCCATCCGGGGCAGCGCTGTGTCCTGCCGCACCACGACCTGCGCGGCGCGCGCGATGCCGGCAGCGTCAGCGAACGCCTGCCACGGGTAACCGGGTGCCGTCCGTGCCAGGTCGGCCCATGTCGTCGGGTTGTAGGTCTTGTCGCGGTTGCGGCTCTCGGCACGCGTCCAGTGAGCCTCGGCGATGCGGCTCTCGAAGGCGACCACGGCGTCAGCCGCGGCTTCGGGCGCGGGCCAGCCGGCCAGTGTGAGCAGGCGCGCGACGTAGGCCTGGTAGGCCTTCTTCTGCGGCGCGAAGTTCTCGCGCAGGTAGAACTCGCGGTCCTGCAGGCCGAGGCCACTCTGACTCAGGTACAGCGTGTACCTGTCCGGATCCTTCGAGTCGTCGAAGACCGACGGGCCGAACAGGGCGCCCCCGGCCCCGCGCGCCGACCTGCCCATCAGGGCCGCGATGGCCTCACGTGTCGTGGCGGCGCGGATGGCCTGCAGCTTCGGACCGAGCGGTGCGGCATCGAGCCGTTCGGCCGCGTCCTCGTCGAGGAAGCTCCGGTACAGTGTCGCGACCTTGGCCTCGTCGGCGCCGGCGGCGAGCGACGGTGCGGCGGCCCATTCCTCGATGATGCCCCGCACCTGCTGCTCAGACACATCGCGCAGGATGGCGCCCGACCCGAACGTCGAGCGGTCCGCCGGAATGGCCGTGCGGGCCGCCCACGCCCCGTTGGCAAACGTGAAGAAGTCGTCGCCAGGCTTGACGCTGCGATCCATGCCCGACAGATCGATGCCCCAGGTTCCCAATCGCGGCGCGACGGCGGCGGTTGCCGCACCGCCACCCGCCTGAGCCGGAGGGGCGAAGAGGTCGACGCGCGTGCACGCCTCGTCGACGCAGGCGTGGTCGTGGGATTGCGCGACGGCAGCCGACGGGCTGGTGGCGAGAACGGCCGCAATCGCGACCAGGGTGCGCAGGGGCAGGGAAGGCATCATCGGTTCGGTCACTCTCCTTCAACAACCGTTCATGGTACGACGTCACAGCGGGCCTCGTCGCCGCTGGTCGCGGGCGGACGGATGGCCCGGCTCGTCCGTCAGGTGCGACACTACGAGGGTGATTCGTCGCGCGTGGGCGTGGCTGGCGGTACAGGACCGCAGCATCCAGGTGGTGCTGGTCGCCGGCATCCTGGTCGGAGGACTGGGAACAGGATGGGCCTGGAAGCAGGCCTGGGCCGTCCACAAGCTGACGCGCGGGGTCGGCGACACGTGGTTCCATACGGCCGACGGCAAGCGCTGGTTCCGGCTCGACGAACAGCGGCAGGACGTACCGCTCTCCGAGATCACGCCGCATCTCCAGCAGGCATTCATCGCCGTCGAGGACCACCGGTTCCACGTGCACCCGGGCATCGATCCGATCGGCCTCGGGCGCGCGCTGTACCGCAACACCGTGACCGGTCGCAGCGAAGGCGCCAGCACCATCACGCAGCAGCTCGCGCGCACGCTGTTCCTGTCCAACAGGAAGAGCTATACGCGCAAGCTGCGCGAGGCCGTCATCTCGGTGCAGATGGAACTGCAGCTCACCAAGGCGCAGATTCTCGAGCTGTATCTGAACCGGATTTACCTGAGCGCCGGCGTCTACGGCGTGGAGCCGATGGCGCGGCGGGTGTTCGGCAAGCCGGCGAAGTCGTTGACGCTGGCCGAGAGCGCGTTCATCGCCGGACTGGCGCGCGCGCCGGCGACCCTGTCGCCGTGGTCGAACTTCGAGGGCGCCGTCCAACGCAGCCATGTCGTGCTCGCACGCATGCGCGCCGAGGGCTTCATCACCGAGGCCGAGGAGCGGGCCGCCCACCGCGCACGGCTGCGGGTGCGACCGTATCAGCCGACGAGCACGGCCTCGGATGCCTATGCGCGCGCCTACGTGCGCCAGCTGTTTCGCGATTCGCTGGGTGGCGATCACCCGCCAGACTGGCAGGTCGACACCACGATCGTGCCGGCCCTGCAGGAGATGGCCGACCGCGTCGTGCGGGAGGGTCTCGCACGCTTCGGCAAGCCCGAACTGCAGGCCGCTCTCGTGGCGATGGACCCGGTCACGGGCGATGTGCTCGCCCTCGTCGGCGGGCGCGACCCCGCGAAGTTCCCGTTCAACAGGGCCACGCGGAGCCGTCGACAGCCCGGCTCCGCCTTCAAGCCCTTCCTGTTTGCGGCGGCGCTCGAACACGGATTCTCGCCAGTGAGCGTGCTGGACGGCCTGGACGTGATCGCGCCCCAGGGCCCGGACGAGTGGGCGCCCGAGAACGCAGGTGGCGCAGGGCCGCCGTCGCTCACGCTGCGGGCGGCGCTCGTGGAGTCCAACAATCGCGCCGCGACGCTGCTGCAGCAGCGCGTGGGAACGCGCCGTGTGATGCGCGTGGCTGGCGATGCCGGCCTCACGGATCTGCCGAACGTCCCGTCGTTGTCACTTGGAACGGGCGTCGTGACGCCGCTCGAACTGACGACAGCCTTCGCGATGTTTCCCAATGGTGGGCGCTCGGTCCGGCCGCGCGGCATCCTCCGCATCCTGGACGACGACAGGAGCGTCGCGTTTGCCACGCCGATCGTCCGCCAAAACGTCATCGCGCCCGAGGTCGCGTTCCAGATGGTGACGATGCTGCAGGACGTCGTGGACCGCGGCACGGCGTCCCAGGCCAGGCGCATGGGGGTCCGGTTCGCTGTCGGCGGCAAGACCGGCACGACGGACGACTTCAAGGATGCCTGGTTCGTCGGGTTCTCGGCATCGACTGTCGTCGGCGTGTGGGTGGGGTTCGATCAGCCTGCCACAATCGGACGGGAGGCATACGGATCACGCTACGCCCTGCCCATCTGGGCCGACTTCATGCGGCGCGCGGCACGCGTTCGCCCCCCGGGATCGTTCGAGCGACCGGCCGGCCTGCGGGAGGAAGCGCTGTGTCGCGTGTCGTACAAGCGGCCCGTGCAGGGCTGCCCGATCTACACCGAGTACCTCAAGCCGGGCGATGAGAGCCCGGCCGACACCTGCCCGATCCACCGCGGCAGCCTGCGGCAGCGGATGACACGCGCCATCGAGGGGTGGACCTCCGAACTGGCCCGGCGGGTGCGCGACCTGTTCCGCTAGCGGCCGTTCCCGCCAGGCGTCAACTGATGGCACCCGTGCCGATGGCGTCGCCATCGGGTGAGGTGACGATGATGGGCAACCGGCGGCCGTCGGCGAGGACCAGCACGAGGTCGTCTCTGTGCTCCGTGAACCAGTGGTAGAGGTCGGCGAGGCGTGCGCTGAGCAGCACGCGCGTCTGGTAGGGACCGCCACCGGGCGGCTCAGGTTGGCCCGGTCCCTGGGCCACGATCGTGATCCGGTAGCCCACCTCGACCGTGACCGGGAGGCCAGGGGTCTCGATGTGGCCCAGTCCTTCCATCGTGGCGAGCAGGTCGTCCTGAGGTATCTCGGCGCTCACAAGTGAAGCCCTGCCGGCGACGGCCGGACGGGATGAACCGTAGTGTACGGCAGACCCGTCAGCGCCGTCAGACGCGTCGCGCCACGAGCGCGCGCTCGGCCTGCCAGAGATGTCGTCTCGCGTGGACGGCCAGGATGGCGAACGAGGCGTAGAGGTTGTACCTGACCCTGGCATCGAAGGGCGACACGATCGACAGCCGATCGAGCGCGAGCCCGTTCGCGCGACCGAGGCTCGCCCGCACGCGATCGTGCGCCGCACGCAGGGCATCGACGTCGACGGCAGGCGGTTGCGTCCCGGTCGGGACGAACGCGGTCCCCGTACTGGATCGCATGGTTCGATAGGGCGGCTCCAGCGCCCAGATGAGCAGACGGCCCATCAGTCCGGCACGGTAGGGTCCGCTGCTGGTGACACCCCGCGACCGGCCGTCCGCGATGGCGGCGTCCATACGCTCCAGCATCGCGTCGACCGAGAGCACCAGGTGCTGGACGCACTCCGAGGGCGACCAGCCTCCGGCCGGCGGTCGGGCCTGCCAGTCGGCCGGCGTGGCCGACGCCAGCGCCGCGGCGCGCGTGTCGGCATCGTCCAGTTCGTGTCGGAGGCGATCGAGTTGCTGTGCGCCCGTCATGCCGCGTCCTCGTCGTCGGCTACGAAGATCAGGGGGCGGAACGCGTCGGGCGCGTGGAACGTCGGCCCTCGAGGGACAGACCACGCCGCGTAGATGGCCCCTGCCTCCGGGTGCCCCGGCCCGCCCGGCCGCTTGATACGGAACACGTTGAAGTGCCAGACGTCGCCGCCGCGCGCCGGCATGCAAGCGGAGACACGGGGCGACAGGGCCGCAAAGCCTGCGAAGGGCATCCAGGCGATCGCCGACCAGTCGTCGCCGTCTTCACGGCGATGAACGATCGTTTCGAGTCCCGGGAAGTCCCAGTCGAGGTGGATGAGGCGCTCCGGCTGCAGGCGCTCGACGTGGAGGTCGCAGACCACGTTGGTCGGGGAAATCTCCACCTCGGCGTAGTCCTGGCCCGTCCGCGTCGGGTCGATGAAGACCTCGACCACTTCGGTGTCCCACAGCGGGTCATCGCGGCGCGTGCACGTCGCCCAGGGCGCCTGATCCCGCACGTCCCAGCGCACGCAGAGGCCGTCAGGCCTCCAGACGGCGCTGAAGGTCGTCTCGAGACCGGCCGGACCCCATGTGATGCTGTCGGCGCCGCCCCATCCCTCCAAAGACAGGAGGTTGTCAGGCGAAAAACGGGTCGCACGCGCGCGATAGGCCGCGGGCTGCAGGTCGGCCTCCGGTCCGCGGTACATCTCGACCATGCGTGACCTCGATCAGAGCGCCGACGAGGAGAGCAACGAGTACACGTCGAGCAGCCGTTTCTGGGCGTTCACGGGTTCGACGCCATCCCCAAGCGGTACCGGGACGTATGAGCCGTCCGTTTGCAGCACACGCGCGCGATCGGTGTCCGAGAGCAGTGTCTCGAGGACGACCTCCCGCAGGTGCGCGCGCAGGTCGGGCTGGTGAACGGGGCAGAGCGCTTCCACGCGTCGGTCCAGGTTGCGCTCCATGAGGTCGGCGCTGCCGATGTAGACCTCGGGTGCGCCGCCGTTCTCGAACGAGTAGATGCGGGAGTGCTCGAGGAAGCGCCCGACGATCGATCGCACGGAGATGGTGTCTGAGATGCCGGGGACACCGGGGCGCAGGCAGCACACGCCGCGCACGATCAGGTCGACGGGGACGCCGCACTGGCTCGCGCGGTAGATGTTCCGGATCATGCCCGGGTCGGCTACGGCATTCAGCTTGAAGACGAGCCGGGCCGGACGTCCGGCCCGGTGATGCTCGCACTCGCGATCGATGAGCGCCTTCAACTGGCTGCGCAGCGACACGGGCGCCACGAGCAACTGGTCGTAGGTGCGTCGACTCGAGTAGCCGGTGAGGTAGTTGAAGACCTCGGAGATGTCGTCGACGATGGCCGGGTCCGAGGTGAAGAGGCCGAGGTCGGTGTAGATCTGCGCGGTGGCCCTGTTGTAGTTGCCCGTGCCCACGTGCGCGTACCGTCGGATGCCGTCGTGCTCCTTGCGGACGACCAGGCACAGCTTGGCGTGGGTCTTCAGGCTGACGATGCCGTACACCACGTGGATGCCGGCGGCCTCCATCCGGGTCGCCCACGCGATGTTGTTGCGTTCGTCGAAGCGCGCCTTCAGTTCGACGAGCACGGCAACCTGCTTGCCCTGCTCCGCGGCCGTGACCAGCATGTCGACGAGCGGCGAGTTGGACCCGATGCGATACAACGTCATCTTGATCGCGATGACCTGCGGATCCTCGATGGCGGCTCGCAGGAACGACTCGACCGACGAGAACGAATCGAACGGGTGATGCACCAGCACGTCCTCCTCGCGGAGGTCGTCGAAGATCTCCGTGTAGCCCGACCAGATCGTGCGCGGCGAGAACGGGGAGTCCTTGAGGTGCGGCAGGTGCAGCTTCGTGAACTGGTGCCAGTCGTCCCAGTCCAGCCGCTCGCTGGTGCGCACGACCACGTCCTCGTCGATCTCGAAGTTCTCGACGAGGATGTTGAGCACGCGGCGCGGCATCGCTTCCTCGACTTCGAGCAGGCACAGCGCGCCGTAGCGAAGCTGCTTCAGGCTGCGGTCCACCGTCTCGAGGAGGTCGTCGGCCTCGTCCTCCTGGATCACCATGTCCGTGTCGCGGATGATGCGGAACAGGTGTGCCGACTGCAGGTCGGTGCCCGGGAACAGTTGCTGCAGGTTGGCGCGGACGATGTCCTCGAGAAAGGCGAAGGTCTGGCCACCTGTCGGGCAGAGGTCGGCAGGCACCGACACGAAGCGGTCGAGCGTGGCCGGGATCTTGACACGGGCGAACTTGGTGCGCCCGCTGTGCCGCACGACCACGGCGAAGTTCCGGCTCAGGTTCGAGATGTACGGGAACGGATGTCCCGGGTCGAATGCCAGCGGGGTGAGCACCGGCAGGATCTCCGCCCGGAAGTAGCGCGCCAGATGCAGCGCGATCTCCGGCGTGTACTCCTGCGGTTCGAGAATCCGCACGCCTTCGTCGGCCAGCGCGGGCCGCAGTTGCTCCCGCCAGCACCCGGTGAGCGCGGCCATCATCGCGGACGACCGGGCGCGCGTGGCTGCCAGCTGCTGCTCGGTGTTCAGGCCGTCGGGGCTCACGTCCTCGATACCGGCCCGGTACTTCTTGAGCAGCGTCGCGACCCGGACCATGAAGAACTCGTCCAGGTTGGTCGCCACGATGGCCAGGAACTTGATGCGCTCGAGGAGGGGATGCGCGGGGTCCAGCGCCTGGTTCAACACGCGCTGGTTGAACTCCAGCCAGCTGAGTTCCCTGTTGATGTACAGGGCGGGATGTTCCAGGTTCCCCGGGTCGAGCTGCGACCAGTCCGTGCGGGCCGCCGGGAGGCGAATCCGACGCTTGGCGCCGCGTCCGCGCGTTGGGCGGGCGTTCGATGAAGGTGTGGCGTTCATGCGCTCGCGTCGTTGCCGTGCATTGCCGATGATAACAAAGCGCTCCGCCTCGGGCCGGGCGGTCCCGTCCATGTACATCACCCTGCTGCCACCCGTGTCGTCCACGGCCGCCGCGGCGGCCGTCGACGAGAGCCTGACGCTCACGCCTGGCGCCCGCATCCAGGCCACGGTGCTGGCAGCGGGTTCCGATGGCCGCACGTCCCTGTCGCTGGCGGGGCGGGACGTGACCACGGCGACGGCCTTGCCATACCCGCAAGGGACGGTGCTGCAGCTCGAGGTGGATGGCGGCGGCCGGGGCGGGCTTCGGCTCGTCGCTGCGTCGGCCCCGCGGTCGAACCCCACCACGCCGCCGGCGGTGGAGCCGGGCCCCTCAGTATCCCCGCTTGGTTATGGATTCGCCGCCGCCGTCCTTGCGGCGCGGGAGGGCTCCGACGTCAGGGTGGCCGCGCGGAGACTGGCGCGCTGGATTCCAGTCTTTGTCGCGCGCGGGCTCCTCACGCCGGCGGAGGCTGACGCACTGTGCAGCGCGCTGGCACCCATACCGGTGTTCGGGGCACCGATCGATGACGGCAATGATGGCGAGTCAGCCGGGACCCTGGCGTGCGCGGTCGCCGACCGTGTGACCGAGGGCGGACTCCTGCTCGAGCGACGCCTCGCTGATGCCGTCCGATGCCCGCAGAACGATCACCCTGCGTGGCCCTCCGGCCACGCCGGCGAGGGCGGCGTCGCACTCGATGCCGCGATGACCGATCTCCAGATGGCTGCTGGCCATTCTGGCTCGGAGGGTCCTGGACCGTCTGGATTCGGCAGCTGCACATGCGGACCTGGAGGCGCTGCAGGTCGCGCTACTGGGGGCGCAAGCCCGGGCCGCCGCGTATCTGGCGTGCGATGGGGCCGTCGACGTGCACGTGCCGCTTCAGTGGCCGGAGGCGCGGGAGGAGACGCTGCTGCGACTGCGAGTCTCGCGAGACGCTCCGGACACGAGCCGGGAGGAAGACGCGACGCCATGGCGACGGGCGCGGCTGGATGTCGGCCTCGAGGGGTTCGGCCGGGTTCAGGTGCGGCTGGGTGTGCAGGATGGCGAGGTGCGCGCAGCGTTCGTCGTCGAATGCCCTGACTCGGCTGACCGCATCGAAGCCGGTCTCCCGGAACTGGTTGCGGCACTCGAACGGGCCGGTTTCTCCCAGGTGGCGACCCGCGTCGTCGTCGATCCGGTGCACGCGTGCGAACCGGAGGACCTGCCCGACCTTCCGACACAGCCGTCCATCGTGGATGCGCGCGCATGACGGGCGATCCGCCTCCCACCCGCGGCCAGGCCACGGCTGAAGGTCAGTTCCCTGCCGAGGGGATGGCGGTGGACGTGGCGCTCGGCGACGGCGACGACCTCGGCGCGCGCGTCATCGAGTTCGCGCGCGGGTACGCCATCCCCATCCACGAGAACCCCGATCTGGTACGGCTCCTCGCCCAGATGCCTCCGGCGAGCGCCATCCCTGCAGAGTTGTACAGGGCCGTCGGCGAAGTGCTGGCGTTTCTGGCGCGTGCCGGCAGGCCGCAGGCAGGGCTGGGCAGGGACCCGTGAGTTCCTGCCCGCACCCGTGAACGCGAGTGACCGTGCTACGGCTGGGCGCTGATCGCGACCGACTGCTTCATCGTGCCCCAGTGGACTTCGAGGTTCGACCCCACGACGGCAATGGTCAACTGCTCGGCGGGCGCCGTGAGCGTGCCAGCGGTCATGGGCGTGCGGCCGAGATCCTGCCCCTCGGCGTACTGCGTCCCCCACTGGCCGGTCTGCTTGTTGACGATCAACTGCCACGGCGAACCCGGCAGCGTGTACAGCGTGTACGTGCCGGCCGGAACCGTCAGCGTGCCGATCTGCAGCGTCTTGTCCGTCTTGATGGTCGTGGCCTCGTCGGCACCGGTGCGGTAGACCTTGCCCGCGGGCGCGAGCGTGTCGAGGCTGCGGCCCTTGAGGTACGGGCGGCCGTAGATGATCGTGACTGTGGCGGGCCCCACCTTGTACTCGACCGTCTCGTGCCGGCTCCCGCCCCGGCCCTGCGTGGTCGAGATGATCTTCTGCGCCAGCGCGGGGCCGGGCAGGACGAGTGAGGCGGCAGCCACAGCGATGGCGGCGGTGATGGTCAGAAGCGCACGGCGCATGTCAGTTCCTCCGGGAAGTCGGTGGCGACAGCCGCGCCCACGCGCCGCTGGCCAACATCCCACTATACGCAAGGGGTCGCGTCAGAGGATCTTCTGTCCCAGGGCAGAGGCGGCAAGTTCGGCCGCCAGCACCGCCGTGGTGTTCTGGAGGTCGAGTACCGGATTGACCTCCACGAGGTCGAGTGCGATCACCCGGTGTGCGTCGGACATGATCTCCATGGCCATGTGCGCTTCCCGATAGTTCAGTCCTCCCCGCACGGGAGTACCCACGCCGGAGCAATCGTCGGGTCGCAGACGTCGAGGTCGAACGACACGTGGATGCCGGCCGTGCCCCGGCCTGCGATCGCGATTGCCTGCTCGATGACGGCGGCGACCCCCTGGCGATCGATGTCCTTCATCGTGAAGACGTGGACGCCGGAAGACCGCACCGCCTCCTTCTCGCGTTCGTCCAGATTGCGGATGCCGACCAGGACGGTGTGGGCGGGTGCGACCTTGGGCTCGTACCCGCCAATCAGCGCGAGTTCGCGCGGCGGCGCCCCGAGCAGGGCCGCCAGCGGCATGCCGTGCACGTTACCCGAGATGGTCGTCGCTGGCGTGTTCATGTCCGCATGCGCGTCGACCCAGATGAGGCCGAGTGGCTTGCCCTGGCTGCGGGCGTGCGCAGCTGACGCCGCGACCGACCCGGCGCCCAGGCTGTGGTCGCCTCCGATGACGATGGGGAACGCTCCGGCGGCGTGCGTCTCGAGGGCCCTGGCGTAAAGCGCCTCGCAGACGTCCCTGATCTCCCCGATGTAGCGCCTGGTCGGGTCGCCGGGTTCGACCGTTTCCGGCGTGGGGGTCGCGACATCACCGCAGTCGCGCACGCGATGACCCAGCGCGCGGAGTCGTTCGGCGATGCCCGCGATGCGGACGGCCGACGGCCCCATGTCCACGCCGCGTCGCCCCCCACCGAGGTCGAGCGGCACGCCAATCAGGTGGATGTCGGCCATGAGTCGCGCCTCAGCGCTTGATGCTGATGGAGACGCCTTCGCTGCCCGGGGCGACGATTGCGGTGAGCAGGTCGGCGCGTGTGTTCACGGTGGTCAGGAAATCCTGCATCTCGGCGCCCTTGTTGATGACGTTGTGCGCGAGGATGAGCCCCCCACGCCGCACGCGGGGGAACGTCATGTCGAAGTACTTCTGGTAATCGGGTTTCCACGCGTCGATGAAGACGAAATCGAAGGTTCCGGGCTCGGCGGGCACCGCCTTGAACGCGTCGCCGGCCACGACCGTGACCACGTCGCCGAGGCCTGCGGCCGCGATGTTGGCCTGCAACTCCCTGGCGCGTACCGGGTCGTACTCGATTGTCGTGAGCGTGCCGCCGGTCTCGCGCAGGCCGAGCCCCAGCCAGATGGCGCTGTAGCCGCTCGCGCCGCCGATCTCGATGGCCTTTTGCGTGCGATTCAACACGACGAGGAGGCGAAGGAACCGGCCGTCCTCCTCGGAGATGGCCAACTGGCCGGTGTCGGCTTCCCGGATGCGCGTCAGCAACTGCTGCAGTTCCGGCGTCAGGGCGGGCAGGGCGGCCACTTCGTCGGCGGTCCGGATGGCGGCTGCGGCGGGGGACTCACTCGCCGACGACTTGTCGTCGGCAGGCTGCGGCGAGGAGCCACACCCGAGCAGGAGGAGCGAACCGCAGCCGAGGGCCGCAGCGAGGTGGCGAATCGAAGAGGGGAACATGCGAAGGGAATTCTACCCTTCGGCCCGCGGCCAGGGAGATCGTCAGGCGGTGCGGCAGCGGTCGAGCAGACCCCTGACGCTGCGCCGGGCGTCGCTGACCACGTCCGGGATGCCGATGGCGCGGAAGGCGCTGCCACACACGGCCACAGGCGGCAGGGCCGCGAGGGCCCCCTCGATGTCGAGGACACGGGCGGCGTGTCCGACCTCGTGTTGCGGGGTGGCTCGCGTCCAGCGGACGACCCGTGTCAGGACCGGGTCACCGGTGATGCCGAACCTGCGTGCCCAGCTGACGCCCGCCAACTCGACGAGCGACGCGTCGTCGCGCGCGAGCGTCGCTTCGTCGAAGGCGCCGCCGAAGAAGCCGCGCAGGATCACGTAGCCGGCCGGCGCGCGGCCATCCCACTTGTTGCTGAGCCAACTGGTTGCCAGGAGCGGCTCCCGGCCGGGCCCGGGTGTCGAGACATAGCCGCTGCCGCGCAGGGGGCGCGCCACCTGGTCCCGGCTGTACACGGCGAGCACGCCGGCGCTGGACACGTAGGGGATGCCGTCGGCGATGTGCGCGGCACGGCCGTGGATGGGCCCGAGCCACCCGGCGACCACTCCCGCCGGCGCGGCGAGGATGAGTGCGTCCGCGCTCACGGTCTGGCCGGTAGTGGTTTCCACCGTCCATGCGCCATCGACCGGGCGAATCGCCGCAGCGCCCATGCCAAGGCGCACCGACCCGGCGGGGAGCCGCGCGCACAATGCATCGATCAGCGTGGCCATGCCACGAGGAAAGCTGCGGAAGGCACCGCCGTCGCTGGCGCGGCGGCCCTGACGCCGCAGCGCGAGCAGCACGCTGCCTCCTGCGCGCTCGACGGCGACGAGCTGGGGCAGCACGGCGTCGGCCGACAGTCGGTCGAGGTCGCCCGCGTGGATGCCGCCGAGGAGGGGCTGGGCGATGCGATCGGCCGCTTCGTGCCCGAACCGCCGGCGGAAGAACGCGCCCGCGCTTTCGTCCTCCGCGATCCGGCGCCGCGGCACGAGGGGCTCGAGTGCCACGCGTGCCTTGCCGACAGGGGAGAGCAGCGTGTCCCGGAGGAAGGGCCCGACGCTGGTTGCAATCCCGAAGGCGCCACCCTCGGGAAGCGGGTGCAGCTGCCCCTCGCGCAGCACGTACGCGCCCCGGGGATGCTTCATGCCGATCAGGTCCCCGTCGATCCCCAGCTCACGGCAGAGCTCGAGCGCCCCGGGTTTACTCGCGAGGAACGCGTCGGGGCCGGTATCCAGTACGAAGTCGCCGACGATGTCGGTGCGAATGACTCCGCCGGCTCGCGGCTGCGACTCGAGCACGGTGCAGGGGATGCCCTGTCGATGGCACTCCCAGGCTGCTGCGAGCCCGGCCACACCGCCGCCGAGCACGAGGACCCGCGGAACGGTGCCGCCTGACGCAGGCCGGCGGGCCGCGGAACCGGTCATCGGTTCGGGGTCGCCGTGAGGGCGTGCACCAGGCGGGCGACACGCTGCACCACGTCCGGTGACGTCATCGGCAGCACGCCGTGACCGAGGTTGAAGATGTGCCCGGCGCGGCCTCCGGCGCGGGCAACGATGTCCTCGACCGCGGCGCGGACACGCGACCAGGGCCCGAGGAGGAGGGTCGGGTCGAGGTTCCCCTGGATCGCGCGGTCTGGACCGATGAGCTGCCAGGCCCTGTCGAGCGGCGTCCGCCAGTCGGCTCCCACGACGGCGCTGCCCGCGGTAGCCATGTCCTCGAGCAGCATCGCCGTGCCGACGCCGAAGTGGATCGAGGGCGTGTCGAGGTCAGCGATGGCGTCGAAGACCCTGCGGGTGTGGGGTAGCGCGAACTCCCTGTAGTCGGCCGGGCCGAGTTGTCCCACCCACGAGTCGAACACCTGGACCGCGTCCACACCCGCGGCGATCTGGGCGCGGAGGTACGCGCCCGCCATGTCGGCCAGGCGCGCGCAGAGGGTGTGCCAGGCCTCGGGCTCCGCGTACATCATGGCCTTGGTGCGGGCGAAGTCCTTCGAGGGTCCCCCCTCGATGGCGTAGGAGGCCAGGGTGAACGGAGCGCCGACGAACCCGATGAGGGGCACGTCGAGGCGTGGCTTGAGCAGACGGATCGTGTCCAGCACGTAGCCGAGGTGCTCCGACGGGTCGATCGGACGCACGCGCTGCACGTCGGCCGCCGACCGGATGGGGTCGTCGAATGCGGGCCCCTCGCCCTTGACGAAGTCGAAGGTCAACCCCATCGGCTCGAGCGGTAAGAGCAGGTCAGAGAACAAGATAGCCGCGTCGATGTCCATCGACTCGACGGGCTGCAGTGTCACCGCGACGGCGAGTTCTGGCGTTCGACATAGCTCGAGCAGACTGTGTTGCTGCCTGAGGGCTCGGTATTCGGGCATATAGCGGCCCGCCTGTCGCATGAACCAGACGGGGGTGGCATCGACGGGCTGCCGACGGCAGGCGCGGAGGAATCGGTCGTTCACGGGTCAGGGGAGCTAAGTCGATTGAAAACAGGGCGTTAGGGATTAGAAGCCGCGTGTGGCAGAATAAGGCCGCCGCGCGCGACGCGCTGGCAAGCGGTTACGCATCCATGCTAGCATTCCGCGTTTGCCATCGCGAGGCAGGCGCGAGGCAGGCCGGCGCCCACGCGGGGCCGCGGAGGCTGTGTGGCGATTCTCATTCGTCCGGTACGCGAACAGTTCGAGCACGACCGGGTCATCCGGGCGTTGGAACTCGCTTTCGGCGAGCGATTTGCCGTCGATGTCAACGTCGGCGACGATCGGAAGGTCCCTGTCAAGACCGGGACCGGCCAGGCGTACCCAGACCTGATCCTGTCTCCTACGGACGCGGGAAAGCGGCCTGTCGTCATTGTCGAGGTCGAGACCGGCGAGTCGGTCAACAACCTCGAGGCGATGTATCAGTGGGTGCTGTTCGCCAAGGCGCGAGCGGAGTTCCGGCTGTACGTGCCCGTGGCGTTTGTGGACGTCGCGCGCCGCCTCTGCGTGCAACATTCGGTCGCACTGGCGGAGATCTGGTCGTACGCGTCGGTGGGCGGTGACCAGATTCGCCTCGAGCGGGTGTTCCGCAGCCCGTCCCTCCCGTCCGATCCCGGTCAGCCGGCTACCGAGCCCCTGGTGGACATCGTCTCCATCCGGACGCGCCGGGCGAGCGATATCGAAGCCGCCGTCGAGTCGGCCATCCAGAATCCGCGCCGCGAGGAACCACATCCGATCGACAGTCGCCGAGCGATCGCCGAAGCGGCGGCCGCCGCGGCGGCCGAGCCCCTTCGGCTGCCACCATTGAAGGCCAGGCGCCGAGAGCCAGCCCGCGAAGTCGTCCGCGGGCAGACCGGTGGCCTCCGCCGGCATCCCGACGGCGGCAGTAGCGGCCGTCAAGGCGGCCGCAGAGCGGGCTGCGGCCGCCAAGGCCGCGGCGCCGGCCGGTACGCCGAAGGTCGCCATACCCAGCGTCGTTCCGCCAGCTCGTCCCGGTCCCGCCGGCGGTCTCGGTCGAGGCTTCCGCCGCGCGGGCGGCGGAAGCCGTGCCCCAGAAGCCGGTCGCGGGCGTCGCCGTCAAGGCTGGGGCAGGCAAGAAGCGAGCAGCGACGGCGTCAGGGGCCAAGGGCAAGGGGGCAGCCGTGCCCAAGCCAGCGCCGGTGGCAGCGCCCGAGCCGGTGGCCCCGCCTGCGCAGGCCCTCGAGCCAGCGATCGTTGCGACGCGGGGCAGGGTCCGGCCGCCCAGGACCACATCGACGCCGGCCAAGCCCGTGTCGGCCAGACCTGCGCCGACCAAGCCGGTATCGACCAAGCCGGTACGGACCAAACCGGCCGTGCCCGTGAAGGCGACGACGGTTCCCGGGGCGGGCCGCAAGGCCCCCGCTCAGGCAGGCCGGAAGCCGGTACCGGCCGCGGCAGCGCGTGGCGGGGCGAAAGCGACGCCCAAATCGACGGCCAAGCCGGCGCCCAGGTCGTCAGTCAAGGCGGAAACGGCCGCCAAGCCACAGGCCAAACGGTCCGCTGCCAAGGGGGTTGCGGCATCCGGCGTTCGCGGCGCGGCCAAGGGCGGCGCCCGGCCAACGTCGAGGCCGGCGGCCCCGCGCCGAGAGGCGTCGGGACGCGGTACGAAGACGCCGGCTCGGGCAGCCAAACCGGCCCCACGCGCAGCCAAGGGCAAGTCGCCGGCACCGAGGCAGACCGCCACCGTCAAGGCAACTCGGCCCCAAACGAAGCAGAGCACGGTCAGCAGGCCGGCGGCCAAGGCGGCGGGAAACCGTCGCCCGGTGGCTCGTCCCGCAGCCGGCAAGCCGAAGCGAAAGTAGGCGAGAGAGCCGCGTGCCGCTGATTCGACTGGCGAGGGACAAGCGAGGGCTCGACACCGTCTACCTCTTGCAGAACCGGCAGGACGCGCGAGGCGAAGCCCGGCTCAAGGTGATCTACTTCTGTGCGTCGCCACAGGGACTCTCGTTCGGTCGGCAGGCGCTCGACCCGGCGACGCAGCGGGCCTTGGAGCAGCGCTATCCTGACGTGGCCTTCGACTGGCCCGGGCTCCTGAAGGAGATCGAGCAACGGCGCCTGCCGCCGCCAGGGGAGCCGCCGGCGCGGCGGCCGCGCCCTGCCCCCAAGGCCGAGCGCCGTGCTCCGCCGTCTGACTCAGGGGACTCACCCGCGGGCAAGCGGAAGCGGCGGCGCGGAGGACAGATGGCGACCTCGGGCGTGGGCGTGTCGCCAGGCGGTGCGCCAGCCCCGGTGTCGCCTGGGCCGGTCCTGCCTCCTATAATCGAATGATGGCTTTTCCTCTTCGTCGACTCGGACTGCGGCTGACGCCGCTCCTGCTCGGGGTCGTCACACTCTCGGCGCAGCAACCGCCCGCCGCACCGCCGACGCCTGCGTCCGGCTCGAAGGATCGTGCGCAGCCCGACTTCACGACCGTGACGAGCCTCGTCAGCACGGACGTGATTCCCCGCGACGCCGCCGGGCAGTTCCTGGCCGACCTCAAGAAGGAAGACTTCATCGTCAAGGAGGACGGCGTCGAGCAGACGGTGGCGTCCCTGACGTTGGTGCACGGCGGCCGGTACTTCAACCTCGCGGCGCCGCCCCCGGCGCCAGTCGAGGAGGGCATGGTGCTGCCGCCGCCCCGCCCCGTCAACGACGCCGCTGGGCGCATCTTCCTGCTGTTTGTCGACGACCTGCACCTGGACTTCCGCAACACGCCGCGCATTCGCGATTTGTTCAAGAAGATCTCGGCGGAGTTGATCCACGACGGCGACATGTTCGGCATCGTCTCGACCGGACCGTCATCCATCTCCGTCGACCTCACCTACGACCGGAGACGCCTGGACGAATCGATCAAGAAGATCAGCGGCAGCGGCCTCAAGCCCAAGGACATCCTGGAGCAGCCCAACGGATCACAGGGCAACCAGGAACTGCGCTACCGGGCGCACGTGGCCTTCAGCACGGCCTTCGACCTGATGCGGGAATTGGAGAAGGTACAGAACCGTCGCAAGGCGCTGATCTACGTCAGCAACGGGTACGACTTCGATCCGTTCCCGCAGGGGCGCCTTCAGCGCGACGCGCTCTACGGGTACAACCAGACGGGCATGGATCCGCGCGATCCGGCTGCCGTGACCAATCGCCAGGGGCAGCAGTTCGCCGATGCCGACCTCGCGCGCGAACTGGCCGACCTCACGCGCGCGGCCAACCGCGCCAACGCCACCATCTACACGCTCGACCCGCGCGGCCTCGTGGGCGGCCCCGAGATGGACGACGAAGTCGACATGCTGGAGTGGAACAACCACGTCCGGAAGACGCAGGACAGCATGCGCGTGCTCGCTGAGGAGACGGGCGGCACGGCCGTCATCAACCAGAACGACTTCGCCAAGGCCCTCAAGCGGATCGACGCCGAGACGAGCGACTACTACGTCCTCGGGTATTACTCCAGCAACCCCGATCCGACGCGCAAGCGCCGGCAGATTGACGTCCGCGTGGACCGCCCTGGCGTGAGCGTGTGGGCGCGCAAGGGCTATGCCCTGAAGACGCCCGGCGACTCGGGCAAGTAGGCGGAGGCCCTCCTACCTGGCAGTCCGGCGGCGAGTCGAAGCCGCCGCCGGGACCTTCCGGGCCGCCTTGCGCGCGGTCCCGCCCTTCGCGGCCGCAGCCGTCCGCCTGGTGGCGCCGGTCGTGTGGCCACTGATGACGCGCGACGTGCCGAAGAACTCCGCGTGCACGGCGCGGACGGCCGGGTCGAGGTCCTCACGCGCGATCACGCAGCTCACCTTCATCTCCGACGTGCTGATGCAGTCGATGTTGACCCCGACCTTGGCCAGCGCGGTGAACATCCGGGCGGCGAGGCCAGGTGTCGATGCGATGCGTGACCCGACGATGGCGATCTTCGCCACGTCGAGATCGATCTGGACGTCGCCGACGATGCGCCGCTTCCGCCACGTGCTCTCGAGTTCCTTGATGCGGTCGGCCTGATCGCTGTCGGTCACGAAGGTGATCCGGTTGCGGTCATGGGTGGCCGCCGCCTGGATGATCAGGCGGACGTTGACGTCCTCCCGCGCGAGATCCCGGAAGATGGCGGCAGCGAGCCCCGGTTCGTCGCGTACCTCCAGCAGCGTCACCTTCGCGATCTTCTTGTCCGACGTGATCCCCACGACTGCTGCGTTCTCCATCACTCCTCCGCGAATCCAGGTGCCCGGGCGCCGATGGAACGTCGATCGCACGTGGATGGGCACGTCGTACTGCATGCAGATCTCGGCGGCGCGCGGGTGCAGGACCTTGGCGCCGCTGGCCGCGAGTTCGATCGCCGCCTCGTAACTCATCTCGGGGACGAGCCTGGCCGTCTCCACGACGTTCGGGTCGGCCGTGTACACACCATCCACGTCGGTGCAGATTTCGCACACGGGCGCCTGCAGCGCCGCTGCCAGGGCCGCGCCCGTGATGTCGCCGCCGCCACGCCCGAGGGTCGTGATCTCGTGGTCGCTCGTCACGCCCTGGAACCCCGCGACGATGACGACGCGCCCGCTCTCGAGCTCATGCACGAGGCGCCCCGTCTCGACATTGGCGATCCGGGCCTTGTTGAACGACCCGTCCGTGCGGATGCCACACTGCGACGCCGTCAGCGAGACGGCGGGCACCCCGCGGTCCTGCAGGGCGAGGCTCAGCAGGGAGACCGCGATGGTCTCGCCGCAGGCGAGCAACTGGTCCATCTCGCGCCCGGTGGGGCGGCTCGAGACCTCGTGCGCCATGCCAATCAGCTGGTCGGTCGTCTTGCCCATGGCCGATACGGCCACGACCATGTGACGTGCCTCGGCCCGGCACGCGATGATGCGCTCGGCGACGTTGCGGATGCGCTCGGGCGTGGCGACCGAACTACCGCCGTACTTCTGGACCAGGAGTGCCGAGCGTTCGAAGCGACTCATGCGCGCTCTCCTCCCGCGGCGGCCAGCGTGCCCGCCAGGTAGGCATCGACGTCATCGATCGATCGACTGATCGGGATGGCCCTGGCAACGCGATCGACCATGATGTCTGCGGTCTTGTACCCGTTGCCTGTGATGCACACCACGATGGACTCGTCGCGCGGGATACGTCCCTGGCCGATCAGCTTGCGCGTGACGGCCAGCGTCGTGCCCCCCGCGGGCTCGGTGAAGATGCCCTCGGTCTCGGCCAGGAGGTTGATGCCGTCGAGGATCTCCGGATCGGAGACCATCTCGCCCCAGCCGCCAGACGCACGCAGCACCTCGAGGACCTGGAAGCCGTCTGCCGGGTTGCCGATGGCGATCGACTTGGCAATCGTATTCGGCTTCACGGGGTCGGGGTAGTCCAGGCCCTCGTGCAGGGCGCGTATGACGGGCGCCGAGCCCGCGGCCTGCGCGCCGTACATCTTCGGGAGTTCGCCGTCGGCCAGACCCAACAGCTGCAGTTCGCGGAACCCGCGGTAGATGCGCGGCAGCAGGGTGCCGCCCGCCACCGGCGAGACGACATGTCGGGGGAAACGCCAGCCCAGCTGCTCCACGACTTCGAAGCCGAGGGTCTTGGCACCCTCCGCGTAGTAGGACCGGAGGTTGATGTTGGCAAAGCCCCACCCGTGCCGATCCGCCACCTGCGAGCAGAGACGGTTGACGTCGTCGTAGTTGCCGCGGACCGCGAGCAGGGTCGGGTGGTAGATGGCCGACCCGAGGACCTTGTAGGGCTCGAGGTCGTCAGGGATGAAAACGAAGCAGCGCAGGCCCAGCCGAGCCGCGTGGGCAGCGACGCTGTTGCCGAGGTTGCCGGTCGAGGCACAGGCGAAGGTCGTGAAGCCGAGTTCGACCGCACGCGTGGCGGCCACCGACACGACGCGATCCTTGTAGGACAGCGTCGGATGATTGACGCCGTCGTCCTTGATGTAGAGCTCCCGGACGCCGAGCCGCTCGGCCAGCCTCGGCGCCGGGATCAGCGGCGTGAAGCCCGACCCGAATCCCGTGAGCGGTTCGCCCGTGATGGGGAGCAACTCCCGATACCGCCAGATGTTGCGCGATCGGCCGGCGATGGCCTCGCGCGTCAGCGTCGCCCGTACCTTGTCGTAATCGTAGACCGGTTCGAGTGGCCCGAAGCACTGGTCACAGACGTAGGTCGCCTCAGCAGGAAACGCCGTGTGGCAGACGTGGCATTGCAGACCGAGCAGAGTGGACACGTGAAGATCCTTTACCCGCGGGCCACGGCCAAGGGCGCCGTGCTCACCGGTTGGTGGACGTCGAGGACGCGGATGACGACGCGAGGGTCGATCGAGCCATAGGTCTCTCGGAGTGCCGACACGACCGGCCCGGGGTCGCCCGACACGCAGACGGCCATCGACGGCCCGGCCCCAGACAGGAAGGCCCCCAGCATGCCTGGCACGTCGAGCGCCAGCACGTCGGCCAGACCGGGCACCAGGGCCTGGCGGTACGGCTGGTGGAGGCGGTCTGAGAAGGCCTCGCGAAGGACATCGAGGCGGCCCGTCGCCACCGCCTGCATCAGGAGCGCGACGCGCTGCACGTTGTGAATCGCATCCTCGCGCGAGACCTGGGCCGGCAGGACGGCCCGCGCCGTCCGCGTCGGCAGTGACAGGCCGGGTGTCGCCACGACGATCTTCACGGATGCCGGCCACGGCGCCGCGACGGCGCTGACCCGGCCCCGTGCGTCGACGCACCCGGCGACGAGGCCCCCGAGCACGGAGGCGGCGATGTTGTCGGGATGCCCCTCGATTGCGGTCAACACGTCGAGCACGATCTGATCCGTCACGCCGTCGACGACGAGCGCCGCCAGGCGGCCGCCGGCCACGAGCGCCGCGGCGCTGCTCCCCAGTCCGGCGCAGGGCGGGATGTCGCACGTGACCGCCACGTCGAGCGAACTGACCTGGCCGGCGCCGAGTGCCGCGGTGACCGCATGGAAGCCCGTCGCGATCAGGTTCTGGCCGGGCGGTACCGCGCCCGTGAACGCGCAGCGCACCTGGCCCGCCCCGTCCTCGACGATGGCGGTGACCTCGAGCCGCAGGTAGAGGCTCAGTGCCAGGCCGAGCGCGTCGAAGCCGGGGCCGAGGTTGGACGTCGATGCCGGGACGGTGATGGTGGCCAGCGGCCCTGAGGGCGTCATGCGAGGACAGGCAGGCACAAGGGGGGCGTGACGTGGAAGGGCAGGGTGGCAATCTCGTCGACCGCCTGGCTCATGGCCGTGGTGGGACAGGCCTCGAGGGTGATGACGAACGGCAACCGGTCCTTCGTGCCTCCCGGCTCCTGCAGCACGGCGTCGATGTTGATCCCGTGCGCCGAGAAGACGGACGCCAGGCTCGCGATGATCCCGGGCTGGTCGCGCACGACGAGCCGCAGGTAGTGCGGTGCGACCTGCAGGTCGGTGACCGAGGCCGGCGCCACAGTGGCGGGCCACGAGGCCGGCCCGCCGCCGGCCCGCCGAGCCAGCGCCAGCAGGTCGGACACGACGGCGACCGCTGTGGGGAAGCCGCCGGCACCATAGCCGGCAAAGGTCGTCTCGCGCCCATAGGTGCCGCTTGCGACGATCAGGTTCTGGCTACCGATGACTCTGGCCAGCGGCGATGTGAGAGGCACCAGCGCCGGGCCGACCCGCGCTTCCACACGCCCATCCGCGAGCGACACCCGCGAGACCTGCCTGATGGTGGCCTGAAGTCGACGCGCGTAGGTGAAGTCGTCGTCGCTGACCGTGCGAATCGAGGCGCACGGCACATCTCCGGGCACCAGATCGAGCCCCAGGCCGACGCGCGCCAGGATGCAGAGCTTCGCCCGCGCGTCGTACCCCTCGAGGTCGTCTGTCGGGTCGGCCTCGGCAAATCCCTGGGCCTGCGCCTCGGACAGCGCCGCGTCGAAGGGCAGCCCGGCCGACTCCATGCGCGTCAGGATGTAGTTACAGGTTCCGTTGAGGATGCCGGACACGGTGGTGAGCCGGTCGGCCGCGATGCCCTCACGGAGGCCGCGCACGACCGGAATGCCGCCTCCGACGGCGGCCTCGAAGAGGAGATCGACGCCGCGACCGGCCGCCCTGGCGAGCAGGGCCTGTCCGTGCGTGGCAATCAACTGCTTGTTGGCGGTGACGACGGGCCGTCCGGCGTCGATGGCGCGCTCGTGCCAGCCGCGAGCCGGGTCCAGGCCCCCGACTACCTCCACGACGACGTCCACCGGCGCCTCCAGGACATCCTCGACGCGATCGGTCCACACCACGGACGCCGGAACCCAGTCGACACGCTTGCGGGCCACGTCGCGGTTGAACACGTGTGTCAGGGCCAGCAGGTCGTCGTTGCGTTCCACGATCAGACGCGCCACGGCCTGGCCGACCGTGCCGAAACCGAGCAGTCCAACGGAGAGAGCCATCAAACAGAAATTCTACATGCGATGTGGATATGCGCATGGCTGGATGCGCGGGATATGACAGGGACGGCGTGGCGTTCGCCCCGACTGGTGCGTCACGGGCCTGCGCCCAGCCACGCAAAAGGGGCCGGACGGGTGCGAGTCGTCCGGCCCAAGGAGGGACGTGCGTGACTGGCTGTGGTGCGGCACACGTGCCCGCGTGCTGCGGGCACACTACGCCAGAGTCCCACCCGATGGAAATAGAATGATGTTATCGAAACGAGGGCCCGCGGTTATGCATGGACGTCCGGGCCGATGCGGTCGCGCCCGGGTGGAGGGATGACCCGCAGTCGCGGCTTGACGCGCTCGAAGGACGCGAGCACTTCCTGGACGGCGCGAGGCACGCGGTTGGCGCGCACGTAGACCCAGCCCGTCTCGCGAATCAGGGTCTGTCCCGTGATGCGCGCACAGAAGAACTGTCCCGAGGCCACTTCGCGAGCGACGCTCTGGTACGAGATGATTGACAGCCCCAGGCCCGCGCGCACGAGGGCCTTGATGATCTCGACGTTCTCGGTCTCGGTGACGATTTGCGGCGTGATTTGATTGCGCAGGAAGAACTCATCCACGACGCGGCGCGTGTTCGATCCGGTCTCGAACAGGACGAACGGTTGATCGCGCAGGTCGGCCGGCGTGACCCTCGCCCTGGTGGCGAGCGGGTGGGTGGGGGCCGACACCACGAGCAGTTCTTCCCGCAAGGCCGGCACGGTGACGAGATCGGGGTCGCTGATGGGCAGCGTGAGCAGCGCCACGTCAGCGAGCCCCGACCGAAGACCCGCCAGGCATTTGTCTGTCGCCCCGGCCGTGATCTTGATCTCGGCATCGGGGTGATGTTTCCGGAAGTCGCGAAGCAGGGCAGGGAAGACGTAGAGGCTGACGGTCATGCCGCCGGCCAACCGCACGGGCCCGATGAGCGAGGCCTGCGTGTCGGTGATGCGGGCGACCGTGTCCTTGAGGTCGAGAAAGACCCGGTGGCTCAACTGCAGGAGGGCCTCACCCGCAGGCGTGATCCGGATTCGCCGACCGATGCGGAGGAAGACGGCCTCGTTGAGTTCCTCCTCGAGCAGCAGCACCTGACGGCTGATCGCGGACTGCGAGACGTTGAGCTTCTGGCCGGCTGCGGTGAACGAGCCGGTTTCGGCAATGGCCCGAATGATTTCGAGTTGGCGCAGATCCATGCAGCGAGCGGCACGCCGGCAGGGCGGGGCCGGGGCAGGCGTCCGGGGAGTCGAACGCGACCGGAGCGTACCACGGCGCCGCGTGGCACGTCGGGCCCAGCGACTCGAGGTGTCCTCAGCCCGCGAACGCGCGCAGCGGTGTCGCTGGCGCGAGGGCCGCGATCGCGGGAGTCGTGGAGCGCCGCCGGGTCATCACAGCGTGGTTGCGGCGATGGCTGGCGTCGCCGCACGTGGCCGCTTTCTCCTCCACGTACGTGACGACGCTGATCGTGCCGGCATCCCGATAGTGTCCGGCCACACATCCGCAACTCAGCGTCTCGAAGCCCAACAGCTTGACGATGCTCATCGCCTGCCCCTTCCTGACCCGTTGCCGCCCTAAGGCGTTTCTAAGCTATGTATCCCGTCTTGCACGTTACGTGCCGGCGTTGGTCGACTAGCGCAAGGTCCAGCAAAGCAGTGGTTTCCCTGTCACTTCGTGCCATCGTGCCACGTCCGTGCGACGTCCCGGCAACTGTAGGACGCCATTGGGATGACGAAGCGGTGCGATAAACTTCACAAATCTGAATGCCGCCTGCGAAAAGTTGGACTGCTTGTTCCGACCCGACCCGTGGCGTATAACCTGATGCCCGTGCACACAGCGTTGACGGTGGGACGACACGTCCTCGTGTACATGGGCGCCGTTGCGCTTCTCGGTGCGCCAGTCGTGGCCCAACAGGGGGCCAGCGATTTGGGCGGCCGCCTGATGCGGCTGCCGGCGGTGGCGACGGCCGTTCAGCAGGCCGACGCGCTGGAGTCCTGGGTCATCGAGCAGCAGATCGCGCTGTGCCAGATCGCGGCGCCGCCGTTCAAGGAGCAGGCTCGCGGCCAGGCCTACCGCCAGGCGTTCGAGCAGGTGGGGCTCCGCCGGGTGCGCGTGGACGCGGTCGGTAACGTCATCGGTGAACGGCCGGGCTCCGCGGCCGGCCCCCACCTGGTGTTCAGCGCGCATCTGGATACCGTGTTTCCCGAGGGCACCGACGTCACCGTGCGGCGCTCGGGTACACGCCTGTCCGGACCGGGGATCGCGGACGATTGCCGCGGTCTGGCCGTCGTGCTGGGTGTCGCGCGGGCGCTCAATGACGCCGGGATCTCCACGCCAGGGACGATCTCGTTCGTCGGCACCGTCGGCGAGGAGGGTCTGGGCGACCTTCGAGGGGTGAAACACCTGTTCGGGCCGCAGGGGTTGGCCGGCATCGACCGCTTCGTCTCGGTCGATGGGGCGGGACTCGAGATCACCAACCGCGGCGTTGGCAGCAAGCGCTATCGGATCACCTTCCGGGGCGCTGGCGGCCACAGCTACGGCGCGTTCGGCCTCCCCAACCCGCTGCACGCCCTCGGGCGGGCCGTCGCGGCCATCGCGGACTTCGCCGTGCCGGCCTCTCCGAAGACCACGTTCAACGTCGGACGCGTCGGGGGCGGGACCTCGGTGAATTCCATCCCGTTCGAGGCCTGGATCGAGGTGGATCTTCGTTCCGAGGAGCCCGGTCCCCTGGCCGCACTCGACGCCCGCCTCCACCAGGCCATCGCTGCCGCCGTCGCGGCAGAGAACGATCGGTGGCGACACGCGGCGAAGGTGACAGCTGAGGTCACGGTGGTGGGAGACCGACCGGCTGGCCGAACCTCCGACACGTCGGACATCGTTCAGGCGGCGTCGTCTGTCCTCCGGGCGCTGCGGCTCCCGGTCGTGCTGGACGCGTCGTCCACCGACGCCAACGTGCCGATGGCGCGCGGTGTCCCCGCCATCACGATTGGCGGAGGAGGCGGCAGCACGGGCTCGCATTCGCTCGACGAACGCTTCGAGACGACCGGCGGGGGCGATGGACTGCGGCAGGCCATTCTGCTGGCCGTGGCGCTCGCTCAACCATAGGCGCAGCGCCCTGGCGGGCAGCGGACGGTGCACCAGCCCGCCCTGATTGGGCGTCGGCACGGGATTCGCAATCGCAACAAGGACTTGCGTGTTGACGGTTGTGTAAAGACAATCTGTTAAGCTGACGATTGTTCCAGTTAGAGACCCCGCTCTCCCGAGGACTCCAAGGATGCTTCAGTTCCCCGGTCGTCGACGGTTGCGTGCGCTCGTGTTGTCGGCACTCTCGCTGGCCCTGGTGGGTACACCGGGCATTGCCGACGTGGAAGCCGCCGCTCAAACCAGCACGCCGGCCTCACGCTCGACGGCCAAGAGCACCACGGCCAAGAAGAAGACGACAACGTCGACGGCTCGGCGCTCCAGCACCAAGTCGTCGAAGTCCCGCTACTCCGCCTCGAAGGCACGCCAGCGGCGGCTCGCCCTGGCCCGGGCGCGTCAGGCGGCGTATGCGCGGCAGCTCAAGGAGATCCAGACGCCGCAGTTCAAACCCGGCGCCGATGGCCAACTCGTGCCGGACGTTCGCGCGGGCGCCGCCATCATCTACAACCCGGCCACCCACCAGGTGCTCTACGAGAGCAACGCGCAGACACCCCGTTCGATCGCCAGCATCACCAAGGTCATGACGGCCGTGGCGTTCCTCGAGAACGAAGTAGACGTCACGCGTGAGGTCACGGTCCATCCCGAGGACTTGCGCGGCGCCTCCACGACGTACCTGCGTCGGAACGACCGCGTGACGGTGCAGCAGTTGCTGCACCTGCTGCTGATCGGGTCGGACAACGTGGCAGCCCGCACGCTCGCGCGCGCCTCGCTCTACGGCCCGCTGGGGTTCATCGAGCGGATGAACCAGAAGGCGGCCGAACTCGGCCTCACCAGCACCCGGTACCACGATCCGTCGGGCCTGTACGCCGCGAACGTCTCGTCGGCCTTCGACATGGCGCGCCTCATCTCCTTTGCGTCCGGGGATGAGCGCATCGCGTCGATCATGCGCATGAAGGACTACACCTTCTCGGCGCCGCGGCGGACCGTGACGCTGCACAACACCAACCACCTGGTCGGGACCGATGTCGACGTGCGCGGCGGCAAGACAGGGTTCATTTCGAAGTCCGGCTACTGCCTCGCCACGCTGCTGCGGTTGCCGCAGGGCGACCAGGTCGCGGTGGTCGTTCTCGGCGCCCGGAGCAACCCGGCCCGGTTCTGGGAGACCCGCCATCTGGTGAACTGGCTCGCGGGGAAGACGCCCGGCGTGCTGGCCACGCAGACATCCGAACAGCAGGATTGAGGCGGCGTTCCGGTTGGGCCGGGGCATCCCGGTCGAGGTGAAGGGGTGCGCTACACTCAGAGGCGGCGTCACGCACGACGTTCCTCCGTGGCGCCCTTTTTCCATGGCCAAAACACCTCGATCGCGTAAGTCCCCGCCCACCGACCCGACACCTCCATCGCCGCAGACCGACCCGGTCGTGGGCGCCGCTGAGCAAGCCCCCGGCGGACAGTCATCCGTAACCGACGGCACCACAACGGCGGCGGACACGCCGGTGCCAGCCAAACGGCGTCCGGCGGCGAAGGGCGCCCCGGCCGCAACGGCGGGCGCCACGGCACAGACCCCCTCGGAGGCCAAGGCGAAGCCGGCTCAGAAGGCCACCAAGGCGCCGGTGCGGCGCACCGGCGCGGTCGCCAAGCCGGCGCCAGCGAAGGCAGCGAGCAAGGACCAGCCGAAGCCCGCGTCGCCGAACAAGACAGTGAAGAAGCCTGTCGCGGCCGCGCCGCCGCCGGCAGCCGACACGGCAGCCGAGACGGCGGCCGCAACCCCCGCCCGCCGTGGGGCGCGGACGCTGGCTGAAGCCGTGCAGAAGGCAGGCGAGGCGACGGCCGCCAGTCGCGGGCTGCGCATCCTGATGGTCGCCAGCGAAGCCGTGCCGTTCGCCAAGACGGGAGGCCTTGCCGACGTCGTGGCCGCGCTGCCCAAGGCCCTCGGCGCTCTGGGGCATCAGGTGACCGTCGTGATCCCGCGCTACAGGGGGATCAGTGTGTCTGGTGCGCCCACGATGAGCTACGACGTGGCGATGGGCGGCCACGACTACCGCGCGGACGTGTTCGTTCAGGAGACCAGCCCCGGCGTGCGTGTCGCGCTCGTCGATCACCCGGCCTTCTTCGATCGCGACGCGCTGTACGGGCTCGGCAGCCACGATTACGGCGACAACCCGCGGCGGTTCGCGTTCCTCTCACTCGCTGCGCTGGAACTCGCCCGGCGGGAGGCGATTCCCGTCGATGTCGTGCATGCCCACGACTGGCAGGGCGCGCTGGCTCCCGTGTACGTCAAGACCCGGTATGCCTCCGATCCCGTCCTGGGTGGCGCAGCGACGGTCTTCACCATCCACAACATCGCGTACCAGGGCAACTGCTCGTCCGAATGGCTCCCGCAACTCGGTCTCGGGTGGGAGGTCTTCACGACCAACGGCCTCGAGTTCTGGCTGCACGCCAGCCTTCTGAAGGGCGGCATCATGTTTGCCGACCTCGTCACGACGGTCAGCCCCCGCTATGCGCGGGAACTGACGACGCCCGAGTTCGCGTTCGGATTCGAGGGCATCGTGCGTCACCGGTCTGCCGACATGGTCGGCATCCTCAATGGCATCGACGCGGACGTCTGGAACCCCGCGACCGATCCGAGCCTGCCGGTGCCGTACAGTGCCGACGATCTGTCGGGCAAGCGCGAGGCAAAGCGTCGGCTGCTTGCGGCCTACGGGCTCCCGGACGACGACGATGCGCTGCGTCGCCCGGTGGTGGCGATGATCTCGCGCATGGTCGACCAGAAGGGCCTCGACCTGATCGCGGCCGTGGCCGAGCAATTGCCGCATCTGGGCGCGAGCTTCGTCGTGCTCGGCACGGGGGAGCCGTGGTACGAGGAGATGTGGCGCTCGCTCGCCCGGCGCTTCCCGGAGCGGATCGGCGTCCGCATCGGGTTCGACGAGCCCCTGTCCCACCTGATCGAGGGGGGCGCGGACGTATTCATGATGCCGTCCCGCTTTGAGCCGTGCGGCCTCAATCAGATGTACAGCCTCAGGTATGGCACACTGCCAGTAGTGCGTGCCACTGGCGGGCTGGACGATACGGTTCAGAACTACGATCCGGCCACCGGGGCAGGCAATGGGTTCAAGTTCTTCGACGCGACAGGGGAGGCCCTGCTGGGGACGCTCCGCTGGGCGTTGCACGTGTATGGGCAGGAGCCCGATCGCTGGCGACAGCTCCAGCGCGCGGGCATGGCTGTGGATTTCTCCTGGCAGGCGTCCGCGCGGGCGTACGTGTCCGCGTACGAGCGGGCGCTGGCGCACGTGGCGCGCGGCCAGGGCGCGTCGGCCTGAGCCGCCGGCGATCGAGAGGACGAGAACATGGCTTCCGAGAAAGTGCAGATGCTGACCGACGGTAACTTCACCGAGGTCATCGGCAAGGTGTCTCAGCCGGTCCTTGTGGACTTCTGGGCGGAGTGGTGCGGACCCTGCCGGATGCTGGCGCCCACGATCGAGGCGCTGGCCGACGAGCTCGATGGCAAGGCCGTCATCGCCAAGCTGGACGTGGACGAGAACCCGAACGTGCCGGGCACGTACGGTATCCGGTCCATTCCCGCGCTGCTGGTCTTCAAGGACGGCCAGCTGGTCGACCAGACCATCGGCGTGCAATCCAAGGACGCACTGAAGCGATTGCTCGAGCGCCACATGTAACGGGCGCGTGTCCGTCAGCCTGACAGAGCCGGCCTGCCACGGTGGGGCCGGCTCCTTCGTCGGCAGGGCTGGTTTCATCGACGGCAGGGCCGGTTTCATCGACGGTATGGCCGGCTCTCCGAGCCCGGCCCGGCACCTGTCGTCGCGCCCCGAATTCAGGCCTGTCGCCGTCGAGGCGGTTGCGCAAGATGGCGTTCCTTGAGGCAGAGCAATGAGTGACGACGTTCGCAACGTGGTGATCATCGGTTCAGGCCCCGCGGGCCTGACGGCAGCGCTCTACACGGCGCGGGCCAACCTGCATCCCCTCGTCATCGAGGGCCTGCAGCCGGGTGGACAGCTCACCATCACGACGCTCGTGGAGAATTGGCCCGGGTTTCGGGAGGGCATCATGGGCCCGCAGCTGATGCTCGACATGCGCGCGCAGGCGGAGCATGTCGGCACGGCGTTCCTGACGGGACTCGTCGAGCGAGTGGACTTCTCCTCGCAGCCGTTCTCGCTCACGCTCGACAGCGGCCAGGTGCTGCTGGCGCGGACCGTCATCATCGCGACGGGCGCGTCGGCCAAGCTGCTCGGCCTGCCGTCGGAGATGGCGTTGATGGGCCGCGGGGTGAGCACGTGCGCCACCTGCGACGGCTTCTTCTTCCGCAACAGGCCGGTGGCCATCGTGGGCGGCGGCGACACCGCGTTGGAGGAAGCCCTCTATCTGTCCAAGCTGGCGTCGCACGTGACAGTGGTCCATCGCCGCGACACGCTGCGCGCCTCGAAGATCATGCAGGACAAGGCGCTCGCCAACCCCAAGATCTCGTTCCGGTGGAACACCATCGTCGAGGAGATCGTGTCGGATGAACGCGGTGACGTGAACGGGGTGCGCCTGCGGGACGTGCTGACCGACGCAGTCGACACGCTGGCGGTCGACGGCGTGTTCGTCGCGATTGGGCACACCCCCAACACGGCCATCTTCAAGGGGCAACTCGACATGGACTCGGCGGGCTACCTGCGGACGACCGGCACGCGCACGAGCATCCCGGGCGTGTTCGCCGCAGGTGACGTGCAGGATCAGGTGTACCGGCAGGCCATCACGTCGGCCGGCACGGGCTGCATGGCCGCCATGGACGCCGAGCGCTGGCTGGAGCATGGCGGCGCCGACGCGCACGCCGCCGAGTCGGCGCAGCAGGTCACCGCGCCTCTCTGAGGCGCCCGACCGCCCTCCCGGTCCCCGCTCTCCCGCCCCGGCATCAGGGGCCCGGGCATGCCGACCCGTGTCGCCGGGCCTACCGCGTGATCCACCCGCCACCGACGACTTCGTCGCCGTCATAGAAGACGGCGGCCTGGCCTGGCGTGATGGCGTACTGCGCCGAGTCGAACTCCACGACGGCCTCGCCGTTGCCGACGGCGCGGACCGTCGCGGGTGCGGCCGGGTGCCGGTGCCGGATCTGGGCCGTGACGCGAACCGGCGCGGCCGGTACATCTCCCGACACCCAGTTCACCTCGCGGACCCGGCAGTGCCGTTCCTCGAGTGCGCGGCGCGGCCCGACGACGACCTCGCTTGCGTCCGGATGGATCGCGACGACGTAGAGCGGCACGCCCACCGACAGCCGCAGGCCCTTCCGCTGACCCACGGTGAAGTGGTGGACGCCATCGTGGGTGCCGAGGGCACGCCCGTCCGCGTCGACGATGCGGCCGGGCCGGGGCGTGCGCTCGCCAGCGGCGCGCGCCACGAAGGCCGCCTGATCGCCATCGGGCACGAAGCAGATCTCCTGCGAGTCCGGCTTGAGCGCGACGGGCAGGCTCCGCGAGGATGCGTAGGCACGCACCGACGGCTTGTCCATGTGTCCCACCGGGAAGATCGCCCGGGCCAGTTGCTCCTGCGTCAGCGAGAAGAGGAAGTAGGACTGGTCCTTTCCAGGGTCGGCCCCGCGCGACAGCCGCCATCGTCCGTCCGCGTCCTGCCGGGACTGCACGTAGTGGCCGGTCGCGAGGCGGTCGGCGTCGAGTGCGGCGACGCGGTCGAGCAATGTGACGAATTTCACCTCGCTGTTGCAGCGCGTGCACGGGATCGGCGTCAGGCCAGACACGTAATCATCCACGAACGGGCTGACGACGCTGGCGTGGAAGTGCGACTCGAAGTTGACGATGTAGTGCGGGATGCCGAGTCGCACCGCCACGCGTCTGGCATCGTGCAGGTCGTCGATCGTGCAGCAGGTGCCGAACGCGGCCTGGCCTTCCTGCTGGTCGTACAACTGCATCGAGAGACCGATGACGTCGTGCCCCTGGTCGGCGAGCAGCGCGGCGGCGACCGAGGAGTCGACGCCGCCGGACATGGCGACCGCGATCCGCATGGCGTCAGGCCCGGCCGCTCGTCGCGACGCCAGGCGCCGCCGGGGCCCCACGCCTGTCGGTGAGCGCGCGCAGGCGCGCCACGATAGGGGGGAGGGCGTCGACAAGTGCGGCGATCTCGCCGGCCGTCGTCTCGTGGCCGAGGCTGATCCGCAGCGCGTTCTGCGTGTCGTGCAGGGGCAGGCCCATGGCCTTGAGCACGTGCGACGGCTCGAGCGTCCCCGACGAGCAGGCCGACCCCGTCGATACGGCGAACCCTTCGAGGTCGAGGGCGATCAGCAGTGACTCGGCCTCGATGCCGTCGAAGCCGATGCTCGTCGTGTTGGGCACACGTGGCTGGCGGCCGCCGTTCACGTGGGTGCCGGGAAGCCGCGCCAGGATCTCCTGCTCGAGCGTGTCTCGCAACGACGCCTGCGCCAGCGAGTTGTGCGCCAGTCGTCCGGCCGCGAGGCGCGCGGCGACCCCGAGGCCGACGATGGCGGGCACGTTCTCGGTGCCGGCCCTGCGGCTGCGTTCCTGCCTGCCGCCTGTCATCGGGGGGATCAGTCGTGTGCCGCGCCGAATCCAGAGGGCGCCCACGCCCTTGGGGCCATGGAACTTGTGCGCGGACAGGCTCAGGAGGTCGACGCCCAGCGCCTCGGCGTCCACGGGCACCTTGCCGACCGCCTGGATGGCGTCGGTGTGCACGAGGATGCCCCGTGCGCGGGCGCGGGCCGCGCAGTCGGCCACCGGCTGGAGCGTGCCTACCTCGTTGTTGGCGTACATCAGGCTGACCAGTGCCGTGTCGGCGCCGAACGCCGCCTCGATGTCGTCGGCTTGCACCACGCCGTCGCGGTCGGGAGGCACCCGCGTGACCCGCCAGCCGCGGCGCTCGAGGGCCCGCATCGTCGCGAGTACGGCCTCGTGCTCGATGGCGCTGGTGACCAGGTGACGCTTGCCGAGCGGCTCGAGCGCCTCGGCAACACCGCGAATGGCGAAGTTGTCGGCTTCGGTACCACCGCTCGTGAAGACGACTTCGGTGGGGGCTCCGCCGATGAGAGCGGCCACCTGTTGCCGTGCGTCGTCGAGACGGGCCTTGGCACGTTGGCCGAAGTAGTGGACACTCGAAGGGTTGCCGAAGTCGTCACGCATGGCCTCGGCCACTGCGGCGACCACGTCGGGATCGACGGGGGTGGTCGCGTTGTGGTCCAGATAGATGCGGGCGTGCGCCGCGGCCATCCCCGGATCGTACCATTCGACAGTACCCGTAAACCACAGCAATGACTCGGTCTAGACACGATCGATCCCCTTGCGTATACTCCGCCGGACGTGGGTCGTCGCCACCCTGCGGACCCAATCGGGAGAAGCCAACATGTGGAAACGCGATGACGCGCCGCGGCAACCTGCACCCGCGCCGCCCACCACGCCGCCGGCCCCAGCCGTTCCGCCCCCGGCGGCGGTCGATGCCCCTGCGGCGGTCGCCGCCCGGACGAGTCCGGGCGCTGGAGAACGAGCACCCATGAGCATGGGCAACATCGGCAAGTCGGTCATCATCAAGGGCGAACTGAGTGGAAGCGAGGACCTGACGATCGAAGGGCAGGTCGAGGGCAAGATCGAGCTGAACAACAACACGCTCACGATCGGCACCAACGCCAAGATCAAGGCGCAGGTCTTTGCCAAGACCGTGGTGGTGCTCGGGGAAGTGACAGGCAACATCACGGCGTCCGAGAAGGTCGACATCCGCGACAACGGGTCGGTCGACGGCGACATCACGTCGCCCAAGGTGGCCATTGCCGAGGGCGCGCATTTCCGCGGGGCCATCGACATGAACCGCGGTGGCGCGGTGAAGCCCGATGCCAAACCCGCGGCGGCTGCGGTGGCGAAGGTCTGAGGCTGCTGCGGCGGGGCCTCGTCCCCGCCGCACCTTCCCGTACCGCTCTGCCCGTGTCCGATCCGCACGAACGTTCGTTCGCCTCACGGTTGTTGTCCTGGGCTCGACGTTCCGACGTGACGAGCGAAGGGGGACGCGACGCGGGGCCGCCCGTCGGCACGAAGGTGCTCGCGAAGCTGCTCGCGTCGCTGGCGCATCGCGACGCGCCCGTCGTGCTGGATCTGGGGCCTGTCGTGGGCAGCAACGTGTCCTTCCTCGGCGAACACCTCGGCTGCAGACTTCGGGTCGAGGACCTCTACGCGGACATCGAGCGCCACGCGCGCGACAACAAGGTGGACGCGTTGCCGGACTTTCTGGCCGCGCGGTTCGCATTCGAACCCGAGAGTCTGGACGCGGTGCTCTGCTGGGACGTTCTGGACTATCTGGAGAAGCCGGCCGCCGCGGTGCTGGCGCGGCAGATCGCCGGGTGGGTCAAGCCCGGTGGCGTCGTGCTGTGCTTCTTCGCGACGAGTGCCGACCCGAAACCGGTGTACACGCGTTACGTCATCACCGACGCCGACCACCTGCAGCATCGCACCTCACCCGCGGCCCATGGCAAGCGGACGGTGTTCCTCAACCGCGACATCGAGCGCCTGTTCCCCGGGCTCGGCGTCACTGAGAGCTTCCTGCTCCTGTCCAAGACAAGGGAAGTGCTGCTCCGGAAGAAGCCGACCGCCGTTCGCTGACGCAGCCGGACGGGAGCAGGCACGCCTGCTCTGGCTGCGCGCTGGCTGGCTCGAGAACAGTGACGCGCAATCTGCTGGCCATCGCGGGCGCCTGCTTCATCGGCTTTGCCGGCTTCACGCTGGTCATGCCGTTCCTGCCGCTGTACTTCGCGCAGCTCGGCATGCGGGACCCGGCCGACATTGCCCTGTGGTCGGGGCTGAGCCTCGGGGTCACACCGGGGATGACGGCCCTGCTCGCCCCGCTCTGGGGTCGCGTCGCCGACCGGTACGGGAACAAGTTCCTGGTGCTGCGGTCCCTGGCGTGCTTCGTGATCACGATGGTGCTGATGGGCCTGGTGACCAGGCCGTGGCACGTCTTCGCGCTGCGCGTGCTCCAGGGCTTCTTTGCCGGCTACGGGGCGCTCGCGGTGGCCATGGCCGCGCAGGCTGCACCCCGGGAGCGGATGGCCAGCGCGATTGGCACGGTGCAGACGGCGCAACGGCTCGGGCCCGCCCTCGGCCCCGCCATCGGTGGTGTCCTGGCCGTCGCCATCGGCATCCGTGCCGCGTTCTTCGTGTCGTCGCTGTTCTACCTCGCGGCGTTCGTGCTCGTCTGGCGCTGGTTCGATGAGCCCCCGGCGTCGCGTGAATCAGGGGAGGCCCAGCGAGCGCCCTCCCGTCTCAGCTTCGAGAGCCCGGCGGCCCTGCAGCAGTTCGTGCTCCTGATGGGCGTCATCTTCGGGCTGCAGTTGGTCGACCGCAGCTTCGGCCCGGTCCTGCCGCTGTACCTGGAGCAACTCGGCGTGGCGCCGGCGCGCATCGCCGTGGTAGCCGGCGTGCTGTTCTCGGCCGCGGCCGGTGCAGGGGCGATCGGGAACCTGGCGACGCAACGCCTGCTGCATCGTGTCGCGCCGCGAGCGATTCTGCGCTGGATGGCACTGGCGGCGGCGGTGGGACTGGTGCCGTTCGTCCTGGGTGCTCCGGTGCCCGTGCTCCTGGCTGCGACAGTGGCGTTCGGATTCGCGATAGGCGTTGCGCTCACCGCCTCGTTCACGGCGGCCGGGCACGTGATCCCCGAGCAGTCCCGCTCCACCGGCTTCGGCCTGCTCACGAGCGCATCGCTCGTCGGGCTCTCGCTCAGCCCCATCGCCAGCGGCGTGCTCGCCCGGATCAGCATCCGCAGCGTGTTCATCATGGGCGTCATCGCGCTGGCCGTGCTGTCGGCGATGGTCAGCTACGTCATGCGCCAGCGAGTCGACAGGGCCGCATGGCCGTCGATGGAGGAGCTGTGAGCACGACGGCGGCGATCCGGGTGCTCCGGGCGGCGGGCATCGACTTCCAGATCCACCCCTATCGCTACGAGCCTCGAGGCGGGACGCGCGTCTCGGCCCGGGAACTCGCCGTCGACGAACACGCGGTCATCAAGACCCTCGTGATCGAGGACGACCAGCATCGGCTTCTGCTCGTGCTGATGCACGGCGATCGCGACGTGTCGCTGAAGGCCCTTGCGCGCACGCTCGGCGTCAAGCGGGTCGCACCCGCCGGCGCGGCAGCCGCGCAGCGGGCCACGGGATATCAGTTCGGCGGCACGTCGCCCTTCGGGACCCGTCACGGGTTGCCGACCTATGTCGAGCGCAGCATCCTCCAACTGCCGCGGCTCTACATCAACGGGGGGGCACGGGGGCTGCTCGTGAGCCTGACACCCGAGGTGCTCGTCGACGTGCTCGGCGCCATCCCCGTCGACGTGGCCAGCGGCCCCTGACCGAGGTGCTAACATTCCCCCGATGACCGATGCCGGAGGACAGGACCCGGGCCCGCGCGGGCGTGAACGGGCGGCGCTCGTCGGCCTCATCACGGGCACCGAGCGACGCACGCACGTCGAGGATGCTCTTGTGGAACTGGCCGGCCTCGCCGAGGCGGCCGACGTCGAGCCGGCCCTGCAGTTCACGCAGGAGCGCAACCGGCCGGATCCGGCCACGCTCATCGGGTCGGGCAAGCTCGCGACGCTCAAGGCCGCGTGTGACGAGTCCGACATCTCGCTGGTCATCTTCGACAACGAACTCACACCGGCGCAACTGCGAAACGTGGAGAAGATCCTCGAGCGCCGGATCATCGATCGCACCCAGCTCATCCTCGACATCTTCGCGCGCCGTGCCAGGACCCGCGAAGGCAAGTTGCAGGTCGAGCTGGCGCAACTCCGGTATCTCCTGCCGCGGCTCGTCGGGGCGTCGGCAGCGCTGTCACGACTCGGTGGGGGCATCGGGACGCGCGGACCGGGCGAGACGAAACTCGAGACGGACCGGCGGCGGATCCGCCTGCGGATCGGGGCGCTCACCGACGACCTGGCTGCCGTCCGGCGACGTCGCGGGCAGTTGCGCGACCGACGCCGACGATCTGACCTGCCGGCTGTCGCGCTGGTCGGCTACACGAATGCAGGCAAGACGACGCTGTTCAACAGGCTGACGCACGACAGTGCCGTGGCGTCCGACGCCCTGTTCGTCACCCTCGATCCGCTGACGCGCGAGCTCAGGCTCCCCAACCGGCAGCGTGCGATTCTCTCGGACACCGTCGGATTCATCGACAGGCTGCCGCACGCGCTCGTCGCGGCGTTTCGCGCCACGCTCGAGGAGGTGGCCGACGCCGACCTGCTGCTGCACGTCGTCGATGCCTCGGTCGAGGACTACGAGCGACACCTGCGGGCCGTCGAGCGCGTGCTCGGCGAGGTCGAGGCCGGGGACGTGCCGATGCTCCTCGTCTTCAACAAGATCGACAGGCTCGACGCCGGCGCCCGGGAGCACCTGCGGCAGGCCTACGAAGGGTCCCTGCAGATCTCCGCCGCGGAGGGCGACGGCCTGGACGACCTGCGCGTGGAAATCGCACGCGCGCTCGCCCTCGACACCCGGCGCGTCACCCTCACATTCGACCAGGGGCGACCGGAGGATCGCGAAGCCATCGAGCGGCTCTACCGCGTCGCCCGTGTCCTGCTCCACGACGCCGATGGCGATCGGGTGCACATCGAGGCCGAGGTGCCCCGCCGCCTGATGCAGCGCCTGCAGGAAGGGTTGTCACTGTGAGCCGTCTCCTGCGCCGCTGGGCGCTGGCGGCGGCGATCGCGACGACCGCCGCGATTGCCGGGTGCAGCCGGCCCGTTCCGCTTCCGGTTGTCGTCCCGGGAACCGAGCGCTTCCCCGAGTATCCGAAGCCGGAGCTGACAGCCGATCTGGCCCGGCAGGATGTGGTCGCGCGCCAGCACGAGCGGGCATGGCTGGAACTCCAGTCGGGCGACCCGCGCGCCGCCGAACGCACGCTCCGCGAGCTGCTGAGGAAGGCGCCCCGGGCGTACCCGTCCCAGGTCTCGCTGGGGTTCGTGCGCCTGGCGCAGGAGCAGCCCGCGCAGGCGCTGCAGTTGTTCGATCGCGCGCTGGGGGTGGACGCGTCCTACGTGCCGGCTCTGGTGGGACGCGGAGAGGCGCTCGTTGAACTTGGCAGGGAAGGCGAGGCGTTCGAGGCCTACCAGACCGTCCTGGAACGCGCGCCCGACCAGCCCGTCGCGCAGCGTCGAGTCGAGGTCCTCAGGTTCCGCGCCGTGCAGAGCGACGTGGCACTGGCGCAGGGCGCGCTGGCCGCCGCCCGACTCGAGGAGGCGCGGGACCACTACCAGCGCGCCATCAAGGCATCGCCAGACAGCGGGTTCCTGCATCGCGACCTGGCAGACGTCGAGCGCCGGCTGGACAACGGTGCGCGCGCCCGTGCGCTGGTCGATCGCGCCCTTGCGCTCGACCCGCAGGACGCCCGCTCCTGGGCGCTGCGTGGCGAGCTGCAGGACGCGGCCGGCGACACGGAGGGGGCCATGGCGGCGTACAGGCGCGCGCTCGAGCTCGACCCGGGCCTGCCTGACCTGTCCGCCCGCATCGCGGTCATCGAGACAGGCCTGAAGGAGGCGGCGTTGCCTGCCGAGTTGAAGGCCATCGGACAGGCTCCGCGCGTGACGCGCGGAGACGTGGCCGCGCTCCTGGCCTATCGCGTCCCGACGCTGCTGCAGGCCTCGGCGACGGGCACGGTTCTCATCACGGACAGCCGACGCCATTGGGCGCAGTCCGCCATCCTGCTCGCCGCCCGCGCGGGCGCGATGGAGGTCTACCCCAATCACACGTTCCAGCCGGGCGCCGGCCTGAATCGCGGCGAGTTCGCCGCCGTGGTGGCGCGCGTACTCAACCTGGTGGCGGCCCGCGTACCTCAGGCAGCGCGGGGATGGGCCGAGGCGCGGCTGGCGTTTGCCGACGTGCGCCCCCGTCACACTTTGTACATGGCGATTTCGCGCGCGGTGGCCAGCGGCGTGATGAGTCCCCTCGAAGGCCAGACGTTCGGCATCAGTCGGCCGATGACCGGCGCGGATGCCGTGAACGCCGTGGACAGGCTCGCCCGCCTCGTGGACCAGTCGGGCGCGGCGCCTGCCGGTGACGCGGGCGCGCCACGGCCCTAGAGCCCCTCGGGACCACGCACGTGCTGACCTTTGCCAACCAGCTCACGCTCCTGCGGATGCTGCTGATCCCCGTGTTCGGGCTCCTGCTCGTCTACGGGCAGGTGGGCTGGGCCCTCGCGGTGTTCGTGGCGGCGGCAGTGACCGATCTCCTCGACGGGTACGTCGCCCGCCTGTCGGGGCAGCACACGACGCTGGGTGCATGGCTGGACCCGGCTGCCGACAAGCTGCTGCTGCTCACGATGTTCGTGGTGCTCACGCTGCCGCTGCCGCACCTGACGCACCGGATCCCGCTGTGGCTGACCGTCGTGGTGTTCAGTCGGGACCTCGGTATCGTCCTGACCGTGGCGATCGTGAACCTCGCGCTCGGGCCTCGGACGTTCTACCCGTCGATTTGGGGGAAGCTCGCGACAGGCACCTACGCGGCGACGGGTGTCATCACACTGCTGTTCAACTGGCTGGCGATGGCCTCGCCCATACCCCAGGTCTTCGTCTACGCCTCGGCCGCCATCACGGTGTTCAGCGCGCTGCACTACCTGCTCACGGCGCAGCGCCCGAGGACGGGTCCGAGATAGGCCGGTCGGGAGCCTACGCCAGCACCTTCGTGCGGAAGTACGCGATCGTCCTGGTGAGCCCGTCCTCGAGGGAGACCTTGGGTTCCCATCCGAGCAGGGTCCGCGCCCTGGTGATGTCGGGCCGGCGGACCTTGGGGTCGTCCTCGGGCAGCGGCTGGTAGACGAGTCGGCTCGTCGAACCCGTCATCCTGATGATGGTCTCGGCGATCTGCCTGATCGTCATCTCGTGCGGGTTGCCGATGTTGACCGGATCGTTGACGTCCGAGTCGAGCAGCCGCAGGATGCCGTCCACCAGGTCGGTGACGTAGCAGAAGCTCCGCGTCTGCGAACCGTCGCCGAAGATCGTGACGTCCTCGCCCCGCAGCGCCTGGCTCATGAAGGCCGGCACCGCGCGGCCGTCGTGGACCCGCATGCGCGGGCCATAGGTGTTGAAGATGCGGACGATCTTCGTGTCCAGGCCGTGGTAGCGGTGGTAGGCCATGGTCATGGCCTCGGCGAAGCGCTTGGCTTCGTCGTACACGCCGCGCGGCCCGACGGGGTTGACGTTGCCCCAGTACGTTTCCGTCTGCGGGTGCTCGAGCGGGTCGCCGTACACCTCCGACGTCGAGGCCAGGACGAATCGCGCCCGCTTCTCCTTGGCCAGTCCCAGCGCCTTGTGCGTGCCGAGCGCGCCGACCTTCAGCGTCTGGATCGGCAGTTCGAGATAGTCGATGGGGCTGGCCGGGCTCGCCCAGTGCAGCACCGCGTCCACGGGACCGTCGATGTAGATGTAGTTGGTGACGTCGTGCTTGATGAACGTGAAGTCGCGGCCGGACAGGTGCGCGATGTTGGCGACGTCGCCCGTGAGCAGGTTGTCGATGCCGACCACCGTGTGGCCGCGGTCCAGGAGGGTCTCGGCGAGGTGCGAGCCGATGAACCCGGCCGCTCCCGTGATGACGATGCGTGGCATGTGGATCTCAATACGCGTGCTTGTGGAAGAAGCCCTTGATCACGGTGAGCCACATGATCTTGACGTCCAGCATGAGCGACCAGTTCTCGATGTAGTACAGGTCGTACTCGATGCGCTTCTCGATGGACGTGTTGCCGCGCCACCCGTTGACCTGTGCCCAGCCCGTGAGGCCGGCGCGGACCTTGTGGCGCAGCATGTACTGCGGGATGCGCTGCTTGAACTGATCGACGAAGAAGGGGCGCTCCGGGCGTGGGCCCACGAGCGACATGTCGCCACGCAGCACGTTCCAGAGCTGGGGCAGTTCGTCGAGGTTGCTGCGGCGGAGGAATTGCCCGACAGGCGTGCAGCGCGGGTCGTCCTCGATGGCCCACACGGGCCCGGAGTTGCGTTCCGCCCCGTCGTACATCGACCGGAACTTCCAGACGTAGAACGCCTTGCCGTCCAGCCCCATGCGTTCCTGCCGGAACAGCGCAGGCCCCGGCGACGTCAGTCGAATGAGCAGCGTCAGGATGCCCATCGGGATGGCCAGCACGGCCAGGCTCGCCGACGCCAGCACCACGTCCATCGTTCGCTTCAGCACGGCGTTGAGGCCGCGCAGCGGCACGTCGTGGATGTTGATGATCGGCAGGCCGTCGAGGTCCTCGAGTCGTGCCCGCAGGGAGATGATCTGGAGCAGGTCGGGCACGACGCGGATGTCCACGATCTCCCTGTTGGCGTTCTCCACGAGCGCGAGCATCTTCACGTGCTCGTCGAGGGGCAGGGCGATGTAGAGGTGGTCGATCCTCTCGCGCTGCAGGATCTCGGGCGTCTCGTCGAGCGTGCCGAGCAGGGGCAGGCCGCGGTACCCGAGATGCGCGCCGCCCTCGGCCTTGTCGTCCACGAACCCGATGACCTTCAGGCCCAGCTCGCGGTGCTCGAGGATGCGGTCTACCACCAGGCGCCCGAGATCCCCGGCCCCGGCCACCAGCACGCGCTTGAGTCCCAGGCCTGCCCGCCAGCGCCGTTCCATCCACTCGCGCACGGCCACGCGCGTCAGGAAGGTCAGGGCGACGTTGAAACACAGGAAAAGGCCCCAGACCAACTGGCTGACTTCGAAGGCCCCACGGTCCTTCAGCTGGTCGGGCACGTAGTAGGTCTGGACGTACAGGGTGCTGACGACCCCGAGCACCACGGCCAGCACGCTGCCGACGAGCACACCGAAGAAGTCGTCGATCCGCGATCGTCCGCGCCGAAGCCTGTAGACGCCGTGCAGGTGGAAGGCCGTCGGCACCAGGACGCCCACGAGCGGGGCGAGCCAGAGGTACTGCTGAAATGGCGGATAGCCCTTGGTGACGGCCAGCAGTCCGGACTGGAACCGGACGCCGTAGGCGATGAGGAAAGCGAGCACGCCGGCCACGGCGTCCGCGAGGACGTGCGCGACGACAAACAGGCGCGTGAAGCGCTTTACCATCGCACCTCCGCGGGCAGGGCTTGCATGAGGTCTCGCACGGCCAGGGTCATCTCCGAGGTGAATCGATCCACAGAAAACCGCTCCGCCTGCTGCCGGCAGGCCTGCGCGGACCAGGGGGTCCCCAGCGCTTCCCGAATGGCGTCGGCCAGCGCGGGCGCCCCCTCGGATGCCAGGACGCCGGTCACACCGGGGACGACCGTCTCGACAGCGCCCCCGCGGCCGAGGGCCACCACGGGTGTGCCGCACGCCTGCGCCTCGACAGGCACGATACCGAAGTCCTCCTCGCCTGGCATCAGCACCATGGCGGCCGTCCGGTACGCCTCGCGCACCTGGGCGTCCGACAGGGATCCCGCGAAGGTCACGTCCCCACCGGCCATCGCGCGCAGCCGGGACTCCTCGGGTCCCTGGCCGACGATCGTCAGGGGCAGCCCGACCTGCTGGCACGCCTCGATCGCGACGTCCACCCGCTTGTATGGCACCAGGGCCGACACCACCAGCGCCTGCGCCGGGCGGGACGCCGACACGGCGTCCGGCGTGAAGTACGTCGTATCCACTGGCGGGTAAATCACGACCGATCGACGATTATAGTGTCGACCGATCCTCTGCGCAACATGTTGAGAGTTGGCCACATAGCGGTCGGGGCGCCCGCTCGTCCGCACGTCCCATCGCGCGAAGGCGGCCATCGCGGGACGCAGCACGGCGGATGCCACGGGCCCCACCCGCGCGGGGCCGAAGTACGCGTCGAACTGATCGTGCGCGTAGCGGACCGGGGTGTGGCAGTAGCAGAGATGACGCGCGCCCCGGGGCGCGCGCACGGACTTGGCGACGCAGTGGCTGCTCGAAATGACCAGGTCCACCGGCGCCACGCGCATGGCCGAGAGGGCCGCCGGGTACAGGGGCAGCAGGTGGCGGTACACGCGCTCGACCCCGGGCACGCGCTGGAGCGCCGACGTGACGATGCGGTGTCGCGCGATCGCGGGACTCAGGCCGCCGGGGACGTGAACCAGCGTGTAGACGACGGCGTCCGGAAACAGGCGGCACAGTTGTTCGAGTACGCGTTCGCCCCCGCGCATGCCCGTCAGCCAGTCGTGGACCAGCGCCACGCGCAGGCCCGTCAGGTCCGCCGGTGTGCCGGCGAGGGGATCGGTCACCGGCCCGTCGCGGTTTCGCGGTAGATGCGGAGGATGGTCTCCGTCGTCCGCGTCCAGGAGTAGTGCCGCGCTCGAGCCAGGCCGCGCTGGCGCATCTGCTCCCGGAGGGCGGGATCGAGCAGGGCGCGGCGCAGGCCGTGCGCGATGGCCGTCGGCTCACGCGGATCGACCAGGATCGCGGCGTCGCCCACCACCTCGGGCATCGACGAGATGTTCGAGGTGACAACCGGTGTGCCGCTGGCCATCGCCTCGAGCGGGGGCAGCCCGAATCCCTCGTAGAGCGAGGGAAACGCGAACACCGTCGCGAGGCGGTAGAGCGCCGCCAGGGTGTCGCCTTCCACGAATCCCAGGAACCGGACGTGCTTGTGCAGCTTGCCCTGGTGGACCGCCCGTCGCAGCGTGGGGTACTTGCTGATTTCGTCGCCGATGATGAGCAGCTTGGTGTTGGCCAGCGGCCCCGTCCGCACCAGCGCGAAGGCCTCGATCAGCCGCTCCACGTTCTTGTGCGGCCGGATGTTGCCCACGTAGAGGACGAACGGGTCGTGGAGCTGGAACCGCTCCTTCACGCGCGCGATGTCCTCGGGAGCCGGGGCCGTGTCGAAGCGCGCGTCGATGGCGTTGTAGGCCACGGTGATCTTCTCGGGCGGAATCCTGTAGAACCGCAGGATGTCGCGCTTGGACGCCTCCGACACCGTGAGCACGTGTGCCGATCTGTGTGTGGCGATCCACATCGACGCCCGCGCGTACGTGTAGGCGAGACGGTTCGGCAGGTACTGCGGAAACATCAGGTGGATGCAATCGTGGATCGTCACCACCGACGGGCACGGCATCACCGGTGGCAGGACGTAATGGGGCGCGTGGAAGATATCGGCCTTCTCGCGCCGAACGATCGAGGGGATCGCGAACTGCTCGCTCACCGAGTAGTTGCCCGCGGCGCTGACCACGCCGCGGACGTTCGCCCCGAGAGTCGCCGTGAACGCGAGATCTTCCGGACGGCTGATGAGGACGTACTCGTTCTCGGTGTCCAGCCGGCCGATCTCCGTGACGATGTTGCGCACGTACGTGCCGATGCCGTAGTCCCGCAACTTCCGGATGTCGATCGCCACGCGCATTCGAGGCCGAGTCTAACATCGGGCCTCCGGCGCCCGTTGGTCCCCGGGCAGAGCCGCGCGCGCCGCGTCAGCGCACCGCAGACGTGCCCGTCACCGCCAGGTACCACCGGAGGATCGGCACCCAGCGGGGATGGTGCTTGCGGTAGAACGCCAGCTGACTGTCCCTGTAGCGGCGTGTCGTGGCCGCTGGCGCCGCCGCCCGCGATCGGCCCCGCAGGTGCGTGACCACGACATCGGGGGCGTACAGGATCCGGTGCCCCGCCTCGCGGAGGGCGGCGCAGAAGTCGACGTCTTCGCAGTACATGAAGAAGCGCTCGTCCAGCAGCCCCACCTGTTCCGCGGGCGTGCGGCGGACCAGCAGGCAGGCGCCACTGACCCAGTCGACGAACTGGCGCCGCCGCATGTCGGCGGCGATCCGGCGCCTGGCGATGTCGGGCCCGGCGGCGAGGAGCCAGGCCCGCGCCTTCTGCCGCGCCTCGTTCATCGGCGAGAGCATGCGCCCGTAGGAGAGTTCCTGCCGTCCCTGGCCATCCACCAGTCGCGGTCCGGCGGCCGCCGCCGCCGGCTCCCCCTCGAGCGCCGCGCACAAGGCTTCGATCTGGCCCGCGCCCACGAGCGTGTCGCTGTTGAGCAGCAGCACCAGGTCGCCGGCCGTCGCACGGATGCCGACGTTGTTGGCCGCGGCGAAACCGACGTTGGTCTCGAGCCGGACGAGCCGGACGTCGGGCCACGTGGCGGCGATGGCATCCGCCGTCCCGTCGGCCGAGTCGTTGTCGACAACGACCACGTCCCACGGGCGCGCGGGCGGGTGCGTGTGGAGAGAGGACAGGCATGCCAGGGCGTCTGCCCGTGCGTTGAAGGTCACGACAACGACGGTGAGCGAGCCCCTCACGCGCGTGACCCTCGCGAGGAGTGGCCGCCCACCCCGTCCTCCAGGGGACGGGCCGCGGCACGCAGCGCGTCCCACGTGGCACGCGCGGCCTCGTCCCAGCCGTACCGTGCGACGGTGGCCGCGCCCGCGGCAATCTGCGCGGCGCGCGCGTCCGGGTCGCGCAGCAGCGTGACGACGGCGTCGGCGACGGCGCCCGCATCACCGGCCGGCACATACCAGGCGCCGACGCCGTAGACCTCGCGGGCGACAGGCGTGTCCAGCACGACCGTCGGGAGGCGATGCCGCATCGCCTCCAGTGGCGTGAGGCCGAAGCCCTCGTACTCCGACAGGAACGCGAACACGCCCGCGGTGCCGTAGGCCCGCTCGAGGTCCTCGTCCGACACGTAGTCCCGCAGCCGGAGCGCGCCCGCGGTTCCCTGCTGACGGGCGAGTGCCTCGAGATCCTGCCGCGGGTCCGTCCTGTTCTCGCCGATCACTTCGAGACGCAGGTCGGGGATGTCGCGCCGGGCGCGTGCCATGCCCTCGATCAGCAGGGGCAGGTGGCGGCGCTCGAAGATCGAACCCACGAACAGGATCACGGGCGCCGGCGGCGGGGCGACCAGGGGCGGGGGAGCCACGTCGTGGTAGTCGACGGCGAGGGGAATCACGCGCAGGCGCCCCGCCGGGATCCCCATGTGTCGTCGGATCTCGGCGGCCGAAAACTCCGTGAGCGTCAGCACCGTGTGGGCGCGGCGCGCCGACCAGGCCGACAACGTGCGGAGCCGCAAGCCGTGTCGCCAGGCGTACCACTCGGGGTGCGCCGCGAACGACACGTCGTGCAGCGCCAGCACGCTCGGGAGCCCGAGGCGCAGCGGGGCCGTGTAGGCGGGGGAAAAGAGCACCTCGATGCGTGCGCGGCGAGCAGCCCTGGCGAGGTCGCGCTGTTCCCAGACCGTCCGCCCCGCCCCCGGCACCTGCTGCCAGTGCAGCCGGGCGCCGCCCAGGGAGGGCACGGTCCACGGCGGTGCGGCGGCGTCCGGGGAGAACAGCACGACGTCCGTGCCGGCGCAGGCCGGCGCGGACTGCCACCTGACCAGTAACTCGCGCAGGTAGCGCCCGACGCCCGTGGGACGGCCACCGAGTTCGCGTGCATCGACGCCCAGCCGCATCATCGCGCCCTCCGTCGCGCGACGGCTTCGGTGTAGGCGTGCCAGAGCCGCGAGGCCGACGTGGTCCAGGAAAACGCCCGGGCGCGCACCGCACCGCGCTGCCGGAGATCCTCGAGCCGAGGGGCCGATGTGAGGACCTCCGCAAGCGTCGCGGCCATGCGGCTCGCATCCCCGGGATCGACGTAGACCACGGCATCACCGCCGACCTCGGGCAGGGCACCGCGCCGCGAGGCGACCACGGGCACGCCTGCCGCCATCGCTTCGACCACCGGCAGGCCGAATCCCTCGTCGAGTGACGGCAGGACCAGCAGTCGCGCCTGATCGTAGAACGCGCGCCGGTCCGCGTCCTCGAGGTAGCCGACATGGCGGACCAGACCTCTCAGCGGGGGATGCTCCAGTCGCGCGAGCAGCGGCGCGGCCGACGCCGGCGCACCGCCTGCCAGCAGCAGCGGCACCCTGAGGCCGCCCTCGACCAGGAGCGTCCAGGCGTCGAGGAGCCCGCCGATGTTCTTGCGGGGCTCGAGGGTGCCGACGCAGATGGCGGGGCCATCCATCGGGACGTGGGCACGCGGCGTCCAGTCCGGCGCGCCGTTGGGGCACGTGATGACCCGCTCGGGGTCGACACCCAGCCGCGCGACGACCTGCGCGGCGACTGTGGCCGACACGGTCACCACGAGGTCGGCCCGGCGGGCGTGCGTCGCGACCAGCGCCGGGTAGTCGCGCCGTACCTCCGCGGCTGTCGCGTCCGGGTGGTCCAGGAAGAACAGGTCGTGGATGGTCACGACCTGCGCGGCGCGCGAGGCCGGCAGGAGGAGAGGGGTGGGGGAGTGCGCGACATCGACGGCGCCGACGATTCGCTCCACGGGCGGCCACTCGAGGCGATGCCAGGCCCAGTTGAGGAGGCGGACCGGAATCCGCGCGTCGCATGCGTCCATCCCCGGGGCCGGCGACCGGAGCCGGTCCTTCCAACTGCTGGCGAACAGGACCACCTTGCCATCGCGCGGAGCCGTCGCCGCCAGCGCCATGGCCGTCTGGTGTACGTACTCGCCGACGCCGGTCCGCGCGCGCAGCGCCGGTCGATAGTCGAGCAGCACCTTCACGGGAACGTATGCTAGCGTAAGGCGTTGGGCCGCCTGTCGCGGGCAGTTCCATGGAGTATGCGACAGGAACCGGACTCGGCCCGCTCCTGGAGGACATGGCGTGAAGATTGCGGTTGTGGGAACAGGCTACGTGGGCCTGGTGGTGGGGGCCTGTTTCGCGGAGAACGGCAACGACGTCGTCTGTGTCGACTCCAACGCCGACAAGATCAGGGCCCTCAAGCGCGGCAAGATTCCCATCTACGAGCCCGGCCTCGAGGAGATCGTGCGGCGCAACGCCTCCGAGAAGCGGCTGTCGTTCACCACCGAACTGCCCGCTGCGGTCAAGGTCTCCGACATCATCTTCATCGCGGTCGGTACGCCTGAGGCCGAGGACGGCTCGGCCGACCTGAAGCACGTACTCGGCGTCGCGCGCGAGGTCGCCCGCGCGATGGACGGCTACAGGGTGATCGTCGACAAGAGCACGGTGCCGGTCGGGACCTCCGAAAAGGTGCGCGAGGTGATGCGCAAGGAGACCCGCCACCCGTTCAGCGTCGTCAGCAACCCCGAGTTCCTGAAGCAGGGGGCCGCCGTCGACGACTTCCTCAAGCCCGATCGCGTGGTCATCGGCGCCGACGACGAGCGCGGCGGCCGCGTCATGAGCGAGCTCTATGCGCCGTTCACGCGGACCGGCGCGCCGATCATGGTGATGGATTGCGCCAGCGCGGAGCTGTGCAAGTACGCCGCCAACGCCATGCTGGCCACGCGCATCTCGTTCATGAACGAAGTCGCCCGCGTGTGCGAGCTCTATGGCGCCAACGTCGACCAGGTGCGCCGCGCCGTCGCGTCCGACAACCGCATCGGTCCGTCCTTCCTCTTCCCCGGTGTCGGGTACGGCGGGAGCTGTTTCCCCAAGGACGTCAAGGCCATCCTGAAGTTCTCCCGCGACAAGGGCTACGAGTTCAAGATCCTCGAGGCCGTGGAGGACGTCAACGCGCAGCAGAAGAAGAAGCTGCTGTCGATGATGAAGCAGCGGCTCCGTTCGCTGAAGGGCAAGACCATCGCGGTCTGGGGCCTGGCGTTCAAGCCGCGCACCGATGACATGCGCGAGGCGCCGGCCATCACGATCATCGAGGGCCTGCTCAAGGCGGGTGCGAAGGTGCAGGCCTACGACCCCGAGGCGCAGCGCACCGCCAAGCGCATCTTCGGCAATCGCATCACCTATTCGCGGACGGCCTACGACGCGCTGGGGGGGGCCGACGCCCTCGCGCTGGTCACCGAGTGGAACGAGTTCCGGGAGCCCGACTTCGCGCGCATGAAGCGGCGCATGAAGGCGCCGATCATCTTCGACGGCCGCAACATCTACAAGCCCGAGGCAATCGCGGCGCAGGGTTTCACGTACTACTCGATCGGACGCTAGCGCCATGGCCGTGCTCGTCACCGGCGGGGCGGGGTACATCGGCAGCCATGCGGTGAAGGCCCTGATCGCGACCGGACGGCGCGTCGTCGTGCTCGACGACTTCTCGGCAGGGCACCGCGCCGCCTGCGATGCGCTTCAGACAATCGCGTCCCCCGGCCAGCTGGAGGTCGTCGAGGCTGGTGTCGGCGATGCGGCGGTGGTGCACGACGCCTGCCGTTCTCACGGCGTGGACGCCGCGCTGCACTTCGCAGCCTGGCTCTCGGTGCCCGATTCGGTCGGCGATCCGTTCGGCTACTACCGCAACAACGTCGTCGGGTCGCTCGGGCTCCTCGAGGGCCTGTGCCGCGCGGGCGTGACCCGCCTGATCTTCTCGTCGACCTGCGCAACCTACGGCGAGCCCCGTCGCGTGCCGATCGACGAGGGCCACCCCCAGCAGCCGATCAACACGTACGGCGAGACCAAACTGGCCGTGGAACGGGCGCTGCCGCACGTGGAGACGGCGTTCGGGCTCCGCAGTGTGGCACTCCGCTACTTCAACGCGGCGGGCGCCGACCCCGACGGGCTCCTCGGCGAAGACCACCGGCCCGAGATCCACATCATTCCGCGCGCCATCTTCGCGGCGCTCGGGCGCGACTCGCTCCGGGTGTTCGGCACGGATTACCCGACCCCCGACGGCACCTGCCTGCGTGACTACATCCATGTGACGGACCTGGCCGACGCGCACGTCCGGGCCCTGGAGTATCTCGAGCGGGACGGCGTGTCGGCCCGCTTCAATGTCGGCACCGGCACGCCGCATTCGGTTCGGGAGGTGATCGACGCCGTCGCCCGCGTGTCGGGCCGGGACGTGCCGCACGCGATCGGTCCGCGCCGGCCGGGCGACCCATCGAGCCTGTACGCCGCCAACGACGCCATCCGCACGGTCCTCGGCTGGACGCCGCGGCTGGCCGACCTCGACGTCATCGTCGGCACCGCCTGGCGATGGTTCGAGGCCCACCCCCACGGTTACGGCGACTGAGGAGCGATCGCCAGTACGCGTGACAGTCCTCCTCCGATTGCTCCGCTATGCGGCCCCGTATCGTGGCCGCCTGCTCGCCGCGCTCGCGGCGATGGTGGCCTACGCCGCCGCCTCCGCTGGCGTGGTCTACCTGATCAAGCCGATCTTCGACCAGGCGCTCGGCAACCAGGCGCAGCTCACGACGATTGCCCTCGCGATCGTCGGGGTGTACCTGGTGAAGGGGCTCGGCGCGTACCTGTCGGCCTACCTGATGACCGATGTCGGGCAGCGCGTGGTGCGGGACATCCGCAACCAGATGTTCGGCCACGTGCTGGGGCAGTCGGCCGCCTTTTTCTCGCGGCGATCGACGGGGCAACTGCTCTCACGCGTGAGCAACGACGTCAACCAGGTGCAGCAGGTCGTGTCGCAGACGGTGGGCGACCTGATCCGCGAGGGCGTCACGCTGATTGGCTACATCGGGTTGTTGTTCTATCACGATGCGCGCCTCGCGCTCGTGTCGCTCACGGGAGCGCCGGTGTTGATCTACCCGCTGGTCCGCCTCGGGCAGCGAGTGCGCCGTCGCGGCCGCCGTTCCCAGGAGCAACTGGAAGTCCTCACCCACATCACGGCCGAGGCCTTCGGCGGCCACCGCATCGTGAAGGCCTTCGGCGCGGAGCAGCGCGAGCAGGCGCGCTTCGAGGAGGCCTCGCATCGGGTCTACCGCACCAACATGCAGGTGACGAGCACGGTGTCGGCGCTGCCGCCCCTGATGGAATGGCTTGGCGGGATCGCCGTAGCGGCGATGATCTGGTACGGAGCCTCGCAGATTGGGCAGGGGCGTCTCACGATGGGCGAATTCATGCTCTTCGTGACCACGCTGTTCCTGATGTACGAGCCGATCAAGCGCCTCAGCCGCGTCAACGCGACCCTGCAGCAGGCGATGGCGGCCGCCCAGCGGATCTTCGAACTGCTCGACACCCACACGGAGGTCACCGACAGGCCGGGGGCCGTGGTCATGCCGCGGCCCACGCGCGGCGTCGAGTTCCGGGCCGTGGACTTCTCCTATGCCGACCGCGAGCGGCGCACCGTGCTCGACGGGGTGTCGTTCCGCGTCGACGCCGGAGAGATCATCGCCATCGTCGGGCTCAGCGGTGCCGGCAAGACGACGCTGGTCAACCTCCTGCCGCGGTTCTACGACGTCACGGGCGGGGCGATTCTCATCGATGGCCTCGACATCCGCGACGCGACGCTGCAGTCACTGCGCAGCCACATCGGCCTGGTCACGCAGGAGACGGTCTTGTTCGACGACTCCATCGCGCACAACGTCGCCTACGGCCGTCCCGGTGCGTCGCTGGCCGAGATCGAGGCTGCCGCGCGGGCGGCGCACGCGCACGAGTTCATCGCCGCGCTGCCCGAGCGCTACGACACCCGGATCGGCGAACGCGGGAACCGGCTGAGTGGAGGGCAGCGGCAGCGACTGGCGATCGCGCGCGCGCTGCTCAAGGACCCGCCGATCCTGGTCCTGGACGAGGCGACCTCGTCGCTCGATGCCGAATCCGAGCGGCTCGTCCAGGAGGCGCTGCAGACCCTGATGCGCAACAGGACGTCGTTTGTCATCGCGCACCGCCTGTCGACGGTGCGCAGCGCCGACCGCATCATCGTCCTGGAGCACGGCCGGATCGTCGAGACCGGCCGCCACGACGAGCTTCTGGCGTCGGAGGGCGGCGTGTACAGTCGGCTCTACGCCCTGCAGATGTTCGGCACCAACGGCGCCGAGCCCGCGCCGCGCGAGCCCTCCCCACACGAGCCCACGGCCGCCCCGCGTGCGCCAGCGGCTCGCCTCAGCTGATGGACCACCGATGATCGTATCGATGACAGGGTTCGCCTCCGCCACGCACGAGACCGACGACCTGGCCGTCAACGTCACCCTGCGGAGCGTGAACCATCGCCACCTGGACGTCCAGTTTCGCCTGCCTGCCGCCGTGCAGGGGTTCGAGCCGGCGCTGCGCGGCCTGATTCAGCAGCGGGTCGCACGAGGGCGACTCGAGGTCGCGATGACGCTCCAGGAGCGCGTCGAGCCCGTCCTCATCGCGGAGATCGACGAGACGCTCGTCAAGGCCGTCGGGGCTGCGCTGGAGAAAGTGCGGGCCAGCGGTCTGGTCGACGGTCCGCTCCACCCGGGGGACGTCCTCCGGATTCCCCAGGTGCTCAAGGTGCGCGAGGAGCGGCCGGCGATTGACGCCGCCCGGCTCGACGAGGTCGCGAGGGGCGTACTCGACGAGGCCCTGCAGGCGCTGGGCGAGATGCGGCGCCGGGAGGGGCAGTTCCTGGCCGCGGAACTCGAGGAGCGCCGGCTGGCCCTGGTGACGCTGGTCGACGCCCTCGAGGGCGCGAGTCGCGACGGCGCGGCCGGCATCCACGCCCGGCTCCTCCAGCGGGTGACCGAACTGCGGCGCGATCTCCAGGTGGACGAGGCGGCCGTTGCGCAGGAGGTCGTGCGGTTCGTGGCCCGATCGGACATCCGAGAGGAACTCGTCCGGCTCCGGGCGCATCTGGCTCATTGGGTCGACCTCGTCGACGGGACCGAGCCGGTCGGCCGCAAGCTCGACTTCCTCTTGCAGGAGATGAACCGGGAGGTGAATACAATAGGCTCCAAGGCCGAGGGTGCCAGTGCCTCCGCGCTGGTGGTGACCGCCAAGGCCGAACTCGAGAAGATGCGGGAGCAGGTCCAGAATGTCGAGTGACGGCATGCCTGGCACAGGCCAGCTCTTCGTCGTCTCCGCCCCGTCCGGTACGGGAAAGACGACGGTGGTGGAGCGGCTCGTGCAGGTGGTGCCGGGCCTGACGATGTCGCGCAGCTACACCTCCCGGGATGCGCGGGCAGGGGAGCGCGACGGGGTAGACTATAATTTCGTGTCCCGCACGATCTTCGAGGCCATGGTGGCCCGAAGGGAGTTTCTCGAGCACGCCGATGTGTTCGGTAACCTGTACGGGACGAGCCGCACCGACGCCGAGGGCCTGATGGCCTCCGGCAAGGATGTGGTTCTCGTGATCGACGTCCAGGGGGCCGGGCAGGTCCGTGCGACAGGAATTCCCCTGGTCACGGTGTTCGTGCTGCCGCCTTCGTTCGAGGTGCTCGAGCAACGCCTCCGCGGGCGGGGCAAGGACTCGGACCCGGCCATTCGTCGTCGGCTGGATACGGCCCGGGCCGAGGTGGCGGCCTACGAGGACTACGACTACGTTGTCGTCAATGACGACCTGGATGCCTGCGTGACGGCCATGCGCAGCATCATCCTGGCCGAGCGTGTCCGCCGCGGGCGGATGCGCTCAAAGGCCACCGCGATACTCAAGACGTTCGGCGTCCAACCGGTCGCCTGACGGTCCCGGCAAGGCGCCGGGACATCGTCCAGAGAGCAGGACCACATCCCGATGGTTGACCGCAGCACACTTCCCAACGCCTTCGAATTCGTCGTCGTCGCCTCCGCGCGCGCTAAGCAGCTGCTCCAGGGCTGCGTGCCGAAGGTCGAGCCGAGCGGCAAGCCCGCCCGCACCGCCCAGCGCGAGGTGCTCGAGGGCTACGTGCAGGCCGTGTACGACGACCAGCCGCCCATCGATCCGCAGGCCATGCCCCTCGCCTGAGGCGTCGGTTTCCGAACCGGGAAGGCGATCCCGTCTCAATGGCCCTCGTGGCGGTCGGCGTCAGCGGCGGCATCAGCGCCTACAAGGCGGTCGAGGTGGTGCGCCTGCTGCAGAAGGCCGGTCACCAGGTCGCCGTGACGATGACGCGGGCGGCGACTCGGTTCGTCGGCCCGCTGACGTTCGAGGCCATCACGCAGCGGCGTGTCGTCACGAGCCAGTGGTCCGCCGGGGCCAATGCCGACATCGAGCACATCGCGCTGGCTTCCGACGCGGCGCTCCTGCTCGTGGTCCCGGCAACGGCCAACATCCTCGCCAAGCTGGCCCACGGCCTCGCCGACGACTTCCTGACGTCGCTGGCGCTGGCCACCCGCGCGCCCGTGCTCGTCGCGCCCGCGATGAACACGCACATGTACGACCACCCGGCCACGCAGGCCAACATGGCGCAGCTTCGGGCCCGCGGCGTGCGGTTCGTGGAGCCTGGCGAGGGCTACCTCGCCTGTGGCTGGGTTGGCAAGGGCCGGCTCGCGGAGCCCGACGTGATTGCCGCCGAAGCCTTGCGGTTGCTGGAACCCCAGGGCGCCCTGCGCGGCCGGCGGGTCGTCGTCACGGCCGGCCCCACCTTCGAGGACCTCGACCCGGTTCGCTACCTCGGGAACCGCTCGAGCGGCCGGATGGGCATCGCGGTGGCCGCTGAGTGCGCCAGGCAGGGAGCCGACGTCACCCTCATCCTCGGGCCGACCAGCGTGCCGCCGCCTGCCGGCGTACAGACCGTGCGCGTGCGGTCGGCTCGCGAGATGCACGCCGCCGTGCTCACGGTCCGCGAATCGGCCGACGCCGTCGTGATGTCGGCCGCCGTCGCCGACTACACGCCGGCCGGCGGCCCCGCTGTCGACAAGGCGAAGAAACACGACGGTCCCGTGACCGTGACGTTCGAGCGGACCGCCGACATCCTCGCCGACCTCGGTCGGTGGCGCGCGGGCCGCTCCCACCCCGTCCTCGTCGGCTTCGCGGCCGAGACCACGCGCGTGCTCGAATACGCGGCGGGCAAGCGGGCGGAGAAGCAGGTCGACCTCATCGTCGCCAACGACGTCGGCCAGCCTGGCGCGGGGTTCGAGGTGGAGACCAACATCGCCAGCTTCGTGACGGCCGACGGCGTGGAGTCGTTTCCACTCGAGGCCAAGACCGCGCTGGCCTCCCGAATCGTCGCGTTCGTCGCCGAACGCCTCGCCACCGTCACCTCCCCATCCGCCGAACTGGCCTCCCGGGCCGGCAGCGCCCCCGCATGACTGACGCCGTGGACCCTCGTGCGCAATTGCGTGCGCACCTCGAGTTCTACAGGGACCTCGGGGTGGCCGGGTTCACGCGTGACGCCGCGTGGGCGGGCGGTCCGGAGCCTGTCGCGCGACCCGCAGGGCGTGACGACGCCGCCGGGCTCGGAGAGCCGGCCCTGCCGGCCGACAGCTCCCTGTCGACGGCTCTCCCGAGTCCCGACTCCCGAGGCCCGACTCCCGAGGCGTTTGCCTCACTCGATGCGCTGCGCGCCCACATCGGACCGCAATGTGCCCGCTGCAAGCTGTGCAGCCTGGGCCGTTCGCAGGTCGTGTTCGGTGTGGGGAACCCGTCGGCAGACCTCATGTTCGTGGGCGAGGCGCCGGGCGCCGACGAAGACGCCCAGGGCATCCCGTTCGTCGGCCGGGCCGGCCAGTTGCTGACCAGGATCATCGAGGCGATCGACCTGCGGCGCGACGACGTGTACATCGCGAACGTGATCAAGTGCCGGCCGCCGGGCAATCGCAATCCCGAGCCGGACGAGGTCGTGACCTGCGAGCCCTTCCTCTTCCAGCAGATCGATATCGTGCGGCCGCGGGTGATCGTCGCGCTGGGCAAGTTCGCCGCGCAGTCCCTGCTCCGTTCCGACGTGCCGATCACGCGGCTGCGGGGCCAGGTGCACGCGTTCCGTGGCGCGCAGCTCGTGCCCACCTTCCATCCCGCCTATCTTCTGCGCAGCCCGGACAAGAAGCGGGAGACGTGGGAGGACATGAAGCTCGTGCGCTCCCTCCTGCAGCAGGCGGCAGGCTCCACGCCTGTCGCGGGCGCGGCCGAGGGAGGCGAGGACCGCTGATGCGGCTGGTCCGCGTGGCGGTGCCCGTCCCCGGGCTCGGCCTGCTGACCTACCGCCTCCCGGACGGCGTGCAGGCGCCGCGCGGGACGCGCGTCATCGTCCAGGTCGGTCCCCGCAAGGTCACCGGGCTTGTCACTCACGACAACGCCACAGCCGACGACGGACCCTCGCGCCTCCGCGACGTGCTGGAGGTTCTCGACGACGTCACGTTCCTGCCTGAAGAAGTGGTGGACCTCGCCCTGTGGGTCGGCGACTACTACATGGCTGGTCCGGGCGAGGTCGTCTCGGCGGCGCTGCCTCCCAAAGGCTGGCTTCGCAGCGACATGACCGTCGCGCTGGCCGAGGACGCCGCAGATGCGGCAGGCCACGGCGCCCGGGAACTGCCGCTGGACCAGCCCGTCGACGAGGCCATCCTCGATCTGCTGCGCGAGAAGGGTCCGGTGCTGCGGCGCCAGATCGCTCGCGCCGTCGCTGCCCGCGTTCACGACGTCGAGGTGACGCCGGAGGTGGCATCGCGGGCCGTGCGTCGCCTGCTGAAAGCCGGCGTCGTCAGGCTCCAGCCGGTGGTCACGGGCAAGGCCGACGCCTCGCGCAAGCAGCGGTGGATTCGACCCACGGCCCTGGCGTTCGAACCGGCGACAGCGCGTCTGGGAGCGAAGCAGGCGTCGGCCATCGCCGTGCTCGTCGGATCGCCGGAGGGGGTCGACGCCAGCGTACTGCGGGATCAGGGCATCGGCAGCGAAGTGGTCCGGCGGCTCGTGGCACTCGGCCTGGCGCAGGTCGAGTGGCGTGCTGTGGCGCGTGACCCCTTCGCAAGCGGGTCGGCCGGCACGTCGGATGCGCTGGCGACGACGTTGTTCCTGCCGTTGACGACAGAGCAGGGCGAGGCACTCGGCGTCCTGGAGCCGCTCATCGGGAAGGGCTTCCACCCGGCGCTCCTGCATGGCGTCACGGGCAGTGGCAAGACGCAGATCTACCTGCGACTGGCTCGAGCGGCGCTCGCGCAGGAACGTGGCGTGCTGCTGCTCGTGCCCGAGATCGCCCTGACGTCGGCCGTCGCGTCGCTGTTCCGGCGGGCGTTCGGCGAACGCGTCGCCATTCAGCACAGCGGACTGTCGGATGGAGAGCGCTACGACCAGTGGCACCGCATCCGGCGCGGCGAGGTCGACATCGTGATCGGGACGCGTTCAGCCGTGTTCGCGCCGCTGCCACGCGTCGGCCTGGTGATCGTGGACGAGGAGCACGACACCGCCTACAAACAGGAGGAAAGCCCGCGCTATCACGGCCGGGACGCCGCGCTCGTCAGGGCTCGCGCCGCAGAGGCGCTGACGGTCCTGGGCTCGGCCACGCCGTCCCTCGAGACGTGGCGGCACGCCTCGGAGGGACGCTACCACCTCGTGCGCATGCGCGAACGCGTGAACGGCCGGCCGCTGGCCGACGTGCGCATCGTCGACATGCGCGACGTCCTCATGCGCGAGGGCCCCGACATCGTCCTGAGCGCGCCCCTGCGTGAGGCGCTCCAGCAGTGCCTGTCCCGACGCGAGCAGGCGATGGTGCTGCTCAATCGGCGCGGGTACGCCCCGTCGCTCCTGTGCCGAGGCTGCGGCGCCACGGCCGAGTGCCCGAACTGCGCCGTGACCCTGACGGTGCACCGCCGCGCCGCACAGGTCCGCTGTCACTACTGCGGGTACGCGGTGGCACTGCCGAAGGCGTGCCCAACGTGTCGCGGCGAGTTCCTCGAGTACACGGGGACCGGAACCGAGCGCGTCGAGCAGGAGGTCGTGGCGACCTGCCCTGGCGCGCGCGTGGCCCGCGTCGACCGCGACACGATGCAGCGGCGCGGGGCCATCGGGACGGTGCTGTCGCGGTTCGCGGCGCGCGAGATCGACGTGCTCGTGGGCACGCAGATGATCGCCAAGGGCCACGACTTTCCGCAGGTGACGCTCGTGGGCGTGGTCTCGGCCGACGTCGGGCTCGGCGTGGCCGACTTCCGGGCGGCGGAGCGCACGTTCCAGTTGCTCACGCAGGTCGCAGGCCGCGCGGGTCGCGGCGAGACGCCGGGTGAAGCGCTCATCCAGACCCTCCACCCCCATCACTACGCCGTCGAACTCGCGGCGCGACAGGCCTACGACCAGTTCGTCGAGCGCGAACTCGAGTACAGGGAACGCCTGCGGTATCCGCCCTGGCTCTCACTGGTCAACATCGTGGTGCGGCACGCCTCGCTGGCCACCGCGCTGAGGGAGGCCGGTCAGCTCGCCGACAGACTCAAGACTCTGGGCGCCGCACGGTTCGGCGTGCTGGGGCCCGCCCCGGCGCCGCTCGGCCGGCTGCGCGGCGAATCGCGGGTCCAGCTGTTCCTGAAAGGGCGGGACCGCGCGGCGATGCGGCACGCCACGCGTGAGGCGCTGGCGGGCATGCCGTCTCTCCACAAGCACGTCACCGTCGACGTGGACCCGCTCAGCATGCTCTGACGAGATTCCCGGGGGCGTCCCTACCGCCCCCCCACGAAGTCGATGGGGCTGATGGGGACGGGCGTGAAGCTGAGGACGAACATGGCCACGGCACCAAGGGCGAGCACGAGCCGGACCCCGCCGATCGGTACGTGCGATTCGCCGACGGGGGGATGATCGAGCCCGAAGCTGTAAGTCATGACGACGAGCAACACGCTCCACACGGCCCAGCTCGCCGAGACGAACACCGCCAACCCGAGCAGAATCAGGATCGAGACGATGGTCACGTAGCGTGACCAGCGGCCTACGATGGCGTGGACGATGTGCCCTCCGTCGAGCTGGCCGGCGGGGAAGAGGTTCAGGGCCGTCGCGAGCAGGCCGAACCACGCGGCGAATCCCGTCGGGTGCATCACGAAGAGCGACCGGTCCGGGGGCGTGCCGAAGAAGGCCTTCTGCAGCAGGGTGAGGAGCAGCGGGTCGCCGAGGTTCAGACCACCCTCGAGGGCCACCGCCCTCGGCAGCGTCACGATGTACGAGTGAGCCACGCCATACACGGCCAGGGGCACCAGCACGACGAAGCCGGCGATGGGGCCGGCGATGCCGACGTCGAACAGCGCCTTCCGGGTGTGCGGCAGCGCCATGCGTATCACGGCGCCGAGCGTGCCGACGATGGAGAAGAGTGGGGCCGGGACGAAGTAGGGGAGCGAGGCCGGAATCCGGTAGAATCGGCACGCGAAGTAGTGGCCGAGTTCGTGGGCGCCGAGGATCAGCAGCGCCGGCACGCTGAACCACAGCCCCCCGATCAGCGCCGTGGCCGCGGTGACGCCCACGCGTCGTGTTCCCACGGCCGTGACGTAGTTCATGAAGAACGATGACCCCGCGAGCGTCATCGTCACGAAGGTCAGGGCGAGCAGTAGCAGGTGCACCCACGGCGCGTGCCCAATCCTGGGCGGCGGGCCGTACATCGGTTCCCTGGGCGTCAGGGGGCCGGTGACCCAGGCGTCGTCGGCAGACGACCAGCGCGCCTGCTGCGGGACGTCGGCTGTCTCGGGGGCGTCGTCGGGGCGAAAGGGCGGCGTGGGGGTGGACAAAGGCGGTCGCAGCTCAGCCGCCGATGTTCTGGAGGTCCTTGCCCGGCTTGAACCGGATGGTGCGGCCCGGCGGGATGCGCACCTCCTTGCCCGTCCGGGGATTGCGGCCGATCCCGCGCTTGCGCGGTTTCACCTGGAAGACGCCGAATCCGCGCAGTTCGATGCGTTCGCCACGTTTCATGGCTTCCCGCATCGCCTCGAAGACGGCCTCGACGGCGACCTCGGCCTTCACCTTGGTGATGTCGGCAACAGTCGCCACTTCGTTGATGATGTCGACCTTGATCATCGTGATCCGCTAAGAAGCATAGATACAGGGGTTTAGAGTGTCAATCCGCAAGATGTCCGCATGACGACCCCATCCGCCCGTTCGCTGCCCTCCGTCGTCCTCGTCGGACGCCCCAATGTGGGGAAGTCCACGCTGTTCAACCGCATTGCGCGGACCCGCCGAGCGATCGTCAATGCCATGCCCGGCACGACGCGAGACGTGCTCGCGCAGGATGCGGAGTGGCAGGGCACGCCGTTTCGGCTCGTCGACACCGGGGGCATCTTCGGTCATACCGAGGATCCGCTGCACGCCATGGTCGTCGAGCACGGCACGCGGGCGCTCCAGCAGGCCGACCTCATCGTGTTCGTCGTCGACGGCCGGGAGGGGCGGCTGCCCGGTGACGACGAGATCGCCGCGGCGATCCGGACGTCGGGTGCGCCGGTGCTGCTGGCGGTCAACAAGACCGACGACAAGAGAGCCCGCGACAGGATGTACGAGTTCTTCGCGTTCGGCTTCGACCACGTCTTCGAGATCGCGGCCGAACACGGCACGGGCGTCCCCGAACTGCTCGACGCGGCCCTGCTGCAACTGAAGGCGGCCGGCAAGCTCGGCGGCGCAGTGGCCGTGGACACGCCCGACGAGATCGCGGTGGCCATCGTCGGACGGCCCAACGTGGGCAAGTCCTCGCTGGTCAATCGTCTGCTGCGCGAAGAGCGGCTCATCGTCAGCGACATCCCGGGGACGACCCGGGATGCCATCGACACCCTGCTGCGTTGGCACAAGCGCACCTTCCGCATCGTGGATACGGCCGGCATCCGTCGTCCCGGGCGGGTGGCCAGCGGCCACGCCGTCGAGATGGTCAGCGTGTTGACGGCCAAGCGGGCGATGGAACGCGCGGACGTGGCGGTGCTCGTGATCGACGCCTCGGAGGGGGCCACCGACCAGGATGCGGCGATCGCCGGAGAAGCGGAGCGCCTCGGCTGCGGGATGATCATCGCCGCCAACAAGTGGGACCTCACCAAGGGCGAGGGGGATCGGCACTACAAGGCCTTCGACGAGGAGCAGCGCTTCCGGATGAAGTTCCTCGACTACGCGCCGCTCCTGCACATCTCTGCGTTGACGGGTGAGCGGGCGCCCAAGCTGCTCGAGACCGTCGACAGGGTGGCGATGGCGCGCCGCAAACGGATCACCACGGGCGAACTGAACCGGTTCGTGGAGCAACTCGGGCGTCAGCACCCGCCATCGAGCCCGGACAAGCGCCACGTCAAGATCCTGTACGCCGCCCAGACCGGCGTCGCGCCGCCGCAGTTCGTCTTCTTCACCAACGTCGCGACCGCGTTCCACTTCTCGTACGAGCGGTTCCTGGTCAACAGCCTGCGCGAGGCGTTCGGCTTCGAGGGCTCGCCGATTCGGATCGCGGTCCGCAAGCGCGGCGGCCGGGACAGGGCGAAGGGCCATGCCTGATACGACGTCGCCCGCACTACCCAACTCCCAACTCCCAACTCCCCACTCCCGACTCCCAGACCCCTCCCCCCTCCCCACTCCCCACTCCCGGGTTCTATACTTCCCCAGTGGCTGATTCCCCGAGCGTGACCATTCCGGACAAGCCTGCGTTCAAGGCGGGTGAGGTCTGCGAACTCGCGCAGATCCAGCCGTACGTCCTGCGGTCGTGGGAGTCGGAGTTTCCCGACCTCGGGCTGTCGAAGACGCCGGGTGGCCCGCGAATCTACAGGCGTGTGGACGTCGAGCGGGTGCTGCGCATCCGCGACATGGTGTTCACCGAGGGGCTCACGCTGGCTGGCGTTCGCCGGCGGTTCGAGGCCGAGCAGCCGCCGCCCCCCGACGACCTGCTGGCGTTCGTGGCGGAAGTCCAGGCCGCGCAGGCGAAGGACGCGCGGGCGCGCGGAGACGGTGCTGAGGCCGCTGCGTCGGGCGCGGCAGGTACGATCGGAGAGAGGCCTTCGGTCACGCCGGCGCCGCCGGCCTTGGATGCCGTCCCGGATGGGACCCGCGTGCAGATCGACAGGCTGAAGCACGAGATGCGCTCACTGCTGGACATGCTGGGCCGCCCGAAGACGTCGCAGCCGTCGGCGAAGCGCTCGCGGCGCGGCTGATGAAGTGACCCGGTCGGCCTTCGTCGGTCGGCCGTCGGCCTTCGACGCCTGTTCAGCCGGCCTCCGATGCGGTACACTCCTCGTTCGCGCCGCACGGCGCCGGTCGGGACGTAGCGCAGCCTGGTAGCGCACCTGAATGGGGTTCAGGGGGTCGCGAGTTCGAATCTCGCCGTCCCGACCAATCAAGTCAACAACTTACAGCCACTGGCCCGGCACCATGTCGCCTCCTGGGTAGCACATGGGTAACAGAGGGCCTCTTGCTCGCACAAACGCCCGCACCGCCTGATTGGCGACTGCGGGCGTTCGCATGTTCAGCGGGGGAGGGCTGTGTGCCCCGTTCGATGCACGGACTGCCGCTCCGCCGCCCGGGCGAGCAGACACCGAATGCCGGCGGTCGCTTCCTCCAGCCGGCGCACGCGGGACGGGTCGGCCCCGTCCGCGGCCAGGGCGGCGGCCGTCTCGTCCAGCACGTCGAGTTCGCGGTGGGAGCACCGCGAGTTCGCCGGCGGTCAGCCGGGCGGCCGTCCCTGTCATGGCTGCCGGCTTCGCCAGCCGAGCGCCCGTGGGCTGTACCGCGGTCGAGCGGCGGAACTGCTCGACGCTGCGGCAGGTGACGCGCGACCCTCAGCCGCGGCGCGCGCCGTCAATCGTGGCCCCAGTAGAAGTTGAAGCCCACGGCTCCGAAGATGTTGCTGATGCGTTCGCCAGCGATGCGTGCGGTCGTGGACTGGAACTGCAGATCGATGGTGAACTTCTGCTTCTGTAGCACCTCCACGCCGATGCCCCCGATAAGTCCGAGGCCATTTTCGGAAGTCACAAAGAACCCGTCCCCGTCCGTCCAGACTTGACCCGACCCGACCCCTCCCTTGACCCAGACTCTCGGCCACAACCAGTACTGGATCGCCGGCCCGCCCACCACCGACGTGACTTCCAGGCCATCCCCTTCTTTGCTGACGAAGGAAGCGTCAAGGACGATCGCCAGCCTCTCGGTCACCATCCCGCCGAAGTGGAATCCCCCCGCCACCACCGCCGCCGACAGAAACTCGCAGGAGTCGCAGGTGATCTGGCCTCCGCCCATCCCCAATCCGATGGTCAACCCCTTGCGTTCACCCGCGGTTGCGTCTCGCGTGGTCGCCACCAGGGCCAGCGCCATGATGGTCACGAGGCCGAGGTTCCGCTTTGCGCCTCTTCGATTGGTCATTGGCGTATCTCCGGTAGTCAAGGAGTAGTTTCACAGCCTCCAGACCGAGAAGAATTCACCGTACAACCCGTAGCCGTCGTTGATGCCAGGAGCGCCACCTAGAGGCCATGCCTCACCGAATCCTCGTCGCACGAGCAAGGGGGCGGCGACGGGCATGGAATACTACAAGTGCCGGGACAATGAATACGGCAACTATGGGCCAAGACTGTCCGTCACTAGCCAGTGTCTCAACCAGATAGTCGCGTTCGATTACCAGTCGAACACCAGGAGGAGGTGTGTCTCCAGGGGCAACATAGACGTACTTTCCAGACTCGTCTCGGTACGAGTCACAGTAGGTCATCGGCAGCACGAAACACGTCAGCAGTAATAAGGCTCCACAGAGTTTCAGGATCCTCGCCCTGCTGGGTGCCTCGCTCACAGTGCCCCCCAGCCGAATAGTGCGCGCCTCCCGTCAGCGCGTCAAGCGGGCTCCCGGGATGCCGCACGCGGGCCACGGCAGCCGCCCCCTCCCGCACACACACGGTCCGCGTGGGCCTGCGGGTCACCCGACGCGCCGATGGCCGCGCGCCAGGGCCAGCCGGGCGGCGTCTACCTCGGCGTGGATGCGCCGGAGGCCCTGCTGGAGCTGTGGCAGCGACACCTGCCAGCCAGGACGGCGCGCGGCCTGTTCCAGCGTGGCCGATCCGGCCGCGGAAACGTCTCGCTCACGATGTACCGCGCCAGCGTGGCCCGGCTCACGCCGATCAGCCGGAGCACCTGGGATCCGTCTGAGCAGTGGCTGCGGGAGGAGGCCGATCAGCGCGTACACGGCACCGTGCGCGAGCGCGTCGCCGATCGCTTTGCGCCGAGGCGCCGCTCCTGCAGCCGCTGCCGACGGCACGCTACGACACGTCGTACTGGGAGCTGCGCCAGGTCGCGTGGGACGCCTTCGTCGATGTCCGCGGCAATCGCTATAGCGTCCCGTCCGTGCTGACGCATCGACGTGTCAGTGTGCGCATCGGCCTCGACGACATCGTCCGGGTCTTCGACGGCGAGACGCTCGTGGTGACACACCGCCTGCGGCCTGCCGAGGAGGGCTGGGTGATCGTGCCCGAGCACCACGCGCCGCTGTGGGCGGCGGTCGCGGTCGAGCAGCGCTCCCTGCAGGTCTACGAGGAGGTGAGCGCATGGAGCTGACCACCTTGCTCGAGACCACCTGACCCGCTGGACATCCACCCCGATCAACAGGGGACAACCTTTTTCGGTGATCTGCAGACATCGGCACTCGGTCTTGACAAAAACGCGACAGAGGAGCCCCTGACCCGCTGGCGGACAGTCGGACTGGACCTGAACTGCCGGTGACCGACCCGCCGCCCCAATGCCAAGGGCCCCCCAAGAAACGGGTGAGCAGGCGACCAGACGGCCCGCGTCCTCCCGCGGGGGGGCGACGAAGGTATGTCCCGCGAGCCGACGCGCCCGGTCCCCCGTGTCGGACGGGGCCACGTCGTGATTTGACTTGCCGAGGGCGAGGGCCATAATCGGCGTGTGCCGGGGTGACAATCTACTCTGAGGGACGCCGTGGGGTGCCCGGCTGAGTCTGGGAACGCGTCTTCCTTTAAATGCGACCCCCGCTAATAGTTCCTAATAGTTCCTATCCCCTGCAACTCGTGCGTGTTTACCAAGAGGCCGGCTGAGCGATGAGGGAGATTCGGCAAACGGCAGTTGGAACCTGAGTGTGAAGCTGATGCCTCTGAACCTGACTGCTTTTGTATGTCCTGATTGCCGAACTGGTCGGTTACAGCACGGTGCTGGTGGCCTCGAGTGCACGCAGTGCGGCCGCACGCACGAGATTCGAGACGGTATTCCGATCCTGTTGCCGGCTTGTCCACTTGTTGTCGAACTGGACGGTCGCCGCGTGTCGCTGGATCAGGTCCGTGCGACCTATGACAAGGCGTACGAACACGACGGGCTGATGGGTACGGACCTAGATCGCGTCTACGATCTTGAAACGAAGTCCCGGCTCATCGAACTCGGACGTCCGCGCCGAGGCGATCGCGTCTTAGATCTTGGAACGGGAGTGGGACGCCTCTGGGAGTATCTGCGCGAGGATGTCGAGCGCCACGCCATCGATGTATCGCATAGCGGCCTGTGTCGGGCCGTAAGAAGCCAGCCCGATCTGACGGCGGCCGTGTCAGTGGCGGAGCACCTGCCCTTCTCCGATGCCTACTTCGACCTGGTCGTGGCTGCCGACACCCTTGAGCACACGTTCTCACCCCAAGACACTCTGGCCGAAGTGGCGCGCGTGCTCCGGCCTGGTGGCCGTTTCGTCGGCTCGGTCCCGACACCAGACTCCCTACGTAAGTGGGGCCGGAACCAGTTGATCAACGGGCGCTGGAGGACGCGGATGGCGCTGAATCTGGTAGTGACCATGGTCAAGCGAATCGTCTTCTTCGGGCGTCCCGACTTCCAACCGATCGACCGCGACATGAGTGCCGCACAGTGGGCGGGCGCGTTTGAGAAGTCTGGGCTTCGAGTGGAAGCCATCGAGGAGTGGCCGCGGCATCCGGAGCTGCCGCTGGCCGTCTTGATGTGCGCATTGGTTGAGAGGGTGCCGAGATGACCAGCAAGTGTCTGATCGCGCGCGAGGAGACGCGCTCGTTGTGCGTGGTCCTGCTCATGGCCTTGGTCGTTCGCCTGTGTGCCGCACTCGTGCTGGGCAACACGGTGAGTGGACTGTCCGGCGCGCACGACGAAATCTCTTACAGTATGCTGGGCCATCGCATCGCGACCGGCCACGGAATGACCTTCCCAGAGGGATGGTACCCGTGGATTCAACCCGAGGCACCCCAGTCTTACTACTCTGCCACTTTCACGCTGGGGTTGGGCGCGGTTTATTGGGTCTTCGGGTACTACCCCCTCATCGCACGACTCCTTATGGCGTTGATGAGCACGGCCGTCGTTCTTATGCTCTACGTGGTGACCAAAGATTTCTTCGGACAGCGTGTTGCCTTGGTCACCGCAACGATCGCCACCTTCTACGCCTATCTAGTCTTCTACGGCGTGACGCTCGTCACTGAGACACCCTTCACGCTGGCGATCCTATTGGCGATCCATCTGGTGCACCGGATGCGGGGCGCGACATCGTTCCGTGTCGCGTTGGGTCTGGGCGCGTGCCTAGCCCTGGCGGTCTTGCTGCGCATGGCTGTGGTGTTCTTCGTGCCCGTTCTACTGGCATGGCTGGCCATGAATCTCAAGGGCCGTGAGCGCTGGTACTCGACGGCCGTGCCGATTCTCTGCATCATCATGGCGGTGCTGCCGTTCACTGTCAGAAACTACAGACTCTGGGGACAGTTTCTGCTCCTTGAGTCACAGTTCGGCCACGTGTTCTGGAACGGCAATCACCCTGGACACTTGGGTCAGTTCAGCAACGCTGTGTTTCCGATTCCTGCTGATGTCCTCGCCCTTCGAAACGACGCTCTGATGACCAATCGATTGCTCGTTCTTGGCGTTCAGAACGTGCTAGCCGACCCAGTGCATTTTGCGAACTTGACCCTTGACCGAGCCAGAATCTTCTTCTCATTCCTTCCCACAAGTGACACCGGTCGACTCGAGAACCTGGGCCGTCTGCTGTCGTTTGGCGTCGTGTTTCCCGCTGCGCTTGCCGGCATGTGGCTCACTCGCCAGAGGTGGCGGTCGCTGCTGCCCGTGTATCTCTTCATTCTGCTTCACACCTCAATCTACTTGTTGACTTGGTCGATGGTGCGCTACCGGGTCCCGCTCGACGGCTTCTTCATCGCCTTTTCGGCCGTCACGCTGCTGACGGTGCTCGACAAGCTGAACGCGCGGCCTCGCTCGGTAGGCCGACCGCCGACCGAGGCCGAGGGAGCGGGATAGTAGGTCGCAGCGCTTCCAGAGCTCAGTCGCCCCGGAGACTGGCGAATTCAACGTCAAGAGAAAGGAGTCGTATCGTTCGAAAGAATGACGCGGAATTCATTGCGCTGCTCATCGGGACCGAAACGCCCTTGCTACCGCCCAATGGCCACCACCTTCGCCGGCGCCGCGGTCTTCCCCCTGGTGAGGCGCTCCACCTCGCGCGCCCACATGGCGAGCGCGGCCTGCTTCTCGGGCATCTTGTCGTAGCGGTCGTACACCGACGTGGCGCGCGGCCCGCCGTCCACGTGGTTCAAGATGCGCGCGATGGTCTCGCGGGCGATGCCGAGGCGGCCCATGCCGCTCGCGGCCGTGCGGCGCAAGTCATGGCCCCGCACGTCGCCGGCCTCAGGGATGAGGCTGGAGAGCGCCAGCTTCTTCGCGCGGGCGCCATCGGGCCGGTCGCCGCGTCGTTGGTAAATACCCACGGCAGGAAGTCAGTGCCCTCGGCGATTGCCTCGGCCTTGCGTCGCTCAAGCATGGTGAGTACGGGTGCCGACAACGGCACGACGTGCGCGTTCTTGTTCTTCGCGACGGTCGCGGGAATGGTCCACGTCCGACCGTCGAAGTCGAGGTCGGCCCAGGTCATCGCGAGGATCTCGCCCCCGCGCTGCGCGGTGTGCAAGCGCAGGCGCATCCAGTCGGCCAGCGCCGGACGCAAGAGGGGCGTGCCCTCGGTGCGCTTCACCGTGACCCGGCCACCCGTCGCGACGGCCCGATACGACGCCTCACCGCGTCGAGCGCCGTCCACAGGTGCCGGATCTCGTCGTCGGTCAGGACGCGTTCGCGCGACACCTCGCGGGACGGCTTCGCGAGCCGGGCCGCCGGGTTGGCGTCGATCCACTCGCGGTCCACGCCGAAGTTGAGGATCTTCGACACGAGCGCCAGGGTCCGGTTCGCCATGATGGGCGCGCGGTCGGCGATGCCGTCGAGCAACTCGCGCACCTGGCGCCGAGTCAGGCTGCGCACGGACGTGTCCTTCCACGCTGGCAGGAGGCCGTGCGCCAGAATGCGCTCGTCTTCCTGCCACGTCCGTTTCGTGCGCTTGGCGTGCCGCTCGATGTACAGGGCCGCCAACGCGCCGAACGTGTCGCGCTCGGCCGCCTTGGCCTTGGCGGCCGGGTCGGCCCCGGCCTGCACGCCTTGCATGACCTCCTCAACCCACGATGCGTGGTCGGTAACCGTTCGAAGCAACACGCGCCGGCTCGGCCTTTGGACGGCAGCTTGGGTCGCGACGATGGCCGTCGCGAACTTCGGCCCCAGACTGGTCTGGGCCGATGTCGCCTGGATCACAGCCCTGGCCATCGCTGTCAACGTCGCCATCGGGGCCGGAATGGTCCTGGCCAACGTGCGGCACCTCAAGAGCCTGGACGAGATGCACCAGAAGGTCCAGCTTGAGGCGATGGGGCTGTCGCTGGGCGTCGGGTTGGTCGTCGGGCTGGCCTACTCGAATCTGGACGTCACCGGTCTCATCGGCTTCCGCGCGCAGATCTCGCATCTGGTGATTCTGATGTGGCCCCGCCTCCCGCCCGCAAACCTTTGCGCTTGACACGGCGGCGGTGCACGCGATACCTCGTCCGTGACACGGGCAAATCTGCGCTGTAGGCGGGCGAGCGGAATCCGAAGGCCTCTTCGGTGTACCGGCCTGATCTCCGCTGTCGTCACTCCGCCGACGTTGCCCCGGGGCAGCATGTCCAGAGACCGCGGCGCGGGTCCGCGGAGCAGACCAGACAGGAGGGGATATGTACTCACTTCGGAATCCAGGCGCTCGCGCAGTTGCGAGAAGCACTGTCGGCTTGTTGCTGTCGCTGTCGTTGCTGGCTGTCCCTGCAGCGGTCCGCGCCGGTGACAGCATGTTCCTGGAACTGCCAGGTCTCGGGCGGGCCGAAGTCACCTCGGTCAAGCTTGGCGACGAAACGCAGGTGCAGACGGGAATAGCCGGGCGTTGCGAACCTGCCAAGAGGAAGGTGCTCGTCGAGAGGCAGCCCGGCCAGCCGTTGTCGAGTGCCGTCCAAGAGGCGGTGGCCCGCGGAACGAGGTTCGACTACGTGATCGTCTACCGCAACAACGCGCAGTTCTGGATGCACGACGTGGTGTTCACCAGTTACAGCCTCAGTGGGGGGCCGTTCGGTGTCACCGAGAGGTTCGAGATGGAGGTCTCTGACATCACGGCGCAACCCGAATAGGCGGAAAAGCCGACTCCCCACAACGAACGGCTCTCACACATGTGAGAGCCGTTGTCGTTCCCGGTGGGCGCCCAGGGCGCCTTCCAAACCCGGCAGCGGCTACGGATTCGGCGCGGGGAGCAGGGTGCCCGAGACGCCCAGCTTACTGAACGAGCTGTCGTGAGTTCGCCGCCGGTCCCTACCCCGGGCACGGGCATCTGGTCAGCGGTGCGTGTGCTGCGCGAGGCGGGGGATGGCGGAGCCAAAACAGTCCCGTGCCTGGCGCAGGGCCGCCACCGCCGGCGCCCGGTGCCAGATGTCGATGCGGGCGAGCCGGACGTAGGCACGGCCGAGGGCGTCCCGGAGAACGTCTGTCCCCGGTGGCAGCGCCGTCCGCGGCAGCACGATGGCCGCATCGAGGCCCGCGAGCGCGCGAGCCATGTCGGTCACCAACTCGGACGCAAGTGAGTCGAGGACAGGCAGCCTGGCGGCGAGGTCGTCGCTGTCGCGCGCGATCTCGAGGACCGCATGCACCCGCTGCTGCCACGCGCGGAGCGCGAGGTGCGAGGCGTCGGTGTGTCCGAGATCGGGGCGGACGTCTGACATGCGGCCGATTATCGCGTGCGTTCGAACGAGTGCACGGAGCCGCACATGCGATCGAGGCGCTCGTGCTCGGCCAATGTCAGCTCTCGTCGGCCTGTCGCTGCAGGTACCGACGGACCTTCGGACCCACGACGAAGCCCGCGGCCCATGCCAGGGCGCTCGGCGCGAGGAGCGCGAGTGGCGTCACCGGTCCCCACCTGTCATCTCCCCATGCCGCCGTCAGCAGCACCACGAAGGTGGGGACGAACAGGATCCATCGCGGCACCCACTCCCGCACCCGGCGCCCGAGGCCGATGCCGACCAGCGGGAGCAGCGCCCAGAAGACGACCCACTGTGCCGTCGAGATCTCACCGTCGGCCACGTTCGGATCCCACGGCGTCGCCACGACGAAGGCCCCCAGCAGCAAGCCGAGGAGTGCGGCGAGAAACCAGTACACCGTCATGCCCGTCCCTCATCCTCGCCTGGCGTCCGCAATCGTGGTGGCTGCCATCCGCCGAGCACGGACTCGATCTCCGCCGCGGCGCGCAGCGCGACGTCTTCCCGCCACGGCTGTGCGACGCACTGGACGCCGATGGGCCTGCCCGACGGGTCGGCGCCGGCGCGGACGACCGCGACCGGCACGCCAAGGAAGTTGAAGGGCACCAGATACGGGAAGATGCCGGCGCTCCAGGCGACGGCCGGGTCGTCCCACGCGGTCACCGGCGGCGGCGCCACGTCCGCCGCGGCAGGGCAGACGATCAGGTCGACGTGGCTCATGAACGCGAGCGCGTCGCGGCGCCAGTCGTCGATGGCCGCCATCAGGCCGCAGAGCGCGGCGCCAGACATGGCGTGCGGTTGCATCAACGCGATGGCGCCCAGCACCTGCGGCGAGATCTCGCGCGTGCCCAGCGCGGCCAGATAGCCTTGCAGCCCCGTGGCCCCATCCGCGCCGAACAGCTGCGGGAAGAACTCGAACGGACGCTCGAACGCGGGTGGCGACGCCTCTTCGAACTCCACCCCCGCTGCCGCCAGCACCCCCGCCGCCTGCCTCACGGCATCGCGCACCGCCGGCGTCGTCGTGCCCAGGGTCGTATCGAGCATGAGGGCCCCACGTCGTCCGCGGAGATCGACGGCCGACGACGGGCCCAGCGGCACAGGCACGATGTGCGGGTCGCCCTCGTCGGGGCCGGCGATCAGGCCGAGCGCGAGTTCGAGGTCGTCGACGCGTCGGGCCAGGGGGCCGATTGTCGTCAGCCACTGCTGCAGTCCGAGGGGGCCGATGATGTGCCCTGTGCGTGGCACACGACCCGCCGTCGGCTTCAGGCCGGCGACACCGCAGCAATGGGCGGGGAAGCGGATGCTGCCGGCCGTGTCGCTGCCGACGTCGAGCGGCGACCCGCACGCCGCGACGACAGCCGCGGCGCCCCCGCTGCTCCCGCCGGTGCCGCGCGCGGGGTCGTACGGATTGCGTGTCCGTCCGTAGACGAGGTTGTCGGCCTCGTAGGCGAGGGTCAGCTCCGGCGTGTTGCTCTTGCCGAGCACGATGGCGCCCGCTCGTTTCAATCGCCGGACGATGGTGGCGTCCTGCGCGGGGACGAAGGCGCGTCGCCCGAGCGTGCCCCCGGTCGAGATGAGCCCGGCGGTGTCGAATGAGTCCTTGATCGTGACGGGCACGCCGTGGAGCGGCCCCACCGTCCCCCCGTCGGCCAGCGCGCGATCGGCGGCGCGCGCGTCGGCGAGTGCCGCCTCCGCCCGGAGCTGAACCACGGCGTTGATGTGGGCGTGGGTTTCGGCGATGCGCGAGAGGTGCGCGGAGACAACGGTCTCCGACGTCAGCGAGCCGGTTCGTATCCGGGCCGCGAGGTCGACGGCCGAAGCCGCGAGCCACGACGGGGTCACTGGGGACGGTTCAGGGATCACGTCACCAAATCTCACAGCAGAGGAGCGGGGGAGGCAAGCGTACAATTCGCGCATGCTCTGGGCGTCCTGGCGCGCGGCCCTGGTGCTCGGCGGACTACTCCTGGCCGGGTCCGCGGCATTCTCGTCAGGCCGCGACGGTCGGCTCGGTCTGCAGGATGCCTCCGGCGACGCGTCTGCCCGGGCCTCCGAGGTGCCCGCGGAAGTCCGTCGCCTCCTGTCCGATCGCTGCTTCACCTGTCACGGGCCTGACGCGAAGAAGCGGAAGGCCAGGCTTCGCCTCGACACACGCGACGGGCTGTTCAAGGACCTCGAGGCGGACGTGGCCGTGGTCACGCCCCGGGATCCGGCCCGAAGCGAGCTGATTCGCCGCATCCAACTGCCCGCCGACGACGAGGACGTGATGCCGCCGGCCGACGCGCATCGGGCGCTCTCGGCAGAGGAGAAGGCACTCCTCGTCCGGTGGGTCGAGGACGGGGCGGCGTATCGCGGTCACTGGTCCTGGGAGCCCATCGTGGCGCCGGCTGTCCCTGTGGCAGGCGGGCGGCTCGGAGAGCCGCCCCTGTCGTCGACCAATCCCATCGATGCCTTCGTGCGGGTGAGGCTGGCCAGGGAGGATCTGTCGCCGTCGCGCCCCGCCCCGCCAGACATCCTGCTGCGGCGGTTGTCGTTCGACCTGACGGGCCTGCCGCCGACGCCCGCGGATCTCGACACCTTCCTCGCCGATCCGTCATCGTCTGCTTACGCCAGAGCCGTGGACCGTCTGCTTGCGTCCCCGGCCTACGGGGAGCGCATGGCGAGCGACTGGCTCGATCTGGCGCGGTACGCCGACACCTACGGCTACCAGGCCGACGTCACCCGTGACATGTCGCCGTGTCGCGACTGGGTCATCGATGCCTTCAATCGCAACCTGCCGTACGACGAGTTCCTCACCTGGCAGCTCGCCGGCGATCTGCTGCCGGACGCCACGCGCGAGCAGCGCATCGCGACGGCCTTCAACCGGCTGCACCGCCAGACCAACGAGGGCGGCAGCATCGAGGAGGAGTTCCGCACCGAGTACGTCGCCGATCGCGTGAACACCTTCGGCACCGCCATGCTCGGGCTGACGCTCGAGTGCGCGCGCTGCCACGACCACAAGTTCGACCCGATCTCGCAGCGCGACTACTACTCGCTCTTCGCGTTCTTCAACAGCATCGACGAGTCGGGCCTGTACTCGCACTTCACCAACGCGACGCCGTCGCCGTCCCTGCTCCTCTGGCCCGCGCACGGGGAGGCGGCGCACGCCGACGTCGTTCGGCGCATCGCGTCGAGCCGAGGCGCGCCTGGCGCGTCTGGCCGGCCAGGCCGAGCCGGCCTTCCTCGCGTGGCGCCGCACGGCAACGCTGGCGGTGCCGGAACCGATCGCGCACCTGCCGCTGGACGTCGTCTCGGCGGGTGCGACGCCCGACGCCGTGCTCGCCCAGGGTGCGAGCCTCCAGGATGCGCCGACCCTGGTGGACGACGCCGGGGCCAGTGGCGGCAAGGCGCTGCGTTTCAGCGGCGACAACGCCGTCGTGCACGCCGCCGTCGCGCGAGTTCTCGCGCACCGACCCGTTGTCCATTGCGCTGCGGCTCAAACCGACGGAGATCCAGCCGCGTGCCGTCGTGGTTCACCAGTCGCGCGCGTGGACCGACGCGGGCAGCCGCGGCTTCGAGCTCAGGCTCGACGACGGGCGCCCCTTCTTCGCGCTCGTCCACTTCTGGCCTGGCAACGCCGTCGCGGTGCGGGCTCGCGACCCGTTGCCCGTGGGGGCATGGTCGTCCCTCGTCGTCACCTACGACGGATCCAGCCGGGCGTCGGGCATCGCGATGTACGTCGATGGCGTCCCGGCTGTGCTCGACGAGGTGCGCGACCGCCTGTACAAGGACATCCGCTACGACAAGGCCGCCGGCGACCTGCAGGCCAAGCCCCCGCCCTTCACGATCGGGGCTCGATTCCGGGACACGGGCTTCAGGAACGGACTCGTCGACGACCTGCGCGTCTACGACGTCGCGCTGACTGCGGCGGAAGTGGCCGGTGGATGGACGGTCCACCGTCTGGACGCGACCGCGCGCGCGCACTACCTGGCGCGGGTGCACGAGCCGTCCCGGCGGCTGCATGCCGAACTCCGGCGTCTGCGCGAGGACGAGAACCGGCTGATTGCGCACGTGCCGGAGTTGATGGTCATGGAGGAACTGCCGGTGCCCAGGCCGGCGCACCTCCTGGCGCGTGGCGCGTACGATGCGCCGGGAGAAGAGGTGCCTCGCGGCACACCGGCCAGTCTGCCGCCGTTTCCCCGGGGGCAGCCGCGTAATCGCCTGGGCCTCGCGCGATGGCTCACGAGCCGGCAGAACCCGCTCACGGCGCGCGTCGCGGTCAACCGCATCTGGAGGCTGCACTTCGGCCGCGGTCTCGTGGCGACAGTGGAAGACCTTGGCAGCCAGGGACAGGTTCCGACGCACCCGGAGCTGCTCGACTGGCTCTCCGCGCGCTTCGTCGAGAGCGGCTGGGACGTCAAGGCGCTGCATCGGCTCATCCTGACGTCGGAGACCTACCGCCAGTCGTCGGAGGGCCTGCCGGACTCGGTGCGCCGCGATCCGGACAACCGTTGGCTCTCGCGAGGCCCGGTCCTCCGATTGCCCGCCGAGCACGTGCGCGATGGCGCGCTGGCCGCCAGCGGTCTCCTGGTGCGCACCGTGGGTGGACCGAGCGTGAAGCCGTACCAGCCCGAGGGACTCTGGGAGCAGTCGGGGACGGGACAGACGTACGTGCAGGACACAGGGGACAAGGTCTACCGGCGCAGTCTCTACACATTCTGGCGCCGCACGTCGCCGCCGCCCTCCATGCTGACCTTCGACGCCGTGTCGCGCGAGGTCTGCGTGGCTCGGCGTGAAGTCGACCACGACGCCCCTGCAGGCACTGGTGCTGCTCAACGATCCCCAGTTCGTCGAGGCCGCGCGCGTGCTGGCCGAGCAGCTCGTGCGGCAGTACCCTGCCGACCCGCCGGCTCGCCATCGGCTGGCATTCCGGCGTTTGATCGGCCGTGCTCCCGACGCACGGGAACTCGCCATTCTCGACGCGACGTATCTCGAGCAGCGGGGCACCTTCCTTGCGGACTCCGCAGGCGCGGACGGCCTGCTCGGCGTGGGCCAGGCGCCTCGCGATGCGGCGCTGCCACCAGCCGACGTCGCCGCCACGGCGATGGTCGCCAATCTGATCATGAATCTCGACGCCTTCGTGGTGATCCGATGAGGCCGTCCGCATGAGCGAGCATCGCTGTACCGGAGCCATCGGGGCCGCCGGATTGTCGCGCCGTGCCCTGCTGAACCAGTTCGGCCTCGGCCTGGGCGGCATCGCACTCGCGGATCTCGTCAACCCGCTGCGGATGTCGGGTGGCGTGGCCGACAGCCAGTCGAGGCCTGGCGCGCTCGGCACCGACCTGCACTTCGCCCCGCAAGGCCAAGCGCGTGATCTACCTGTTCATGTCCGGCGGTCCGTCGCAGATCGAGACCTTCGACTACAAGCCGCTGCTGCGACAGCGCAACGGCGAGCAGCTGCCCGACTCGGTGCGCGGGCCAGCGGCTCACCGGCATGTCGGGCAACCAGTCCTCGCTGCCGCTGGCCGGCTCGCCCTTCGCGTTCGCGCGGCACGGCGCAAGCGGCACCTGGGTCAGCGACCTGCTGCCGCACACGGCGCGCGATCGTCGACGACCTCTGCTTCGTCCGGTCGATGCACACCGAGGCGATCAACCACGACCCGGCGATCACGTTCTTCCAGACCGGCTCGCAGATCGCCGGCCGGCCGAGCATCGGCGCCTGGCTGCGCTACGGGCTCGGCAGCGACAACGCGAACCTGCCGGCCTTCGTCGTGCTGCGTCACGCACGGGCAAGGTCGGCCAGCCGCTCTACTCGCGGCTGTGGGGCAGCGGGTTCCTGCCGTCGCAGCACCAGGGCGTGCAGTTCCGCTCGCGGCCGCGACCCGGTGCTCTACCTGACCAATCCCCGACGGCATCGACGCCGCGACAGCCGCCGCCGCATGCTCGACCGACTGCGGCGAGCTGCAACCAGCACGCAGCTCGAGCGCGATCGGCGACCCGGAGATCGAGACGCGCATCGCCCAGTACGAGATGGCCTACCGCATGCAGACCTCGCGTGCCGGAGCGTGACCGACGTCTCGACGAGCCCGAGGAGCACCTTCGACGCTCTACGGCGCCGGACGCGCGCAAGCCCGGCACCTTCGCCGCCAACTGCCTGCTGGCCCGCCGGCTGGCCGAGCGCGGCGTGCGGTTCATCCAGCTCTATCCACCAGGGCTGGGACCAGCACGGCAGACCTGCCGACGGGCATCCGCGCGCCAGTGCGCGGAGACCGACCAGGCCTCGCGCCGCGCTCGTCACGCGACCTCAAGCAGCGCGGCCTGCTCGACGACACGCTCGTCGTCTGGGGCGGCGAGTTCGGCCGCACGACCTACTGCCAGGGCAAGCTCACCGGCGACGAACTACGGCCGCGACCACCACCCGCGCTGCTTCACGATCTGGATGGCCGGCGGCGGCGTGAAGCCCGGCTACGTCTACGGCGAGACCGACGACTTCGGCTACAACATCGTCGCGCGACGCCGTCCACGTCCACGACTTCCACGCCACGCATGCTGCACCTGCTCGGCATCGACCACGAGCGGCTGACCTACAAGTACCAGGGCCGCCGCTTCCGCCTCACCGACGTGCACGGCAAGGTGGTCGACGCGCTGCTGGCATGAAGAGGTAGGGCGCGGTCTCCGACCGCGCCGCTATGGACAGCGGCCGCGTGGGACACGCGGCCCTGCCTCGGCGGGGCCGCCTCTCTTGATCACCAGGCGACAGCTTGTTGAGGCGCATGTAGGTCACGATGTTGCCGTAGTGCAGGCCCGTGTGCGAGAGCAGGTGGCTCGCGTAGTAGCTCTTGGGACGCTTCGCGCCCGAGGCACTCGTCACGACCTCGCCGAGCGTGCTGTCCGTCGCCGCCGCCATGGCCTCGTCGCAGTACGCGAATGCGGCGGTGAGTGTCGCGAGCACCTCGGACTTGGGCAGCGGCGCATCGGCATTCACCTTCGGCCGCTGTCCGGGCGTGGCCTTGAAGCCGGCGCAGATGCTGTAGCTGGCGTCGGCGATGTGCAGGAGCTGCTTGCGGAGCGTGAAGACGTCAGGTGTCGGCTGGTAGCCGTAGATCGACTCGGGCGCCTTGGTGGCGGCCGTCATGACGGACTTCTTCACGTCCGCGAACTCTCCGCGTACGCCGTCCATGGCGACCGACTGGGCTGAGGCCGAACCGGCGCCCAGCAGGAGGGCGACGGCGAGGGAAGCGACGCGAGGACGAATCGGCATGCCCAGACTATAGCAGCCGCGCTCCGACTCCTTGGGACTGACGTCGTCGTCGCGCGACAATGCTCGCCGTGCGCATGACAGGGGCGGGCGAGCGTCGACCTGACTCTCACGAATCTCGCAGGCGACCAACCTCGAATTCGTGCCTGGCCGGTGGCGTCGACACCAGGGACCACTTGTCCGCCGTGACCGTGGCGAAGGTGGGAGGTCGACGCCTGGGCGACAGCGGCGTCGGGCGGTGGGGCTGTTCATGCTCGCCTTGACGTGGCTGCTCGTGGCCGCACCGGCATCAGGCCACCCCGCGCCGTTCAGCTATCTCGACATCCGCGTGGCGCCCGACGGGCTCTCGGGCACGCTCGTCCTGCACGACATCGACGTCGCCAGGACGCTCGGACTGGCCGATCCCACGACGCTCGCGGACCCGGCGGTCGTGGCCACGCACACCGACGCTCTCGTGACGCTGATGACGACGCGCGTGGCGATCGAGGCGGACGGCGCGCCCATCACGTGGGTGGTGGACGGCGTGCAGCCGGTGACCGGGCAGGACGCCGTTGGTCTGGCGTGGCACGCCGCGCTGTCGCGTCCCGCGGGTCATCTCGCCATCGGTGCACGGCTGTTTCCGGAAGACCCGGTGCACCAGACGTTCGTCACGGTCTACGAAGCCGACGCCGTCCGATGGCAGGAGGTGCTCAACCGCGACCGCATCCGCGCGGACTACTACACGGGCACCCGACAGGGGGCGATGGCCGTCCTGCGCCGGTTCGTCGGGCTGGGCGTCCACCACATCGCCATCGGCCCCGACCACATCCTCTTCCTCGTGGGTCTGCTGCTTCCGGGGGGACGGCTCTGGCGGCTGCTCGGCATCGTGACGGCGTTCACCGTCGGCCACAGCGTCACGCTGGCCCTGGCGACGTTGTCGATCCTGTCGCCGCCCGCGCATGTCGTGGAACCCCTGATCGCGCTCAGCATCGTCTTCGTCGGCGCCGACAACCTCCTGGTGGGCACACGTGAGCGGGACGTTCGTGTGTGGGTTGCGCTGGTGTTCGGCCTCGTGCACGGCTTCGGCTTCGCCAGCGTGCTCCGCGAGACAGGCCTGCCGCCTGGCGCGCTTGGGGTATCGTTGTTCGCGTTCAACGTCGGCGTCGAGATTGGGCAGGCGGCCATCGTCGTGGCGGTCGCGTCGGGACTCGGTCTGCTGCGCCGACGCGTACCCGCCGCGGCAGGTCGGCTGGCGACGGCGGGGTCGGTCGTGGTGCTGGTGGCGGGGGCGTACTGGTTCGTCGAGCGCGTCATGCAGGGGCGGGGATGACCACCCGCACATCGAAGAGAGGCGGTTTCATGCGTCGCAGCGTACTTGTCGGGTTGCTCCTCGTGGTTGGTGTCGTCGGCATCGTGGCGCGGCAGCCCGCGGGCGGTCCGCCGCAGGTGGCCGAACTGGTCACGGTGCGGGACAACCTGTTCGTCGTGAAGGGCGGCGGCGGCAACACCGCGGCGTTCGTCACGAGCACGGGCGTGGTCCTCGTGGACACGAAGCTGGCCAACTGGGGCGAGCGCATCATGCAGCAGGTGCGCACGGTCACCGACAAGCCGGTGACCATGATCATCAACACGCACACGCACGGCGATCACGTCGGCAGCAACGAGTTCTTCCCGGCCTCCGTGGAAGTCGTGGCCCATGCCAACACGAAGACGAACATGACGAAGATGCCGGCGTTCGCGGGGGAGAAGGCCCAGTTCCTGCCGGACCGCACCTTCACCGATCGCCTGACGATCGGGCAGGGCGCCGAGCGGATCGAACTGCGGCACTTCGGGCCCGGTCACACCAATGGGGACGCCATCGTCGTGTTCCCGGCCCTGCGGATCGCGCACGCAGGCGACCTCTTTCCGGGCCTCTCGACACCGTTCGTGGACATGAACAACGGCGGGTCCGGTGTCGCCTACCCCGATACCCTGGCGAAGGCGGCGGCCGGCCTGACAGGTGTAGACGACGTGATTCCCGGACACGCCGACGTGATGCCGTTTGCGAAGTTCGTCGAGTTCGGGGAGTTCAACACGGCGTTCCTGGCAGCCGTGCAGCAGGCCATCAAGGAGGGCAAGACGCCCGAGCAGGCCTTCGCAGGGATCGAGCTGCCCGAGAAGTTCAAGGCGTACGCCATGGGGCGCGGTCAGGCCAACGTCACCGCCATCTACGGCGAGATGAAGCGGTAGCTGCCGGACTCTTGTGAATGTCGTGGGCGCCGGACTTGTCCGGCGCCCTCGCCGCGGGACAAGTCCCGCGGCGACGAACGTCCCGACCGCAGCTGCGGGACCTGTCCGGCGCCCTTCCCGCGGGACAAGTCCCGCGGCTACGAACTCGTCCGGCGCCCTGCCCGCTCTTGTGAAACTCGTAGGCGCCGGACTTGTCCGGCGCCCTGGCCGCGGGACAAGTCCCGCGGCTACGAACCCCTGACTCGTGCCCGTTGGCGCCGCTGGCGCCTTGGCTCACCTGGCGAGTTGTCCCGCCCCGCCTTACGCGTCGAGGATGAAGGTGAGCTTCATGCGCACCTTGTACTCGATGATCTTGCCGTTCTTGACCTGAACTTCCTGGTCGGCCACCCACGCCCCGGTGATGCCACGCAGGGTCTTGTTCGCCCGGCTGATACCGGACGCGATTGCATCGTCGAACCCCTTCTTCGACGTGGAGGTGATCTCGGAAGTCTTGGCGACGGACATGTGTGCCTCCTTGGAAAGCGACTCCACGATAGGACTACAATTCGCCGCATTGTGCATCCAAATTCCTTCCCCGGAGTATCCCGTCGCGTCTTCCTCGGTGCGGCCGCCGGCCTGGCGGCGTCTGTCCATCGTCCCCTGCGAGCGCAGCCGGGCGCGCCGAGCGACCAGATTCAGCTGGCGCTCATCGGTGTGGGCGGCATGGGCACGGGCCGGCTCAAGGAGTTCATGACGCACCCGGACGTCCGCATCGCGGCGATCTGCGACGTTGACGCCAGGCATCGCGCCGCCGCCGTCGCGCTCGTGCAGTCCGCGCTCGGCTACGCGCCACCTTCCGAGGGCGACTTCCGTCGGGTGCTCACCAACAGGGCCATCGACGCCGTCGCGATCCAGACGCCGGACCACTGGCACGCCATCACGGCCGTCCGCGCGATGGAAGCGGAGAAGGACGTCTTCGTCGAGAAGCCCCTGTCCTACAGCGTGGCCGAGGGGCGAGCGATGGCCGACGCGTCGACACGGCACAGGCGCGTCACCCAGATGGGCAACCACATCCACAACACCGGCCGAAACTACCGCCAGGTCGTGGAACTGGTGCGGTCGGGCAGTCTGGGACGCATCCACCGCGTGTCGTGCTGGCGGACGTGGGACGGCGCGCTGACCAACAGCGAGCCGGCTACCGTGCCGGCCGAGCTCGACTACGACTTCTGGCTCGGTCCGGCGCCGAAGCGCGAGTACCACCCGCTCCGGTCGCACCGGACCTTCCGCAACTTCTGGGACTACTCGGGCGGTACGTTCATCGACTTCTGGTGTCACATCATGGACGTCGCGGTCTGGGCCCTCGACCTGCAGGCGCCGCGCACGGTGTCAGCGATGGGAGGGCGCTTCGTCGTGAACGACGCATCCGAGACGCCAGACACGATGGAGGCCATGCTGGAGTACCCGAACCTGCTCGTGTCGTTCAGTCTGCGGCCGGCGCCGCCGGCAGGCTTCACGCACATGGGAAGTATCGGGTGCGTCTTCGAGGGCAGCGAGGCCACCCTCGTGACCAACTACGGCACCCACGAGGTGTACGTGAAGGGCAAGCGCATCGACGACTTCCCGCGGCCGGCGCCCAGCATCCCGGACTCGCCGGGGCACCTGCGCGAGTTCCTCGACGGCATCAAGACACGCACGCTCGACACGACGTGCAACGTGCGGTACGGCCACCGGCTGACCAAGCTGGGCCTGTTGTCCAACATCGCCTACCGCACGGGGCGCCGCCTCGCGTGGGACGATGCGCGGGAGCGCTTCGTGGGCGACAGCGCCGCGGACCGGTACCTCTCGCGGAAGTTCCGCAAGCCGTACCGGTTGTAGGCGCAGCGGGCCTAGCGCGAGAACGCGATGTTGCGCATCTGTTCCCCGTCGAGACCGGACAGCACGAGGCGCCCGCTGAGGAACGTGTAATTGGTGCACGTGGCGAGGATGGCCAGGAACCGCGACTCGACGTCCTCCGCCTCACCGACACAGGCGCGCCGGGTGCCGGCCGTCGGGCCCACGACTATCCTGCCGGGCTCCGGTTCACGCAGGGTGCCCGTGTACTGGTTGCAGCCAGAGGAGCCGGAAATCCGGCCGTTCTCGAAGGTCAGGCTCGGCGGGGTGACCCCGGCCGGGAGGGGTGTGCCGTCGAGCGCGACAGCGGTCCACGTGGCTCCGGCCACGGTTGTCTCGAGGGACTTCTTGCCGGTCACCTCGGACGACACCATCGAAAGTGTCGACCCGTCGAGCCTGTAGGTCTTCGTCGCAAGCTGGGTCCCGCAGCACGCGGCCTCGTCCGGCCCGATTTCGATGACGTCGAGCACGATGTCTCGCCCCGACAGTCGGACGTCGCGCAGTTTCGTCCGGTCTCCCACCTCGGTCGTGGCCACGCTGACGGCCTTCCCGTCGCGCAGGCTGACGACAGCCAGGCTGATCCGCTCTCCGCTGCCTCCCTCGTTGGACCCCAGCACGGCAGCGGCGTCGTCGCCGGGCTGGTCATCGAGCTGGCCGATTCTGACGAGCGGCGTCATGAGCACGGCCATCGGTCTGATGGCCAATCCCAATTCGATCGGGGGCCCTTCGTACGCTCCGTCCACCAGCGTGAGCGGTGCCTCGAACACACCGGTGATCGTGGCGCCCGACACCTGCTGCGTCGTGATTCCGGGTGCGAGCGCTGTGGCGGCCGATGCCGGCTCCGCTGGCTGGGGCGGCGGCGTTGTCGAGCCAGACGAACATGCGGTCAGCGCGACAAGTCCGAGGACGACAGCTGCGAGTTCAGGCCTGTGACTCATATGGGGCATGATAAGCAATCTCGGATGGTGACGCCCCTCGTACGCTTGGTCAGGGTCATCCACATGACCATCGGGATCAGTGAGCCCAAGCCGGAAGAGGAGTTGACCATCGCGCTCGTGTGGCTGGCACTGTTCGTCCTCATGGCGAGCGTGTTCGTCGTCGGGCTGTTCGTCATCGGGTGACCGGCTCCGTCCAGAGGGCCGGCTGTACCATCGGGCCGCGCCGTGCGCGACGTTCGCGTCGGCCTTTGGGCGCAGACGCAGACGTCTCGTGGGTGCTGGCCTCATCGGAGGAATGTATGGGATTGCTCGAACAGTTGCTCGGTGCCAACAACGGCGCCGTCGTCGACCAGGTCAGCCAGCGCTTCGGCCTGGAGCCCGCGCAGGCGGCGTCGGCCATCGACGCGCTGCTGCCCATGGTGGCGGCTGGCTTCCAGACGAGGGCCACCGCCGGGGGCGGCCTCGGCGACCTGATCGGCGCGTTGGCGGGCGGCGGGGCCGCGAAGTACGCCGAGGACCTGTCGCAACTCGGGCAGCCGTCGAGCGTCGACGACGGCAACGTCATCCTGGGCCACATCTTCGGGAGCAAGGACGTGAGCCGGGAGGTCGCGGCCCGCGCGTCGGCGCAGACGGGCATCGGCCCCGACATCCTCAAGGCGCTGTTGCCGATCGTGGCGTCCATGGTGGTTGGCGCGATGGCCAAGGGCGCCGCGAGTGGTCTTCCACAGGCAGGTGCGCCGACGACGGCGGGTCCTGGCGGCGGGCTTCTGGATATGCTGACGCCAATGCTCGACAGCAACCGGGACGGGTCCGTCGTGGACGACCTGGCCTCGATGATGACGAAGTACATGACAGGCAGGTAGCCGGAGCCAATTCATCCGACATGCAGGACATCGTGCGCGCCACGCCGGGGCAGAGAATTTCCGGCCACGAGGACCGGAATGCGCCCCTGGCGCCGCGCGTGGTCGACGAGGCGTCGCGTCGGCTCTGCTGGGTGTCGCTCCTCGCGGCGATCACCACCGTCCTCTGGCCTACGTCTTCAACGTCTGGCGACTGGACCTCGACCCGCTGCCGTGGAACCGGCTGTCGGTGTGGCTGTTCGGACCATACCTGGCCGCCTTCTGGGCGTACTTCATCGCCAGGCGTCTGCACGGCATGGAGGTCGCCGCGCAGAGGGCGCAGGAACTCGGGAGCTATCACCTGGAATCGCTCATCGGCCGCGGTGGAATGGGCGAGGTGTGGCGCGCTCGCCACAAGATGCTGGCCCGCGAGGCGGCGATCAAGATCATCCGGCCTGAGCTCGTGCAGGGCGCGACGGCGCGGCAGGCCGACGTGGCGGTCCGCCGGTTCGAGCGGGAGGCGCGCGTGACGGCCGACCTCCAGAGTCCGCACACGGTCTACCTGTACGACTTCGGCAGGTCGCGTGACGGGCACTTCTACTTCGTGATGGAGTTACTGGACGGCGTCAGCCTCCAGAAGCTCGTGCAGACGTTCGGTCCGCAGCCAGGCTCGCGCGTGATCCACCTCCTGCGGCAGGCCTGCCTGTCGCTCGAGGAAGCGCACGCGCGCGGCCTGGTGCACCGCGACCTGAAGCCGTCCAACATCATGGCCTGCAAGGTGGCCCTGCAACACGATTTCGTCAAGGTGCTGGATTTCGGACTCGTAAAGCCGACGCAGGCCGAGGAACTGACGAACCTGACGATGGACGGGGTGTCGGCCGGAACGCCGGGCTACATCGCCCCCGAGATTGCGATGGGGGAGGAGCGCATCGACGGACGGGCTGACCTGTACACGCTCGGATGCGTCGCCTATTTCCTCCTCACGGGTTCGCTGGTCTTCAACGAGTCCAGCCCCACGGCCCTGGCGGTGGCGCATGTCCAGAAGACGCCGGATCCGATGTCTCAGCGCACGGAACTGCCGATCTCGCCGGATCTCGAACGCGTCGTCCTGCAGTGCCTGGCCAAGAGGCCCGACGACAGGCCCGCGAGCGCGCGCGCGTTGATCCGCCTGCTGGACGCGTGCGCCGACGCCAGGCAGTGGTGCAGCGAGGATGCCGACGCCTGGTGGCGTACCCACCTGCCGCCGTCGTCATCCCACAGGAACCCCACGATCGCGCCCCCCCGCGTGCCGCAGGCGGCAGCCGTGCCGGCAGGCTGAGTGACCCGCGTGCACACCACCTCCCTCGCTCGCATGGCCATGGCTGTTGCAGCCGTGATGCTGGCGCACCAGGTCGCAGGCAAGGCCGTGCGCGATGCCGTGTTCCTCGGGGCGCGGCCCGTCACCGACCTGCCGGGCATGATGATCCTCACGGCGCTGCTGTCGGTCCTCGCGGTGCCGGTCTACTCGAGGCTGCTCGCCAGGCTCGGTCCCAGGCGCCTGGTGCCGCTGGGGTTCCTCGTCAGCGCGGTGGGGCACCTCATCGAGTGGCACTTCTCAGGCCGCGCGGCGACGCCCATCGTCGTTTACCTGCACGTCGCGGCCTTCGGAGCCCTGCTCCTCTCCGGCTTCTGGTCGCTCGCCAGTGAGCTGTTCGACCCTCACGCCGCCCGACAGCAGTTCGTCCGAATCGCCACGGCCGGGTCGCTCGGCGGCATCGTGGGAGGACTCGCCGTCGAGCGCATCGGCGCCTGGGCGGCTGCCGATGCGTCGCTGTTGCTCCTGGGGGGACTGCATGCGGCGTGCGCCATCGGACTGTGGCCACTGTGCCGGTCCGTTCGCGAGCGCGGCCGGCCGGCAGTGCGAGAGGGGATGGCGTGGACAGGCGTGCTGGGCGCCTCGCCCCAGGTCCGGGACATCGCGATGCTCGTCGTGCTCGGCACGGCCGGCGCCGCGATCATGGACTACCTGCTCAAGTCCAGGGCGGCCGCCGAGTATGCGGGCGGCGACCTGCTGCAGTTCTTCGCGATCTTCTACACGGCGGTGCAGGTCGTGACGTTCGCGTTCCAGGCCATCGTGGTGGCGCCCGTGCAGCGCCGGCTCGGCGTCGGCCGTTCGGTGACGATGTTGCCGCTCGGGCTCGGCGTCGGGGCGCTGGGGGCCCTGTTGTTCCCGGCCACGCCGGTGTTCGCCGTCGCCCGCGGCACGGAGTCCGTGCTGCGCGGGTCGCTGTTCCGCAGCGGGTACGAACTGCTGTTCTCGGCGATGTCGCCGCAGGAGAAGCGGCGCGTCAAGACGTTTCTCGACGTCGCGTGCGACCGGGCGGGCGATGCGCTCGGCGCCGGCATCGTCCAGTTGCTCTTGCTGACAGGTCCGCTCTTCCTCGTCAACGAACTGCTGGGTGTGGTGCTGCTGATGACGGCCGCGAGCATCTGGATCGGCGAGCGCCTCGATGCGCTCTATCTGCGCAGCATCGAGCGACGCCTCGTGGACCAGGCGGCCGCAGACGGGTTCGTGGGCATGAGCGACATGGGCGGGGCGTCGCTGTTCAGCATCGAGGTGCCTGTCGTGGAGCCCCCGATGGCGCTCGAGGACGTCAGGCCCAGCCACCGCGAGCACGTTCCTGTGCAGGTGCTGCTGGACGAGCCGCTCGACCTGCTTCGACAGCTCCGCTCCGGCGACCGCGACCTCGTCCTCGTGGCGCTCGAGTCGGCGCCGCGTTTCGAGGCGTTGCACGTCGCCCAGGGGGTGCAACTGCTCGCGTGGGACGACGTGACGGCGCAGGTGCGCCGGGCGCTGGAGCGCTCGGCTGAGCGGCACGTCGGCCTGCTGATCGACGCGCTGCTCGATGGGGGCACGGATTTCGCGATTCGGCGGCGAATCCCCCGCCTCCTCGTCGGTGTGCCGTCGCAGCGGACGTTCGACGGCCTGGCCCTCGGGCTCTCGGATACGCGCTTCGAGGTGCGCTACCAGTGCAGCCGCGCGATGGATCGCCTGCTCGTGGCCGACCCTTCGCTGCGCGTCGATGCGCCTCGGATCTACCAGATCGTGGAGCGCGAGTTGTCAGTCGCGCGCCCGGTGTGGAACGGCCATCGCCTGCTCGACCAGTTCGAGAGTGCCGACGCCGTCATGTTCCTCGACGAGCACCTGCGCGACCGCGCCAACAGGAGCCTCGAGCACGTGTTCTCGCTGCTCGTCACGGTGCTGCCGCGCGAGCCGACGAAGGTCGCCTTCCGCGTGATGCACAGCGAGGACGCCATGCTGCGGGGGCTCGCGCTCGAGTACCTCTGGGGGGTGCTGCCGGAGCAGGTGCGCACGCGGCTCTGGGAGATGATCGACGCCCGCGCCGGCGGCCACGCCGAGCCGGGCCGCGATTCCAGGACGGCCCTCGAGGAGTTGCTGCGGTCGCAGGACGGCCTTCTCGAGCAACTCGCGCGCCACGTCACACCGTCCGACCCGCTTCGCGAATGAGGAAGAGCGCCGGTTGCCCAAGCCAGGCCTCCGCTCGTCGGCGCCCCGTCTCGTGCATCACCTGACCAGGCCGACGGGCGTCCAGCGCGCCCCGTCCCGGCGGAAGTAGAACGTGACGGGCGCGGCCCAATGCCTGAACCGGGCGTGGACGGCGTGGACCCGAGCGGCGACGTAGGGCTCCTGTGCCAACCCGTCGGGGAGCGCGGCTTCCGTCTGCGTGGACTCGATCGGGAGACCCACGCGGGCGTGCGTCCCACGGTCGTTGTCGAACCTCGACCACTGCACCACGTAGCGGGCCGGCGGTGTGGCGGCGCCCCCGTCCACCGCAGCGTTGGCGAAGCGCAGGCGCCCATCCTCGAGCGTGGGCGACACCAGCGGCGTGACCGTCGTGAGCCAGGCCCTGGCGATCAGGTCGCGTCGACCGATGAGGGCCTGCGCGACCTGCGCGGTCGCCGCCGGGTCGCTGTAGCGCCCCTGGGCCGCGATCAACCGCAACTGGTCATCGGAGAATGCCGCGACGCGCCGCGCGCCCCAGAACGCGTCGTCGGGGCGCATGTTCAGGAACGCCGTGTTCGGGTACTCGGCCTTCCAGTCGCCCGGCACGAAGCCGTCGGCAGTGAACGGCCCGACCGACGGGTGGTAGGGCGCGATGTAGCGACGCGCCCATGCGGGCGCCCAGAGGCCGAACGTCCGCAGCACGCGCCAGGCGGTGGGTCCGTCGATCAGGTAGGCGCGCCCGGAGCGTGCCGTGTCGGGGCCAGTCGTCCCGCTCCCCATGATCGAGCCGAAGTCGAACATGTAGTGGCGGAGGGCCGACTGCGCTCCGTCGCCCTCGATCATGTCCAGGGTGTTGTTGGCCCGCGAGTCGTCGTGATTGACCCAGGCCGCGAAGACGCGCGCCGCCCGCAACTCGCGCCGGTGTTCGTGCGGATAGATGTCGTTCGGGTCGTCGTGCCGCGTGCCGTAGTAGCGGAACTGTCCGGCGGGCTTGCCTGGCGCGAAGCGGCTCGCGAGGGCGCGATACGTGCCATCCGCGCTGCGCGCCGCCCGCCAGAAGACGCGCTCGAGCGTGTCTGGCGTGAATGGCTGCACCCGGCCGTCCCGGTCGCGATAGGTCGCCCTCGGGTCGATCGTCAGTGTCGCCGGGTCGACGTAGACGATGTAGTTCTCGACGACGTTGTACCCCAGCGCGTGGTAGAGCAGCGTGCCGATCATCTCGGCGCCTGTGGCCAGTTGGGGATGCCCCGGCGGGTCGAACTCGAGCTGATACAACTGCGCATCGTTGCCGCCGGTGATGACGGCGCGGAAGCCCGGCTGCAGTCCCGTGTTCTTCCCGGCGACAATCGTCCACGCCGCCGCGCGCAGCGCCTCGACGGAGTTGGGGCCGCGGGCCAGTTCGATGTTGTCGAGGGGGCGCAGCCCGATGCGGTTGGTGAACCAGCTGGAGTCGGGCACCTCGTCGAGCGTGTTCACGTTCATCGCGCGGACGTCACGGCGGTCGCCCTTGAGAGCGAAGGTGTTCTCGATGAAGTCGTACGACTGGCTCAACTCCTGGGCCTTCACGTGGCTGGCGTCGACGAGCATGTCGACGTCCACCCAGAGCGGGTCGTCGGGGAAGAAGCGTAGCGCTGACGTCTGCGCGACCTGCCCACCCCGGAGAGGCGCATACGCGGTCAGCAGGGCGAAACCGGCAAGCACCGCGATGGCGGCCACGCGTCGGGACGAGGCGGACCGGTGGGGAAGAGGCATCGGAGTCAGAAGCTCGCGGCGAAGCCGACGATGAGCCGGACCTTGGCTTCGCCGCCGAACGCGACGTCCGACCGCAGGGCCACGGCGTCGCTGTAGCCCACGCGCAGCCCGACGCCGAAGTTGTCGCGGATGTCCTTGAGCCGGAAGCGGGTCCAGTCTGCGGCCACCTGCCCGGCATCGTAGAAGACCGCTCCTGTCAGGAACGGGTTCACTTCGTAGCGATACTCGGCCGACACGAGGATCAGGCTGCGGTCACGGAAGCGTTGGCGGTCGTATCCCCGCAGGCTTCTGGCGCCCCCGAGCGTCGGCATCAGGTAGAAGGGCACCTGCGCCTGGCCGAGGCCATCGGCGTGCTGGGCGAGCACGCGAACGGCGAGCACGCGACTCAGGTTCCAGAACGGGAAGAAGTGCTGCAGGTCGATGCGCGTATCGGAGAAACTGTAAGCGCCGCCCTCCCTGTCGCCGAAGCGGCGGACCTGGACGTGGTACAGCCCGCCCTGCCGGGGGTTCCCGCGGTCGCGCGTGTCGATGAGCAGGCCCACGTGCAGCGTCGTGAACTCGGGCTGGAAGGCCAGGCCTGGCGCCTCGGCATCCGTGAATGCCTCGTCGGTGGGCCGAACGTTCGACGTTTCGGACGACCTGGAGATGTCGGGGTTCGCAAACCCTGCCCCCGCCGTGGCCGTGAGCCAGGACGTGACGCGTACGCCCGCCGTGACGTCGACCTGTGTGGCCGACAGGCCGAAGCTGGTGCGGTCGTCGAACGACGTGTCGGGACCGGTCCCGTAGTAGCGCTGCGCGGCCTCGTGCCGACGCATGACGGTGGCCGTGAGGAATCCGGCCTCACGTGGCAGGAAGGCGCGCCTGAACTCGAGGCTGGCCAGGTGCGACTGCCTCGCTGAGCCGAGGCCTCGCGCCGTGAGCACGCCGACAGGAGTGGGCTGGCGATAGCCCCCGCCGAGCGTGAAGCCATTGCCCTCGCCGACGCCGCCGACCTGCGCGAACCAGCCGCGCGGCGGGTTGAAGATCCGACCGAGCAGGCGTGACTGCTCGACGTACTTGAGGGTGCGCTCGATCTTGTTCGGCGGGGGCGCGGCATCGAGCGCGCCGGCCTTCTCGCGGCGCATCGCCTCGATCAGGGCCGCGCGGGTTTGCTCGGGTTCACTGGCGGCGACCGCCGAGTCCTGCGCGCCGGCCGTGGCGTCCTGGGCGCCAGCGATGTCCGGGCTCCACACCACGGCCAGCGACGCCAGCGTCACCCTCGCAAGCCACCATCGTCGACCAGGCCATGGACGGCGCTGTGGAGCACCGGAACGGGGCGCGCTGCACCACACCAGCGGCATCAGCGCCACATTACAGCAGACCCCGCGGGCTTGCGCCTAGTCGGCCGCGATTCGGCTCGGCGGGAGCGAGAATGGTTCGGCTTTCTGCAGCCGCGACGTCCGGTCGGGCAGTGGTGGGTAGCGAAGATGACACGGCATCGCGACGGATCTGATGGTGCAGATCAACATGCGAATCAGGTGATGCGACGCGCCTTGCGACGCTCCGGCGAGCGGCGTAGGGTGACCCCAGGCAGCGCGGTTCGCCGCTTCACCGACATGGTTCGGAGAAAGCAGGAGGACAATGGCTGAGGGAGCTCCACCTTTCCACAACCGGCGCGACCGGTGTCTTCCGTGACACCCCTCGCGCCAGCCGATTCGACGGTCCGGTCGCCTGCGTAGCCATCGTCGACATGGGTCCAGACCCATCCGGCACCTGCCGACCACGACATGCGGCGCGTCGACGACGGACCGGGTCATTCCCATGGTCGTTTCGTGAGGAGCATATGAACGAGGACACTCCACCGAACAGGACACGCTCGTAGCGGGCGCCTCACGGCCCCCTTACGAGGAAGGACCTGACCGGTCAGGCTGACGCCGATCGCCGAGACCCCGAGGCCCTGTGCCTCACGGCAGCTGCCGATGTCCATGGCATCGACGTCAGCGTGGCCTCCGCAGTCCATCCCCACGGAAGGAGCTGAGGAACACCCACGGCCCGGCACTTCACGGTGTCGGGCCTTTCGTGTGTCTGGGTGGACGGTCGGTCGGGCTCCGGCATCCGACGGCCGTCATGGGAACGCGAACTCGCCCGTCAAAAGCAGATTGATGGCCACAGCCAGCGCCAGGTCAGGATGGGCGTCGGGAGAGACGAGGTCGGCCGCCGCATGGGCCTCGGCCAGTGCGTGAGGCATCGCGACGCCCAGTCCGGCCCAGCGGAGCAGCGGAACGTCGTTGTGACTGTCGCCGAACGCCACGACGTCGGCCTGCGCGATGCCGTAGTGGCGCGCAACCGCCGCCACGCCGGTGGCCTTGGTGGCGTCAGGTGCATTGAACTCCAGCAGGTGGGCCGTGGTGATCACCACCTCGGCCCTGTCGCCCAGTTCTTCCGTCATGACGCGGCTGTACGCCAGGACCTGCGGCGTGTCGCCGTACCAGAGGACCTTCAGCGGAGCCCGCGTCACTTCGTCATCGAGGTCGCGAGCGCTGATCCGCAGCGTCCCGTCGCGCGCGCCGAAATCGTGGACGACCCACGGGCTGGTGGCGCCGGCCACGAAGCCCTCGTCGGTGGCCAGCAGCACGTCGAATCCCGCGGCACGCCCACGGGCGAGCAGGGCCCCCGCGAGGGCGGGCAGCAGGGGCCGCCGCCACAGTTGCTGCCCGCTCGCGGGATGCACGACAAGCGCTCCCTGGTTGGCCACGACGAAATCGTCGAGGCCGAGTCGCTGCTGGTAGACGGCCATGCTGTGGTGCTCGCGTCCCGAGGCGAGCACCACGCGGCAGCCGGCCTCCCTGAGGCGATCCACGGCAGCGCGGTTCTCCCCGCTGACCTGCTTGTCCGGCCCGACAAGTGTGTCGTCGATGTCGATGGCGGCGAGCCTGAAAGGAAAAGGCATGCGCTACTTCGAGACGTCGAGCGACGTGACGTGGATGTTCAGGAGGTGGTTGACGCGCAACCCGACGATGCCGTCGGTATCGATGTCGCTGGTGGGCAGGCGCGCCACTTCGGACGTGTTGACGAAGAAGCCCGTCGTCTCGCGATCGACCCTCACCTCCAGCACGTTCTTGACGGACCGCTGGTCCGGCTTCCCCTCGTCGTATCGGGCGATTGCCGGATGGGATGTCCAGTCCTTGACGGTGGTGGTCTTCGCGCCGCTGCGTCGCTTGATCAGGAACTCGCCCGTCCGGCGGATGACGAAGTAGGTATACGCCTGATCAGCGCCGGCGAGGTTGCGTCCGCCGATCAGGATGCCGTAGGCCTCGCGTCGCACGCCGGGATCGAAGAGAAAGGTCTCCGACGTCACGTGGAAACGGCCCGCCGCCGTCTGCGTCGGGTTGTACAGGATGGCCGCGGGTCCTGTCGTGATGTGCCACCCCGGCTTCATCGTGACAAACGCGATGTCCTTCGCGCTCGAGGCACCCGTCGCGCGGTCGGCTGCGGCCGGGCCGTCGACACGCACCACCCAACCGTCGGGAAACTGGCCCGTGGCCAGACCCTGCGGCGGCATCAGCCACATGGCGACGAGCAGGGACCAGACAAGCGACATGCGTCCTCCTCCTTCGTGTTCGACGGCTATGGCGGCCGCGCGCCAGCGGGCCCACAGGCTCGACCTGACGTCTCGAGGGACTGGGTGCCCGAAGATTCTGGGGCCGGATCATAGCAAGTCGACCGATCGTGCCCTGGCCGTTCCGGTGTAGTCGATCCGGACACCCCAAGGTGATGTTACCGGGAGTGCAGCTCCCGGCTTTGACCGCTGACGCACCGAGAGGCGGGAAAATGCGCCGGAAAGCGCTCGTTCGCCCGCGTGTGCGGCGTGGATCATGCCTTGCTACCTGGATGGACATCACAGGCCGAACGTGGTTCGGCAGAAAGGACATCCATGTATCGCACTCTCATGCCCTCTGTTGGCATCGCGCTCGGGGCGATGCTCGTCTCAGGCACCCCGTCGCTCGCGCACGGCGCTGCCGCGGGCATCCAGCAGTCCAGGCCGGAGAGCCAGGACACACCAAAGACGACGGGCACGAAGGGGTCAGTCGCGGCGGGCGACGTGAAGGACGTGGCAGAGAAGACCGCCGACAAGACCGAGGACGCGCTGGAGAAGGCGGGGCGCGCCATCGGTGATGCCGCCGAGGCCACGAAGGACGCAGTCGTGGCGGGCGCGAAGAAGACGAAGGACGTGGTGCTCGACTCACCGGAGAAAATCGACGAGACGTGGATCACGGCCAAGATCGCCGGCAAGATCAACGCCGACGACGCGCTCGAGCACGTGGACGTCGACGTCAAGGTGAAGAAGAACGTCGTCACGATCACCGGCGACGTCCCGTCGGTGGCCCTGAGGGACCGGATCCTGCGCATCGCCCGCGAGACGGACGGCGTGGTGAAGGTGATCGACCGCATGACGCTGCGCGCGGTGACGCAGTAGCGACGCCGATGTTGGTAGCCGATGTTGGTAGGCGCGGGACTTGTCCCGCGCCTGCTCCCGCCTGCTCACCCGCTCATGCGTCGGATGATCTGCGCCTGCTGACGGGCGTTGCTGGCGATGGCCTGCAGGCCGCGCTGCACGACGTCCGGGCTGTTGGCGCCTGAGGCGAGCAGGTCGGACCAGCCGAGGATGGCATTGAGCGGCCCACGCAGCTCGTGGGCCCACTGCGCGAGCGCTCGATCGGGCTGGTCGCCGGCAGCGGCGGGCTCGTGCACGGTGACCGTGTGGATCCGGGCGTGGATGTGGCGCGTCGCCTCATCCACCCAGGACGCCGCCGCATCGCGAACCGGGACGAAGGCGCCGCCGCGAGTCCTGAGCCTGTAGGTCGTCTGGGCATCATCGGCGCCGAGGGCCATGGCCGCTGCCAGTCCGCCCCTGTCGTCGTCGTGCACCGTGTTCAGCCAGCCGTCCCCTGTGTTGCCCTCCAGCGTGGTGCCCGTCAGTTCGCGCCACCAGCGATTCACGTAGACGACACCCCGGTCCGGCGTCCAGATCCGCACGAGGGCGTGCAGGTGATCGAGCGTGAGTCGACAGACGGTGTCAATCCTGAGCTCGCCTGGGATGCTCATCTCGGGGCCACCTCGTCCTGCGGCGCCATCAGGCCGTATTTGCGCATCTTGGCGTAGAGCGTCGGACGGTAGACGCCCAGGATGTCAGCGGCGGCGCGCTTGTTGCCGCGCGTGTACGCGAGCGTGCGGACGATCGCCGCGCGCTCGACGTCTTCGAGCGTGCAGAGCGGGCTCGTGTCGTCGACGACGGCGGCGCTCCGGAAGGTGTCGGGCAGGTGGCGCAGCTGCACCTCGCGCCCGGTGGCCACGATCACGGCGTGCTCCACGACGTGCTCGAGTTCCCGCACGTTGCCCCGCCACACGTGCTTCATCAGCCGCTGCAGGACGGAGGGGTGGAAGCGCACGACGTCCCGCGCGTACTTCTCGGCGTACCGCTGCAGGAAGACCTGCGCCATCACCGGGATGTCGTCGCGCCTGTCCCTGAGCGGGGGGATGTCCAGCACCACCGTGTTGATGCGGAAGAAAAGGTCCTCGCGGAAGCGGCCGTCTGCCATGAGGCTCTCGAGCCGCGCGTTGGTCGCGGCGATGAGCCGGAAGTCAGGCGCCGACATGCGCGTGTCGCCCAGGCGGCGGACCTGCTTCTCCTGAAGGACGCGGAGCAGCTTCACCTGCGCGTTGGCCGGCATCTCGCCGATCTCGTCGAGCAGCAGCGTGCCGCGGTCGGCCGACTCGATGAGGCCCCGCTTGTCGGCGAGCGCGCCGGTGAAGGCGCCGCGCTTGTGGCCGAACAACTCCGACTCGAACAGATCGCCCGGAATGGCGCTGCAGTTGATCTTGATGCACGGCCCGTTGGCGCGCAGGCTGCGCTCGTGCACCGCATCGGCCACCAGTTCCTTGCCGGTGCCGTTCTCCCCGCGGATCAGGACCGACGCATCGGTCGGGGCGACCAACTGAATGAGGTCGAACAGTCGCCGCATGGCCGGCGACGTCCCGACGAGCCGACCGAGACCGTCGCGCCGTTCGGCGCTGGACCGCAGGCGCGCGGCTTCCGCGTGCAGGTGCCTGTGGGCAACGGCCTTGTCGAGGACCGCGTCGAGCACGGCGAACTCCACCGGCTTCTCGACGAAGCCGAACGCGCCTTCGCGCATGGCCTCGACGGCGAGCGCGACGCTGCCGTGCCCGGTGAGCATGACGACCTCGACGAGCGGGTCCGCGTTCTTGACGTGCCGGAGTACTTCGAGTCCGGTCTGGTCGGGAAGTTCGTGGTCCAGCAGCACGACGTCGGGGCGCTGGGTGTTGAGGGCAGCCAGAGCTGACTGCCCGTCGGTCGCGATCGCGACCTCATAGTGCTTTCGCTCGAGGGCGAGTCTGAGCCAATCGTGGGTGTCGGGCTGGTCATCGACGTGCAGGATGCGGGCAGCCGGCATGGTCTCGCGGGCGTTCATGCGGTCTCCTGGGGACTCGCGCCGTCGTGGCCGGGCCGCTCGCTGTCGAGGCCCGAAGTGTTCAATTCTTGAACACAGTGTAGCTCGCCGGTGCTCCCCTGTTGCGGGGGGCGTGGGAGAGTCCGCTGCGAAGTTCGTCGCGGGAGGCGCAGACGCGCGCAAGGCCACGCGCGCCCCGGCGCGTCGATGCGCGTCGCCGACGCAGGGTTCGTACCACGTCGGCCTTGCTATGCTGCGGGGATGGCCTCTGGTGGGCGGAGCGTGGTGGGGACGGTGCTGGTGCTCGTATCGCTCGGTCTGTTCGCCGCAGGCTGGCGCCTGACCGAGTCCGACCGCTTCTTCCTGATGCGCGCCGCGCGTGCGTCGGGCGAGGTGGTCGGGCACGAGGCTTTCGAGCGCGAAGCGCGCAAGGTGCAGCAGCGGTTCCGGCTGGTCGTGTCTTTCGCGACGCCCGCGGGAGAGCGCATCCGCTTCCGCAGCACGGCCAACTACGGCCGGCCTCCCTACGCGGTGGGTGAGTCGGTCGTGGTTCGGTACGACCCGGAACGCCCGACGCGTGCGCGCGTCGACAGACGTATCGAACTGCTCGCGCCGGTCCTCATCTGGATCGTCGCGGTGGTCCTGATCGGCGGCCTCGGCGTCGTCATCTTTCTCTACGGTCCGAAGTCGCCCCCGGCTCGGCGGCCCGGCGCCTGAGACCGGCCGCCACACGCGTGCATACGACCACGCGCCGCGGCTTGTCGCCAGGCACCCGGGGGACCCGATCGCCAACATCCACCTGGTCGATGATGCAGCCCGGAACTTCGTGGTGATCATGAAGGACGGGCGAGTGTTCAAGAATACGGTTCCCTGATTGCCCTGCTGAGCCCGCCGCCCTCACCACGTCGGCGGCCGTGCTGGACCCGCGGCTGGAGCCGAGAGCTGGCGCTGCCGCTTCACGAACGTCGCTGTGCCGCTGAACCGGTCGCAGGTGACGGTGGCGGGCGCTGGATCCCCAGCTTCCGCATGCGGCTCCGCAGCGTGCTGGAGTTGATGTCGAGCACCTCGGCGGCACCTCCTTTTCCGGTGACCCGCCACTGCAGCCGCTCGAGCGTCGAGACGATGTGATCACGCTCGACCTGCTCGAGGCTGCGCAGGTCGTCCGCTGCGGCAGCCGTCGCTGGCGGACGGCGATCGGCTGACACCGGTTCCTCGATCTGGTCGATCATCGCACCGCGGGTCGAGATGACCGCGCGCTCCACGACGTTCTCGAGTTCCCGGATGTTGCCCGGCCAGTCCTGCGACTGCAGCGACTTCATCGCAGCCCTGGAGACCTGGAGCGTCGACCGCCCCAATTTGCGGGAGTGCTTCTCGACGAAGTGCCTCACGAGGGCCGGGATGTCCTCCCGCCGCTGGCGCAGCGGCGGGACGGTGATCGGAAAGACGCTGAGTCGGTACCAGAGGTCCTGGCGGAACCGCCCCTGCTGCACGTCCTCGTCGAGCCGTCGGTTGGTGGCCGCAATCAGCCGCACGTCGGTCGTCAGGGTCACGTTGCCACCGACGCGCTCGAACTCGCCGTCCTGAATCGCGCGCAGCAGTTTGCCCTGGAGGTCCAGCGGCAGATCGCCGATCTCGTCCAGGAACAGCGTGCTGCCGTCAGCGATCTCGAAGCGGCCGCGCCTCTGGGCGTGGGCGCCCGTGAACGCGCCCCGCTCATGTCCGAACAACTCGGTCTCGATGAGCGTCGCCGGCAGCGACGCGCAGTTGAGCGTGATCAGTGGCCGTGCGCGTCGTGAGCTGTGGTGGTGGATGGCGCGGGCAGTCACGCTCTTGCCGACGCCGGTCTCACCGAGCAGCAGGACGGTGCTCTCGGTCGGCGCCACCTGCCGAACCTTCGAGATCACGTCGCGCATCGGGTCGCTGGCGCCCAGCAGGTTCTCGAAGCCAACGTCCTCGCGCAGTTGCTCGCGAAGGTAGGAATTGTCGACTTCGAGTCGGTCTCGAAGTCGCTCGATCTCCTCGAAGGCGACACGCAGTCGTTCCTCGGCACGCTTGCGCTCGGTGATGTCGCGATTCGAGCCGCGGATGCCGAGGTCAGCCCCGTCCGCTCCGACCACACGGGTGCACACGTGGTCGATCCACCGCGTGTCTCCGGCGAGCGTCGTGATACGGAACTCCAGCCTCGCCGGCTCGTCTCCAGTGCCCGGCGCCAGACGATGGGCGTCCCAGCGTGCCCGGTCGTCGTGCGCGACGATGTCCGAGATCAGAGACGGCTGGCTGATGAAGCTCGACGCGTCACGGCCGGTGATCGCGAGGCAGGAGGGAGAGGTGTAGGCGACGCTGCCGTCGGCGTTGACCCAGTATTCCCAATCCGCCGTGAAGTCGGCCACGGTGCGGTAGCGCCGCTCCGCCTCCACGAGTTCACCCTGCGCTCGCCGCCTCGTGCGGCGCTCGGCAAGCAGGAAGCCGATGAGGAGTCCCTCCCCGGCAAGCACCCCGATCAGGCTCACCACGACCCAGCGGTACTGCTGCCACAGCGAGAACTCCGTGAAGAGAACGGTGCTCCCCTCGGGCAGCAGGCGCTCGTCGATACCCCATCGGCGCAGCTCGCGCCAGTCGAACATGAGGGCACTGGCGGTGTCCTGAATGGGCGGGATCGACTGGGCTGGTTCCCCTTTCAGGATCCGTGCGGCGAGCGTGCCTGCCTGGCGCCCGATTGTGTCGTAGGACAAGAGGTCGCCGCCCACGATGCCGTGGCCCAGCCAGAGGTCGACGGCGCCATACGTCGGGACCGAGGCCACGCGGGCCAGCTGCTGCAGCGTGTCGGCCGCGACCGTCGACCGCCCGAGTGAGTCTGCTCGATAGCTCGTGAAGACGATGACGCTGTCGCGCGGCAGGGAGGCCACTCGTCGGAGTTGGGCCTCCAGTACGGTTCCCGCGAGTTGCACCACCTCGATCGTGGGCGACTGAGCCCGGGCGAGGCGCTCGGCCAACCGCGCCGTCTCGAGGTCCGATGCCGACCCGCCGCCGACGATCACCACCCGGCGGGCGTCTGGATGCAGGCCAAGCGCCACCTGAAGTGTGCGCTGCCGGTCGAGGAGGAGCTCCACCCCGGTGGCTTCAGCCGGCAACGACATCTGCGCGACCGTGTCGGGGGTGAGCCCGGCGTGGAGGATGGGAACGCCCGGGAGGATATCGTCGCGGCGCTGAAGGAGGAACTGGAGCGCCTGCCCACCGTTGGCAACCACCAGGGCCGGAGGATGCGCGCGGTACTTGGCCCGCAGGAGTCCGGCCAGGAGATCCACGTGAGCGACCTGGTCATCCGGCAGGTCGAGGTACTCCACGTGGTAATCGATTGAATCGCCGAGCCCGGCTTCGGCCGCCTTCCTGAACGCCGTCTCGAACTGCGCGACCGTGGGCGCCGTGCTCCGCGTCGCCACGAGCATCAGCACCGAGGGGGTACGTCTCGACTCCTGCTGGGCAAAGGCCGGCATGGCCAGCGCGGCCAGGACGGCCAGCATCGCCGGCCACGCGCGAAGTGTCATCTCGTCCTTCATCGCTCAAGCGAAGCCTACCACGCGCGACATTTCACGACTTCGTGGCCATTGGTGAAATATCGCAGCCATGGCCGGATGAGATTCAGGCCGGGCTGAATCGTCTCAAGGCCAGTCGAGTCAGCTATTTGAAAGCATTTTGTTGGAAGTGAAATATGCTGGAACCTCATTTGCTTGATAGCCGGGCGTCGGACTGGATAGGTGTGGCCGCGAACGCGGGGAAACGTCGACCGCCGTGACGGTCCAAGCATCGGCCGAGGACTTTGGCCCGAGCGAGGTCGACGATTGTAAGCTCTCATGACCGATGGGACTGATATGACGTGGAGAACAGTCGGAGCCTCGCTACTGATCGCCGCCCTGGCCGGCGGGTGCAACTCGCCCTCGCCGACATCGACAACGCCGGACCAGACGACCGGCGATGCCACGGCGGTCGCAGTCGAGGGCGCCTTCGACGCCGACGATGCGGCGGGGGCGGCGCCCGCTCCGCCCTCGCCGGCCGAGTCCGAGGCCGCGCGGAAGCCGTACTCGCCGTACGCCGGCAAGGCGTACCCGACGCGCGTCTACTTCGGCGACACCCACCACCACACCGCCAACTCGGGCGACGCCTTCATGGCGGCGACCGGCTCAGCCCGGAGCAGGCCTACCGGTTCGCGCGCGGCGAGGAGGTGGTCTCGTCCACCGGCGTGCCGGTGCGGCTCTCGCGGCCGATGGACTTTCTCGTGGTCTCGGATCACGCCGAGGGGCTCGGGGTGATGTACCAGGTGTACGACGGCAACCCGGCCTTCATGGCGGACCCGACGCTCGCGCGCTGGGGCAAGGCCATGAAGGCCGGCGGCAGGGAGGCCGGCGAGCGACCAATGAACGAGGTCATCTCGGCGCAGGCGCAGGGGACGCTGCCCGCGCCCGATCAAGGACCCGAAGATCGTCGGTCCCGATCATCAAGTCCGTCTGGCAGCAGTACACGGCGACAGCCGAGAAGTTCAACGAGCCGGGCCGCTTCACCGCGATGATCGGCTACGAGTGGACGTCGGTGCCCGGCGGCAACAACCTGCACCGCAACGTCCTGTTCCGCGACGGCAAGGACAAGGCCGACCAGATCCTGCCCTTCTCCTCCTGGCAGAGCGAGGACCCGGAGAAGCTGTGGGAGTGGATGGCGAAGTACGAGGCGAAGACCGGCGGGAAGATGCTGGCGATTCCCCACAACGCCAACCTCTCGAACGGCCGGATGTTCGAGCTCGTGGACTTCGCCGGCAACCCCCTGTCGAAGGACTACGCCGAGCGCCGGGCCCGCTGGGAGGTGCTGCAGGAGATGATGCAGACCAAGGGCAACAGCGAGACGCATCCGCTGATGTCGCCCAACGACGAGTTCGGCCGACTTCGGCATCGCGGGCTGGGAGTACGGCAACCTCACGCTCGAAGACGCGCCCCTGAGCCAGGAGATGATGCCGACCAACGTACCTCCGCGGCGGCCTGCTGCGCGGCCTGGAGCTCGAGCAGACGCTCGGCGCCAACCCGTTCAAGTTCGGCTTCATCGGCGGCACGGACGTCCACAACTCGCTGACGGCCATCGAGGAAGACAACTTCTTCGGCAAGCACGTGAACCAGGAGCCGAGTGCGAAGCGCTGGGAGCACATCTCCAAGCAGGGCTTCGGCAAGACGCGCTACACCTGGCACTACACGGCGGCCGGGTACGCGGCGGTGTGGGCCACCGAGAACACGCGCGAGGCCCTGTGGGACGCGATGAAGCGGCGCGGAGGTGTACGCCACCTCGGGCACGCGCATGACGGTGCGCTTCTTCGGCGGCTGGGAGTTCGAGGCGTCCGATGCGCGCGCACGCGACGTGGCCGCGGCGGGCTACGCCAAGGGCGTGCCGATGGGCAGCGATCTGCCCGCCGTGCCGCCAACGACGCGGCGCGAAGGCGCCGACCTTCCTCGTGGCAGCGATGAAGGACCCGCTGGGCGGCAACCTCGACCGCATCCAGATCGTCAAGGGCTGGCTGGACAAGGACGGCAAAGGCCAGGAGAAGGTCTACGACGTCGTCTGGGGTGACGCGAGCCGCCGGAAGGTCGATCGTCAGGGCAAGCTGACGCCGGTCGGCGACACCGTGGACGTAGCGCACCGCGACCTGGACCAACACCATCGGCGATCCGGAGCTGAGCGGCGTCTGGACGGATCCCGACTTCGATCCGTCGGTGCGGGCCTTCTACTACGCGCGCGTCATCGAGATTCCGACGCCGCGCTGGACGGCGTACGACGCCGTCCGCTTCGGCATCACGATGCCGCCGGAGGTCCCGATGAAGCACCAGGAGCGCGCCTGGGCCTCGCCCATCTGGTACACGCCCGCGCAGTAGCGCGCAACTTCCACCCGAAGTTCTGGATGTCGGCCGACCTGCGCTACTTCGGCGGCGGCGAGACGACGACAGACGGCATCAGCGACGACAACCGTATCGACGAGACCGGCGGCGGCATCTCGGCGGGATACGCGCTCGCCCGGTTCCTCTCGGTGCAGGCTTCGTATGGGCGCCGCTTCAGCACCGGCGAGCAGAAGGATCTGGACATGGTCCGCGCGAAGCTTGGCGCTGGTGTTCTGAGCCGAGAGAGTCCCTGCCGACACGCTCGGCGCAGAGGAGAACGAGGATGGACGTACGAACGACTCGACTGACCACTGGCCTTGTTGCCGCTGTCGCCCTGACGGTGCGTGCGGCGGCCCGGCCCCGACGCCAAGGGCGGCAGGCGCCCGCTGCAACGGCAGCCACGCAGTCCGTCGAGCAGCTCGAGGCGGCGGTGCCCGACAACCCACTGAAGGAGGCCTACTTCGGCGAGACGCACGTGCACACGTCGTTCTCGCTCGACGCCTTCATCGGCGGGGCGCGCCTGACGCCGGACGAGGCCTACAAGTTCGCGCAGGGCAAGGACGTCACGATCCAGGGGCAGACGCACAACATCAAGAAGCCGCTGGACTGGGCGGCGGTCTCCGACCACGCGGAGTTCATCGGCGAGATGTACTCCGCGCAGGTGCCGGGCGCCAAGGGCGCCGACAACCCGATGCTCGAGGAGCTGCGCAACCTGAAGACCGTCGACGAGCAGCGGGCCTGGTTCCTGAAGTACGTCGTCAACAACATGCGCGGTGCGAACCCCGGACACCCGCCGTTCTACGCGGGGCCCGAGACGACCAGGAGCGCGTGGCAGGACGTCCATCTCAAGGCCGTGCGCGACAACTACCAGCCCGGCAGGTTCACGACGCTGGCCGGCTTCGAGTGGACCGCCCGCTACAACGCCGGCAACATGCACCGCAACGTCATCTTCCGCGACCTGACCGTCCCGGACGATGCCGATCTCGGCGCTCGACACCAGCGACGAGGAGAAGCTCTGGGCCTGGATGGCCGAGCAGGAGAAGAGGGGCTCGAGGCTGCTGGCCATTCCGCACAACTCGAACGGCAGCAAGGGCTACATGTTCGAGTCCCTGGACAACGCCGGCAATCCGCTGACGGCCGAGTACGCGAAGCTGCGCAGCCACTTCGAGCGCCTGATCGAGATGATGCAGATCAAGGGCAACTCCGAGGTGCACCGCAAGTTCTGGCCCGCCGACGAGTTCGCGGACTTCGAGAACGGCGACAGCGTCGGCACGCTTCAGCGGACGCACGTTCAAGAAGGAGAACTTCGTGCGCTGGGCCGTGACCAAGGGGCTCGACTATCAGGCCAAGCTCGGCGCCAACCCCTATCAGCTCGGCTTCATCGGCGGCACCGACAACCACAACGGCGCGCCCGGGGATGTCGTCGAGGACAACTACATCGGCAGCCACGGTCCGGCGGACGGCTCGCTGAAGGAGCGGCGCGGGGGCGAGATCGACGGCTGGATCAAGGCCAGGGAGTCGAACCCGGGGTCGCTGTCCGGGGTGTGGGCGACGAAGAACACCCGCGCGGCGATCTGGGACGCGATGGCCGCGCGCGAGAGCTTCGTGACGTCGGGCACGCGCATCAAGGTCCGCTTCTTCGCCGGAGCTGACCTGCTCCGGGGGAAGCCAGCCGACCCGCGGGCGATGGTCGAGCAGGGCTACGAGAGCGGCGTGCCGATGGGCGGCACGATCACGCAGAGCCGTCGAAGTCGCCGACCTTCACGGTCTGGGCGTCGAAGGACCCCGACGGGCGCGAACCTCGATCGCATCCAGATCATCAAGGGATGGGTGGACGCGAAGGGCGAGCCGCAGGACCGCGTGTTCGACGTCGTCTGGTCGGGCGACCGCAAGCCGGGGAAGGACGGCAAGGTGCCGGCGGTCGGCACCACGGTCGACCTGAAGACGGCCACGTACACCAACACGATCGGCAGCGGCCGAGCTGATGGGCACCTGGACCGATCCCGGGTTCGACCGAAGCAGCACGCGCTCTACTACGTGCGCGTGCTGGAGATCCCGACGCCGCGGTGGACCACGTACGACGCGGTGCGGAACAATCTGCCGCTGCTGACGGACGTGCCGGCCACGATCCAGGAGCGGGCCTGGACGTCGCCGATCTGGTACGAGCCGGCCAGGTGAAACGACGACGATCGTGAATGAGACAACGCACGGCGGGCGGGGCATCCTCCGCGAGCCACTCCTGCACTTCCTCGCGATCGGCGCCCTGCTGTTCCTGGCCTTCAACTGGCGCGGGGCCGGCGGCGCGGGGACCAACCGCATCGTCATCACGCCCGGGCAGATCGACGCGATGGTGGCCGGGTTCACCCGCACGTGGCAGAGACCGCCCAGCGAGCAGGAGCTCAAGGGCCTGTTCGACGACTACGTCCGTGAGGAGATGGCGACGCGCGAGGCCATGGCCATCGGGCTCGATCGCGACGACACGATCATTCGTCGACGTCTCCGCCAGAAGCTCGAGTTCGCAGCCGAAGACGCCATCGACGCGGCGCCGGCCACCGACGCCGAGCTGCAGGCGTGGCTCGACGCACATGCCGCGGTGTATCGCACGGAACCGCAGGTGTCGTTCGTGCACATCTATCTGAGCCCGGACAAGCGTGGCGCAGGCGGTGACTGATGAGGCGCGGAGGATCCTGGCGCGCCTGTCGGCTGCCGGGCCTGGCGCGGCGACCGATGCCGTCGGCGACTCGCTGATGGTGCCACGCGACATCCCTCGATCGGTGCGCACGGACGTCGCCCGGCAGTTCGGCGAGGCGTTTGCCGACGCGGTGCTGACCGTCGAACCCGGGCGCTGGTCCGGTCCCGTGAGTTCCGGCTTCGGTCTGCACCTGGTGTACGTCCGGGAACGGGTGGAAGGACGCTCGCCGGCGCTGGACGACGTGCGCCCGCTGGTGGAACGTGACTTCCTGGCGGATCGGCGCACGCAGCGGCTCGCCGCCATGTACGAGGACCTGCTCCGGCGCTATCGCGTCGTGATCGAGTCGCCTGCCCCTGGCTCGCCGGTCGGAACCGGAGAGCCGGGCGCCGGCGGAGGCGCAAAGTGACGCGCGCCGCGAGGCTGTTGACTGCGCTGGTGCTGGTCGTGGTTGCCACGAGTGGCGCCGACGCGCACGAACTGCGTCCGGGCTTTCTGGAACTGCGCGAGACCGGGCCGGGCACCTACAGCTTTCTGTGGAAGAAGCCCTCGGGCGGCGAGATCGAGATCTACATCGCGCCGGTCATCCCGAAGGCGTGCCGACTGGCCACCTCCGGTCAACAGCAGCTCACGCCGGGTGCGCTCGTCGTTCGCGGCGTCCTGACATGCGAGGACGGCATCCAGGGCAAGACGTTCCAGATCGACGGTCTGGCCTCGACGCTCACCGACGTCATCGTTCGGGTCCGCCATGCCGACGGACGTCTCGAAAGCCATCTGCTCAAGCCGATGAACCCGTCGGTCACGCTCGGCGCCGTGACCACCGGGTGGCAGCGGTCTGGCGCCTACCTCCGGCTCGGGATCGAGCACATCCTGCTCGGCGTGGACCACCTGCTGTTCGTGCTGGGCCTGCTGCTCATCGTCGGCGACCGGTGGGCCCTGCTCAAGACCATCACGTCGTTCACGGTGGCCCACAGCATCACGCTGGCCATCGCGACGCTGGGGTACGCGAGCGCGCCGCTGCCCCCGCTCAACGCGGCCATCGCGCTCAGCATCCTGTTCCTCGGGCCCGAGATCGTGCGCCGCTGGCGTGGCGAGACGAGCTTCACCATCCGCCACCCGTGGGTCGTGGCGTTCGCGTTCGGCTTGTTGCACGGCTTCGGCTTCGCGAGCGGGCTGACGACGATGGGGTTGCCGCAAGCGGAGATCCCGCTGGCGCTGCTGCTGTTCAATCTCGGCGTGGAGCTGGGCCAGGTGTTCTTCGTCGGACTGATCGTCGCGCTCGAGCGGTCCTTCAGGGCGCTCGAGATTCGGTGGCCGCGCGCGGTCGAAGCCCTGCCGGGCTATGCGGTCGGTTCCCTTGGCGCCTACTGGACGATTCAGCGCACGCTGGTGTTGCTGGGGACCTTGCGATGAGCGCAGAGCGGCGGGTGTGGCGCGAGCGGGCGCTCGCATCCGTTCCCGATACCGGATGGGCCGTGCTCCTGGTGCTCCTCGCGTCGCGGCCGTTGGACGCCCACGTGCGGACGGGCCAGGCCGCCGGGTTGCTCACCGGGCTCGGGCATCCCGTCTCGGGACTCGATCACGTGCTCGCGATGGTCGCCGTCGGACTCTGGGGCGCACAGCTCGGCGCACCCGCCGTCTGGCTGCTACCGGTGACGTTCCCGATGATGATGGCGGTCGGCGGGTTCCTCGGCCTGCTCGGCGTGCCCCTGCCTGGAGTCGAGGTCGGCATCGCGCTGTCGGCGCTGCTGCTCGGAATGATGGTCGCGCGCGAGGCACATCCGCCGACATGGCTGGCAGCCACCCTCGTCGCGTTCTTCGCCGTGTTTCACGGCCACGCCCACGGCACCGAACTGCCGGCCGGCCAGAGCGGCATGATGTACAGCATCGGGTTCGTGACCGCCACTGGTGTCCTTCACGCGGTCGGCATCACGATTGGCCTCATCCACAGGTGGCCTGCCGGCAGGGCCGCGCTTCGTGTGGCGGGGGCACTGGTCGCACTCGCCGGAGCCGGTTTCATGTGGAGGGCCCTGGCATGACGGGGGACACTCCCACCGGGCGGCGCGCGGCTATGGTGGCCGCGGTGGCCACCACCGTGACGTTCTGGCCCGCGCCGGCCGAGGCCCATCTGGTCACTACTGGCCTCGGGCCGATCTACGACGGCATCTCGCACGTGCTGATGAGCCCGGACGATCTGCTCCCTCTCGTTGTGATCGGGCTGCTGGCGGGACTGAATGGACCGGCCGCTGGCCGACGGACGTTGTTCGCGGTGACGCTGGCGTGGCTGGTCGGCGGTCTCGCGGGTGGACTGTCGGCCACCCCCTCATGCCGGTGGCGGTCACGACGGCCTCGTTGCTGGTGCTCGGCGGGCTCACCGCCGCCGATGTCAGACTCTCGTCCACGGCGATGGCCGTTCTCGCTGTGATCGTCGGGTTGCTGCACGGCTGGCTCAACGGGGTCGGCATCGCCGGGTCCCAGCGCGAGGCGCTTGGCCTGGTCGGCATCGTCGGAGCCGCGTTCGTGCTCGTGGCGCTCGCGGCGGCGCTGGTGGTGTCGCTGCGCGCGCCGTGGATGCGCATCGCGGTCCGTGTCGCGGGAAGCTGGGTCGTGGCGATCGGACTGTTGATGCTCGGATGGTCGCTGCGTGGGGGACTCTGAGAGGCCGTGCCATGGCAGGCAGCCGGGCCCGTGCGCCCCATGGTGTCCGTGCGCAACAGGTTGCAGGAGCGCGTGGTGGAGCGGGCTACGGGAATCGAACCCGTCTGACTGGCTTGGGAAGCCAGGACATTACCACTATGCTAAGCCCGCGCTCGCAGCCTTCGATTATCGTCGGGGCGAGCGATCCAAGTCAATCGACGGGCGCGAACAGCACGACGTTCCCCGTCGATGCACCCGAGCAGACGATGTCGGGACGCCCATCTCCCGTGAGGTCGGCGACCTTGCAGTCTGCGCCAGCGACGGTGCCTGTGTCGATTACGGTGCGCACCCACCGGGCGCCCACGGCATCGGTGGCGCTGTAGACGCTGACGCGCGCGCCCTTCCCGCGGAAGCTCGCCACGATCTCATCGCGCCCGTCGCCATCCAGGTCGCCCACCGCGAGGGCGTGGCCGTTGGCCATGCCGTCCTCGATGACGACGCGTTCCCAGCCACTCGGACGCTCGAGGTACACCGCGACCTCCTCTCCGTGCCACGGCTCGATTGACACCAGGAACCGACGCGTGCCGAGCATTCCCACCTTGATCTCGCTGCTGCCGCACCGCGGGCACGGTTCGAGGTGACCCGAGGAGATGGGCACGTGCGTCCAGTCGCCGTCCGCCCGTGGCACCAGGCGCTGCAGGCCGTCGAACCCCGCGGTGAGCAACTGCCACCGTCCGGGCGCCCACTCCACGGGGTGGATGCCGTGCAGGATGCCCGAGAGGGTGCTGGAAATCCGGGTTCGGGTCCAGGACCCGGGACGATAGGCATGGATGGGCGTCTTGCCGGCATACGTCGGGGCGGCGACGCCCGGGCCTGCAAGCGGCGCCACGATGAGCCACGGCGCCCGACCAGGCTCGACGCGCATCCACCGGACACGATGGGCCGTCGGCACGCGGTCGATGTCCTGCATGCCCCAGGGCTCGCGAGGGTCGTCACCGTGGGTCAGGAGCGCGAGTTGTCCGAGGCTGCGGTCGGGGCTGGTCTCGAACCTGTACGCGACGGCGATCTCCGGAATGCCATCGCCGTCGAGGTCGTAGGGATCCAGGTTGATCACGCGAGGGACGCCGGCGGCCAGGACGTGCCGGCGCCACGTCGGGGCCTCGTACCACGCGAGTTCCTCGGCCCGCTCGTCCACGACGATGACGTCGAGCGCCTTGTCGCGGTTCAGGTCGGCCAGGACGACCTGGTAGCCCATGCCGAGGCCCGACACGATCGTCGTGGCCCTGAAGGTGGGCACGCCCGGGGCGGCGCCGCCTGTGAGCGCCGTGACCGAGACGATCGCGGCCAGGAGAAGCGCACGCATTCGCGACGCCTATCCGCGAATGAGGCCCAGCACCTCGTCGCGCCGCTGCTCCATGATCTCGCGCGTCACGCCCTCGAGGTTCAGCCGCAGCAGCGGCTCGGTGTTGGACTTCCGCACGTTGAAATGCCAGTCCGGATACTCGACCGACACACCATCGAGGTGATACGCGTGGCCGTCGGCGTACTTCGCGGTGAGCGCCTCGATCCTGGCGTCGGCCAGCGCCATGCTGGGGAGCTTGGTGTTGATCTCGCCCGAGATGAAGTACTTCTCCCGCAGCGGCGCGAGGAGTTCGGCCAGCGTCTTGCCCTTGCGCGACATCAGCTCGAGGATCAGCAGCACGGGGATGAACCCGTTGTCGGCATAGAAGTTGTTGCGGAAGTAGTAGTGCCCCGTGACCTCACCGCCGAAGATCGCGTTCTCGGTGCGCATCCGCTGCTTGATGAAGGCGTGGCCGACGCGGCTCATCAGGGCCGTGCCGCCGTACTGTGCGACGACGTCCTTGACGGCATGACTCGCGCGCACGTCGTAGATGATCTTCTCGCCTGGCGACTTGAGGAGGAACGCCTCGGCGAGCAGCGCCGTGACGAAGTCGCCCGCCACGAAATCGCCGGTGCCGTCGATGAAGAAGCACCTGTCGGCATCGCCGTCCCAGGCGATGCCGATGTCGGCCTGCTCGTCGAGCACGCGCTGCGTCACCGTGCGCCTGTTCTCCTCGATGAGCGGGTTCGACTCGTGGTGCGGGAACGTGCCATCGACCTCCATCGCGACGTGCGACGTCCGGCAGGGCAGCCGCGCGAAGATCTTCGGCCCGATGAGGCCGCCCATGCCGCTGCCGGCGTCGAGCACGCAGCTGAACGGCCTGATGATCGACGCGTCGATGAACGAGAAGATGTGCTCGAGATAGTCGTCCACCACCTCGCGACGCTCGTACCCGCCCATCGCCGGCCGTCTGGGCGGGAGTTCGCGCGCCATGATCATCTCGCGAATCTCCTTGATGCCCGCGTCGCCGCTGAGCGGCCTGGCATCGCGCGAGACCAGCTTGACGCCGTTGTACTCCTTGGGGTTGTGCGACGCCGTGATCTGCGCACCGCCATCGAGGCCGTCCCGGCACACGGCGAAGTACATGACGTCGGTGGGCATCATCCCGTAGTCGATGACGTCGCAGCCCTGCTGCCGTGCTCCCTCGATGAAGGCCTCGGCAAGGCCCGGTGAGGACGTCCGCATGTCGCGCGTCACCGCGATGCGTTTCGCGCCGAGGTAGGTGACAAACGCGCCGCCGATGTCGTGCGCCGCCGTCTCGTTGACTTCGGAAGGGTAGAGTCCCCGGACGTCGTAGGCCTTGAAGATGTCCGGATTGACGACGTTCACGTCTGCCATGCGTCGGTCCCTGTCGCCGGCGGCCGCTGCGGGCGCGCTCGCGAAATGCCCGCAAGGGGCGTGTCCTACAAGCGGCTGAAGTCGGTCACGGTGCTGCGATCGCCGAACATGCGTCCCTCGCCGATGACCGTGTTGCGGCCGATGTGGCAGTTGCGGCCGATGAGCGCACCCGAGACGGACGCGTCCGCACCGACAACGCTGTTGGCCCAGACCACGGAATCGCGGACGACGGCCTGCTCGTCGACCTGCGCCTGCCGGCCGATCACGGCGTAGGGCCCGAGTCGGGCGCCGGCCTTGATCACCGCCCCCTCATCGAGGAAGCAGGGCCCCTCGATCTGGACGTCCTGCTCGATGCGCGCGCCGAGATCGACGATGCCGCCCGCCCGCCCGAGGAAGGGCGCCGCCTGGTACCGGCCGTCCATGATGTCGCGGTGCACCTGCCGGTACTTCTCGGGCGTCCCGATGTCGATCCAGTACCCGTCGTTGACGTACGCGACGAACGTCTCGCCGTTGGCGACGAGCGACGGGAAGTACTCCCGCTCGATCGAGTAGGGCTCGTCGGGCGGGATGCGGTCGAGCGACTCGGGCTCGAGGACGTAGATGCCCGCGTTGATGGTGTTGACCGTGATCTCGTTCTGGCCCGGCTTCTCGAGGAAGCGCAGCACGTTGCCGTCGGCGTCGGTCTCGACCAGTCCATAGGCCGACGGGTTGTCGACGGGCGTGAGCACGATCGTCGCCTGCGCGCGGGCCGCACGATGCCTGGCGATCACGGCCTGCAGGTCGATGGCCTGCAGGACGTCGCCGTTGAGCACGATGACCGAGTCCTGCACCGTCTGGGCCGAGAACTTGATCGCGCCGCCCGTGCCGAGCGGCTGCGGCTCGACAGCGTAGGAGATCTTGATGCCCAGGGCTTCGCCGTTGCCGAACGTTTCCTCGATCCGTCGAGGCTGGTAGTTCAGGCTGAGAATGACCTCGGTGATCTCCGGCACCTGACGCAGCTGATCCAGCTGGTACATCAGGAAGGGCCTGTTGAAGATCGGAACGATGGGTTTCGGCGTGTTGAGCGTGAGCGGGCGCAGGCGCGTGCCCTTGCCGCCTGCCAGGAGGATGGCCTTCATGTCAGCAGGCAATGATAGCGCATGCCCGTGGTCCGGCTCCGCGCCGGGTACAATGACGCCGCCACGCGATGCTGAACCTCCCGAACTCGCTGTCGGTCATCCGCATCGTGCTGGTGCCCCTGCTCGTCGTCGTCATGCTGACCCCGCCGCGCAGCTGGGAGTGGACCGGCGTCCGCAGTGATTTCCTGGGCGCGCTGATCTTCGGCCTGGCGTCCCTGACCGATCTGCTGGACGGGTGGCTCGCCCGTCGCCGACGCCAGATCACCGCTGTGGGCCAGTGGCTCGATCCCCTCGCAGACAAGCTGCTCGTGCTCGGCGCGCTCATCTCGCTGGTCCAGTTGGATCGGGCGCCGGCGTGGATGGTGACGATCATCGTCGGCCGGGAACTGGCGGTCACGGGTCTGCGAAGCATGGCCACGTCGCGCGGCGTCGCCATGCCGGCCTCCGAGTTGGGCAAGCGCAAGATGGCCGCGCAGGTCACGGCGATCCTCGGCCTGCTGCTCGCGCCGAGCGTGCCGTTTCCCTTGAACTGGGTCGGCACGATCGCTCTGTGGGTGATGCTGGCGCTCGCGCTCTGGTCCGCGCTCGACTACTACCGGCGCTTCAGCGCCGTGTTGCAGGCCGGGGACCGCGAGTGAGCGCGGGAGCTAGACGGGCGGCTTGACGTCGACGACGGGCTTGGTGGCTGGTGGCGTGATCACGCCATCGGCGGCCGGCGCGCCAGCAGGCTGGGGCACGGTCGTGGCGGCAGCTGGCGTGCCCTCGGTGTCGTTGGTGCGCTGCGCCAGGGTCGTCTGCACCTGCTCCTTCAAGGCCGCCCCCTTGGCGAGAAATTCACTCTCCACGAACTCGGCTTCGAGCTTGTCCAGCAGGGGCAGGGCCTCGGCCTCGAGGCGAACCGTGACCAGCGCCTCGGCCAGGTAGTAGTACACCGCGTCCCTGTTGGTGAACTGCGGATCCTCCTGCAGCACCTGCCGGAATCGCGAGATGGCACCGGGGTACCACCGGGCCTTGTGGTAGAAGTAGCCCACCTTGTAGATCGACTCGCTGAGGCGGTCGCGCGCGATCCGTTCCTTCTCGCGCACCTCGGTCATCATCTCGCTGTTGGGATACCGCTGCCGGAAGATCTCGAACTGGTCCAGCGCCGCGAGCGTCTCGGTCTGGTCGCGCTCGGCCTTGGGCATCTGGTCGAAGTGGGTCAGCGCCAGCTTGTACTGCGCGTAGTCGGCGCGCGTGTGGGTGGGAAAGTAGGAGAGGAACTCCTGGAATTCCCGTTCGGCGCGAACCTTGCCCTCGGTGGAGCCGTCGCTGAGGTAGGCATCGCCCAGCCCGAGCTTTGCCTCGGCACGCAAGGGGCTCTGCGGGTAGCCGTCGACGAGTTGCTGGAAGTACTCGCGCGCGGTGAACCACTTCCGTTCCGCCATCGCGGCCTGACCCTGCTCGTGGAGGTACTTGTCCGGCTCCGTGACACCCACGGGGATGTTGGTGCGGCTGGTCGCACACGCGCCCATGATCGTCACCAGGGCCAGCACCGCGACGCGGGCGCCCCACTCCATCCGGCTCAAGCGCGTTCGCTGCGTAGCCATGCGTATTCTTCCGCCAATCCCTGTTCGAGACCGATCGTCGGTGCAAACCCGAGGTCGGCCGCTGCGCGGCTCGTGTCCGCGTACGTGTCGCGCATGTCGCCCTTCTGGGGCGGCTGCTGCTCGATGGTCACGGCCAGCCCTGTGAGCCGGCCGATGAGCTCGAAGACGTGGTTGACCGTCACGCGGTCACCGCCCCCGATGTTGTAAACGCCACCCGGCACGCCCCTGGTCCCCGCCGCCACCGTCGCGGTCACCGCGTCGGCCACGTACGTGAAATCACGCGTCTGCTCGCCATCGCCGTACCGGACGAGCGGACGGCCGTCCATGACCGACGACAGGAAGCGGTGGAACCCCATGTCGGGTCGCTGTCTCGGGCCGTACACGGTGAAGTAGCGGAGGGCCACGAACGGCACACCATGGTTCACGTGGTACAGCTGTCCGAGGTGCTCGGCCGCGAGCTTGGACACTCCGTACGGCGAGACCGGCTGCAGCCGGTGGTCCTCCCGCATCGGAATCGGCGCGAGGTCTCCGTACACCGACGACGTCGAGGCATAGACGAACCGTTGGAGCGGCCGGCCGGCACAGGCCTCGAGAAGGCGCTGCGTGGCGGAGATGTTGTTGCTCACATAGACGTCGAAATCCCGCCCCCAGCTCCTGCGGACGCCTGCCTGTGCCGCCAGGTGGAAGACATGGGTGACGCCATCGAGCAGTGCCTCGAGATCCACCTCGAGCAGGTCCTGCTCCACGAACGAGAACCGGCGCGCCCGTCGGGCTGCCGCGAGGTTCCGTTCCTTGAGAGCCCTGGGGTAATAGTCGGTGAAGCAGTCGATACCGACGACGTCGATCCCCTGCTCCAGGAGACGGTCGGTGAGGGTCGAGCCGATGAAGCCGGCTGCCCCTGTGACGAGTGCCCTCACGCGAGAATCTCCCTCAAGGCCGCCGGCAGGCGGCAGGGTCGCCCGTCGCGATTGACGGCGACATGCTGCGTCCGGGCGGTTGCCAACACCAGATCGTCGGCCGACCGGACCAGCTCATAGCTGAACTCGACCCGCGCCGGGCTCGCCATGCGGCCCGTCGTCCGGATCTCCAACTCGTCATCGTACCGCGCCGGGTGCCGGTACTGGCAAGTCGCCTCGATGACGGGGAGACTCAATCCGCCTGCTTCGAGGGCCTTGTAGCTCCAGCCGAGCTGGCGAAGGAGTTCGACGCGACCGACTTCGAACCACGTGAAGTAGTTGCCGTGGTAGACGACGCCCATCTGGTCGGTTTCGGCGTACCGGACCCGGATGTGTGCGCGGCCCGAGACCTCGCTCATCGGGTGGGGCGGGCCTGCCAGCCGCGTTCACCAGCGGCCCGCAGCGCCGCGATCGCGCCAGCGGGGTCGGCGGCCGAGAACACCGCCGAGCCGGCAACGAGGACGTCACCGCCGGCCGCCACGACGGCCTCCGCCCGACCCGGATCCACGCCGCCGTCCACCGTGACGACAGCGCTGCTGCCCGTTCGCGCGAGCAGATCCCTGAGCCGTCGGAGCCTGTCATAGGTCCGTTCGATGAACGCCTGGCCCCCGAAGCCCGGGTTGACCGACATCAGGACGACGATGTCGAGGTCTGGCGCGATCTCGGCGAGCGCCTCCAGGGGCGTGGCGGGGTTGATCGCGACGCCGGCCCTGGCTCCCAGCTCGCGGATGCGATGGACGATCCGGTGCAGGTGGGCCGTGGCCTCGACGTGTACCGACAGCGACGCGGCTCCGGCCTCGACGAACGCGTCGACGTACTTTTCGGGCTCGACGATCATCAGGTGGACGTCGAGCGGGAGCGCCGACACGCGTCGCAGTGCGGAAACCACCGGGATGCCGATGCTCAGGTTGGGCACGAATTGGCCGTCCATCACGTCGACATGGATCCAGTCGGCCCCGGCGTCGGCAACCAGACGAACGTCGTCGCCCAGTGCCGCGAAGTCGGCGCTCAGCACTGACGGCGCGATGAGTACGCTCACCGGCTCACCTCGAGCGAGATGGCATCGCCTGGGGCTATCTGGAATCCCCCGAGCGGGGATTGCCGCAGCACGATGCCGGGAGGAACCCCCGGGTAGGGCTGCTCGGCCACCAGCGCCACCCGGAACCCACGCACGCGGAGAATTTCGGCCACCTGCTGCGCGTTGACCCCGATCAGATCGGGCATCACGTAGGTCGCCCCGCGCTCGCCCCGGTTCACCAGGAGCGAGATCGTATCGGCGGCCGCACCGGCGCCCGGATGCTGAGCCACGACGATGCCGGCCGGAAAGTCCGAGGATCGGATCGCCGCGAGGCCGTGCGTCCCCACGCCCTCGGCTTCGAGGCGGAGCTGCGCGGTGCGCTCCGTGAGGCCCACCACGGCGGGGACGCGGCTGATGGTCGGCCCGGCGCTCAGCCAGACCTTGACGCTGCGTGGCCGCCGGGCGGTGCTGCCGGATACTGGATCCTGAGCCAGGATGAGGCCGGCGGCTACCTTGGGATCGGAACGGCGCGCCTCCTCGACCCTCAGGGGCAGCCCGAGTTCGGTCAGGGCCGTGCTCGCCTGGTTGACCGTCCGTCCCCGCAGGTCCGGGACGCGCACGTCGCGCGTGCGCAGCGCCAGGCGCATGGCCATGCCGAACGACACCGCGTACGTCAGGCCCAGCAGCGCGAGCAGCACCAGCAGCTTGCCCACGCCCCACACGCGGCCTGTGAACCCACGGCGAGCTTCCATCAGCCCGTGATCTTACCTGTAACCGTGGTGTGCCGGCGTCTCGAGGACCGCGGCGAAGAACGCATCCAGCCCGTGGACGTGAGGCCAGGTGCGCAGCGCCCCCTCGGGCGTGAGCAGCGGTCGCATGGTCTCGGGCAGGGTCGGCAGCGCCCGCAGGTCGATGCGCCGAAGGCCCGGGTGCTCGCGAAGGACGCTGGCAACGAGATCCTCGCTTTCCTCAGGTTCTCCCGAGCAGGTCGCGTAGATGAGGCGGCCACCTGGCGCCAGGGCGCGCAGCCCTTCCTCTACCAGGGCGCGCTGGCGTTCGACGAGCGCGGCCAGATCCCCGGGCGCCCGTCGCCACCGGAGATCGGGGTCGCGCCGCAACGTGCCGAGGCCCGAACAGGGCGCGTCCAGGAGCAGGGTGTCGATCGTGCCATTGAACGGCAGACGATTGGCGTCGCTTCGCACGACGGGCACTGTCGGCCCCGGCACCCGACGCAGCGTGGCCGCGAGCAGTGCGACCCGCCGCGCGCGCAGGTCGCTGGCCACCAACCGGACGCCGTCTCCGCCGCGCGAACGCATGACGAGGGTCTTGCCACCCGGCGCCGCGCATGCGTCCAGGGTGAAACCCCGAGCGACGGTGGCCGCGGCCACGCCCACCGCGGCAGATGCCTCGTCCTGGGCGTACGCGGTGCCTGCGGCGATGGGGCCCAGCGCGTCGCGTCCGCTCTCGAGGACGAGTCCGCCCGGGACGTATCGCGTGGGCACGCCGGCAATCGTCTCGATCGCCGGCCCCTCGGGCCCGACAGGCCACAGCGTGACCTCGGCCGGCGTGTTGTCGTAGCGCACCCACGCCTCGGCTGCGTCGTACCCCAGACGGTCGAGCCAGCGCTCCACGAGCCACCCGGGATGCGAATGGGTGACCGCCAGGTACGCCAGCGCCTGGGCACGCCAGCGGGGATCCTCCCGGGGGACTCGTGGTGGCTCCGGCAGCTGTGGCGGCCCCTCCCGCACGACGCGGCGGAGGACCGCGTTGACCAGCCCGGATGCCCGGCGCGCCGGGCCGCGCTTGACGATCGACACGGCGTCGTTCACGACGGCCGACGGCGGGATGCGGGTCGCGTGCTGCAGCTGGTAGCAGCCCAAGGCGAAGGGCGGTGCGCACGTCCGGCTCGAGTTCGGCGGGCTGCCGTGTCGTCAGGGCGTGGATGGCGAAGTCGAGTGCGAGCCGCCAGCGGAGGACGCCCGTCGCGAGTTCGGTGAGCAGCGCCCGGTCGCGGGCATCGGCCAGCGTCGGATGCGCCGCGGCCAGCGCGGTGGGCAGGTCCTGGCGCCCGGCGTCGACGGCCAGCAGCACCTCGGTGGCCGCCAGACGGGCAGGCGCGGTCATGGCGCGTCGCCGGCCCGCAGCGGGGCGTCGGAACGGCGGCCGAGCCGCCACTCGCGCGCCGTCATCACGCGTCGGCCCTCGGGCTGGACGCGAAGGACCCGAAGCGTGGAGTCAGCACCGCAGGCCAGGACCAGCGCATCGCCGTCTGCAGCCACCAGGCCGCCGGGTTGGACGCCGCCGGCCGGCCTGTCGTCGACGGCGGCCTCGCGCACGACGAGGCGCTGGCCATCGACGAACGTGAATGCGCCGGGCCACGGCTGCATGCCGCGCACGTGCCACTCGAGCGCGCGCGCGGGCCGCGCCCAGTCGATCAGCCCGTCCTGCTTCTCGATGCGCGGCGCGAGCGTGGCCTGCGTGTCGTCCTGGGGGACCTCTGCGATGACCTCGCCCCGTCCCAGGCGATCGACGACCTCGATGAGCAGGTCGGCACCCGCCACGGCGAGCCGGCTCTCGAGCGAACCGCTGGTGTCGTCTGGGGCGATGGGCACCTCGACTCGGGCGAGCATTGCGCCGGCGTCGAGCGCCAGGACGACGCGCATGATGGTCACGCCCGTCACCGTCGCGCCAGCGAGCACGGCCCGCTGGATGGGCGACGCGCCGCGCCACTCGGGCAGCAAGGACGCATGCACGTTGATCAGGCCACGTGGCGGAATGTCCAGCAGGGCCTGGGGCAGGATCCGGCCGTAGGCTGCCACGACGCCGAGATCCGCGTGCCAGGCCCGGAACGCGTCCAGGAACTCGGCGTCCTTCAGCCGGGTGGGCTGGAGGACCGGCACGCCCGCGGCGCGCGCGACTGCCTTCACCGGCGACTCGGTGACCTGCTGGCCCCTGCCGCGTGGACGGTCGGGCTGCGTGACGACGCCGACGACGTCATGGGCGGAAGCGAGCAGGGCGTCGAGCGTCGGGACGGCGAAGGCGGGCGTTCCGAAGAAGGCGATGCGCAGGGGAGTCACCGTGGCGTGGTCCTCACCATTTGCCCGCGCGGCGCAGGCGTGTGATGCGGCGCGTGATCACCCATCGATGCACGGGCCGCAGCCGGTCCAGGAACAGGATGCCATCGAGGTGGTCCACTTCGTGCTGGATTGCACGTGCGAGCAGGCCCTCGGCGCGGATCTCCCGGACGTCGCCGTCGCGATCCTGGGCGCGTACGGTCAGCCGGAGCGGACGCGGCACCGTGGCCTCGATGCCGGGCACGCTCAGGCATCCTTCCTCTTTCAACTGGAGGCCCTCCCGCTCGACGACGTCGGGATTGATCAGAATCAGCATCTGATCGGCACGGGATCCGCCCGACAGATCGACGAGGCACAGTCGCAGGGACTCGCCGACCTGCGGCGCGGCAAGGCCGACGCCCGCCGCCGCGTGCATGGTCTCGCGCATGTCGTCGATGAGCGCATCGATCTCGGAGGTGATGGCCGCAACGGGAACCGCCTTCTGCTGGAGGACGGGGGCGCCGTAGCGCAGAATCGGGCGCCGCATCGGGTCACGCGTCGGCGGAGGCCGGATGGAAGCGCTGGTGGATGCGGTCGTTCGCTCGCTGCATGGCGGCCTGGATGTCCTCGAGTGTGTCGGCCCCGAATCGCTCGAGGACCGCGTCGGCGAGGACGAACGCCACCATCGCCTCGGCGACGACGGCCGCCGCCGGCACTGCGCACACGTCGCTGCGCTCGATGGCGGCAGGCGATTCCTGCATGGTCTGGAGATCCACCGATCGCAGGGGCTTCATGAGCGTCGAGATCGGCTTCATGTACCCACTCACGCGGAGGTCCTCGCCGTTGGTCACGCCGCCCTCGAGACCGCCGGCGCGGTTGGTGGGCCGGGCAACGCCCATCACGCGCGGCTCGGCCCCGCCGTCGGGCAACACGATTTCGTCGTGGACCTGCGACCCTGGCACCGCCGCGACCCCCACACCAAGGCCGATGCCGACGGCCTTGATCGCCGGGATCGACATGAGGGCCTGCGCGAGCCGTCCATCGAGCTTGCGATCCCACTGGACGTAGGAGCCCAGGCCGGGAGGGAGCCCGCGCACCACGACTTCGAAGGCGCCCCCGAGGGTATCGCCCGCGCCGCGCGCCGCATCGATGGCCTCGATCATCTGCTGCTGCAGCGCGGTGTCGACGCAGTGGAGGGGCGCGTCGTCGTCGATGGCCGCGATCTGCTCGAAGGTGCAGGACAGCGGGTTGCCGGCCGACACGGCGCCGAGCGTGAAGACGTGGCTCACGACCCGGATGTCGAGCGCCGCGAGCAACTGCCGCGCGAGCGCACCGACGGCCACGCGCGCGGCTGTCTCCCGGGCGCTGGCGCGCTCGAGGATGTCGCGCATGTCGTCCCTGTCGTACTTGACCGCACCGGCAAGGTCGGCATGGCCCGGCCGCGGGCGCGTCACCGGGGCGCGCTTCGCTCCCGTCGCCTCGGCTGGCACCTCCGCGCCCACATGCATCGTCTGCTGCCAGTTCTTCCAGTCGCGATTACGGATCAGCATCGCCACGGGGCTGCCGAGCGTCTGCCCCTTGCGCACACCGCTCAGGATTTCGGCCGTGTCCGTCTCGATCTGCATGCGGCGGCCACGTCCGTAGCCGAGTTGTCGCCGCCTGAGGTCGCGGGCCAGGGCGTCCTGGTCGATGGGCAGGCCCGCAGGCAGCCCTTCGACGGTCGCTACCAGTGCCTGACCGTGGGATTCACCAGCCGTCAGAAAGCGCAGCATCAACCCCCGATTCTACTTCCTGCCGAGACGCGAGGGCCCGGCGCTGGCAGAAACAGCGATGCGGCCTTCTTGTACCGGGCGATTCAGCCGCAATTCAGCGACATCGATCATGGCCAGGGGCTTGCTCGGTGTGCGGTCATGAACGGCGGGGTCGGCGCCAACACCATCGGCTCCCTTCGCGCGGGCCGCCTGCTGCAGACGGCTACGGGATTGGTCGACCTGGCCACCGGATGTGCGGCGCGCCTGGAGGGCCTGGCCATTCCGCTCGACGAGGCTTCCGGCGTCCTGTCACTGGGGCGCGTGGCAAGGGACGACGCGAGGGGCTGGCACGCGGATGCGTGGCTGGGGCAGGACTGGCTGGGGCGATGGGTCGCGTGGACCATCCGGCTCCCAGGCGTCGATCTCGCCGAGGAGCGCAGGACGGGCGATGGCGCCGACGCAGGTGAGGGCGCGGCGTGGGATCTGACGGCCTGGGGCATCGAGGACATCGCCGTCACGCAGGCGGCGAGCGCCGCGCAGTGGTGCCGTCTCGCGTCGTTGACGCGCAGGCTCGGCCTGGTGCCCGTACACCTGTCGCTCCTCAGCCAGGTGCCCAGCGGGCACGCGGGCGGCTGGCCGCCGCTCGTCGTCGGCGTACCGGCGGAGTGCAGCACGTCGACCTGCCCGGCGTGCCTCGAGGCCTGGGTGCGCCTCGGGGGACGCATTGGGGGGCTGGTTCGCGTGTCCGGGCTGCCGGACGCGTGGGGCAGGGCTCGGGGAGACCCGGCGGCGTCGGACCGGTACGACAGGTGGCGCCTGCCTGCTGCCCATCACCCGAGCCACCAGCGAGCCCTGCGCCGCGCGTGGCGAGCGCTGGGGCAGGCGCCGGCATGCCCGGCTTTCGCGCGGATCAGCACGTCTTCCGAAGGACATGAGCGCATGACTCACCTGGAACTCCTCGACGTCAGTACCCAACTCGACGAGCAGCGGCGCGACGAAGACGCCCTGGCGGCCGCCTGTCGCGCGGTGCGTCAACACACCGAGGCGCTGCACGCCGCGGTCGTCTCCACGCGCGATGGGGACGCGCGCGTGCTGGCCAGCGACGGCCCGCCCGGCGACTCGACCCTCGCATGGCGGCACCTGTGCCGGAGCGACGCGCCGGAGGCGCTGGCGTCGACCGCCGGGTGGCACGCCGTGGGGCGCCCTGACCGACCCCCTGCCGACATCTGGATGGGTGCACGCTGGCCTTCAGCCGACGCGGGCCGGACGCATCAGGCGCTGCTCGCGGTGTTCGCGCGACTCGCCGCGGCCCGGGCCTCCAACCGTCCCGCGATCGAGCGGGAATTTGCCCGTGGCCTCGAGGAGTCGCTGGTCGGCGACAGCGTGGTCATGCGGGACGTGCGGGCGCAGATCGCCCTGGCGGCTCGCGCGCCGTTTCCCGTGCTCATCCGCGGCGAGAGCGGCTGCGGGAAGGAACTCGCCGCCCGTGCGATTCACGGACTCGGGCCCCGCCGTCATCGCCGCTGCGCCGCCATCAACTGCGCCGCCCTGCCCGACGACCTGATCGAGTCGGAGCTGTTCGGACACGTGCGGGGTGCGTTCACGGGCGCGGCCACCGACAGGCACGGCCTGTTCGACGAGGCCGATGGCGGTACGTTGTTCCTCGACGAGATCGGTGAACTCGGTGTTCGCGCGCAGGCCAAGCTTCTGCGGGTGCTGCAGGATGGCGAGGTCAAGCGGGTGGGGGAGAACCACGTCAGGCGCGTGGACGTCCGCGTCATCGCGGCCACCAACGTGTCGCTCGAGGACGCCGTCCGCCGGGGCGTCTTCCGTGCCGACCTGTACTACAGACTCGACGTCGTGCGAGTTCGCATGCCGGCTCTGCGTGAGCGCCGCGAAGACATCGCCACGCTCGCGCGTCAGTTCTGGCACGACTGCACGGCGCGCCTCGGCAGCCGGGCACGTCTGGACGGGCGCGTCCTGGACATCCTCGCGCAGTGCGACTGGCCTGGCAACGTGCGCCAACTGCAGAACATCCTGGCTGCGCTGGCCGTACGCGTGCCGCCCCGCGGCAGGGTCACGATCGGCGATCTGCCGCCGGAACTGCTCGGCACGGCCTCCGCTTGTCGCTTCGGCGCGACGGGCCTGGACAGGGCCCGGCGCGAGTTCGAGGCCAGCTACGTGCGCGAGGCGCTCTGCCGGGCGGGCGGGCGCCCGTCGACCGCTGCGCGCGACCTCGGGCTGACGCGGCAGGGCTTGAGCAAGTTGGTCAAGCGTCTCGGTCTGGACGGGGAGGAGGCCCGGCCTCGACTACCATAGCGGCCGTCCATGCTGCGTTTCCTCGTGCGCCGCCTCCTGCTCACGGTGCCGGTCCTGCTCGGCGTCGCGACGATGGTGTTCGCGCTGATCCACCTGGTGCCTGGCGATCCGGCCATCTCGATGCTCGGCGAGGCGGCTACGCCGGCCGACGTGGCCGCGCTGCGGCTCGAGCTGGGCCTCGACGACCCGCTGTCGGTGCAGTACGGCCGCTTCCTTTCCGAGGCCGTCCATGGGCAACTCGGGCACTCGCTTCGCACCGGCCGGCCGGTCATCACCGAACTGACCGAGAAGCTCGGGGCTACGGTGCTGCTGGCCGTCACGGCCATGGTGGTGGCGCTCGTGGTCGCCCTGCCGCTGGGTGTCATCGCGGCTGTGCGTGCCAACACCTGGGTCGACCACGTGGCCATGGCGCTCGCCCTGGTCGGGGTGTCGATGCCCAACTTCTGGCTGGGCCCCCTTCTTGCGCTGGTGTTCGGGGTGTGGCTCGGCTGGCTGCCGATCTCCGGGCGCGGGCCATCGAGCGAGATGCTCTTCGGATCCGTGCCGCGAGTGCCGCCCGAGTATCTCGTGTTACCGGCTCTCACCCTGGGCCTGGCGCTCGCCGCCATTCTCGCCCGCATGACGAGGGCCAGCGTCGTCGACGAGCTCAAGGAACTGTACGTGCAGGCCGCGAGGTCGCGGGGCGTGTCCATGCGCCGCACCGTGCTGCGGCATGCCCTGCGCAACGGACTGATCCCGATCATCACCATCGTCGGGCTGCAGTTCGGCGCCGTGCTGACGGGCACCATCATCACCGAGACGATCTTCGCGTGGCCCGGTCTCGGGCGGTTGTTGATCCAGTCGATCCAGTTCCGCGATTACCCGATGGTGCAGGGCTGCATCCTGCTGATCGCCGTCACGTATGTCGCGGTGAACCTGCTCACCGATCTCGCCTACGGTGTGGCCGATCCGAGGATCAGGTACGAATGAACGTACGCATCGGGGGCGGACTCGTGGCACTGGCGGTGCTGGCCGCCCTCGTCGGTCCCTGGATCGTGTCGGCCGACCCGCGCACGCAGGAACTCGCCCTCCGACTCGCCGGGCCGTCGTGGTCACATCCGCTGGGCCTCGACGAGCTGGGGCGCGACATCCTCGCACGCCTGGTCGCCGGCGCGCGTGTGTCGCTCCTCGTGGGCCTGACCGTCGTCTCGGTGTCGGCCCTGACGGGGACGCTGGTCGGCGGCATCGCCGGGTACGCCGGCGGCTGGGTCGACACCGCCGTGGGCCGGGTGATCGACGTGCTCATGGCGTTTCCTGGCATCCTGCTCGCGATCGCGCTCGTGGCCGCGCTCGGCCCGAGCCTGCGCAACGTGGTGATCGCGCTGGCGACGATCGGATGGGTGGGCTACGCGCGCCTCGTGCGTGGACAGGTGCTCAAGGCGCGCGAGTTCGAGTACGCCCACGCCGCCCGCAGCCTCGGGGCTTCCGCGGCGCGCGTGCTCGTGCGCCACGTCCTTCCGTTTGCCTATCCGGCCGTCCTGGTGCAGGCCACGCTCGGCATGGCGGGAGCCATCGTGGCGGAGGCCTCGCTCAGCTTCCTGGGTCTCGGTGTGCAGCCGCCGACGCCCAGCTGGGGCGCCATGCTGGACGCGGGGCGCAGCCACCTCCTCGATGCGCCGCACCTCACGCTCTTCCCGGGCCTGGCGATCGCGCTGCTGGTGCTCGGCTTCAACTTCCTGGGCGACGGCCTGCGCGACCGGATGGACCCGCGGCGCTAGGAACATTTCAGCCCTTGCGGTGTCCAAGTAGACATCGGTACGCTCAGGAGGTGAGTCAGCGGTGGCAGGAGAGCTCTCGATGAAGCCGGTCGCGCTCGACTGGGCAGGTGTCAGCGACGCCGACGCCGCGCTCGTATCACGCTGCCTCTCCGGAGACGAGCAGGCGTGTACCGAGCTGGTCGAGGACCACCAGCGCATGGTCTACCAGTTGTCGTACCACCTGCTGGGCGACAAGGAAGAGGCCCTCGACCTGTCACAGGACGTCTTCCTGACCGTCTTCCGCATGCTCGACCGCTTCCGCGGACAGTCCGCCCTCCGCACGTGGATCTACCGCATCGTCGTCAATCAGGCACGCAACAGACAGCGCTGGTGGCGCCGGCGGTACCGGTCGGCGCAGGTGCCCCTCGACGTGCACGTGTCAGAGCACGGGGAACTGCCGTCGCCCCAGGACGACTGCGGACCCGAACGGCTGCTCCGCCAGAAGGAACAGGCCGATCGCGTGTGGCAGGCGTTGCGTGAGCTGCCGTTCGACCAGCGCACGGCCCTGGTGCTGCGCGAGATCGACGGCCTCAGCTACGAAGAGATCGGGTATTCGCTCGACGTCGCCGTCGGGACCGTGAAGTCGCGGCTGGCTCGGGCGAGGCAGTTGTTGCGCGCGGAGTTGCGACCGTGACCACCCTGAATGCCTGCGACACGGTGCGGGATCACCTGTCGGCGTTTCGCGACGGCGAACTCCCGGTGGCCGAACACGTGGACGTCGGGCGGCATCTGAACCACTGTGCGGCCTGCCGACGGGTGCTCGACGACCTCGACGACCTCGGTGTGGTGCTGCGCGACCGGGCGGGGCTCGACGCGGCGCGGATCGGCGATGAGCCTGTGGCCCACGGTCTCTCGGGAGCCGTGGTGAGCCGTGTGTTCGCCGAACAGGAGCAGTCCTGGCCGGTGCGGGTGCGCGATGCGTTCGACGACATGCACCTGGTGTGGGCGGGCCTGTGCGCCACGGCGGCGGTTGTCGTCTGCGCGGCACTGGCGGCCGGCATCGTGCTGCTGGCCCCGGCGGCCGAGCGCGCCGACTCGCTGCGGGCGATGGTGACGATGATGGCCTCGCCTGGCACGGACCTCGAGCCGCTCCCCCTGGCTCCGGGCATGGAGGCTCCGCGCGTGTCGCCCGAAGCGGTCATGCCGCTGATGCTCGCCAACGACCTCACGCTGGCCACCGACCAGGACGTGGAGCTGGCCATCGCCGCAGTGGTCACGCGGGATGGCCGCATCGAGCAGACGCAGCAGCTCGAGGGGACACCGAACTGGCGGCTCGTGCAATCCCTCGAGGACTCGGCGCGCTTCAGGCCGGCCAGTCGCGCGGGCAGTCCCGTGGCCGTGAGCCTCGTCTGGCTCGTCAGCCACACGACCGTGCGTCCGACGATCGTCAAGCCTCAGTCGGCCCGCCGCGTCAGCGCCGACGTCTCGACGTAGCACTCCACCTGGCGCCCTAGCGCCGTGGCTGCACTTCCAGCGTCATCAGATTCGCGAGGCTGTCCGTCGCGCGAAGCACCACGGGCCCGTCGCCGAGGTCGGCGACGGGAACGCGGAAGCGCTCGCGCAGGCCGTCGAGCACGCCATCGTCAGGAAACACCGGGCGCCACTGCCCGTTGCCGAGCAGCACGTCGACCCTGTCGAGTGTGGACACCGCGTCCACGACCTCGAACGCCAGCATCGCCGCCGCGCCTGCCGCAGGCGCCCCGGCCGATGGGCCGATCAGGCGGATCGCCGGTGGCGTATTGTCGACGGTCATGGGACCGCCCTCGCGTTCACCACGCAGCGCGGACGCCGGCGGGTTCGCTCGCTGGTCGTCGGCGACCACGCGGACGACATAGCGCCCGTCTGGCAGTTGCGAGGTATCCCAGGCGAAGACAGGTCCCACGAGATCCCTTGCGAGTTGGTGCCAGTGGTCTGCGCCCACCCGGCGCACGGCGACCTGATACCGGAGTTCGTCCTTGTCGGGGTCGGCCGCGTCCCACTGGAACGTCTGGAAACCCTTCTGGTAGAGCCGTCGCCCCACGGCGGCCGCGGTGGCCGCCGGCGTCGCCGCGGCGATGGCCTGGTCGCGCACGGGGGCGGGTGTGGTCGACTGGAAACCCGCCAGGTCCGGTGGCTCCTGGGTGCCGAACGGCTGCTGGAACACCACGCCGGGCGGATGAATCGTCAGGCTTGTCAGCCGGGGGCGCTGGTTGTGCGGAAGGTAGGTCACCGTCACGTGATCGACGACCGGCGTACCTGTGAGTTCGACTCGCCACTGCAGGTAGCGCGCCGCGGGGCTGGCAATCCGCAGCGCGCCCTCATCGTCGCGGACGGCGGCCCAGTCGGCCCACGTGTCGTCGGGCGTGGACGTGTTCCCGCTGCGGGTGGCAAAGCGGACGCGACTGGCCGCGGGCTGTGTACCCTCCCAGCGCACGAGGCCCCAGGTCGACCCGGTCGCGGCGTCCTTGACCTCGGAGGTGTAGCTCCCGCTGGCCGCTGGGCTACCCGCCAGTTCGAGAATCCTGCCCGGGTTCGACGCCGTGATCAGGTAGCGGTCGCCCCTGGGCACGATGCGCGTGAGTTGCCGCCCGGGCACCTGCGCGATGCGCGCGGTGCGCACGGGGTCGCCCTCCAGCGCGTAGACGACGCCGTTGTCCGCGGTGACCAGGAGCCGGCCGGAGGTGGTGGGGAGCAGGTCGAAGGGCAACTCGCCGGTGGCCTCCCAGTAGGTCTCCGCGATGCCATCCGCGCCGACGCGGTACACCGCGCCGCGGGTGCCCGCGGCGGGGCTGGCGGCGGCCGCCGAGGCCGGCGCCGCGCTGACGGTCGTCGCATCGCCAATGGCGACGACGGTGACCTCGGTCGAGACCGCTGCGGTTGGCGTGGCGGTCTGCGCGGGGGCCGCGGTAGCGGGCGCGGCTGGTGTCGCACCCGGTGACACGGCCAGCACCCACACGGTGCCATCGGCAAGCGGATGGATGGCCTGCACCTGCGTGTACGGTCCATCGAGGAGCGCGAACGCTCGGCCGCCCGCCGGGATCCGGTACAGCCGCCCCGGGCTGTCGGTGCCGACGTAGACGTCCCCCGCGTCGTTGACGGCAAGTGCCGTCACGTTGGCAGCGGCGCTCTCGAAGATCTTCGTCGGCGTGCCGTCGCGCGCGAGTCGATACACGCGGGCCTTGCCGCCGGTGGCGACGTAGACCTGACCCTGCCGGTCCACCGCCAGCGCCCAGACATAGGTCTCTTCGGGGTCGAACAGGACCGTCGCGGTGCCGTCAGGGGCGACGCGGTAGACCTTGCCATCGGGCGAGGTGGCGGCCAGGAGCGCGCCATCGAGCCAGGCGAGGGCATGCACCTGCAATTCGTCGCTGTCCCAGAGGACGCGCGCGGTGTCGCCACGCAGCGCGAGCACCTGCCCCTCGTTGCCCGTCCCGACGTAGAGCGTGTCGTCGGGGCCGGTCACCGCCGTCCAGAGAGCAGGGGAGGCGTCCTCGTGTACGACACGGACGGCCGGGCCGATTGCAAGGCGTCCATCGCGCGTGATGGCGACCTGGTCGCCCTTGCCGGCCATCCAGTGCTCGCTGTTGCTGACTTCCCAGCGGGAGGGCCCGGCCGCGCGCGCGGGGAGCGAGACGGCGGCCGCCGCAACGGCCATCGTCAGGAACAGGCGTGACGCGTGTGTCATGTAAGGCTTACGGAACGAGGGGGGTGATCGTGAGCGTGCGCTGGCCCGTGGCGACGGCGTCGGCTGGCAGTTCCCATTCACCGAGGACGTCCTGGTCGAGTGTCGTGCCGACGACGCCGGGCGCCGCGCCGAGCACCTGCATGACGCTCCCGGGCAGGGCCGGCAGGTCGCGGCCGTTGATGACCGAGCCGTGCGCGTATCGGGTCAGCCGGACGTACCAGCGGTCGCCGCGCCGGGCCTGGTTCAGCAGGCCGACGAGCTCGTCCACCGTTCGCGCCTGCTCGAGCGACCGCCGCCGGCCTTCGAGCTGCGCCAGCGTCGTCCCGTCGATGACCTGGAGCTGCAACGAGCCGGTCGCTGTGGGCGGAATGGGGATGGCGAGCCTGTGGATCTGCGGTGCGCTCCGGAAGCTGCGGGTTTCGGCCATCAGCGTCACGGTCTCTCCGGCGCGCGGACGGGGCTCCGCGATCCACGCGCGATCGAGGCGCGTCGAGCGCTGGCGCTCGTCCGTGTCGACCTCCAGGGCGATCCGGCCGATCCGGGGTGTGCCCAGGTCACTCCGCAGCACGGCTGACAGCGGTGCGGCGAGCGAGGCTGCCGCGGTGATCACCGCGCTGTCGCCGCCGAAGACGTTGTCCATGCGAAGCGTCGAGGTCCCGATGTCGGCGGTCCCCTTCAGGCGGATGGTCGAGACGCCCACCTCGCGCTGGTACGACTGCAACACGTTGGCCACCGCAGCGAAGACGATGAGCGGGGAGAACAGCTGGTCTTCGGCCACCTCGAAGGTGAACGACCTGGACACCCCGCCGTTGGCGCGCATGGCGACCGACAGCGGAATCGTGCGCGGCGCCGCGCCGAGCGTGCCGGCGATGGCGGTGGCGCGATCCTGATCCATCACACCCATCACCTCGCCGAGCTGGGCGAGCTTGATCGAGTTGAGGAGACTCGGGATGACCGTGACGACCTGGGCACGCGTCATCGGCAACTGCGCGGGTCCGAGGTTGAAGAAGGGGTGCCCGAAGGCGAGCACGCGTGTGCCCTCCACACTTGTCACGGTCCCCGTCGCGCCGAGTGACAAGTCGCCACGGACGAGGCTGACGCCGACAGCATCGCCGGGCTGGAGCGGGGTCGTGTCCGCGGGCAGCGCCCGCGTCGTCGCGGCGCCGGCCGAGATTGGCGCGAACCCGGCGGCGCCGAGGGTATCGGCCAGCCACGTCCCCATCGGCGAGGAGAAACCGCCCATCGCGAGCGGGGTAGCGATGGGCCGGAGCACTGGCGAACTGACGGCGCCCACGCCGAGCCCCTCGAGCAGGGCGGGGGACACTCCGGCGGCGAGTCGGCCAGGCATCGCGGACAGGAACGCCCGTCGAAGTGCCTCGGCGGTCAGCGGCGTGTCCAGTGGCAGCGCCGCCACGGGACGTGGGGCCCGGGTTGCGCCGGGCGCCGTGGCCTCCGCCATCTCCGCGATCGGCGTGATGCCGGCAATCGGCGTCTTCGGGAACTGCCCCATCGAGTAGGCGACCGCGCCCACGAGGCGACCGTCGATATAGACCGGACTGCCGCTCATTCCGGCGATGACGCCTGTCTCCTCGAGTCCGGCCCCTTCGAGGCGGGCAAGGATGACCTGCCGCTTCGGGCCTACGACCCCGTCGAGGACGCCGAGCATGTGCGCCTTGAAGGTCACGCGCGCCCCGCCGTCGAGCCGTGTCACGCCCTCCCCGACCTGCCCCCGGCGGATTTCCGCGACGGGAAACGTCGAGAGGCGCGCCGGTAGCGGCAACGTGCAGAGCAGGAGCATCAGACCAGCGGCGATGGCTCGACGAGGCACACGAACAGTCACGGCACTCCTGGGCGGCACGATGTGTCGGTTATGACACGCGGTCGTAAGGGGGTCAAGCGAGCGCGTGTCGGGTGTCGTCTTGTTTGACGACCGTTGACGCGGTTCGGACGACAATGGTAGGGTCTGCTGCACATGCGGGGCTTTGCCGCCTTCTCTCCGGTCTCTGGGCCCTCCGCCCACCGTGCGTCGTTTTCGGCGCGGTATTGGTGGTGGTACGGCTCCACAGCCGAGGGGGCGGCCATCTAGCCGCGCGTTGACCAGTCCCGACTCGATGCGAGTCCCTGGCGCCCCCTCGGCAACCTGCCGGCGGGGCGCTTTTTCGTTCTTCCCGAACTCCCAACTCCCAACTCCCGACTCCCGACTCCCGACTCCCGACTCCCCACTCCCGACTGCCCGATGCCGACCGACACCCTGCAACTCGTGGCCACGCTGGCCGACCTGACCGCCGAGGCACTGCCCGCGGCCAGGACGGAGGCGTTGCGCTGGGCCGACCTCGTCGAGTTCCGCCTCGACCGGCTCCCGGCGCTGCCGGTGACGGAGCTGCTGGGCGAGGCCACCCCTCGCGCGATCGTGACGATGCGGCCGACACGGGAGGGGGGGCGCTTCCAGGGCGACGAGTCGGTACGCGAGGTGCGCCTCCGCGAGGCCCTCGACCGGGGTGCTGCCTATGCCGACGTCGAGTGGGACGCGGCCTTCGGTGATGCCGTCATCGCGGCGTACCCCGGGCGCGTCGTGCTGTCGCGTCATGATTTCTCGGGGATCCCCGGCGACCTGGCCGCGCTGGCCGGCGGGCTCGCCGCGCGGCGCCCGGGCGTGGTCAAGATTGCCGTCACGCCCTCCCGGCTCGTCGACCAGTTGGTGTTCCGCGAGATCGCCCGGGAGTTGCCGGCTAGCCGGTTGGCGTTGATCGCCATGGGGACGGTGGGCCTGCCCTCTCGCATTCTGGCCGACCGGCTGGGTTCCTGCTGGACGTATAGCGGTGCCGCCGTCGCGCCAGGCCAGGTGCCGGCCGACGTGATGCGGTCGCGCTACCGGGTGGGGGCGCACACAGCGCAGACCCGTGTGTTCGGTGTCGCCGGCCGCCCCGTCGGCCATTCCTGGTCGCCGACGCTGCACAACGCCGCCCTGCATGCGCTGGGCATCGACGGCGTGTACCTGCCCTTCGAGGCTCGGGACATCGACGATCTGCTCACCGCCGCCGAGGCGTTCGACGTCCGCGGGCTCAGCGTGACGGCGCCGTTCAAGCTCGATGCGCTGGCGCGCGCGTCGCGGGCCGACGACCTGGCGACCCGACTCGGCGCCGCGAACACGCTCACCCGCACCGATGAGGGATGGACGGCGAGCAACACGGACGTCGAGGGCTTCCTGCAGCCGCTCCGTCCGCGGGTGCCGCTGGCCGGCGCGCGCGTCGCCGTGCTCGGAGCCGGCGGGGCCGCCCGCGCTGTCGTCGCCGGACTGTGCGCGGAACAGGCCGCGGTCATCGTGTACGCCCGTCGCCCGGCTCAGGCCGCTGAGCTCACGACGCTCGGCGCCCGCGTGGGAGAGTGGCCGCCGCCGGCGGGTTCCTGGGACCTGCTCGTCAACACCACGCCCGTAGGCACGGCCTCCCCGCGGGGGACGAGCGACGCGTCCCCGCTGGACGCCCGCCTGCTGGACGGCGGCCGGCTCGTGTACGACCTGGTCTACAACCCGGGTCGAACGCGTTTGCTGCAGGACGCCGCCGCGGCCGGTTGCGCCACGCTGGGCGGCCTCGACATGCTGATTGCCCAGGCGGCCGTGCAGGCCGCCACCTGGTTTCACGTCGACCCGCCCGTCGACGCCATGCGCGCCGCCATCCACGCCGAGGCACCCCAGTTCGCGCTCGCGCCGGAGACCCCATGTCCGTGATGACCCAGACCACCTTCGACGAGTTCGTCGACCTCGCCGGCCGCGGCACGTTCGTGCCTGTCTGCCGTGAACTACTGGCCGACCTCCTGACGCCCGTGTCGGCCTTCCTGCGCGTGGCGGAGCACTCCGACTACGCATTTCTGTTCGAGAGTGTGGAAGGCGGCGAGCAGGTGGCCCGCTACTCCTTCCTCGGCAAGGACCCCTTCCTCGTCCTGCGGGCCAGACACGGCAAGGCCGTCGTCGAACAGGGTGGGCAGGTCTCGGAACTCGGCGAGGACTTCGTCCCGGCCCTGCGGCGAATCATGTCCGAGTACCGATCGCCGTTCGTGCCCGGACTGCCGCGCTTCACGGGCGGGGCGGTCGGCTTCTTCGGCTACGACGCCGCGCCGTGGTTCGAGCCGGCGCTGCAGGACGTCTGGGCACGCTACGAGGGCCAGCAGGACGCGCGCGACGAGGCCGCGTTCATGCTGTTCGACACGGTCCTGGCCTTCGACCACGTCAAGCACCGGATCCTGCTCATCGCCAACGCGCGCATCTCGCCCAGTGACGACCTGGCCTCGCTCTACCAGTTCGCCAGCGCCAGGCTGGACTTCCTGCAACGCGAACTCGAGCAGGCGCATGCGCAGCCGATCGCTGGAAGCGGTGAGACATCGGAACCGCCGGCCGTCCGCGCGCTGACGTCACGCGAGGACTTCGAGCGAAACGTGCGCATCGCGCAGGAGTACATCGCCAGGGGAGACATCTATCAGGTGGTGCTCTCCCAGCGCTTCGAAGTCGACCTGCAAGCCGACCCCTTCACGGTCTACAGGGCCCTGCGCCACGTGAACCCGTCGCCGTACATGTACTTCACGCGCGTCGGCGATCTCTCGATCGTCGGCTCGTCTCCCGAGATGCTCGTGCGCGTGGAGGGCGGGCAGGCCGAGACCCACCCAATCGCCGGCACGCGGCCGCGGGGCCGCACCCACGAAGAGGACCTGCGTCTTGGCGAGGAGCTGAAGCGGGACGAGAAGGAACGGGCCGAACACGTCATGCTCGTGGACCTGGGTCGCAACGACCTGGGCCGCGTCTGCGCCTATGGCAGCGTGCGCGTGCCGCAGTTCATGACGCTCGAGCGGTACTCGCACGTGATGCATCTCGTCTCGCGCGTGGTCGGCACGCTGGCCGACGACGCCGACCGCCTCGATGCGCTCGTGTCGTGCTTTCCGGCCGGGACGGTGTCGGGTGCGCCGAAGATCAGGGCGATGGAGATCATCGCCGAGCTCGAGGGGCGGCCGCGCGGCGTGTACGCAGGGTCGGTCGGCTACCTCGACTTCGCAGGCAACCTCGACTGCTGCATCGCCATCCGCACGGTGTGGATGCGCGACGGACGGGCGTACGTGCAGGCCGGCGGCGGGATCGTGGCCGACAGCCACCCGTCGGCGGAGTACGAAGAGAGCCTCAACAAGGCGCGCGCGGTGTTGCGTGCCCTCGAACTCGCCCACTCCCTGGGGCATCACGCCGGGTAGCCATGGTCCTGCTGATCGACAACTACGACTCGTTCACCTACAACCTGGCGCAGTATCTCGGGGAACTCGGCGCGGAGGTGGTGGTGCATCGCAACGACAAGATCACCCTCGAGGCGATCGCCGCGCTCCATCCGTCGCACATCGTGATTTCGCCGGGTCCCGGCCGGCCCGAAGACGCCGGCATCTCCGTCGACGTCCTGCGGCGCTTCGGGCCGGAGGTGCCGATCCTCGGCGTGTGTCTCGGACACCAGGCCATCGGATACGCATTCGGGGGGCAGGTCGTCGGCGCGCCGGTGCTGATGCACGGGAAGACCTCGGACGTGGAACACGACGGCAAGGGCGTGTTTCGTGACATCCCGCAGGGGTTCACGGCGGCCCGGTATCACAGCCTGGTCGTGTCGCCCGAGGGCCTTCCCGACGTGCTGGAGATCACGGCGCGCACGGTCGGCGACGGCATCGTGATGGGCCTGCGGCATCGGACGCACCCCGTCCACGGCGTGCAGTTCCATCCCGAGTCGGTGCTGACGGGCCCGGGCCACCACCTGCTCAGGAACTTCCTGGAGCTGTGATGTTCGCGCCCCTGCTGGAGAAGCTCCAACGGCACGACGCACTGACGACCGACGAGGCCGCCGGCGCAATGGCCACCATCATGCGCGGGGAGGCCACGCCGGCCCAGATCGCCGGGTTCCTCATGGCGCTGCGCTCGAAGGGCGAGCGCCCCGAGGAACTGGTCGGGCTCGCGCGCGCGATGCGGGCGGCTGCCGTCCCGCTGCCGCGCACGTTTGCCGGCGTGTTCGACACCTGCGGCACCGGTGGCGACAACGCCGGCACCGTCAACGTCTCGTCGATGGCGGCGCTCGTCGTCGCCGCCTGCGGCGTGCGCGTGGCCAAGCACGGAAACCGATCCGTGTCGAGCCGCAGCGGCAGCGCCGACGTCTTCGAGGCGCTCGGCGTGCAGGTCGCGGCGTCTCCGGACGTGGCGGCGCGATGCCTCGACCAGGTCGGCATCGCGTTCCTCTTCGCGCCGACGTTTCATCCGTCGATGCGGCACGCCGCGCCGGTCCGGCGCGAACTCGGCGTGCGCACCGCGTTCAACCTGCTGGGCCCCCTGACCAACCCGGCCGGGGCGACCCGTCAGCTGGTGGGCGTGCCGCGCCCGGAGTTGACCGAACTCGTGGCGCGGGCCCTGGGGCTGCTCGGATCGGAGCACGTGTGGGTCGTGCACGCGGCGGATGGCCTCGACGAGATCTCGACGACGGGCTACACGAAGGTCTCCGAATGCCGGAACGGACTGCTGCGAACGTTCTTCGTGCATCCCTCGATGTTCGGGCTCGCCAGAGCGGGGGGTGACGACCTCCGCGGCGGAGACGCGGCGTTCAATGCGGCCTGCGCGCGGGAGGTGCTGGCCGGCTCGACGGGACCCGTTCGCGACATCGTGCTGCTCAACGCGGGGGCCAGCCTCTTCATCGCCGGCCAGGCCTCGACGGTGGCGCAGGGCGTGGCGATGGCCGCAGGCGCGATCGATGCCGGCCGCGCCGCGACCGTGCTCGACAACCTGGTGCGCGTGTCGCACGGCCCGGCGGAGGCAGGCGCATGAGCACCCAGGCCGGCCCGTCCGTGCTGGAGGCGATCGTGGCTGCCGCGTGGAAGCGTGTGGAGGTCGCACGCGAACACCGGAGCCTGGCGAGCCTGGAGCGAGCCGTCGCGGATCGGGCGACCGGAAACCGGGGGGGCATCCCGGCGTTTGCCGAGGCGCTGGCGGAACCGGGCCTCAGGATCATCGCCGAATGCAAGCGTCGGTCGCCGTCGAAGGGCATACTCCGTCGCGACTACGATCCGGTGGCCATCGCCGGGCAGTACGCCCTGGCTGGCGCCGCCGCGGTCTCCGTGCTCACGGAGCCGGCGTTCTTCGACGGCGCGCTGGACCATCTCGAGCGCGTGCGGGCGGCGTGCCCGACGCTGCCCCTGCTGCGGAAGGACTTCACCGTCGACGAGTACCAGATCGCCGAGGCCGCCGCGTCCGGCGCATCGGCCGTCCTGCTGATCGTGGCGGCCCTCGATCAGCCGGCGCTCGCGCGACTGCTGGCTTACGCATCGTGCCTCGGGGTCGACGTGCTGACCGAGGTGCACGACGAGGACGAGGCGCGCCGGGCGATTGACGCCGGCGCGACGATCGTCGGGGTCAACAACCGGAATCTCCGGACGCTCGAGGTGTCGGTCGAGACGTCCCATCGCGTGGCGCCCCTCATCGCGTCGGCGCGCGTGCGAGTCGCCGAGAGCGGCTTGCGCAGCGGGGCTGACATCGCTGCGCTGCACGGCGCGGGCTACGGCGCGTTCCTGATAGGGGAGCGGTTCATGACCGAGCCCGATCCCGGTCGGGCCCTCGCCCGCGTGATGACCGAGGCGCGGGCGTTGCTGGAGGCGCGCGCATGACACGCGTCAAGATCTGCGGGGTCACGAGCGTCGGCGACGCGCTCATGGCCGTGAACGCTGGCGCCGATGCCATCGGGCTGATCTTCTGGCCTGGGAGTCGGCGCGGCGTGGACGTGGATGGTGCGCAGGCGATCACGCGCGAACTGCCGCCGCTGGTGTCCACCGTGGGCGTCTTCGTCGATGAGACGCCGGATCGGGTGCGCAGCGTCGCCGACGCCGTCGGCCTGTCGGCCGTCCAGTTGCACGGCCGGGAAGCGGTCGCGGACTGGGTGCGCTTTCCGCGGCCGGTCCTCAAGGCCCTGCCGATCGAGGCGTACGAGACGAGTCCGTGGAGGAGCGCCCGCGCGGCGATCCTCGTGGACGCGCACGACCCGCTGACCATCGGTGGAACCGGGCGGACGGTGGACTGGGAGGCAGCCCGATCGATTGCCGTGACGCGCCCGCTGGTGCTGGCGGGCGGGTTGCGTCCCGACAACGTCGGCGAGGCCGTCGCGGTCGTCGGGCCCTGGGGCGTCGACGTGGCGTCCGGCGTCGAGCGTGAGCCCGGGGTGAAGGATCCAGAACTCGTCAGGGCGTTCGTCGAGGCGGTCCGCGCGGCCGACGCCTCGCAGAGACGGTCGGGCCGGCTCTCCGAGCCAGGCCCTTGGGAACGACACTCATGATCATGGCAGCATCGCAGGAGGGCAGGGGACGACCGGTGTTCGGCCGGCGTGATCCCGACGCCCGCGGCTACTTCGGCGAGTTCGGCGGGCGATTCGTGCCCGAGACGCTCGTCGCGCCGATCGCGGCGCTCGAGGAGGCGTACTTCTCGGTGCGGCGCGACGCGGCGTTCGTGACGGAGTTCGAGCAACTGCTGCGGCAGTTCGTGGGGCGGCCGACGCCGCTCTACGAGGCCCGGCGGCTGACGGAGGCCTGCGGTGGCGCGACCGTCCTGCTCAAGCGCGAGGACCTCGCCCACACCGGCGCGCACAAGATCAACAACGCGCTCGGCCAGGCGCTGCTGGCGCGGCGCATGGGCAAGCGCCGCGTCGTCGCCGAGACCGGCGCCGGGCAGCACGGCGTGGCGACGGCGACGGTGTGCGCGCTGCTCGGGCCTCGACTGCGTCGTCTACATGGGCGCCGACGACATGGAGCGGCAGGCGCTCAACGTGTTCCGCATGCGGCTGCTCGGCGCCGAGGTGCGCGGCGTCGACGCCGGCAGCCGCACGCTGAAGGACGCGATCAACGAGGCGATGCGCGACTGGGTGGCGAACGTGCGCGACACCCACTACCTGCTCGGGTCGGCGCTCGGGCCGCATCCGTATCCGCTGATGGTCCGCGAGTTCCAGTCGGTGATCGGCGAGGAGGCGCGCGCGCAGTGCCTCGGCGCAGTACCGGCCGACTGCCCGACGCGGCTCGTCGCCTGCGTCGGCGGCGGCAGCAACGCCATCGGCCTGTTCGACGCGTTCGTCGACGATCGCGGCGTGCGCCTGATCGGCGTCGAGGCCGGCGGCGACGGCATCGCGGCCGGACGGCACGCGGCCCGCTTCGCTGGCGGCGCTGCCCGGCGTGCTGCAGGGCACGCGGACCTACGTGCTCCAGGACGAGGACGGCAACATCGCGCTGACCCACTCGGTCTCGGCGGGCCTCGACTATGCGGCCATCGGCCCCGAGCACGCCTGGCTCCTGCAGACAGGGCCGCGCCGAGTACCGGTACGCGACGGACGCCGAGGCCCTGTCGGCGTTCCAGCGCCTCGCCCGGCTCGAGGGCATCCTGCCGGCGCTCGAGTCGGCGCACGCCGTCGCGCGCGGCGAGACCGTGGCGCGCGAGGTTGGCGCCGGGCGGTCTGGTGCTCGTCAACCTGTCGGGGCGCGGCGACAAGGACGTGCAGAGCAGTCCAGGCACCTCGCGGGGGGACGCGTCATGACGCGCGCCGACGTCGAGCGAGGCCTTCGCCCGCATGCAGTCGGAACGCCGCACGGGACTGGTCACCTACGTGTCCGGCCGGCGATCCCGACCTGGCGCGATCCGGCGACGTGATTCGCGGCCATCGACGAGGCAGGCGCCGACGTGCATCGAGGTCGGGGTGCCGTTCTCGGACCCGCTGGCCGACGGTCCGGTCATCCAGCGGGCGTCGGAACGCGCCCTGCGCGGCTGGCACGACGCTGAGCGGCGACGCTCGATCTGATTGGCGGACCTGCGCGCCGACGTCGCCGGGCGCCCATCGTGCTGTTCACGCTACGCCAATCCGGTCGCTGCGCCTGGGCGTCGAGCGAGTTCGCCGCAGCGCGCGGCCGAGGTGGGAGTCGACGGCGTGCTGCGTGCTCGACCTGCCGCTCGAGGAGGCCGGCGAGCTGCGGGATCGCGCTCGACGGCGCGCGACCTCGACACCGATTTTCCTGCTCAGCCCCACGACGACGGACGCACGGCATGCGCGCGGGCGGCGGACGCACTCGGGCGCGGATTCCTGTACGGGATTTCGCGCCTTGGCGTGACGGGCGCGCGGGACCAGGTGGCGGACGGCGCGCGCGACCTGGTCGAGCGCATCCGCCGGGTGACCGGCCTGCCCGTGGCGCTCGGCTTCGGGCATCGTCGCGACCCGGAGCACGTCGCGGACGTGGGCCGGTACGCCGACGCGGCGGTGGTGGGCAGCGCGCTCGTGGCGGTCATCGCCCGCGACGGGCGCGACGCCCGAACTGGCGACGACGGGTCGGCGCTTCGTGCGCTGGCTGAGCAGGAGACGAGCTGGTGGGCGCGAGCACGTCGAGACGGGCGACCGTCGCGCTGACGCATCGACGCCCTGCGCGACGCGGATCGATCGACGCCTCGACGAGCAGCTGGTCGGCTTGCTCAACGAGCGGGCGACGTGCGCCGCTCGAGATCGGCGGATCGAAGCGGGCGCTCGGGCTGGAGATCTACCAGCCGGGTCGCGAAGCGGACGTGCTGGCCCACGTGCGGCGCGTGAACCGCGGGACCGCTGCGACGGCGAGGCGGTCCGCGCGGTTCTTCGAGCGCATCATCGACGAGGCACGGCGCCTGGAGCGGCGTCGGGACGGAAGACGCAGGACGCGAAGGCGGGAGAGCTAAGCGAGCCGTACACGTAGGGCGGCAGGCCGGAGGCCGGCGAGGCGCTGACAGAGGACAACGACCATGGTCGTCGTGATGGAAGAACGCGCCACCGAGGAGCAGATCCAGCGGGTGGTCGCGCAGCTGGTGGAGATGGGATTCGACGTGCACCGGTCGACGGGCGCGCTGCGCACGGTCATCGGCGCCGTCGGCGGCAGCAGGGAAGCACGATCCGCGGCTGGTCGAGGTGCTCGACGGGGTGCATGAGGTGGTGCGCATCACCGAGCCGTACAAGCTCGCGAGCCGCACGTTCAAGGCCGGAGGACACGGTCATCACGCTCGGCGACCTCCGGATCGGCGGCGACGAGGTGATCGTCATGGCCGGCCCCTGCTCGGCGGAGAGCGAGGCGCAGGTCGAGGCCGACGGCCGCGGCCGTCAAGCCGCGCCGGCGCGAAGGTGTTCCGCGGCGGTGCGTTCAAGCCGCGCAGCTCGCCCGTACAGCTTCCAGGGTCTCGGTGAGGCCGGCCTGCAGATGCTGCGTGCGCGGCGCCGACGGCACGAGCTGCAGCTCGTGTCGGAGGTCATGGACATCGAGCCAGATCGAGCTCGATGGACGCGCTACGTGGACATCTACCAGGTGGGCGCGCGCAACATGCAGAACTTCACGCTGCTGCGCGAACTCGGCAACGTGCCGCAAGCCGGTGCTGCTCAAGCGCGGGCATCTCCGCGACGATCGAGGAGTGGCTGCTGTCGGCCGAGTACGTGCTGGCCGGCGGCAACACCGACGTGATCCTCTGCGAGCGCGGGATCCGCACGTTCGAGAGCTACACGCGCAACACGCTGGACATCTCCGCCATTCCGGTGGTCAAGAAGCTGAGCCACCTGCCGATCTTCGTCGATCCCGAGCCACGGCACGGGCCGCCGGGACAAGGTGGCGCCGATGGCGCGCGCGGCGGTGGCGGCCGGCGCCGACGGGCTGCTGATCGAGGTGCACTGCGATCCGGATCAACGCGCTGAGCGACGGCGCGCAGTCGATGTTCCCCGCGCCAGTTCGAACGGCTGATGGCCGAGCTGCGCATCATCGCGCCGGCGATCGGCCGCAGCATCTGCCTGGAGCCGGTCGCTCGCCGCGGTTGGGGGCAGTGACCGACGCGCCGCCGTTCGACCGCGTCCTGCTCGTCGGGTGTGGCCTCATCGGGGGCTCGCTCGGCCTGGCCGTCCGCGCCGTGTGGCCCGAGACCACCGTCGCCGTCCTCGATCCGGCCGCCGACCCTCGCGTGAAGGACCACTTCACGCTCGCGTCATCGTCGGCCGCGGCCGGAGAGGCCAATCTCGTGGTGCTCGGCGCCCCGGTGCTCGAGAACCTGCGGCTGCTCGACGCGCTGGCACCCCACGTCGGACCGGCAACCGTGGTCACCGACCTCGGCAGCACGAAGAGCACGATGGTGACGCACGCGCGGACGTGCCCACGGGTCCGTTTCCTCGGTGGACACCCCATGGCTGGCAGCACCCACAGCGGGTTCGCGCATGCCGACGCCGGCCTGTTCGTCGGCCGCCCGTGGATCCTGACCCCCGACGCCGAAGGGCCGCTGTCACCGGTCGCCGTCGGCGAGGTGCTCGCCCGCCTCACGCAACTCGTCGTGGGCATCGGCGCGCGCCCTGTCGTGATGAGCGCCGACGAGCACGACCACGTGATGGCCTACGTGAGTCACCTGCCGCAGCTGGTGAGCAGCACGCTCATGGCGGTGACCGGCAAGGCCGTGACGAGTGATGGCCTGCAGTTTGCGGGGCCGGGGTTGGCCGACACCACGCGCCTCGCGGGTAGCGCGCCGACGCTGTGGCTCGACATCCTGGCCACCAACGCCGCGCACGTCGGCCGCGCGCTCGACGCGCTGCGATCGAGCCTGCCCACCCCCGAACTGCTGGCCGCGGGCGCCCAGGGCCTGCAGCCGCTGCTGCAGGAGGGGCGACAGTGGCGCACGGCCTTCGACAGCCAGCGGCCTGCCCGGTCGTCCGCTCGATTCCTGCATCGCCCCGCCACGCGCACCTTCCTCGAGATGCGCTCGCCGGGGCAGGTCGTCCGCTTCGCGTTCCCGGACGTCGATGCCACCGTTCGCCGCCTCGACCGCGTACCCGGCTCGCTCTACCGGTACCTCTATCGGGAGGTCGGCCGGCCCTGGCACTGGCTCGACCGCTGGGACTGGAGCGACGCGCGCGTCGCGGAACACCTGGCGTCGGGCGGCGTCGAGATCTGGCTGCTCACGGTCGCCGGGACGCCGGCAGGCTACTTCGAACTGCACCGCACGGCCCGCGAGGTGGAGATCGGCTACTTCGGGCTCCTGCCGGAGTTCATCGGGCAGCGCCTGGGGCCGGCTCTGCTGACACGCGCGGTCGAGGAGGCCTGGCGCAGCTCGCCCGAGCGGGTGTGGCTGCACACCTGCTCCCTCGATCATCCGGCCGCCGTCGCCAACTACAGGCGCGTGGGCTTCGTGGCGTACCGCGAGGAGCGATACGACGCCAGGATCCCCGTCGACCGCGCACCGCACTGATCGCCGCCGCCGTCGGGCGCCGCGCGCTGCCGCCGTGGCGAGGCCTCAACTTCGGTGACGAGTAGTCGGTTGTTCATGCTTATACTGCGATAAGCATGAACAAGCAGATCGCCAGCGCCGATCAGGCCGTCGCCCTGATACCGGACGGCGCCACCATCATGATGGGCGGGTTCGGGTTGTGCGGGATCCCGGAGACGTTGATCGCCGCGCTGCACGTGAGGGGCACGCGCGACCTCACCGTGATCAGCAACAACGCCGGGGTGGATGACTTCGGCATCGGCATCCTGCTGGCCTCGCGCCAGGTGCGCAAGATGATCTCGACCTACGTGGGCGAGAACAAGGAGTTCGAGCGGCAGTTCCTCACCAAGGAACTCGACGTCGAGCTCGTGCCCCAGGGCACGTTTGCCGAGCGCATTCGCGCCGGCGGAGCCGGGATCGGCGGGTTCTTCACGCCCGCGGGCTTTGGCACGGTGGTGGCCGAGGGCAAGGAGACGCGCGAGATCGGCGGCGTGCACTACGTGCTCGAGCCGCCCCTGACGGCCGACTTCGCATTCGTGAAGGCGCACACGGGTGACACCCACGGCAACCTCGTCTACCACCGGACGGCGCGCAACTTCAATCCGGTGATGGCGACGGCCGCCCGGGTGACCATCGCCGAGGTCGAACACCTCGTCGCGCCGGGGGACATCGACCCCGACGTCGTGGTGACCCCCGGGATCTACGTCCAGCACATCCTGCGCGGCGGTCCCTACGAGAAGCGAATCGAGAAGCGCATCGTCAGGTAACGACGCCTTTCGAGGCGTCCATTGCCCCGCCTGCCGATGAGCGCGGGACGCCCGGACGCCGAAGGACGAAGGCCGACAGCGAAGCCGACCATGGACAAGCGAGACCGCATCATCCGCCGCGTGGCTGCCGAACTGAAGGACGGCGACTACGTGAACCTCGGCATCGGGTTGCCGACGCTCGTGGCCGACCACGTCCCCCAGGGGATCGACATCGTGCTGCACTCGGAGAACGGCCTGCTCGGCGTGGGCCCGTATCCGACAGAAGAGGAAGTGGACCCGGACCTGATCAACGCCGGCAAGGAGACCGTGACCGCACGGCCGGGTGCCGCGTTCTTCAACGGAGCCGATTCGTTCGCGATGGTGCGGGGCGGGCACATCGACCTGACCGTCCTCGGTGCCCTGGAGGTGGACGAGGAGGGCAACCTGGCCAACTGGATGGTGCCAGGCAAGATGGTCAAGGGCATGGGCGGCGCCATGGATCTGGTCGCCGGCGCCAGGCGCGTGGTCATCGCCATGGAGCATGCCACCCGCGACGGACGCCCCAAGATCGTGCCGCGCTGTTCGCTGCCGCTGACCGGGCTCCGTGTCGTTCACCGCATCGTGACCGAACTGGCCGTCTTCGACGTCACGCCGTCAGGCCTCCTGCTGCGTGAACTCGCCGAGGACGCCACGCTCGACCAGGTTCGCGCGCTCACCAGCGCCGCGTACGCCGTCGCCGATCCCCTGGAGCGATTCTGATGAAGGATGTCGTCCTCCTGTCCGCCTGCCGCACCGCCATCGGAAGTTTCGGCGGGGCGCTCAAGGACGTGCCGGCCGCCGACCTCGGGGCCATCGTGATCCGCGAAGCCATCGTGCGTGCCGGTGTCGCCCCGGAGTCTGTCGACGACGTCCTGCTCGGATGCGTGTTGCAGGGCGGGGCCGGCATGAACGTGGCCCGCCAGGCCGCGAAGAAGGCCGGGCTCCCGGACGAGGTGCCGGCCATGACGGTCAATCGGGTGTGCGGTTCGGGCCTGCAGGCGGTCGCCAGCGCCGCGCAGGCGATTCGCGCGGGCGACGCGTCGGTCGTCGTCGCTGGCGGAACCGAGTCCATGAGCAACGCGCCGTACCTGCTGCGGCAGGCCCGATGGGGCCTCCGTATGGGCCACGGCGAAGTGACCGACAGCATGGTGGCCGACGGGCTGACGTGCGCGCTGGCGTCGTGCCACATGGGCGTCACGGCCGAGGAGATCGCCTCGCGCTACGGACTCGATCGGTTCGCCCAGGACGCCTTTGCCGTCGAGAGCCAGCGACGCGCGGCTGCCGCCATGGCCGAGGGGGCGTTCGTCGCGGAGATCGTGCCGGTGGTCATCCCGCAGCGGAAGGGCGAGCCGACGGTCTTCACCCGCGACGAGTACCCACGTGCCGGCACGTCGACCGAATCGCTGGCTGGGCTGCGCCCTGCGTTCAGCAAGACGGGGACCGTGACGGCAGGAAACGCGTCGGGCATCAACGACGGCGCGGCCGCGCTCATCGTCGCCGACGAGGCCGTGGCGCTCGCGGCCGGCCGTCGCCCTCTCGCGCGCGTCGTCGCGTCGTCAGTCGCCGGCGTCGATCCGATGGTGATGGGCCTCGGGCCCGTCCCCGCCGTCCGCAGGGTCCTGGACAAGGCGGGCTGGTCGACCGACGACGTGGACCTGTTCGAACTCAACGAGGCGTTCGCGGCCCAGGCGCTGGCGGTGGCGCGCGATCTGGACCTGCCGTCGGACCGCGTGAACGTGTGCGGCGGCGCCGTGGCGCTCGGTCACCCGATCGGGGCCAGCGGCGCCAGGATTCTCGTCACGCTGCTGCACGCCCTGCAGCGCCGCGACGCCCGACGCGGGATCGCCGCGCTCTGCATCGGCGGAGGGATGGGGATCGCGCTGGCAGTCGAGCGGCCCTAGCCCTGCCGCGTCGGACGCGGGCGGGGCGCCTGCACCGGCCTGGCTACGGGACCTCGCTGGGGTCACGGATGCCCGGACGCACCTGGACGATGGTGGCATAGCCGCCGACGACCCGGTCACCCTTCTTCATCCGGAAGCGGACGGTGTAGCGTCCGGCCATCTGGTAGGTGTGCGAACTGCTGTAGTAGCGGCGGATCTGGCTCGTGCCCGGTTCGTACGGCGCGCAGTCGGCGGTGTTCTCGGACGTCGTGCCGTCATCCCAGTCCCAGACGATGGTGGTGCAGTAGAAGGGCTCGTAGTCGCTGGCGCCGCCCTTCAACTCGGCACGCACCGAGATCCGGGCCGGAGAAAAGGCAATGAGGGGGGAGACCTTCAGCCCGACCTCCGGGCGATCATCGTCCTTCGGCGCCTTGCCGTCCTTCTCCTGCGCGACGGCCTGCGCGGCCAGTGCCGTGCCGAGGACCGCCGCGAGGACCGCCGATCGCCAGTTGCGCATCATCGTCATTCCTCACTGAAAAAGCCCCGAGAACCGCATCGTAGCATCCTCGTGGACCGGTGCTCCTGAGCCTCCGCGCCGCGGTATACAATTCACGGTCATGCCTTCGCTCGACTTCTACACCACGCCAACGCTGCGTCTCGTGGTGGGCCCTGCCGCCAGCGCAGACGCGGACGTCCTGGTGATCCCCGTTTTCTCCGACGCCGATCCAAGTGACGCTGATCTGCCAGACGCCGTTGCACCGTCGCTGGCCGGGCTCCGGGCGACGAAGGAACTCAAGGGGGAGCCGTACGAGCAGCATTGGGTGCGTGGGGACGGGCTCGCGGCGGGACGCGCCCTGCTGTTGGGCGCCGGGCCACGGGCGGCGATGACGCCTGATGTCGCGCGGCGGCTGGGAACCGCGGCGGGACTCGCCACGCGGGCGCGTGGTCAGGGACGCGTGGCCGTGCTGGCTCACGGCGCGCTTCAGGGCGAGGCAGAGGTCCGCGCGCTGGCCGAGGGGCTCACCCTGTCGGCGTTCCACGTGGATGCCTACAAGACGCGCGACCGCAAGCTGGCCGACCTCCACTCGGCAGCGATCGTCGTGTCGCAGGGCGGGGCCTCGACGCTCGCCGATGCCGTGGCGCTGGGGTCGGTGTGCGGCGAGGCGACCAACGTGGCGCGCGCCGTGGCCCACGAACCGCCGAACGTGCTGACGCCGGCCGTCCTGGCCGAGCGCGCGCGGACCCTCTTTGCCGGTACTGCGGTGCAGGTGGACGTCCTCGACGAGGCGCAGTTGCACGAGTTGCACATGGGGCTCCTGCTGGGCGTTGCGCAGGGCAGTGTCAACGCCCCTCGCCTCATCGTGTTGACCTACGAGCCGGCGGCGGCCGTCGGACCCGTGCTCGGGCTGGTGGGCAAGGCGGTCACGTTCGACACGGGCGGCATCTCGATCAAGCCCGCCGAGAACATGGACCGGATGAAGTACGACATGTGCGGCGGCGCGGCCGTGCTCGGCGCCATGCACGCGATCGCCCGTATCGGCGCCCCATCGAAGGTCATCGGTGTCATTCCTGCGGTCGAGAACATGCCGAGCGGGGCGGCCTTCAGGCCGGGGGACGTGCTCACGGGCGCGAACGGGCTGACCGTGGAGATAACCAACACGGACGCCGAGGGACGCCTGATCCTGGGCGATGCGCTGTGGTACGCGAAGCAGCTCGGCGCGACGCACCTGGTCGACATCGCGACCCTCACCGGCGCGTGCGCCGTGGCGCTCGGCCGGGTGGCCTCGGGACTGTTCGGGACACCGGACACGTGGCGTGAGACGGTCGAGGCAGCGGGAAGGCGAGGCGGTGACTTCCTGTGGCCGCTGCCCATGACCGACGACTACAAGGAACTGCTGAAGAGCGAGATCGCCGACATGGTCAACGCGGCCAGCGCGCGCTACGGTGGCGCGATCAGCGCGGCGCTCTTCCTCAAGGCCTTCGTGGACGACACGCCCTGGTCGCACCTGGACATCGCCGGCACCGCATGGGCAGACGAGGCCAAGCCGTGGCAGGCCAAGGGACCAACGGGCGTTGCCGTCCGCACGCTCATCGAGCTGGCCCGATCGTCGGGCAGCTGGGCCTGACGGTGTCCCAGGCGCCCGCCGACAGCACGGCGCAGCCGCCGAAGCCGTCGGCGCCGAAGGATGAAGCGGCGCCGTCGGACCATCCCGCCACGCAGCCCGCGATGCCACAGGGCCCCCCGGCGGAAACAGGGATCCTGCGAGCGCCCGGCGTGCCGCCACGGGACGTCCCGCTGATGTCGATCCGGAAGGACGAGCCCGGGGCGCAGCGCGTCGAGGTCGGCCCCGTCACGCCCGGCCTCGGCGTCCCGGACGTCCTCATCGGCTCCATCGGCATCGTCGGCGTCGCCGTGATCGGCTCCCTCGTGCTGGGCGCGATCCTGGGCGCTGTTCTCGTCCTACTGAAGCACCGACTGGGCTGGGGCGGCCCGGAGCGAGACGCGGAAGACCACATCTCGCTGACGGATCGATGACGCTCCCACCTTCACTGCGCGCGTGACGCCGTCGTGGCGGCGCCCTTGAGCGACCGCTGGTAACGCAACACCGCGTCGCGCAGGGCCTCGGCGATGTCCTGACGATAGCGGGACGTCTTCAGGCGCCTGCCTTCATCGGGCGTGCTCACGAACCCGATCTCCGCCAGGACGCTCGGCATCGAGGCGCCGATGAGGACGACGAGGGGAGCCTGCTTGATGCCGCGATCCGGCAGCTCGCTCTCGGTCTGTCGCAGGCGCGTCACGAGGTTGGCCTGCACGATCTCCGCCAGGTCGCGCGACTCGTCCAGCTTGTTGTTGAGCGTGATCGCCTTGACGATGTCAGGGAGCTGCCGCATGGAGCCCTTGGCGATCGCGTTCTCTCGCGCGGCCACCTCCTCGGCATCGCTCGTGTTGGCGAAGTTCAGCACGAACGTCTCCACGCCCTGGGCCGTCCTGCGCCGGCTCGAATTGGCATGAATGGACAGGAAGAGGTCGGCGTTCTGGCGGTTCGCGATACGCGTCCGTTCCTCGAGTTCGATGAATTCGTCCGTGCGACGCGTCATGACCACGTCGACGCCGGGCTCCTGCTTCAACAGTTGCTCGAGACGCAGCGCCACGTCGAGGACCAGCTCGGCCTCACGGATGCCGTCGCCGAGCGACCCGGGGTCGTGCCCGCCGTGCCCCGGATCGATCACGATGCGCGACACGCCGAGCCCGAGTTGCCGGGCGAGCGAGTAGTTGCCCGAACTGTTGGACTCGGGCGCGATCGGCGCCGTGGTCACGTTTGGCCCGGCCGGCGTGGACGGCAGAGTGCTGGCGGGGGCCGCCGCCGCGACCGGCGCCACGGGGGCTGGAGGTGCGGGGCGCGGGGCCTTGGCCACACCCGGTGCAGGTGTCCTGGCGGCCGACACGGCGACTTCTGCCGCCCGCCGGTCGGCTCCGGCCCCGGCTGGACCGCGCTGCGTGAGCCGTCCCTGGTCCCGGTACAAGTCGAGCACGAGGCGGTAAGGGTTGTAGAGCGTGAACAGGCTGTGCCGCGCCACGTCCTCGGTGTCGAGCACGACACGGGTCACGCCTCCCGGGTGCGTGCCGATCCGGATCTCGCGGACGATGTCGCCATCATCGAAGGTCTTGCCGCCCTCCTCGATTGACGGGGCGAGATACGCCCCGCGCAGGTCGAAGAAGAGACGCGACGGGTTCTGCAGGGTTTCTTCCTGGTACGCCACCTCGCCGTCGAGTTCGATTGTCACCCGGACGACTTCAGGCAGGACGACGCGCTTGACGTCCCGCACGACCACCTTGGACGCCGGCGTGCCGCGTCCCGCACCGGTGTCGGCCGGGGCCCGAGTCGGCGCGACGGCCGGGGGGGCGGTCGCGTCGGCACGGGGGGCGGGCGCTTCGTCCACGGTGGCGTCCTCGGCCGCCGTCGGCTCGGCCTCCTCGGTGCGGATGTTGGCCTTGGCGAGTTCGGCTGCAGCGGGCGGCGGCGTGGGGCGCGCTGCCTTCGCCGCGCGCGCGGGCGCCTCGACCTTGGTGGTGCGTGCGGCGGCGGCGGAGATCTTGCGCAGGCGCGTCTGCGCATCCCGGGCCAGTGAACTCGAGGGGTACTCCTTCACGAGCCAGCGGAGCATCTTCATCGCGCTGTCGCGCTCCTGCCGCGCCCCGTAGGAGATGTTGGCGTCGTAGGCCATGTTGGCGCCGTTCCAGAGCGCGTTGTCCGCGTATCCACTCCGTGGCCACCGGCGTGCGATCGCCTCGTACTCGTTGACCACGGCGCGCATCTGCGAGAGAGGCGCCTTCCGGCGCGACGAGCGGAGTGCGCGTTCGCGTGCCAGCGTCCTCTCGTAGGCGGCCTTGGGCGTGCTCGCGCGCGTGGTCTGGCTCGTCCTGGACGGGGTCGCCTTGCGCGTGGTCGTCTTTCGCTGCGCGGCAGGCGCCGGTGCACCCAGGGCGATGGCCAGCGCTGCCGCGGCGATGATGCGTAAGCTGCGTCGCATGTGTGTCCTCAGCGCAGTTGCGCGTCCACCTCGTCGAAGTAGTCCTTGGGCACGAGCAACTCGCGGGCCTTGCCGCCCTGGCCGCTCGAGACCAGCCCCTCGGCCTCCATCATGTCCACCAGGCGCGCCGCACGACTGAAGCCGATCCGCAGGCGCCGCTGCAGGTAGCTGATCGATGCCTGGCCGCTCGACACCACGATGCGCGCCGCCTCGTCGTAGAGGTCGTCCTTCTCGAAGCCGCCAGCCGCCGCGTCGCCCGACTTCTCCTCGTCGGTAATCGACCGGTCGTACGCGGGCTGGCCCTGCTTGCGGAGGAAGGCCGCGAGGCGCGCACTCTCCTGCTCTGAGATGTAGGCGCCGTGCAGGCGCATCACGCGTGCCGTGGCCGGCGGCAGGAACAGCATGTCGCCCTTGCCGAGCAGTTGCTCGGCGCCGTTGGCGTCCAGGATCGTCCGCGAGTCGACCTTGGACGACACGCGGAACGAGATTCGCGACGGCATGTTGGCCTTGATCAGCCCCGTGATGACGTCGACCGAGGGCCGTTGCGTCGCGAGGATCAGGTGGATGCCGACAGCGCGGGCCATCTGCGCCAGGCGGCAGATCGACTGCTCGACCTCGTTGGAGGCCACCATCATCAGGTCGGCGAGCTCGTCGATCACCACGACGATGAACGGCAGCGTCTTCAGGGGCTCGCCCGACTTCGCGTCGGTCCGGACCTCGCCGGCGTCGATCGACGCCTTCAGATTGCGGTTGAACTGCTCGATGTTGCGGACGCCGAAGGCCGCGAGGGTCTTGTACCGCTCCTCCATTTCGCGGACGGCCCAGCGCAGCGCGTTGGCGGCGAGCTTGGGCTCGACGACGACGGGCGTCATGAGGTGCGGGATGTCCTCGTACATCCCGAGCTCGAGGCGCTTCGGGTCGATCATGATGAAACGGACCTGCTCGGGCGTGGCTCGGTACAGGATGCTGGTGAGCATCGCGTTGAGGCCGACGGACTTCCCGGTTCCCGTGGATCCCGCGATGAGCAGGTGCGGCATGGTCGCGAGATCGCTGACGTACGGCTCACCATGGATGGTCTTGCCGAGCGCGATGGCCAGCCTCGAACTCGACTTGCGGTAGGGCTCGGACTCCAGCAATTCGCGAAGCGAGATCGACTCGCGCACGGGATTCGGGATCTGGATGCCCACCGTGCTCTTGCCGGGGATGCGGTCGATCAGCACGGACTCGGCGCGCATCGCGAGCGACAGGTCCTCGGACAGCCCGGTGATCTTGCTGTACTTCACGCCGGCATCGGGCTTGAACTCGTAGGTCGTGACGACGGGACCCGGCAGAATCTGGACGACGTTGCCCTCGACCGAGAACTCGCGGCACTTGTCTTCGAGTTGCCGCGCCGCATCCATCAGCTCACGTTCGTCCACCTTGCGCTCTGCCTGGGCCGGGTCGAGGAGGGCGAGCGGCGGGAGGACGTAGGCGCCCGAGCGGCGCTCGGCGGGCGCCTTGACCTCGGAGTCGTGTTCGGCCATCGATGCGGGCGTGGGTGTCGGGGGCACGCGCACCGGCGGTTTCTGGCGCACCGGAGGCATGTCGGCGACCACGCGTGCCGGCGAGGGGCCAGGCCCGGGCGGCACCGGCGGGGCGGGCGTGGCTCGAGCCCCGGCACGGAGGGCGGGTTCGGGGGCCGGTGCGGGCCGCTTGCGGGTGGCGTCGGGCACCCCGGCGGTCACCCGCTGGATGTCGGCCGGGTCGACCCCGCGCTCGGTGTACTTCCTGACGACGTCACGCTTCTGCGCGGCGCGTTCCCGCGCCTCACGCCTGATGCGCATGTCGGCGCGCAGCGCAGCGACACGGGCGCGCACACGCGCCGCGGCCGATGAGGCCAGCGCGCCCAGCGACATCTGCGTCGTGAGGATGAAGCCGAGCAGGCCAATCGACAGCATCACGATGGCCGCGCCCGTGCGATTGAGGTACTGCACGGCGACATCCGAGAGCACGGCGCCGAGGTGGCCGCCGGCAGGAACCGACGTGTCGCCTGCCCGCGGCGATCCCGACAGCCAGGCCCAGCAGCGCCGCGATGCAGAGCACCAGCACCACGGCGCCGATGGACTTGGTGTAGCCCGCTGGCAGACTGCGGCACCAGAAGTAGTGGTACCCGGCCACCAGGAGCACGAGCGGCATCAGGAACGAGGCATAGCCGAGCAACTGGAACGACGACTCCGCGATGAACGCCCCGAAGGTGCCCGCGAAGTTGGCGGCCTGCTTCGGGGGGCCCGCGTAGAAGAACCACGTCGGGTCGCCTGGCGTGTAACTGGCCAGCGCCACGAACCAGAGGCAACGCGGCGAAGAAGAGCGCCACGCCCAGCGCCTCGCTCACCCGCCGCGACATCACCGATGCCGCCATCAGATCTCCATCACCACGGGTACGATGAGCGGGCGGCGCCCCGCCTTGCGCCGCAGCACCCGCTGCAGTTCCGACCGCACGCGTTCACGCAGCAGACCCACGTCCGTTCGCTCCTCGACCGGCGCCTCGCGGACGGCGTCGCGCATCATCGCCGTGGCGTCGCGCAACAGCGTGGCCGATGCCTCGTCGACGACGAAGCCGCGCGTGATGATCTCCGGCGTGCCGGCCAGATCGCCTGTCTGGAGGTTCACGGCCAGTATCGGCACGATCAGCCCGTCGCCGGCCAGGTGGCGCCGATCGCGGAGCACCTCGTCGGCGACCTCGCCGGTGCGCGTGCCATCGATCAGGCGGCGGCCCACTTCGGCACGGGCCACGACCGCGGCGCCGTGGCCGTCGAGGCGCAAGCACGTCCCCGTTGTCGAGGAGCAGCACCTCGGTGGCCTGCGACACGCTCTGGGCCACGCGGGCGTGCCTGCGCCAGTTGCCTGTACTCGCCGTGAATGGGGATGAAGTAGCGCGGCCGGACGAGCGAGTGCATGAGCTTGAGCTCTTCGACGTGACCGTGGCCGGAGACGTGCACGTGCTTCTGGCCCTCGTAGATCACGTCCGCACCTCGCAGCGCGAGGTGGTTCATGACGCGCCCGATCGTTCTCTCGTTGCCCGGAATGGCGCGCGCCGAGAACACCACCACGTCGTCGTCCGTCCACCTTGACGAATCGATGATCGTCGATGGCAATGCGCGACAGCGCCGCGGCGGGTTCGCCCTGAGACCCGGTCGTGATGCACACCACGTCGCTGGCCGGATAGTTCCGGACGTCGCTGTCGCGAATCTGCACACCCGTGGGGATGCGGAGCAGGCCCAGGCGCTGCGCGGTCTCCGAGTTGTCGACCACCCCCCGGCCGACGAACGCGACGTGCCGATCGAACTGGGCCGCCAGGTCCACGAGGATCTGCATGCGGTGGATGCTCGAGGCGAACATCGCCACGACGATCTTGCCGGCCGTGGACGTGAACACCTCCTCGAACCCGTCGATGACGTCGCGCTCGGAGCCGGCCACGCCGGGGCGATCGACGTTCGTGCTGTCGGCGAAGAGCGCGAGGACGCCCTGTTGGCCCAGTTCGGCCAGGCGCGCCAGGTCCGTGCGCTCACCGTCGAGCGGCGTGTGGTCGATCTTGAAGTCGCCCGTGTGCAGCAGGACGCCGGCGGGCGTGTGGATCGCCAGGGCCAGGCAGTCGGGCATGCTGTGCGTGACCCGCAGGCACTCGACCGTGAATGGGCCGACGGCGATGCGGTCGCGCGGTGCCACGGTCTTGAGCCGGCCGCGGACGTCGATGTCGTGCTGTTCGAGACGATGCTCGACGAGCGCGAGCGCGAGTTTCGAACCGTAGACGTCGCCCTCGACGAGCGGCATGAGGTACGGCAGTCCGCCGATGTGGTCCTCGTGCCCGTGCGTGAGGAACACGGCGGCGACCCTGTGGTCGAGGCCCTCGAGGTAGGCGAGGTCCGGGACGACGAGGTCCACGCCGGGCAGGTCCGGATCGGGGAACATGACGCCGGCATCGACGACGATGGTGGTCTGGCCACACGTGATCGCCATCGTGTTCATGCCGAACTCGCGCAGGCCGCCCAGCGGCACCACGTGGACCGGCTGGGCCGGTGTCAACTCGGGTACGGTCATCTCGATCGAAAGCACACCGGGCGCCGGCGCAACCGCCGACGGGTGCCCGTCGCAACGATGCGTTGCGTCGGGGTCCTGCACGAGCTGCGCCACGCGCGCCGGCCAAGGGTGGGGGACCGGTGCAGTGGACACGGACAGCCGACTGACCTGACGGGCGTCAGCGCCGGCCTTCTGGAGCAAGCCCACTGGGTTGGGCTGACCCCGCTAAGTCCTACAACGAGCAACACGATACCACGGGACGGGGGGCGGGCCGGCGGTCCCTGCCCGACTGGCGATGGCCGCGCTCGGACAGCGACCTTCTCGACGACGGCTACCTATCCGCGTGAGGCAGCCGCCAGGCGCGCGAACTCCTCGAGCGTCAGCGTCTCGGCCCGCCGCGTGCCGTCAATGCCCGCCGCGGCGAGCCAGGCCCCGGCATCGGCTCCTTCACCCCGGGCCAACCCCTGCAGCGTCGTGCCGAGCATCTTGCGCCGTTGCGTGAACACATGTCGCACGATGGCATCGAACCGGGCTCGGTCGGCGAGAGCGATGCGATCCGGGCGAAACGCGAGCCGGACGACGGCGGAGTGCACCCTGGGCGGTGGCCGGAAGGCCCCTGGCGGGAGGACGAACAGGCGCGTGACGTCCGCCTGCAGAGTCGTGGCGATCGCCAGCGGACCGTAGTCCCTGCTGCCAGGCCCGGCCACGAGTCGGTCCGCGACCTCCTTCTGCAACATCAGGACGGCGTTCGAGATCCGGCCCGCGCGCGCATGGCCGAGCAGGCGGCCGAGAACGGGGGTCGAGATGTTGTAGGGCAGATTCGCTGCCACCCGGTACGGCCGATCGCCCTCGAACCACGTCGCGGCCGGCAACTCGAGGAAGTCGCCTTCGTGGACGTGCACGTTGGGCAGCGCGCGGGCGCGGAGTTCCGCGGCGAGGTCCCGATCGATCTCGACGGCGTGGACGGTGGCCCCGGCAGCCGACAACGGCGCGGTGAGCTGGCCGCGGCCGGGGCCGATCTCGAGGAAGACGTCTCCCGGGGCGGGGCCGACGGCCGCCACGACCTTGTCGATCCACGCACGTTCGAGAAAGTGTTGGCCGAACCGCTTGCGGGCCCGTACCACCTAGTCGCCCTCTCCGTCCTGCTGGGCCCAGAAGTGCTCCTCGACCTCCTGGATCTCCTCTTCGGACATGCCGAAGTAGTGGCCGATCTCGTGGATCAGCGTCTCGGCGACCATCGCGACGAGGTCGTCCTCGTTGACGGCGTCCTCCTCGTGGGGACCCTGGTAGATCACGATCTGATCGGGTTCCCTGTTGCCGTCATCCCACTGGCGCTCCGTGACCGGCGTGCCCAGATAGAGCCCGTAGAGCGTATCGGGCGGCTCGATCTCCATCTCCTCGAGGAGCGGGGCCGGCGGATGCTCCTCGACGATGATCGCGATGTTGCGCATGGCGGACTTGAAGCGTTCGGGGATCAGCGTCAGCGCTTCCTCGATCAGGCCGGAGAATTCGTCTCTCGTCATCGTCTGGGGCTCTTGCGTGCGTTGGTGGGACTCCGCCTGGCGGTGGTTGGTGGCGCGGGCCGTGTCGCGGCCGAAGTGGACGACGTGGCCCGCCGCGCCGCCGCCGCGGTTGTCGACCGTGCGCGGGGCGTCCCGACAGGAGGCGCCGTCAAGTCGAGGGGCGCCAGCCCGCCGGTCTTGAAGGGGTAGCGGCAGATGTCGGCCACTTCGCACTCATGGCACCGAGGCGTGGGGCGGCAGACTCGGCGGCCGAGCAGGATGAGCCCGTCGGACATCTGGACCCAGTCCGACGGCGGCAGGGCAGCGCACAGGTCGCGTTCGACACCCTCGGGTGTCGTCTCGCGCGACAGGCCGATGCGCTCGGCCACCCGCAGCACATGGCGGTCCACAGGCAGCCCCGGCACGCCCAGCGCGTGACCGAGCACGACGTTGGCCGTCTTGCGGCCGACGCCGGGCAGGGTCGTGAGCACGTCGATGTCGGCGGGCACCTCGCCGCCGTGGTCCTGCACCAGCCGCTGGGAGAGCGTGACGATGGAACGCGCCTTGACGCGGAAGAAGCCCGTCGCATGGATCATCGGCTCGACGTCGGCCGGATTGGCCGCCGCGAGGGCACGGGCGTTCGGGTAGCGGGCGAACAGCGCCGGCGTGGTCTGGTTCACGCGGGCGTCGGTCGACTGCGCCGACAGCACCGTGGCGATCAGCAGCTCGAACGCGTTGGTGTGAACGAGTTCGGTGTCGGGCTCGGGGAAATGGCGGAGGAGGCGTTCCAGGACGTCGGACGCCGGCACGAGCGTCGGCTTGCCGTGGCGGGCACGTGGCACGCCCCGATCGTAGCCGCAAACAGTCGCGGGATGGCGGCCCGGTCGAGCCGCCATCCCGCATGCCTGCGACGCCGTGGTGCCCGTCGCCCGCTCAGAAGTCGAAGCGGACGCCGAACTGGAACTGCCGCGGGGGCTGGGCCGAGTTGATCGTGCCGAACGCGACGTCGTTCGCGTTGACGTTCGGCGCGCCGAAGTTCATCGTGTTGTAGATGTCGACGGGGAGGTTCGTGGCCGTGAAGAGGCCGGTGTCGTCGGTCACGAAGGTGACCGTGAGGCCTGTCCCTTCGTTCAGCACGGTGACGGTGGCGCCGGGAAGCGCGCCCCCTGAGGAATCGTAGACGTGGCCGTCGATGCGGCCCGTGATGGTCTGGGCGAGAGTGGCCGTGACACTCAGTAACGGCGGAAGGCACACGGAGGCGGCCACGCGCCATGATTGTTGGTTCCACGACTTCGAGTCGTGAGCCACGAAGAGCTCCTTGAGGGCCTCAACTGGGCGGCTTTTCGTAGCCCTTCGCTGAACGATGTCAATACCCAGACGACTCAGATGTGCAACCCTCGGCGGCCTCGTCATCTTGGTTGGCCTGACAACCGCCTACGCGCAGCCATCACCGCGAGCGTGGACTGCCCGCTGGATCGCGCCTGCCGGCGCATCCCCCTTCGAGTTCGGAGTGCATCACTTCCGGCACCGTGTCTCGCTGCCCGCGACGCCGTCGCGCTTCGTCGTGCACGTGTCGGCAGACAACCGGTACCAGTTGTTCGTCAACGGGACGCGGGTCGCCTGGGGGCCGGCCCGTGGGGACCTCTCGGCCTGGCCGTACGACACGGTCGACCTTGCTCCCTGGCTGCACGCCGGCGACAACGTGCTGGCCGCCGTCGTGTGGAACTTCGGCGCGCAGGCGCCGCTGGCACAGCACACCTGGCAGACCGGCTTCATGTTGCAGGGTGACACCGAGGCCGAGACCGTCGTCGATACCTCGGCGCAGTGGCTCGCGGCGACAAACCCCTCGTATCGACCACTGCCGATTGATTACGGGATGGTGCGCGGCTACTGGGCCGCTGGTCCAGGCGAGCGAGTCGACGGCGCCGCATACCCGTGGGGCTGGGAACACCTCCACTTCGATGCGACGGCGTGGCGGTCAGCCGTCGAAGGCCCGCCCGCGCGTCCACGCGAGGCTCGTGATGCCGCGAGCCGGCACATGCTCGTGCCCCGCGACATCCCCATGATGGAGGAACGGCCCGACCGCATCCCGCGCGTGCGTCAGCACGATGGTGCCGACCTGCCACCGGCCTTTCCGGCCTCGCCCGCCGACGTCACGATCGGCGGGCATCGCCGTGCGCGCCTCCTCCTCGACCGCGCAGAGATCACGACCGCGTATCCCGAGCTCGAGGTGTCCGGAGGGCGGGGCGCCGTGATGGCGGTGCGCTACGCCGAAGCGCTCTTCACGGGGCCGACGGGCACCGCCAAGGGGCACCGCGACGAGGTGGCGGGCAAGACGTTTGCCGGCTACGGAGACGAGTTCCTCCCGGACGGCGGCGCGCATCGCGTGTTCCGGCCCTTGTGGTGGCGCACCTTCCGGTACCTCGAACTGACAATCGAGACCGCGGACGAGCCGCTGGTCCTGCACGACGTGCGGTCCGTGTATACCGGGTACCCCTTCACGGCGACGGCCCGGTTCGCGGCCGATGCCGACAGTGTGGACAGGATGGTGGAGGTCGGGTGGCGCACGGCGCGGCTGTGCGCCCACGAGACCTACATGGACTGCCCGTACTACGAGCAGCTCCAGTACGCGGGCGACACGCGCATCCAGGCCCTCGTGTCGTACTACATGTCCGGCGACGGCCGCCTGGCGCGGCAGGCGATCCGGGCTCTCGACCTGTCGCGTACGCCGGAGGGGCTGACGTTCAGCCGTGCGCCGTCACGGCTGCCGCAGTACATCCCGCCGTTTTCCCTCTGGTGGATCGGCATGGTGCACGACTTCTGGCGCTACCAGGACGACGAACCCTTCGTCCGTGCGCAGTTGCCAGGCATTCGCGCAGTGCTGACGTACTTCGCCGGGCGCCAGCAGCCGGACGCCCTCCTGGCCGGCGTCGGCTGGTGGAACTACGTGGACTGGGTGGAGGCCTGGCCCAGCGGCGTGCCGCCCGTCGGCGCGCGTGGCGAATCCGCGCCGCTCGACCTGCAGCTCCTGCTCGCGTACACGGCCGCTGCCGACCTCGAGCGCGCCCTGGGTACGCCTGCGCAGGCCGAGGCGTACGACGCTGCTGCCACGCGGCTGCGAGGCGCGATCCGGCAGACCTACTGGGTGGCGCAGCGCGGGCTGTTTGCCGACGTCGCCGACGGGTCGACGGTGTCGCAGCACGCGCAGGCCCTGGCCATTCTGGCCGATGTGGTGGAGCCGGCCGAACGGGCCGCGCTGGCCGAACGCATGCTTGCGGATGCGGACCTGGTGCCGGCGTCGATCTACTTCAAGTACTACGTCCATCAGGCGGTCATTCGGGCCGGGCTCGGCGACCGCTACCTGGATCTCCTCGGCGAGTGGCGACGCATGCTCGACCTCGGCCTGACCACATGGGCGGAGAAGGCCGAGCCCACGCGATCGGACACCCACGCCTGGGGCGCGAGCCCCAACGTCGAGTTTCTCCGCACCATTCTGGGGGTGGACTCGGCGGCCCCTGGCTTCGCCCGCGTGGCCGTCGTACCGCACCTGGGCGGGCTCACGCGGGTCACAGGACGCGTGCCGCACCCGCGCGGTTTCGTCGAGGTCGCCCTGGGTCGATCGGGCGATACGCTCGACGCGCGCATCTCGCTGCCCGCCGGTGTGGCAGGTGACCTGTTCTGGAAAGGGAAACGTTACCCGTTGAAGCCGGGCGACCAGATCCTGGTCGCCCGATAGGAGGTGCCCGACACCTAGACGGTTCCCGCCTTCATCTGTTCCATCAGGTGGTCGGTCGAGCGCACCGTCAGCGCCATGATCGTCAGCGTCGGGTTCTGGCACCCCCCCGACGTGAAGCCACTGGCGTCGGTGACCAGCAGGTTCGGGATGTCGTGCGTCTGCTGGAACTGGTTGAGCACCGAGTTCTTCGGATCGGCGCCCATGCGGGCGATGCCCATCTCGTGGATGCCGTAGCCGGGCACGCGATTCAGGAAGAAAAAGGGACGGATGTTCCGTCCGCCGGCCGCCTCGAGCATCTCGGCCGCGGCGTATCCCATGTCCGGGATCATCTTCTTCTCGTTCTCCTTCCACTCCATCGAGATGCGCAGCACGGGGATGCCGAAGGCGTCGACGACGTTCGGGTCGATCGCCACGTGGTTGTCCTCGTAGGGCAGCACCTCGCCGAAGCCGGAGAACGCGAAGGTCGACAACTGCGAGTCCTTCACGGCCTGGGTGTAGGCGGGGCCGAAGCCAGGGGCGCCGTAGTCGAAGTTGTTCTGGCCGCCGCCCTGGTACCCGTATCCGCGCAGGAAGTCCTTGTGCTTCTCCTCGCCTGGACGATTCCTGAAACGGATCACGTACGTGCCATTGGGGCGGTTGGGCCCGTTCGTGCTCGGTTTCTGGGCGTGATCCGGGAACTCGGCCGCGGCGCCGCCGGCAACCCACGTGTGATCCATGAGGTACTTGCCCAGCGCGCCACTGCTGTTGGCCAGACCGCCGGGACGGCTGTTGAGCAGGATGCGGACGGACTCGAGCGCCTGCGCGGCAAGGATGACCACGCGTGCGTTGACCTCCTTCAGTTGACGCGTCCGGCGGTCCACGTACGACACGCCGCGCGCCTTCTTGCCCGAGGCGTCCATCAGGACCTGGTAGACCATCGCGTTCTGGATCAGCGTGCACTTGCCCGTCTTGAGCGCATCGGCGACCGTGGTGAACGCGGAGTTGAAGTAGGAATGCGTCATGCAGCCGCGCTCGCACGGGCCGCAGTAGTGGCACGCCGCACGGCCGTTGATCGGCTTGGTGATGTTGGCGGCGCGGCCGATCGTGAGCGTGCGGTTGAACGCCTTCTTCAGGACGTTGCGCACGTGCACTTCCGAGCATTTGAAGCCCATCGCGGGGTGGAACTTGCTGTCGGGCAGCATCGGGTCGTTCTCCGGCAGCCCGGAGATCCCGACGTACTCCTCCACCAGGTCGTAGTACGACTCCAGATCCTTATAGGCGATCGGCCAGTCGATGCCGTGGCCATCGTGGCTGGCCGCCTTGAAGTCGTAGTCGCTGAACCTGTAGCTCTGGCGTCCCCAGACGTTGGTGCGGCCGCCGATCACGCGCATCCGCCCCTGCCACGAGAACGGCTTGCCCTGCGGCGTCGTGTAGGGCTCGTCGTTGTCGTTGACGAACCAGTCGTAGTTGTACTCGGTGCAGGCGTAGCAGTCGCTCTGCCGTCCGCGCGTCTGGCGAATGCGATCGGCGGCCCGGTTGCGGTACTCGAGTGCGTACGGCGGTGCGTGTTCCTTGTAGTCGGCGTCGGTCAGTGCCCGCCCGGCGTCGAGCAACCCCACGTTGATGCCGGCCTCCGCGAGGCGTTTGGCGGCCCACCCGCCCGACGCGCCCGAACCGACAACGATGACGTCGAACGTCTGACCTGCTTGATCACGAGAGGCTTGCGCCACTGGGCTGCGCTCCTGGTTGAAGACACCGATGCCGCAGCATAGTCATTGGTCCGCACGTGGGTCAATTGCGGCGACGCTGTGCTATCGTGCGCCCATCGAGTTCCGAGGGCCCAGCCCCGATGAAGGAGTTCCGCGCATGAAGGAAGGTCGCACGCTGCCGGTCATCCAACCCGCACCCGAGGCCGGGGTGTCGCGGCGCGCCGCGCTGCAGACGTTCGCCGCCGGGATCGGCGCCTCGCTCGCCGTGCCCGGTCTCGCCGAGGCCAACGACCACCCGGTGCACAAGCACACGGCGCACGTGGCCGAGCAGGCCCGCCAACCCGCGACAGCCAAGCCGGCGGTCGCCTACACGCCCACGACGCTCGATGCCCATCAGTTCGCCACCGTCGTGCTGCTGTCCGACCTGATCGTGCCGGGCGCCAAGGCATCGGGGACGCCGGAGTTCCTCGACAAGTTGCTGACGGTGGAGTCGGCCGAGACGCGTCGCCGCTTCATCACGGCGCTCGGCGCCATCGACGGTGCTTCGCTCAAGGCGTCACGCAAGCCGTTCAAGGACCTCGCCCCAGCCGAGCAGGTCGCGTTGCTCACCGAGGCGTCCACCGGACAGCCCAGCCGCCAGCCGGTGTACTGGAAGAAGGGCGACCCGATTCCGGTGCCCGAACCGCCGCCGGGACCGGCAACCCTGCGCGACCACTTCGACCACATCAAGGGCTGGGTCTCGGGGATTCACTTCGCGTCGGAGCCGGGGCTCAAGGAACTTGGCTACACCGGCAACGTGTTCCACGAGAAGTACGTCGGCTGTGAGCACGACGGCAAGCACGCGTAAGGGCCCGACTCGCGCGGTCAGCTGGCCCTGACGCGCCGGGCGGCGGCGTCTCTCGCGAGCGTGCGCAGCCCTCGCAGCGTCTGCAGTGGGCCGGCCTCGGCTGCCGCACTCCGCGGCTCCGCCCGGGACAACTCGAACAGGCTCAGCTGCGGGCCGTCGGCGGTCAGGCCGCTCACCACGACGCTGACGCGTACCGGCGCATCCCCGAACTTCCAGAGTTGCCCCGCGAGCGTGCGAGCCGCCGGTGCCAGGTCGGCTCGCTGCCGCGCACCTTCGTGCAGCGTGAGACCTCGACTGCGGAACCGCTGGTCGGCGCCCATCACGCGCACAGTCAGCGCCTTCGCGAACGCGCCCAGCTGGTTGAGTCGATCCGCGAGCTGGCCCGCGAGCTGCTCGGCGCCAAGCTGGACATCGCCCGACGTGACAGGCGCCGTGAGGCGCATCGCCCGCGTGAGCGTCCGCGGCAGCGACGTGAATCCCTGGGTGCGTGGCTGCTCCGCGCGAGCGGCCTGCCAGGTGCGAAGCCACCCCTCACCAAGTACGGTCTCGGCGTCGGCCGGCGTCAGGGCCGCCACAGCCCCAATGCTTGTGAGGCCGTGCTCGGCGATCCGCATGCGGGCGGACGCCGTGAGACCGGGCAGCAGACCGGGGTCGAATGGGGCGATGAACCGGGCGTCGTACCCCGGCAGCACCTGAAGCAGCCCGGACGGCGCCACAAGCCCGGCGGCCACGCCTGCGGCCACCGCCGTGTCGGCAATGCCGGCCGCGGAGGTCAGGCCGAGTTCGTGGCGCAAGGCCTGCTGCATGGACTCGCACACCACCGCGAGCGAACCCGCCCGCACGGCGGTTGCCGGAATGACGGCCCTGTCGATGGCCACCCAGTCGACTTCCAGGCACCAGCGCCGGACCAGTTCGTCCAGCATGGAGGCTGTCTCCGCGTACCGGTCGAGGACACCTGGAACGAACCGCGCCCCGGGGACCAGGCGCCCTGCGTCGGCCAGCGGCTGGCCTGCCCGGACACCGGCCTGACGTGCCACAGCGCAGGCGGCGACGACCTGTCCCGGTCCGTCTGGCGGACCGCCGACAACGAGGGGCACGTCGTGAGGTAGTCCTTCCCAGCGGCGTTCGACGTCGACAACGAACGCCGGCAGCACGAGCGTGAGGCATGGGGCCATCGAGGGTTCTCCCGAGTGATCCAGAAGACGCTCGCTCACGAAGACAACACGAACCACGCGAGCGCGACATCACCGCGTCCGACGGACCGGACTACGGGGAGACGCGTCGCGGGCGCGCTGTCTGACAGCTCGCCCTCACGTTGGCGGAGGCGAGGGGAGTTCGCCGAACCGCCTTCAGTGAATCGGGTCCCCCGACCAGCCCGGGGCGCCCTGCTTCTGCGACTCGGAGAACGCCCGCACGTGCTCCTGGAGCGCCGCGATCATGGTCGGGATGAATGGCACCGGCACCACGATGCGAGCCTTGACCGGCGCCGGGACGACGTGGTCGCGCTCGGCCTGCTGAACGTCCTGCGGCGAGAGCGGCTGCACCTCGCAGAACGTCAGGGTGAAGTCGAACGGCGTATTGGCCACGGCGCAAAAATTCGCGTAGACCCGTGGGACGTCCGGCGTCTCCGCCGGGACGATGGTGAAGTTGATCTGGCGGGGCTCGGCAGGCTGGCTCATGCCCGTCAGTATCGCCGCATCACGCCAATCACGACGCCCTGAACCTGCACATCCGCCGCCGCGACGACGATTGGCGCCATCGTCGGGTTCGCGGGCTGGAGGCGCACCTGGTCCTGCTCCTTGTAGAACTTCTTCAAGGTGACGTCGGAGCCGGCCAGCAACGCGATGACCATCTCCCCATTGGCGGCCGTCTTGCGATCCTCGACGATCACGAAGTCGCCGTCGCGAATCTGCTCGTCGATCATCGAGTCGCCCTTGACCCGGAGCACGTACGTGTCGCGCTTGCCGACCAGCGCCTCGGGCACCGTGATCGTCTCCGTGCTGGTGATGGCCTCGATTGGCCGGCCAGCGGCGACGTAGCCCAACAAGGGCAGTTCGAGCGCGCGCCCCCCGATGCGTGCGGGAATCAGCTCGACCGACCGACTCCGGTTCCAGGCGCGCTTGATGAAGCCCTTGTCCTGCAGGTTGGTCAGGTGCTTGTGCACGGTGGCCAGCGACGACAGGCCGAACCGGCGCCCGACTTCCTCGAGGCTCGGCGCGTACCCGTGCTGCTGGATGAAGTCGTTGAGATAGTCGAGAATCTCGCGCTGACGTTTCGTGAGCGGCTGCACCTTGGGTCTCCCGGAAACGGGCCGCCCGGCACGGAGGTGGGCGACGCTCGGAGGGTATGCAAATAAAAGCGAAAGTCAAGCGCCCCGGCCAGACTTCGGGTGCTAGACTCCAAAGACGCAGTGGACATGGCGCAGAGCGACCGGCGACTTCAACGTGTGGCGAGGCTGGCGGTCGCCGTGACCGCGGCCTCGACGCTGTCCGTGTCGGCGGCGTGGTCTCCGCGGGGGCGGGCGCCCCTGCCCGAGCGGCCACGACTGCCGACGCGGCCGCGGCCGATCGCATGCACCTCAAGCTCGAGGCCATCGTCCGCTTCGGCGCGATCCCGAGGCTCGAGACGCAGAGCACCGTCATCGACGAGACGGAGGTCAACGCGTATCTCGAGTACTACCTCCGCGAAGAGATTCCGCCTGGTATCGCGACGCCCACCGTGCGCATCCTCGCCGACAATCGCCTCAGCGCCACCGCCACCCTCGACCTCGACGCGATGAATGCCAGTCGCCCGCCCAGCGAAGGCTTCGACCCCCTGCGTGTCCTGCGAGGCAGCCTGCTCGCCAAGGTGACGGGGCGGCTGACGACCGAGCAGGGCACGGGCCGCTTCGAGCTCGAGTCTGCCGAACTCGGCGGCATTCCGTTGCCGCGCGCGCTCGTGTCGCAGTTGGTCGCGCGCTACGACGTCGACATCGATTCGGTCTTCGACCTGCCCTCGTCGATTCGCGAGATTCGCGTCGAGCCGGGGCAGGTGACCGTCCTGCAGTGAGTCAGCCCGACCCGCTCCAGGCTCCGCTCGGCGCGTTGCCAGGCGTGGGCCCGGCGCGCGCGGCTGCGCTCGCGTCCGCGGGGCTGCACACACTCGAGGACCTGCTGCTGCGCTTTCCGCTGCGCTACGAGGACCGCGGGCGCATCGCCCCCATTGCCTCGTTGCGGCCGGGGACGGCGACCGTCGCCGGCGAGGTGATCGACGCGGCCGTGAAGCCGACGCGCCGCCCACGATTCACGGTGTTCGAGTTGACGGTCCGCGACGCGACGGGGACGGCCCAGGCCGTGTTCTTCAACCAGCGGTTCCTCGCCCAGGTCTTCCGACCCGGACAGCAGGTCGTGCTGCACGGCAAGGTCGAGTGGACCAGCCGTGGGGCACAGTTCCAGACGCCGCACTACGAGTTCGTCGATGCCGCGGCCGTCGAGGACGGCGACAGCGTGCACACCGGACGCATCGTGCCCGTCTACGAGCGGATCGGGCCCCTCACGCCGAAGCTGCAGCGCGATCTCGTGTCCCGGGCCCTCGAACGCCTGCCGGAGCGGATCACCGACCCGCTGCCCACGGCGCTTCGCAGCGCCCGCGGGCTGCCGTCTCGACGCGAGGCCCTGCTCGACACCCACTTTCCACCGGAGGGCACAGACGTCGGTACGCTGAACGCCTTCAGGACGTTGGCCCAGGTCCGCCTGATCCTCGAGGAGTTCGTGCTGTTCCAGCTCGCGCTCGCCGAGCGGAAGTCACAGGTGGCCGAGACGCCCAAGCCGCACCGCATCGAGGTCACCGATGCCATCCGCGCGCTGGCGCGCCAGGTGCTGCCGTTTCCGCTCACGCCCGGGCAGCGCCACGCGCTGAAGGAGATCGTGGACGACCTGCAGCGCCCCGCGGCCATGAACCGCCTCCTCCAGGGCGACGTCGGCGCCGGCAAGACGATGGTCGCGCTCCTGGCCGCAGTGGTCGTCATGGCCAACGGCCTGCAGGCCGTGCTGCTCGCGCCGACAGAACTGCTCGCGGAGCAGCACGCGCGGACCGTCGCCTCGCGCCTGGCGGGGACGCCGTTCCAGTCGGTGCTCCTCACGGGCAGCCAGCGAAGCGCGACGCGGCGCGCCGCCCTGGCCGCGATGGCCTCTGGACGCGCGCAGCTGGTGATCGGGACGCACGCCGTCCTCGAGGCCCCGGCGCTCTTCGAGCGCCTTGGGCTCGTCATCATCGACGAGCAGCACCGGTTCGGCGTCGGCCAGCGGGCTCGCCTGCGCCAGAAGGGACGACAGCCGGACGTCCTGGTGATGACCGCCACGCCGATCCCGCGGACGCTCACGCTGACGGCGTATGGGGATCTCGGACGCCTCGATCATCGGCGACCTCCCGCCGGGACGACGGCCCGTGAAGACCACGGCGAGACCCGACGAACGCCGCGACGCGGCCTATGGCTTCGTGCGCGAGCAGGTCGCGGAGGGACGTCAGGCCTACGTCGTGCTGCCCATCATCGAAGACAGCGACAAGATCGACGTGCGCGCCGCCACGAGCATGGCCGAGCAACTGCGTCACGGCGCGCTGGCCGGCGTACGCCTGGGGCTCCTGCACGGCCGGCTGACGTCGGCCGAAAAGCAGGACGTCATGCGCCGCTTCCTCGCGCACGACCTGGACGTGCTGGTCACCACGACGGTGATCGAGGTGGGTGTCGATGTGCCGAACGCGAGCGTCATGGTCGTGGAGCACGCCGAGCGCTTCGGGCTGGCGCAGTTGCACCAGCTGCGAGGCCGCGTCGGGCGTGGCGCGTCGCAGAGCTACTGCGTCCTGCTGTTCGAACGTCCGCTCAGCGACGAGGCGCGCCAGCGGCTGCAGGCCATGACCGACACCACGGACGGATTCGTCATCGCCGAGCGCGACCTGGCCATTCGAGGGCCAGGGGACATGTTCGGGACGCGACAGGCGGGGATGCCTACGCTCCGCATCGGCGACCTGGCCCGTGACCAGGACCTGATGGCCGAGGCGCACGGCCTCGCACGCGCGCTGGTCTCGAGCCTGCCGCCCGACGCCCTGCCGCGTCGGCTCGCCAGGGACGCGTGGGCAGGCCGCTTCAACCTGGCGCAGGTCGGCTGATGCGCATCATCGCGGGGACCCTCAAGGGACGATCGTTGCAGGCGCCGGATTGGGAGGGGGTGCGGCCCACGTCCGATCGCCTTCGGGAGACCCTGTTCAACATCCTCGCGCCTCGACTCGACGCGGCGCGCGTGCTCGACGTCTGTGCCGGCACCGGTGCCGTGGGACTCGAGGCGCTGAGCCGCGGCGCGGCCCTGGTGACCTTCGTCGAGTCCGATGCCAGGGCCGCTGCGCTGATCGAGGCGAACCTGCGACGATGTGGCGTCCGCGAGGGCTATACTATCGACCGTCGCGACGCACGTCGGCGCGGCGCGGCTTTCCCCGGCGGACCCTTCGACATCGTGTTCCTCGACCCCCCCTACGCACAGCGATCGCTCGATCCCTGGGTGGAGATCGGCGCGGCGCACATGGCGCCCGGAGGCCTGGTCGTGCTCGAGCACGCCTCGCGCATCGAGCCGCCGGCCGGCGTCGCCGGACTCCACCTCACGCGCCGGCTCCGCCAGGGGGACAGTTCGCTGGCCTTCTACGCGGCGGGTCCTGCTGGATCGGAGGCGTAGTGGCCGACCGACGCACGGCGCTCGTCGCGGGTTCGTACAATCCCCTCACCAACGGACACCTCGACGTGATCCGACGTGCGCGGCGCCTGTTCGACAGGGTGGTCGTCGCCGTGCTCGTCAATCCGGGCAAGACGCCGCTGCTCGGCCTCGACGATCGCCTGGCGCTCGTCCGCGCGAGCCTCGAGGGCGAGGCCGGCATCGAGGTGGTGGCCTTCGACGGCCTGCTCGTCGACGTCGCGCGATCGCACGGCGCGACCGTCGTCGTGCGCGGACTCCGCTCGGTGACCGACTACGAGCACGAGTGGCCGATGGCCCGCATGAACGCCGCGCTGCTGCCCGGACTCGAGACCGTGTACGTGTCGGCGTCGGAAGACTGGGCGCACGTGAGTTCGAGTCTCGTGCGCCAGATTCACGACCTGGGCGGGCCGATCGAGGCCTTCGTGCCGCCCGCCGTCGCGAGCCACCTCGGTCACCGTCGCGCCACGCGCCTCGGTTCCCAGGGTCGCGTGGCCCGGGACGGGACACGCCCCGACTGACCCCGGACTCCCGCATGCTTGCCGCACGGACCACCCGCATCTCGTCCTCCCCGACCATGAAGGGCTTCGTCGCCGCCGAGCGACTGCGCCTGGCCGGTGTGGACGTCGTCGACCTGAGCGCGGGGGAGCCGGACTTCCCGACGCCGCTGCACGTGAAGGATGCCGCGCACGCGGCCATCACCGCCGACTACACCAAGTACACGGCCAACTCCGGCAGCCGCGAGGTCAAGCAGGCGATCCTCCATCGCTACAGGACCGACTACGGCGTCGAGTACGGCGAGTCCGAGGTCATCGTGTGCGCAGGCGGCAAGCAGGCGCTCCTGAACGCCGCCCTCGCCGTCTACGGGCCTGGCGACGAAGTCATCACCCACATGCCGGGCTGGCCCACGCTCGTGGAGCAGATCAAGCTCGCCGAGGCGACACCGGTGATCGTGCGGACCGCGCCGGAGGACGGGTTCGCGATCACGGCGGCGCGCATCCTCGACGCCGTGACGCCGCGCACCAGGGCCATCGTGATCAACTCGCCGGCCAATCCGACGGGCGCGCTGATAGCCGAGGGCGAAATGGCCGCGATCGCGGACGTCGCGGCGGCTCGCGGCCTGTGGATCGTCCTCGATCTCTGTTACGAGCAGCTGATCTACGACGCCGTGCCGCACAATCTGCCGCGCGTGCTCACCGAGCGCCTGCGCGACAGGACCATCCTGACCGGGTCGACCTCGAAGGCGTACGCGATGACGGGCTGGCGGTGTGGCTGGCTGCTGGGCCCTCCGGAGGTCGTGGCGGCCAGCAACGCGATCCAGAGCCACTCGACGAGCAACGTGTGCTCCATCACACAGAAGGCCGTCGTCGCGGCCCTGACGGGTCCCCAGCAGTGCGTCACCGACATGCTCGGCGAGTATCGGGATCGCCGCGATCACGTGTGGAGCCTCGTCACGAGTGACAGTCGCCTCAGGTGCGCCAGGCCTGCCGGGGCGTTCTACCTCTTCGTGGACGTCACGGACCTGCTGTCTCCCGACGGCCTGCGCACGAGCAGCGAGTTCTGCCAGGCGCTGCTCGAGGATCGGCACGTCGTGCTGACGGCGGGGGAGGCGTTCGACGCGCCGGGCTTCTTCCGTCTCTCGTACGCCGCATCCGTGGACCGACTCGAGGAGGCCGCGCGCCGCCTGCACGCCTTCATCGCGGACGTGGACGCCGGCAGGTACACACGCTGAACGCTCGGACGCCCGCCGCAGGGCGTCGCTCGACGGCTATGTCTTCGACCAGGTACGGCGCGGTCACCGACGCATTCCTCGACGACCTCCGGGCCGCCGTCGGAGCCGATCACGTGCGAACCGACGAGGAGACGCGACACGCCTACGGCACGGACGCGCTGCGGAAAGGGCATCCGGCCGATGTCGTCGTCTTTCCGGCCGACACCAGCGGGGTGTCGGCGGTCCTGCGCGCCTGCTCGGCCCATCGCGTGCCCGTCGTGCCGCGCGGCGCCGGGACTGGCTACACGGGGGGGGCCGTGCCGTCGTTCGGCGGCGTCGTGCTGTCGCTGCAGCGCCTCGACCGCATCCTCGAGATCGACGAGCGGAACCTGCTGGCAATCGTCGAGAGTCACGTCGTCACGGGCGACCTGCAGCGAGCCGTCGAGGCCGTCGGACTCTTCTACCCGCCGGATCCCGCGAGCCTGTCCACGTCCACGATCGGTGGCAACGTCGCCGAGTGCGCCGGGGGGCCGCGGGCGTTCAAGTACGGTGTCACCAAGCGTTACGTGCTCGGGCTGGAGGCCGTGCTTCCGTCGGGCGAGGTGATCAGGACCGGCGGCAAGAGCGTCAAGAACGTCGTCGGGTACGACCTGACGCAACTGCTCGTGGGGTCTGAGGGCACGCTGGCCGTGATCACCAGGGTCATCGTCAGGCTCGTGCCGCTGCCGCCGACGCAGGTCACGCTTCGAGCCACGTTCGCGACGGTGCGCCAGGCCGTGGATGCAGTGGCCAGCCTCGTCCAGGCGCGCGTCGTGCCGAGCGCGCTCGAGCTGATCGACGGCGACTCGCTCGACGCCGTCGCGAGCCACCTCGGTACGCGGGACCTCGCTCCGGAGGGCACGGGGGCGCTGCTCCTGCTCGAGGTGGACGGCCTGCCCGACGCCGCGCGGGAGGAGGGTCGCCGCGTCGAGGCCGCCTGCCGCGGGGCGGGAGCCACCGAAGTGCTCGTGGCGCACGACCGCGAGAGCCGCGAGCGCCTGTGGCACGTCAGGCGGGCGCTGTCGCTGTCGCTGAAGGTCCTCGCGCCACGGAAGGTGAACCACGACGTCGTCGTGCCCAAGGGACGCGTCCCCGAGCTCTTCGATCTCATCGCGCGGCTCCGCGCGACGTCGCCTGGTGTGCGGATCCCGTCCTTCGGTCACGTCGGCGACGGCAACATCCACGTCAACCTGATGCTCGATCCCGCGGACGCGGCGGCAGTCGACGCGGCCGGTGTGGCCGAGCGGGCGCTCTTCGAGGGCGTCGTGGCGCTCGAGGGGTCCATCAGCGGCGAGCACGGCATCGGGTTCTCGAAGCTGCCGTTCGTGTCGCTGGAACTCTCACCGGTCGAGATCGCCCTGCAGCGGCGCGTCAAGGCCGCGTTCGACCCGCTGAACATCCTCAACCCCGGGAAGATGTTTCCGCCGAGTCGTGAAGACACGGCCTACCGATTGGTGACCAGCAGGACCGTCTCGAGGTCGCGTGACGGGTCCGGCCAGAGCAGGGTCCGCAATCGCAGGCCGGCCGGGTTGAAGTACTGCACTTCAGCGAGCGTACGGGCGTGGAGGCCGTACCGCCGCGAGAGCGTCGCGAGGTCGTCTCTGGTGATCACGCACAGCACGCGGCGCGGCTGCTCGAGGAACTCGCGCACCTCCTCGGGTTGCACGAGGTCGGTCTGCTTCGACTCCGGTGTAGAACACGAGGTTGCGGACGAACACGCGGTAGGTCGCCGAAGGCTCATCGCCCGTGTGGACGGCGGCGTACCTCCGGGCCATGACCTGCACCGGCTCGAGGTCCGCGGCCGAGGCCACGGAGTAGTGCAGCGAGAGCAGCGTGGCGATGGCCGCCACGGCCATCGTCACCGGCAGGGCCCAGCGGCGGCGGCTCCAGCTCGCCAGCAGGACGGAGGTGGCCGCGACCGTGATGATGCTCGTGCAGACGAGGGCCAGCGACGGAGTCAGGACGAACAGCAGCGGGCGCGCCCGGTGCAGCAGGACGCCGAGAATCAGGAACAGCACGGCGCACAGCGTGCCGCACCACGCGAGTGCCGACTGACGGCCGGTCCGTGGACTGACGGCTGCGCCCTCGTCGGGAAGGCGGGCGATCACCGTGCGTGCCAGCAGGAGCGCCATCGGCGGCAGCATCGGCAGGATGTACCGGGGCTGCTTCCCGATGGACACCGAATAGAAGATGAACGGCACCGCGGCCCAGATGATGGTTCGCCACTCGGCGCGCGTGACGAGACGTTCGCGCCTGAACACCCGCCGCCATGTCGGCAGCCACAACAGGATGAACGGCGACCACGGCATGAGCCCGCCGAGCACGATGGGCACGTAGAACCAGATCGGGCGCGGCTCGTTGTACCGATCGGTGGCGAAGCGTTCCAGGTTCTCGCCGATGAAGAAGCGGTGCATGTAGGCCAGGCCGTGGTGGTCGGCCATGGCGATGAACCACGGGAGGGCCACCAGCGCGGCCAACCCGGCGACGATGCCGACGTCGATGAGGTCGGGCAACCGGGCCGCATCTTCTCCGGCCAGGCTGCGCCGCTCCTTCCACCACACCACCGCCGCGGCCAGCATCGGCAGCGCCACCGCCACGGGCCCCTTCGCGAGCAGGCCGAGCCCGATCATCACGCCGGCGAACGCGAGCCACATGCGCCGGCGCGTGACCGGCGTGGACGTGGTTGCGATGGGCGAGCCCACGCCCTCGATCAGTCCCCACGTCGCGGCGGCGATGAAGAACGCCAGCGGCAGGTCGGGCAGCGACAGGCGGCCGATCGAGAAGTAGCCGAAGCTGGTGGCCACGACCGTGGCCGCGAAGAAGCCCGTCCCCGCGTCGAACCAGCGGCGTCCCACGAGGTAGGTGAGCAGGGCGAGTCCGAGGCCCGCGAGCGCGGAGGGGAACCGCGCGGCCGCCTCGCCGATGCCGGCGACCGAATAGGCGATCGACACCAGCCAGTAGAACAGAATCGGCTTCTGGAAGCGGAGTTCGTAGTTGTAGTACGGCGTGAGCCAGTCGCCCGACGCCACCATCTCCCGGGACGCCTCCGCATAGAAGGCTTCGTCGGAATCGCCGATCGCGCCGCGGCCAAGGCCTGCGAAGAAGGTCAGGAAGCAGACCAGGCCGAGTATGAGCACATGCCGCGACACGCTGCCGGATTCTACACCATGGGTTTTTTCGTCTATACTGTGGCCTCACCCCGTGGTTCCCTGAACAGGTCGCACGCATCGTGCGCCTGGTCGCGCGTCGCGAGCCACACACCACCTCCACGCCCTCAACAGCATGGCACCAGCACAGAAGCGCTCCGGCGGCCGCCGCGGCCCCAGGCCCTCGGGCCCTCGCCGGCCCGTCACCGAGATCCCCGACGTCGCCAACGATCCGCCGCTCGACCTGCCGCCCGAGGGGAGCGAGGCCAGCCTGCGGATCGGTGAGCTCAAGGAGATGAGCATCCAGTCGCTGATGCAGGTGGCCCAGGATCTCGGCGTGATTGGCGCGACGGGCTTGCGCAAGCAGGAACTGATCTTCCAGATCCTCAAGGCCCAGACGGAGCAGAGCGGCTTCATCTTCTCCGAGGGCGTGCTCGAGGTGCTGCCCGACGGCTTCGGCTTCCTGCGGGCGCCCGACTACAACTATCTCGCCGGGCCTGACGACATCTACGTCTCGCCCTCGCAGATTCGCAAGTTCGACCTGCAGACGGGCGACACCGTCAGCGGCCAGATCCGGCCGCCCAAGGACGGCGAGCGCTACTTCGCGCTGATCAAGGTCGAAGCGGTCAACTTCGAGGCGCCCGAGTTCGCCCGCAACAAGATCTTCTTCGAGAACCTCACGCCCCTCTATCCGCAGGCCCGGTTCTCACTCGAGGCGGGCAGGGAGAACCTCTCCGCGCGCGTACTCGACCTCATGACGCCGATCGGCAAGGGGCAGCGCGGCCTGATCGTCGCGCCGCCACGCACGGGCAAGACGATGCTGCTGCAGAGCATCGCGCAGTCGGTGGTCGAGAACCATCCGGAGGTGTACCTCATCGTCCTGCTGATCGACGAGCGCCCGGAAGAGGTCACCGACATGCAGCGCTCGGTCCGGGGCGAAGTCATCTCCTCCACCTTCGACGAACCCGCGCAGCGCCACGTGCAGGTCGCCGAGATGGTGATCGAGAAGGCCAAGCGCCTCGTCGAGCACAAGAAGGACGTCCTGATCCTCCTCGATTCGATCACCCGCCTGGCGCGCGCTTACAACAGCGTCGTGCCGCCCTCGGGGAAGGTGCTCTCCGGCGGCGTGGACTCGAATGCCCTCCAGAAGCCGAAACGCTTCTTCGGCGCGGCCCGCAACATCGAGGAAGGCGGCTCCCTCACGATCATCGCGACGGCCCTGGTCGACACCGGATCGCGGATGGACGAGGTCATTTTCGAGGAGTTCAAGGGCACCGGCAACATGGAGATCCACCTCGACCGCAAGCTGGTGGACAAGCGCGTGTTCCCGGCGATCGACATCCAGAAGAGCGGCACCCGCAAGGAGGAACTCCTCATCCCGAAGGAAGACCTCAATCGGATCTGGGTGCTGCGCAAGGTGATCAATCCGCTATCGCCGACCGAGGCCATGGAACTCCTCATCGACAAGCTCGGCAAGACCCCCAGCAACGCCGACTTCCTCAACGCGATGCACAAGCCGTAGACACGGGCCCGGCCATCCCGCAGCGGCGCGACGCTATCGTCCTTTCACCATGGGGACGAACCGCACGGGCATCAGGCGGCGCTCGGTGAAGCCACGCGCCGTGCGTTGGATGATCAGGAGTTCCTGGTCGTCGGTGCCCACGGGCACGACCATCCGGCCACCGACGGCGAGCTGCTGCTTCAGCGCCTCCGGCACGGCGGGGGGGGCCGCCGTCACCACGATCGCGTCGAAGGGCGCCCGATCCGGCCATCCAGCGTAACCGTCACCGAGGCGCGTGTGGACGTTGGTGTAGCCCAGCTCGCGCAGCAGGAGGGATGAACGCTCCGCGAGTGCCGCGACGATCTCGATCGTGTAGACCTCGCGCGCGAGCCGCCCCAGCACCGCGGCCTGATACCCGGAGCCGGTGCCGATCTCGAGGACCACGTCCTCCGGCCCAATCGCGGCCGCCTCGCTCATCACCGCGACGATGTAGGGCTGGGAGATGGTCTGACCGTGTCCGATCGGCAGGGGCGTGTCGTCGTACGCCCGCCCCTCCCATCCCGGGTTCACGAACCGCTCCCGCGGAATGCGGCGCATGGCGTCGAGTACGCGTGGGTCGGCGACGCCGCGCGCCACGATCTGCTCGCGCACCATGGCCTCACGGCGACGTTCCACCGTCTCCTGCGGGCGCTGACCCGCGGTGACCGTGGCCAACAGCACAGACAGACTGGAGAAGAGGGCTATCGCTCGCACGACCACCTCCGGCGCTCTGACGGGACCGTTCCCCCGTCGAGGGGAACGGCATGGGCCGCGAAGGGCCGCCGGGAGTCCGGCGGCCCTTCGCGTCAGTGCACGACGGCCTGGCGCTTCTCGAACTGCAACGCCCCGTCGACCACGTCGAGCGTGATCTGGTCGCCCTCGTGGAATTCGCCCTGCAGAACCGCGATGGCCAGCGGGTCGAGCACGCGCTTCTGCAGCGTTCGCTTGAGCGGTCGCGCGCCGTAGAGGGGATCGTAGCCCTCCTCCACCAGGCGTTGCCGCGCCGCGTCGGTGAGTGTCAACACGATCTTCCGCTCCTGCAGTCGCCGGAGGAGCAGCCCCATCTGGAGGTCGATGATCCGGCCCATGTGCTCGCGGCCGAGCGGGTGGAACACGATGATCTCGTCGATGCGGTTGATGAATTCCGGCCGGAAGTGCTGACGCATCGCCTCCAGCACCTCGCGCCGGGTGCCTTCGTCCACGCTGCCGTCGCGCTGCGCGCGCTCGGCGAGATACTGGCTGCCCAGGTTGGACGTCATGATGACCACCGTGTTCTTGAAGTCCACCGTGCGGCCACGGCCGTCGGTCAGTCGTCCGTCGTCGAGCAGTTGCAGCAGGACGTTGAGGACCTCGGGGTGCGCCTTCTCGACCTCGTCGAACAGCACGACGGCATACGGCCGCCGCCGTACGGCTTCGGTGAGCTGGCCGGCCTCGTCGTACCCGACGTAGCCCGGAGGCGCGCCGATGAGCCGTGACACGGCGTGCTTCTCCTGGTACTCGGACATGTCGATGCGGACCATCGCTTGTTCGTCGTCGAACAGGAACTCGGCCAGCGCACGGGCGAGTTCCGTCTTGCCCACGCCTGTCGGGCCCAGGAAGATGAAGCTGCCGAGCGGCCGGTTCGGATCCTGCAGCCCGGCGCGCGCGCGCCGGATGGAGTTGGCCACGGCCTGGATGGCCTCGTCCTGGCCCACGACGCGGTTATGGAGGCGGTCCTCCATGTGGACGAGTTTCTCGATCTCGCCCTCCATCAGGCGGCTCAGCGGAATGTGCGTCCACTTGCTGACCACCTCGGCGATGTCTTCCTCGTCGACTTCCTCCTTCAGCATCTTCTGCGCCTGCTGCAGCGTGGCCAGGCGCGCCTCCTCGGCGCCGCGCTGGCGTTCGAGCTCGGGCAGCCGGCCGTACTGCAGTTCCGAGGCGCGCCCGTAGTCGCCGTCGCGCTGCGCCTGCTCGATCTGCATCCGGACCTGCTCGATCTCCTTCTTCACCGTGCTGGCGGCCTGGATGGCGGACTTCTCCTGCTCCCAGTGCGATTGCAGCTGGGTGCGCTCTTCCTTGAGATCGGCGAGTTCCCGCTCGAGTTTCGCGAGGCGCTCCTGCGAGGCGGCTTCGGTCTCCTTGCGGAGGGCCTCCCGCTCGATCTCGAGCTGCATGATGCGCCGCGACACCTCGTCCAGTTCCGCTGGCATCGAGTCGATCTCCATGCGCAGGCGCGAGGCGGCCTCGTCGACCAGGTCGATGGCCTTGTCGGGCAGGAACCGGTCGGCGATGTAGCGGTGGCTCAGGACCGCGGCCGCCACGAGCGCGGAGTCCTTCAGGCGCACGGAGTGGTGGATCTCGTACCGCTCCCTCAGGCCGCGCAGGATGCTGATCGTGTCCTCGACTGTCGGCTCGCCGACGAGCACGGGCTGGAAGCGCCGCTCCAGCGCGGCATCCTTCTCGATGTGCTTCCGGTACTCGTCCAGCGTCGTCGCGCCGATGGTGTGCAGTTCACCACGCGCCAGCATCGGCTTGAGCATGTTGGAGGCGTCCAGTGAGCCCTCCGACGCGCCCGCGCCCACCACCGTGTGCAGTTCGTCGATGAACAGGACGATCTCGCCCTGCGCGTTGACGATCTCCTGCAGCACCGCCTTGAGCCGTTCCTCGAATTCGCCGCGATACTTCGCGCCGGCCACGAGGGAGCCCATGTCGAGCGCCACGATGCGCTTGTCCTTCAGGCCCTCCGGCACGTCGCCACGGATGATCCGCTGCGCGAGGCCCTCGACGATCGCGGTCTTGCCGACCCCGGGTTCCCCGATGAGCACGGGGTTGTTCTTGGTGCGGCGCGACAGGACCTGAATCACGCGCCGGATCTCGTCGTCACGGCCGATGACCGGGTCGAGCTTGCCGTCTCGCGCGGCCGCCGTGAGGTCGCGCCCGTACTTCTCGAGCGCCTCGTACCTGGCTTCGGGGCTCTGGTCGGTGACCCGCTGCGTGCCACGCACGGCGACGAGCGTCTCGAGGATCGTGTCTCGCGTGGCGCCGACCGCCGTCAGCGCGGTGACGGCCGGAGTGCGGCCGCCCTCGCCGGCAATCGCGAGGAGGAAGTGCTCGGTGCTCAGGTAGGCGTCCTTGAGCTGGCTGGCCTCCTTTTCGGCAGCGTCGAACGTCCCGCGCAGGCGCGGTCCGATGCCTGGCTCGCTCCCGCCGTGAACGGTCGGGCGCTTGGCCAGGTCGGCCTCGAGCGTCCTGACCAGAGCGGCCGGGTCCACCTGCATCTTGCGCAGGACAGACGGCACGATGCCGCCCTGCTGACCCACGAGCGTGGCCAGGAGGTGCTCAGGGTCGATTTGTGAGTGATGGAGCCGCGCCGCGAGCTGCTGCGCCGCGACGACAGCCTCCTGGGCCTTCTCGGTGAGTCGATTCAGGTTCATGGTCTCCCCCGGTTCGATATGAAGTCGATCGGTCAGGTGTTGACGCTGCAGCGGCCGGCCTTGCCCGACCTGCTGTCTCAGCGCAGGCGCCGAAAAGGTCCGACGCCTACGCGGGTTGTGCCCGCAGCGCCGCCAGCGCTTCGTAGTGGCGGCGTTCCTCCGGCGACAGCTCCGTCGGCACCTGGAGTTCCAGCGTGACAAGGAGGTCGCCCCGTTCACCGGGGCGGCCGAGAATCGGACGCCCATGGCCGCGCAGCCGCATGACGGCACCGTGCCGCGCACCGGCGGGGACTCGCGTCCGGATGCGGCTGCCCACCAGTGGCGTGACGTCGATCTCACCGCCGAGCACGGCCACCGGAATCGGTACGGGGACGCGCGTGACCAGATCGTGATCGCCACGGGTCTCGAACCGCGGGTGCGGCGCGATACGGACGCGGAAGAACACGTCGCCGCCGCCTGACGCCGCCCTGACCTTCTGCCCGTCGCGAATGCCGGCGGGGAAGCGCACCTCGAGGGAGCGCTCGCCCTCCGGACCGGAGAGCGTCACCTTGCGGGTCGTGCCGCTGAAGGCCTCCTCGAGCGTGATGGGCAGTTCGTGTTCCTGCGCTGCCGGCTGGTGGCGGCGTCCGCGGGCGCGCGGGCGTGTGCCCCCGGTTGGCGCGCCACCGCCCCCGCCGAAGAAGGTCGTGAAGAAGTCGGAGAACGGGTTGGCGCCCTCGCCGAACATCTCCTGGAATTCCTCGGGTGTGACGGTGCGATACGCTCCGCCGCCCTGGGCGCCCGGTCCGCCCTGCGCCGCGCCGCCGAACGGCCAGCCGCCAGCGCCGAACGGACTGCCACCTGTCCGCGGGTCGTACCCGGCTCGCTGCGCCTGCTCGTACGCCTTCCAGTTGGCACCGAGCTCGTCGTACTTGCGCCGTTTCTCGGGGTCACCGAGCACCTCATAGGCCTCGTTGATCTCCTTGAACTTCGTTTCCGACGCGCTGTTGCCGGCGTTCACGTCGGGATGGTGCTTGCGCGCCAGCCGGCGGTAGGCCTGCTTGATCTCCTTCTCGGAGGCGGCCTTTGCCACGCCAAGCGTGGCGTAGTAATCACGGAACTCCATGCCGCCTCCTCACAGCCCGAGCATCTCGCTCAGGCGATCCAGTTCCTGCGACAGCCGACGGACGGACGCGCGCGACCAGTCGCCCCCGCTGGCGAGCGGCCGGATGCGCTGAAGGACGTCGGCCACCTCCAGCAGACGCTGGACACCGGCCAGGTTGATGCCGGCCTCGTCGACCAGGTGCTTGATCACGCGCAGCCGCTCGAGCTCACCGCGTGAGTACACCCGCATGCTGCCCAGCGTGCGCGTCGGGCGGACGAGTCCGAGCCGCTCGTACTTGCGCAGCGTCTGCGGATGCAGGCCGAGACGTTGGGCGGCCACGCTGATGAGGATGAAGTCCTCCCGTGCCGTCGCGTCGTCCACCCGGGGCCTGTCGCCAGTCGTTGACACAGACCGAGTGTAGTCCTTGATACGGAGCGTGTCAACTTGCGCGAGGGGGCCAGACAGGAAGGGGGAATAGGCGAAGTCTGGAGCCTTGCTTCATACTGAACGTCTGTGTCTGCGCCGGACATCCTGTCCGGGCGGATGCAGACGAGGCATCGTGGACTTCGCCGTTTCAGACCTTCTCACCATCGGGCTGCTCGTGCTGCTCGAGGGCCTGCTCAGTGCCGACAACGCCCTCGTGCTGGCGATCCTCGTCCTGTCGCTGCCGCGCGAGCAGCAGCGCAAGGCGCTGCGCTACGGCATCGTTGGCGCATTTGCGTTCCGCGGCCTGGCCACCATCTTCGCCGCGTACATGATTGGGCTGGCCTGGGTGAAGCTGGTGGGCGCGCTCTACCTGCTGTGGCTGCCGTTCCAGCACTTCCGCGGAGGCGACCGTGAGGCCCGCCGGGCCATCCAGCCCGCAGCGAGCTGGCTTGGCCTGGGGGCTTTCTGGACGACCGTAGTCAAGGTCGAGCTGACCGACATCGTCTTTGCGATCGACTCGATCCTGGTCGCCGTCGCGATGTCGCCCAAGCTCTGGGTGATCATCAGTGGCGGCCTGCTGGGCATCGTGGCGATGCGGCTGCTCATCGGCCAACTGCTCAGCGTGGTGCAACGATTTCCGGCACTTGTCGACGGCGCGTTCGTGATCATCGCGTGGGTCGGCGTGAAACTGCTGGTCGAGTACGGCCACCAGTTGGGGTACGTGCACTTCGAGATCCCCAAGTGGCTGTCCCTGGGGGTGATCGTGGTGATCTTCGGCGCGTTCTACCTGTATGCGCGCTACCAGGGCCCTGTCGAGGTGGCCGACGACGGCGCGGCGGAACTGTTGAAGGAGCACTCGGAATGATCGACATCCTGTATGAGCACCCGGCCTGGTTCGCGCGGCTGTTCGACGCGCTGGATGCCCGCGAGGTACCGTATCGTCGCGTTCACGCCGCCTCGCTCCGCTACTCCCCGGACTGGCGCCACGACCCGGCGGCCCGCGCGGCAGCGCCCGACCTGCTGGTCAACCGGATGAGTCCGTCGGCGGATCGCCGCGGCCACGGTCACGGGATCCTGCCGACGTTGCAGTACCTCGAGTCGGCCGAGGCGGGCGGCGTCCGCGTCATCAATGGCGCGAAGGCCTACGGGTTCGAGATCTCGAAGGCGCGCCAGATGGCGCTCCTGGCCGACCTCGGACTCCCGTATCCGAGGACGCGCGTGATCAACAGCCCCGGCGAGGCTGTGGCGGCCACCGAGGGGCTTCGGTGGCCCGTGGTGGTCAAGCCGAGCGTCGGCGGTAGCGGTGCAGGCGTGCTCCGCTTCGACAGTGAAGGCGACCTTCAGGCGGCTGTCGAAGCCGCCCAACTGGATTTCGGTGTGGACCACCTGGCTCTCGTCCAGGAGTTCATCCCTGCCAGGGATTCGCAGATCACGCGCGTCGAAGTCCTCGACGGCGCCCTTCTGTACGCGATTCACGTGCCTGTGACGGGGCAAAGCTTCAACCTCTGCCCGGCGGATCACTGCGAGCTGCCGGCGCCCGGCGTACCCACGTCCGGCGCACCGGCGTCCGGAGGCGTCGCGCTCGAGGGCAACTGCGTCATCGCCCCGCCCTCGGCGGGTCGACGGTTCACGCAGGCCCATCCGCCCGCGGACATCGTCGACGCCGTGCTGCGCATGACGGCGGCGACCGGTTTCGATGTCGGCGGCGTCGAATATGTGATTGACGACCGCGACGGTCGTCCGTACTTCTACGATCTGAACGCGTTGTCCAACTTCGTCGCCGATGCGCCGTCCGTCGTGGGATTCGATCCCTGGGACGCGTTGGTCGACTTCCTGGTCGAGGCGCATGCCGAGGCCAGTGCGCGGCGCCGCGTCACCGCGGCGGTGTGAAGCAGGGACGTTTGAGCATGGGCAGGGCGGATCGGTCCTGCCAGGTGCCAGAACGTCGAAACATGTGTGTACACGATCGGGGCATGCCCCGTTGAAGGAGTCACGACAGAGATGGCTTACCCGGAATTCCTGATTGCGCCGATGCGCGAAGAACTCACCGACGTCGGTTTCACCGAACTCCGTACCGCGGCGGACGTGGACCACGCCGTGGCCGAAAAGGGCACCACGCTGGTCGTGGTCAACTCGGTCTGCGGGTGTGCGGCCGGCAAGGCGCGCCCCGGCATCGCGAGGGCCATGCAGCACGCATCGAAGCCGGATCGCGCGGTGACGGTCTTCGCGGGCGCCGACATCGAGGCCACCGAGCGCGCGCGCTCCTACTTCACCGGGTACCCGCCCTCGTCGCCCTCGCTCGGGATTCTGCGCGACGGCAAGCTGGTCTACATGATGGAGCGGCACCAGATCGAGGGAAACACCGCCGAGGGCATCGCGGCGGCGTTGACGACGGCCTTCGACAAGTACTGCGCCACGCAGAACGCCTGAGAGGCGAAGGCGGAGGCGGCACGCGCGGCGCCGGGCCGCGCCCGCCTCCGCGCCGCCTAGCTCCCGGTGGGCACGACGGGAGGCGGGAGTTCCCGGGCGTTCGGACTGTCGGGATGCACGAGCGTGATGGGCCGGCCGTGCCTGTACACATCCCAGGTACGGACCACCATGTCGGCCAGGGCGCCGACGAAGGCAGGATGGGCGTTGACCGCCGCCGCGCGCGCCATCGGAAGGCCCAGCGCCTCGCAGGTCGCCCTGGCCTCGTGGTCGAGGTCGTACAGCACCTCGATGTGGTCGCACACGAATCCGATGGGGCTCAGGATGACTGCCCGGAGGCCGCCCCTGGCGACCTCCGACCGGAGGTAGTCGTTCACATCGGGTTCCAGCCACGGGTCTTCGGGACGGCCGCTGCGGCTCTGGAACACGAGCGACCAGTCGGCGATGCCCAGCCGGCGCGCCACTTCGGCCGCAGACGACTGCAACTGGAGCCTGTAGGTCTCGGCGCCAGCCATCGTGGCCGGCACGCTGTGTGCGGTGAACACGAGCCGTGCATCTCCCTGTAGGTCACCGGGCAGCGTGTCGCGGGCGACGACAACGTGATCGGCGACGGCTGTGAGGAAGCCATCGTGCAGGTGCCAGTCGCCGACGTAGGTCACGTCCACCGGGCGTCGGCCCCTGCTGAACACGGCCTCCCTCGCCTGCAGGACGTTCTGCTTGTACTGCGTGCAGCTCGAGTAGGAGCGGTGCGCGGCCGCCACCACGCCGATGGCCCTGCGAACGCCGTCGTCCGCCATCCGATCGAGCACGTCCGGCAGCAGCGGGACCCAGTTGCGCATGCCGACGTAGACGGGCAGGTCGATCCCACGGCGCTGGAGCTGGCGTTTCAGCCCGTCGGCCTGGTCGAAGGTGTACTGCGTGATGGGCGACACGCCGTCGAACAGCTCGTAGTGATGCGCGACCTCCTCGATGCGCTGGGGCGGGATGCGGCGTCCGCGCAGCACGTTCGCGAGGAACGGGCGGATGTCATCGGGGCCCTGGGGACCCCCGAACGAGACGAGCAGGACGGCGTCGAACGGTGCGGGCATGGCTCTGGGATAATAGACTCCGCGACACGGCCCGTCGTCCCGAGCGCGAATGCCATTGCCGAATCCCGAGCCCAGAATCCCGAACCCCGAGCTCCGAGTCCCGATGTCCATGCGTACGATACTGGTTACTAATGACGATGGCGTGGAGTCCGAGGGGCTGCACGCACTGGCAGAGGCACTGCGCGCGCTCGGCCGTGTCATCGTGTGCGCGCCTCTGGGGGAGGCGAGCGCCATCGGCCATGCCCTCACGTTGGCACGGCCGTTGCGCCTTCGTGAGATCGGACCGGATGTTCACGCCGTGGATGGCACTCCGGCCGATTGCGTGAATGTGGCCGTCGCGCACGTGCTGCATGGGCGGTTGCCGGATCTCGTGGTCTCGGGCATCAACAAGGGGTGGAACGTCGGCGACGACGTGACCTACTCCGGGACGGTGGGCGGGGCGCTCGAAGGCGTGCTGATGGGCGTGCCCGCCGTGGCCGTCTCGATGCAGCGCGGGCCGGTCTACGATTTCCGGCACGCCGCTGCGGCGGGCGCCGCTGTCGCGGCGGACGTCCTTGCCGAGGGCCTGCCTCCACGCGTGCTACTCAACGTCAACGTGCCCCAGGGGACCCCGGCCGGGTGGGCCACCACCGTGCAGGCCGCCCGTACGCACACGACCAACGTCATGCGGCGCGACGACCCGTGGGGGCGCCCGTACTACTGGCTGGACGAGGGGCGGGTCGAGTGGGCGTCGCTGCGTGATACCGACTACGAAGCCGTCAAGGCCGGCCTCATCTCCGTCACGCCACTGCACGCCGATCTCACGGCGCACGCCGCGCTCGACCGCACTGCCGCGATCGTGGAACGGGCGCGGGGCTCTCAGGCCCGGTAGTTCCCCCACCGGGTGCGCACGCCGGGGTGGGGCGAGGGGGCAGACTGCGCGGGCGTTGCGGCAGTCGCGGAACCCGTGTATGCTTTTCGGGTTGTCGGGGCGTGGCTCAGCCTGGTAGAGCGCTCGGTTCGGGACCGAGAGGTCGGAGGTTCGAATCCTCTCGCCCCGACCAATGAATTTGGCCTTCTATTGACTGTCATGGTCGGTAGAGGGCCTTTGTGTTTTCGGCGACGCGCGGATGGCTGGAGTCTCGGCCGACCCTGTTCGGTTTCAGCCGAGTGCGTCCGAGCGCCTGTGCGTGTTCAACGGCAGATGTAGTAGCCGGGAACGATGGCCGGCGACGAGTCACACGGTGTGGTCTCAATCCGGACCACTTCGCCCGCATGGGCGGCCACGGCCCGCTGGTAGATGTCGATGCGTGACAGGGCGTCGGCGGCCACGATGATGCGCTCCTGGCTGATGAAGTCGACGTAGTACGCCGTCCAGTAGTCGCTGCGGGCATACCGGATCCCCCGCGCTTCGAGTGCGCTGACCAGTTGCACGCGGCTGGGCGGCGTGCCGTGTCCGGCCTGCTCGTGCCAGAGACGCGCGTGCGGCCACAGGTTCAGCAGCAGGAGCAGCACGAACGTGGCGGCCAGCAAGCCGCGCCACGCGCGGCTCGCTTCGACGCTCCAGCTCAGCAGCGCCAGCCCCGTCGGGAGGAACAGGCCGAGCAGGGTGTACCGCAAGGTGAGCAGCGAGAGTGGGCCGCATCGGCTGACGGAGTAGACAAGGACGGCCTGCGCTCCCACCAGGACCAGGAACGTGCCGAGACCAATGGCCGGCGTGGACCGTTGACGCCAGAGCCGTGCGGCATGCCACCCGCCCATGCGCACGAGCAGCAGGACCAGCATCCCGAAGAGGAGTGGCCACGCTCCCGGCAGGCCCTGGGTCACCTGCGAATGGACGCCGGCACTGGCCAGCGGCGCGGGGGCGGCCCCCCACAGCTGACCGAGGTACGACGAGGCGAGGTCGGCCACATTGTGCACGGCCTGGGACGGCGCGAAGCAGAAAGCGCGTTGGAGTGTCGACACGCTCCCCTCCACGTGGCTTGCCCACGTGCCCGGACCGCGCGCGGACCCGAAGCGAGCCATGCCGCCGATGAGCGCGGCCGTCCCGGCGATCGCCAGGGCGACGGTCGCCCAGTGCCGACGTCCGTCACGGGTCAGGAGCGCCCCGGTGAGCAGGTCGATCGCGAGCAGCGCGGCAACCCCGTAGGCCACGAACTCGCGCACGTGGAAGCCGAGGCACGCGACCACGCCGAACAGCAGCGGGCGGGACCGGAGAAACCACAACAGCAGAATGAACAGCGCCGGCTCGACGGTCATACCCAGCGCATCCATGAGCCCGGCGCCGCCGATGGCGGAAGGCATCAGGACGGGAATCGCCAGCAGCGTGGCGACCGACGGCGACAGCCCCGTCCTGACGATGGCGACGATGGTGGCCATGCCAACGCCGACGTTCATGAACACCAGCGGCAGCTTGAGGGCGAACGCCGTGGGCCCGAGCAGCCACATGAACGGCGCGGTGACGTAGGCCGACACGATCACGAGGTAGGGCGCGCCGTACTGGTACACAGGGAGCGCGCGGAACTCGGCGATGTGCTTGGCCATCAGACCCACGATGGCCTGGTCGGCATCGAACGCCAGCGTGCCCCACACCGCGTACGGCAGGGAGCGGAAGGCGACCAGCGCGGCAGCCAGCAGCAACCAGGGCCAGATCGGATCGCCGGTCGGCGACGTCGCCCCAGCGGGGCCGTGCCGGTCGAGGTTCCGATCGAGTGGCGAGTCGGACGTCATCGGTGGAGCGGACTACTATACGCGGGGTCCGTCCTGTGTCGCCCAGCCCGCCTCTGACGCCGGTCCGCCTTCCGCGCTGGCCTTTCTTCATCCTGCTGATCCTGGTCGTCGCCGGGCTGTGGATCCTTGACACCCGCCAGCCCGTGGCCTGGCCCGATGCGGCGACGCCCTGGTTCACCCACGTGCGTGCGCTGTCGATGCCGACGTGGCTGTTCGATCGCCTCAACGCACGGGCAGCGCTGACGCCCGACCTGCCCCTTGGGTCGATGCTCGCGCTGCTGGGTGTGACCGCGTGCACGCTTGCGACGTTGCTCGCCATGGAGGTCCGGGGCCACCTGGCACTCGCCGTCGCCCTTGGCCTCGGGGCCACCCGTTCGCTCTGGAGTACGGTGTCGCCGGGGCAGGACGCGCTGCCGCTCGCGGTCGTGGCCTGTGCCGTTGTCGCTGTCGCGTGGCCGGCTGCCCGTCGACTTGCGATCGCAGCCGCCGTGTTGGGCGTCCTCGTGGTGTCGCCACCGGCGGCCTGGCTGGCGGTGCCTGCCGTGGTCGCGCTCCCGATGTCGCGGCGCGGCCGCTGGTTCTTGGCCGCCATGCTGATCGCTTTGAGTCTCGGCGCGCAGGTGGCCATGCTGCGCCAGGTGTGGAGCGGCATCGTGTGCCTCGTCCCCAGCCAGTGGACTCACGCGGTCAGCGAAGTCCTGCGGCCGGGCAGTTCCGCCGACGCGTCGCCCTGGCTGGCGCTGCGGCAGGCCATGACGGTGTTCGGTGGTGACGTGCATGCGGTCGGCCTGGGCATCGCGGGGATCGGCCTCGCCCGGGCGTCGGCGCGCACCCGCCTCTTGCGCGTTGCCACCGCCATCGCGGTTGCAGTGGGCATCCTGACGGTCGCGACCGGGGCGCTGCCCCCGAGCCTCGCTGCGGGCCTGCTGCTCCCCTGGTGGGCGCCCTGGTTCGGATGGGGTCTGGCCGCGCTCATCGGCGACGCAACCGGTCGAGCGCGGTCGCTGGCCACAGGGGTCGGCATCGTCCTGGCGATCGCGACCCCGGTGCTCCGCCACGCCACCATCGTGCCAGACCCCTGGGCCGCGGGGATGCCGTCGGTGGCGCAGGCGATCGCCGGCACCTGGCGCGGCGGATTCGTCGCCAGCGAGGACGGAGCCGTGACGCGTCGGCTACGGATGGCTGGAGGGACGATCGTTCCTGCCGACGCGGGCACGCTCGATCGGTGCGTGGCCTCGGGCCGGCCGGTCTTCGCCCTCGGCAGTGCCGTCGAGCGCGTCGAGCACCTGGGGTACCGGGTCGTCGAGCGGCCATTGCGCGCGCCATTGTCGGCTGTCCTCGACGACCTGCGCCCTGACCAGTTGGTCGCGCTGGCGCTCTCGCCGTCGGCCCTCTCATCGGTGGGCCCCGCAGGGTTGGCCGCCCTGTCGCGTTTGTCGCTCGTGCGCCGCGACGTGTTGGCCAGCCAGGCTGTGGCGATCATCGCGCGGACCGATCGTGGTGGGACGGTGCGCCAAGGACGAGAAGGGATCGATCTGCCCCTGCCCGCAGGCGCCGTCGTCGGAGGTCGCCCGTTGTTCACCGCCGTGTCGGTGAGCGCGCGCCAGGGTGACGCGTCGGTCACCAGCGCCCCCGATCGTCTGGCGGCAAGCCAGCATGCGGCGCTGGCCGTCTTCGACCGGGCGCACGGGGTCACGCTGCAGGCCGTGGGTGACCCGGCGCCCGGGCTGCTGATTCCGCTGACGCGCCGGGCTGACTGGCGACACGTCGGCGTCGAGGGAGCGGCGGCATGCGTTCCATCCGGGCGACGCTGGACGCCGATGCCCGTGGGCGGCCGCCGACTGAGCGTGCCGGCTGCAGGAGCTTCATGGACACGGCCGGTCCGGCTCTATCTCGCCTCGGCCGCGAAACCCACGGTCCGCGTTGCGGGCCTCGCCTCCCATCCGAGGTGGTCGGTCGAACTCTTCGACACGCATGTCGCGACTGACGCAAGCCGGCTGCAGGTGCTCGAGGCGCAGGACGAGGTGCCCGCCGCGCTGCGCCCGCGAGCGCGATGGGTCGCGCGTGTCCTGGTGGCACCGCGCGGCCCCTGGAGTGCCGACCGCGCGGTGGTCAGCGCCGGGACCGCTCCGGACGCCTGGATCGCGCGCGTCCCTGCCGAGGGCCGACGCAGTGCGACGTCGGCGGTCTGCTCGATGGCGGCGTCGGGTGAGCGACTGCTCCAGGGACTGTACGGCCCGCCAGACGATGAGAGCGCCCGCGAACTCACCGTGTGGGCGGTCGACGGCTGGCATCCGGCCGAGTGGGCGCAGGGGCACTTGTCTCAGTGGACGGCTCGTCCCGCGGCCACCGCGGCGTTTCACGTCGACGCGTCGATGCCGCTGACCGTGGCCATGGATGCCACGGGCATGCGCACGGCCACCTCCGACCAGACCATCCTCGTGCGCCTGAATGGCAGCGTGCTGCGGACCGACTGGCGCGGTGCCGGTCGCATCGCGGTGCCCGCCGATGCCGTGCGGGCCGGCGAGAACACGCTGTCGCTCGAGGTCGGCGAAGCCGTCCGGCCGGACGGCGACACCCGTGCCTACGGGCTCGAGGTCCGCCAGTTGCGGATCATCGGGCCGCAGTCACCGTGAGGAGGGTGCGTGGGCTCGCGCACGGCCTCCGCGGCCGTCTCCCGTGGGCTACCATGATAAGGATGCGTTTCCCGCGTTGCAGGCGGAGTGCCGTGCCGACGTCGACCAGCCGGAGGGTGCGTGGACTTCGAGTGGACGGCTGACCACCTGCGCCTCCGTCGCGGCGCCGTCGAGTTTGCGACGTCTCGGTTGGTCGATGGCGTGGCCCGGCGCGACCGCGAAGGCGAGTTCTCGCGTGAGGCGTGGCAGGCCTGCGCCGAGTTCGGGCTGCAGGGGCTCCTCGTTCCGGCCGAGTGGAACGGCTCCGGTCAGGATCTGCTGTCGGCCGTCGCGGTGTTCGAGGGGATCGGGTACGGTGCGCGCGACAACGGGCTGGTGTTCTCGGTCGCCGCCCATGCCGCCTCGTGCGAGGGGCCCTTGTGCGCGTTCGGCAGCGAGGCAGAGCGACGCACGTGGCTGCCTGGCCTGGTCGACGGAAGCGTGATCGGGGCGACCGGCATCACCGAGCCGGACTCGGGCTCCCATGCGATCGGGCTGGCGACGAGCGCGGTCGCGCAGGGCGACGGGTGGGTGCTGAACGGCTCCAAGACCTTCGTCACCAACGCGCCGGTCGCGGACCTCTTCCTGCTCTACGCGCGGACCGGACCGGGTTTCGGCGGGATCACCTGCTTTCTGGCACCGCGTCACACAAAGGGGCTCGTCATCGGCCCCCCGATCGAGAAGATGGGGCTGCGCACGAGTCCGATGTCGCAGGTCTACCTGGACGACTGTTGGCTGCCGGCTTCGGCCGCGGTGGGCGGCGTTGGTTCGGGGGCGATGATCTTCAGTCAGGTGATGGAGGTCGAGCGGCTGCTGGTGATGGCGCCGGCCATCGGCGTGATGCAGCGCCTCCTGGAGCGCTGCGTGGCTCACGCCCGCCAGCGCAGGATCGGATCCGTGCCGATCGGCAAGCACCAGGCGATTGCGCACCGGATCGCCGATATGGAACTGGAGCTGGAGGCGGCCCGGCTCCTGCTGTACCGCGCCGCCTGGCACAAGGTGCGCCACGGCACGGCCACGCGGGAATCGGCGCTCGCCAAGCTCGCCGTCAGCGAGGCCTACGTGGAGACGTGCCGGAGTGCTGTCCAGATCTTCGGCGGCTATGGGTACACCGTCGAGTACGAACTCGAGCGCGAACTGCGCGATGCGCTCTCCGCCACGCTGTACGTGGGCACGTCCGAGATCCAGCGAAACCTCATCGCGGGGCTCAGGGGGCTTTGATGATTTTCGCTGGTGTTTGCGGCCGGCACTCGGTGAGCCGATGCGCGGCGAGCCTGTTGGCCCCCCTCAGGTGGGGGCTGTTTCTCGTCCTCCTCCTGCTGCCGTCCACGGAGGCGCGTCGCCCACAACGTGGGCCAGAGCTACCTCTATCTGCAGATCTACCAGGACCGCGTCTCCGGACGCTTCGAAGTGTCGCTGGCCGACTTCAACGCCGCGCTTCGGCTGACGGGGACGGACCGGGAGATCACGGCCGCGAACCTCGACGAGAAGAGTCGGCATGCTCCGCGACTACTACCTCTCGCGCGTCACGATCTCCGACGCGAAGCGGGCCCCTGGCGATTCGCTTCACCACGCACGGCCTGCTCGATGTGCGCGGCGGCTACGCCCAACTGCCGTTCGAACTGGATGGGCTCGACCGCGTGCCGGACCGACTGACGTTCGACTACTCGGTCCTGTTGGACGAGGAACCCAGCCACCGCGGCTTCCTGCTCGTCGAGCACAACTGGGCGACGGGCACGTTCGCCAACGAGGGCCAGATCTCGCTGGTGTTCAGTCCTGGCGCCCGGCGCCAGGAGTTCGAGATCACCAGCGGCGGCCGCTGGCGCGGCTTTCGTCGCCATCGTCCGCCTCGGCGTCGATCACATCTGGATGGGCCTGGACCATGTGATGTTCCTCGTCGCTCTGCTGCTGCCGGCCGTGCTGGTTCGCAAGGACGGCCGGTGGCGGGAGATCGGGGAGTTCAGACCGGCGCTCGGTCAGCGTCGTGAAGATCGTGACCGCGTTCACCGTGGCGCACAGCGTCACGCTCTCGCTCGCGTCGCTCGGCATCCTGCACCTGCCCGTGCGGCTGGTCGAGGTCATCATTGCCGGCTCGATCGCGGTTGCGGCCGCCGACATCCTGTTTCCGGTGTTCCACGGACGGATCTGGCTCATCGTGTTCGGCTTCGGCCTCTTCCACGGCTTCGGCTTTGCTGCGGCACTCGAGGAGATGGGGGTGCTGCGCGAGCACCTCGGCCTCTCGCTGTTCGGGTTCAACCTCGGTGTCGAACTGGGCCAGATCGCGATCGTCATCGTGATGTTCCCGCTGCTGTTCCTGGCGCGCCGGCTCGCGATCTACCGCGACGTGGTGCTGCCGCTGACGGCGGTTGCCATGATCGTCATCTCAATGGGGTGGGTGGTCGAGCGAGCGTTCGATGTCCGGCTGCCGAGGCCGGGGACGGTGGTCTCGACGGTGCGGACATGGCTCTCGTGACGAGGTCTCCAGCGGAAGGAAGCGAGTCCACGTGCCCAGGCTCCTGAACCGGTTGGTCGACGCGGCGGCGATGCGCCATCCCGGCGCGACGGCGGTGCGCTGCGACGATGTGACGCTGACCTACGAGCAGCTCACGCGCCGCGCCAACGGCCTCGCACGGGTGCTGTTGGAGACCGGCCTCTCGCGCGGTGACCGCGTGGCGGTGTGGCTTGCCAAGGGCCTCAACGTCCCGGTGAGCTTGTACGGCGTGCTCGCGGCGGGCGGCACCCTGGTGCCGATCGATCCAAAATCGCCCGTGGACCAGGTCGTCCGGATTCTGTGCGCGACTGGGGCCACCCATCTGGTGTCGGAGCCCGACCGCCGTGAGCTGGTCGGCCGTGCGCTCGCCGACTGCCCCGAGGTGGCCCACGTGATCGGGCTTGCCTCCGACGAGACGATGCCTGTGCCGTGCGTCGAGTGGTCGACGGTCCTCGAGCAGGCGAGCGATCGTCCCCCGGACGTCTCCATCATCGAGCTCGACCCCGCCTACATCCTCCACACGTCGGGGTCGACCGGGCTGCCGAAACTGATCCTGCACACGCACTACAGTGCGACCAGCTTCGTGGACTGGGCGGCGTCGGAGTATGCGCTGAGGAGCGACGACCGCCTGACCAACCACTCGTCGCATCACACCTGCTTTGCGACCTTCGACTACTACGCCGCGGCCTGCGCAGGCGCGACCACGGTCATCCTGACGCCGGCGGTGATGATGATGCCGGGCAGCCTGTCGGCACTCCTCGAGCGCGAGCGAGTCTCCGTGTGGTACTCGGTGCCGGCCGCGCTGGTCCAGCTGTCGCTGCGTGGCGACCTCGAAGCGCGGGACCTGCGGTCCCTCCGCTGGGTCCTGTTCGCGGGCGAGACCTTCCCCGGCAAGCACCTGCGCCGCATTCGGCAGCAGCTGCCCGGCGCCCGTCTCAGCCACGTGTACGGATCGACCGAGGTCAACGTCTGCACCTGCTACCACCTGCCTGAGACCGGCGATGCCGGCGGTCCGCTGCCAATCGGCAGAGCGTGCTCCACGGCGCACACCCTGGTGGCGGACGCAGCACTGCAGCCCGTGCCGGTTGGGGAGGTGGGGGAGTTGTTCGTGCGCGGATCGACGGTGATGTCGGGCTACTGGGGCGACCCCGAGCGAAACCGCGAGGTGCTCGTCCTGCGGCCGGCCGCCGGCGACATCGACGAGCTGTACTTCAAGACGGGGGACCGGGCCCGGGTCCTCGCCGACGGGAACCTGGCGTTTGTCGCCCGCGCCGACCGCCAGGTCAAGGTGCGGGGCCACCGCGTCGAGCTCGAGGAGGTCGAGGCCGCCCTTCTCTCGTTGGCGTCGGTGGAGGAGGCCGCCGTGTTCACGGTGCCGGACGGAGAGGGCAGCTCGGCACTGCGAGCGGTGGTCGTCGTGGGCGCGGACGCGCGGCCGGCAGAACGGGAGATGCTGGCCGACCTGCGCAAGATTCTTCCGCCCTACGCGCTGCCCTCGCAGATCGGCGTCATCGACGCCATGCCGCGAACGCCGACTGGCAAGGTCGATGTGAGGGCGCTCGAAGGGCTCGTCCCGGAAAGGACGGCGATCGATGGCCAATGACGCGCGCCCCGCGCTGGAGGCCTCCGAGATCGAGGGCCGGGTCCTGGCTTACCTGCAGCGCGAACTGCTGGAGCCGGGCGTGACGATCGGGCGAGACGCCGACCTGTTGTCGGGCGACGTGCTCGACTCGATGGGCATACTGCGGCTGGCCGCCTTCGTGGGCGAGGAGTTCCAGATCGTCATCCAACCTTCCGACTTCGTCGTGGAGAACTTCCGGAGCGTCGCGGTGATCGCCGGCTACGTCGGTCGCGCCGCCGGGGTGCGCAGGTCGGAGGACGCGGGGGAATGAGCGGTCCCGGGTCGTCGGCGCCGTCGCGCGATGCCGCGGCCGCGGCACCGCCCTTGACGCACAGCCAGACGCAGATCTGGGTCGGCCAGCGGCTCAACCCCGAGAGTCCGCTCTACAACATGGCCTTCGCGTTCGTCTTTCCCGCGGGGCTTCGTGTCGATTTGTTCTGCGAGGCCTGGCAGCGGGTGGCCGACGCGAGTGACGCGCTCCGGACCCGGATCGTGGAAGGCGAGAGCGGAGAGTCACGGTGGACAGTAGCGGCGCACGGGCGGCCCACCGAGGTGATCGACCTCGACTCTGCGGCCCGATCCCGCCAGGGAATTCTTCCAGTGGTGCCATGCTCGCTGCACCCGCCCGCTGCCCCTCGGCGGCGACCTGGTCGACAGCGTACTGGTGCGGCTCGGTGACGGTCGGACTGGCTGGTATCTCAACCAGCACCACGTGATCGCCGATGCCTGGTCAACCCACGTGCTGTACGGCCAGGTTGGTGCCGAGTACGCGGGCCTGCTGCGCGGCGACGGCACGCGGCCGCCAGTGCTGCCCGCCTACTATCCGACCATGGCCTCCCTGCCGGTCGGGCCGGCCACGCGGGCACGGGCCCTCGAACACTGGCGGACGCGCCGGCAGCGGACGGGCCGGTCGGTTCCCCTCTACGGCCGCCCTGCGGTTGCCGTCGGCACGCCGAGCACCCGCCTGACGCTCGAACTCGACGAGTCCCGTTCGCGCGCGCTCGACCGACTCTGCAACGAGGCAGGACTTGCGAGCCTGTCGCAGGGCGTGTCGCGGTTCGCGCTGTTCGCGACGCTGCTCGTCAGCTGGCTCCATCGGATCAGCGGGAGCCTCGACCTTGGCTTCGATACCCCGGTCAACGGGCGGCCGACGGCGCAAGCGCGGCGCGCGCTTGGCGTCTTCATCGAGATGTTCCCGTTCTCGGTGACCGTCGACGCCGGCGACACATTCAGGACGCTGGCGGCCCGGTGCCTGCAGGAATCCCTGCTCCTGCTGCGCCACGCGCTGCCAGGCCTCAGCTCGCCATCGGGCGCCACGGCCGGCAACGTCGTCCTCAACTACATACCGGCCTCGTTTGGGACCTTCGCGGGGCTCCCGGCCGAGGTCGACTGGGTGCACCCGGGACACGGCGACAGCGTGCACGCCCTTCGTCTCCAGGTGCACGACTTTCCGGGGGCGGGGCGGTACGTCCTGCACTTCGACTTCAATGACGGCGCGCTCGAGCCGCGACTGCGCGACCGCAGCTTGCGTCACTTCGAGACGTTGCTCGACGCCGTGCTCGTGGACCCCGACCGTCCGATCGCCTCGATGGACATCCTGGACGAGGAGGAACATCAGGCCCTCGCCGCGCTCAATGCCACTGACGCGGTCGCAAGGCCGCAGCAGTCGGTGACCGCGATGTTCGAGGCGTGCGCGGCCCACGGCCCTGACCTGGTCGCCGTGCGGCAGGGGACGACGTCGCTGTCGTTTGCGGCGCTGCGGGAGCAGTCCGACGCGCTGGCGGCCACGTTGCTGGCGCGCGGCGTCGAGCCGGGAGACCGCGTGGCGATCGCCGGCCGCCGGTCGCTGCAGTCGGTCGTTGCCATTCTCGGCACGTTGAGGGCGCGCGCGGCGTACGTCCCGGTCGATGCCTCGGCTCCACCGGCACGCCTCGAGTACGTGCTGCAGGACTCTGGCGCCCGCGTCCTCCTGACGGGGGAGGGCTTTTCGTCGCGGCCCGCGCGGCGGGGGCTCCTGGTGCTCCCGGTCGCCGAGGCGATTCACGCCAGCGTCGGGGCGAGGCCGGACCGACCGGGACCGGGCCTGGACGACCTCGCGTACCTGATGTACACGTCCGGGTCGACGGGTCGGCCCAAGGGCGTGTTGATCGACCACGCCGGCCTCGCGGACTACGTGACCTGGGCCGAGCGCCGCTACGTCCGCGGCGACCGTCTGACCTATCCGCTGTTCACCTCCCTGGCCTTCGACCTCACGGTCACCAGCCTGTTCCTGCCGCTGATCACCGGGGGGACGCTGGAGGTCTACCCTCGAGCCGGATGGCCCCGTCGATTCGGCGCTGATGGACGTCGCCGCCGCCAACAGGGTCGACTTCATCAAGCTCACGCCCTCGCATCTCTCGCTGTTGAGGCGCATCGGGCTCGAGGGCTCGCGGGTGCGTCGCATGGTGGTCGGCGGCGAGGATCTGAAGACCTCGCTCGCCGCGGCCGTGAGCGCCCAACTGCACGGGGCGATCGAGATCCACAACGAGTACGGCCCGACCGAGGCGGTCGTGGGGTGCGTGGCGCACCGCTACGAGCCTGCGTCGGATACCGGGGCCAGCGTGCCCATCGGCGTGCCCGCCGACCACGTTCGCGTCGAGATTCTGAACGAGGCCCTCTCGCCCGTTCCGGAAGGTGTGGCGGGAGAGCTCTGGGTGTCGCGCTTCGGTCTCGCTCGCGGGTATCACGGGGCCCCGGAACTGACGCGGGAGCGGTTCACGCCGCACCCGCGGCGCCAGGGCGAACGATGGTATCGCACGGGGGATCTCGTCCGGCTGATCGACCCCGGTACGCTCGACTACCTCGGCCGGATCGATCGGCAGCTCAAGGTGTCCGGGTTCCGCGTGGAGCCAGGGGAGGTCGAGGCCGCGCTGCTCGCGGTGCCGGAGATCGAGCAGTGCGCCGTGATTGCGCGCCGCCGGCCGGCGGCCGACGCGGCCGCGGGCGATGCTGTCCGCCACTGCGTCCGCTGCGGCTTGCCCTCCAACTACCCCCGCGTGGCGTTCGACGTCGATGGCGTGTGCGGCCTCTGCCGCTCCTACGACGCCATCGAGGCGCACGCCCGGGTCTACTTCCGCACGATGGACGACCTGCGGGCGCTCTTCGATGAGTCGGCGCGAGCGCATCGATCGGCGTACGACTGCCTGATGCTCTACAGCGGCGGGAAGGACAGCACCTACGCCCTGTGCCGGCTGGTCGAGCTGGGGCTGTCGGTCTATGCCTTCACGCTCGACAACGGGTTCATCTCGGAAGGTGCGAAGGACAACATCCGGAAGGTGACCGCGCAGCTCGGTGTGCCGATCGAGTTCGCCACGACGCCGGCGATGAACGCCATCTTCCGCGACAGCCTGGCGCGATTCTCCAACGTCTGCAATGGTTGCTTCAAGACGATCTACACGCTCAGCATGCTCAGGGCCCGCGACCTGGGGATCCCGATCATCGTCACGGGGCTCTCGCGGGGCCAGATGTTCGAGACCCGGCTCTCGGAGGAGATGTTCCGCGACGGTCGATTCCGCCCTGATGAGGTCGACGCGGCGGTGCTGGCTGCCCGCAAGGTGTACCACCGGGTCCCTGACGAGGTGTCGCGATCGTTGGACGTGCGCGCGTTCCAGGACGATCGGATCTTCGAGCAGGTGCGGTTCGTCGACTTCTACCGCTACTGCGACGTCGACATGGACGAGATGCTCGGGTATCTCGGGCGGAAGGTGCCGTGGGTTCGTCCGTCCGACACCGGTCGCTCGACCAACTGCCTGATCAACGACCTCGGCATCTACGTTCACCGGAAGGAGCGCGGGTACCACAGCTACGCGCTGCCCTACAGCTGGGACGTCCGCCTCGGTCACAAGACGCGCGCCGAGGCGCTCGACGAGCTCGACGACGACATCGATCCGGCCAACATCCAGCGGTTGCTGACCGAGGTCGGCTACGACGAGCAGCGGATCGCGGCTGAAGACGCCCAGACCTCGCTCGTGGGCTTCTACGTCGCATCCGGGGACGTCACCGATGAGGCCCTGCGGCAGGGCCTGGCCGAGCGGCTTCCCCCGCAGTTGATCCCGGTGCGGCTCCAGCGGGTCGACTCGCTACCTCTCACCGCCAACGGCAAGGTCGACGAGCAGGCGTTGGCCAGCGACGCGTCCGAGTGGTTGCCCGGGCGGCGTACCGTCCTCCGCAGGGCCCGGTCGAGGAGTTCCTGGCTGGCGTCTGGTGCGAGGAACTCGGCGTGGAGCGCGTCGGATCCGGCGACAGCTTCTTCGAGCTCGGGGGACCTCGCTCACTGCCATGCAGGTGATGGTGCGGCTGTGCCGGGAGTTCGACATCGACCTGCCGCTGGCGACCATCTTCACCCATCCGGCCCTCGGTGCGCTGGCACGAGCCGCAGAGGACCGCATCCTCGCTGACGTCGCTGATGAGGAGGGCGGGCCCGAACCGGAGACGGCGGGTCCGGGCTCGGGTCAACCGGCCTGAGTTCGCGATCCCTGGTCCTGGCGCTGCCCCCGCAGCAGATGCAGCAAGACCCCGGCGCGCTGCGATGCGCCCAGTTCCCTGAAAGACGCGATCTGCGAATTCGTCTCGGTATACAGCGCGAGACGGCTGAGCCGGTCCCTCATGCGCAGGAATTCCAGGTGGGTCACCCGCATGTCGCGCCGGTACGACAGCCGGAGGTCGGGCCGCTTCGCCGCCAGGCGGTGCACCAGTTCGGTATCGGCTGCGCGCGCCCACAGCCTGAACGGCCCCAGTTGCTCGAACGCCGATGCCCGGACCGCCATGTTGTTGGCGTACGCGAAGTGGTACGCGGGCGAGCAGCGGGTGACCACGTATTCGGCCTTGGCGTTCTCGTAGGCGGCAAGCAGGCCCAGGGCCCGCGACGCCCCGGCCGGGTATCGGCAGGCGCCGATCAGCACCGCGATCCCGGGATCGCGCATGCCGTCACAGACCGACCGCAGCCAGTCGCGGTCGGCGACACAGTCGGCGTCGGTGAAGGCGATGAGGGGCGCTCGCGCTTTCCGGATCCCGGCGTTGCGCGCTGCGTAAGCGCCTGGTGACTCTTCCTGCAGGAGCGTCACCTGCGGATAGCGCTCGACCACCGATCCGGAGTCGTCGGTCGACCCGTTGTTCACCATGATGATCTCGACGGCGCCACCCACATCGTCCTGTGCCAGCAACGCCTCGATGCACGCCGGGAGGTACTTCTGGCGATTGAAGAACGGCACGACCACCGAGACGCGGGGCGACTCGGTCAGGGTGTCGACGTGCACGTCAGTCCTCCAACGTCTCGAGGTGCTGCAGAACCACGGCCCTCGCTGCTGCGAGTGAGGCCTCGTCGTGCGGGTCGGGCGTGGGGTGGACGGTGAACGGCCCGAGAAAGTAGGGCCGCCACGTTGCCGCGGCATCGGTCGCCGTCCCGATCGGGTTGAAGAAGACGGTGGGCGTGTGCACCGGCCCTGGCCGATGCTGCGCATGGAGTCGGAACCGCTCGACGCGAACGTCGGCTTCGACAATCCGCGGTGTGAGCGGCAGCCCGGCCCGCTGCCTCAGGCCGCCGACCAGGCTCAGCAGACGCCGCCACGGCCGCTCGGTGAGCCACTGCCTGGCCCGCCGGTAGGGCCCTCGCGTAAGCGGGTGGTTTCCGCGCAGGTAGAGGCGCAGGATTCCTGCCCGGCCGAGAGTGCGTCCAGTGGCTGGCGGAGTCCGTCGATCCGGACGCGAAACGGACCGACGCGGAAGAAGTCCACGGGCATCGGGGCAATGACGTAGAGGCGGTGCACGGGGATGCCGCGCTCCTCCATCACGCGAACGGCCTCGATGGCCAGCCACGCGCCGAAGGAGTAGCCCGCCACGACGCAGGGTGTGCCCGGGAATCGGCGTTGAACCTCGGTGACCACTTCCTCGGCGAGGTCGGTCATCGTCGGCCAGCGCCCGCGATTGCCTTCGGTTCGCCGGCTGACCCCCCGGACGCCGTACACGGGCCGTTCTCCCCGGTACCTGCTCGCCAACGCCTGTGCGAAGAGGTCGGGCACGGCCATCACCAACGGCGCCTTCCGGCCCGTGGGCTGAATGGGAAATAGATGTTCGTAGCCGAGGTGCGCCTCGCCGCCGGTGCCGCTGCTCGATTCGCCGGGCGAGGTCGCGCACGGTGGGGTGCTGGTACACGTCGGCCGCCGACAGGGTCATCCCGAAGTCCTGCTCGATGGCGGCGATCATCTGCACGACCTGCAGGGAGTGGCCGCCGAGTTCGAAGAAGTTGTCGGTCACGCCGAGGCCGGCTCGCCCAAGCAGTCCCTCCCAGAGTGACATCAGTGCGTACTCGCGAGTGTTGCGGCACCGTCTCGTCGACGACGGTCCGGCCTTCCGCAGCGAGCGGCTGTTCTCGAAGCCGCCGGCGGTCGACCTTGCCGTTGGGCAGCGTCGGCAGGGCGGGCACCTCCACGAGTCGGCTCGGCACCATGTGATCCGGCAGTCGCGTTGCAAGCGCCTGCCTCCAATGGCTGACGCCTTCCGAACCTCGCACCACGACGAACGCCACGAGTTGGGCCGGCTCGGGATCCCCGGCATTGGCCGATCCGCCGCGGGCCGACCGCGCCACGACGGCCGCCTGGGCGATGCCGGGATGCTCGAGCAGGGCCGCCTCGACCTCGCCAGGCTCGATGCGGAACCCTCGCAGCTTGATCTGCTCGTCGTCGCGTCCGAGGAACAACAGTCTGCCGTCCTCGCTCCAGGCCATGCGGTCTCCGGTGCGATACCGGCGCTGCGGCGAGTCCTGTCCCTGCTCGGCCGTGACGAACCGCTGGTCGGTGAGGTCGCTGCGCCTCCAGTAACCGTTGGCTACGTTCGGACCGACAATCCACCCGTGCCCGGGGATCCCGGCCGGCACGCGGGACCCCAGCGGGTCCAGCACTTCCACGCGTACGCCGGGGATGGGATGTCCGATGGCCACCGGCCGCGCCGCGTCCGAGGCCGTCACTTCGTGGACCGTGGCCCAGACGGTGGCCTCGGTCGGGCCGTACTCGTTGAAGAGCCGGACGTGCGGCAACCGATCGAAGTGGTCCTCGGCGAGCCGAGACGGGCAGATTTCCCCGGCCACGATCACCGTCTCGAGTCCGTGCAGCCGATCGCCGCCCACACCGAGCAGTTGGGCGTAGAGCGACGGGACGCACAGCAGGCTGGTGACGCGTTGATCGGCGATCAGGCCTACCAGGCGCTGCGCGTCCCTCGCGTCGTCGTCGGTCGGCACGACGAGCATTCCTCCGGTGGCGAGCGTCCAGAAGATGCCTGCCACCGAGCTGTCGAAGGCAAGGCTCGGCAGAAGCAGGAACCGCCCCGGCGGCGTGTCGTAGACCTGCAGGCGTGCCTGTGTCGAGCGCCTCAGGTTGTCGTGCGTGACGACAACGCCCTTGGGGCGGCCGGTGGAGCCTGACGTGTAGAGGATGTACGCCAACGACTCTCGGGAGACCCCGGGTACGCCCACGGAGCGATCCGTGCCGGGTTCGAGCGCGTCAACCACGACCGATTGCCAGGGTCCCGCGGGCACGCGGCCACGCAGCGCCGACGTCGTGACCACGGCCGTCACGTCCGCGTTTGCGAGCAGGTCCCGGTTCCGGTCTTCCGGGTAGGACGGGTCCATCGGCACGTAAGCGGCGCCGGCCAGGTGGCTGCCGACGACGCTGGCGATCATCTGCGTCGAGCGAGGGAGAAATATCGCGACGCGGTCGCCATGTGTGACGCCGGCGGCCGCCAGCGCGGCGGCGATCGCCCGCCCCGCTGTCTGCAACTCGTCATAGCTCATGCCGACGCCATCGCAGGTCACGGCCGGATGGGTGGGGTGGCGGTGGGCCCGTTGCAGGATCTGCCGCGGCAGGAGATCGAGCTCAGGTCCGGCCAGCGGAGGACCCTCCTCCCACGCCGACACCCTGCGCACTTCCGCGGCGTCGAGCATCGGCACCTCGTGCAAGCGCCGATCGCGATCTGCGGGCAGGTGCTCGAGCAAGGCCTCATAGTGACCGAGCATCGCGTCCATCCACCGACCGTCGAACCGGTCGGCGCGGAATTCGACCGCACTCCGCAGAGCGCCGCCGTCTTCGGTCACGAACAGGGTCAGGTCGAACTTCGATGCGCCCAGGTCGAGCGTGACCGGCTCGAGCGACACATCTCCGAGCACCGGAGGTGGGCCTGCCTCCTGGTAGACGAACATCACCTGGAAGACCGGGTGTCGATCCGCTTGCCGGTGTGGCGACAACGCCGCGGCCAGCGTGTCGAATGGCAGCGATGCGTGGGCGAGCAGGGCCGTCAGGTCCGCGCAGAACCGCTCGACACCTTGCCCGACGCTCTGCTCCTCGTCCACGCTCGTGGCGATCACGAGCGGGTTCAGGAAGTAGCCGATCATCTCCGCTGTTGCGGGATGCGATCGTGTCGAGACCGGTGTGGCGAAGGCCACCCGCTGGCCATTCGTGTAGCGGTGCAGCAGCAACCGGAACGCGAAGGCGTAGATCATGAACGGCGTGGCGCCGGCTGCGGTGGCGAGGCGCCGGATGCCCGCCTGGACGGAGGGGCGCAGCCTGCGCTCGATCAGCCGCCCGTGGCCGCTCCCCGGCGGGGCGGATTGCTCGAAGGGCAGCCGCAGGTCGTCAGGAAGGGGTGTGAGGCGCCGCCGCCAGAAAGCGAGATCCTCGTCACGGCGGCCCGGGTCGGCGTTCGCGCGCCAGTGGACGTAGTCGTCATACTGCAGGGCCGGAGCTGCGTCTGCCAGCCGGCCCTCATAGGCCTGGGCCACCTCCTTCCACAGGAAGCCGAGCGACCGCTCATCGGCCAGGATGTGGTGCATCACGAGCAGCAGGAAGCGGTTGTGCCCCGAGGTCTCTTCAACGAGCCGTACCCGGACGAGCGGTCCGTGCACGAGGTCGAAGGGCCGGCGGGCCTCGCGCGTCGCAGCCGCACGGCCGTCGTCGTGCGCCGCCACGATTCGCTCGATGGTCAACGGCAGGCGCTCGTGCACGACCTGGCGGGCGCTGTCGCCATCGGCATGAAACGTGGACCGCAACAGCCGGTGCCGCGACACGACCCGCTCTACCGCCTGCTCCAGTCGTGGCACGTCCAGCGCGCCGCTGACGCGGAACGCACTGCACAGGTTGTAGGCGGGCGAGCCCGGTTCAAGCTGGTGCACGAACCAGAGGCCGCGCTGCATCTCGCCCAGAAGCGCCGGCTCGCCGGCGGGCCGGGCCACCATGTCGAGCGCCCGCGAGCGAACGCCCGCCTTCCTGGCCTGGATGGCCCGCTGGAGCCGGTCGGCGCGGTCGCGCGCCTCTTCGGGGGCGGTCATCGGGAGCGCTCTCGACGCAGGCTGCCGATCCGAGTCACTGTATCGAGGTCACGATGGCGGACGACACGACCAAGGATGCATCGCGGCGGCCCATGAGGATTCTCGAGGTCGAGACCTTCGGCCGTGGCGGGCTGATCCACTACGCCTACAACCTCTCATGCGCGCTGGCTGAACGCGGACACGACGTCACGCTCATGACGGCCGCATCGTACGAGCTCGACGGTCGGGCCCTGCCGCCGCGCGTCAGGCTCGTGAAGGCCATTGCGCGTGTCACCTACCGACTCCGCGGGTCGTGGCTGGCTCGTGCCCTGGTGAAGATCGAGGCGCTGGCAGACGCGTGCGCGGTAGCGGTCCTCGCGCGGCGACTCCGTCCGGACGTCGTCCATCTGCATTGCACCAATCAAATCGCCCTAGCGTACCTCATCCTGCTCCGGCTCACGGGCATCCCCGTCGCCGTCACGGCACACGTGGTGACGGCGCACGAACGCACCCGCGTCCAGGACGCCGTGCATCGGCACATCCATCGCCTCAGCCCGTTGATCATCGCCCACTCCGAGCATGATCGCAGCCGCCTGCTCGAGGAGTTCGCGGTGGAGCCCGGGCGCGTGACCGTGATTGCGCACGGTGAGTACGGGTTTTTCGGGCGTGACGCGGAACCTGTCGGGCGCGAAGCGGCGCGGCGCAGGCTGGGGCTCGATCCGAGCGACGAGGTGGCGCTCTTCTTCGGCTACATCCGCGAATACAAGGGCCTGGACGTGCTGCTCGACGCGTGGCCGACGGTCGCGGGGGCGAGACCCGGGGCGAGGCTCGTCGTCGCCGGCGACCCCGTTCGTCTCGATGCCGCACGGCGCGACGCACTGCTCGCCGCAGCGACGCGCGTTGGCGCGATCCACCGCTTCGGCTACGTGCCGTTCTCCGACGTGACCGTCTACTTCGCCGCCGCCGACGTCCTCGTGCTGCCCTATCGGCATGTCAGCCAGTCGGGCGTGCTGTTCCTGGCGCTGGCGCAGGGCCTCCCGGTGGTGGCCACTCGTGTGGGCGCGTTGCCCGAGGTGATCTGCGACGGCGACAGCGGCCTGCTCGTGCCGCCAGACTCGCCAGGGGCGCTGGCCCAGGCCCTGGTTCGCCTGTTCGGCGACAGTGACCTCCAACGGCGTCTGGCAGCGGGTGGCAAGGCCGTCGCGGCCCGTCACACCTGGCCGGCGATTGCCGAGCGGACCGAGTCGGCGCTGGCGGGGCTCTTTGAGCGGGTTGCTCGCCCGGCGGGTCAACCAGACCAGAGCTGAGCGAAACGCCGCTCGATCCCCGCGGGCCTGCCCTCGAGCCTCCAGATCGCGTACAGCGTGCCGCAGAACACCGCGCCACCCAGCAGGATCTTGATCACCAGCGACAGAACGGGCGCGTCGGCGGCACGTGCGCCGAGTGGCGTGACCGCGGCCAGGCCAGCCACCACGGCGACCATCAGCGCTGTGGCCACCAGCGGTCGCCGAAGTTGGCCCATGATCTCGGCAAGCGAGATCTCCAGCACCGAGCCAAGCAGCCACGCGTTGAGGTACGAGTAGAAGACGCCGGCCATCACGATGCTCCAGATCGATCCCGGCAGGCCGAACAGGGCAGTGCCGGCGATGAAGACCGGGACGTGGACGAGCGCGTACGCGGCACTCACCCAGAACAGCAGTCGAGTGCGGCCCAGCGCGAGGATGCAGGGCAACGTCATGGACAAGGTGGAGCGCAGGCCGAGATACGGCACCAGCACGATGAGCAGCGGGACGATGGGTGACCACTGCCGGCCGAGGGCGAGGGGGACGAATTCGGCAGCGATCAGGGCGAAGCCGAAGCCCGCCGGCAAACTCAGGCTCGCGAGCACGTTGATCGACTCGCAGACGGCCCTCCGAAGCCTCGGGACGTCGCTGGACAGTTCGCTGAACGCCGGAAAGAGGATCCGCTGCAAAGGGCTGAGCAGTTCCTGAGTGGGCAGTACGCCCACGCGCTGGGTCATGAAGTAGAGGCCGGCGTCGGCGACCCCGACCAGCCATCCGACGATCAGCTTGTCGGTCTCCATCGCGAGGGCCGTGACGACGCTCGTCAGCGTCAGCCAGCCGCTGAAGCCAGCGAGTGCCGAGACGCGGGCCAGCGAGATGCCGGGGCGATAGGGCAGCAGAAGGTAGCTGAGCAGCGTGCCGGTGAGGGCATAGGCGAGTTGCCCGAGCACGAGCGCCCAGTAACTGCGAGAGGCGACCGCAAGGAGCAGCATGGCACTGACGGACACCACCTTGGCTCCGGTCGTGAGCACCGCGAGCCTCGAGTAGGCCAGGTCGCGTTCGAAGGTGACGAACCGCGGATTCTTGAGTCCGTTCAGGATCGGGGCCAGGGCCAGCACGCGCAGCACGGCTGCCATGCGGGCGTCGGCCACCCACGGCGCGAGGGCCCACATGGCCAGGGCCGCGAGCAGGCCCCGCAGTACCGACAGTGTCCACGCCGTGTCGTAGAGGGCCCGGTCATCGTCGCGGCTCCGAATCAGGGCCTTGTCCACGTCGAAGGCGCTGAGGCCTTCGACGAGCGCGACCAGCGAGGCGGCGATGGCGACCAGGCCGAAGTCGCCGGGCGCCAGTAAGCGCGCCAGAACGATGATCGCGAGGAAATCCAGGAGACGTTCGAGCCAGCGGTAGCCGTAGAGCCACCCGGCGCCCGTTGCGAAACGGCGGGTCGTCTCGGTCACCGGTCCCGCCCGCCGCGGCCCAACTCGCGGGTCGTGCCGCTGCCGTCGCCAAGCACCGGGCAATCGAGCAGCGCGTCGACCGCCCGCTCAGCCACCCGGTTCTCGGCGTACGCTGCGGAGAGCCCCTGCAAGCGCCTCACGCGCTCCCGGAAGCCCGGCTCGATCAGGAGGCGATCGACGTGCGCGCGGATGTCCGTCGTCGTGTCGTGCTGCCGATCGCCGGCAATGCCGATTCCGTGGTACACGACGCGGGCCGTGTTGCCCGCCATGTCCGTTTCCCAGCCGCAGTAGAGGAGCGTCGGGACGGCGCTCAGCACGCACTCGTCGATCGTACTGATGCCCCCGTGCGTCACCGCAACATCGGCGTGCTGCAGCACGTGTACCTGTGGCACCCAGGGGAAGGTGTGGACCCGCGCCGGCAGCGGGCCCAGGGCCGAGCGCGGCACGCGGTGGCTCAGGGTGACGACCAGTTCCCAGCCCGGGCGCTCCTCGACAATGCCGAGGAGGCGCTGCAGGAAGGCGAGGTCGGTCGAGAACACCGAACCGAAGCCGGCGTAGATGAGCCGGCCGTCCGTGCCGGCGCGGCGGCGCCGCGCGAGGATCGCCTCGAGCCTGTCGCGGTCCGCCGGTGCCTGCGGCTGGTCGATGCGCGACTTCAGCACCATGGGGCCGACGAATCGTACGTGCGCGCGGGGGTGGTGCGGGAACTCGAACTCCAGTGCGTGCAGGCTCAGGACGGGCAGGTGCCGGTAGGTGAACGGGATCAGCCACTGGCGGTCGTCGGTCTCCCGTTCGAACGCGAAGCCGACGGTACGGGCCAGGTCGCGGTACACCGACACGCGGTCGCAGCCGATCCGGCGCACCCGCCCGGCCCAGCGCCGGTACTGCTTCCGGAGCCACAGGGCCTGCCAGAGCAGGGCGGCGCCTGGCCGGCTGCCCGACCAGCCGATGCCCGGCCGGGCCAGGGTGTGCGGAGGCGGCACGCCCGGGTGCCGCCAGATCGACGCGAACGGGTTCAGCAGCGCCAGCCGCGAGCCGGCCGTCGCGGCCGCGATGATGTGCTCGTGCATCTCGCCGTTGATCAGGATCAGATCCGGACGGTCGTCGCGCACGAAGCGGGCGAACGCGGCGACGCCGAGCGACTCGCGGGCGCGCTCACGCCGCCCGCCGATGTCGAGGATCCGGCCGAGTGCGGGGGTGGCGGCATCCTCCACCAGGAACTGCTCGTAGCGGTCCGGGTCGAGGCGATGGAAGGCCAGTCCGTGATGCTCGACGAGTTCGCGCGCGTCCGGGTCACCCGCAAACGTGAGCCGATGGCCCGCGGCGGCCAGGCGCCTGGCGAGTTCCACGCTCTGGTAGAGCACGCCCCGCAGGCCCCGCGTCACGATGAGGATGTTGGCCATTCGGCATGCCGCCACTCGGTGAGGAGGGCAACCTCGAACATCATGTCCCGACTTCGCCCGCGGTCACACGGTCCGATGTGGCCGCCGTTTGTGGAAGCCCGATCTGCGGTGGCTGGGCCACCACTGGCAGGACGGGTCGCGGGCGCCCGTATGGTAGCCTCGGTTCTTGATGCGTCGGCACGCTGCTCGGCCCAAGTCCTCGAGGTGCGCGTTCCTCGCTGTCGCTCTGAGCGATGAGCCCTGAAGTCGGCGCGGAGGCTACCGGCTGGCATCTATCGAGCGGCGATGCCACGATGACCTCACGCCCTTCTGGTGCCGTCCATCGGCCCGCTCCCCCCCACGATGGCGGACGCACGGTAATTGTCGGTGCCGGCCCCGCCGGGCTCACGGCGGCCTTCGAGCTGTCCAGGCTCGGTCGCGCCGCCACTGTCTTCGAGGCCGACGACCAGGTGGGGGGCATCTCGCGCACCGTCGTCTTCCAGGGTTGCCGGTTGGACATCGGCGGCCACCGGTTCTTCACCAAGGTGCCGGAAGTCGAGCGGCTCTGGCGCGAGATCCTCGGCGACGACCTGATCGTGCGGCCCAGGATGTCCCGCATCTACTACGGCGGAAGATTCTTCGACTACCCCCTCCGACCCGTGAACGCGCTGCGGGGCCTCGGCGTCGTCGAAGCGGCGCGCGTGCTGGCGAGCTATGTTCGCGCGCAGCTGTTTCCGGTCGCCGACGAACGCACGTTCGACGCCTGGGTGAGCAATCGGTTCGGCCGGCGCCTCTTCGAGATCTTCTTCAAGACCTACACCGAGAAGGTCTGGGGTATGCCCTGCTCGCACATCAGTGCCGCGTGGGCCGCCCAGCGGATCAAGAACCTCGATCTGATGACCGCGATCAGGAAGGCGGTGCTCGGCAACGCGGGAACTGGTGGCCAGGTGGTGACGAGTCTCATCGAACGCTTCCACTACCCGCGTCTCGGCCCCGGCATGATGTGGGAACGGTGCCGGGACCTGGCGGCGGCCGGCGGCGTGCACACCCACCTCCGTACGCGGGTCGTGCGGATCCTGCACGACGGCGGCCGGGTGCACGCGCTCGACGTCGTCGGCCCCGATGGCGCGACGCGGCGGGAGCCCTGCGACGCGCTGATTTCCACCATGCCGGTGGGCGACCTCGTCCGCGCCATGGATCCCCTTCCGCCTGCCGAGGTGCTCGACGCGGCCGGGAAGCTGCGTCATCGGGACTTCCTCATCGTCGGCCTGATCGTCAATCGCGATCGACTGTTCCCGGACAACTGGATCTACGTCCACTCCCCGGAGGTCCATGTCGGGCGTGTGCAGAACTTCAAGAACTGGAGCCCAGACATGGTCGACGACCCGGCCGTGTCGTTCATCGGGCTCGAGTACTTCACCAACCGGGGCGATGCGCTGTGGGGTCTCTCCGACGAGGAATTGATCGACCTGGGCACGTCCGAGGCGCAGACCATCGGCCTGTTCTCGCCGGACGAGGTGCGGGCCGGCACCGTCGTTCGTATGCCCAAGGCGTACCCCGTGTACGACGGCGAGTACGAGCAGCATCTCGCCACATTGCGCAGTTGGCTCGATCGGGTCGACAATCTCTTCACGGTCGGACGTAACGGCCTGCATCGCTACAACAACCAGGATCACTCGATGCTCACCGCTCTCTACGCCGTGCGCAACCTGGCCGGCGAGCGGCGGGACGTGTGGGCGGTCAATGTGGAGGAGAGCTTCCACGAAGAGGTCCGTGGCGAGGAGAGCGAGGGGAGTGGACGCGACCGACTCGTGCCGGCGCGGGCCGAGGGTGGCCTCGACAGCCTCCTGCCTGAGGCGTTTCCCCACTACGACGAGGTCGCCCTCGGCGGTGCGTTCGGGGTCACGGCCACAGTGGTGCTGGCCGTAGCGACAGCGCTGCTGCTCTGGGGGCCCAACGACGGCTTCGCGCCGATGCTGTCGCTGCTCGGCCACTTCCTGTTCGGCTACCAGCTGTCCTGGCCCGGGCTGCTGGTGGGGATGGTGGAGGCCAGCTTCGCGGGATTCGCGCTGGGGTGGATCGTGGCACGGCTGATCAACCTGTTCACCAGCATGCTCCTGAGGGATCTGGAGCGTCGGCTCGCGACGCTGACGACCCTCGAGGCCGTCGATGGGGGTGATATTGAGATTGGTTGATCGGGAAGATGTCGAGCGTGGCTGATAGGGAACAGGTGCTCGTCGCCCGGGCCATTGCCCGCCTTCGCGCGGGTATCGTGGCCATCGTGACGGGAATGGTCGGGGGCGTCGCGCTGTCGGTCGGGACGCTGTGGCTCGTCATCAAGGGCGGTCCCAACGTAGGCCAGCACCTGGGCCTGCTCCGGTCCTACTACCCCGGCTACGAGGTCACCTGGACGGGTGCCGTCCTCGGGTTCTTCTACGGCGCGCTCACCGGGGCGATCCTCGGCTGGTGCGTCGCCTGGTTCTACAACGTCCTGGCCAGCCGCCGATCTGGCCGCTGGTGACTGGCCGCCTGCGGTGCGCGGACGAGCGCGCCAGCCCCTGATGGGCACTCCCGTCTCTCCGATTCGACCGGTCACTGCCTCTGATGTGGCGATTGTCGTCCCGGTGGGCGGAGCCGCACCGGCGTGGGTCCGGGCGGCCGAGAGCCTCCGCCGACTGGAACCGCCCCCGGGAGCGATCGTGGCCGTGATTGACGGCCCCGATCGTGCGTTGACGGCAACGGCGACGGCGATCGGCGCCACCGTCCTGACGCTCGACGAGCGCCGCGGTCCGGCTGGCGCCAGAAATCGTGGCGCCCGCGCGGCCGGCCGAGCCGTCCTGCTCTTCGTCGACGCGGACGTCGAGGTGCCGGTCGATCTTGTGGCGCGGGTGGCCGCGTTCTTCACGGCGCACCCGGAGGTCGCCGCGGTGTTCGGTTCCTACGACGCCCAGCCAGATGCGCGGGGCCTCGTGTCCCAATTCCGCAACCTGCTGCATCACTTCGTCCACCAGACCGCATCCGAGACCGCGTCCACCTTCTGGGCAGGCTGCGGAGCCGTCCGGCGCCAGGCCTTCGACCACGTCGGGGGCTTCGACGAGTCCTGGACCGAACCGAGCATCGAGGACATCGACCTGGGCTCCAGGCTGGTCGCCGAGGGCTACCCGATCCGGTTGGTGAAGGATCTCCAGGTCAAGCACCTCAAGCGGTGGCGTCTGGGCGACATGCTGGCCACTGACCTGTGGCGCCGGGCCGTTCCGTGGAGCGAGTTGATGTTTCGCGAGCGTCGGCTGATCAACGACCTCAACGTCAAGTACCGCGATCGCCTGAGCGTGGTGATGGCCTTCGTGGCGTTGTGGGCGCTTGCGGCCGGCTGGCGATCGCCGTGGTCGTACGGCGTCGGCGCCGCCGCCCTGGCTCTGGTGGTGGTGCTCAACCGCGCGTTCTTCCGCTTCCTCCTGCGGCAGCGCGGCGGCCCGTTCGCAATGGGATCGGTCCCCTTGTACTGGATGTACCTGCTGGTGTGTGGTCTCGGCTTCGGCGTCGCACTCGTGCGCCATCTGGCCGGCCGGCGAGGGTGACGCCTCGTGCCGGAATCGCGAGGGGCGCAAAGCGATCAGCGACCCTGGCCACGACGTATCTTGATCCAGCCCACTTCCAGCGCGAACGGGCCGGGAGTCTTCTCGCCCAGCAGAAAGCCGATCGAGGTCACAGTGCTGGGCTCGACCGGGCCCACATCCCGCAGAGTCCTGCCGAACGAGGTCGCTTCGAACCGGTCCAACTCGATGGCCACGTCGATCCACTCACCCGCACGGGTCTTCACCGGAGCCCGGTACGAGAGCGCCCTCGGCCGTCCGGAAACATAGAGGTTGAACTGGTACTCGCGTCCGTCGCCTCGCAGATGGGCCACGAGCGTATCGCCAGGCTGCAGACCCAGTGCTCGGGGCCGGGATCGCACGGACGCGAAGCCGCCGTTGTTCTCCAGCGAGAGCGTTCCATGGAACTCCATCGTCTGGCGCTCGCTGATTCTGAATCGGCCGTCGGAGACGCCGCCCATCACGCCGTCGTTCACGGTCTGCCACGCGTCGGCCACGTCGGGCGCGGTGAATGCAAACAGCGGGAGCAGTGGGGCTTGGGCCATCGACGGCATGCTCAGTGCGACAAGCGCGCACAGGACCAGGTGGCGACGCATTCAGAGGACCTCACGGGAGAACCGACGCGCTCCCAAGCCGCGCGCGAGACGCGACAGGCACTCGCGGCTTCACGGCTCGTCCCTCGTGGGACGCTGCCGAGGACCACCCCGGTCCATCGCGACGATCGGATCGCCGGATCATCGAGCTGGATCCACCGTCACGATCCCGAGCCGTCGTCTGAGCATGTCGGCGGTGGACGCAATTTCGGCGCGGGCTGTGGGGCTCATGCGGTCGAGGTTCTTCAGGATCATCGCCATCCGCTGGTTCTGGGCGAACGCCTGACGGGTACGGATCAAGAAGTCCCAGTAGAAGACCGTCAGCGGGCATGCCGCTGGGCCGCTACGCTCGGCTGGGTCGTACCGGCAGGCGGTGCAGTAGTTGCTCATCCTCTGGACGTACTTGCCACTGGCCGCGTAGGGCTTGGTGCCGACAAGCCCGGTGACACCTGTGGCGGCGCCCGATCGCCGATCGGCATGCATGACCATGCCCAGTGCGTTGGGCAGGGTCACCCAGTCCACACCGTCAACGAACATGCCGAGATACCAGTCGCTGACGGCTCGTGGATGAACGCCGCTGATGAGCGCGAAGTTGCCGGTGACCATCAAGCGCTGGATGTGGTGACCAAAGCCCGTCTCGAGTACCTGACCCAGGCAGGCCTTCATGCAGGCCATGTCGGTCTCAGCCGTCCAGTACATCGACGGCAGTGAGCCGTGCTGGTCGAGCCCGTTGCGATCGGCATAGGTGGGACCTTCGAGCCAATAGACGCCCCGGATGAACTCGCGCCAGCCGATGATCTGGCGCACGAACGCCTCGACGGATTGCAGCGGAACCCGACCGGCGCGAAACGCTCTCGATGGCCCGCTCGCAGCACTCGCGCGGGTTCAGCAGCTTGAGGTTGAGCGCGCTCGAGAGCGTGGAGTGGTAGAGCGTAGGTTCGGCGGTCCACATCGCATCCTCGAACGGACCGAACTGGGCGAGGCGGTGCGTCATGAAGTCGTCGAGCGCGGCGAGGGCCTGGTCGCGCGTGACCGCCCAGGAGAAGGCAGTGTCGCTGCCTGGCAGCTCCGGGAGCATGCGTGTCATCGCCGCGAGGACGGCGCGGGTGGTCGTATCGGGCTCGAAGCCAACGGTGGGCCGCGGCCGCGGGCTCGGGCCTTGCTTGCCGAACGGCAGTCGGTTCTCCTTGTCGAAGTTCCACTCGCCGCCGACGGGCTTGGCGCTCTTGCCCGTGCCTTCCATGAGGTAGCCGGTCTTGCGACGCTGCTCGCGGTAGAAGAACTCCATCGTCAGCGACGGTGCGGTCCCTGGCCCACGCGGCGAACTCGTCGGGGGACGTGAGGAAGTGCTCGTCGGGCAGGATGGTGCAGCGGGAGCCCCGTGGCAATCGCGGACGCGTTCGAGCATCGCCAGCACTCGCCATTCACCGGGGTGCGTGCACACGATCTCGAGACGGGTCGAGCGCGGCGACTGCCCGGGCGATCTCACGTCTCGAACGCCCCGGTGTTCTCGGGGTCGTCGAGGGCGATGTAGCGGACGCGGACCTGTGCGCCGAATCAGCTCGGCGGCGAAATGACGCATCGCGGACAGAAAGAGGGCGGTCCGCTGCCGATGGCTGGGAACATGGCGCGACTCGCTGCGCCACTTCCATCATCAGCACGGTGTCGTCGGGTGCGAGCGATCGAATGAGGGCGGCATCCAGATCGAGCTGGTCGCCGAAGACAATCGCAAGGCGCGGTGTCGCGCCGACACGCGATGAGGGGCGTGGGGAGGTGCGTGGCACTCACAGCCGATGATATGCGGCATGAACCTGCAGGCCACGGCCCTGGGTCTGCTGCGCCGTGACAGCTTGTACCTGCGGCGACTCCTGGGCAGCGATCCAGGGGTCGCGTGAATCCGTCAATTGACTTCGAGGGTCTCAAGCCTGTGTGGTCACCCGGGCGGAGCGACCGGAAAAGGAGTGACGGGCATGTTCAAGATTCAGGACTTCATGATCCTCGGCGCCGCGTTCATCTCGTTCGTGTTCTCCATCTCCCTGTGGTTTGGCGCGTTGTGGCCGCCCAATCGCGAGGCCGGCCTCTTCGTCGGACTGTGGGTGCCGTCGATTCTTGCGGCTGGCATCTACGTCCAGTTGCGCGCAGCGAGGCGGTAACCCATGGACCTGTGGATTCTGACGGTAGGCATCGGCACTTTCGGTCTGTTGATGGGCGGATTGTTCTTCACCATCAGGGAGTTTCGGCAGATGAAGGCGGGTGATGCCGACGGTTTGCCCCCGAGATAGAGCCAGATCGTGGACTGCCGCCGGTGTGTCTTGTCGACAGGGGCCCCACCCGGCGTGAGTGCCGACGCGACAATTGCCCGACGTGCCGGGGCTTGTGGATAGAGCCAGCCGATGACACTCGAGCAACAACAACTCGCCCGCCGCCGCTTGTGGCTCGGCATCACGAATGTCGGCTGTTGGGTGCTGGCCGCAGCTGTCGGGCTCTACTTGCTGGGGACCGGCCGGGCAGCCGCACTCAGACCGACGTGGCTGATGGCCATTGGCGTCATGGCCGTGGCGGTACAGGCGCTGTTCGACTTCATCGGTGGCACGGCCTTGATGCCCCGGCCTCGCCCGAACGGGGCGACGTTTCTGCACGGCTGGGTGCGCGGGGTGCTGACCCACACCCTCGTGCTGGCGGGCGTGGCCGTGATGAGTGCGATGAGTCTTCGATTGACGGGCGGATTCGGTGCGGGCATCGTGCTCGCGACCACGACGCTGGCGCTCGGGCGACCACTTCTGCTGCGGGCGGTCACTGGCGTGACGGTCACCCCGCGTGCGCGCGACGGCGAAGGAATCCTCACTGTGGCGGTCGACGACCCAGCCTTCACCGGCGGTGTTGCCGGGCTCGGTCGTCGCGCGAGACATCTGCTGCCCGCGAGATGGCTGGATGCCCTACCCGAGGCGGAACTCGCTGCAGAATTGAGCCGCCGCCGCTGGCAGGTCACACAGGCCCTGCCAGCCCGTGCGTTCGTGCTCGTCCTGGTCTGGAACCTGGTCGGCACATCCACCGGCACGCACCTGTTCCAACTCGCTGACCGTCCACCGACCGTCGCCCTCCTGGGACACGCGTGCTGGATGACACTGTGGGCGTTCATCAGCCTGCTCGTGCTGCCTGCCATGAGCCGCAAGGCCGTCTTCGCCGCCGACGGGGCCGCCGTCGATTCGGGACATGACGTTCGCGCCTGGGTCGCGCACTTCCCAGCGCTGGTCGGTGAAGACGGCAGTGCCAGCGCCGCGATGCAGACCGTCTTCTATCCGATTCCGTCGGCGGCCATGCGCCTGCGCCAACTCTCGCACATACCCTCCGGGTTCGTCCCCGGCAGTCTCGCCCGCAACAATCTCTACTACTCGTGGGCCACGCTGACGCTGCTTGGCCGCGCCGTCCACTGCAACGTCGGCCGACCGGCACTCTGGGTATACCCTCCCTCGGCATGAGGCAGTCCATCACTGCCCTCAACGGCACGGGCCGCGGTTTGATCGGCCGCGTCCGCGTGCTCTCCGATGGCGCACCGGGCTAGGCGCCAACGGACCAGGCGCTAGGCTACCCTTGGGGCATGTCCCGGCCTTGCCTGCCTCTCTGCGCGGCCTGTACCGCACTCGCGTTGGCCTTCGCTGGATCCCTTGCGGCTGGCCAGCCGAACCCGTCGCCAGCCGTGTCGTTGCGTGAGCAGGTCCGCGCGCATCGCCAGCAGCACGAACACGAGATCCTCCGGGAGTTCCGGGATCTGGTGGCCTTGCCCAACGTGGCCAGCAATGCCGACGACATCGGGCGCAATGCCGGGCTGCTCCGGCAGATGCTCGAACGACGCGGCTTCGCCACGCAGCTGCTCACGGTGCCCGATGCACCGCCTGCGGTCTACGGGAGCCTGACGGTCCCGGGCGCGACGCGCACGGTCGTCTTCTACGCGCACTACGACGGGCAACCCGTCTCGCCGGCCGACTGGACGACCCCGGCGTGGGCACCGGTCCTGCGTAGCGGGACGCTCGAGTCGGTGCCTCCGAGGTCCCGTGGAACGGCTTGCCGGCGCGCATTCCAGGCGAGTACCGGGTCTATGGCCGGTCCACCTCGGACGACAAGGGGCCGATCGTGGCGTTGCTCGCCGGTCTGGACGCCTTGAAGGCCGCTGGCGTGGCGCCGTCCGTCAACGTCAAGGTGTTCCTGGAGGGCGAGGAAGAGGCGGGGTCACCCAACCTGGAGCGGCTGCTGCGCGCACATCGCGAGACCTTGCGCGCCGACGCCTGGATCTTCGGCGACGGCCCGGTGCACCAGTCCCGCCGGGCCCTCGTATCGTTCGGCGTCCGCGGCAGCGTGGACCTGGAGATCACCACCTACGGCCCCGCGCGTGCCGTGCACAGCGGGCACTACGGCAACTGGGCGCCGAATCCCGCGATGGCCCTGGCTCACCTGCTCACGAGCATGCGTGACGACGAGGGGCGAATCCTCATCACGGGGTTTGCCGACGCCGTGCGGCCGCTGTCCGCGGCCGAGCGCGCTGCCGTGAACGCCGCGCCGGCCGAGGACGATGCGATCGCGCAGGCGCTGGCGCTGGGCCGCCGCGAGGCGGTGCGTGGGCGACTCGTCGACGCCATCACCATCCCCGCCCTCAACGTCCGCGGGCTGCGCTCGGCGGAGGTGGGGGAGAGGGCTGCCAATGCGGTGCCCACACAGGCACAGGCCTCCATCGACTTCCGGCTCGTGCCCGACGTGACGCCTGCCCTGGTCCGAACCCTGGTCGAGGCGCACATCCGCTCGCAGGGCTACCACATCGTCCACGACGCCCCTGACGAAGGAACTCGCCGCGCCCATCCCCGAATCGCCAGGCTCGACTGGGGAACCGGGTATCCGGGCTATCGCGCGTCGATGGACCTCCCCGTGTCGCGGGCCGTGGTCTCGGTGGTGGGGCAGGTGGCGGGCACGCCGCCGGTGGTGATGCCCAACATGGGGGGAAGCCTGCCGCTCTACCTGTTCGCAGACATCCTCCAGGCGCCGATCGTCAGCGTGCCGGTCGTGAACCACGACAACAACCAGCACGCCGCAAACGAGAACCTGCGCATCCAGAACCTCTGGGACGCCATCGAGACCTACGCGGTGCTGCTGGCGCACCTCGAGCCGGAGTGGCGGGCGGCCGAGGCGCCGCGGTAGGGGCGGCCACGCGATGCGCTGGAACCGACGGGACTCGTTCAGGAGCGAGCGGTCATGCCTGCGTCACGGCATGCGTTGCACGCGCGCCGGCAACGCCGACTTCGGGAACTTCGCGACCACGGTGTAGTTGGGATCGACGACGTTGGCCACTCGTGCGATGCCGCCCTGGGAGACGACCTGGTACGCCTCCATCCTGTCGAACCCGTAGTCGTCCACGAGCCACTGGATCAGCTCGACATGCGCGATGCGGAAGGCGTCCACGAGCGGACGCACGCTTCCAGCCACCATGATGTGCGTCTCGTCCTCGATGCGCGGCCAGGCGATCTTCCGGCCCTTGATGACGTCGAACTGCAGCGTGACGTCCATCGTGGTCTCGAGGCCCGACCCCACGATCTCGCCGTCGCCCTGCAGCGCGTGTCCGTCGCCGAAGTAGAAGTGCCCGCCCTCGTGGAAGACCGGCAGGTACACGGTGGCGCCCTCGCGGACGTCCGACGCGTCCATGTTGCCGCCGAAGTTGCCCGGCCACAGCCCTCCCCAGGCCTCCTGTCCGGCAGGCGCGACGGCCACGCGCCCCAGCATGGGACGCAAGGGCAGTTCGATGCGCTTGCTGGCCGAGTCGGGCAGGTCGAGGATGCCGACGTTGCGCGTGCGATCGAGCTGCCACACGAAGCGGCGCGCCGGCAGCGGATCGTTGAGCATGCGCGTGCGGCAGTCGCCGGCCACGGCGCTGATGCCCATGGGCGATACCGCCGAGACGGCCGTGTCGCGGTTCGGGCGGACGCGGACGACCTTGACGACGAGCGTGTCCTCGGGTGTCAGACCCTCGATGTAGAACGGGCCGACCTCCCCCGGCCACGGCCCGCCAGCCCGCTCGTAGTAGTCGCCCGGCTTCGAGAACGTCTTCGACTCGACGATGTCGCCTGGCTTGAGTCGCAGGACGGGTTCGCGAACGGCAAAGGTCGGCACGCCGGCGGTCGGCGTGAAGCGATGGACCTCACCCTGCGCCGTCGCAGGGAGCGTGAGCAGGGCGAGCCACAGGAGTGCCACGTGGGTGCGCATGACGCGGCATGGTAGCGCGGGTCAGGCGCGTCGGGTGGCATCGCGCAGCCACAGCGCGCCGCACCAGGCGGTCAGTGTCGGCAGACCGTAGATGAAGAAGGGCAGCGGACCGAGCGCTCCGCTGCGGAGCGACCAGGCTATCCATGCCAGGAGCGGCACCAGCGCCAGCAGGCGCGGCGGCCAGCGAGGCAGCCGGGGGGCCACTGTCGCGCCCAGCAGGGCCAGCAGGGCCCAGAGCGTCGCCCACTGCCAAAGGCTGATGGCGTCGTGCCAGACGCCGGGCGCCACTTCGATGCCGGTCCATCGTGTGCCGAGCACGAGCACACCCAGCAGGCAGGCGAGCGCGCCAATTGCCGCGGTCCAGCGTCCCATCGTTCCTCCAGACATCTCTCGAGCCGGCGGCGCGGGCGCGCATCCCGAAGCCGGTCGTCATCCTCCGCGCATGCGCGGCGCACGACTGTGCGAGGTGTGTGCCCCAGTGGTGAGCGCACACACCTCACCGACCCATGAGCCGGCGTCAGTGCCGGCTCAGTGTGCCTGACAGGTCTGGCACTCGATGGGGCAGAAGCCGCCAGACACTCGCGTACAGGACCCGTCATCCGCTCCGCCGTCGCCGCCCCCGGATCCAATCAACCCGCCGCAGTAGGCCGGATTGCTCATGGTGCAGAAGCAGTAGACGACGGCGGCGTTGCACTTCTGGCACGACCACGTGCCGGAGAAGGGCCACCACCAGCTCCCCGACGAGCAGCCGTTGGTTTCGTAACACCGGTCGTGCTGATCGCAGCACGCGCGGAAAATCGATCCGTCGAGCCAGTGCAGGTTGTCACATCCCGGCTCGTTGAGGGCGACGCCCCCGCCCCTGCCCCAGCGCTTCCGGACTCCGTCGAGAAGAGGCATGTCGGGCAGGACGCTGCGCGCGATGGGGCCGGACACGGCCAGTGCGGCTGCCGGCAGCGGCGCGACAGCCCAGGCGACCTGCGCCAGTGGTGGCGCCGCCGCTGGCCGCGCGAACACGCCGCGGAGCATCGCGGCGAACGGGTCGGCCGGCTCGAGCGTCCGCGTGGCCTGCGTGGCGAACTGGTACGCCTGCACGTTGGCCCACGCCATCGTCGGCGTGAACGTCCAGCCGCCCCGCAGGCGCTCGGGCAGGATGACGCCCTGGCTGCCGCCCTCGATCTTCCAGGTCAGCACCTGCGCCGTGTCGAACCATCTCACGAAGCCGAGTCGCCGACCCGTCGCCGCCTCGAGGATCGTGGCGGTGAACTTCGAGGAGTCGACGCGCGGCCCCGCCGCGCTCGGCCTCGCGTGCGCGTCGATCTCGGCGCGTACGACGATGTCGCCGAACGTGGTCTCGACGCGCTGCGCGCGGGCCGCGAGTTGTCCGGCCGACACGCCGCGCGCCATTGCCCTGCGGCTCCGCCTGAGGTGACCATCCCACGCGCCAGCGTCGCCGCTCACGTCGCGCCCGGATGGATCGCCGCCACTGGCGTCGGCGTGCAGCGCGTACAACTGGAACGCGGCCCAGTCGAGACCGACGGTTGCCTGATCGGGCAGGTTGAACTCGACGGCCGCAGCTGCGGCCATCGGGTCGTTCCACTGCACGCGCCGGGTTCCCGGGCTCACGTGCAGCCTCCCCCGGACCGACCCGGCGGCCGTGCGCAACTCGCCGTCGATGGACTGGTCGGGGCCACGGCGTACGTCGACGATGGCGTCAGGGAACGTGGTGGTGATGCGCGTGGCGCGAGCCTCCAGGGCGTGAAACGTGCTCCCCATGTTGACGCTCTGCGCGGCACAGACGCCGGGCAGCAGCACGAGCAGGGCGGTCGAGACCGCCTGCGAAGTACGACACATGGACGCCTCCTCTCCGGCGGCCTGGCCACCGGGAGACGGAGCGGGCCAACCTCCCTTCGTCCAGCCCTCCATTGAGCAAGTCCCACGCCAGGTGTCGTCGCGCCGCGGAACGCTCCAAGGCACGAGCATGGGTTGCGGAATCTGCGAACTCCAGGCGCAGCGGGCTCGCGAAAACTGCATCGCGGAGTCTGTCGGAGGAGGGCGCCCCGTTGCCGTCCCTCGCCCCGGACCCTGACCGGTGGAGGCTGACCGTGGCCGACGGCTGGCGGCGGGATGCGAGGTCTCTTGCTAGGATTACCGCTCGGCTGTCGCGCCGACAGCCGGAGGAGGGTCCGCCGCGCCACCGCCGCGCCGGCCGCCTCCGGCGACTGCCGGCAACGGACAGACCGAATCGATAGAGGAGTGACGGATGGCATGGGGGCTGAGGGGCTGTCGGGTTGCAGGGGTGGCGATGGGACTCGCGCTGGCGTGCGCGGTGCCGACAGCAGCTCAAGGGCCCGCGCCGTCGGCGCCGCCCGACGTGGCGGTGCTGTCGACATTGAAGTGGCGCAACGTCGGGCCCGCGCGCGGGGGACGTTCCATCGCGGTGGCCGGCAGCCTGGCGCGCCCGCAGGAGTACTACTTCGGCGCGACCGGCGGCGGGTTGTGGAAGACGACCGATGGCGGCCTCACCTGGGCACCTGTCGGCGACGGCCAGTTCAAGACCTCGTCGGTCGGCGCGGTGGCGGTGGCCGCTTCGAACCCTGATGTCGTCTACGTCGGCTTCGGCGAAGTACAGCTGCGAGGCAACGTCATTCAGGGCGATGGCGTGTACAAGTCGACGGATGGCGGCAAGACCTTCACGTCGGTCGGACTGTCGGCCACTCGGACGATCGGCCGTATTCGTGTGCACCCGACCAACCCCGACGTGGTGTGGGTGGCGGCGCTCGGCGAGCCGTACGCCCCGACGGCCGACCGCGGCGTCTACAAGTCGACCGACGGCGGGAAGACGTGGACCAGGGTGCTGTTTCGCGACGACCGCACTGGCGCCGTGGACCTCGCGGTGGACCCGTCCAACGCCGAGATTCTGTACGCGTCTCTCTGGGAGGTCTCGCGCACGCCGCACTCGCTCTCGAGCGGCGGACCCGGCAGCGGGCTGTTCAAGTCGTTCGACGGTGGAGCCACGTGGACCGAGATCACGCGGCGCGACGGGCTGCCGGCGGGAGTCATCGGGAAGATCGGCGTGTCGGTGTCGGGCGCCGACGGACACCGGGTCTACGCCATCATCGAGGCAGCCGACGGCGGACTGTTCGCCAGCGACGATGGCGGAATCACGTGGCGGCGGGTGAGTGAGGACCGCAACATCCGGCAGCGCGCCTTCTACTACACGCGGGTGTACGCCGACCCGAAGTCTCGCGACACGGTGTACGTGCTCAACGTGCAGTTCCACAAGTCCACTGACGGTGGCAAGACCTTCAAGCCGATCCGCGTGCCTCACGGTGACAACCACGATCTGTGGATCGCTCCCGACAACCCACAGCGGATGGTGCAGGCCAACGACGGCGGCGCCAACGTGTCGCTCAACGGCGGCCAGTCGTGGACGGGGCAGCAGTACCCGACGGCGCAGTTCTACAACGCCTTCACCACCAGCGACGCGCCCTACATGATTTGCGGCGCGCAGCAGGACAACACCACGGCCTGCATCCCGAGCACGGGCCCGGCCACCGACTTCCATCCCGTCGGCGGCGGCGAGAGCGGCTACATCGCGCAGTCCAACGTCGATCCGGACGAGTTCTTCGCGGGAAGCTACGGCGGTATGCTCACGCGGCACAACCGCCGTACGAAGGTGACTCGCGCGGTCAACATCTGGCCCGACAACCCGATGGGCTACTCGGCGGGCGATCTGCGTGAGCGGTTCCAGTGGACCTACCCCATCGTCTTCTCGCCGCTGGAGAAGGGCGTGGTGTACGCCACGTCGCAGCACGTGTGGCGGAGCACGACAGGTGGCGATCGCTGGGAGCGGATCAGCCCCGACCTGACGCGCCACGACCCCGCGACCCTGGGGCCGTCGGGCGGCCCGATCACCCTCGACCAGACCGGCGTCGAGACGTATGCCACCGTTTTCACGCTGGCCCCGTCCCGGCACGAGCGCGCGGTGTTGTGGGCGGGCAGCGACGACGGCCTGGTGCACGTGACGCGTGATGCGGGCAAGACGTGGACGCCAGTGACACCGAAGGCGCTCCCCGACTTCGCGCGCGTCAGCCTCATCGAGGCCTCGCCGCACAAGCCGGGAACGGCCTACCTCGCAGCCAATCGCTACCAGAAGGCCGATCGCGCGCCGTACGTCTTCCGTACCGACGACTACGGCGCCACATGGACCGCCATCACGGGCGGGCTGCCTGCCGATGACTTCGCCCGCGTGATTCGCGAGGACACGGTCCGTCCCGGCCTGCTGTACCTCGGCACGGAGCAGGGACTGTACGTCTCCCACGACGACGGCGGCAGCTGGCAGTCATTGCGGCTGAACCTGCCGGTGACGCCGGTCCATGGCATTGTCGTCCAGGGCAACGACCTCGTGATCGGCACGCACGGCCGCGCGTTCTGGGTGCTCGACGACATCGCCGCCCTGCGGCAACTGGAGCCTGCCGTCACGGCGAAGGCCCTGCACGTCTTCACGCCCGGGGCGGCGACCCGCCGGCTCGAGACTGGCGTGCCCATCGACTACCTGCTGAAGGCCGAGGCCAAGGCCGTGACGATAGAGATCCTCGACCCGCAGGGGCAGGTCGTACGGACCGTCAAGAGCGAAGCGCCGAAGGGTGACGCCTCCGCCCGCGGGGGCGGCGACGACGAGGACGGACCAGGCCCCCCTCCGGCGAGGGTCACGACAAAGGCCGGGATGAACCGATTCTCCTGGGACATGCGCGTGCAGGCCGCGCGCGACTTCCCGGGCCTCATCATGTGGGCGGGTCGTGTCGCGGGACCGCTCGTGGTGCCCGGGCGCTATCAGGCCCGGGTCACGGCCGACGGGCAGACCCAGACGGTCCCCTTCGACGTGAAGCCGGATCCGCGCAGCCGCACCAGGCCGACCGACCTGCAGGCGCAGTACGCGCTCGCCCGGCGGATCAACGGTCGCGTCAACGAGGCCAACGAAGCGGTGCTGAGGCTGCGCCACATGAAGCGTCAGATCGCCGAGCGCGTGAAGGCCCAGGCCTCGCTCGAGCCCGACGCGACGGCGCTGTCGACGCTCCTCACCGACATCGAGGGCGAGATCTATCAGCATCGCAACCGAAGCAGTCAGGATCCTCTGAATTACCCCATCCGCCTGAACAACAAGCTGGCCGCGCTGCAGGGCATCGTGGAGGCCGGCGACGGAGCTCCCACGGCCCAGAGTGTCGCTGTCTTCGACGACCTGTCCGCCCGCCTCGACACGCAGGTGAAGCGCCTCGAGGATGCCATCGGCAAGGAGGTCCGGGCGTTCAACGTCGCGCTGGCCGGCAAGCAGCTCGCGGCCATCGTCACGACGGTGCCGAGTCTCGAGGACGTCGCGGCATGGGGGACGTCCACCGCGGACCTCGAGGCGGACGTGGCCAACCTGCGCACGGGCACCCGCCTGTGGTGACGGCATGAGGCACGCCCGACGCTTTCGCGTATCCGGGCGCGTCCAGGGCGTCGGGTTCAGGGCGTTCGTCGCCGACGTCGCCCGTGCCGACGGGCTCGACGGGTGGGTCCGGAACCTGCCGGATGGGCAGGTGGAAGTGCTTGCCGAGGGCGAGCACGATGCGCTCCAGCGCCTGGAGCGGCATTTGTCGCGGGGCCCGCGTCTGGCCCGCGTCGATGACGTGACCTCGGAGGACGTGCCGCCCGACGGGACTGGCGGCTTCCGCATTGCCTGATTTTCACCCACGGGCCGCCGGACGCGGCTTCATGCAGACGACACGACACACGACCATGACCGAAGCACTGCTCAAGGCCAAGATCCGCCACGTCCCCGACTTCCCGAAGCCGGGCATCCTCTTCTACGACATCACGACCCTGCTGCGCGACCCGGAGGGTCTCCGCCTGGCGCTCGACGCGATGGCGGCCCCTTACCGCGACGCGACGATCGACCTCGTGGTCGGCATGGAGAGCCGGGGCTTCATCTTCGGCGCGGCACTGGCCGACAGGCTTCGGGCCGGGTTCGTGCCCGTCCGCAAGCCGGGAAAGCTCCCTGCCGACCGTATGCGGGTCTCGTACGAACTCGAGTACGGCACCGATGCCCTGGAGATTCACGCCGATGCCATCACCACGGGGCAGCGAGTCCTGATCGTGGACGACCTGCTCGCCACGGGGGGCACGGCGGCCGCCACGATCGACCTGGTGTCCGGGCTCGGGGCCGACGTCGTGGCGTGCGCGTTCCTTGTGGAACTCACCTTTCTCAACGGTCGCGCGCGGCTCGGCACGACCCCGGTCCACGTCGTCCTGCCGTACGACGACTAGCGTTCGCCTTGCTCAGGAGCGGCGGGGCAGTGCATGATGGGCGGATGTTCCGAGAGGACGGCGAACCGACCGGCGGGTCGTCGCCCTTCCGGACGTGTGAGCGTGTAGCTCAGAAGGATAGAGCGGCCGCCTCCTAAGCGGCAGGTCCCCGGTTCGACTCCGGGCACGCTCACCATAGGCTCAGCGGGAACGCCCGCGTGGCCCGGCGACGTTATGAAGAAATCGGAACGCGAGCATCTCAAGCACAACGAAGCAGTCGACGCGCTGGTCGCGACCAGCGCGCTCTTCGCCGAGCACGCGAGGACCATCGGTCTGACAGCCGTTGCGGCACTGCTGATCGTCGGAAGCGTCTTCGGATACCGGGCCTTCAAGACCCGGACCGAGGAACGCGCTCAGGCGCAGTTGGCCCAGGCCGTGGCCATCCTGGAGGCACCGGTCGCCGCGCCGGCCCCCGGCACGGCGCCCGTCGCGCCGACAGAGGGCACCTACGCGTCCGAGGCGGCTCGGATGGATGCCGCGCTCAAGCAGTTGCTGAGCACGGCGGAGGCCTACGGCGGGACCGAAGCGGGCCTCAGGGCGCGCTACTATGCGGCCTCGATGTACGCCGACACCAATCGCCCGCAGGAGGCGGCCGCGGCGTTCGAGCAGGTGCGCGACGCGGCTGGCGCCTCGACCCTGCTCGGACGAATGGCGTCGCTGGGCCTGGCGAGCATGCAGGTCCGGCAGAAGCAGTTCGACCCGGCTATCAAGATGCTCCAGGAGTTGTCCCAACGGCGAGATGGGCCGATTCCCGTGGACGCCGTGCTGGTGCAACTGGCCGACGCGTACCAGCAGGCCGGCCGGGCCGCGGAGGCGTCGCAGACGCTGCAGCGTGTCGTCGACGAGTTCCCGCAGAGCCCCTACGCAGCCGACGCCCGCCAGCGCGTCGAGGCGCTGCAGGTGACGACCCCGAAGGTCTCCTGAGCCCGTGAACCCCGCGCGTGCGCTCCAGACGGTCGCGGATCTCGGGGCGCGCGCCCTGTCGTCCACGCCAGTGGGCGACCTGCTCGACTCGGGGATGCGCCTGGCGCGCGAGGTGACGCAGTCTGACCTCGCGGTCTTCCTCGAACGGTCGTCGGGGGGCGACGCCCTGCTCATGCGCGCCGGAGGCGGATGGCGGCCGGGCATCATCGGCCGCGTCTCGCTCAGCACCGGCCAGGGCTCCTTCGGGCGGTACGTCCTCCAGCAGCCGACGCGTCTGGTCGACGCGTTGCCCTCACATCCCGAGTTCGGTCTGCCCGCCGTGCTGCGCGATCACGGCGTGGAGTCGATGGCGTGTGTCCGCCTCGACGGGATCGGGCATCCGCTGGGCGTCGTGGCGGTGTTCAACGTCAACGACGGGCTGCCCAGCACCGACCACGTGACGTTCCTGCAGGCACTCGGGAACATCCTGGCGACGGCCATCCTGCGGCAGGTGACGGAGGAGGGCCTGCTCCAGAGCCAGATCCGCCTGCAGAGCGTGCAGAAGATGGAAGCGATCGGTCGCCTGGCCGGAGGCATCGCGCACGATTTCAACAACCTCGTGCAGGCCATCGGCGGCTACACCGAGATCCTCCTGCGCCAGCTTCGGGACGACGATCCGCTGCGCAGGAACGCCGAGGAGATCAAGAAGGCGGGCGACAGGGCGGCAGCGCTGACGCGCCAGTTGCTCGCGTTCAGCCGCCAGCAGGTGCTCCAGCCCTCGCTGCTCGACGTCAACCACGTGGTCAATCACGTGGAGCAGCTGCTCGCGCGCCTGATCGGCGAGGATGTCGAACTGCGGACGTACCTCTCCGACAGCCTCTGGCCGGTCAAGGCCGATGCCGCGCAGCTCGAGCAGGTGCTGATGAACCTGGCCGTGAACGCGCGCGACGCGATGCGCGACGGGGGCCTCCTCACGATCGAGACGAGTAATGTGGACCTCACGCGATCGCTCGAGGGCGAGCCCTTCAGCGTCGTCGCGGGTCCCTACGTGCTGCTGGCCGTCACCGATACCGGGGCGGGCATGAACGCCGAGACCAAGGCACGGGCCTTCGAGCCGTTCTTCACCACCAAGCCGCCAGGGCAGGGCACGGGGCTCGGCCTCTCCACTGTGTACGGCATCGTGAAGCAGAGCGGCGGCTACATCTGGGTGGACAGCGAACTCGGCGCTGGCACCCGTATCCGCATCTACCTCCCGCGGTCTGACGAGCAGTTGCTGCCGATGTTCGGCCCCGGCGACGAGGACGTCGCCTCAGCGCCCGTTCGTGAGGCTGTGGAGGTCCTCGACGCTCCTGAGGCGTCGTCGTCGACGCTGCTGCTGGTCGAGGACGAGGACGGGGTCCGCGACCTGATTCACGAATGGCTGGTCGGGCACGGCTTCGTCGTGCACGCCGCGGAGAACGGTCAGCGGGCGCTCGACGTCGCCGATGCCATCCCGCCGGTCGACCTGCTCATCGCAGACGTCGTCATGCCCGTCATGGGAGGGCCCGCGCTGGCCAAGCGCCTGCTGCAGTCGCGGCCTGAGATGAAGGTCATCTTCGTCTCGGGCTACGCCGACGAGGCGATCGGTGATCGGCGCATGCTCGAGGAAGGCGCGAGCTTCCTCCAGAAGCCGTTCACGCTGGAAGACCTCCTGAAGAAGGTCCGCGAGGTACTGGCGGACAGGCGTCCGCCCCGCGCCGCTGGCGCGCACACCGAGGCACAGCGGTGAGCAGGGTGCGGGCCGGCTTGAGGTAGGATCGCGGCCGCAAAGGAGAACCGTGTCGCCTTCCGAACCCCTGATGGTGGCCCCCGAAGCCGTGGGGGCGCCTGCCCGCGATCTGGCGGCGGGCGACCTCGTCTTCGCCAACCGCCTGATCACCCTCGAACTGGTCCTCCCCAACATCACGCACGAAATCAACAACGCCCTGCAGGTGATCGGCGGACTGGGCGAGATCATCGCCACCAAGCCGGGGATCCCGGAGGAGGTGGGCCAGAAGCTCCACCGGATTCACGGTCAGGCCATCCGATGCTCGGGGTTGCTGCGGGAGTTGATGAACTACGCGCGCCGCGACGAGGCCTCACCCGTCACGGACATGGCCAGGGGGATCGAACGGGCGCTGAACCTGCGACGCTACCATCTGGCGCGCGCCCGCGTGGCCGTCAATGTCAACCCGACGTCCGACGGCCCCCACACGGCTCGGATGGACTCGCAGCACTTCGAGCAGGTACTCGTGAACCTCGTGCTGAACGCGGAGCAGTCCGTCGCCGGTCGCCCCGATCCCCAGATCCACATCGCGTACGGGCGAGGCGCCGACGGGATGGTGCTGACAGTGACCGATTCTGGGCCTGGCATCGACCTGGACCGGGAAGCCGACTACTTCCAGCCCTTCATGACCACCAGGACGGGGGCCGTCGGGCTCGGCCTGACGGCGGGGCGTGCGCTTGCGCAGGCCAACGGCGGAAGCCTGCGATTCGTCGGGCCGTCGGTCGTCGAACTCAGCGTGCCCGCAAGGTAGGGCGCTATGCGGTTGCCTCGACGTCCTCCTGTGGCGCCGCGACGTTCAGGCGATTCAGCTTGTCGATGAGGGTCGTGCGGCTCAGTTGAAGCAGTCGCGCGGCCTGGCGCTTGTTGCCGCCGGTCTTTTCCAGGCAGCGAACGATGAGCTCCCGTTCGAGCTGCGAGACGACCTAGGTGAAGTTGATGCCTTCGTCCGGGATCGCGACGGTCGGCAGCAGCAGGGACGAGGCCGGCGCCTGGACGTCCTCGGGCAGCGCGCGGGCCTGAATCTCGTGTCGGCGCCGGTCATGGCCACGGCGTGCTCGATCGCATTCTCGAGCTGCCGGATGTTGCCGGGCCAGGAGTAGTTCATCAGGGCCCGCATCGCGTCCTGCGTCAGGGTTCGGACGGGCAGGTTGTTGCTGCGGCACGACTTCTGGACGAAGTGCCGTGCGAGCAGCGGGATGTCCTCCGGCGATCGCGCAGCGGCGGCAACGTGATGGGGAATCACGTTGAGGCGGTAGAACAGGTCCTCCCGGAACGTCCCGTCCTTGACCATCTTCTTGAGGTCCAGTGTTGGTGGCCGCGATGATCCGCGCGTCGAACTTGATCGGCCCGCGACTCGCCGACGCGCTCGATTTCCCGTTCCTGCAGGGCGCGCAGCAGCTTGGCCTGCATCGGCAGGCGTCATCAGGGCGACCTCGTCGATGAACAGCGTGCCGCGGTGGGCCAGCTCGAAGCGGCCGACGCGTGCCGAACGGCCCCCGTGAAGGCGCCCTTGGCGTGGCCGAAGAGCTCCGCCTCGGCCAGCGGCTCGGGAATGGCCGCCGCGTTGAACGCCACGAACCGCTGGTCCGCCCGCGGGCTGTTGTGGTGGATCGTCCGCGCGATCAGCTCCTTGCCGGTGCCGGTCTCGCCCATGATCAGCACGGTGCTGTTCATCGGCGCCACCAGTTCGAGGGTCGAGAACACGTGCTGCATCGCCGAGCTGTGGCCGATGATGCTGTCGAAGCGGTACCGGTCGCGCAGCTGCGCCCGGAGGTCGGCGTTCTCCTCCCGCAAGCGTCGCTGCTCGAGTGCCGTCGAGCAGGATGCGGGCGAGCTGCGAAATCTGGAACGGCTTGATCAGGAAGTCGATGGCGCCGCGTCGCATCGCCGACACGGCTTCGGCGACCCCCCCGAAGCCGGTGACCATCACGGCCAGGATGTCCGGATAGCGTCCGACGGCGGCGTCGAGCACGTCGAGGCCGTCGGCATCCGGGAGCCGGAGGTCGATGACGACGGCATCGTAGGCAAACGCCTTGAGGCGCTCTACGGCGTCGGCGCCGTCCGCGCTTTGCGCGACCAGGAACCCCTGGTCGGTGAGCGACTCGGCAATGGTCTGGCGAAGCTCGGCTTCGTCCTCGACCACGAGGACCGACGGCTGGGGACGAGCAATCACGGGCACCTCCGAACGCGACACGGCAGAACCTCGAAGGAATATTGGGCTGCTCCGTGTCGTCTGTCAAACCAGGTTGTCGGTCGGCCGACAGCGAAGCGTAGGCTTGCAGGGCAGGCTTTTGCGGTGATCGTCAGGGTGCCGACACGTGCGGCGGCGCATCAGGTAGGATGCTCGACACGACAGAAGGAGGGGCCGTGGCCCTGGGGCAGGAACGCAGGTCGGTGCTCATTGTCGAGGACGAGGAAGACATCCGCGAACTGCTCTCGGAGTACTTTCGCGCGCGCGACTACGCGGTCGTCGGGGTCGCCGACGGACGCGGGGCACTGCAGGCCATCGAGCGCGATCCGGCGCGTTTCTCCCTGGTCGTCACGGACCTTCACCTGCCGGGCCCTGATGGGCTGTCGGTCGTCCGGGCGGCGCGCGAGGCCAATCCGGCCGTCTACGTCGTCATCGTCACGGGCTTTGCCTCGCTCGATTCCGCCATCCAGGCCGTGCGGCTCGGGGCGTACGACTACCTCACCAAGCCGTTCTCGCTCGGCCAGATCGACGTGGTCCTGCAGCGGATCCACGAGATCGAGGCGTTGCAGGCCGAGAACCGCAGATTGACCCGGCAGGTCTCCCGGCAGGACGCCGTGGACCTCCGGCAGGCTCTCCTCCTGCGTCTGGACGGTATCGAGACCCGGCTGACGCGGATCGAGGCGGCACTGCGCGCCAGGCCCTGAAGGTCGGCCGCCAGAATCGTCGGTTTGCCGACACCCCTTCCGGGCCGCCGTCAGGGCCGAGATGGCTCGGGCCCGCCAATCCTTTCAGAATTGCCGTGCCGGGACGCTGGCGTCGTTCTTGCTCAGTGGTGGGCGGGACGCCGCCTGACCGGTCATCGGCCGCGGGCGACGGACCTTGAGCCGATTCGCGATGCCTACGTCCCCGATCACCTCCGACGCGCAGACGATGAGCGCGCTTGCCGCACGCTCAGCCTGGCTGCCGCCAGGCAGGTGGTGTCGTCGAGCAACCTCGCGAACCTCAACACGCCGGGCTACAAGGCGCGGAAGTCGACTTCGACGAGGCCCTCGACAGCGTGTCGGTGGCGCCAGGCTGGCCGTCACCAACACCCGCCACCTCGGTGGAGCGCCGGAGGGGAGCAGCTCGCTCACCACGCGAGTGTCGGACGAGCAGGCCGCCCGCCGCGACGGCAACACGGTGCAGCTCGATCGCGAACTGCTCGACATGACGCGGGCCGCCGGCGAGTTCAGCGCGCGCCCAGACGGCGCTCGCCGCCAAGTTCCGGCTCGTGCGGTACGCCATCAACGAAGGTCGCCGGTAAGGAGCGCCCATGTCGACTCTGCAACGCCGCCATCAGCGCCAGCGCCAGCGCCCTCGCCGCCGAGCGCGCGCGCATCGAGGTGGCCGTCTCGAACCTCGCCAACGCCGAGTCCACGCGCGGGCCCGACGGCACAGCCGTACCGCCGCCGCGACGTCGTGCTGCGCCTCGGACACGGTGCAGAGCCTTCGACAGCGCGCTCGGCCGCGCCGCCGCGACGGGCGTGACGCGTGGCCGCGATCGTCGAGGACCAGTCGCCGCGCGCCGCCGCTACGAACCGTCGCATCCCGACGCCGACGCCGAGGGCTTCGTCGCGACTGCCCAACGTCGATCCGCCGAGGAGATGGTCGACATGCTCGGCGCGGCGCGCGCCTACCAGGCCAATCTGACGGCCATCAACCTCATTCGCGACCTGCGTCCAGCGGCGCTCGAACTCGGACGGTCTAGCCATGGCCATCGACGCGATTGCTCGCCAAGGCCATCGACCGGTGCTCGGGAGCGCCGCCGCCGCGCCAGCCGCCGCGCCGGCCGCAGGAGCGCACGGCGAGTCGTTCGGCGCATCGCTGTCGCGACTGGTCGAGCACGGTGGAGGACAGTCACAGCAGCGCCAATGCCGCCGTCGACGGCATGCTCGACGGGGCAGCGGCGACGTGCACGACGCGATGATTGCGCTGCAGCGCGCCGACCTGACGCTGCAGCTCACCGTGCAGGTGCGCAACAAGCTGGTGCAGGCGTACCAGGAAATCATGCGCATGCCCGTCTAGGGCCGCCCTACACCGATTCCAGGAGCCGAGTCCCTCGCGGCATTCCTTCCCGTCCAATGGCAGCCCTCGTCGCACGCGGAGCCGGACCATCCGCGCTGCGCTCAGCCGGGCAGATGGCCTCCCTCGTCGCCGTCTTCGTCGGCGTCGTCGTCGTGCTGATCGGCTCGACCTGGTATCTGAACACGCACGGAGTACCGCGTGCTGTTCAGCGACCTCGACGGCGAGGCGGCCGGCCAGGTGGTCGACAGGCTCGAGGCCGACGATGTCGCGTACCAGTTGGCCGACGGAGGACGGAGCGTCCTCGTGCCAGCGGGATCGCACAGACGAGCTGCGTCTCGACTTCGCCGGTCGAGGGCATGCCGACGACGCGGCCGCATCGGCTTCGAGATCTTCGACACGCACGCCGTTCGGCACGACCGAGTTCCTCGAGCAGGTGAACTACCGTCGCGCGCCTCGAGGGCGAGTTGGCTCGCACCATTGCGACGCATCGTCGAAGTCCAGGCGGCTCGCGTGCACATCGCCATGGCCAAGGAGTCGCCTGTTCGGCGCACGCGAGCAGCCGGCCAAGGCGTCGGTCGTGCTGAAGCTCAAGGGCACCAGGGCCGCTGGCCGCCGCCGGCCGCCGCGGCATCGCCGAACCTCGTGGCCGCCAGCGTCGAAGGGCTTCGTCCCGAGTCGGTGGTGATCATCGACACGTTCGGGTCGCTCGCTCGCCCGGACGGGCGGCGGGGCAGGACGACGGTGCGATGGCTGGCGTGGACCTCGAGCGCCAGCAGCGGTACGAGCGCGACCTGGCCATGAAGGTCGTCGCGCTGCTCGAGCCCGTCGTCGGGGTCGAGCGCGTACGTGCCAACGTCTCGGTGCAGTTGCACGGGGCGTCGCAGGAACAGACACGAGGAGGAGTACGACCCGACCACGGTGCTCCGGAGCGAGCAGTCCACGACAGAAGGCAGCAGTGCCGGGATGGCCGGCGGGCGTCGCGGGTGCCCAGGCAAACCTGCCGCCTGCACAGCGCCCCGACGGTACCCCGTCAGCGGCGCCTGCCGCGGTCTCGGCAGCGTCGTCCAGCGGCGTGTCGAGGACCAGCAAGGTGACCAACTACGAGGTCGAGCAAGACCGTGACACACACGATTCGCCCGCGGGCGAGGTGGCGCGCGTGTCCGGTGGCCGTCCTCGTCGACGACGAGCACGTTGCGAACACGGCCCTCGACGGTTCGTCGACGACCAGACGCAAGGCCCGTGATGCGGCGGCCATGCAGAAGCTGCAGAAGCTCGTGGCGGCGTCGCTCGGCCTCGACGCGCAGCGCGGCGACCAGCTCACCGTCGAGAACATCGCCTTCGAGGCCCCCGTTCCCGAGCCCGTCAACGGTCCGAGCCTGTGGCAGCGTGTCAGCGAGCAGAGCGGAGGGGCCGTGCGCGGCGTCGCGGTCGTGCTGATCGTCGCCATGGCGTTGCTCCTCGTCGTCCGACCCGTGGTCGGGCGGCTGTTGACCGGCCGACGACAGGTGGTGACAGCGCCCGGATCGGCATGGCCCAGCAGCTCCCGAAGACGATCGCCGAAATCGAGGGCGAGATCGAGGCACAACTCGACGCCATGCCGGGCGAGGCGGACCGCCGCCAGCCGGTGCTGACGCGGCGAGTCGGTGTCGCTGGCGAACAAGGAGCCCGAGAGCGCCGCCAAGCTCGTACGAGGCTGGCTCGCCGAAGGGGGAAGGAGCTAGCCGTGTCCATCGCACTGGCGCCGAGGCACGACGGCGCTCACGGGTGTGCGGAAGGCCGCGATCCTGTCGGTCCTCGTGGGGGAGGAGATCTCCGGCGAGCTGTTCAAGCACCTCAACGAGGACGAGATCGAGCTGATCGCACGGGAGGTCGCTCTCGCTCGGGCCGGTCCCGGCGGCGACGGCCACCGACGTGCTCGAGGAGTTCCACCAGATGTGGCAGGCGGCCGAGTACCTGACCAAGGGCGGCGTCGACTACGCGCGAAGCTGCTCGTCACGATCGCTCGGACCCGACCTGTCGCGACGCGCATCATCGACCGGGTGGTGAAGTCGTTCGAGTCGACGCACGGCGTTCAACGTCGCTCGAGAAGGCCGACCCGCAGCAGCTCTCCAAGTTCATCCTGAGCGAACACCCGCAGACGATCGCGCTGATCCTGGCGCACCTGAAGCCGAGCGCAGGCGGCGCAGCTGCTGCAGACGCGCTGCCCGACGATCTGCGGGCCGACGTGCTCACGCGGATGGCCAGCCTCGACGAGATCTCGCCCGAGGTCATCAGCCGCATCTCCGACGTGATCGAACAGCGGCTCAAGTCGCTCGGCGGCGCGCACGCACGAGTCCTACGGCGGCGTGCGCGCCGTCGCCGAGTTGCTCAACCGCCTCGACCGCAGCGTCAGCCAGCCGGTGCTGGAAGCCATCGAGAACGCAGTCGCCGGACCTGGCGGTGCCGATCCGCAACCTGATGTTCGTGTTCGACGACCTGCTGCAGCGTCGAGGACACCGCGCTGCGCGAGATCGTCCAGCGGGCCGACAAGAAGGTCCTGACCGATCGCGCTGAAGGGCGCCAGCGGAGGACATCCGCAACCGCTTCTTCCAGAACATGTCGAAGCGGGCGGCGGAGATGATTCAAGGAGGAGATGGAAGTGCTCGGCGCGGTCCGCCTGCGCGAGGTCGAGAAGGCGCAGCAGGAGATCGTCGCGATCGCCCGCAAGCTCGAGGAGGAGGGACTGCTCACGACCGGCGCGGCGCCGGGCGAGCCCTATGTCGTCTAGAGCCGCCGCCTCCCGGCAGGCGCAGGCCTCGTCGAACGGTTCGCCTGGAGTCGGCAGCCATGCCGAGACGGAGCCGCGTCCGGAGCGGACATCGGGCGCCCGTGGAACCGACGGGCGCGCCGGTCGCGACGGCCCGGCGTCGCACGGCCGACCTGTCGTCATCGGCGCCGTCGGTGCGCGCGGCGGAGCCGTTCACACCGACAGCGGAGCAGCAGGCGCAACTGGCGTCGCTCGAGCGCGATGCCTTCGCCAAGGGCTACGCCCAGGGCGAGCGGGCGGGCGTCGAGGCCGGCGGCAAGCGCGCCGAGGCGATGCTGCGCCGTCTCGCGCAGACGCTCGAGGATCTCTCCGGCTCCGCGACACCGATCGATCCGGCAGACCGAGCGCCAGCTCGTGCAGCTGGCGCTCGCCATCGCCCGCGCGTGCTGCAGCGGGAGGTGATCGCTCGATCCCGACCTCATGGCGGCGCATGGCCCACGTCGCGCTCGAGCGTCTCGGCGAGGCGGCTCCGGCGACCATCCGGCTGCATCCCGACGATTACGCGACCGTGATGGCCGGCAGCAGGCCGAGCCGTTCGGCGGGCGCCAGGTCGACGATCGTGCCGGACCCCGCCGTGTCGCGCGGCGGCTGCCTCGTCGAGTCGGAGTTCGGCTTCATCGATGCGTCCGTCGACGCGCAGTTCGACGAGATCGACGCGCGCCGCTCCTCGGCGACGCGGCGCCGGTCGAGCCGCGCCCGCAGAGGGGTGGCGCGATGACGACGTCTGATGCCGTGCAGGGCTCTCGCTGGAGCGCTATCTCGCGCGCAGATCGCAGCGGCTCGATCCGCTGCCGATGGTCGGGCGCGTGGTCGGACCGTCGGCCTGCTGGTCGAGTCGCAGGGGCCCGCGCGCCCGCGTCGGCGAACTGTGCGAACTGGTCGGCGCGCGACGGCGGCGCCGTCGCTGCCGCTCGAGGTCGTCGGGCTTCCGCGACGGCCTGCTGCAGTCGGTGCCGCTCGGCGACACCACGGGCATCCGCCCCGGCGACCGCATCGTCGTCGCGCGGCGGCGTCCCGTCGGCGTGCCGGTCGGCGACGGCCTGCTCGGGCGCGTCATCGACGGTCTGGGTCGGCCGCTCGACGGGCTGCGGCCCGCTCGGCGACCACGGACGTGCGCCGCTGCAGCCGCCGCCGCTCAACCCGCTCGACGCGCGATCCGATCGTCAGCGCCCATCGGCACCGGCGTGCGCGCGATCGACGCGCCTGCTGACGCTGCGGGCGCGGCCAGCGCGTCGGCCTGTTCGGCGGCAGCGGCGTCGGCAAGAGCACGCTGCTCGGCATGATGGCGCGCGGCACGGCGGCCGACGTCGTCGTGATCGCGCTGGTCGGCGAGCGCGGCCGCGAGGTGCGCAGCTTCCTCGAGCACGACCTCGGGGCCGACGGCCTGAAGCGGTCGGTCGTGGTCGTCTCGACCTCCGACAACCCGCCGCTGGTGCGGCTGCGGGCGGCCTACGTGGCGCACGGCGATCGCCGAGTACTTCCGCGACCGGGGCAAGAACGTGCTGCTGATGATGGACTCGGTGACGCGCTTCGCGATGGCGCAGCGCGAGGTCGGCCTGGCGGCCGGCGAGCCGCCGACGGCCAAGGGCTACCCGCCGTCGGTCTTCGCGCCTGCTGCCCGGCCTGCTCGAGCGCGCGGGCAACGTGCGCGGGCAGGGGCAGCATCACCGCGTTCTACACGGTGCTCGTCGAGGGCGACGACATCAACGAGCCGATCGCCGACGACGTCCGCGCCATCCTCGACGGCCACATCGTGCTGTCGCGCGACGCTGGCGGCGCGCAACCACTATCCCGCCATCGACATGCTCGCGAGCGTCAGCCGCACCATGCCCGACGTGACCGAGCCGTCGCACCGGCTCAAGGCCGGCCAGGGTGCGCGACTGGCTCGCGCTCGCGCGCGAGAACGAGGACCTCGGTCAGCGTCGGCGCCTACGTGGCCGGCACGAGCGCCCGCATCGACGAGGCGCTGGCGCGCCGTGACGCCGTCGATGCATTCCTGCAGCAGCCCGCGGACAGTCTCGTGGAATACGACGGGGCCGTGCAGGCCCTCGAGGCGCTGTAGGTCGTGCACTCCCGTCCACGGCTGTCGCGCGCTCGACACTTCGCGCAGGTCCCGGCTCCCGCCATTCGATGCAATCGGCATGTCGCGCTTCCGCTTTAGGCTCGAGACGGTCCTGCAGATGCGGCTGCGCGCCGAGGAGCGCGCGCAGCAGGCCCTCGCACGCGCGGAAGGCCAATTGCGCGAGGCCGAGCGCGTCCTCTGGGCCAGCGAGGACCGGTTACGCACCGCCTACGCGTCGGCCAACGAGGCCGAACGCGCCGGCGCCGCCGTCGTGCACCTGACGTGGCACCGAAATTGGATTGTGGCACGGGCACGCGATGTCGAGGCGCGCCGCCTCGACGTGCGCGACAGGCTCGAGGCCCGCGACCTCCGCATGCGCCACGCGCAGGAGGCGCACAAGGAACGCCGCGTGATCGAGCGGTTCAGGGATCGCGCCCGGCTGGCATTCGAGAGCGAAGCCGCCCGGTGCGACATGCAGGCCATCGACGAACTCGCCACGATCAAGGCGGCACGTCGGACAGGAGAGTTCCAGTGAGCACACCCGTGATTGGCAGCGCGACGCAGACGACAGGCAGCGCGGCATCGGCCCAGATTGCTGAACGTCCCGCCGCGACGCGGGACCTCGGCCAGGATGCCTTCCTGAAGCTGCTCACGGCGCAGCTCCAGAACCAGGACCCGACCAAGCCGCAGGACAACGGCGAGTTCATCGCGCAGCTGGCCACGTTCAGCTCGCTCGAGAAGCTCACGGCGATATCCACCAAGCTCGATCAGATTGGCGCGGCGCTCGGCGTGACCCTGACGGACGCGGCGGGCGCCAACGGCACCCCCGCACCGTCGGCGCCCGCCGCGTCTGGCGACACCGCAACACGCACCACCAGCAACGGAGGCAAGTGACATGGCACTCGGATCGTTTTCAGCGGGGTTGTCGGGGCTCAGCGCCAACGCCGCCTACTTGAACGTCATCGGGAACAATCTGGCCAACATCAACACCCTCGGCTACAAGTCCGGCACCGTCAGCTTCGGAGACATGGTCAGTCGGACGGTGGGCGGCACCAGCGTCAACCCGATGCAGGTCGGACTCGGCGTCCTCACCGGTGCGATCTCGCCGGTCTTCAGCCAGGGCGCGATCGAGACCTCCCGCGAGGTCACCAATGCCGCCATCCAGGGCAACGGCTTCTTCGTCGTGCGAGGCGAGGGCGGCAACGCGTACACGCGGGCGGGCAACTTCAGCTTCAACGCCGACGGCGAACTGGTGACGCCCGACGGCTGGCGCGTCCAGGGGTACACGGACGTCGATCCCAACACGGGCAAGGTCGTCGCCACGGGAGGCCTGTCCGACATCGTCATGCCGCCGGGCGTCCTGCGCGACCCCGTGGCGACCACCAACGTCCGCACCCTGATCAACCTGGACGCCACGGCGCCGGTGACCGGTGGCGTGGACTTCACCTCGTCGTTCAAGGTGTACGACGCCCTCGGCAGCGCCCACGCGGTCACGGTGGATTTCCAGAAGACCGCCGCGGGCGCGTGGACGTACACGGCGACCGTCCCGCAGGCCGACGTCGACGGGGGGACGGGCGTGTTCCAGCTGGCCTCGGGCTCGATGACCTTCGACGGCGTGGGCCGGCTCACCTCGCCCACAGCCGGTGTGCAGTTGACGTCGCCGGCGACCTGGGCGAACGGCGCGGCCGGCGCCAACATCACCTGGGACATCGCGGGCACGCCGCCGGCCATCACGAGCTACGCGTCGCCGTCAGCGACGTCCTCCATCACGCAGAACGGGTCGCCGGTCGGGCAGGTCACCAGCGTCTCGATCGACCCCGACGGGCGCGTCATGGCGACGTTCGGGGCCGGCGAGACCGTCGCCGTCGCTCAGCTCGCCCTGGCCAACTTCAACAACCCCAAGGGACTGGTCAAGCTGGGCGCCAACAGGTTCGGTGAAGGGGAAGCCGCCGGCGTGGCCAACATCGGCACCGCCGGCACCGGCGGCCGCGGGACGCTCGTGGGCAGTGCCCTCGAGCAGTCCAACGTCGACATCGCGCAGGAATTCACGCAGATGATCCTCGCGCAGCGCGGCTACCAGGCCAACTCGCGCACCATCACGGTGTCCGACGAGGTGCTCGTCGAGACCCTGCAGCTGAAGCGGTAGGCCGACCATGAGCCTCGCCTCGCGACCCGCGTCGGTGCCATCGACGCAGCCTGACGCGATCGTCCGGCCGCGTCCGGGTGCTTTCCCGCGTGGCGGGACAGGTCCGGGCCGGGCACGTGGCATGGATCCGGGGCGAAGCTCACTCCGACCGGCCTCAGCGGGTGCCGCGGGGCGGGCTGGCGATTCGGTCGCGTTCGCGGCGACCCTGGCCGCTGCCGAAGGCGATGCCACGCGCCGGGGGAGTCTGGACCGTGCCCGATCCAGCGGGGAGCGACCTGGCAGCGAACCGGTACGGGCCCGCGGCGATCACGACCCTGCAGGGGCGGCCGCGCCTGTCGTCCTGGCGGATGTGGTTCCCGTCCGTCATCGGGCGCCCTGGGAGATGTTCTCGCCCGGCGAGGACGGCGCAGGGCCCTCCGCCGGTGGAGAGGCGTCCGCAGGTGACGTCGTCGATCCCGACGCTGCTGCGGCCGACACCGTCGCGCAGGCCATCGCGCCTGTCGTACCGCCTCTGGTGGCAAGCCAGCCGGGGGCACCCGCCAGCGCGGACGGCGACGTGCCTGCGGCGGTGGCCCACGGCGCGGCGCCGGACCTTGGCGATCGCTCTTTGGTGCCCCCATTCCTGTCGTGGGGGGCACGCGCCGCCGCAACCGGATCGCCCGCGATGGAGGGGGGGAGCGAGGCGATCGGTCTCGCCACTGCGCACACGGAGGCACCGGCTGCCGGGGAGCAGTACACGCCCGAGAGCAGTCACGGCCTCGGTACCGGGACCGCCGGACCGGGGTCCGCGTCTGTCGCCGCAACCGGGCCCTCGTTGCAGCACGATGGCGACGAGGCCCGCCTGGACGACGGCCCCGCCGCCGCCTCGCCGCGGCGAAGCCTGGACGTGGCGGCCGAGGACGGGGCGGCCTCGTCGGCCTGGCGGTTCAGCGATCGTGCGGCCAGGCGGGTCGCGGAATCACACACGCAGGAGGTGCTGGGCGGCGGGACAGCCGTCCCGACGCCGGGTGGTCCCACGCCGGTCGACGCTCGGCACCTGGCGTCCGTGCCCGATGGGAGCGGTCCGCCGCTGCCTCCTGCGGCGGGGGAGTCGGTGCTGCACGAACTGGTGTCGTCGCTGCGGATGCAGTGGAAGGACGGCATCGGCGAGGCCAGGCTGCAGTTGCGCCCCGACGCGCTCGGCGCGGTGAGCGTCAGCCTGAAGGTGGAGGCCGGGGTCGTGACAGCCGTCGTCCGCGCCGAGAACGCTCAGGTGCAGGAATGGGTCGTCCAGCATCAGCAGACCCTGCGCGAGCAACTCGAAGGGGCCGGACTCAGGCTCGACGAGCTCGTGGTCACACAGGACGACGGCCGTGAGCGGGACGGCCACGCTCAGGAGTCCGCGGACCAGCGGCATCGCCGACGGCGGGACGCGGTCGAGGCGGGAGCGTCGACCTTCGAGCGCCTGCTGTAGCGTTCGCCCTCCGGCGTTCGCCTTGCGCGGTCGTTGGCGGCGCGGCGGCGTGTCGGTTCCTCGTCACCGCGGCCAGCGGAGCGGCGGCCCGCCGTCGGGGCCGGTACACGGCTCGATCGGAAATCGGCACATTTTCGGTGGTCTTGAGCGGGTCTGGTCCCGGGCCGGACCAGTCCAGTTGCGGCATCGCCCTTGCTCCTGTGCATCGGCAGTCCGCCCTGTGACTGACGCCTGTGCCCCATGAGCCACGCCCAGAGACCTTCGATGTCCGCTTCCCCGGCCCCTCCGAATCCCGACGTGTCCCTGCCGCCCGCGCTCGCCAGCTTTGGTGACGTCAGGATGCGGCTGGACGTGGTCCTTGGCCGCGGCACGCTGAGCCTGCGTGCGTGTCTCGCGCTTCAGCGGGGGAGTGTGGTCCCGCTGACGCAGTCGGCCGGACAGGATCTCTTCATCCTCGTCAACGACGTCCCGGTGGCGCGTGGCGAGGTCGTCATCATCGACGACAGCGTCTCGTTGCGGTTGACCGAGTTCCGTCAGAAGACGGCCACCGAGGCCCTGGCATGATGCTGCCTGCGCTGCTCGCCCAGGCGCAGGCGCCCGCGGCCGCCGTCGGCTGGTCAGACGGCCCTGGCCTCCTGCGCACGCTGTTGTCGCTGATCGCCGTGCTTGCGCTGCTCGGCGGCTGCCTGTGGCTGATCCGGCGCGGGGGCTGGCAGAGCGGCTTCCGCAAGGGCGTGCGTCCCGTGCTCGTCGAGACGGCCGTCGGTCTCGGTGATCGCCGTCAACTGGTGATCGTGTCGGTCGAGGGGCGCCGGTTGCTGCTCGGGGTGACACCGATGCACGTCGCCCTCGTCACGGAGCTGACGGCGCACGCGGGATTTTCCGACGCACTCGCGGCGCGCGTCTCGGTCGGGGCCGCATCCTTCGTCCCGCCTGGCGAGGCTGCCCAGTGAGCAGGCGAGCCCTGGCGACGATGGGGGGCGCGCTGGTGGCGGCAGTGGTGACCGCGGCGCCCGCGTTCGCGCAGGCGGGGAACACCCGCATCGACATCGACGGCGTCGGCACCGTGTCGGCGCCGCTGCAGATCGTCCTGCTGCTGACGCTGCTCACGTTCATCCCGGCGATCCTCGTGACGATGACGTCCTTCACGCGAATCGTCATCGTCTTCCATTTCTTGAGGCAGGCGCTCGGCACGCAGGAGATGCCGCTCGAACCAGATGCTGATCGGGCTGACGCTGTTCCTGACGATGTTCATCATGGCGCCGGTCGGCGAGCGCATCAACGACGCTGGCCGTGCAGCCCGTGCATCGCGGACGAGATCGACGGTCACCGAGGCCCTCGAGCGCGGCACGCCGCCGCTGCGAGACGTTCATGCTGAAGCAGACGCGCGAAGCGCGACCTCGCGCTGTTCGTCGAGCTGGGCAGGGTGCCGCGCCCGCGACACGCCAGACGACCTGCCGATGCGCGTCGTCATTCCGGCCTTCGCCATCTCGGAGCTCAAGACCGGATTCCAGATGGGGTTCTTCCTGTTCGTCCCGTTCCTGCTCATCGATCTCGTCGTGTCGACGACGCTGCTGTCGATGGGCATGCTGCAGCTGCCGCCCGCGATGATCTCGCTGCCGTTCAAGGTGCATGCTGTTCGTGATGATCGACGGCTGGAACCTGCTGGTCGGCGTCGCTCGTGCGGAGCTTTCGTGCTGAGACGTCCATGTCCGAAGCCCTCGTCGTCGGGATCGTCCGCCAGGCCATCGAGCTCGGCGATCCTCGTCAGCCTGCCGATGCTGCTCGCCGGCCTGGTGGCCGGCGTGCTCGTCAGCGTGTTCCAGACGGTCACGTCCATCCAGGACAACGTGCTGGCGTTCATCCCGCGCGCCGCGGCGATCTTCGTCACGTTCGCGCTGACGTTCCCGTGGATGCTGCGCGCTGATGTCCGGGCTTCGCGACGGCAGATCGTCAGCGGCTGCCGGAGCTGGTGCGGTGATCGACGCTGACGCCGATCGCGCGGCTGGCGCTGCTCCTCGTCGCGACCCGGCCTGCTGGTGCTCGCGGCGCCCGCTCTTCGGCGGCGACGTATGCGCCGCCGGCGGCGCAGGTCGGCCTCACCGTGCGTGCTGGCGACCGTCGCTGGCTCCGGTGGTCGGCCGTGCCGGCCAGCCGTCGAGCCTGCGGCCAGTTCCTGGCGCTCGTGGTCGTCCGCGAGGCGCCCGATCGGCCTCGCGCTGGCGCTGTCGCATCCGCGTGCTCGTGGCCGGCGCCGAACTCGGCGGCCATCTGACCGGGTTCCAGCTGGGCTTGTCCTACGCCGCGCGTCATCGATCCCGCAGAGCGGCGTGCGCAACAACGTCCTGGCCACGCTCTACGGGATCGCTCGCGGCTGCTCATCCTTCTTCGGCATCAACGCGCACCACGATCTGCTGCGGGCGCTCGCAGCGTCCTACGAGGCGCTCCCGATCGGCGAGCGGCGCCGTCGGCCGCGGGGCTCGGCGAACTGGTGGCGCGCTGCTCGGGCTCGTGTTCGTCCTCGGCGTGCGCCTGGCGGCGCCGGTCGTCGTCGTGCTGCTGATCGTCGGAGGTCGCGCATGGGCGCTGCTGCCGCGCGTCGCGCCGACCCTCAACCTGATGATCACGGCCGCTCCCGTCCGCGCTGCTGATCGGTCTGCTGGCCCTGGCGCTCGCCATGCGCGGTGCTGCCCGACCTGCTGGCGCGGGCGTTGCCGCAGGCGCTCGACGCTCGGCGCGCGCACGGCTGCGGCCGTTCGGACCGATCATGGCCGGCGATCGCACAGAGAAGCCCACAGCCAAGCGCCTCAAGGACGCCAGCGCCAGACGGGCAGGTCGCGCGCAGCCGCGACCTCATCGACGCGTTCCGACCTGCGGCTCGGCGCTGATCGTCATGGCCTACTGGGGGCCGTCGATGATGGCCGGGCTCGGCACGAGCCTGGCCAGCGGCATCGAGCGGATCGGCGGCGCGCGCGATCGCGCGATCACGCCGGGCGAAGTGGCCGGCCTGGGCATCGACGCGGTCGCGCAGGTGGGCTGGCTGGTGGCGCCGCTCGTGGCCGCTGCGCGGTCGCGACGGCGCTGGCGACGCACGGCGCAGGGGGGTGTCACCCTGGCGACAGAAGCCCTGCGTCTCGACATGTCGCGCCTCAGTCCAGCCAAGGGCGTCAAGCGGCTGGCGCCGTCGCAGGCCGGACTCGAATCTCGTGAAGACGCTGATCGGCGCGACCCTCGTCTGCGTCATCGGCTGGGAAGCCGTGGCAGGCGTGCTGCACGACGCGCCGCGCTTCGCGCAGCTGTCACCGCTGTCGTCGGGCGATCAGCGCGTGGGAGCACACGCTGGCGGTTCCTCAAGCGCGCCACGATTGCGCTCGTCGCGCTCGCGGCCGCCGACTATCGGCCTGCAGAAGTGGCGGACGCTACCAGTCGCTCCGCATGACGAAGCAGGAAGTGCGGGACGACATCAAGCTCACGGAAGGCAACCCCGAGATGCAAGGCCCGCGTCCGGCGCGTCCAGCGCGAGATGATCGCGGAAGCGCATGCTCGCGGCCGTGCCCACGCGCCACGGTGGTCGTCACCAACCCGACCCACTTCGCGGTGGCCCTGCAGTACGAGCGCGGCCAGATGCCGCGCCCCGCGGTCGTCGCCAAGGGCGCAGGATGCCCTGGCGCTCGAGATCCGCGACGATCGCGCGCGAGCACGGCGTGCCGATCGTCGAGAACGCGCCGCTCGCGCAGGCGCTCTACAAGCGGGTCGACGTCGGCGAGCGCATTCCCGGCGACCTGTTCGGGCCGTCGCGGAGGTGCTGGCCTACCTGATCCGCCTCAAGCAGCTGGTGTTGTGAAGGCGAGGACCATCGTCATGTCGAGTCCACGGGCGTTCAGGCCGTCGCAGTTGCTGGTGCCGGGCGCCGTGATCGCGGTCGTCGTCCTGATGATCGTGCCGCTGCCGCCGCTCCTGCTCGACCTGCTGCTGTCGGTCGACATCGGCCTCTCGGTCGTGCTGCTGCTGACGGCCGTCTACGTGAAGGACCCGATCGAGTTCTCGGTCTTCCCGTCGCTGCTCCTGCTGCTCACGCTCGCTGCGGCTGTCGCTCAACGTCGCCGGCGACGCGGCTGATCCTGCTGCACGGGCACGACGGCGTCGACGCGGCCGGACACGTCATCATGGCGTTCGGCCAGTTCGTCGTCGGCGGCAACTTCGTCGTCGGCGTCGTCGTCTTCCTCGTGCTCATCGCCATCCAGTACGTCGTCATCAACCACGGCGCCGTGCGCATCTCGGAAGTGACGGCGCGCTTCACCCTCGACGCCATGCCGGGCAAGCAGATGGCGATCGACGCCGACCTCAACGCCGGCGCCATCGACGAGAAGCGAGGCGCGGACGCGCCGCGAGCGCGTCCGCCGCGAGGCCGACTTCTACGGCGCCGATGGACGGCGCCATCCGCTTCACGCAGCGCGACGCGCTGGCCGCCGCTGCTCATCACCGGCGTCAACATCGTCGCCGGCCTGGTCATCGGCGTCATGCAGCACGACATCGACCTGGCCGACGGCCGCCACGGACCTACACGATCCTGACGGTCGGCGAGGGGCTGGTCACGGCCATCCCGGCGCTGCTCGTCTCGATGTCGGGCGGCCTCATCACCACGCGCGCGGCGTCGGAGTCGCACCTCGGCGAGGACGTGGCGGCGCAGCTGCTCGCCCGCTCGCGGCCGCTCGCCGTCGGGGCGGCGGTGCTCTTCGCGCTCGGCGCTCATGCCCGGACTGCCGAAGTTCGCCTTCTTCGTCGTCGCCGCGGCCTTCGGCATCGCGGCCTACGTGAACCGGGCGCATGCCGGGGCGGCGGATGACGAAGCGCCGCTCGACACGGGGCGCGTGCCCGCGCAGGCCGAGCCGAGCGTCGAGACACTGGCGACCGTCGATCCGCTCAGCGTCGAGGTCGGCTACGCGCTCATCGCGCTCGTCGACGAGCAGCAGGGCGGGACGCTGCTGGCGCGCGTCCGGGCCATCCGCCGCCAGATCGCGACCGAGACCGGCATGGTCGTGCCGCCGGTGCACGTGGCCGACAACCTGCAGCTCGGTCCACGGACCTACGCCATGCTGGTCAAGGGGGTCGAGGTGGCGCGCGCCGAGCTGTATGCCCGATCGCCTGCTGGCCATCAATCCGGGTACCGCCACCGGCAGTATCGACGGCAGTGCCGACGCGCGAGCCGGCGTTCGGCCTGCCGGCGTTGTGGGTGCGCGTCGAGCAGCGGGATGCCGCGCGTCGGCCGCCGGCTACACGGTCGTGGACCCGACGACGGCGCTGTCGACCCACCTGTCCGAGATGATCCGGAACTTCCTGCCCGACCTGCTCACCCGCCAGCACACCAAGGAAATGGTCGACCGGGTGGCCCAGCAGTCGCCCAGGCTCGTCGAGGACCTCGTGCCGAAGCTGCTCGGCCTCGGCGACATCCAGCGCGTGCTGCGCCAGTTGCTGCGCGAGCGCGTGCCGGTCAAGGACCTGACCACCATCCTCGAGGCGCTGGCCGACACCGCGCCGGACAGACCAAGGATCGCCGACCAGCTGACCGAGGCGGTCCGGCAGGCGCTCGGCCGCGCCATCTGCCGGCAGCTACCAGACCGATCAGGGTGAGCTGCCGACCATCAACCTGGCGCCCGTCGCTCGAGGAGCGGCTGATGCAGGCCGTGGTCCGGACCGAGCAGGGCGTGGTGCTGGCCATCGACCCGGCCGACGCGCAGCACATGGCCTCGCGCATCGCCCGGGCCCTCGAAACAGCGGTGGCACAACCTGTGCTTTTGTGTTCGCCGGCACTGCGTCCGCATCTCTGGCGGCTGTTCGCACGAGTGCTGCCGCAGATGGGGGTGCTGTCGCACAGCGAGGTGCCGGCGCACGTGAAGGTTGCTCCGGTAGCCGTACTCGACTGACGCCATGACTCCTCAGCGTTTTCGCAGTTCCAGTGTTCGTGACGCGCTCGCGCAGGCCCGGGCCGCCCTCGGTCCGTCGGCCCTCGTGCTGGGCACGCGGCTCGTTCCCGCGACAGGCTGGCGGGGCTGGCTGGGTGGCCGGGAAGTCGAAGTCTCGGCATTCCCCCCTGCGGCGGTGTCGGAGAACCGACGATCCGGCGACCCCGAAACGCGGACGCCGGACCCGCGGGGGCCTGTGACCGACAGCCTCGTCGCGCGACTCATCGCCACGGGCCTCGACCGCGACCTGGCCGAGGCGGTCGTCGAGGCGATGCCGCAGGCGCGGCGGCGTGACGCGTCCCAGGGCCAGATTCGCGAGGCACTGGCTACCTGCCTCATCTCGCTCGGCAGGCGTGCCGGCACCGAGGGCGATGTCCACGTCTTCATCGGCCCCCCGGGTGTCGGCAAGACGACGACGATCGCCAAGGTTGCGGCGCAGGCGCGGGCGCGCGGAGAGCGGCGGTTCCGCCTCGTCGCCGCCGACGGGTATCGCGTGGGTGCCGTCGAGCAGCTGCGGCTCTACGCCGACATCATCGGCCTTCCGTTCGTCGTCGCCCGGACGCCCGACGAGGTCGCGGACGTCGTGGGGCACAGCTCGCTCCCGGTCCTTGTCGACACGCCGGGCCTCTCGCCCGCGAACGAGGAGGCGGCCGCCTTCTTCGAGGCCCTGGCGTTGCTGCCGGGTGTTCGCACGCATCTCGTGGTTCCGGGCAACACGTCGTGTCGCGATTTCGAGCGCATCTGGGACCGCTTTGCGATGGCAGGACCCGACCGCGTGGTCATGTCGAAAGTGGACGAGGCCGAGACCGTCATGCCGCTGATCCGGGCCCTGCGGCAGCGGGATGTCCCCGTGTCGCTCGTCGGCCTCGGGCAACGGGTGCCGGAAGACCTTGTCGAAGGTGAGCCCGAAACGATCGCCGCATGCCTGCTCGGGCAGGTTCCGGTGGTGCACGCATGAACGCCCCCGCGCCGGGGCGCTTGACAGGAGAAAAGGCCGTGCCGGTACTGACCCCCCAGGCGAGCGCTCTGGATCGCGATCAGCTGGTGATCGCCCATGTCGGGCTCGTCAAGGCCATGGCTCACCGGCTGGCACAGCGGCTGCCGGCCCAGGTGGAGATGAGCGACCTCATCAGCGTCGGCGTGATGGGCCTCATCGACGCCGCCGGGCGCTACAGGCCGTCGATGGGCGTGCCGTTCGACGCGTTCGCGCGACGCCGCGTGCATGGCGCGATGCTCGACGCGCTGCGCGACCTGGACTGGGCGCCGCGCTCGCTGCGCCGCATGCGCCGCGAACTGGATGGCGCCGTCGCCAAGCTTCGCGCCGAGTTGAAGCGCGAGCCGACCGAGGACGAGGTCGCCGGCCAGATGCACATGTCGCCGCGCGAGTTCGACAAGGCCATGGACCAGGTGCGGACCCTCGAGGTCGGCGCCATCCGGCAGCTCGACGCCACCGGCGACGACGGACAGCCGCTGCTCGAACTCTGTATCGATGTGGACGAGGGACCCGATGCGCAGCTCGAACGGAAGGAACTGAAGGTGCTGCTCGCCGAGGCCATCCTGGAGCTGCCCGAGCGCGAGCGGCAGATCCTGGCCCTGTACTACGAGGAGGAGATGACGATGGCCGAGATCGGCGCCGTCATCGGCGTTTGTGAGTCGCGCGTGTCGCAACTGCGGTCGCTCGCCCTCTCCCGCCTGCGCAGCAGCCTCAAGGCGCGCCTGCAGAAACCTGAGGCGCTGGCGTGAGCAAGATCCTGTCGAGGGACGAGATCGACGCGCTGCTCACGACGGCGGCGGACATCGATCGGCCCGCCGTCGCGGTGGCGGCGGCCGACGGGGAGTCGGTCACCGTCTACAACTTCCGTCGGCCCGACCGGGTCGGCAAGGAACAGATCCGCTCGCTGCACTTCCTGCATGACCGCTTCGCCCGCAACGTCTCCACGTCCCTGTCGGCGTACCTGCGCACCGTGACCGACGTCAACGTCACCTCGGTGGAGCAGTTCACGTACGCCGAGTTCCTGATGTCGCTGCCCGATCCGACGGCGTTCTACGGGATCTCGCTCGCGCCCATCGACGGGCTGGCCGCGCTCGAACTCCATCCGTCCGTGGCCTTCGCCATGATCGACCGCATGCTCGGCGGGTCGGGGAAAGGCATGGCGCCGACGCGCGGACTCACCGAGATCGAGCACACGGTGATCGACGGCGTCGTGAGGCTGCTGCTCGAGCACCTCACCGAAGCCTGGCGCAACATCGTGGACGTGCGCTTCCGCATCAACGGCCGCGACACGCGTCCGCAGATGTTGCAGATCGCGGCGCCCAACGAGGTCGTGGTCCTCATCGGCTTCGACATGCGCATCGGTGACTCGCGCGGCATGCTGAACTTCTGCCTGCCGGCCTCGGCCATCGAGACGCTCGGTGACTCGTTCAATCACACGTGGTATCGCGCCCATCGCGAGCCGACTCTCGGCGATCGGCACGAGTTCTGGCGCACGCTCGGGTGCCTTCCCGTCGCCGTGTCGGCCACGGTCGACACGACGCTGTCTGCGCGCGACGTCCTGAACCTGGCGCCCGGAGACGTGATCGCGCTCGGGCACCGCCTGATCGATCCCCTCCAGGTGCGGGTCGGCGAGTCCGTCAAGTTCGACGCCCATCCGGTGCAGGAGGCCGGGCGCGCCGGCGTCCGACTGCTGCACGCCGTGGCCAGCGCCACGGCGCCGGAGGTGGCACATGGCTGACGCGCGAGCCCTCACCGACTCGCTGGTGGCGAGCCTGGCCGAGGTGCTCGGTGTGGCGACCGGCATGGCCGTGCGCGCCATGCCCGCCGTGGGAGACGCGCCGGTCGACTGGCAACTGCCTCTTCAGTTGTCCGGCAGTGCCGCCGGTACCGTCTGTCTCGGACTGAGCCGGGACGGCGCGGCGCACATGGCCTCGGCCGTGCTCGGTGGGGGCGACGTCCCGTCCGAGCAGGACGTCGTCGACGCGCTGGCGGCCCTCGCAGCGCAGGCCGCCGAGGCGCTCGGACGCGGAAGCCGCGAGGGACTGGCCCTCGTTGTCGGGGCGCCTGGCCCTGCACCGTCGCCCGCGCCGGCCGGCGCGCGTCATTTCGACTTGATGATCGGGGCGGGCGAGCCCGTCAGGCTCGTGGCCTGGGCTGACGTCCTCGAGAGCCAGGCATCCCACGGAGCGCGGACCCCTGGCATGCAGGCACCGGCCGCGGCGCGCCCTCTGGGGGCACCCGTCGCGCTGCCCGGACCGCCCCCGCGCAACCTCGACGTGGTGCTCGACATCGAGTTGCCAATCACGGTCAGGTTCGGTGAGACACAGATGTCGCTCGAGTCGCTGGCCCGTCTGGGTCCGGGCTCGATGATCGACCTCGCGCGGTCGCCCGACGACCCCGTCGATCTGCTCGTGAACGGGCGGCTCGTCGCCCGCGGGCAGGTGGTGGTCGTGTCGGGCTGCTACGGCGTGCGCGTGAGCGAGGTGGTCAGCCCGGCCGACCGCCTCCGCACGCTCGAAATGTAAGGAGTTGCCTTCGATGACCGTGCCAATGCTCGCGGCCATGTCCGCCCTGTTGCTGGCCACCGGCGTGATCCTCTTCATCGCCGCCCGGCTCGTCAGGGCCTTGCGCCACACAGTCCAGCTCGAGACGCGCGTGGGCCGCCTCCAGGAGGGCCTGAACCTGCTCACCGACACGACGGAGACGGGCTTCCGGCAGGTGGCCACGGAGGTCGAACGCCTGGCCGCCGTGAGTGCCGCGTCCGCCGCCCGGTCTTCGGCGCCGCGCCCGACAGCCGTGCGGCTCCGGGCCGCCGCGCATCGCGGACACACGGTGCCGGAAATCGCCGCGGCCGAGCAGGTGTCGGAGGGAGAAGTGCGACTGCGGCTGTGGCTCGCCGACGCGGGAGCCTCCGGGCGGACCCGGCAGGTGACGGAGTTCGGCCGTGCCAAAGTGCGCGCATAACGACTGCCGCACCTGGCGGGTGTTCCAGGTGCTTCGCCGCGGCATCGCCTTCGACGGCGAGTGGTACTGCAGTCCGGGCTGTCTGGCCGCGGTCACGGCGCGCCGGCTCGACACCCTCCGCCCGCCGGGCGTCGCCCGCGTGACGACCATGCCGCCCGTGCGTCTGGGCGCCACGCTCGTCGCCTCACGGCAGATTACGCCGGACATCCTCGTCCATGCGCTCGCGACACAGGCAGGCACCGGCCTGCGCCTCGGGGCGCAACTGGTCGCGATGGGCGCCGTGGACGAAGCCGCAGTGACGCATGCGCTGGCCCGTCAGGCCGGTGTCGGCTTCCTCACGCGCGTCGATCCGGCCACGGTGCGCGTGCCCGTGGCCGGCTTGTCGCGGACGGTGGTGCATGCCCTGGGCGTCGTGCCGCTCGATGTCGAGCGGGACGGCACGCTGCGGATTGCCTCGGGCGCGCCGCTGCCGCGGACGGCGATCGCCGCCCTGCAGTCGGGGACGGGCCTGCGGGTGCGTCCGTACCTGGTGAGCGACACCCTGCTGCAGGCGCTGCTCGACGAGTATGGCTCCGCCGCCCCGGCGCCGATGCCGTCGGGTGTCGGCAGGCTGTCAACGGCGCAGGCGGCACGACGGATTGCCGACGCCGCGCTCGAAGGTCGCGCGCAGACGTGGCAACACACGTGGGGCCCGGGATTTGCATGGGTACGCCTCGACGGGGCGTCCGGCACCGAGGACCTCATCGTCGCGCCCACGCAGACGGAGCAGACATGGCAGGCGGAACTTACGCAGCGCTGAGTGGATTGCGGACACGGCTGGAGCAGCTCGATCGGCTGGCGTCCGACATCGCGAACGCGAAGACGGCTGGCTACAAGGCCGAGCGCGTCACGACCAGCGCCGTCGAGCGACCGGACTTCGGGCGGACCCTTCAGGCCGGCTGTCGACGTTGCGCCGGGCGCGGGACATCTCGACTTCCGTCCCGGGTCGATGGAGAAGACGGGCCGCGATCTCGACTTCGCCATCGAGGGCCGGGGGTTCTTCGTCGTCGAGACCCCGCACGGCACGCGCTATACGAGGAACGGCAACTTCTCGCTGGCGGCCGATGGCACGGTCACGACGGCCGACGGTCATCCGGTGCAGACATCCAGCGGGCCGCTCAGCGTCGGCACGGCCAGGGGACCGATCAGCGTCGCCGATGACGGGACCGTGAGCGTGGGCGCTCTGGCGGCAGGCAAGCTGCGCGTGGTCGACTTCGGCGACTACTCGGAATTGCAGCGCGAGGACATGGGGCGATTCAGGGCGCCGGGACCCGTGGCGCCGGCCGACGCGTCGGGCATCACCGTACGCTCGGGCCTCCTCGAGGCCTCCAACGTCTCCGTTGTCGATCGCATGGTGGCCCTGACCGAGGTCGCCCGGGGATTCGAAGCGCTGCAGCGCGGTCTCAACATTCTCAGCACCGAACTGGACGGGCGCGCCATCACCGAACTGGGCCGGCGTTAGACCCGTGTCCTGGGCGAGCGGAGGCAGGGCGAAGGGCCCACGGTCCGCCCGGACCTCACCACCGCGGTATTCGGCAAGACGAGGACGAACATGATTCGAGCGCTGTACACGGCCGCGAGCGGCATGAACGCGCAGCAAGCCAACATCGACAACGTCGCGCACAACCTGGCCAACGTGAACACGACGGGCTTCAAGAAGAGCCGGGTCGAGTTCGAGGACCTCGTCTACCAGCAGGTGACGCGCCCCGGGCACGCCAACCGACGCCACGGCGGAGTCGCCGATCGGCATCGAACTCGGCCTCGGGGCCAGGCCGGTGGCGACCTCGCGCGACTTCGCGAGCGGCAACCTCCGGGCCACCAACGCGCCGCTCGACCTGGCCATCGAGGGGCGCGGCTTCCTCCAGGTCACGCTGCCTGACGGCCAGACTGCCTACACGCGCGCGGGCAACCTCCACGTGAACCAGGACGGCACGCTGGTCACCAACGAGGGCTACGTCATGCGAGCCCGCAGATCACGATTCCGCCCAACGCGACGTCCGTGACGATCTCGAAGGACGGCATCGTGTCGGCCATGGTCGCCGGCGACAGCGCGCCGCAGCAGCTCGGCACGCTCGAGCTGGCCACCTTCCAGAACCCCGCCGGCCTGCACGCGCATGGGGGCAATCTGTTCACCGTGACCACGGCCTCGGGTGAGCCGACAGCGGCGCTGCCCGGCACCGACGGCCTGCGGCACGCTGCTGCAGGGCTTCCTCGAGGACTCGAACGTGAGCGTCGTCGAGGAGATGGTCAACATGATCCTCGGACAGCGCGCCTACGAGGCGAACTCCAAGGTGATTCGGACCGCCGACGAGATGCTGTCGCAGGTCAACAACATGGCGCGGTGAGAGGCCGACCCGCCGGCCGGCGTGGTCGATCGCGGTCGTCGTCGCGTGCGGCCTTGCCACTGCCGCCCCTGTGAAGGCCCAGCCTCCGGCGGCCGACGTGGAGGCGGCCACCGAGGCGGCCGTCGCCGCGGTACGCCGGGTGTTCGGCCCCGACGCCGACGTGCGCATCAGCTCACCGGTCCTGCAGGTGGCCGCCAATGCTGTCGCGGTCGTGACGGCCATTCCGGAACCCTCGAGCCGGACGGCCGGCCCAGTGCGTTTCGTGCTTTACGGGCCAGCGGTCGACGAAGCCCCCGGCGGCAGACGCACGGGGCGGTTCACGGCGACCGTGCGGGTCCACATGCCGCACCTGCGGGCCCAGAAGCCGGTCGAGGCCAGGAGCCGACTCGACATGGAAGCGATCGCTGTCGTCGACGACGACATCGGGCGGCAGTCGTTCGAGGCGCTGCCGACGCTGGAGCAGGCGAGCGGTGCCACCGTGCGTCGGCCGCTCGTCACGGGGGCGGTCGTCACGCGGTCGGCCCTGGTCGCGCCGTCCGCTCGTCGCATCCGGTGACGAAGTCGTGACGGTGGCGCGCGTCGGGTCACTCGAGGTCCGGGGACGCGCCATTGCCGCGCAGTCGGGCGCGCTCGGAGACACGGTCATCGTCGTCAACCCGGACAGCCGCAAGCGGTTGCACGCGCGGGTCGTGGCAAGGGATCGTGGAGGTGGTACATGGTTCATCGAGACCCTCGTCGCCCTCGTCGTGACGCTCGCTGCGTCGCGCGGCGCGGCGCAGCATCCGAAGCCCGGCCGGCCGACGCGTACGATGCCGCGATCGCGCGACATCTCGACACGGCAGGGCCTCGCGCGCGCGTCGGCGCAGGCAGCGACGGCCCGCATCGAGTGGATGACCGGCCTCGCGACCGATCGCAGGGCGCGCCGCGTCAACGACCTCATCACGGTGCGCGTGATCGAGAGCATGAGTCGACGGCATCGGCCGACTCGAACTCGACAAGAAGAGCAGCGCGCGCGCGGCGGTGCCGACGCTGTTCGGTCTCCAGACGCAGCTGCCGCCCGAAATCGATCCGAACGGCTCGCGAGCATGAGCGCCGACAGTGCCTTCAAGGGACGCGGCGCCACGACGCGCGCCAGCATGCTGACGGCGACCATGACGGCTCGGGTCACCGAAGTGCTGCCCAACGGCGACCTGGTACTCGAAAGCGTGCGGGAACTCGATCTCAACGGCGAGCGGCAGATCGTCGTCCTCACGGGCATCGTCCGTGCCCGACGTGCGCCGGGCAACGTGGTGCTGTCGACACAGATCGCGCAACTGCGCATCCAGTACTACGGGCGGGGCCTCATGAAGGACAACCTAAGCCCGGCTGGCTCGTGCGCATCTTGAACAAGATCTTCTGAAGGGGATCTGCGGCAGGTGCCCACCGTGTGTCGGCACCTGCGTGCGCGTCCGGGAGCGATGGCGATGACTCGCGCGTCTGGAGTAGTGCTGGTGGCGGTGGCGATGGTGCTGGCAGGCGGGCCTGTGGGCGCGCGCAGTGCGTCGACGCGCGTGAAGGACGTCGCCTCGCTCGTCGGCGTCCGGGCGACGCCCCTCATCGGCTATGGACTTGTCGTCGGTCTGAACCGCACGGGCGACCGGAGGCAGACGCTGGTCACCGACCTGACGGTCGCCAACACGCTCGAGCGTTTCGGCGTCGTCGTCACGCCCGAGATGATGCGTCTCGAAAACGTCGCCGCGGTGATGGTGAGCGCCGAACTCCCTCCGTTCGCGCGGCCCGGCGTGCGTCTCGACATCATCGTCTCGTCGATCGGCGACGCGCGCAGCCTGCAGGGCGGAACGCTGCGTGCCCACGCCGCTGCGCGGCACGGACGGTCAGGTCGTGGCGCTCGCGCAGGGCCCCCTGACGCTCGGGGGCTTCGGAGGCGGCACCCGCATCAACAGCGTGCAGGTCAATCACCTCACGGCGGGTCGTGTCCCCGGCGGCGGCCTCGTCCAGGTACAGCCGCGTGGCGTCGTGCCCGACGGCGACGAGGTGCTGCTGGCCCTCAACACGCCGGATTTCTCGACGGCGTCGCGGCTGGCGGCGGCCGTCGACGGCGCGCTCGGCGTCGGTGTCGCGAGGGCCATCGACCCGGCGACCGTCGCCATCCGCGTTCCCGAACAGTTCCGTGGCAACGTCCCGGAACTGATGGCGCGCATCGAGCCGCTGCCCGTGGACGCCGATGGCCCGGCGCGTGTCGTGATCAACGAGCGCACGGGCACCGTCGTCGTGGGTGCGCTGGTCACCCTCGGGGCGGCGGCCGTGGCACATGGCTCTCTCGCCGTCACCATTCGCACCCGCTTCGACGTGTCGCAGCCCAACCCGAGTTTCGGCCAGAGCCGGGCCGAGACCGTCGTCGTGCCCGATCAGCAGGTGGACGTGCGGGAGCGCGAGACGAGGCTGGTGGCGCTCGACGAGGGCGTGACGCTCGACGCCGTCGTGCGGGCCCTCAACTCGCTCGGGGTGACGCCGCGCGACATCATCGCGATCGTGCAGGCCCTCAAGGCCGCTGGCTCCCTGCGGGCGGAGATCGTGGTCATCTGATGTCCCGCGATCCTGTCGGGGCATCGCTCTCGTTTCCCGCCGCCGGGCCGGATCGACTGACGACGGGCGATCGGCCGTCGTCACCGGCTGCCGAACGCGAGCGGCTGGCCGAACTGGCCGCGCAGTTCGAGTCGATGCTGATGCTCGAGATGATCAAGCAGATGCGCAAGTCGCTGCTGGACGAGCAGGCGGAGGGGGAGGGCCTGGGGAACGAGACGTTCAGCTCGACGATCGACGGTGAACTCGCGTTGCACCTCGCCCGTGCCGGTGGTGTCGGGATGGGCCCGATGATGGTCGATGCGTGGGAGCGGCAGCAGGGCGGTCGAGTGCCCGGGCCTGCAGTCGTGCCACTGCCCGGTGGCGTGCCGGCCGTCGCCGCCTCGGCCGCCAGCTCGACAGCCGCAGCGGTCGCCATGTCGGCAAGCCGACACGAGCCGGGCATCGGGGTTGATGCCGGCTCGCGTCCCGACACAGGCCTTTCCCTGGAAATCCCAAGCCGCGTCAGCTCCGGCTACGGTTGGCGCCGCGACCCGTTCAAGGGACAGGCGACCTTTCACGGCGGCATCGACCTTGCAGCTCGCTATGGCACGGAGGTGCCCGCGGCCGCAGCGGGGACCGTCGTGACCGCCGGCACGGAGGGAGGTTACGGCCTGACGGTTGTCATCCGTCATCCGAACGGCTTCGAGTCGCGCTACGCGCACCTGGCCTCGCTGGACGTCAGGGCCGGCGAGACCGTGGCTCAGGGCCAGCAGGTGGGACGGGTGGGCAGCTCGGGCCGATCGACAGGACCTCACCTGCACTTCGAGGTCAGGGAGGATGGTCGACGGGTCGACCCCGAGCAGTTCGTCAGGAATTTGACGAGTGACATTAAAGGTCAGTGAACGGCGGCCGATTCCTGAGACACGCGCCGGCGTCTCGCCATGCGCGACAGGAGTGAACGATGAAGATTGAGGGCGATCGCCCCTCGGGCGTACAGGACGCAGGACAGACCCAGCACGTCGACAAGGCCGCGCAGCAGCGGGCGAGTCAGGCCAGGGGGGAACGGGCTGGGGGCGACCGCGTCGAGGTCTCCGCCGATGCACGCCTGCTCGGCCAGGCCGTGGATGCTGCGTCGAGGTCCCCGGAGATTCGGGCCGACGTCGTCGAGCGCGCCAAGGCCAGGCTGGCCGCCGGCGAAATCGGCAACGACGCCGCACGCCTCGCCGACCGCCTCATCGACAGTCTCCTGTCGAAGTAGCGCGAGAGCCACGACAGACAGGCAGCGTGCGACCCGTGACCGACGACTTCCCACTCACCGATGCGGCGCGCGAGCTGGCGCTGGTGCTCGACGTGCTGGGTGACGCGCTGGCGCACCCCGACGCCGAGGCGGCGACGCCGTGCGATGACGCGATTGCCGCGGCTGTTCGGCGGTTCCAGGCCGCCGCGGACGCACGCGTGTCATCCGGACCTCCCTCGCACGACGGGCTCGTCCGCGTGGCGGCCTCGCTCGCGCGCTGCCGACGACTCGGCGCGTCCCTGGCGCGCTTCACAGCGCCTCCGGCGTCCGACGCCGACACCTCGTCCACCTACAGGCCCCCAGGGCGCGGCCCTTCTCGTCGCGACGGCGGCGGCGTCCTGACCGCGAGGGGCTGATGTCGCTCTTCGCGATGCTTGGTGCCACCGCGCGAGCCCTCGATGTCCAGCGATACGGCCTGGACGTCGTTGGCACCAATCTGGCCAACGTCAATACGCCGGGCTACACCAGGCGCGTCGCCGATTTCGGGGCCGTGCCGCCATCGGACCGTTTCTCCGCTGGGGCTGGTGTCGAGGTCCTCGGCGTGCGATCGCTGCGCGAGCGCATCTACGACCAGCGTCTGTTCGACGAACGCCCGCTCGAGCAGCGTCACGCCGCGATGGGAGACGCCCTGGCCCTGGCCGAAGGCGCGCTCGGGCAGCCCGGGACCTCAGTCGACGCCGACCTGGCCGACTTTTTCGACGCCTTCGCCGCGCTGGCCGACGCACCGACGTCGGCAACCGCGCGGCAGCAGGTGCTGGGCGATGGCGACGCGCTCGCGCGTGCCTTCAACGGGATCGCCACGCGACTCGCCGATGCCGCACGCGCCGCCGACGCGCGCGTGCGCCAGGACGTCGACACGATCAACGCGCTGGCAACGCGAATCGCGTCGCTGAACGCATCGATGGCCTCGTCGCCGGCATCCGAGACCCTCCATCTCCGCGATGAGCAGGTCGAGGCGGTGAAGGAACTGTCCGCCATGATCGGCACGCATGTGATCGAGATGGCCGACGGCAGCCTGCAGGTGGCGACGCGGCACGGTCGACCACTCGTCATGGGAGCGGATGCCTACCCGCTGACCGCCGCGAGCGGTCCGGATGGCATGGCGCGGATCGAGTCGGGCGGCGTGGACATCACCGCGGCGATCGCGGATGGCCACCTGGGCGGGCTGCTGCAGGCGCGCGACAGGGAGATTCCCGCGTACCTCGCCCAGCTCGACCGGCTGGCCTACGCGCTGGCCACCGAGGTCAATGCGCTGCACGGCACGGGGTTCGATCTCCATGGCAACCCGGGTGGTGCGTTCTTCGTACCGCCGGGGTCGGTGGTCGGGGCGGCCGCGTCGCTGACGATGGACCCGGCCCTGATGGCCGACCCCTCACGCCTCGCGGCGGCAGGGACCGCGGCGCCGGGTGACAACCAGATCGCCAGGCGCCTGGCCGACATGCGGGATGTGGCCTTCGTCGGCGGACGGACGCCGGACGAGGCATGGTCCGCGCTGTTCCACGACGTCGGCAGTGACGTCCATCGCGCGCGCACCGAACAGTCGACGCGGCAGGAGATCGTGGAGCAGATCGAACGCCTCCGCGACAGCGTCTCGGGCGTGTCGATCGACGAGGAGGCTGCCCTGATGATGCGCTTCCAGCGGGCCTACGAGGCCAATGCGCGCTTCTTCACCGTCATCGACGAGACCCTGCAGACGCTGCTGTCGATCAAGCGCTAGCCGAGGCCCCATGTTTCGCGTCACCGCCAACACGCTCTACCGCACAACGCTCCGCGACATCCAGAGAACCGCAGAGGACTTCGCGCGTGCGCAGCAGACACGTCTCCTCTGGGCTCCGCCTGCAGCGGGCCAGCGACGACCCCGCGGCAGCGGCCACCGCGATGCGCGAGCGCGCCGAGACGCGGGCGCTCGACAGGTACCGGGAGGCCACCGACTCGATTGAGGCGCGCCTGCGCGTCACCGACGGAGTCCTGAGCGACATCATCAGCAGCATCACCGCGGCCCAGACGCGAGTGGCCGCTGGCCGGACGACGGTGCTGACGCCTCCGCAGCGTGGGCCATCGCACTTGAGATCGAGTCGCCAGCCAGGCGGTGTTCACCGCCATCAACACCACGTACCGCGGCGCGTACCTGTTTGCCGGCGCCGCCGCGCTCACCGCGCCGTACGACAGGTCCGGGTCCGTTGTGTCGGCCTACAAGGGCAATTCGACAGTCGTCGAGGTCGACCTCTCCCGGTCGTCGGCTGCCGAAGTGACAGTCGATGGCGGCGCCATGCTGAAGGGGGGAGCGGCACGTGACCTGTTCGAGACGCTCGACGGGCTGGCGGCGGCCGTGCGGGCGGGCGACATGTCGGCGCTCGATGCGGGCGCGGAGGATACTGGCACAGGCGTTCGACCGCGTGACAGGGGCGCAGAGTCGCGTCGGAAGCCACTCTGAACGCGATGCCGGCCGAGAGGACACGGCTCGACGACCTGTGGCGGGCCAGTGACGCGCGCCGTGCGCAGGTCGAGGAGATCGGCCTGGCCGAAGCGATTTCCGGCATGACACGAGCGCAGCAGGCCCAGCAGGCGGCCATCGCGGCAGCAGGTACGGCGCCGCGTCTGTCGCTGATGGACTACCTGCGATGAGCGGACACGCCGCCCCGGGCGGCCCCACGCGGGTCGAAACCGCCTTCGGGTCGTTCGACGTGACGACCGACCAGGTCATCACGTTTCCGGCCGGGCTGCCCGGCTTCGAGGAGTGCCGGCGCTTCGTCGTCCTCTCGTCGCGCGAACTGAATCCCTTCCAGTGCCTGCAGTCGGTCGAGGGGCCCACGGCGTCGTTCCTGGCCGTGGATCCGCGACGCGCGTTCCCCGAATACCGGTGCCAGTTGTCCGACGTCGATCGCGCCAGGCTGGGAGAGTCCGACGAAACCGCGCTGGTGTGGCTCGCGGTCGTCACCGTTCACGACGACAAGACCCTCGTCAATCTGCGGGCGCCTGTCGTCGTCAATCCCACGCGGATGCTGGGCTACCAGCTGATGCCCTCGAACAGCCTGTATCCGCTGCGGTTCGAGCTCACGCAGTTGTTCTGAGCGAGGCTTGCCGTGCTGGTCTTCACGCGCAGACGCAACGAAGCGATCATCGTGGCCGACGGGATCGAGATCCGCGTGCTGAGGGTCAGCAAGGATGCCGTGCGCATCGGGGTCACGGCCCCGACCGACGTGCCCGTGCATCGCCAGGAAATCTACGAACAGATTCGGGTCGAGAACCGGCGCGCGGCCGCGTGGTCGGGGAGGCCCGCGCGCGCGTCTCGAGCGCACGCGACGGCCGGCCTGTGAACGAGGGCGCGTCATGAGACTCGACGACTGGCGGAATCTTTCGGCGGGGGCCATGGCGCCCGTGTACGAGGCCGAGCGGTGCGCGCTGGCTGACCGGCCTGCAGTGGGACCTCGACCCGTCCCTGCAGATCCTCGAGCACGCGCGCGCCGAGGGGACGCTGCCGGGACTCGTCGTTCGTGGGCCGGGCCAGAGCATCGTCGGGTGGACGTACTTTCTGGTGCAGCACGGCGTGCTGCAGGTCGGCGCGCTGCAGGCGAGAACGGCCGACGGCGTCCGCCTGCTGCTCGATGGCATCTTCAGGACGCCCGAGGCCTCACTGGCACAGGAACTGCTGCTGTTCGTCTATCCCGACAGCCCCGCGTGCGAGAGCGCGCTCCAGCGCCGTCGCTTCGACGTCACCCGCTACTGGTACCTGCGCCGCACGCTGGAAGGGACCTGCAAGGCGCCCGTGGACCCCATGCTCCGGTCGCTGCAGGATAGCGACGGGCCTGACCTGGTGAGGCTGCTGGCCCGCGCGTACGCCGGCGTGCCCGGTGCGCGATGCTTTGCGCGGCACGGTCGCCTCAATCAGTGGGCGCATTACGTGGCGCAATTGACGCGTGGCGCGGCACTCGGTCAGTTTCTGCCCGAGGCCAGCCTCGTGGCACCCGGTGCACGTCCGGGCCAGCTGTCAGGCGCGACAGTGGTGACGGCCTTGTCGCCGCTGACCCTCCACCTGGCACAACTCGTCGTCGACCCACAGGCGCGCGGTCAGCGCCTGGCCAGTCGCATGCTCGATAACCTGCTGTCCTGGGGTCTGACGCACGAGCGGGCTGTCGTGACGCTACTCGTGAGCGAAGACAACGCGCGGGCCCGTGCCCTGTACGACTCGCGAGGTTCCGTCCAATCGGCTATTTCCTGCACGCGGAGCGACCCATCGGGCGCCGCGCGCTGGCCCCGGACGTCGCCGCCTCGGCGTGACCGCGGTTCAGCCGCGCCCGGTGAACAGGCCTGGCGGGGAGTGGGGCTGCTGGAATCATTCGGCGGTACGCGGCCAGGGTGACCTCACCCGTGTCCAGCGCCTGCGCCGCTGCACGACGCTCGGCGTCGGCCCGCTCGAGGATGGCCAGACTGTCCTGGTCCAGTCGCAGGATCCTGGACGACACGTCCGCGGCTTGGCGATGGCGCTCGGCGATGCCCTCGAAGCCGGGGCGCCGGCGCGCATCGTCGAGCCGTCGTGCGATGTGATCCCGAAGGGGCGCGACCTGCTGTTCGAGCGCCGTCAGCGCGGCGAGCTGCCGCTGTCGCTCGAGGGCGAGTTCGGTGAGGACGTCAGGCGGGGCCGGCTCGGGCAGGTCGCGCTGACGCACAGCCAGTGCCTCGATGCGGGCCAGCACTGACAGTTCCGCGTCGAGTCCCGTCCGATAGTCGGCCAGCGTCGTTTCGAGGTCGGCAGTCACCCAGCTGGGGCCCTCCGGGCCGGTGTGCATCAGGCGGCGGGCAGGGGACCCTGTGCCGCGAGTTCGGCCCAGGCATCCCGCAGCGGCGTCAGCAGCCGGATGGCCTCGTCCAGCCCCTCCCGGGTGCCGCTGGGCGTTGGCCTCGTAGCAGCGGCCCGTCACGTAAGTGTAGAGGCCGTCGAGGCAATCGGCAATCTCGCCGCCGGCCTCCATGTTCAGCATGTTCTGCAGTTCCTGGACAATCCCGACCCCGCGCGAGAGGGCATGCCGCTTCGTGACCAGGTCTCCGGCCGCCATCGCATCGCGCGCTTGCCCGAGTGCCGCAATCGCCCCGTCGTACAGCATCACGACGAGTTCCATCGGGGTCCGTGAGAGCACCTGGGTGTCCCTGTACGCCTGCGCACCTCGGGAAGGCGTCGCGGCGCTTGCGGGGAGCGGCGTGGGATGGGGCAGGTGTGTGGCCATGCGTATCGCGGGACTCGTCAGAAGCTGCCAATCGATGCGCCGAACGATCCGAGCTGGCTGCGGGATGCGTTCAGCTGCGCGATGGCCAGGTCGGCCGCGATGAACTCCTTCTGCATGGCTTCCTTGCGAATGGCGAGACGCTGCTCGAACTCCTCGATGCGGTCGCCGAGTTTCGACAACTGGTCGTCGAGTCGCGTCTGGGCCGATGGAACGAGGCCGCCGCTTGCCGTGTAGGCCGCCAGCGAGCTCCTGACCGCCGCAAAGGCGCCGCCGGTACCCTGCGCGCCCTGGAACAGCGCCAGCACCGCCGTGCGGTCGGTCGCAAGCGCCTGTGCGAACGCGGTGTCGCTGA